>CAVPKE010000019.1:0-253208 GCA_963705615.1 uncultured beta proteobacterium | reverse complement strand
CCTGGCATCGGGACCAATTGGCGTTCGAGTGAGCTTGATTGACATCAGAAGTCCTGAGGACCTGGAGCGTGCCTTATCCCAAGTCGCTCGGAAACGGGTAGACGCGATGATCATTTCGCCCAACATAGCGATTCCCTCGCCGCTCGAAGTCGCGTCATCACCTTCGCGTCCAAGCATCGCTTACCGACCGCGTACTGGGAGGAGGTGTTCACATACGAAGGCGGTCTGATGTCGTACGGGGTTTCGGTCGCCGACAGGTATCGCCGTGCCGCTGAGCATCATTGCGAAAATCCTCCATGGCGCCAAGCCGGCCGACATTCCCGTGGATTACAGCAGCCGGTTCCGGCTTGTTGTTAACCTGAAGACCGCGAAGGCTCTTCGGCTTCACATTCCCGCAATCGGTGCTGATCCAGGCGGAAGAGGTGATCAAATAGGCGCGGTCCTGCAAAGCGGACTTTGCGCTTCCGTCGGTAGTCGATTTGTGAGTGCCTATCCGGTTAGGAGATCAGCACGTGAGCCGCTCCCCAGACTCTGAAAAACCCGGTTCCACGCCGGCGTCCCGTATCCGCGAGATCATGATCGCGTACTTCACCTCCCGCGCACTGTGGACCGCCGCCGAACTGGACGTGGCGGGCAGCCTGGCAGCGGGCCCCATGCCTGTGTCCGAGCTGGCGCGCCGGGTCAAAGCCGACGCAAGCGCGCTCTACCGGGTGCTGAGAGCACTGGCTAGCCTGGGCATCTTCGCGGAGGACGACCAAGGTCGCTTCCGGAACACCGAACTCTCGGAGTTGTTATTGAAGGGCCGGCCGGACTCTATGCGCGATCTGGTCCTGTTGTTCGGCCACGAGACGGCCTGGCAATCCTGGGGTGCATTGCTGCATACAGTGCGAACCGGGGAAACGGGGTTCGATCACGTGTACGGCCAGAAGTTCTTCGACTACTTAGCGCAGCAGCCGCCAGTCGCGGCACTGTTCGATCGCGCCATGGCGAGCGCCTCGTCAACGACCAACGCCGCCATGGTGGAAGCCTACGACTTCTCTGCCGTGGCAGCGGTCGTCGATGTGGCGGGCGGGGTCGGCGCGGCATTGTGCGCGATGCTTGAGGCGGCGCCCGAGCTACGTGGGATCGTATTCGACCTCCCGCATATCAGAACGCGAGCGGAGGAGTTCATCGCGCATGCGGGATTCAGCGCGCGCTGCCGGTTCGTGGCAGGAAGCTTCTTCGAGTCCGTGCCGACCGGGGCGGACCTCTACTTCCTCAAGCACATCCTGCACGACTGGGACGACGAGAGCTGCAACCGCATCCTGAGGACCTGCCTGTCGGCATGCAAGCCTCAGGGTCGAGTTCTGATCTGCGAGCGAATCGTACCGCCCGGGAATGAGCCCTCTCCTGCCAAATGGGTCGACCTGCATATGATGCTCACTACCCACGGCGGCCGGGAACGCACGGAGAGCGAATTCCGGACTTTGCTGGAGCGTGCAGGGTTTCGCCTCGCCCGCATCGTGCCTACCCGCTCAATCTGGAGCCTGATCGAGGCTGTGCCGGCATGAGTTCACCAGCCACTTCGTCGCCTCTCGACGCAACGCAACTATGACCGACATTTTCGCGCTTGCCGCGTTGTGGCTGGGATTGGCCCTGGTGGCGACGCTGCTGTCCATCCGGCTGCGGATTGCGACGGCCCTGTCGGAGATCGTCGTCGGTACCGTCATCGGAGCCCTTATCGGCGCAGCTGCACTGGGTACCGACCAGTCCTGGATCAAGTTCCTGTCCTCCACGGGGGCGGTTGTGCTGACGTTTCTGGCCGGCGCCGAGCTGGATCCGGTGGTGCTGCGCAAAAGCTGGAAGGAAGCATCGGCGATAGGATTGATCAGTTTCCTGGCCCCCTTCCTCGGCTGCACTGCGGCGGCTTACTGGTGGCTGGGCTGGTCGACACAGGCCAGCTGGCTTGCCGGGATCGCGCTGTCCACCACATCCGTCGCCGTCGTCTACGCGGTGATGCTCGAGTTCGGGTTCAACAAGACCGACTACGGGAAAACGGTCTTGGCCGCCTGCTTCATCACCGACCTCGGGACGGTCGTCGCGCTGGGGCTCATGTTCTCGCCGTTCACGATCAAGACCTTGGTTTTCGCGGGCGCCAGTGCCGGGACGTTTCTGCTGCTGCCATGGCTCACGCCGCGGTTCTTCCGAAAGTACGGTGCTCGCCCCTCGGAGCTGGAAGCGAAATTCCTCCTGCTGATCATGTTCGGGTTAGGCGCACTGGCGCTGTGGGCGGATAGTGAGCCTGTGCTGCCGGCCTACCTTATGGGGATGATTTTGGCCGGCACGGTAGGCAAAGACCACGTACTCGTGCGTCGGCTGCGGACCTTGACCTTCGGTTTCCTCACGCCCTTCTATTTCATCCGCGCGGGATCCTACGTCTCTTTGCCGGCGCTGGTGGCGGCGCCGATGATCTTCCTCGTCCTGTTGCTCGCGAAGATGGTAACCAAGGTGCTGGGGGTGTATCCGGTGACTCGGATGTTCGGCTCACCGCGGCTGGAGGGTATGTACACCACGCTGCTGATGTCGACCGGGCTCACATTCGGTAGCATCTCTGCATTGTTCGGGCTGACACACCACATCATCGACGGCGTCCAATACTCCTACTTGGTTGCAGCGGTGATCGGAAGCGCCGTCGTTCCGACACTGGTAGCGAATGCTTTCTTCTTCCCGCGACACTTGCTTCCGAGCGAAGAGCCTAGCCCCGACCCCGGCAGTGCGAAGCTTCCGGTCCAGAAGCAAACGCGCGCTTGATGCTGAGGATATTCGAATGACCAAGCACATCCTGGTGGCCTATGACGGTTCAGCCCCGGCGGAGAGAGCCTTCGATTTCGCTCTGACTCTGGCACGGGCGCTCGAGGCCGACGTCTACGTTCTCGCCGTGGCGCGCCCACCGGAGCCGCCCGAGGAGGTGGAGACCGAAGCCGTGCTCGAAAGCGCCACGGAGCACTTCGAGCAGCAGTTTGCAACGCTGAGGCAAAGGGTAAGCGGAACCGGACTGTCCGCTCGCTTCGAAGTGGCGGTGGGCCATCCTGCAGAGCAGATCGTCTACCAGGCGGAGAGGCAGCGCATCGACCACATTGTCATGGGTCATCGGGGCAACACTTTTTTTCAGCGCTGGCTGCTGGGCTCGGTCTGCAAGCAGGTCATCGACCATGCTCCTTGCACCGTCACGGTCGTTCGGTAGGCACGTTGATTGATTCATGAGCGCCGAAGCGAAACTTCTACGAGCTGCAAGAAGTCGAACCGGGAAGAGGGAGGACCGCCCAGAGGAAGGTGTGTCCGGCGAGCGCGTCAACGGGCGGTCACCCCATAGCGCGTCTCCCCCGGACTTGCATACAGGAGGTGGACTATGAAGATTCTTCGAGTATTGGACTCTTCCGGGGACCGAGTGATGTCGTTTGACGACACCGAGGGTACGGCGTTGGCCCGCGCTCAAGCGCGGAGTCTGTTCGAGCGGATGCTTGCCGGGGGTTCCACCGCCTTCAAGGTGAATCGCGGCGAGGGCAAGCGCGACGAGAAGGCGACCGAGTTTTCCACGCTCGAGAACGAGACGATCGTGGTACCGCGCATAGTCGGCGGATGAGCAGAGCGCAGCATGGATCTTGGGCGCTTAGGGCGGGTCATCGGTGGGCGTCTCAGGCGAGCGTGGCCGCGCCGCGAAGCGGCTGCTGACCCGGTCGACCGCCTCGTCCTTGCACAGTTGAGCGCGCGCACGGCGGCCGAGGTGCGCGCCAGGAAGCTGCTGCTTCGGACGCTCACCCCGGTTCAGCGGGAGGAGTTCGAGCTTCGCGGGTATTTTTCGGTGCAGGTCGCCAAGCGGGGAAGATTCTGGATCCTGCCGAGCACCGTGTTCAACGTCCTGCACGCGGAGACCGGGACTTCCTATTGCGCGGGTCCAAGAGGCGAGGTCCCGCTCTCGGACCTGATGCTGGCTCAGAAGCTCATGCTCGAGAACGACCCGGAGGCCTTCTTCTCGGTTGCTAATTGCAGGGCCGAGTTGCTCCCCGGTCCGATACGGGAGCCGCTGTACCCTCGACGAGTTTTGCAGGCGCGCTGGAGCTCATCCGCCTCCAGGGCTCGATGGTCCGGAGTCTTGATACCCCCCCGGGGAAATCATCTTCCGTAAGCGGCGTGTAAGCACCGCGAATCCTAATGGCGTAATCAGGTTCCCCGGACTACGCGTTCCGCTCCGTCCAGGCTACAGAGAGTCGACGAACTTCAGCAGCGCCTCGCGATCGGACTTCGGCATCGTCCTGAACGTCTCGCGACCCTTCTCCGTCTAGTGAGTTGGGCCGCGCGCTGAGTGCCGCGGGAATCGCAGTCCTGCCGCCGGACGAAAAAAGGGACCCTCTCGAGTCCCCTTTCGAGGAAGGACGAGGCTTCGATCAGATATTCTGCTGCGACATCTGATTGGAGATGTACTCAGCCTGCCGGATCGCCAAAGTCACGATCGTAAGCGTCGGGTTCTCCCCTGCGCCAGTGGTGAACTGGCTGCCGTCGCTGATAAACAAGTTCTTAACGTCATGCGTCTGACCATACTTGTTGCAGACGCCGTCGCGCGGACTGGCGCTCATCCGGCACGTGCCGAGGTTGTGCGTAGAGGGATAAGGCGGCGTATAGAACACCTTGCGCGCGCCTACGGCCTCGACACCATGCGACCCCGCTCGTAGGCGTGATTGCGCATCGCGACGTCGTTCGGATGATCATCGTAGTGCACGTTGGGAACCGCCAAGTCCCACTGATCTTTTTCGGCGGAATTCAACGTGACGCGATTGGTCTGCTGCGGCATGTCCTCCCCGACGATCCACATTCCCGCCATGTGTGAGTAGAGATCCATCGCCTGAGCAAATGGGCGGCCCCATTCCCCCGGATTGAGGAACGCGGCCATGAACGGCAAGCCGAGTGAGAGCGTTTCCAGTTCGTAACCGCCGGCAAAGCCGCGAGACGGGTCGAAAACGATCTCCTCCGAGATAATGCCAGCCATGGTAGTCCCACGGTACATGTGCACAGGCTCGTCCATGATTGCGTATACGGAGCCGGTAGTATGGCGCTGATAGTTGCGTCCCACTTGGCCCGAGGAATTCGCCATCCCGTCGGGAAACTTCGACGACGCCGAGAGTAGGAGTAGTCGCGGTGTCTCGATCGAGTTGCCCGCCACGCAGATTGCCCGCGCACGCTGGCGCTGCTGCTTCCCCTCGGCGTCGAAGTACACGACGCCCACAGCTTTGCCGGCAGCGTCGTGCTCGATGCGCGCCACATGCACTTGGGTGCGCAACTCCAGATTGCCGGTCCGTTCAGCGGCCGGGACTTCCGTATAGAGCGCAGACCATTTCGCGCCCGACTTGCAGCCCTGGAAGCAGAACCCCAACTGCAAACAAGAGGCGCGGTCCGCCCTGGGGCGGCTGTTTATTGCCATGCGCCCGGTGGAGGCCTTGTAGCCCACCTTCTTCGCGCCGTTGTAGAACACCTTGAAGTTGTTATTGCCAGGCAAACCCGGAATATCGTGGGTGCGCGTCACCCCGAGCTTGTCCTCGGCTTTCGCGTAGTAAGGGGCAAGCTCCTCATAGTCCAGCGGCCAATCCAAAAGGCTCGCTCCAGAAATCTCGCCGTAGGTCGTGCGCGCCTTGAACTCGTGCGGCTGAATCCGCAGCGACGCGCCGGCCCAGTGCGTTGTGGTACCGCCAACGGTCTTGCAGAGCCACGCGGGCAGGTTCGGAAAGTCTCGCGCCACGCGCCATGACCCCGAAGTAGTACGCTTGTCCAACCAGGCAAGCTGAATGAACGATGCCCATTCATCATTGACAAACGTCGCCGGCGACTCGCGCTTGCCAGCCTCCAGCAGTACCACCTTCACACCGCGCTGGGAGAGCTCGTTGGCGAGCGTTCCGCCACCGGCGCCAGACCCCACGATGACCACGACGGAACTGTCGCTATAGTCGAATGTTGTCATTTTGCAGGCTCCTCTCTGCCTAGGCTTTCGCCGGACTCGCCGCTGGTGGCGGGTCAGGGAGCCATTTGATGTCGTCGAACCCCCGGTTGATATAGCCGCCCTTTTCCCACGCCGATCCCTCGTAGCCGAAATACGCGAACGCGATAGGGTTGTTGTAAAGGGTCGCAATCGTTGTTCCGCGAACCTTCTCGAAGAAGGGGGTACCTTCGAGCGCCTTGACCGCCGCGAGCTGCTGGCGAGGACTTGCCCGCAGGAAACTGCCCCCTGCTGCGGCATCCAGGCTGCGTAGACCTTCGGCAAGCAGCTTCTTCGTCGCCGGGTCCGACTTGGCGGCGCCGTCGAGCGCGCTGACCACCAAGGCGTAGGCTGCGTCGTCAAGGGAATCATGCGGATAAAGCTGACGCGCGAAGCGCATCAGCTCCTGGCCCTGCGCTTCGCTGAGCACACTTAATTCGATCGCCCATGTACGGCTGGGTGCCAGCGCTAGAAGCGCCGGAGGGCACCCCGCTCAGCATCCCAATCAAGATGCCGCTGCCCTTAAGAAGTTCGCGCCGCGTCAGGCGCGCCGTGTGTCGCACCGCCTTCGTTTCAAGTTCCGAGGTAGTTGTCATAACGCTCTCCAGCCTGGTTGTCAGGCAGAGCAAGGCAGCCTGATGAAACGTGTTCCAAGGCGTCCTCGATATCCCGAACAACCCGCTTTCGGTCCTCCCCTGGACGAGTGGTTTAGAAGTGAAACCCGACGCTGTGCTAGCCGAGGATCTCGTGGGACAGTGTGAGCGCGCGGGAAACCTGGGTCAAGACAGGCAACATGCAAAGCGCAGCGTTGGCGATCCTCCTCGCTCCATTCAGCATCCGTTCAGCGCTGCCCGCTTAATCTAGGCTCAACCAGGCGCGAATGGCCCCTGGTCCGAACCAACCCAAGGAGATTGAGCGATGAATACGAAGCTTCTGGTCCCTACCCTGGGCGCGTTGTTGCTGTGCAGCAGCACGCTGGCGATGGCCGGAGATTGGCGCAGCCACGGTCAAGGCCTCCCGCAACACAGCGGCTGGTATGACGGCGGACGGTCGCCTGCCGAGCGCCACTGGCACGAGTACCAGCAGTATCGCGGTTGGCAACACAACCGCTGGTGCCCCGCCCATCCGTATCGCAGCTGGACACCCGCGCCTGCCTGGCATCACGACCGGCTCGCCTATCCCGGCTACGACCGAGACGGCGTGACGATCATCTTCCGCGGCCAGCTGAATTGAGCCGGCCACGGTCAGATCCCAGGTCCAACAAAGATCCCAGCTCCAACAAGGAGAGCAACCATGAAACGCACCGCATTGACGATGGCCGCAACGCTGGCACTCGGTACCGGCACCGCCTTCGCCGGGGCCGATTTCCAAGACTACGCGCGGGTCGAGAACGTCTCGCCCCAGTATGAGAGGGTGAACATCCCACGCCAGGAGTGTTACTCCGAGGTGGTCCCTCAGAGTTCCTACCGCCGCAGCGATTCTCTGGTGGGCCCGCTTATCGGTGGAGTGGCCGGCGGGCTCCTCGGCTCGCGCTTCGGCGAGGGCAACGGACGCGTGGCCACTGCAGCCGCCGGAGCATTGGCAGGCGCGATAGTCGGCGATCGCCTGCAGAGCCGCGGCGGCGAGGTCGAGTATACCGAGCGTGAAGTGCGCCGCTGCCGGACGGTGGACCAGTGGGAGAGCCGGATCAGCGGCTACCACGTGGCTTACGAATACCAGGGCCGCTCCTACACGACGTTCCTACCCTACGATCCGGGCGCACGTCTGCCCGTGCGCGTGAGCGTCGAGCCGTTCGGTCGCTGAGAAGGTTGGGCGGCGCTTCAACCCGCCACCAACTCCGCATTCGCCGCGAAGAACTGCTCCATCTCCCGCCGCGCTCTGACCGCGCTGTTCGAATCGTCGACCGCAACGTCGCTCCAGTGCAGCGGGTGACCGGCAGCCACCGGCCTCAGGAGTTTCCAGCCATGGGCGAGGCCGAGCGGAAGCGCGCCGAGGCTGAGCGAATCGGCCGAGGGCATCAGCTTGCCGACCACGGTATAGCCGCCCTCGCCGTCGAGGATCTCGCCGAATCTCAGGTCGCGCTTCGCTGTAGCGACAGCGTCGGCGCGCCAGCCGGTTGGACAGCCGGTGGGCTCACCGCGCACCGCCACCGAGGCCACCGAGATCCCGGCCTCCAGCCCGATCAGGTGCCAGCGCTTGTACAGGCAGGCATAGCGCCCGGAGGGATCGGTGCGCACGCCGTACTCGTTGAAGCAGCGGCGGATGTATTCGGTCTCGCCTTCGAACACGACCCAGACGCCGAAGCGGATGTCGTAGGGGATCGGCTGCCCATCGGGCTCCAGAGAAGACACGACTTCGACCTGGCCCTTGTGGTGGAGCTGTCCGCCCTCCGCACGCGGGCGCATCACCGTGGGAATCTGGTCGATGCTCGCCGGGGGATAGCTCAGACCCTCGGGAGCCGGCGTCAGGCCAGTGGCGTTGCACACCGCCGTGCACTCGATGGCCGGCTTCGAGCCGTCGAGGAACGAGTTGAACATCTTGGGGTTGAGGCCGCCGGCAACGGCTTCTTCCGGTGTGAGCCCGTAGAAGCCCCACACCGTTTCCGGCGTCGACTGCGCGAAGTGCGGCAACCATTTATGCCCGCGGCCGGCCGCCACCACGCCGAATCCGGCGGCGCGCGCCCAATCCACGAGATCGCAGATCAGGGCGGGCTGGTCGCCGTAGGCGAGGCTATAGACCACGCCGGCCTCGCGTGCGCGGAGCGCGAGCAGGGGCCCGCAGAACGCGTCGGCTTCGACCGTGACCATGACCACGTGCTTGCCATGGCGGAACGCGGCGAGCGCATGGTCGACCGCTGCGATGGGATTGCCGGTGGCTTCGACGATGATGTCGATCCGGGGATGGGCAACCAGAGCGCGCCAGTCGTCGGCCACGTGCGTGGCCCCGGACGCGAGCGCTGCGTCGAGCGAGGTCGCTGCGTAGCGCTGCGCTGGCCAGCCGACGCGCTCGAGGTTTGCGCGCGCGCCGGCAGGGGCCAAGTCGGCGATGCCGACCACATGGACGCCGGGCGTCTTGGGCACCTGCGCCAGATACATGGCGGCGAACTTGCCCAGGCCGATCACGCCCAGCCTGACTGGAGTGCCTTGCTCTGCGCGCTCGCGCAGCTTGGTGTAGAGGTTCATACGATGAAAGTATACGGCCCCGCTGCGTTGCGAGTCGCTCCCGCATCGGCGATCATCTGTCCATGAGGGTTCTCACGTCGATGCGGGCGCTCGTGGCGCTGACCCTGCTGGCGGGTTTGTGTGTACCCGCGCAGGCGCAACGCTGGTCTCCAGAGCTCGCCGGAGCACAGGGTTTCGCGCCGCAGCACTGTGGCCGAGCGCCGCGTCACCCTGGCGCAGGCCGTCGCCATCGTGCAGCGAGCCACCGGCGGAAAGGTGCTGGACGCCAAGGACCTCGGTGGTCAATACCGCATCAAGGTGCTCACGCGCAGCGGCGAAGTCCGCGTGGTCTACGTGGACGCACAGACAGGCGCGATGCGCGACTGAGACGCGCCGCCATGCGTATCCTGGTGGTAGAAGACGAGCCCGCCCTGCAGCAGCAGGTTCGAGCGCAGCTCGAAGCTCAGGGCTACACGGTGGACTCTACCGGCGAGGGGAAGGAGGGCCTCTATCTCGCCGCTGAATATCCCTATGACGCCGCCATCGTGGACATCGGGCTGCCCGGGCTCTCGGGCCTGGACATCATCGCCCGGCTGCGCAGCCGCGGCAGCCACTTGCCGATACTCGTCCTCACCGCGCGCGGCCGCTGGCAGGACAAGGTCCAAGGGCTGGAGACCGGCGCCGACGACTATCTGACCAAGCCGTTCGAGACCGAGGAGCTGCTGGCCAGGCTCAAGGCCCTGCTGCGGCGCGCGGCCGGTGCGGCGCAGGAGGTCCTGCGCTGCGGCCCGATCGCTTTGAACCTGGGCGCGCAGAAGGTCAGCGTGGACGGCGAGGAGGTGGAGCTCACCTCTTATGAATACCGCCTGCTCGAGCACCTCGTACGCGAGCGCCGGCGCGTGCTGTCGAAAGACGAGCTGGCTGCGCATCTCTACCCACACGACGAAGAGCGCGACAGCAACGTGATCGAGGTGCTCATCGGGCGCTTGCGGCGCAAACTCGACCCCGACGGACGCTTGCAGCCGGTGGAGACGGTGCGCGGACGAGGCTACCGCTTTCGGCTCGGCGACGGCTGATGCGCTCGCTCACCGCGCGAGTGACGGTCGGCGCCGGACTGATGCTGGCGGTGTTCGTCGCGTTGTCCGCTTTCGCTCTCGAGCGAGCCTTTCGCGACAGTGCGCGCAGCTCCCGCCAGGAGCGTTTGCTGGCACAGGTGTACCTGCTGATGGCCGCCGCCGAAGTCGACGCGCAGGGACGGCTCACGCTTGGCAACGGGCCCTTGGATCCCAAGCTCGAGATGCCGAGCTCGGGCTTGTATGCGGCCATCTCCGATGGCGAGGGCCGCGAGGTGTGGCGGTCGCGCTCTGCGCTGAATGTCGAGCTGCCGCAGATCCCGCCACTGCCCCCCGGCAGCCAGCGTTTCGATGAAATCCCCGGCACCAGTGATGGCTTCTTCGTCCAGAGCTTCGGCGTGAGCTGGGCCACGGCCGGCGGCAGCCATCCGTTCACGTTCAGCGTGGCCGAGGACCTGCAGCCCTACCACGAGCAGCTCAACATCTACCGCCGCAGCCTGTTGGGCTGGCTCGGCGCAATGGCGCTCCTGCTGCTCGTGGCGCAGTTGTTGATTCTGCGCTGGGGTCTGAGCCCGCTGCGGCACGTTGCCGACGAGTTAACCCGGTTGGAGCAGGGGCAGCAGGAAGACATCGCCGGCAACTACCCCACCGAAGTGAGGCGATTGACGGACAATTTGAATACCCTGCTCACTCACGAGCGCGCGCGCCAGAAGCGCTACCGCGATGCGCTGGCGGACCTGGCGCACAGCCTCAAGACCCCGTTGGCCCTGGTGCGCGGCGCACTGAGCATGGCCAAACCGGAGCCTGAGCTCGGGCGCGCGCTCGAAGAGCAGGTGGAACGCATGGACCGTATCGTGGGTTATCACCTGCAGCGGGCGGCGGCCTCTGGGCGCAGCGGGTTGGCAGCGCCGCTGCCGGTGCGGCCGGCGGTGGAACGGACGCTCAAGGCCCTGGCGAAAGTGCATGCGGAGAAGAAAATCGAAACCGAAGTGACGATCGACCCGGCCGTTCGCTTTCGCGGCGACGAAGGCGATCTCATGGAGCTGCTCGGCAACGTACTCGACAACGCCTGCAAGTGGTGTAGCGGCCGCGTCCGCGTCTCCGCCGCGCTCAGTGAAGGCGAGCTTGCGCTGAGCGTGGAAGACGACGGACCCGGCATATCGGACGCCGATGCGCAGCGGGTGTTGGAAAGAGGCAACCGCGCCGACCAATCGGTGCCGGGCCACGGCATCGGCTTGTCGGTCACGCGCGACATCGTGGAAGCGTACGGCGGGCGCATCGTCATCGCGCGCAGCGCGCTGGGCGGTGCCAGTGTGACGCTGCTGCTGCCCGGACTGTCCTGACCCGTAGCTTTACCGGCTGAGCACCTGTCGTTCGGGGCGAGGCACGGAGGTTCGATGGCCGAGGTAGGACGCCAGGTGGGCGCTCAGGTCGTGAGCGTCATCGCCAGCGCCGTCGATGAGACTCGATTTTCGGCGCCGGAGGAACGGGATGCCCATCAAGTACATGCCTGGGGCCTCTACGACACCTCCGTCATGGCGGACACGGCCCTTGTGGTCCAAGACCGACTCGTGGAGCCACGAGTAGTCGGGGCGAAACCCGGTCGCCCAGATGATGGTCCGGATTTCACCGCGGGTGAGATCGATGCCAAGCGGCGGTGATCCTTCGACCTCGGTGGGTTCGAAGCGGTGCGGCGGACTGACTTTGTTGTCGTATCCGTTTTCGCTCGCCCATTCGTCGATCGTGCCGAGCAGCCTGTTCATCTTGAGGTCGGCCAACGCGCACTGGTTTCGCAGCGATCCCGAGAACTGCGCCTTGCCGCCGTTGATACCAGCAAGACGACCGATGAGCTTCACCCCGATGCTGGTCAGCGAGTTCAGATCGACGGTCCGGCGCTCGGGGGAGCCCGCAAGTTGCAGCGACGGCACGTTTCGAGCTCTGAGGATATCGTCGACCTCGTCGTAGCGCTCGTCGAGCACCCCGGCGGCGTCCATCCACCACTGGATGTCCTTGCCCCGATAGACGCGCGGCACCCGCACGTGCTCGCCTACCGCCACGGTCACGGGCCGGCCCGAGCGGTGAACCTCGTCGGCGATCTGCGTGCCCGTGGCCGAGGCGCCAACGACGAGCACGCCACCATCCGCGAGCTGACCCGGATTGCGGTACTGCATCGGCGTGAGCGTGGCGATCGCCGACGGCACCGCCTCGGCGACCGCCGGGACCTGCGGGATGTTGCACGCTCCGGTTGCGAGCACGACGGTCTGGCATTGCCAGACGCCCCGGTTGGTGGCGACCTCGTAGCCGTCCCCGCTGCGGCGCACCGAAGTGACTTCGGTGCTGGTCCGCACGGGCGCCGAAATCACATCTGCATAGCGCTCGATGAAGGCGATGGTCTCGGGCATCGTGCGGAAGCCGTCAGGATCATCGCCTTCGTATCCGTAGCCGGGCAGCCGGCTCTGCCAGTTAGGCGTGAGCAGCCGCAGCGAGTCCCATCGCTCGGTCCTCCACGAATTGGCGACCTCGCCGCGCTCGAGGATTACATGATCGATCGAGCGCTGCGCGAGGCACCAGCTCATGGCCAATCCGGCATGGCCGGCCCCGATGACGATGGTGGTGGTGCGCAAGCGGCCCCGTCCCTCGAGTCCCGATGCGCTGGTCACTTGACCTCGACCGTGACGTTGGTCGGGTTGGTGATGATGTCGTAGACGGCCGAGCGCTTTTGCGACTGGGCGACGAGTGCTTTGATGTCGTCGGGGCTCGCGTCGGCATCGATCTTGTAGGTCACCTTGATCCCGTCGAAGCCGTTGCGCACGTCGGTATCGGCGCCGAGGATACCTCGAATGTCCATCCCGGCTTCCAGCGTCGCCGATACGGAGCGTAACTGGATCTCACGCAGCTGCGCAACGGCCGCCACGCCCGCGGTAAGGCAGCTGGCCAGGCCGGCCAGCACGAGTTCGACCGGCGTGGCGCCCCGGTCTTCAGAGGCGAAAACTTCCGGATGATCAGCGTCGAACGTGAACTGGGTCTTGTGCTTCTGCTCAGCGCCGAGCCCGTAGAATCCTTCGACGGTGGAGCGACTAAATGTGCCGTTCACCCACTTGACCGTCGCCCGCCACTTGAACTGGGCGGCCTCCGGCGCCTTGGTCAGCGCCTCGCGTGCGCCGAGCAGCGCACCGACGTTCACGCCGTTGTTGACTGGATTGTTGGTCGTCGCCATGGTCTTCTCCTTAGTGTCGTTGAGGATGGAGAGCGAAGGATAACAGCCCTGTTGTGTAGATTCCATCGTCTACGTTGAGGAGACACACTGCTTATATGTAGAACTTATATGCTTATATCGCTGCGTTCGCTGTAGATTTTCCGTGCAGCAGCGGAATAGACGGCAAGCCAGCGTCTGGATTTCAGCCTCGGCTGACATGGGCGGCAACGGCAAGCCAGCGGCCCTGCCGGCGCGCCCAGATATCGGTGTACCGGCCCGATGCCGCTTGACCGTCCGGCTTCGTGTACGTCGTACGCGCATGGATGATCGCAACATCGCCGAGCACTCGAATGCGCACGTCATGAGCCTCGAGATCCGTGATCATCGCTGGCCTTGCTATCTGCTCCAGAAACGCCGCGCGGTCGACCAGCGAGCCGTCGGGATTGCTGTTGAGGAAATCCTCCGCCAGGATCTCGTTGAACCGTTGGACATCCGACATTTGGACCGACTTGACGTAGTCTCGATTGAGCTTTTGCAGGATGTCGGCATCGAAATTGTTCGCAACAGCGTCAGCTTGCATCAGTTTCCTCCGTTGTTGGTTTCAGTCTTTCGGTACTCTAGCGCATTGCGATGTACAGGCGAACCCGACGCACACCGCCCTCCCACGCGCGCCTCTGGCCCCGCGAAGGTTCAGGGCGACGAAAGGGTTTCGTTGCCCCACGCAGGCACGCTCACCGGGGCTGGCATAAAATCGCGCCTGTCTGGGCCCCACGATGATCGACTGCCAACAAACAAAACATTCGGACTGGAGGACAACTATGCTGATCCGGATTGCTCTGGCATTTTGCGCGTCACTGCTGCTTGCCACAGGCGCGGACGCCGCAGACCCCATCAAGATCGGCGTCATCAACATGCTCACCGGGCCGTTCGCCGAAGGAGGAAGCTTCCAGGTGAACGGATTGCAGCTCGCCTTAGAGGACATCAATAAAGCGGGTGGCATACTGGGGCATCCGGTCGAGCTGCGCACCGAAGACAACGCCAGTACCAATCCCGGTACCGTGCTCGCTTTCTCCAAGCTCTTCACCGATCCCGCGATCAAAGCTATCGTCGGGCCGATTGCCAGCACGCAGATTCAAGCCGCTTCGCCGGCAATCGCGAAAGCGGGTATTCCTACCATGATTGGCGGTACCGACCCCAGCCTCACGCGAGTGAATAACAAGTGGGTGTTTCGTGCTCGACCCAACGATCTCTACTCGTCCAAAGTCATCGCCGACTTCGGCGTCAACACGCTGAAGCTCAAGAAATGGGCGATTGTCCATGCCACTGATGCATTCGGCCAAGGCGGGGCGAAGGCGCTCACCGATACGCTGCAAGCCCTTGGCGTGACTCCCATCCTCGATCAGGGTTACACGAGTAACTCGCAAGACTTCACTCCGATCGTGCTCGCCATCAAGAAATCGGGCGCAGAGGTGCTCGGAACCTATATGACCGTTCCGGCCGATCAGGCGATCTTTGCGAAGCAGTTGCGCCAGCTCGGCGTGAACGTTCAATGGGTGGGATCGCCCACCACTGCGGCCGTAACCACTCGCAATCTGGCGGGCGAAGCGCTGTACGGGACCTATGCAGTCGCCGATTTCAACGCCGAAGCCAACGAGGCGGCACGTGAATTCACCAAACGATATCGCGAGCGCTTCGGCATCTATCCGGACAACTTTGCCAGCTGGTCATTCGACGCGCTGCATATCCTCGCCTTGGCCATGAACAACGCGAACAGCACCGAGCCCGAAGCGGTGCGCAAGGCGATCCTCACGATCAAAGGCTACCAGGGCCTGGAAGGTACCTACGAGTTCGATGCAAGGGGCGACGGCTTACACGGCTACAACGTGGTGAAGAATGAAGGCGGAAAGATCGTGTTCATCAAGCGAGTCGATTTCCCGATCGAGTAACTTTGCCGCTAGTCCCTGGACGAGTTCAGGCGCGCGGCACCCCGCCCGCTCAGCGTGCGCAGCTCCCCTGAGCTAGCCAATAGCATAGAATCACGGGTGCACTCCATCACACAGGATCGATGCAATGACCAAGTTCGGTATCGGCCAAGCGCTGACGCGACGCGAAGACCAGCGGTTCATCACTGGCACGGGCCAGTACGTCGACGATCTGTCGCTGCCCAACGAAACGCATCTGGCCTTCGTGCGTTCGCCGCATCCGCACGCACGCATCGTTGCGATCGACGCCGCGTCCGCCAAGGCAGCCCCCGGTGTTATCGCGGTCCTGACCGGCGCTGAGTTGGCCAAAGACGGTATCGGCGCGTTCCCGCTTGGGCCGGGCCTGGCAGACGCCGAAGGAAAACCGAAGGGCGCGCCCCCGTACTACCCGCTTGCGATCGACCACGTCCGTTTCGTCGGCGAGGCCGTCGCCGCAGTCGTCGCCGAGACGCGCGCACAAGCCGAGGACGCCGTCGAGCAAGTGGCCGTGGAGTACCAGGAGCTTCCCACGGTAACGACGATCGAAGGCGCGCTCGCGAAGGGCGCGCCACAGGTCTGGCCGAGAGGCGCCGGGCAACGTGGCGGCGCAGATGCAGTGGGGCAAGCCGGATGCCTGTGCGGCGGCGTTCGCGAAGGCCAAGCACATCACCAAGCTTTCGCTCCACAACCAGCGACTCATCCCGGTAACCATGGAACCGCGCGGCAGCATCGCAGAGTTCGACAAGACGAGCGGCCGCATCACCCTGCACACGAGCTGCCAGAACCCCGCCGGCCTGCAGCAGACGTTGGCGGAAGCCATTTTGAAGGTGCCGATGGACCGGGTGCGCGTGCGCGTGCCGGACGTTGGCGGCGGGTTCGGCATGAAGACGATGCTCTATCCCGAAGACGCGGTGTGCGCCTACGCGGCCCGCAAGCTCGGCCGACCCGTGCATTGGCGCGCCAGCCGCAGTGACGAATTCCTGGCCGGGACGCACGGGCGAGACCAGACCAACCAGGCAGAGCTGGCGTTCGACGCCGACGGCAAGATCCTGGGACTGAAAGTCGACATCGTGGGCAACGTCGGGGCCTATGGCGCCAGCCCCGGTGCCATCATCGTGCTGGCGATCGGGCCGAAGGTCATCACCGGCGTGTACCACGTACCTACGCTGGATCTGCGCTCCCGCGCCGTACTGACCCACACCAATCTGGTCTCGGCTTATCGGGGAGCGGGGCGGCCCGAGGCCATCTTTCTCATCGAGCGATTGATGGATCAGGCCGCCGCGGAGATGCACATCGATCCCGCGGAGCTGCGTCGCCGCAACCTGATCCCCGCCAATGCGATGCCCTACACCACGCCCATGGGCGAAACCTTCGACAGCGGCAACTTCGCGAACATCCTGCAGCGCATCCTGACGCACTCGGACTGGAACGGCTACCCGCAGCGGCGCGAGGAGTCGCGCAAACGCGGCCGGTTGCGCGGCCGAGCCCTGTCCTCGTTCCTGGAGTGGACCGGAGTGGTGCACGAGGAGAGCCATCACGCTCGATGTCGAGGCGGACGGGCGCGTCGTCGTGCGCACCGCGATGCAGGCGATGGGCCAGGGCATCGAGACCAGCTACGTGCAAATCATCGCGGACACGCTCGGCATCGATCCCGAGCGCATCGTCATCATGCAGGGCGACAGCGACATCGCTCAAGGGCTGGGCAGCATGGGCAGCCGTTCGCTGTACATCGGCGGCTCGGCCATGCTTACGGCATCGAAGGACACGATCGACAAAGGCAAGCAACTCGCGGCGGAAGCGCTGGAAGCCGCCGGACCCGACATCACGTATCGCGACGGCCGCTTCACCGTGGCCGGGACCGACCTCGGCATCGGATTGTTCGAGCTCGCCGGCCGACAGCCGCAGAAGCGGATCGCGATATCGACCTTGCAGAAGGTCGGTGGCCCGTCCTGGCCCAACAGCTGCCACGTGTGCGAGGTCGAGATCGACCCCGAAACCGGCACCACAGACGTGGTCCGCTACACGACCGTCGATGACGTGGGGCGCGTGGTCAACCCCATGATCGTCGCCGGCCAAGTTCACGGCGGCATCACGCAGGCGGTCGGGCAGGCGCTGCTGGAGGAGGCGCGCTACGACCGCGAAAGCGGGCAGCTCGTCACCGGCTCGCTCCTCGACTACTGCATGCCGCGCGCCGACAACGTCCCGAGCTTCTCCACCTTCACCGACGAGTCGTCGCCTTGCAAGATCAACCCGCTCGGGGCGAAGGGCGTGGGTGAACTCGGTACCGTGGGCGGCACACCGACGGTGATCAACGCGCTGCTCGACGCGTTGCGGCCGCTCGGCGTCAAGACCATCGAGATGCCCGCCACCCCCGAGCGGGTGTGGCGAGCGATTCGCACGGCACAGGGCGCGTAGTGCGGCGACGAAACGCGCTCATTCCCCGACTGCTAACGGCTACCGGCCTTGACCGCCTTGAGGCAAGCCTGGGCCCGCTCCAGCGCGGGCCGCGTGCTGAGCGTCGCGATCTCGCTTATCTGATCGGCGCTGCAAGGCGCCGGGCTGCCGGCCTGCGCTAGCAAAGCCTCGAAATCCTTCGAGGCGAGAAACTGTTTCGCGCGCCCCAGCCACTCCTCCGAGTCGCGCTGGTTGAGCCTGTCGTGCGAGTCTTGCACACCTTTGCGCTTGCCGTAGTCTCGCCCCCAGGCGTCTTGCTTGCCCACGCGCGCGGTGAGCTCTTCCTGGCGCATGCGAAGCTCGGCGCGCTCGTCCTCGAGCAGGTTCTCTTGCTCGCGCAATTGTGCTGCGCCTGCGCCACAGGCATCTTCCAGCGCCTTGTTTGCGGCCGGGCTTGCGCATCTCGTCTGGAGTGCTTGCACGCCCCGGTTATGCTCGGCCATGGCAGCGTTGAACTGCGTGATGCTCTGGTTCAGGGCCTGAACCTCATCGCGCAGCGATTTCTCCGAGGCCACGAGCTGTTGCTCTTCCTGGGCCAGCTGCTCGTCGGAGGGAGCGAGCGTTGCCGCCTCGTCCAGGATCAGGTCGCCCTCCTGCACGAGAGCCTCCAGCTTGAGCTGATCGGCACGGGCGAGTGGCAGCGCGAAGTGGACCAGGAAAGCGGCTGCGCTCGCCAACAGGAGTCGGCGGCGCGCCATTGCCAACAAGAGTTCGGACATACGGCCTGTCGCAAGGAAGCGTCGCCGTCATGGTAGCGCCGAGGCCAGTGTCTGTCCCGTTGATTCGTTGGGTGACCCAAGCAGGCGGGGAGGCAAACGCTGGAGCGATCGGTGGACGACCGCACCTTCGAGCCACACCCGAGCTCGCGTGAGGCGAGTTGGTCTACTTGCTCTCTACCGGAGCCCCGCCGGACAACTCCCCGGACCAGTTGTAGCTCGCGACAGTGCCCGCCTGATTGAAGCGGATCTGCAGCAACTTGAAGCGCGACTTCTCGGGGCTGGTGAGGTTGCCGGTGCCATAGTAATAGGTCCACTGTTCGTACATGCTGCCGTCGGCTTCCACTACCAGCCCCTTCCCCATCGGTGGGCCCAGCACGGCGCGCACCTGGGCCATATCGGTAGTTCCGGGCCGCGTTTCCTGGGAGAACTTCGCATAGTTGAACTCACGGCCGGTCTGCATGCTCGTGCAGCCCGCCATCAGGACCGGCGCTGCCAGCGCGGCAATGAATATATGACGCAACGGGATACTGTTCGTCTTCACCGTCTGCTCCTCCGTTTGAACAAATGGCTCAATTCCGAACGCTATCGCTGCTCGGGCGAGGCCACGCCCCTTGTTGAGAGCATCGAGCGAGCGGAAGGTTCCTCGGAGCGGAAGCGCGCTAAGACGATAGCCGGTCCGACGCGGCGACGCGCGATCAGTTCTTCACGTCGGCCGCCACCTGCATGCGCACGATCTTGTCGGGGTTCTCGACCTGGCCGTCCCCCTCGCTGCCCTTCTTGATCTTGTCCACGTATTCCATGCCTTTGATCACCTGCCCCCAGACGGTGTACTTGCCGTCCAGAAACGGCGCGGGCGCGAAACAGATGAAGAACTGCGAGTCGGCGCTGTCCGGGCTGGCGGCGCGCGCCATGCCAACGGTGCCCCGCACGAACGGCTCCTTGGAAAACTCCGCGGCCAGCTTCACACCCGAGCCGCCGGTGCCGGTACCAGTGGGATCGCCGCCCTGGGCCATGAAGCCGTCGATCACGCGGTGGAACACGATACCGTTGTAGAACCCTTTGCGGACGAGCTCTTTGATGCGCGCCACATGCTTGGGCGCCAGGTCGGGGCGCATCTCGATCACGACGCGGCCGTCTTTCAGATCGAGGTAGAGAATGTTCTCCGGGTTGGGTGCAGCCGCGTTGGCGACGCAGGCGAGGGCAGTGGCAAACAGCAGAAAAACGGTCTTGAGAGTACGCATCGGTCCAGTCATCGTTAGTTCACGGGACCGTTAGTTTACAGCAGCGCCGAGGACCGCCGGGTCGAGAGTCCCGGCGGCCATCGGCGCTCAACCCACGAAGGCCGCGGGCACCGGGTTCTCGCCGAAGGCCTGACGCAGGATGGCCCAGTGCATGGCTTCGTCGCCGAGTATGCTCGCGGCCGCTTTCGCCAGGTCGCGATTGTCGAAGGCGGGTACCGCCGCCAGGTAGGCGGACACGGCGCCCTGCTCGAGCCCGGCCGCAAACCGCAACACGTCATTCTGGGTTTTGAGCTGCGCGACCGGGAAGTCGTACTTCTGTCTCGGCGACACAGGCGTGCCACCCAGTTGCTTGATCGTTGCGGCGAGCAGATCGGCGTGCGCCTTGTGGTGGCTCTGAAACTGCAGGGCGAGGTCCAGAACGGGCTTCTGCAGCAGCCCGCTCTCGGCGCCCACCTGGTAGGCGGCGATGCCTTGATACTCTGCCGCAAGCCCGCCATTGAGAATCTTGGCGTCGTCGGCGACGGCGTCTCCGCTGGTCCTTTTCAACCCTGCGGCCAGGGATTCGCGACCCGCGAGCAGCGCTACGGCCGCAGCGGACAGCACGAAACCCGAACGCGCGAGGAACAAACGGCGGCCGGCGACGAACAGCGGATCGCGAGCAAGTTCGATGATCGACATGTTGACTCCTGTTGGGTGGTGGCTAGGGATGAACCGGGCCCTCCGCCTGTACCAAGCGGCACGAGTTCGCCTCAGGCGGCGAGAACCGGGAGTGGCGCGGCCGGGATGACCGCGCCGGGACTAGCTGCCGGGACCGGCGGCTGGTGACTGTCGCAGGCGATCGAGCACTGCGGCGACAATGCGGTCGCAGCGCGCACCCTCGAAGCCGAAGGCGTCGCCGAGCGCGACGTCGACGTCGCTTTCGAGGGCCTCGCGCAGCAAACTGCGAGCGCGGAAGAAGCGCGTCCGGACCGTCGTGACGGGAATGCCGAGACTTTCGGCGGTCTCATCCACGCTCAGCTCCTCCAACGCGCGCAACACGAACACGGTTCTGAATGCTGGAGGTAACCGGTCGATGTGGCGTTCGAGGAGACGGCGTAACTCGGCACGCATGGCAGCCGCGTCCGGCTGTTCCGACTCGGACAGCGTTGCATCGGCTCCGGGGAGATGACCGTCGATGTCCAGTACGTTGTCCAGCGACACATTGGCCCCCTCCTTTCTTCGCTTGCGCACCGTCCCCAGGGCCTGGTTGATGACGATGCGGGTGAGCCAGGTGGACAGCTTCGCCTCTGCCCGAAAGCTCCCGAGCGACCGGAAAGCCTGGACGTACGCCTCCTGCACGCAGTCCTCCGCTTCGGCATCGTCGCGCAGAATGCTGCGGGCGGTGCGGTAGAGCAAACGGTTGTGGCGGCGCATGACCAGCTCGAGCGCGCGCACGTCCCCGAGGCCGATATGCAACGCCAGCTCCGCGTCGGTCAAGGCGCTCAAAGAAACCTGGGTAAGGGCTAGGGTCGTTCGCATTTCCACGCTCTCCTCGCAGCTTCACCCATTGGATGCAGCGCGATCCCGGCGCGTTCCCAGCCACGCCATATATCACCGGTGCGATGTATCGCCGGGGGATCCAATATTGAACTCCCTGCGCCGCCGCCACGTGATTAAGGCTACACTTTGCAGCTCCGCTGCGCGCCTGACCAACCAAACCTGTGAACAAGCCCCGCAAGACCGCCGATTTGCGCAGGGACTACGCGCGCGAAGGCCTGGACGAAAAGAACGTCGCACGCGACCCCTACGAGCAGTTCGAGCGCTGGTTCGACGAGGTCACTGCGCGCGAAGCTTTCCGAGCCGAATGCGATGATCCTGGCCACCGTGGACGCGGCGGGGCAGCCCTCCGCACGCACCGTGCTGCTCAAGGGGTACGATGCTCGCGGTTTCGTCTTCTTCACCAACTATGACAGCCGCAAGGGACGCGAGCTCGCGCACAACCCGCGAGCGACGCTGCTGTTCCTGTGGCTCGAGCTGGAACGCCAGGTGCGCCTGGAAGGCCGCGTCACCAGGATATCCGGGGAGGAGTCCGACGCGTATTACATCACCCGGCCGGTCGGCAGCCGGCTGGCGGCCTGGGCATCGCCTCAGAGCGAGGTGATGCCAGACCGCGCATCGGTCGAAGCGCGTTTCGCCGAGGCCGCACGCGTGCACGGCGACGATCCCCACCGGCCGCCCTACTGGGGCGGTTATCGGCTGGCGCCGGACACCTTCGAGTTCTGGCAGGGTCGCCCGAGCCGCCTGCACGATCGCGTGCAGTATCGCAGCGAGGGCAGCGGCCTGGGTCATCGAGCGGCTCGCGCCCTGATCACCTCCGTGTAGCCTGGACGGAGCGTAGCGTAGTCCAGGCAATCTCCCCGCATTCCGCGTGCTACGGGGCTATCCGTTGCTGCTTCAGCGCCGCGAACGCCTCATCCACGATGCCGAGCGTCTGGTCCACGTCCGCGTCCGTGTGCGCGATCGAGATGTAGAACTTCTCGTTCGGGTTCACCAGCAGGCCGCGCTTCATCAGCTCGATCGCCCAGCGCCAGCCGAGGTCCTTGTCGTGCGTGGTGAGATCCATCCAGGTGCGCAGCGGCTTGCGGTCGGTGAAGCGGATGCCCCACACCGCGTCTTCGCCGGGCGCCTGCACCGCGAAGCCGTGGCGCTGCCCGGCCGCTACCATCCCGGCGCGAAGGCGCGAGCCGATGCGGTGCAGGTGCTCGTACACGCCGGGCTGCGCGAGCGTGTCCAGCGCTGCGAGGCCGGCGGCCGCGCACACGGGGTTGCCGTTGAGCGTGTTGGTCGCCCACACCACTTCGGCTCTGGGGCGGCTGCGCGCGTCGAGCATCGACATGATCTCGGCGTTGCCGACGATCGCGGCCATCGGGAAGCCGCCGCTGATCGCCTTGCCGTAGCAGGCGAGATCGGGCACCACCCCATAGCGTTCCTGCGCACCGCCCCACGCGATGCGAAAGCCGGTGACGATCTCGTCGAAGATGAGCACGATGCGGTGTTTCTTCGTCACCTCGCGCACGCTTGCAGGAAACCGGGCTCGGGCTGCAGCACGCGCTGCAGCGGCTCCACGAGCACCGCGGCGAGCTCGGACGCGTGGCGCTCGATGATGTCGACCGCACGCGCGGTCTCGTTGAAGGGCGCTACCAGCACGGTCTCGCCGATCTGCGCCGGAACACCCACCGAGTCCGGTCGCGCGCGGGGATATTCGGAAGGCTCGCTCGGCACGGTGCCCCACAGGCCGTAGTCGAGCATGCCGTGCCATGCCCCCTCGAACTTCAGCACCTTGTTGCGCTTGGTCCAGGCGCGTGCGATGCGCAGGGAATAGAACGTCGCCTCCGTGCCCGATCCGGTGTAGTGCACCACCTCGGCGCAGGGAACGGCGTCGACGAGCCGCTTCGCCAGCCTGATCTCCGGCTCATTCAGAAAAAAGTACGTGGTGCCCTTAGGCAACTGTGCCGCGACCGCCTCGGTGATCGCCGGGTGAGCGTGCCCGAGGAGCGCAGGTCCCGAGCTCAGGTGGTAATCGATGTATTCCCGGCCCGCGACGTCCCAGACGCGGCTGCCCTGGCCGCGCTCCACGACGAGGTTGAGCTCGGGCGGCAAAACGAAGAGCCCGGTGCCGCCGCCGGCGAGGTATTTGCCTGCCAGGGCGAGGAGCTCGGCTTGTCGCGCGGCGTCCATCATGCTCACCGATAAGAGATTAAGTTGGTCGATAGTCTACCCCGACAGGGGGCATCCCGAGCACGCGCTCGACTGGCACCGAAGTTGCGTCCGGAGTCGGCCGACCACTCTGTGCGATTCTCTTACCGCCGTGAGCCACACCAGAGCCAGCCGATTCAACGGGCTGGAATTTATTCTCGTCATCGGCATCGCCTTCGGCCAGTTCATCGTCTTCTCGATCGCGAGCCTGCTGGCCGGGCCCGGTCCGGACGACCACATGTTCGACAACGGACACCTGGCCTATCTGCTGGTCTACGAGTCGATCGCCGGTTCCATCGTCGCGCTGATCCTGTGGCGCAACGGCTGGCGGCTGCACGATTTCAAGCTGCAACCGTCGCTCGCAGCGACGGGGCAAGGAGTGGGCTTGGCCTGCGCGGGCTGGTTGGTTTACTACCTGGCGGCGATCATCGCGCGCGCTGGCGTTCGGCGGCATGCTCGGCGACCGCATCTCCGAGGATGACCACCTGGTGCTGGGCGGCGCTGCCCCGCTGATGATCCTCCTCGTCTCGTTGCTCAACCCGCTGTTCGAAGAGATTCTGGCGTGCAGCTACGTGATCGAAGCGCTGCGCAGCCGCCTCGGCGTAGTCGCGGCGATCAATGTGAGCACCGCGCTGCGCGTGTCCTACCACGTGTATCAAGGACCCTTCGCGTTCTTGTGGGTCGCGATGCTCGGCCTGCTCTTCGCCTACGCCTACGTGAAATGGCGACGGCTGTGGCCGGTGGTCGTGGCGCACAGCATCCACGACTTCGTGGCTCTGTCGTTAGTCTAGGGTTTCTTCTTCGCCCACTCGTTGTACCGCGCGCGCGCCTCCGGCGTGGGCGGATAGGTGCCGATCAGCGGCCGGCCGCGCTCGATCTCCTCGGTGACGAAGCGCTCGAACTGCTCCATCTCGATGGCCTCGCGCGACACCTCCTCGGCCAGATGGCGCGGGACAATGACTACCCCGTCGGCATCGCCCACGACGACATCGCCGGGATAGACCGCCACACCGCCGCAACCGATGGGCACGTTGTACTCCGCCGCGTGGTGGCGGGCCAGGTTCAGCGGCGCCGCCGCTCCCGCGCAGTACACGGGGAAGTCCATGCGCGCGATCTCGTCGCTGTCGCGCAGGCAGCCATCGGAGACCAGACCGGCTGCGCCGCGGACCTTCAGGCGCGTAGTCAAAATACCGCCCCCCGACGCCGCGCGCGTGTCGCCGCGGCAGTCGATCACCAGCACGTGGCCCGCGGGCGTGGTGTCGAAGGCCTTGCGCTGTGGATGCTCGGGGTTCTCGAACACACCCACCTGGTCCAAATCCTCGCGACACGGGATGTTGCGCAGCGTAAAGGCCTCGCCGACCATGTTCGCCCTGGCCGCGCTCATGCGCTGGACGCCGTGCAACCAGGTGTTGCGCAGCCCGCGCTTGAACAGCAGGGTGCTCAGCGTCGCGGTGCTCACTGCCCGCAACCGTTCTTTCGCTTCGGTGGATAGCGCTTCCATCGAACCCCTCCTTCACCCCCCGCCCTCTCCCGAACGTCTTGGGACGTTTCCCTCACCCTACCCTCTCCCGGAGGGAGAGGGACCTTATCTCTGCCGGAGAGGGAACGCTCTTTGATCATTATCGGCCATCTGCACGCAGCGTGACCAGACTCTCCAGCAGCGCGCGGTCCTGGACCAAAGCGGCGCTCGCGCCGGCGTGCAACACTCTGCCTCGCTCGAGCACGATGGTCTGCTCGCACAGCCGCAGCGCCGCGTCGACATGCTGCTCGACCAGCAGAACCGCGATGCCTTCGCGCTTCATCTGCTCGATGGCGTGCTCGACTTCCTCCACGATGAGCGGCGCGAGGCCCTCGAACGGCTCGTCGAGCAGCAGCAAGCTCGGGTTGAGCATCAGGGCGCGGCCGATCGCGAGCATCTGCTGCTCGCCGCCGGAGAGCTGGCGGGCCAGATTGTCGCCGCGCTCGGCCAGGCGCGGGAACAGCTCGTGCACCCGCGCCAGCGTCCACGGCCCGGAGCGCGCAATGACGGTGAGGTTTTCCGTCACCGACAGGGATGGGAAGACTTCCCGCTCCTGCGGCACCCAGCCCAGGCCCGCCCGCGCTCGCTGGTGCGGGCGCCAGCGCGTGATGTCGGCCGCGCCGAATGCGACTGCCCCGCCGCGCACCCGGGTCAGACCCATGAGAGAAGCGACCAGCGTCGACTTGCCCGCGCCGTTGCGACCCAGCAGCGCGAGGCTGCCGTGCGGCGTGAGCTGCAGCGAGACGTCCTCGAGGATGACGGCGTCGCCGTAACCGGCGGTGAGGCGATCGACCGTCAGCAGCGTCGCGTTCATGGCCGGTTGCCCAGATACACTTGCTTGACCATCGGGTCGCGCGCGATGTCCTCGGGCGCACCCTCCGTCAGGATCGCGCCCGACACGAGCACGGTGATGCGCTGGGCGAAGCGGAACACGATGTCCATGTCGTGTTCGACGAACAGCACGGTAACCTCATCGGGCAGACCCGCGATGGCGCGGAACAGCGCCTGGCTCTCTCCCTTCGGCACGCCGGCGGCCGGCTCGTCGAGAAGCAGGACGCGCGGCTTGCAGGCGAGCGCCAGCGCGATTTCGACCAGCCGCTGGTCGCCGTAGGGAAGCTGTCGCACCACCGTATCTTCAGCCCCGTCGAGATGCAGCAGCCGCAGGACAGCGCGCGCCGCCGCGATCTCCGTCGTCGCAACTCCAAACGGGACGCCAGGGGTCGACGGCAACCCCACGCTGCTCGCAGACCGCCAGCAACATCGATTGCATCACGGTGAGATCGGGAAACAGGTTGTTGATCTGGAAGGTGCGAGCCAGTCCGCGCTTGACGCGCTGATCCGGCCGCAGCCGAGTGACGCGGTCCTCGTCGAGATAGACGTCGCCCTCGCTCGGCGACAGCATCCCGGTGAGCAAGTTGATGAGCGTGGTCTTACCTGCGCCGTTCGGACCGATGATGGCGTGCCGCGCGCCCCGCGGGAGCGCGAGCGAGACGTCGGTCACCGCCCGGATCCCCCCGAAGTGCCTACCGAGCCCGGAGGTGCGCAGTGCCGGCGTCATGGCTGCGCGGCAGGCTCGCGGCGGCGCTCGCGCAGCAAGCGGGACAGCGCGTTCTAAGGCACCCAGCACCCCGCCGCGCCCGAACAGCACGATCGCGATCAGGAACGCGCCCAACCAGAACTGCCAATACACCGGGTTCAGCGCAGACAGGTAATGGTAGGCAAGCGTGAAGACCGCTGCACCGACCAGGCCTCCGTACAACACTCCTGCGCCGCCGACGATCAGCATCACCATCACCTCGGCCGAGCGATCGAAGGAGAACACGTCGATGCTGACGAACTGGGTGGTCTGCGCCAGCAGCGCGCCGGCGACTCCTGCGATGGCGGCGGAAACCGTGTAGAGGGCGACCAGACGGCGGTGCACCGGGTAGCCGAGCGCCAGCATGCGGCTGGGGTTGTCGCGCATGCCGCGCAGGCTCCACCCGAAAGGCGAATGCACCATGCGCCGTACGCCGAGGAACAGAACGAAGGTGACGATCAAACAGTAGCCATACGCGGTGCGTCCATACATGTCGAAGCGGAAGACGCCGAGCAAAGGAGCCATCTCCACGCCCAGCAGTCCGTCGACGCCGCCCGTGACGCCGCTCAAGCGGTTGGCGAGCTCGAACAGCAGCAGCCCGATCGCAGTGGTCACCATCAGCCGCGTCAAGTCCTGGCCGCGCACGACGAGGAAACTGGTCAAGAACCCGGCCAGCCCGGCGCATGTTCCGGCCACGAGCAGTCCGGAAAGCGGTTCGCCCCACCCGTGCGTGGCCAGGAGACCTGCGGCATACGCGCCGAGCCCGAAGTAGGCCGCGTGGCCGAGCGACAGGATGCCGGCATAACCGAGTATCAAGTCGTAGGAGAGCGCGAACAGGCCCGCGATCAGCACGTGGCTGGCGAGCGCCAGATGCTTGGGCCAGAGCCAGAATCCGGCCGCGAGCACCAACCAGAATACGCCCTCCTCCCAGGGAAAGCGGCCGCGCCCAAATCCGAGCGCGCGCAGCGCTCATGATCTGCTGACCAGGCCCTGCGGCCGAAGCATGAGCAAGATGACCATCACTGCGTAGATGATGAAGGCGCCCACCTGCGGAATGTAGTACTTGCCGGCGACATCGGCGACGCCCAGCAACAGCGCGGCGTACAGCGGTCCCTTGAGAGTGCTGGTGCCGCCTACCGCGACGACGAGGAGGAAGTACACCATGTACTTCAGCGGAAACATCGGATCCAAACCGAGCACTTCCACACCGAGAGCTCCGCCCAACCCCGCCAGTCCGCAGCCTGCCGCAAACGCGATCTGGAACACCAGTCCCACGCGGATTCCGAGCGCCTCGGCTACGCGTGGGTTGTCCACCGCAGCCCTGACCGCGGCTCCAAAGCGCGTGCGCTCGACCACCAGCGTCAGCGCGACCGTGAGCACGACACCCACTGCCAACAGAAACATGCGGTAGAGGTTGAGGTCGACACCGAGCACGCTGAACTGACCGGAAAGATACTCCGGCAATCGCAGGGCCTGCTGCTGAGGGCCGAACAGGAAGGTCGCGGCCGCGATGGCCATGAACGTCAACCCGATGGTGAGCAGCACCTGATCCAGATGGCTGCGCCGGTAGAAGCGGCGGAAGAGCAGCCGTTCGAACAGCAACCCGGCCAGCGCCGCCACAGCAAAGGCCAAGGGCAATGCCGCAAGGAAGGGGACGTTCCAGCGCGCCATGGCGAGCGCGCAAAGATAGCCGCCCAGCATGCCGAAGGCGCCGTGAGCGAGATTGACGAAGTTCATCAACCCCAAGGTAACCGACAGGCCTACGCTGATCAGAAACAGCAGCATCCCGTAAGCCAGGCCATCGAACACGACTCCGATCAGACTGGCGATCATCAGCGGCTAAAACGCCCCTCTCCGCAGCAGACGAGAAGATCCCTCTCCCTCCGGGAGAGGGTAGGGTGAGGGTGCGAGAGAGGGGCGTGCCGGAACGTGGAGCAGGGGCCGGCGCAGCTCGGAGCAGGGGCCCCACTTGTGGGGATGCGACAGTGGAGCCGGCCAAGGCGCGTCGCCCGCCGGCCCTTGCGCGTCTGCGGGGTCACATCCCAGAGGGAGCCCTGTTCCGCCCTCCGACGCGCCCTTTGGGGATGCGACCGTGGAGGCACGCACAAGCACGCGCGAACCCGGCACGCTGCATCCCGCTCCGGGGTCGCCATCCATCGGCCAAGGCCGACGGAACCTGCTCCGCCCTCCGCGGGCGCGGTAAGGTGGACCGAACCACGAAAAGCTATTTGCCCGGATCCTTCACGTCCGGGAACTGCTCGAACTCGACGTTGTACGGCTTGCCGTTGACCTTCTGCACGCGGCGCACGTACACCGTCTGGATCGGATCGCGCGTCTCGGGATCGATCAGCAACGGGCCGCGCGGGCTGTCGATCCTCAGTCCCTTGAGCACCTCCATGGCCTTGTCTCCGTCGATCTGGCCGTTCAGCTTCCGGGCCACTTCGTAGATTGCCGCCATTCCGTCCCATCCGCCGACGGCCATGAAGTTGGGGCGCGTGCCGGGCCCGGCAATTTCGGCGTATGCCTTGAGAAAGGCCCGGTTCTGCGCACTGTTGTGGGCCATGGAATAGTGATGCGTCGTGACCACACCCAACGGCGTCTCGCCCATCGTCTCGAGCACGCCGTCCTCGGTGACGTCGCCGGTCGCGATCAGCCGGATGCCGGCCTTGTTGAGCTCGCGCTCGGCGAAGCCTTTCATGAACGCCACCGGCTGTTCGCTGCTGCCGGGCAGAAAGATGAAGACGGCCTGCGGGCGGGCGTCCTTGATGCGCTGCAGGAACGGCGCGAACTCGGGGTTGCGCAGCGGTACCCGGACCTCGCCGACGATCTTGCCGCCGGCGGCGGTGAAGGTCTTCTTGAAAGTGGTCTCGGCGTCGATCCCGGGCCCGTAGTCCGACACCAGCGTGTACACGCTCTTGATCCCGTTCTTGATGGCCCATGTCGCGAGCGGGGCAGTGACCTGTGGCAGCGTCATCGACACGCGCGCAATGTACGGTGAGCGCGTGGTGATGACCGACGTCGCGGCGTTCATGATGATCATGGGCTTGCGCGCCTCGGTGGCGAGCGGGGCGACTGCGAGCGCGTTGGGCGTGAGGCCGAAGCCGGCGAGGAAGTCCACGTTGTCGTTCGTGATCAGTTCCTGCGCGAGCCGCTTGGCGACGTCGGGCGCGGCGCCAGTGGTGTCCTTGACGATCAGCTCGATCTTGCGGCCGGCCACCGTGTCGCCGTGCGCCTTGATGTAGGCGTTCGCGCCGTTGAGGATCTGGCGGCCGAGATCTGCGAACGGCCCGCTCATCTCCAGGATCATGCCGACCTTGATCGGCTCCTCGGCGCCGGCCGTCGAGGCGGCCAGGCACGCGGCCGCCAGCAGCGGCGCGCCGAGAATGCGTATGGACATGGTTCTCCTCCCTCCTCCAGGACTCGTCATCGACCGGACCGAGCGCAGAGCAATTCTGCTCACTCCGACGGCGCCGAGCCTGACGCGGCGGCGGCCGGGATCGGTCGGCGCATTATGGCACGCTTGCCCTCTCCCTCCGGGAGAGGGTGGCGCATGGCGCCGGGTGAGGGCTGGCATCACGCGCGCTCGCCCCCTCCCATCTCGCAGTGTCGCGCTCGAGTGCTGACCCGCCTCTCACACGACTGGTAAACTGGACGCCATGGCACTACGCACCTCTCCCCCGTTTCGCGCCGATCACGTCGGCAGTTTCCTGCGGCCGCCGGAGCTGCTGGCGGCGCGCGAGCAGTTCCAGAAGGGCGCCATCTCCAAGGCAGAGCTGCGCGGCGCCGAGGATCGCGCGATCCGCGACATCGTCCGGTTCCAGGAGGACCTCGGTCTGCAAGGCGTCACCGATGGGGAGTTTCGACGCACCTACTTTCACATCGATTTCCTGGAGCAGATCGAGGGCGTCGAGACGCGAGGCGGCATCAGCACCAGCTTCCACAGCGCTAGCCGGTGAGGTCAACTTCGCCCCGCCCGTCATGCACGTCACCGCGAAGCTGCGCCACGCGCGCCCCATCCAAGTGGCCGATTTCCAGTTTCTGAAGTCAGTCACCAAACGCGTGCCGAAGGTGACGATCCCCTCTCCCACGATGCTGCACTTCCGCGGTGGCCGGGCCGCCATCAGTCGCGAAGCCTACCCGGACCTCGAGGCCTTCTACGACGACGTGGCGGCGTGCTACCGGGCCGAGCTCAAGCAACTCGGAGAAGCGGGTTGCACCTACGTCCAGCTCGACGACACCAACCTCGCTTATCTGTGCGATCCCAAGATGCGCGAGGGCGCGCGCCAGCGCGGCGATGATCCGAACGAGCTGCCCCGCCGCTACGCGCGGCTGATCAACGCCGCGATCGCGGACCGGCCCGCGGGCATGACCGTGTGCACGCACCTGTGCCGCGGAAACTTCAAGAGCGCCTGGGTGGCCGAAGGCGGCTACGAGCCGGTGGCCGAAGTGCTGTTCAACGATCTCGCCGTCGACGGATATTTTCTCGAGTACGACGATGCCCGCTCGGGCGACTTCTCACCGCTGCGCTTCGTGCCCAAGGGCAAGCTTGTGGTCCTCGGCCTGGTGACGACCAAGGTCGGCGAGCTCGAATCCAAGGACGAGCTCAAGCGGCGCATCGATGCCGCCGCGCGCTACGTACCGCTCGACCAGCTGTGCCTGTCGCCGCAATGCGGGTTCTCGAGCACCGTGCACGGCAACGAGATCGCGCGCGAATCGCAGGCAGCGAAGCTGCGGCTGATCGTGGAGACCGCGCGCGAGGTGTGGGGCGCGAGCTGAACGCTGCTGAGGCGGTCGTATCCCTGATTCGCCACCAGTAAACCGCAAGCACATCTCCTGACTGAAGAAGGCCGCCAGTCAAGGCTTTCAAAGACTCCGACCCAGGGCCGCCCTCGTCTTCCCGCATCCGCCTGCTCACGCGCCTGCGCAAGATCGTGGCCTGGATGAAGCGAAGCGCAAGTCAGGAACAACAGCCCCGGGTTCCGCTTACGCTCCACCCGCGCCACCAGCCCTCAGTAGTGCCCCACCGCCTTGCGCTTCCACAGCTGCCAGGCGCGGTCGTAGCCGCCCAGCGGGCCCAGCTTGCGCACTTCCTCCGGATCGAGGTAGGTGATTTCGCCTCCCAGCGCGATGGCCTGCGCCTGCAGCCTGGCGTCCATCTGTAGGTAGACGCTGCGCGCGACGGCCACCGGCACCGAATCTCCGACGACCACCGCTCCGTGCCCTCGCATCAGGGCGGCGGGCTTGTCGCCCAGCGTGCGCGCGAGCGCCCGCCCGAGCTCGGGGGTGCTCACCAGCATGTCGGTCATTCCGCCCGCCTCACGGATCTCGAATACCGGCACGCCGAGTCCGACGAAAGCCGCCATGTGATAGATAGGCCGCATCGGGACCTTGGTCACGCCGAAAGGAATGACCGCCGGAGAGTGGTGGTGCACCACGGATTTCACGTCCGGGCGCGCCTTGTAGATCTCGCCGTGGATGAAACGCTCGAGATACAGCTTGCGCCCGCGCGGGTCGACCGGGACGCTGTCGAGGTCGAACTCGAGGATGTCTTCGGCCGTGACCAGCTCCGGAGCGACAGAGCGGGCGAGCAGATAGCGATTCGGATCGAGGTTGTGGCGCGCGCTCACATGGCCGTAACCGTCCACGACGCCCTGATCGGCGAGGATCCGATTGGCTGCCACCAGATCCTCAATGAGCGCGGGATCGGCCGGACCGGCCGATGCCGGCTCCGACCTGGCGCGCCCGGCGGGGCCGAGCAGCATCCCGGCGACCAGGGCGGTGTAAGCCATTAGAAAGTCTCGCCGCGGTAGGCGCGCGTCCGCGCGATGCTCAGCGTTCATTGAGGTCTCCATCGGAAGCGGTGGTTTTGAGAAATCGACACGCTGGAATTATGGCATCGCAGGGTCCGCGGCCCGCCTGGGCTTGCGCTAGATCAACACGTCCGCTTGCATAACGTGGTCTGCTTGGAACGCATGGAAATCAGGGGGAGGGGACCGTCATGTTGACCATCGAAGACTGCATCGGCCTTTCGGAGCTGACGGAGGAGGAGATCCTCGCCATCGCGCAGCACGAGCACATCCCGGAGATGGCCGCGCTAGAACTGGGTCACTACCTGGTCCAGACCGCGTCGGGCGAGAAGCGCATCAAAGCCATGATCGTGGACGATATCGGAGACGCACGCCGCGCCGGCAACGTCCATCGCGCGGCTCACGCTCAAGCTGTGCCTGAAGCACTTTCTCGAGCACCACGCCGGCCGTAGTTCAAGCGAAGCGTCAGGGCCGCCGTCGTAGCTGCAAGCGACGACTTGCGGGCCCCCGTGTAACATGGGGCGATGCCCTCAACGACAGCTAGACACATTGCCGGCCGTTGGCGCGAGCTGGCGTCGCGAGGCTCGCTGGCGGCGCTCGCAATCGGCGCGGTTGTGCTTATCGCGCACGCGGATGGTGGCGAACCGACCACTCCGGGCTCGGCAGGGAAGTCGCATACGCCTGCGCACACCAACCGGCTCATCGACTCCGGCAACCCCTATCTTCTTCTGCACGCACACAACCCGGTCGACTGGTACCCGTGGGGGCCGGAGGCACTCGAGAAAGCGAAGCGCGAGAATCGACCGATTTTTCTGTCGATCGGCTACAGCACCTGCTACTGGTGCCACGTCGCGGAGCGCACGCTGTTTTCCAACCCGCGCATCGCGGAGCTGATGAACCAGTGGTTCGTCAACATCAAAGTCGACCGCGAGGAGCGGCCCGACCTGGACGCCATCTACATGTTGGCGACAGGACTGATCACCGGGGGCCCGGGCGGCTGGCCCAACAATGTTTTTCTCACGCCCGATGCCGAGCCCTTCTATGCCGGCGGCTACTTTCCACCCGAGGACGATGAGTCCGGACGCCCCGGGTTCGCGTCGGTCCTGACGGCGATCCACGACGAGTGGGCCGAAAACCCCGAGCGCATGAAGCAACGGGCTGCCGGCGTCACCGAGATCTTGCGCCAACGCCAGGCATCCGTGCTGGCGAGAACGCAAGCCGACATCGATCCGCAAGCAGTGGCTGGGCCGCGCACGCGAAGCGACCTTGCAGCGATTCGACGCCGAGCAGGGCGGGCTCGGAGGCGCGCGCCAGACCACCAAATTCCCGCAGTCGCCCGCCCTGGATCTGATGCTGAGCGACGTCGAACGCAACCGTGACCGAGACGCGTTGCGCTTTCTGACAGTCACCCTCGACGCCATGGCCTACGGCGGAATCTGCGACCAGCTCGGCGGCGGGTTTCATCGCTACAGCACCGAGCGCACCTGGTCGATCCCGCATTTCGAAAAGATGCTGTACGACAACGCTCAGTTGCTGGGCATCTATGCGCGCACCTGGCGCCTCACCGACAAGGCTCAGTACCGGCGCACCGCGCTCGGCATACGCAACTATTTGCGCGAGCGGATGATGTCGCGAGAAGGCGGGTTCTATACCGCGGAGGACGCCGCGGTGGAGGGCGAGGAAGGCGCGAGCTATGTCTGGAGCCGGCCGGAGATCGAAGCTGTGCTCGGCGCAGATGCGGACCGCTTCTTCCGCACCTACACGCTCACGCCGATGCCCGAACAGGCAGACCCGTTGAATCCCGAGGCTGCGCGCAGCGTGCTGCGCGTGCGACGGCCGGATGTCGGCGATGCTGCTCGCGTCGAGCGCGAGCTGGCTTCGTTGGCACCGCAGAAGCGCAAGCTGCTCGTAGCGCGGGATGCACGGCCCCAGCCGGCGCGGGACGAGAAGCTGCTGGTCGGGTGGAACGGCCTGGCCATCGATGCGTTCGTCATCAGCGGCACGGTGTTCCACGACCCCGACGATATCGCCGTTGCACGCCGCGCGGCCGAGCGAATCTGGGACTTGACTTGGAACGCGCAGAATCGGCAACTGAGCCACGAGATCTTCCGCGGGCGCGCACAGGGCAGTGGCTTCCTCGAAGACTATGCGCTGCTAGGTCGAAGCTTCTTGTCGCTGTACGAGGCGACCGGCGATGAGCTCTGGCTGCAACGGGCGCGCTTGCTCGCGGACGCGCTGTTGCGGCAGTTCGACGCCGACGGTAGCGGCGTGCTCCTCTCGGCTTCCGGCAGCGACAGGCTGATCGTCGTGCCTGTGGAGGAGGGCGACGGGGCTTATCCTTCCGGCACCTCCGCCGCAGTCGAGCTGCTCGCGAGACTCGGGCGGGCGGACGGTCATCGGCGGTATGCTGACGCCGCCGCGCGCGTCGCTCGTCAGGCAAGCAGCCATCCTGAGTTGTGGCCCACGCTGGTGGCCGCCGTCGGCGCGCATGATCTTAGCGAGGCAATGAGCTCGCCACCATCCGACTCGGCTGCCACGCTGGGGGAACAATCGTCGGGCGAGACAGCGCGTCATGTGCGCGCTTCCGCGACGTCGCGGTCGTCCGGGAATCACCGAGAGATCGTCATCACGCTGGACATCGAACAGGGCTATCACATCAACGCCAACCCCGCCAGCTTCGACTTCTTGATCCCCACCAGCGTGACCTTCGCTGACGTGCGCCCAGTGGAGGTACGCTACCCGGCGCCCAAGCTGTTCAAACCAAGCTTCGCGCCCGACACGCTCAACGTCTACGAGGGGACGGTGCAGCTAGTGGCGAAGCTGGAAGACGGCGCGCTGAACGGTCTGCGCGCGCTAAGCGCCGCGATCAACACCCAGGCGTGCACCGAGACCATGTGCCTGCCGCCGTCGCGAATCCCGTTGACCATAAGCATCGATCGCGCTGACTAGTGGACGCCCCCTCCTTATCCCTCCCCCGCGAGCGGGGGAGCGTTGCGGGTGGCGGATGCGCCACTGCTACGACGGCGGTTTGATCGCACGCACCACAGCGCCGGTGCCGGCGCGCAGACAGCTTAGCTACGCCACCGAAAACCGGTACACCGTGGTCTGCGTGTACGTCTGCCCAGGCTTCAGAACCGTCGTCGGGAACTGCGGTTTGTTGGGCGAGTCGGGGAAATGCTGGCACTCCAGACATAGCCCGTGACGTCGGCGGTACACCGCCCCGCCCTTCCCCACGACAGTCCCGTCCAGGAAATTGCCGGTGTAGAACTGCACGCCCGGTTCGCTGGTGAGCACCTCCATCACTCGTCCGCTGGTCGGGTCATACACTCGCGCACCCAGCCTCACTTGTCCGGACTTGCCGTTCAGCACGAACGTGTGATCGTATCCTCTGCCCCACACGAGCTGCTCGTCGTCGCTGTCGATCCGTGCGCCGATCGCGGTGGCGCGTGTGAAATCCAGGGGTGTACCCGCGACGCTCCGCAGCTCGCCAGTCGGGATCAGATCCGCAGCCACGGGAAGAAAGCGGGCAGCGTGGATCGTCACTTGGTGTCTCAGAACATCGCTCGCCCCGCCATCGGCGAGGTTGAAATAACCGTGGTGACTCAAGTTCAACACTGTGTCGGCGTCGGTGGTCGCCAGGTAGTCGATCCTGAGCTCGTTGCCTTCGGTCAGCGCGTAGGTGACGACCACGCTCAAATTGCCGGGGTAACCCTCCTCGCCCGCAGGGCTCGAGTAGGCAAGCCGCAGCGCCGTGCCGCCCTTCTCCGCAAGCTCCTCCGCCTCCCACACCACCTTGTCGAAGCCCCGGATACCGCCGTGCAAGTGATTCTCGCCGTCGTTGCGGGCGAGCGTGTACTCGACGCCGTTGAGAGTGAACCGGCCGCCGGCGATGCGGTTAGCGTAGCGGCCACAGATCGCCCCGAAGTACGGATGCTTCTCGAGATAGCCATCCACGCTGTCGAAGCCGAGAACGACGTCGCCGAACCGGCCCTCGCGGTCGGGCACCAGCAGAGACATCACGATACCGCCGTAGTTCGTGATCTGCGCCCGCATTCCCGCGGCGTTGGTCAGCGTGTAGAGGTCGACCACTGCTGCGTCGGGGGTGGTTCCGTAGGCTTGCTTCATGACCCCCACGATACCCGATCGACCGGTCGGACGCGTCGGATGGCATCCTCTGCCCTGCCGCTTTGACTTCAGGTCACCGCTTCAATCAAGCTACGTTGGCCTTTGTACCAGACATATTCGCGCGTGGTTTTGAACCAATCCCAACCCTCGATGCATCTAACAAATACCTCATCAAAGGAGACCCAAGATGCGCACTAGTCTTACTGTACTTGCTGTGCTGGCGGTCGCTCCCACGCTCGCACTCGCCATGGGTGCAGGTGGCGGAGGTGGGGCTGGTGCCGGTAGCGCGGGAGCAAGTAGCGGGGGAGGCGCTGGAAACGGCGCCACCATCGTCGTGAAGCGACAAGTCGTGACTCCAGCCGCCTCCGCGAAAGCCAAGGACCCGTCGCTTGTTCAAAGCAATCCTCGATCTCTAGAACGACCAGGCCGGCAGTAGTCCGGAGCTCGAGCCGCGTTGTCGTGCCGCATTCTTACGCAAAACAAGGGTGACGCTTCGTTGGCTTACAATGCAACTGCACCACCCGCCGAGCGCAGTAGGACGGTCGACCTCACCGACTCGGCCACGCTGGCCGAGCTGGAAACCTACGTGCCCGCGATCCAGCAGGGCAAGGGCGCGAAGCAGTTGTTATAGCAGGGAGCGCTCCCTTGCTCGCTCGGGTCGAAAGGCCAACCGGCGCTCGGGCTTGACTCACTGACCCTGTTCAAGGAGCGCGATCGTGGCCCACCAACTGTACGACTACGTCATCGTCGGCGCCGGTCTCGCCGGAGCCTCCGCAGTCGAGGGGATCAGAGAACGCAATGCTCAGGGCACGATCCTGCTCGTTGGCGCCGAACCCCAGCGCCCCTACAACCGACCGCCGCTGTCGAAGCAGCTGTGGACCGGCAAGGAAACGCTCGACACGATCTTCGTGCACGACATCGAGTTCTATGAGCGGCAGCGCGTCACGCTCTTGGTGAACACCGAAATCACGACCGTGGATGCCAGTGCGAAGACGGTCGTGGGTCGTAACGGACAGCGTTATCAGTATGGCAAGCTGCTGCTCGCGACAGGGGGCCAACCGCGCACGTTGTCCATCCCGGGCGGCGACCTCGACGGCATCTCGTACTTTCGCACTTACGAAGGTTACGTGCGGTTGCGAAGCGCCGCGGACAAAGCCAAGACGGCGGTCGTCATCGGCGGTGGTTTCATCGGATCGGAGCTCGCCGCCTCGCTGAGTATGATCGGGCGCGAAGTGAGCATGATTTTCCCCGAGCCGTATCTCGTCAACCGGGTCTTCCCCGAGCCGCTCGGACGCGCGATCCAGAAGAACTATCTCGACCGCGGCGTCCGCATCCTCGACGGCGACCGGCCCGTTTCGATTGCGCGCAACGGTGAGCGATTCTCCGTCCGCACTCAAAATGGCGTTCAGATCGACACCGATGTGGTGGTCGTCGGCATCGGGATTGCGCCAGAGCTGAAGCTCGCGACGCAGGCTGGTCTGCAAACCGGAAACGGCATCGTGGTCAACGAGCAGTTGCAGACCTCGGACCCGAATATCTACGCCGCCGGCGACAACGCTTTCTTCCCGTACCGTGCGCTCGGCAAGTCGACGCGCGTGGAGCACTGGGACAACGCGATCAACCAGGGCAAGTACGCCGGGCGCAACATGGCCGGCGCCGCCGAGCCCTACGACTACATGCCGTTCTTCTTCTCCGACCTGTTCGACTTCGGCTACGAGGCGGTGGGAGAGGTCGATGCGTCGCTCGAGACGTACGCCGATTGGCAGGAGAAGTACCGCACTGGCGTCATCTACTACTTGGCCGACGGGCTGGTGAAAGGCGTGATGCTGTGCAACGTGTGGGAGAAAGTCGACGCCGCACGCGAGCTGATCCGCAAGCGGGAGAAGCGCACGCGGGAGAACTTGCGCGGCGCAATCCGCTGAGCGTACGCCCGATCCTTCGTCCCAGCAACCTCAAGGCAGCTCGATCACGCTCCCCACGCCGGCGTACACGTAGATGCCCGGCGCGACCTCGGCTGTCTTGTGGATCATCTCGAACTTCGCGCCGGGCCACGCTGCATTTTGTGTCCTCCAAGCAGCTCCTGGATTGCGATGCGCTGCATCCAGGCTACGAGGCTTAGCAGGACTTCCTCCTCCCTGCCCCTCCCCCGCGCTGTGCGCAAGGGAGGGAAGCGAACTGATCAGCGACGCGATGCGCTACGGCGCCGGGAAGTCGATGCGCTGGATAAACACGATCTTGCCCTTGTCGTTCTTCACCACGTTGTAGCCGTGCACCGAATCGCCGTTGGGCTCGAAGTTGTGCGTTCCCTCCGCGTCCTTGAGACCGCGCGTCGCCAGCAGCGCCTGGCGCATGGCCTCGGGGTCGGTGCTCTTGGCCGTTTCGATCGCGTGCTTGATCAGGAACACCGCGGCGTACGGGAAACCGGAATAGAGGTCCGGGTCGAAGCCGTGCTTGGCGCGGAACTTCCTGGCGAACGCTCTGCTCTCCTCGTTGGCGTCGATCACGAAGTCGGCCACGGTGTAAGTGCCCCATAGCGATTCACCCGCCAGCTTCATCGCCGTGTCCGTCGCCAGCGATGCGGACCCGATCCAAGGTACGTTCACGCCGAGCTGTCGGAGCTGCTTGGCGAAGATGCCCACGTCGGGCGAGTTGGTCATGTATGTCGCCAGCAAGTCGGCGCCGGATTTCTTGATCGCCAGCACGATGGCGGTGAAGTCCTGGGAGTTGTTGGTGTAGCCCTGGATCAGCACCGGCTCCACGCCGAGATTCTTGAGCGCGTCCACCAATGCGTTCTTGCCGCCGGCGCCGAAGGTATCCGTCGAGTGGACGATAGCGATCTTGGTCCCCTTCAGCGTCTTCACCGCGTACTCCGCCATCACCTTGGAGGAGTAGAAGTCGTTGGGGCGAACGCGGAAGATCCAGGGGTTGTTCACGCGCGTGAGGCTGGGGTCGCTGCCGCCGATGAAGGCCGGGACACGCGCCTTGGCAATGGTGGGCGAGGCGGCCTGCACCTGCGTGCTGCGCAGCGGGCCGATCACGGCGACCACCCCGCCCTCGGCGACGAGTTTCGAATAGGCCAGCACGGTGCCCGGGTTGGTGCTGCCGTTATCCTCCACTTTCAGCTCGACCGGCCGTCCCATGATGCCGCCGGCGGCATTTACCTCCTCGACCGCAAGGCGCGCGCCGTGCAGGACCAGCACCCCCGCCTCGGCTTGTGGGCCCGTCATCTCGTCCACCAGCCCGATGGTTATCGGCTCCGCGGCACGCGCGGCGATCGACACTGCGCAACCCAGCACCGACGCCACGAACATTCTGGCAAGCAGCTTCATCTGTCTCCTCCTGTTGTTATGTGCTGCGACGGCCGGCACTTCTCGACGCCGGGCTCGCGGCCCTATTCTGCCCCAAGCAGCCCCGCCACGGCGTAGAGCGATCGCGCTACGTCCGCCGGCGCGCGGAGTCAGAGCCGGGGTCGGGCCCGCCCGTATCGACAGCGCATTGAAGCGGCGCTCGGCTCGCGCTAGTGTGTGCGCCATGTATGTCACGTCGCGCTGTCCGTGGCCGCCCGCGGTGCCATTCCACTATTAGCTCTACTCTTCGCGCTCGCCTTCGGCCTACGTGCGGCCGTTGCGGCACCCGACGTGAGCGCGTGGCGCGCTTACGAGCGGGGTGACTACGCCACGGCCGCAAAGCTGTACGCGGAGGACGCCAAGAAAGGCGACCGCTTGGCGCAGTTCAACTACGCGATGATGCTGCTCCGCGGCGAAGCGGCCGAGACCGAGCGCGGCGAGGCGCTGCGCTGGCTGCGGCGCGCCGCCGACGCCGGAATGATGCAGGCGCAGTACAACATGGGCCTGCTGTACGAAAACGGCAGCGGCGGTTCCCAAGTCTCTCACCGAGGCGACGGCCTGGTTCGAGCGCGCCGCCGAACAGGGCCACACCGACGCGCAGGTGAGCGCGGCGACGCAGTACTTTCTAGGGCGCGGCGCGCCGAAGGACTACGCCAAGGCCGCGCACTGGTATCGCAAGGCGGCAGACGGAGGTGACGTCGGCGCCCAATACATCCTCGCCAGCATGTACGAAAAAGGCGACGGCGTGGCAAAGGATCTGCGGCTCGCGCTCTACTGGTACACGCGGGCCGCGCAGCAAGGCGACGCGGTAGCGCTGGTGAAGGCCCGTGCGGTCGCTCGGCAATACGAAGCGGAGCAACGCTGAGAATCAGCGCTACGCACGGACAAGCTGGTCCAGTCGGGCGGGGTGCGGCGACGTCTTGCTATGGAGCGCATCCTCCACTGCGACAGGTTGCTTCGCCGCCAACGCCCGCCCGGGAGCCAATCTTGCTAGTGGCTTCGAGGCCCAATTTGGCTCTGCGGTTTAACACATGCGCAACAGGTCGTCCCTTTCGCAAGCCTGCACCCTGGCAGCCCTCGTGGCGTGGCTCGGGCTCCTTGGCCCGTTCCCGCCGCGGCGCAGCAGGAGCCAGCCACTGCGTATCAGGACTCAGTCGTGGTGCAGCAGGAGCAAGCCGCCACGCCGGCTGTAGTCAAGTGGAAGATCTATCGCGACGAGCGCTACGCGTTTCGCCTGTCGTATCCGGCCGACAGCCAGGTGCAGACGGGCAGAGACCGTGGGTACCAGTACATGCGCGTGCACAACTACGAGCCGGAGTCTGGGGGCCAGAGCGCCATGCAGCCGGGCGAGTATCACCTCGAAGTGCTCATCTTCGACCACCGCCTGGGACACAGGATGAGCAGCTCGTGCCGCGAGCTGGTGCGGGAAGCGCACCAAGTTAGGGCCGGCAAGGTCAATGCGCTGCGCGGGCTGGCCGAGCAAGGCGATGACGCGGCCGGCACGTCATTCGCGCTTTGTCTTCAAGCCGGCAAGGTGGACGTGCTGGTCATGGCGACCGAGCAGGACCCGCTCGGGCGGCTCGCCAACCGCCTCCTCGACGGCGTTCGCTTCGGCAACTGAGCCGAACCACCGCGGCGCTCCGCAGAACCGCCGCCAGAAGTCACATCCCCCTCGGCGATCTACGCCTCACTGGCCTGGTCTGTCGTTCAGTCCGCGGCTCTAGCGCCGCACGCGTCTTAGCGAGCTGGCGCCAACCAGCCATTCCGGACGTGGCTCAAAGTCGACGCGCAACATAGATCGCCACGGCGACGGCGAACGCCGCCAGGGCGATGCAGAGAATGGCGGGCGGCGCGCCGGACACACCGAACTCGCCGATGACGCGTCCCACCATCGGCGGAAAGAACGCGGCTCCAAGCACAGCCCCGCCGATGACCAGCGCATTGGCGTGAGCCGAGGTCGGCAGGGCTGCCCCAAGCCAGACCAGCGTGGCCGAGAAAATCGGCGCGACCGCAAACCCCGCCGAGGCGAGCGCCATGGGCGCGCCATGCGTCACGCTTGCGACCACCAATAGCCCCGCGATGCAGCCGATCCCCCCGATCACTAGGAGGGCCGGCTTCACGCGATGACCGAAGCCGGCCGCGAGCAGTCGGCCGATGAAGATCGAGCCGAAGAACAGCGCGGTCAGATTTGCGGCGCTTGCGAAGGTGTACCCGTTCGCGATCGCCAACGTCGTGGTCCAGCCGGCGATGGAATTCTCTGCGCCTGAGGTGAAGCACATCAGCGCCACGAAGGCGCAGAGCAACGCGCGCGATTGCAACCGACTTGCCGCCTGCTTACCCGCCTTCGGTTCCTGGAACAGCGCTGCCGAAGTGACGGCTCTCCCCTTTCGGTCGGCCAAAACGTTCACTGGAAAGAGCAGCAGGGCCAAAACCGCCACGCCGCCGAACACGCGCGTGGACGGCTCCCCCAACAACCCGACCGCAACCGGTCCGAGGATCGCGCCAACGCTGAATGCCGCATTGATCAGCTGGGACATCGCCATCCCGCGCGCACCGAAGCCCGCGACGAACAGACTGTTCAGGCGGACAACATGAATGCCAAACCCAAGCGCGAGCACAAAAGCCGCCGACAGCATCGTGTGCCATGTCGGCGCAATCGAAATCGCCGCTGCGCCGACTAGAAGCATTCCGGTCGCGATGCCGAGCCAGCGCTTGGCGACCGCGCGTGCCGGACGAAGCTCGGCAGCAAAATGCCCGTCAGCGCTCCGAGGCCATGTGCGGCAAAGACAAAGCCGACGGCGCTCGTGTCGACGCCGAAGACCCGTTGCAGCCCCGGCAACAGCGGCCCATAGAGCGCCTGGATCGCACCCAGGAACGCGAAGGTCAGAATGCCGGAGATTGCAATCAAGAGTCGGTCGGGGTCCGGTGATGCGACAGGCTAACTTTGGACCACACCCCCGCCGCGCGGTGCCACCGGTATGGATCCTGGGTTCAGCGCAGGAAGAGCTGATAGACGGTGAGCAGGATCTCGAACACGATCAAGATCACGATATACCACTCGACGCGCAACGAGTGCTTGCTGCTGAGCAGCTCCACCAGGGTGTGGGTGGTGCGCGCGATGAGGTTGAGCTTGCGCTCGAGAGCCGTGTGCCGTTCTCTGATCTCGAACTCGTCCTCCAACCTCGCGAACAGCCCCTCCAGAGCGGAATTGTCCCATAGGACCTCGGGCTTCTCGGAGATCTCAGCCCGCCCCACCATGCGCTGCTCCACCAGCAGCATGGCCCCGATGTTCTTCAACAGGTCCTTGCTGTGCCCGCGTATCCGGCCAGACCTGTCCAGCTCCACGGCCAGCGGCTCGATGCGGTCGAATTCCCCCGCCACTTTGCGCTCATACAGCGACAACAATGCGCTCTTGCTGAGCACATCGGCGATCACCTGAAGGCGCTCGACGGCAGCGTCCTCGAGATACACCACGCCGCCGATCACACCCTCTCGGCCGCCCGGCTCGATGCGCACCTCCAGTTCTTCGGTCTCCGGAGTGGCATAAGGATTCGCCGCCAGGAGCCTCAGGGAACTGAGAAACGCCACCTCCTCCATCGGCGAGACATCGAAGAAGACCACCACGCCATAGCGGTGCAGAGCTGCAACCCCGCTGCCCTTGACCTTGACGGTGAGCGGGTTGGTGGCGAGTTTGTCTGCCGTGCTCCAGGCTTTCAGGTCTATGCGCTCGCCCACCAGCATGGCGCGGGCTTTGAAGGCCTTTTCCTGAATCCCGGATGAAATGGTCATGGCAACACCGTACAGTGGGGAGCCCGTCGGCTAGACGCCTGATGCCGTCCCAGACTTTCCTCTGCTCATCCGCGGAAAATCAAGCGCCCTACATCCAAAGAAGCTGAGCAGGCCAACGAGCACGCAGACAGCGAGGTCGCCCTGATGCAGCCGGGCGAAATGGAACACTCCCCGCATCAACGGAATATAGAGCGCGATCGCAAGAAACGCCAGCGCACCGCCCAGCACCCACCACAGCGCGGGATTGCGAGCGCGAAACGGATCGAGGATAGAGCGGGACCAGGAGCGGTTCGCGAGAATCAGCCCGAGGCTCGCGACGATCAACGTCGTGAACGCCAGGGCCCGAGCATTGTCTGCCGCGTGCCCACTATACAAGGCGGCCGCGAATACCGCCAGCACGATCGCGAGCAGGATCGCACCTTGAATCGCGCTGCGCGCGAGCAAGTTCCGGTCGAACAGGGGAGCGTCCGCGGCCCGTGGTGGGCGGCGCATGATATCGGGCTCCTCCGGTTCGGCTTCGAACACGAGCGAGCATGCTGGGTCGATGATGAGCTGCAGAAACAAGATATGGATAGGCATCAGGATCAATGGCCAGCCCAGCGCGACGGGAACGATCGACAGACCCACGATCGGCACATGCACCGAAACCAGGAATGCGATGGCCTTGCGGAGGTTGTCGAAGATGCGGCGGCCCAGTCTTATTGCCTGCACGATGGAGGAGAAATCGTCGTCCAGCAGCACGAGGTCGGCCGCTTCGCGCGCGACGTCGGTTCCACGGCCCCCCATCGCGACGCCGATGTGCGCGGCCTTGAGTGCCGGTGCGTCGTTCACGCCATCGCCTGTCATCGCGACAACTTCGCCGTTGGCTTTCAGCGCGTTCACCAGACGCAATTTCTGCTCGGGCACGACGCGACAGAAGATGTTCGTGTTCCGCAGGCGGTGCTCCAGCTGCCCTTCGTCCAGGCTGTCCAGCTCTGCACCCGTGATCACACCGCCTTCGCTCTGGAGCCCGATATGGTGGGCAATGTTCAGCGCGGTGGCCGGATAGTCGCCGGTGATCATGACCACTCGGATGCCGGCTTTCTGACTTTCGCTGATGGCCCCGGGCACGGCCGGACGCACGGGATCTTCCAGGCCGATCAATCCGAGGAAGCGGAAGTCGAAATCGTGCTGGATCGCAGGCAGCTCGGTCTGAAGGAAACCCGCGCGCGCCACCGCCAGCACGCGAAGGCCGCGCGCGGCGAGCAGGTCAACCCGCGCGCGCACCCTCTCCACAGTGTTAGCCTCCAAGTGGCACAGATCCACGATGGCTTCGGGCGCCCCTTTGGCCGCAACCACGTACTGCTCCAGATCCGGGGAGCGCCACACGCGAGACATCGCGAGGAGCGCGGCGGATAGCGGGTACTCGTCGACCAAAGTCCAGTCGTCGTGCAAGTGCTCGGTATTCGCGAGCAGCTTCAGCCCGCCCTCCCGGATCGCTTTCTCCATCGGGTCGAACGGGTCGCGGTGGCTGGCCAGGACGCTGAACTCGAGGAGCTCGTGGAACGGTTCCGGCAGCGGCTCCAAATCACGTGTGCGGCTCGTAAACGAGCTCGCCAGCGGAGAGGCTGGCAAGCGACATCCGGTTCTGCGTCAGTGTCCCCGTCTTGTCCACGCACAGAACCGTCGTGGCGCCGAGCATCTCCACAGCCGGCACGCGCCGGGTCAGCACCTGACGCTTCGAAATGCGCCAGGCGCCCAGCCCGAGAAATACGGTCAGCACCACGGGCAGCTCTTCCGGAAGAACCGCCATGGCGAATGTGAGGCCCACCAATAACCCATTGAGCCAGTCGCCGCGCGTGGCGGCGTACGCGACCGCGACGGCGAGCGCGAGGCCGAGGCCTATCACGGCGACGCGTCGCACGACACGATGCGTCTCGCGCTGCGTCCGCGTTGGCTCCTCTTGAAGCCCGGTGAGGGCTTGGCCGATGCGTCCGATCTCGGCCCGAGCGCCGGTGGCCAGCACGCGCGCGAGGCCTTTCCCCTGCACCACCAGCGTGCCCGAGAAGACGAAGGGAGAATCTTCGCCGCCCGGGCGCGACATCTCCGCGATGGCCTCCGTTGAAAACGCCTTGCGCACCGAGGCAGACTCTCCGCTGAGCAAGGACTCGTCCACCGTCAGGTTCGTGCACGAGATGACCAGCGCGTCCGCCGGCACTCTATCGCCCTCGGTAAGTACGATCGCGTCCCCGCGCACCACCTCGCGGCCCGGAATCCGCCTCTGCTCGCCCCCACGTATCACCAAAGCGCGCGGGCTGGACAGGTCGCGCAAGGCTTCCAGCGCCCGTTCCGTCTTCCGCTGCTGGTACAGGGTCAGACCGATCACGACGAACACGAAGCCCAGCAGCATGGACGCCTCTCTGGCGTCGCCGAGCAGCAGATAGATCGCTCCGCAAGCGATGAGCAACAGAAAGATCGGCTCGCTGACCACCGAGAACGCGATGGCGAGGATGCTCCGAGGCTTCGCAGACGGAAGCTCGTTCGGACCTTCGTTGGCTAGCCGGTGCGCAGCCTCCTTTTCGGAGAGGCCGCCTGGGGCGCCGGCCAAACTCTGGGTGGTCATATCATCGGTCAGCGCAGGCAGATTGGATGCGCCAAAATGAGGCTCGCCACAAATCCCGGCCTTGCCCGGAACCTTAACGACGTCCTTCAGGCTGAGGACGCTTCACGTGGCGAGCGCCAAACCGCGGTAAGGCCGTAGTCATTGTGAGTCTGACCTGACCCGCAGCCCGCTCTTTGACCCTCATCAAACAGGGCTTTCATAGGAATCGAAGACCGGCGGACGTGGCTTCCTGCGATACCGCACCCAGCGGGAATCGTTTCGCTGAGCGACCGCAGCGCGGAGTCGCCACCCTATAACGGAGCACACGAAAGCTTGATCCGGCCCTTCCGGACGTTATACTCGCCGTGACGCGCGGAGTCCTGCCGCGCGGACGGCTTCCGTACAAGGCTCCGAATGTTCCTGTTCAAGCTCTTCCTGGCGCTGGTCATCATCGTTGCGGTCCTGCTCCTGGTTTTCAGGTTCCATAAGCAGATCCGGTCGGGCATCGTAGGCTCAACGGCGGGTCCGGATAAGAAGGAAGAAGGGACGCGGACCACCGAGCTGGAAGAGTTCATCGCCGCGTACCGGCGGGACAAGGCCACCGGACAGACTCAGCCCAACGCAGCATCGGCACAACCGGCAGCAGTGCCCGCCGTTCCAGCCACGGTCACGGCTGCAGTCAAGGCACGCGCAGCCTTCCTCTCCGGACCCGCGAAGCTCGCTTTCCTGGTGCTGAAGGCAGGGCTTCCGGACCATCACGTCTTCGCCAACACCAGGGTATCGGACCTGATGGACGGGACCACCGTCCCCGCGTTGGCCAACCTGCCCATCGACCTCCTGGTGTGCAGCAAAGACCTGGCGATCGTCGCGGCCGTGGACCTGAATAGCGGGACGCAGTCGGACGCGCTGCTCGCGCGCGAGAAAGAGCAGCGGTTGCGCGGCGCGGGCATTCGCTACCTGCGCTTCGCGCCCGGTGCTTTCCCCAAGCCGGCGGAGGTGCGCAGGCTGATCTACGGAGAGTAGCGAGACGAATCGCGAGATCGCGCTCGCTCAGCGCTCGACCGGCCCGCCTTGGGCCGCGGGGACATCCACACGCCAGACCGGAATGACGCGGTGCCGCGGCGGGTCCGGCACAGTCACGGCCGTGAAGCTCGCGCAGCGGTACAGCTCGATGTCATTGCGGCTCTCCGGGTAGCGCGAGCAATTTAGCAGGCCCCAGAAACGGCTACCGTAGATGCGGCAGCGGGAGCGGCCACCAGCGTCGAAGTCGAGGAAAAGGCAGCTGCGGTTGAGGCAGCAGTTGCCGCAATGGGTGCAGGCGCCGACGATGTGTTCCCTCGGCGCCCCGGCGCTGCGGCGGCGCCGAAGCAGATAGCGGGAGATGGCGCGATCCCGGAGCATAGCCCTCGCGTGCGCTGCGCCGCGGATGAGTGTCGCCTTGTAGCGTCGGGCATAGGACGCGTCGCGTGCGATCGCACTCGCGACGAAGGGCCCGAGCGGAAGCAGCGCGAACATCAGCCCTGTCGCACTATATTCGAGTCCACGCGCAAGCCAAAGGGCGATGGTTTCTAGGCGTGGGGCATAGAGCTTTTCGCGCCAGCGGGGCGCATCGCGCATGACTTCGTCTGGCATCGGTGGCCTCTCGTGAATTTTCGGTGAGTCTAGAGGGTTCTGACCTCGATTGCTTGCGGCGTGCTCAAGGATACGGACATGCCGGTAGGCCCGGCTCAGCGGATCACACCATCGGTATGCTCAGTCATACACTGCGAGCTCCTTGCCGCGGGTTTCGGGCAACAGTGACACGGCAAAAATCACCAACAGGTAGGCAATGCCGGCGAAGATGCCGATGGCCGTGCCCAGGTGCATCTTGGCGCTCATGAAGCCTACCAGCGTCGGGAACAGGGCGCCGACGCCGCGGCCGAAGTTGTAGGCGAAGCCCTGCCCCGAGCCGCGCACGCGGCTGGGGTACAGCTCGGTCAGAAATGCTCCCACTCCGCTGAAGTTACCGGAGACGAAGAACCCGAGCGGAAAGCCCAGCACCAGCATGGTGGCATTGCTGATGGGGAAGAAGGTGTAGAACGCTGCGATGCATGCCGAGCTCACTGCGAACACGAAGAAGGTGTTGCGTCGTCCAATCTGGTCGGACAGAAAAGCCGACACCAGATAGCCGATGAACGACCCCACGATGATCACCACCAGGTAACTGCCGGTGCCGATCACCGACAGCCCGCGCTCGGTCTTGAGATACGCAGGCAACCAGGTGGTGATCGCGTAGTAGCCGCCCTGCATGCCCGTGGTCATCAGGCTCGCGAGCATGGTCGTGCGCAAAAGCGCCGGCGAGAAGATCTCGAGGAAGCTGCCGCCCTGCTCCTCTACGCGTACGCGCGTAGCCGTGGACACTGCGGGCTCTTGCACGTTCTTGCGCACGTAGAAGATGAGCAACGCGGGAAGCACACCGACCCAGAACAGCGCGCGCCAGGCGAGATCTTCCGGCAGCACGGTGTAGAAGACAGTAAACAGGATCGCGGCCAGGCCCCAGCCGACGGCCCAGCCGCTCTGCACCGTGCCCACCGCCTTGCCGCGGTGCTGCGAGCGGATGATCTCGCCGATCATCACCGATCCCACGGCCCACTCGCCGCCGAAGCCCAGGCCCTGCATGCTGCGCGTGATCAACAGCTGCTCGAAGGAGTTGGTGAAGCCGCTGAGAAACGTAAAGAGCGCGAACCAGGCGATGGTGATCTGAAGCACGCGGACGCGGCCCCATCGATCGGCCAGGACGCCGGCGGCCCAGCCACCGATCGCAGACATCAGCAGGGCGGAGGTCACGATCAGCCCCGCTTCGCCTCCGCTCATTTTCCACGCGGCCATCAACGTGGGAATCAGGAAGCTGTAGACCATGAAGTCGAAGGCATCCATCGACCAGCCGCCATAGGCGGCCACAAGCGCCTTCTTCTCCTGGCGGCTCACCTCCTGGAACCAGCCGAACATAGCCTCCGCCTCCCTGCTGGTTTGCCTCTCGGACCCCGGTGCTGCTCGCAGAACCCGTGGCTCCGCGTGCCGTCCGGCATGATACAAGGTTGCGGGAAAGAACGAGACGCCCTAATCCAGCACGTGCGACACCAGCCCGTCGGCCAGCTTGGGCTCGAACCAGGTGGACTTGGGCGGCATGACCTCGCCTTTATCGGCCACCGCCATGAGGTCGTCCATGGTCGTGGCATGCAGCGAGAATGCCGCCGCCATCTCGCCGCTGTCCACGCGCCGCTCCAGTTCCTTCAAGCCGCGGATGCCGCCCACGAAGTCGATGCGCCGGTCCGTGCGCGGATCGTCGATCCCGAGAACGGGCGCGAGAAGATGGTCCGCGAGCAGGCTCACGTCCAGGCGCGCCACGGGGTCATGGATAGGGATGAGGCCCGCGCGGATGAAGAGCCGGTACCACCGGCCCGAGAGGTACAAGCCGAACTCGCCGGGCTGTCGGGAGCTACGGCTTCGCCGCTCGGTTCAACGTTGAAGGCGGACGTCAGCCGCTGCAGGAACGCGTCGGGGCTCATGCCGTTCAGCTCGGTGACCACGCGGTTGTAAGGTAGGATTTGCATCTGGTGGTGCGGAAAGATGACCGCCAGAAAGTAGTTGTAGCTCTCGTCTCCGGTATGCTTCGGATTGCGCGCGCGGCGCGCGGCTGCCACGCGCGAAGCGGCGGCGGAGCGATGGTGACCGTCGGCGATGTACAGCGCAGGCATGGCGTCGAAGGCCGCGGTGAGGCGTGCGATCCGCTGCGTGTCGCGAATGACCCACAGGGTATGGCGCACGCCACCCTCGGCCGTGACGTCGGTGTCGGGCGCCGCGGCCGTGGCCTGGCGCAGCATCTCGTTCACCTGCGGCACCGAGGGATAGGCGGTGAGGACAGGACCGGTCTGCGCATTGAGCGCCTCGATCTGGTGCACGCGATCGTCTTCCTTGTGCGGCTGGGTGAACTCGTGCCTGCGGATGCGGTTGGTGTCATACGCGGTTAACGACGCGGCTGCCACCAGCCCGGTCTGGACGTGGTCGCCCATGATCAGTCGATAGGCGTAGTAGCAGGCCTCACGGTCTCGCGCGAGCACGCCGTCCGCGATCATGCGCTGGAGATTTTCCGCGGCCTTGGCGTAGACCTCGGGCGCATAAGGGTTGGTGCCAGGCGGCAGATCGATCTCGGGCTTGGAGATGTGCAGGAAGCTCCAGGGATTGCCGGCTGCACGCGCGCGCGCTTCTTCGGTGGACAGCACGTCATAGGGTGGAGCAGCGACGGCAGCGGCGCGCTCCGGCAGCGGGCCGCAGCCCGGCGAAGGGTCGAATCAGATGCAAGGCTGGTCCTCGATTGTGTGAGAGCGCGATTCTATACTGCCGCGGACACTCCCAAACGGCGCATGGTGTGAAGGATGATCGAAAGCAGCTTCTCGAGCCTCAACCCGCACGGGTTTCACCACATCGCATACACCGATTGGGGCAACGCCGCCAACCCGCACGTGGTCCTGTGCGTACACGGGCTCACACGCAACAGTCGCGACTTCGATTACCTCGCGCGCGCCTTGCAGTCACACTGCCGCGTGGTGTGCATGGATGTGGTCGGCCGCGGCCGCAGCGACTGGCTGGAGCACAAGGACGACTACACGTTCCGGCAGTATCAGACCGACGCTGCTGCGCTCATCGCACGCGCCACCGATCCCCACGGACGTTCGGTTCTGCCACGCTGGGCACGCTCAGTGCCCGGGGACGTGGACGGCAAGGTGGACTGGATCGGCACCTCGATGGGCGGACTGATCGGCATGCTGGTCGCAGGGCAAGCCCACGCGCCAATCCGAAGGCTGGTGCTGAATGACCTCGGGCCGTTCATTCCCTGGCCCGCGCTGATCCGGCTCAAGGGCTATCTCGGCAGCCAGACGCGCTTCGCTTCCCTAGACGAGGTGGAACGGGCGCTGCGCGAGGCCTGCGCCCAGTGGGGGCCGATCACCGACGAGCAGTGGCGGCACCTAGCTGCGCACAGCGCCCAGCAACTCGAGGACGGCAACTGGCAGATGGCCTGTGACCCCGCTGTCGGCGTGGCCACCGCCTGGGGCTGGAACCCCGACGCCAAGGTGGGCAACCGCAACCTGCGCGGTCTGGAGGTGTGGTCGGTCTGGGAGGCGATCCGCTGTCCCACCCTGGTCCTGCGCGGCGCCGACTCCGAGGTGCTCGACGCCGATACGGTCAAGCGGATGCGCGGCACCGGACCTCCCACGGAGGTGGTAGAACTGCCTGGCATCGGCCATGCGCCGTCGCTGATGAAGGAGGACCAAGTCGAGATCGTGCGCGAGTTCTTGCTGCGCACCGCGTGAGCGAAGCCGGCGGCACCGTTGACGAGCCCAGGAGGGCGGCGGGTCGCCGGTGATAAACTGACGCGTCTATTCCATCCACGAGGTCGACGTGGTAAGAGCGCTCCTGGCCGGATGGCTGCTGCTTACCTTCGCGCAATTCGTGCAGGCGGCTTCGTATCCCGCACCCGTAGAGGGCGACTATGTCATCCGCGACTTCCGCTTCGCGAGCGGAGAAGTTTTGCCGGAGCTCAAGCTCCACTACACGACGGTCGGATCGCCGATACTCGACGAAACCGGGCTTGTCACCAACGCGGTGCTGATTCTCCACGGCACCGGCGGACGTGGCAGCGTGTTCCTCACCGAGCAGTTCGCCGGCACCCTGTTCGGGCCGGGGCAGCCGCTCGACGCGCAGCGCTATTACCTGATCCTGCCCGACAGCATCGGCGCCGGAAAGTCGAGCAAGCCCAGCGACGGACTGCGCATGCGGTTCCCTCACTACGCGTACGAAGACATGGTTCGTGCGCAGTACCAGCTGGTTCTCGACAAGCTGCACGTCAACCATCTACGTCTCGTCCTCGGTGCCTCGATGGGTTGCATGCATGCCTGGATGTGGGCCGAGAACTATCCAGACTTCATGGATGCGTTGCTGCCCATGGCCTGCTTGCCGGCGCCGATCGCGGGGCGCAACCGCTTGCAGCGCCGTTTGATCATGGACGCCATCCGCACCGATCCCGAGTGGCGCAACGGAGAGTACGCGAAGCAGCCACGCGGATTGACGACGGCGCTGCAGATCAACTTCATCGGCACTGCGAGCGCCGAGAAGCTTCAGCGCCGGGCTCCTACCGCGGCCGAGGCCGAGAAGCTGATGGACGACTGGGTGCGGGAGCGGCTCGCAACGACCGACGCCAACGATTACCTGTACCAGTGGGACGCTTCCAGGACCTACGACCCTGGCCCAGGGCTGGAAGCGATCCGGGCCGAGGTGGTGGCGGTCAACTCCGCGGATGACCCGGTCAACCCGCCGGAGCTGGGCATCATGGAGCGGGAAATCGCGCGCGTGCGCAACGGCCGCTACGTTCTTATTCCAGCCGGCGAGAAGACCATCGGCCACCGCACGTTCTATGTGACGGAGCTGTGGAGGTTCATCCTTCCCGAGTTGATCGAGCGCGAAGACCACTGAGCTCCATCGACTCACTGCTTCTTGCCGAACCCCCCGCAGCTATTGCCTTCCCACGTCACGTGCTCGACCACGCCCTCGTCGTTCACCTGCGCGACTCGGTCACAGTACGCAGGTCCCCCAGTCATGTGTTGGCCCATCCCGCGAGTCGGGCCCATGTTGCTGTTGGTGCTCATGTCAGGGACCGCGACCACGCCCTGCGTGGTTCGGTAGACCCAGGTGTAGTAGCGCTTACCTTCGAACGTCTGCTGCCTGTCCGGCATACCCCACGAGGCGATCAGCTCCTTCACCGGCCTGCCCTCCCACGACGCCATCTCCTTCCGGACCGTCTCTGGAGACGTGGCACAGCCGACAAGCACGGCGATCAGAGCCATTGCAACGCGCGCTTCGCTCCTCATAATCCCAATCGACCAGTGACCTTCTGGAACGATCTTAGCAGGACTCCCAATGCCGAGCGCTTGACACACCACACCCGCGCGGCTACAGTCCGCTCTATGCTTCGCTTGCCGCAGACCTGTAATGCCCTTCTCCTGGCCCTTCTGGGCCTGGGTCTGCTGCTGCGCGCACCGCGCGCATACTAACCTCCCCCACATTTTGTAGTTGTCTTTCCGCGGCGATGCCGAGGCGAGGTTTTTCCTCGCGTTGCGCGCCGCCCAACTACAACCCCGCCCTCACCCTACCCTCTCCCGGAGGGAGAGGGACCTCATGTTTGCCCTGCATGGACAGGAGACGACGATGTTGACCGACCCCTCCAAGAAGTACCGAGCCTTCGCCCCGATCGCGCTCGCCGATCGGACCTGGCCCTCGCGAACCATCACGCAGGTACCGGTGTGGTGCAGCTCCGATCTGCGCGACGGCAACCAGGCGCTGATCGAGCCGATGAACCGCGAGCGCAAGCGCCGCATGTTCGACACGCTGGTCCGGGTCGGCGTCAAGGAGATCGAGGTCGCGTTCCCCTCGGCCTCTCAGACCGACTTCGACTTCGTCCGCCATCTGGTCGAAACCGACGCCGTCCCCGATGACGTCACGATCCAGGTGCTGACCCAGGCGCGCGAGGATTTGATCCTGCGCAGCTTCGACAGCCTGCGCGGAGCCAAGCGCGCCATCATGCACGTCTACAACGCGACCTCGCCCGTGTTCCGTCGCGTAGTCTTCGCCCAGGATCGCAAGGGTGTGATGGACATCGCCGTGCGGGCCGCGCGGCTCATCAAACAGATCGCCGACGAACGGCCCGAAACGCAGTGGCGCTTCGAATACAGCCCCGAGACCTTCACCGGCACTGAGCTGGAGTTTTCCCGCGACGTGTGCGACGCGGTGCTGGAGATCTGGAGGCCCACGCCACAACGCAAGGCCATCATCAATCTGCCAGCGACGGTCGAGCTGGCCACGCCCAATATCTACGCCGACCAGATCGAGTGGATGCACCGCAAGCTGAGCCGCCGCGACAGCGTCGTGCTCTCGCTTCATCCGCACAACGATCGCGGCACCGGTGTGGCGGCGGCAGAGCTCGCGCTCATGGCCGGCGCCGATCGCGTCGAGGGCTGTCTGTTCGGCAACGGCGAGCGCACCGGAAACGTGGACCTGGTCACGCTGGCGCTCAACCTCTACACGCAGGGAATCCACCCGGGGCTGGATTTCTCCGACATCAACGACGTTGCGCGCACCGTGGAGTACTGCAATCAGCTCCCGATCCATCCCCGTCACCCTTACGTGGGCGATCTGGTCTTCACGGCGTTCTCGGGTTCGCACCAGGATGCGATCAAGAAGGGCTTCGCCGCACAGCAACCGGACGCGCTGTGGGAGGTGCCTTACCTACCCATCGATCCGGTCGACGTCGGGCGCACCTACGAATCGGTGATCCGAGTGAACAGCCAGTCCGGTAAAGGTGGGGTCGCGTTCCTGCTCGAGCGCGACTACGCCATCGCGTTGCCGCGCCGGTTGCAGATCGAGTTCAGCCAGGCGGTGCAGAAGGTAACGGACGCCAGCGGCACGGAGATGACGTCCGAAGAGATCTGGGCGTTGTTCCGGCAGGAGTACCTGCAAGCACGCTCGCCCTTCGAGTACATCTCCCATCATCTGTCCGAGGATCCGAATCGCCCGAACGTGCAGAGCATCCAGGCCCGGCTGCGCGTGAACGGGGAAGAGCGCCAGCTCGAGGGCAGCGGCAACGGTCCGCTGGACGCCTTCGTGCACGCGCTCGGCGTGCCGTTCAACATCCAGGGTTACGAGGAGCGCGCCATCGGACAGGGCAGCGACGCCCGGGCAGTGGCCTTCGTCGAAGTGGGTGGGGGCGGGATGCAAGGCTCATGCTTCGGCGTTGGCCTCCACGTCAATATCGTGACGGCTTCGCTGATGGCGGTGCTGTCCGCGGTGAATCGCGCTGCCGCGCGGACGGGCGCGGAAGTCACGATGGCAGTAGAAGGGGCGGTACGCCAAGTCGCATGATCGCGGCCACAGCACTTCGATCCCCGTAGCCCGGACGGAGCGTGTAGCGCAATCCGGGGAGCTCGTAGCCCGGACGCAGCGAAATCCGGGCTACAGATTCATGTTTGTCGAAGCGGCAACGCTCACCGACCCATCATCTTGGCTAGAGCGGGGGATCCGGGTCGTCCCTCAACTGCTCGGGCGTGACTGGGAACTCGCCCCTACATGCGTCGCGCATTGAGTCCATCCTGAACTCACGCACCACCATGAGGTCAGCGTGGATGCATCCTTTGTAGAGTTGCAGCCTGATGTTCGCTTTGTCGAATCCATACGTATTGGCGTACACCCTGGAGGGCGCAACTATGCCCATTTCGTAGGGCAGGGAAAACCCGTCCGGGCCGGGATTTGCTGATCTAACGGGGAATTGTTCCTGACTAGAACTTCCTTCCCCGAGAACGGCTATCACCTCGCGGGCCTTGTCTTCCGGAGCGATAGATTTCGCCCAGGCATAGGCTTTCTGTCGCCATCTCAACATTCGATTCGCCGCTAGCGCAAAATTCAGATCCCAGCGATATGGGCTCGTAGTGAGCACATCGAGTGTGCGCTCAAGAATTTCCCGGCCGTCGGAAATCGCGGTCTTCTTGGTCTCCAGGCTCGTGGACGCGGGATCGTACGGGTTGGCAACCACAACGAACAATTCTTTGATCGGACCGTCATGCTCTTGGAGGCCGCTTGTAACACACGGGGTTACGGGGCCAAATCGCGTGGCCTCGCGGAACAATAATTTGGGCGAAAAGTCACATGGGCTAAAGTAAGCAACCAGAGGCGTGGTGTGACTCACTCCACCGTCGGCATACTGAATTTCCGACCTGGTCCCATCGTCGCTCGCGACGGACGGGATTCGTGGCAGGCGTGCATTGACTGGTATCGAGGCACTGGCTAACACGTACTTTCGGAACTCGCCGTCGTCCGCTACCTGCTTTGGATCGACCTCGTGATAAACACCATCGTAGAACGATACAACACCGACTCGTAGCGATCGGTTGCCTTCTCGAATTTTTGTCGGATGGACTTCCCTTTCGATTATCTTTTGGAGGGGCGTGAAGTCATTCAGACTATCCAGACCAAACAGAAAAAAGCGAAGTTTGCCAAGAAAACGGGGGTGCAGAATATCATCGGGTCCATTGATACTTCGCCAGAATTCGACAAGACCTTGAGTTCTCCGCTGCAAGTTGCTCAGCGAATTCTCGTCTAAGGGCGCCTCTGCGAGATAGGCGCCGTTCAGTGCGCCCACCGACACCCCGGCGATATCCCGAAAGTCGCAGTCGCGGTGATTCACGAAATGGAAAATGGCGCCGGCTTCGAAAGCTCCCTTGGCTCCTCCTCCGCTGAGGACGAGAGCGCGTTCGTCGCCCGGTGCGCATTTCGTCGCCGCTTCAGCAAGGCTGGCAGAGCTGTTGAGGATGCAGACCAGTGCAGTCAAACACACCAGCGGCTTGCACCTGTTCATTGTCCCTCTCCTCCAGACTGCCTGGGATGCATCATTACTTGATGGCGCCACAGACTCATACCAGCGCTTGGAGTGAGTCTACTCGCCTCGGTGGATCTTCGCGGTGGATGCCGCGGCCGTAGGCCGCAAAAAGAAAACGCCCGCCGTGACTTGGCGGGCGCCTCAAAGACGGATAGCAGCGAACGCTACTGACAGTTACCGACCCAGCGAACAGCGGCCATCTTCCCCTGCAGCTGGGTGAATTCCCACTGGGCCGTCCCGGCAGCTCTCGCATACTTGCCGGTCCCACCCACGTTCTTCCAAGTTCCCTTGGCTCCAGTGCCGTCGGTTGAAACCCACTCTTCGTTCAAAACGTCGCCGTCTCTGTCCTTGCGCGCGCAGCTTCCGCTGGCCCGTGTCTTTCCATCGGGGCTCGTGAGGAAAGTGCCTATACACTCACCGGATGCAAGGTGATATGGTGCGGTGGGATCGTCGCTTACGATGACACTTGTTATTCTCATCGTTGCCAGCATGGTCCCTTTGGCGATCTCAGTGGGTTCCCATGAGACCAGGTTGTTGATATTGGTCCCGGCGCATCTGTCAGCGAAGCTGACGCCGGGGAAAGCGCACCAAACAGCCAGCAGACCCAGATAAATGAACTTCTTCATTGCGTTCATATCTCCCTCCACCATAGGTTTGAACACGCCGACTGCGTGAGTACAGACCTACCGATCGATTGCGATCACCTAGTGCATCACCGGGAAACGTGAGACGTGCTGGTCCACGATCTGCCACCGTCCACCGCTCTTCGCCCACACGATGCTGCCGCGGAGCGAAGCGTGCGTGATCTCGCCCTTCTGATCGGTCCAGTAGACTGCGAAGTAGCTGTTCTGAACTACCAAGTCGTCGTTGTACGCACGTGCGGTCGCCTGTCGCGTGAAGAGGCGACGTCCGGGATACAGTTGGAACAACTGGACGAAGTACGCACGGATCGCTTCCTTGCCCTCGATACGGAACCCAGTCAGCGCGGAGGTAAGCACTGCGTTGTCTGCGAACGCCGTCGAGTAGGCGTCTGCGGTCCCCTCCTCGAACACCTTGCCGCGTGGCGCTGCGATCTGAGCGACTTCCTCGACTGGCCCTGCCCATGATTCAAGCGCGAGAACGACAAGGCTCAGGGTGAAAAGCGTAACGATGAACTTCTTCATGATTCCTCCCGTCACCTTTCCCATCCCATAGAACGTCGCCACGCCTCGCGGTTTGCCGATCTTCGTGAACTTGTAACCGCCCTGGATGCCGGTACTTTCCGCTTCCGGACGGTAGGTTCCCTTGGTCTTGAGTTAGCCGGGTTGGCGCGTTCGTCGACCTCGCAGTGGCATTGAACGGTCTCATCAGAACCTCCTGTCAGTTGTTTTAGTGGGCCTGCTGTGCGCGTGTTTATCAGCCCCCGCTACGGCGGCCCCTTGTTCGTAGCAGGACTTGATTCGCAGAGTGGTACAGAACGTACCGAAAGGACGGGCCTGCGGCCCGATGGTGGAGCAGGAAGGTCAGCTCAGACGGCTGGCTTCTCAATTGTCTGGGTCAGAACGCGTGCATCTTACCGTACCGGGACTTACAGATCGATTACGCGAAGAGGGGGGCTGGGTTCGGAACCCCGAGCCGGCGAACGGTCCTGCTACTCGATAGCTCCGCAGTCGATCAGGCCGCGTTCGATCGCAGCCGAGATCGCGCTGCGCATCCTGGGCTGCTGAATGACCTCTTCTTCACGTCTGTTCACGATCACGCCCGCTTCCAACAGCACAGCAGGCATAGTTGCCGTTCTCAGGACAACCAGTTCATCGTAGTAATAGACGCCGTTGCCTTCATCGGCCCACTCTCTGTTTTCGCCCGCAATGTTCTCGGCGTGATGAGGCGAAGGATGCAAGCCCTCTGCCTTGAGGGCGGCTCCGATCGTGCTGGCACAACGAAGGCTGGCCTCCGCCTGTGGGTTTTTGCGCGACACAAACAACGAAAACCCAGAGAACTGATCCGCGTAGTACCGTTCCACGCCCTGCCACTCCCATGGCTGCAGGTACTGTGGCTGAGCCGAATCGTGGTGGATGGATAGGAAAAACGTCGCGCCACTGGCACCCGCTTCAGTGGTTCGCATGCGCAGATCCACCATCGTTCCCTCTTCGGCGATCGGCACGACGCGCGTGCTATGGGAAGACAAGGTGTCCCGAATCACTTTCGCTAGCGCAGCATTGAATTCGAACTCCGGTACGCCGCGAGCACTCATCGCCCCGGGATGGCTGTTCGAATGCCCAGCGTCGATCGCAATAGCCGATGGTTTTTGCGCGAAGCAATGCGCCGATAGGGCGAACATTGTCGAAGATACCAAGCAGATTCCCAAGGCAGTGCTCTGCACACCGCCTTGAAAACCGGGTTTCCCTCGATTCCTCGTAAGCCTTGCTTGGCCTATGTGGCGCTCCTCGAGCTGCGGTCGATCCGGCTTACCACCGGCCTGTCTGGCGGAACCGCTTGATCAGTGCGATCAACGGCGGAGAGGGGTTTCGCCAAGCCATTGCTAACCCTCTAACTCACTCATGATCTTCTCGATCCGGCGGTCGGGGATGAACCAAATAAGCGCCACCACGACGTAAAGCGCACACGAAGCCCAGGAATTCGCAAAGGCAAGCGGGATTGCTGCGGCATAGATTGCAAGCGACGCCTTACCCTTGCGGTCGCGGCCAAGAGCGGTGGCCAGCGGGGAAGCGATCCCATGGTGAGCGATAAGCGCCCTGGTGAGGATGAAGTACGCACAGCCCGACAATAGGAGCACCATCCCGTACATTGCGACGGGCAGTGGAGCGAAATGGTTCTCGCCCATCCAGCCGGTGACGAACGGGGTCAGAGACAACCAGAACAGCAGATGCAGATTGGCCCACAGGATGCGTCCATCGACGTGCCGGGCGGCCTGTAGCAGATGATGGTGGTTGTTCCAGTAGATGCCGACGAATGTGAAGCTGAGCACATAGCTGAGAAACACTGGAATCAGCGGACGCAATGATTCGAAGTCGGTCCCGTGTGGCACCTTCAACTCGAGGACCATGATGGTGATGATGATGGCGAGTACGCCATCACTGAACGCCTCCAATCGCCCTTTGCTGAGTTGCGGTTCTCGCATAGCGACCTCTCGCTTCCTAAAACACCTTCTTCGCTGAGGTTGAGGAGATCCTTCCACTCGACCACAGTGACACTTCTTACAGTCATCGCGGTCCAAGAGGCTGGTTGAAGCACAACCGGTTGCTGAACGGATCAATGACCTCCATGACCTTCGCATTCCAGGGAGCCACGTCTACGCCCGGGCGCATGTTCGGGCTGGGGCGAGACGACAATTCACGATGCAGCTCCTCTACATCGTCGATGTTGATGAAAACTTTCGCGCCGGGAGAACAATCGCCGTAGTGCTCGCTGAGATGAAGCACGACCAGACCGCGCGACACCTGGAGATATCTCGGTCCGCCCGGCCCGGATTGGAACTCCCAGTCGACGCCAAAACCGAGCCAATCAATGTAGAACGCCTTGGCGAGTACCGCATCGAAGATGCGCAGGACAGGGATCGGCGGCTGCAGAGTCATGGCTAAACGGTACGTGGGGATTCACGAAGGTCGAGCTCAATGATCTCCGGCGGCGTGCGGCTGTAGTTGCTATAGCGGATCCAAGTCGGCGCACGCGCACATAAACTAAGCCCGGCAAGCTCTGCCGTTCGCGCCCGTCCGGAAACCGAGTGAAATATAGCTCCTTCGGGTGTTCGAGTTCTTCCCCGCTCGGTTGATCCGCTAGACCCTCGTATTGCAAGGTTGTCTCATCGCCTTCCGTGAGCCCACCGATAACGAACGCGATCTTCGGGTTGCGGCAAAGGTTCTGGGCCTTCCGACTTGCGTCCAGCGTATCGAAGAAGACGTGAAGGTCGTCAGTTACCACGATGCCGACTACCGCCGCCTGGGGTGTTCCGGACGGCGATACCGACGCCTGAACAGCCAGTCGATAGCTGCGCATGAATTGCAAAAGCTCGTCTCGGTTCACTCGTCCTGCCTCGCATACGCCGACGGTGCGGGCCCGCGGGGTGGCTCAACACTGCCGATAACCCGCCGGACAATAGCAAGCGAAGCACCGCTGTTGGATGGTCGGGTTCATTGGCCCGTTAGAGATCTGATTCCGTCGGCTGCGCATCGGAAGTCGACCATAGCCTGCACGAACGGATGTTCGTCCGAGGTCTTCATCCTAACCAATCGGCGCTTCCCGCAGCGTCGATCGAGGATTGCGATCCCACGAATGATCGGACTGCGGTCCTTCAGACTTAGCTCGATCGGGAGACTGAGGTATCGAAGGAGGAGAACATGGATCCCCCAACGAAACTCTATGCCACGCTCACCGAGAGCATCCTCCAATAGCCACTTGCGCTCGGAGGCGGTAAGGTTCTTTCGCCGCGCCGCGAAATTTCGGGCGCCTTCGGCCTGAAAAGCGTTCATGTCTCCCCAGGAAAATCGGCGCTCGCCATCTAAGACAAGCCAGGTTTCACCGAATTCGTCGAAAGATCGGCGGTAACACGTTTGAAACAGCTCCGCCCGGCCACGAACGGACGTAGCAAAATTGTCCTCGACGCGCTTCTTCAATTGAGACCAACGCATAACTCTACCGGTGCGCATAACCGGCCCAAAACAGCGGCGCATAGCACCGTTGCTGAGGGTCCGTGTTCATGCGCGGCTAGCCATCTGTGTACAAAGACACCGCTAGTTGCGCCCACATGAGGAAGACCACCACGGTGCTCAGGACATAGGCCGCAAATCGATGCATGACACGATTGTACGTGACGTGAATGAACGTGTGCACGATGCGCAAGCCTACGAACAGCCAGGCGAGAGCCACTTGGGTGACGGACTCGGCTCCAGCGATGGCCAGAGCACAACAGACCGCATAGAAGAGAACCGGGACCTCGAAAAGATTGCGAAAATTGTCCGCGGCAGCCACATCGGTGAGGAGGCCAGATGCTTGGGCACTGGTTGAAAGGGATTGTGGATTGAGTTGTCGTTGACGCAATTCGCGGATGCGTGTGAGGTACATCCGGATCCAGACGAACGCGACCAGCGCGGTCTGGGCAATCATGGGCAGGAAGATCGGATGACGCACGCGGCTGCAATCAGATGGCTAACTTGAAATGGACGTCACTTGAGGGTTCCCGATATAAGTGCCTTGTTACCAACTCTAGGAATGGGTTCCCAACATCATAAACCTGCTCGACTGGGCACGGCGGCGTAACACGTCATGATGCAACGTTTAGTGGCTTTGTTGCGCTTCGATCCGAGTGAGGCTTGTCGAAGCGATGGCTCCCGGATTGCGCTCCACTCCATCCAGGCTACGAACTGCGATCCGCCCCACCCAGGCTACCGACTACCTTCCCCCCGCGACGACCGCGGCCGGGTGAGCGACTCTGGTCGCATGATCTCGTCGAGCTGCTCGCGCGTGAGTAGCCCTTTCCTGAGGACGAGTCCGTAGATGCTCGCGCCTGTGGCTTGCGCCTCTTGTGCGATCGCCGATGCGTTCTCATAGCCGATGTACGGGTTGAGAGCGGTGACCAGACCGATCGACTCTTCCACCATGCGCTTGAGTCGTTCACGGTTGGCGGTGATGCCGCGCACGCAACGGTCTCCGAGCGTCAGGCACGCCTGGCGCAGGTGGCTCATGCTCTTGAACAGGCTGTGGGCGATGATCGGCTCGAACGCGTTGAGCTGGAGCTGGCCGGCCTCGGCCGCAAAGGCGACGGTGATGTCGTTGCCGATGACCTCGAACGCGACTTGATTCACCACCTCGGGGATGACCGGGTTGACCTTGCCCGGCATGATGCTGGAGCCGGCCTGCACCGGCGGCAGGTTGATCTCCACGAAGCCCGCGCGCGGCCCGCTCGACAGCAGGCGCAGATCGTTGCAGGTCTTCGACAGCTTCACCGCCACGCGCTTGAGCACGCCCGAAAGCTGCACGAAGGCACCTGCATCCTGCGTGGCCTCGACCAGATTGGGCGATACCACCAGCGGCACTTCGGAGATGTCCGCCAGGTAGCGAACAGCCATGGCGGCGTACTCGGGCTCGGTGTTGATCCCGGTGCCGATTGCGGTAGCGCCTAGGTTGACCTCCTGAATCAGCAGGGCGGCTTCGCGCAGGCGGTGCTCGTCCTCGTCGAGCATCACGGCGTAGGTGCTGAACTCCTGGCCCAAGGTCATCGGAACCGCTTCTTGCAGTTGCGTGCGTCCCATCTTGATGACATCCGCAAACTCTTCGGACTTGCGCTCGAACTCCTTGCGCAGGGTAGCCATGGCCGACACCAGACGGTCCAGGTAGAAGCGTAGCGCTACGTGGATGGCGGTGGGGTAGACGTCGTTGGTGCTCTGACTCAAATTGACGTGGTCCAGGGGGTGCAGGTGCTCGTACTCACCTCTCTTGTGTCCGAGCAGCTCCAGGCCACGGTTGGCGATGACCTCGTTTGCGTTCATGTTGGTGGAGGTACCCGCACCGCCCTGGATCACATCCACGACGAAGTGATCGTGCAGCTCTCCGTTCCGGATGTCCCTGCAGGCCTGAATGATGGCGTTGGCGCGCTGCTCGTCCAGCAGTCCGAGCTCCAGGTTGGCGTGCGCCACCGCCTGCTTGACGCAGGCCAGCGCGTCGATGAACTCGGGGTAGACGCTGATGGGCGTCCCGGAGATGGGAAAGTTCTCCAGGGCGCGCAGGGTGTGGATGCCGTAGTAGGCGTCGCGCGGGACCTGGCGTTTGCCGAGGAGATCGTGCTCGATGCGATAGGCCTGCTTGGTCATCGCGGTCCTCCATAGTCAAGCTCGCTCACCCCGCGCGCTGCGGCGAGCGTCAAGCTCGAGGTAGACGAGACCTGCGGGCGGTCAGGCTGCGCTCTTGTACTCGAGGGCCCCGGTCATGATCGCCACTGCATCCGACATCTTGATCTCTTTCGCTCTCACCAGAGCCGCGCGCCGGCCGAGGCGCTGGATGTGAATGCGGTCGGACACCTCGAATACGTGCGGCATGTTGTGGCTGATGAGGATCACCGGCAATCCCCGCTCGCGCACGCGACGGATCAGATCGAGGACCATGTTCGATTCCTTCACCCCCAGAGCGGCGGTCGGTTCGTCCATGATCACGACGTGGCGCGCGAACGCCGCGCTGCGGGCAACCGCCACACCCTGCCGCTGGCCGCCCGACAGCGTCTCGACCGCCTGCTTCATCGAGCGAATGCCGATCTGCAAATCCTTCATGTGCGCGCTCGCCTCGGCTTGCATCCTCTTCTTGTCCAGCAGCCGCAGCATCGATCCCAGCCAGCCGCCCCGCGTGGCCTCGCGTCCGAGAAAAAGGTTCTCGGCGATGGTCATCGCGGGGGCCACGGCCAGATCCTGGTAGACCGTTTCGATGCCGTGCCTTCTGGCGTCGACCGGGTTGTGGAAGTGAACGAGCTGGCCGTCGACGAAGATCTGGCCCGAGTCCGGGATGAGCGCGCCCGACAACGCCTTGATGAGCGTCGACTTGCCCGCGCCGTTGTCCCCGATCACGGCGAGGATCTCACCGGGCAGCACCTCGAAGTCCGCTTCGTCCAGCGCCGTAACGTGGCCGTAGCGTTTGACCAGCTTGCGCGCTTCGATGACGGGGGTGGGAGCGGTAGCGGCCATGGTTTCAAGCCTTGCGACGCGACATCTGGTCGGTGGCGACAGCCAGAATCACGAGGATACCGGTTATCAGAATTTGGTAGACCGACGGAACACCCATGAGAGTGAGGCCGTTGCGGATTACGCCGATAATCAGAGCGCCGATCAGCGTACCGAGAATCATCCCGCGTCCACCGAACAGACTGGTTCCGCCCAGCACAACGGCCGTGATGCTCTCCAGGTTGTCCGTCTGTCCCGCCTGCGGGTCGCCGACATTGGTGCGCGCAACCAGTAAGCAGCGCAGCGATGCCGTAGATCAGCCCGGCGATCGTGTAGATACCCACGAGCATGCGCCGCGCGGGAATGCCCATCAACCGCGCCGCTTCCGGATTGTTCCCGAGCGCGTACACATGCCTTCCCGGCGCTGTTTCGCGCAGCACGAACCAGGCGCCGAGATACATCAGGAGCATCAGAACCGTGCCGTAGGTCACCGACGTGTCTCCGATCTTGAAGGTATTGCCGAAGAACAACATGGCGTCGGGCAACCCGGCGACGGTTTGCGACTTCGAGTAGATCTGGGTTATCGCGAAGGCGATGTTCAGCGTTCCGAGCGTGACGATGAAAGGCGGCAGCCTCACATAGGTAATGAGCGAGCCATTCAAAAAACCGAAGGCGACGCAGATCAGCAGCCCGCACAGGATCGCGAGGTAGGGATTCATCCCCAGGTCGACCGCGAACTTGGTCATGACGATGGAGCCCAACGCCATGATCATGCCGCACGACAGATCGATTCCTGCGGTGAGGATAACCAAGGTCTGGCCAATCGCGACGACACCGACCACCATCACCTGCTGCAAGATCAACGAGAAGTTCTGGCCCGCCAGGAAGCGGTCGGACTGAAAGGCAAAGAACGTGCACGCTATGGCGAGTGCGATGAACGGTCCGAATGTCGCGACCGGCGGCATGTGCGCAAACAGGCCACGCAACACCGGGACTGGCGGTTGCAGCTGTCTGGGTGCTCACTAGACTCCCCCTCCCTCGACCCTCCCCCGCAAGCAGGGGAGGGAAAGAGCTGCTACCCCCAGCAGGCGCTCAAGCCGAACTTGGTGTCCTTGCTTTCGACACCCTTCATGGGCTTGTCGGTGATGAGGGTCACACCCGTATCGGTGTAACCGGATGCCTTCTTCCCGGTCTTGGCATATGCGACGCCGGCGTCGACGCCCAGCTGCGCCATCTTCAGGGGGTACTGTTGAGAAGTCGCCGCGATGACACCTGCCTGGATGTTCCTCACGCCTTCACAGCCGCCGTCGACCGACACGATCAGCACGCCTTTCTCTTTGCCAGCGGCCTTGAGCGCCTGGTACGCGCCAGCCGCAGCAGGTTCGTTGATGGTGTAGACGACGTTGATGTTCGGCGCCTTCTGCAGGCAGTTCTCCATCGCGGTCTGACCCTTGGCCCGGTCGCCCTGCGTGTCCTGGCTGCAAACGATGCTGGCGTCGCCGGCCTTGATGCCGAAGCCCTTCAGGAATCCGTCGTGGCGCAGCTGGCCGACGGTAATGCCAGGGGCCAGGTCCATGGTCGCGATCCTGGCCGGTTTACCGGCCATGGCGGCCTTCGCGTATTGGCCGATCAGGACGCCGGCCTTGAAGTTGTCGGTGGCGAAGAGCGCGTCGGTCGCATCCTGAGGATCGGTCGGCGTGTCGAGCGCGATCACCAGCACGCCGGCAGCGCGCGCCTTCTTGATCGACGGCACGATCGCCTTGGTATCGCTGGGCGTGATCAGAATCGCCTTGGCGCCGGCGGTGACCATGTTCTCGATGGCGGTGATCTGGCCCGCGTTGTCGCCGTCGAACTTGCCGGCGGCGCTCATCAGCGTGGCGCCGTCCGCTTTGGCGGCGGCGTCCGCACCCTGCTTCATCTTCACGAAGAACGGATTGGTTTCCGTTTTCGTGATGAGGCCTACGACAATCTGGTCAGCAGCGTATGCGAATGCTGCGGCGCACATCAGCAGGCACAGCAAGACGACTTTCTTGGCTTTCATGTGGGAATCTCCCCCCGGTTCGAATGAGCAATAGCATCAGAAGAGCTGAGAGAAGAGAACAGTTGAGTGTCCCTAGCCCGCGGCACCGTGCTTCGGTGCAGGTACGAATACCGCGGCCGCGACTCTCCTCCCGGCGGCTATATTACTAAATCACGTTGCTTTAGTTTAGTCTCCCTTGAATCCATGTAGTCGATGCCCGCCGCTGGTACCCAAGGGCATGAGGATGACGCCGGCAACCAGCGCGATGGCCACAGCTTGCTCTATGTGCACGACCCACGTCAACGAGCGCGGGAGCCACGAGCGACGACGCAACGACGGTATCTGCCCATGACCGGAGTTTTTCTTGGTATCGACGTCGGCACGTCCGCGGTGAAGGCCCTGCTCGCCGACGAGCGTCAGCACGTGGTTGCCGAAGCAACACGGGAGCTGTCGATATCGCGGCCGCAACCGCTGTGGTCCGAGCAGAATCCCGAAGACTGGTGGAGCGCCGTCGCCTGGGTGGTCTCGAGTCTGAGGCAGGCCGCGCCCCGCAGCTTTGCCGCGCTACGCGGGATAGGGCTCTCAGGGCAGATGCATGGCGCGGTGCTGCTCGACGGTAGCGGCGCCGTGCTGCGCCCCGCCATCCTGTGGAACGACGGGCGCTCGCACGAACAATGCATCACTCTCGAGCAGAGGGTCCCGCGGCTTGGAATCGTCGCTGGCGTGCCCGCGATGCCGGGTTTCACGGCGCCGAAGCTGCTCTGGATCGCGCAGCACGAGCCGGAGATCTTTTCGCGCATCGGTGCGGTGGTATTGCCTAAGGACTACGTGCGGTTTCGGCTTACCGGGGAGCTGGTCACTGACCTGTCCGACGCCGCGGGAACGCTGTGGCTCGACGAGGCCGCTCGCACCTGGTCGCCGGAGATCCTGGCGGCGACCGGACTGTCTGCGACGCAAATGCCGCGTCTGGTAGAAGGTTCACAACCCTCCGCCGTCCTGCGGCCCGACATCGCGCGCGAATGGGGCGTGCCGGCTGATGTCGTGGTCGCGGGCGGCGCGGGGGATGCGGCGGCCGGCGCTGTGGGCATCGGCGCCGTGACCGACGGCGACGCGTTCGTCTCGCTGGGCACTTCGGGTCAGTACTTCGTGACCACAGCAGCCTACCGGCCCTTTCCACAAGCCTTCGTCCACGCCTTCTGCCATGCCGTGCCCGGGCGCTGGTACCAGATGGCCGCATTGCTCAACGGCGCGAGCTGTCTCGCGTGGGCCGCGAAGCTCGTCGGCGCCGAGGACATCAGCGCGCTCCTGGCGCGCGTGGAAACGAGTTACCAGGGTGCGGGCCGCGTCATCTTTCTGCCGTACTTGAGTGGGGAGCGCACACCCCATAACGACCCTTACGCCAGGGGCGTATTCTTCGGACTGGACGCAGAAACGTCGACCGAGGCGCTGATTCAGTCGGTGCTGGAGGGCGTGGCTTTGTCTCTCGCCGAAGCCCAGGATTGCCTGACGGCCGCAGGGACAACGGTACAGCGCGTCGCGGCGATCGGGGGTGGGAGCCGCAGCCGTTTGTGGATTCGCATCCTCGCCAGCGCGCTGGATCGACCCGTCATGCTCTATCGTGAGGGCGCGACGGGTCCGGCCTTCGGGGCAGCCCGCCTGGCGCGGCTGGCCGTGAGCGGCGAACCGGTCGGCGAAGTTTGCACAGTGCCGTACGTAAACGAAGTGATGGAACCCGAGCCTGCTCTGGTAGACGCCTATCGCTCGGCGGGCGAACGGTTTCGCCGCCTTTACCAAACGCTGAAGCCGGAATTCCGTCCGTGAGCGCTGCGGGTCCGCACAGTTGATTGCTGCACGCATCGGTTGACATGGGCAACCTCGCAGCGTACCGTCATGTGAACACATTCCTCTCCTCGCCCGTATCGCCAAGGCGAGCAGCGCGCCGCGTCAGCGGTCGTCGCTGCGTCGAACGAGACGCGACGCGATAACCTGTCAATCGCACTATCCTTGGAGGAGGTAGCCCATGTCGAAGTATCTCATCGAAGCATCGTACACTCTGGACGGCCTGAAGGGCATCATGAAGACAGGCGGGACGGCGCGGCGCGCATCCGTGCAGCAGGCGGCGGAGAGCGTAGGCGGCAAACTCGAGGTGCAGTATTTCGCCTTGGGGGACTATGACGCGTTCGCCATCGTCGATCTCCCGGACCACGTGTCCGCCGCCGCGCTCTCGCTCGCGGTAACCGCCAGCGGGGCAGCCCGCACCAAGACCACTGCGTTGCTCACACCCGAAGAGGTCGACCAGGCGGTGAAGAAACAGGTGAAGTACCGGCCGCCTAATGCCTGAGGCTCATCACGGGGTGCGGGCAGCAGTGTCCGCACCCACGTGGAGCTGTGGCACCACCCACCCGCTCGACTAGCGTCAGGCGACGCGCAGCTTACGCTGGTCCGATCTCGGGCTCTTGGCGTTGCTTTGCAGATGCCTGGTGACGAAAGGCACGAGGTCGGACGCGGACGACGGGCGAGCGATCAGATAGCCCTGGATCTCCCTGCACCCGTACCGGGCGAGCATCTTTCGTTGCTCCTCGGTCTCAACGCCCTCGGCGATGACTTTAAGCCTCAGGCTCTTCGCCAGAGCGATCACCGCGCGCGTGATGGCCGCATCGTTGCGATCCGATGTCATGTCGCGCACAAAGGACTGATCGATCTTCAGCCGGTGAACGGGCAGGCGCTTGAGGTAGGACAGCGACGAATGACCGGTCCCGAAGTCATCGATAGACATCCGAACGCCGATGTCCTTGAGCGCGTCGAGCGTCTCGACTGTTTGCTCGGCGTCTTGCATGGCGACACTTTCGGTGACTTCCAGCTCCAGATAAGCTGGATCGAGGCCGGTTTCCCGCACTACGCGTTGCACCCTTTGAGCCAGGTCGCCACTGGCGAACTGACGAGCGGAGACGTTCACACCGACTGCAAACCCCCGTAGTCCGAAGTCCAACCAGGCTCGGGCCTGGACACAGGCGGTGTGCAGCACCCACTCGCCGATCTCCACGATCAGCCCCGTGTCCTCGGCCAACCGGATGAAGTGGTTTGGCGGGATCATCCCGTGCTCGGGATGATTCCAGCGCAGCAGCGCTTCGAATCCGATCAGCGCGCCGGTTCGGATGTTGACCTGGGGCTGGAAGTGCAAGTGCAAACTCGCCGCGCTCCTGAGCGAGCCGCAGGTCCGTTTCCAGCTCGAGGAGCTCGGAGTACTCGGCGTCCAGCTCGCTGCCGTATCGCCGGTAGGCGTTGCCGCCCTGCTTGCGCACGCTCTGCATCGCCCGGTCCGCGCCTCTGCACCACCGTCTCGGCATCCCTGCCGTCCAGCGGGAACAGGCTTCCTCCCACGCTGAAGCTCAGCAGAAGGTCGCGGTCCCTCACCCGGATCGGTTCCCGGGCCGACTCCTGCATGCGCTGGGCCAGAGCATCCAGCGTAGCGGGCGAGCGCACGCCGGGGGCGAAAACCGCAAACCGCGCGCCGTCCATGCGGAAGAGTCGGGCGGCGAGGAACTCGGACCATGAGCCCTGCAGGGTTTGGTTGAGCCGTGCGGCGACGGCCTTCAGCACTTCGTCTCCCACGTTGTGGCCAAAGCTGTCGACGAAGAGCCGGAAGCGGTCGAGATTCAGGAGCAAGACGGCCCCGCTGGCCTGCGCGCTGATGGCTTGCGAGAGCCTCTCGTGGAACTCGTGACGGTTCGGGAGATCGGTCAACGCGTCGTGGTACGCCTGATACATGAGCTTTTGCTCGGCCCGCTTGTGCTCCGTGATGTCCGAAAGATAGACGTGGAACAGGTCCTGGTCCGGCAAGGGATGAATCTCGCACGACAGCTGGCGCCCGCAGCGCCTCGTACTCGAAGCGGTCGATATCGCGGCGCGAGCGTCGCAACGCGTCCAGGCGCTCGACCAGATCGGTGGGGAGCAGACGAGTCGCATCTGCGCTGGGAGCCCCACAATCGGCCAGCATCTGCAGCGCTCCGCGGTTGGCATACAGCGGTTTGCCCTCGCTCGACACGCTCAATATCGGATGTGGATTGCGCTCCGGGAACAAGGCGAGCTGCCTGCGTTTGGCGGATTCGCCGACATAGGCACGCAAGGAATAGCCGGTGAGGACCAGCAGGATCAGCGTCGCTATGCTGAATGCCACCACCATGCTCACGATCGTGGCCACTTCCTCCTGCACGACCCTGCCCCGCTTGTTGACGTCGCCGCTGACCACCGCCAACGTCTTGTCCACACCCGCGTTGATCTCCGCGGCGTGATGGTTGACCGCTGCCAGCAGCCCCTGGGCTTTGCGCGGATCCACTGGAGCGCGGCCCAGCGTGGCATCCAGCTCTGCAGCAAGCCGGTTCAGGTCTCGATAGTGCCCCTCGATCTCGGTGACCCGCTCCGGGCTGACGCCGAATTGCTTGAGCTGTACGAGGCCTCTCTCAATTCTGCGAGCGTTCGCGCCGTGGCTGGCCCGGAATCGCGCCTCTGTCTCCACTCGCGTAGTAGTCATACAGAATGGGCTCCTCGCTGACGACGGCGAGCTTGAGATCGAACAGCGTCGCGACGCTGGGCAGATCGTGATCCACGAACCCTGTCGTGGTCAGGTTGACCGAACGCCCGTGCAGATAGGTGAAGATCGACAGCAGCAGTGCGAGCGCCACGATCGCGGTGAACACGACGACGTGGCTCCTGAGGCGCTCTGTGCGCGGGGCTTGTCGTCGGGGAGCGACTGATAGGTCGTCAAGCGCCATGTCTTCGCGGATGAGGGTCTCGGGATCGATGCCTTGTGCGGGCACGTGGATGCAAGCGAGGCAAGTCCCGCGCCCGCGGCGTCGCAAGGCCCCGGTTGGTCGGCCGTCGACGTGCAGCCGCGTCCTCGCGAATCGATTCGGGAGCGCGAAGGTCACGGCAACTGCAAAATTCAGGTGAACTAGCACTGCACCGCTTGGTGCGATCAGGGGCGCGTAAGCCAGAGCGATGGTGGGCCCACGGTGCAACTCACCATCGCCGTTTCGGACGGCGTACCGTTTTCGTCACAAGCCAACGCTATGCGATCGTGTAGACGACCGCATCCACCGCGTGACACCCCTCGCCGGCACTGCCCACGACCACCGGATTGACGTCGAGGGTGGTGACTCCAGACTTGTCATCAGCCATCAGGCGGCCAACCGCAACCGCGGACGCGCTGAAAGCATCCACGTCCATCGGCGGCTCGCCACGCACGCCACCGAGCAACGGCGCGATGCGCAATCGAGACAGCGCACGTCGCACCGTCGCCGTGTCGAAGGGCGGCAGCAGCAGCTCGACATCGGGCATCGCCTCCACGTACTTGCCGCCGTCGCCAACCACGACGACCGGGCCGAACACCGGATCGATGCGCGCGCCGATCATCAGCTCGCGCCGGCCCGCGACCATTTTCTCCACCAGCACGCCGTCGAAGCGCGAGCCACGCTCTCGCAGCCGGCGCTCGATATCGACGAATGCGCTTCGCATGTCCTCCTGTGTGCGCAGGTTCAAGCGCACCAGCCCAAGCTCGGACTTGTGCACCACGTCGGCCGAACACCCCTTCGCGGCCACCGGCGCGCCTAAGGCGACCAGAGCCTGCGCCGCCTCGTCCGACAGTGCGGCACAGCCTGTGCTCGACGACGGACACGCCGAATCCTTTCAGCATATCCAGGCTGTCCGCCTCATTCAGCATCCTCGCCTTGCCGCGGGCGCGCCCCGAAAAACGTCTGAATGCCAGAGCCGGGTTGCACCGCAGCTCGCATCAGCTCCAAGTGCGACAGAAACTGGTTCAGCGCCGCGACCGCTTCGCTCTCGGTAGCGAACACGGGCAGGCCCTCTTCCCTGAACTTGGCCGCGATGCTCGGCTGCGGAGCGGACACCACCAGCGGCTTGCCGGTCTGCGCCGCGACAGCCGCGGAGTCGCGCGCGAACGCTTCCACATCGTAGCCTTGCCCCGCCACCGGGATCCCGATGAGGAAAGCGTCTGCGGCCGGGTCGCGTGAGAGCACCGGCAGAATGTCGCTCAACAGGCGGCTGTTGGTGAGCAGGGCGGCGGTGACGTCGACTGGATTGGTAGTGGTAGCGAAGCTGGGCAGGATTCCAGCCAGGGCCGAACGCGTCTCCTGGCTCAACTGCGCCATCGGCATTCCGGTCGCACTGGCTGCATCCGCGGCCATCACACAAAGCGCGCCCGAGTTGCTGACCACCACCAGCCGTCGCCCCTGCGGCTGCCATCCCTTCAGATACAGCTCGGTGGCGTGGACCAGCTCGCCCATGTCCCGGGCACGCCAGATGCCATGCTGCGCGAAGAACGCGTCGACGACGCGGTCCTCGTTGGCGAGTGCGCCGGTGTGCGAGCGCGCCGCTTCCTGTCCCGCCGGGGTGCGCCCAGCCTTCAGCGCGACGATGGGGAGGCCCCGACGATGCGCGACGCGCGCCATCTCCGCCAGCGGAGCGGCATCGCGCACGCTCTCCAGGTACAGCAACAGCAGTTTCAGGTCCGGCTCTTCGGCCACCACCGAAGCGAGCTCCGCCGGCGGTCACGTCGCAGTCGTTGCCGGTGGCATGGACGTGGCGCACGCCGATGCCGCGGCTGCGCAGCAGACCGTAGGGCACCACGCTCATGCCGCCGCTCTGGCTGACGATCGCCACCGGCCCGTCCTGAGGCGAGGCCTCGAGAAACATGGTGGAGAAGCTGAGCACCGCACCGGAGGCGAAGTTGGCAACACCCTGCGAGTTGGGCCCGATCACACGCATGCCGCTGGCGCGAGCGAGCTCGACGATGCGTTGCTGGTTGGCGCGTGCGTCCGGATCGCTGGTCTCGCCGAAGCCGGAGGCCATGACGATGGCAACCTGCACACCGCTACGCGCGCACTCCTCCACGCGCCTGGACAGCGAGCTCGCCCGGCACGACGATGACGGCGACCTCCGGAGTCTCGGGCAGCGCGGCGAGGTTCGGATAGGCCTTGAACCCCTGCGCCTCGCTGCGCTTAGGATTGATGGGATAGACCTTGCCCTTGAAGCCGAACCGCGACAGGTACAGCGAGCGGTCGGCCGCCGATCTTGTTGGGATTCTCGGACGCGCCGATGACGGCGACGGACTTGGGATCGAGAACCGTGCGCAGGCGCGCTGCGGCGGCCTGGTTCATGCCGGATCGAAGAAGGGGATGAGTCTGCCTCCGAAGGAGACGAAGCGGCAGCGCACGCGCTCGCCGATGCGAAGCTGCCGCGCCCCGTGCGCCATCAGCCGGAAACCCTCGTCCGCATCCACCAGCATGATCAGATACGGGGCGTGCGCACGCAACTCTTCGCTCGGGGCCCGCGTCACCAGCGTGGCCGCGTGGACCGTGCCCAGCCCCGTGGCTTGCCGATCAACGGGCGAACCGGACCCGCAGCGCGGACAGAAGTCGCGGCGGAAATACCAATGGTGGCCGCAGGCCGAACAGCTCTGGAACGCGATCCCCGCGCCGCCCCTGGTCCAGTCCAGCACCGGCGATGCGGGCGTCATTGCGCCTCCATCACCAGACTGCACATGAGAGGACAGCACGCCGCCGTCGCCGTGCAGCAGCGCGAGAGAGGCGATCCTTCACCTGGCGCGCTCCCGCGCGGCCGGTCATCTGCTGCTGCGTCTCGACCAGGTGCGCCATCGCGCCACCCGCCCCGCAGTGGCCGTAGGACAGCAGGCCGCCGTGGGTGTTGAGCGGCAGCCGACCGTCGCGATCGAAATAGCCCGCGCGCGCCCTCTTGCCGGCCTGCCCCCGCGGAGCCAGGCCGATCTCCTCCAGCAGGATGGTGAGCGTGATGGTGAAGCTGTCGTAGATGGCGGCGTAGCGCACGTCGGACAGCGCGATCCCCGCGCTCTCACGCGCCCGCTCGACGCTGGCCTTCGCACCGAACTCGGTCAGGCTGGGCGCGCCCGTCACGTACTGGTGGGTATGCGCCTGTCCCGCGCCTCGGATGCGCACGCGCGACCCGCTCGTCGGCTCGCGGCCTACGACGAATGCAACACCGCCGTCGGAGACAGGGCAGCAGTCGAGCAGCTTGAGCGGGGACGCGATCGGCTTGGACGCGAGCACGTCCTGCACCGTGATCGGCTCGCGGAACTGCGCTCCCGGGTGGCTCATGGCGTTGCGGCGCATCAGCACGGCCAGCTCCGCCAAGTCCGCTTCGGTGGTCCCGTGCTCGTGCATGTAGCGCGAGGCCACCAGCGCGTAGTACGCGGGGATGGTCGCGCCCAGCGGGACTTCGTACTCGGCATGTCCGACCTGCGCCAGCGTCTGCACAGCAGCGTCGCGGCTCTGCGCGGTGAGGCGGTTCTCGCCCGCCACCACCAGGACGTTGCGCACCACGCCCGATTCCACCAAGGTGTGCGCCAGCATCGCCATGGCGAACCCGGTGGCGCCTCCGACCAGGATCGAATGCGCGTAGGTCGGGCTGAGCCCGAAGTGCTCGACGAACGTGGTCGAGAGCATCAGATGCGGAAAGGTCGTAGAGTACGCGCACAACAAGCCGTCGACATCGGCGCGCTCGAGCTGCGCATCGGCCAACGCCGCGGCTGCCGCTTCGCTCATGAGGTCGAGCGTGGTGCGCCCCGGGAGCTTACCGAACGGCGTCAGCCCGACACCGGTCACGTAGCTCATGCTTAGACGGTAGCCACAGGGGTGACGGGCGAGCCCACGGCACCGGGCAGCCGCAGCGGCGGCGCGGTGAGCAGAAAGCGATAGCGCCCGTGGCTGCGCAGCCAATCGGCCAGCTCGGTCAGATACCAGATCTCCCCCAGGTTCACCCCGAGCTTGAACAGGCAGTGCTCGTGCAGCGGCAGCGCGGCGCAGCGGCCGCGATGAGACACGGCGGGATGCGCTTCCACCGCGTAGTTGTCGGCGATCAATGCCACCAGCCCGCTGTCGGTGACCCACTGGAGCAGCTTCTGATCGCGACCGTCCAGCGCCGCGCACGAGCTCTCGAGCGTGTGCGCGTCGGGCTGACGGTTCATCTCCAGGAGCAGCTGGGAGAAGCCGGTGTGCAGGCACACCAAGTCGCCCGCCTCAACCTGGACTTTGTCCGCGTCCAGGATGCGCATCAGCTGGTCGTACCCCACGGCGACGCGCTCGCGGCCCACATGGGCGTGCAGGTCGATCATCACACCCCGGCCCTGCACGCACTTGACCGCCATGTTTTCGATCCCCAGCGCACCCGCACGCGACGTGGACTTGGCCGGCACCATGTTGATGCCGCCCGCGTCCGATACGGCGCTCGGGCCGACGATATCGACCCCCGGTCGATACCCGTTGTAGAAGACCGGCTCGGGCGTGCCATCGCCATCGGCGTCGAACAACTGCCCAACGTGTGCCAGGCTGTCCCACTGCGTGGAGTACTGCAGGTGCAGGATGGCGACATCGTCGTTGACTACGTCGGTCGCGTCTGGATTGTCGTTGCGCACCTGGTAGATGAAGTTCGGCTGCTGGCCGCGAATCGTCGGGCGCAAGACGGGGGGGTACCTGCGGGGGTTGAGCACGTTGCCGCCGGGATAGTCGAGCGGCAGACTGAGGCAGAAGCTCAGCCCCTCTTTCACTTCTGCCACCGCCTGCTTGACCTTCTCGGGGGTGAGCAGATTGAGGCGGCCGAGCTGGTCGTCGGGCCCCCAGTTGCCCCACGTTGAGCCTTCCGGACGGCGTTTCCAACGCGGCGATGTGCTCATGCGGGAGTCCTGCGAATGAGGGGTTGTTTTCGCGCCGGGTTATTTTCACACCATGGTGTGGGGGCGGTGCTACCTTGTCAAGGACGCGCCTTGTGTTGTGCAATACGAACTGTTGCCGATGGTAGCTAGGGTAGATCAGAGCTACCCTAGGCGACCGACATTTGCCGTCGGATGACGCAAGACGTGAAGAAAATGGATCGAGACTTCCTCAGCCGACGCGCCCATAGCCTCGCCGACATGCGCCGACTGGCGCAGCAGCGCCTGCCGCGCGTGGTGTTCGATTTCGTCGACGGCGGTGCCGAGGACGAGCTGGCCCTGCGCCGCAACGAAGCGGCGCTGGCGCAGACCCTGCTGTTACCGCGCCCGCTGGAAGGCACCTCAGCGCGCGATCAATCTATCGAGTTGTTCGGGCAACGCCTGAGCGGACCGGTGCTGATCGGGCCTACCGGGCTTGCCGGATTGCTCTGGCCGCGGGCCGAGGTCGCCTCCGCGCGCGCCGCCGTCGCGGCTGGCACCGTCTATACGATGAGCCACGCCTCGACCGTCGCGATCGAGGACCTGGCGCGCGAGGTCAGCGGCGATCTCTGGATGCAGGTGTTCATGTACCGAGATCGGGAGCTCACTCGCGCCTTCACCGAGCGCGCGCACGCCAGCGGGTACCGAGCGCTGGTCCTGACTGTCGACAATCAGGTCCCGGGCTGGCGCGAGCGGGACCTGCGCAATGGCTTCACCGTCCCGCTGAGGTTGGGCGTGGGGAACGTGTTGGACATGGGCTTGCACATGCGCTGGCTGCTGCGCATGGCGCTAGGGCCCAGGTTCACCCTGGCCAACTACAGCCGAGAGGGCGACTCCGACATCATGTCGCTCGCGGCGAAGATGGGTAGCCTGCTCGATCCCGGCGCGAGCTGGAAGGACGTGGAATGGCTGAGGCAGTTGTGGGACCGGCCGCTGCTGCTGAAGGGCATCTTGCATCCGGAAGAGGCGCGCCGAGCCATCGCTCTGGGCATCGACGGCATCATCGTATCCAACCACGGCGGGCGGCAGCTCGACGCCGCCCCGGCCTCGGTGGAAGCGCTACCCGGAGTGGTGGATGCGGTCGCAGGGCGCGTGCCGGTGCTGCTGGACGGCGGAGTCCGGCGCGGCTCGGACGTGCTCAAGGCGCTGGCACTTGGCGCTAAGGCGTGCCTGATCGGTAGGCCCCAGCTCTGGGGCGTAGCCGTCGCCGGTGAAGCAGGGGTTGCCTGGGTGCTTCAGCTATTGAGGACCGAGATCGACCGGGTCATGGCGATGTGCGGCTGGGACCGTATCGCCGACATAAACCGCTCCTCCCTGTTCACCCCGCCGGCGCAGGACGGAGCGCAGCTCACGCCTACTGCGGCGGAAACTCCACGTCCCGGATGAACACGATCTCGCCGTTGTCGCTCACTGAGTAGAGCGACTGTTGCGGATTGCCCAGCCGGCGCGCCACCCGCCGCTGCGGGACGCGACGCAGCGGGTCGTGACCGGCGGCGGCGTAGCCTCCGGCCTCCCCTTCGACGCCGACAGGGGTTGATCCACGCGTGGGCCGGGCGGTAGCCCGCCCCGCGGGGGGCGGCCGGCGGGCGTCGCGCCGGCAGCCTATGCAAGACGATTACTTCAGGTGCGCATTGACCAGCTTGGTCATCTCGAACATGGACACCTGTCTCTTGCCGCCGAACACAGCCTTCAGCTTCTCGTCGGCGTTGATCATCCGCCTGTTGATGGCGTCCTGCAGCTTGTTCTTCTTGATGTAGTCCCAGATCTTCTTGGTGACCTCGGTCCGGGGCGCCGCCTTCTCGCCGATGACTGCGGCCAGGACGGCGGTTGGGGTCATCGCCTTCATGAATGCAGCGTTCGGTTTGCGCTTCGCGCCGCTGCTCTTCTTCTTGGGCGCAGCCTTTTTGGCCGCCGACTTTCTAGCCGGGGCTTTCTTCGCCGGCTTCTTGGCGGACTTCTTCGCCGCCCGTTTCTTCGCCGGAGCCTTCTTCGCTGCGGTCTTCTTTGTGGCCATGTGCTGTTACCTCCACTCAAGTCGAATTGCCGTTGTGCGTGACGCTGGAGCCGCCGCGCCATTCGGCTCTGGCACGGCAGCGACAGAATGCCGAGGGGGGCATGCCGTGTCAACAGCTAAATGGCGTGCGGGCCCCGATGCGCGGGCACTGCAGCCGCGCGTCGCGAGCCGGATACACGCGCATGCAGCGTGCGTGACGCGAGCGCGGCTGCGCCGATCCCCGCGCCGGACGGGGCTTCCCGGCGCTCGAGGGCGCTATCCCGCGCGCATAGCAAGCGTGCACGATGGCCGCGAGCAGTGGCAAATGCCCGGGGACTCACCCTGCGGTCGGGGTCGCGGTATCTTAGCGGCGTGAAGCCGATGTCTCGCCGATGACGCTGGAAGCCCTGCGGGCATTCCTGTTCGGGGTAACGATCGCCGCGCCGGTCGGTCCCATCGCCCTGTTGCTGATCCACATCGGTCTCAACCACCGGCTGTCCGCGGCGCTGGCCGCGGCCCTGGGTGTGGCGCTGGCCGACCTCACGTACGCCGTGCTGGCGCTGGCGGCGGGGTCGGGTGTATTCGCACTCTTGCACGCCCACGACAGAAACATCCGGCTAGGCTCATCGCTACTGCTGATTCTGCTCGGATTCTGGTTGGCCTTACGGGCGCTGCGCATGCCGGCAGCGCCGACGGATGGCGCCGAGAAGCCGAAGAATCGCGCTCCGAGCCTGGTCCAGCTCTACCTGCTCACCCTGGCCAACCCGCTCACCATTCTGCTATTCGTAGCATTCTCGGGGCAGATGACGACCGGGGCGGGTGTGGGAGCAGTGCTGTACGGTTCGCTTTGGCTGTTCCTCGGCAGCCTGACCGTGCAAGCAGGCTACGCCAGCTTCGGCGCTGCTCTGCGGCGCTGGGTCACGACCCCAAGTGCGGTGCGCAAGATTAACGCGATGAGCGGCTTTGCGATCGCAGCCTTCGGCGTGTGGGGAATTGGCTCCGCGATCGCGCGGGTGACAGCACCCGCGGCGCCGCTCGTAGATACGAGCACAGTCGCGGACCGGCGACAGCCGCGCCGTCCCCGCGGGCTAGCGCTTCAGCCGATCGAGGAAGGATTTGCGGAACTTCGCCACCTTGGGTGCAACCACGAACTGGCAGTAGGGCTGCTGCGGGTTGCGCTGGAAATACTCCTGGTGGTAGCCCTCAGCGACGTAGAACGTACCAGCGGGCGAGATCTCGGTGACAATGCGATCGTCGTACACCCCCTGTGCGGAGAGCTCCGAGATCACTTTCTCGGCGATGCTCTTCTGCTCTGGAGAATGGTAGAAGATCGCCGAGCGGTATTGCGTGCCCTCGTCGTTCCCCTGCCGGTTGAGCGTGGTGGGGTCGTGGATGACGAAGAATACTTTCAGCAGGTCTGCATAGCTCACCAGCTTCGGATCGAAGGTGATGCGCACCACCTCGGCGTGACCGGTGGCACCCGAGCATACTGACGTGTAGGTGGGGTTGGCGGTATGTCCGCCCATGTAGCCCGACTCGACGCTCTCCACGCCCTTCATCTGGTCGTAGACGGCCTCCAGACACCAGAAGCAGCCGCCCGCCAGGGTGGCGATCTCCTTGCCCGGTGGCGGGGATTTGTCGATGTCTGCCATGGCGGGTTACCTCGCTTGACCCTCGTTCAGTGTAGCAGGCGCACCGGCCACCGACATAGCGCTGGCCGCTGCGGGCCAAGTCGGCGCAGGCGCACCTGCTGCCTGCAAGGCAGTTAGAATGCGTTGCACTGAGATCGTTGGCGCGCATTCCTGACCCGCACGCAGGCTTGTGTGGAATCTTATGATCGGGCTGCTTCAGCGCGTAAGCCAGGCGCAGGTCGAGGTCGAGGGGCAGATCGTGGGAGCTATCGGCCCGGGGCTCATGGTGCTGGTCTGCGCGGAGCGCGGAGACGGCACAGCCGAGGCCGACCGCCTCCTGGAACGGCTGCTCAACTACCGCGTCTTCTCCGACGCGCAAGGCAAGATGAATCTCGCCCTGCGCGAGGTCGACGGCGGTCTGTTGCTGGTGCCGCAGTTCACGCTGGCGGCCGACACGAGCAAAGGCAACCGCCCCAGCTTCACACCCGCCGCTCCGCCCGAGCAGGGGCGCGCCCTGTTCGAGTACATGCTGGCACGAGCGGGTGAACTCTACCCACGGGTTGCGGGCGGGCGGTTCGGGGCGCACATGCAGGTCACGCTCACCAACGATGGGCCGGTGACGATCTCGCTGCGAGTGAGCCCGCAGGTCTCAGGTGACTGAACTCTGGACCGTGGGTCATTCCACGCGTCCGCAAGAGGAACTGGTCGGGCTGCTGGAGCGCAACGGTATCCAAGCGCTGGCAGACGTACGCCGGTATCCGGCCTCGAGGCGGCATCCGCAGTTCAACCGCGAAGCGCTGGAGCGTTCGCTGCCAGCGGCCGGAATCGACTATTTCTGGATCCCGGAACTGGGCGGACGGCGCCCCCCGCACAAGGACTCCCGCAACACTGCCTGGCGCAACGCAGGATTCCGCGGATACGCCGACTATATGGAGACCGATGCTTTCCGGGTCGCCATCGACATTTCTGCTGCAACGCGCGCGCGACCGGCACACCGTCATCATGTGCGCGGAGCTGGCCTGGCAGCAGTGTCATCGCGGACTGATCTCCGACTACCTCAAGGCGCGCGGCATCGAGGTGACGCACATTGTGGGGCCCGGCCGCATCGAGCCGCATCCGTGGACCGGTGCCGCGCAGATCGTGGACGGTGAGTTGTCTTATGCGCCGGCACAGCCGGGGCAGAAGCGGCTGGAATTCTGAGCACACAACTTCTGAGGGCTCCCGGCCGGGCAGGCCAGCGTGCTCGCCAGGGCGTTTGCGCAGCAGGCGCAGCTCAACGCACCGGGCGCACCTGCGTCTGGTCGAGCCTGACGAAACGAAAGCCGCGGGCGAGCAGCCGCTGCACGCCTTCCGACAGACCCTCGGCCGTGTCCGACGCGGGCTTGTTCATGTGGGCGATGATGATGTCGCCGCTCTTCACTTGCTCGAGCCTGGCGACGATGGCCGCCCGCGGCAGCGTCGCGCCGACATCGGCGTTCACCGAGAATCCGGCGATCCGGTACCCCATGGACTGAATCACTTTGATCGCCGCCGGGTCGTACTCGGCTGTTGCGCCGCGATACCAGTGCGGCGCCTCGCCCGTGACGGTCGCGACCGCGTTGGCGCCGACTGCAGACTTCTCGCTCGAGATGGGCCAAGTCGGGATTGCCGGGGATGCCGAACACGCTGCGGCCGGCGCCGATCACCGGCGGCACGTGATTGGCGCCGTGATCCTCGATCTCGAACAAATCCGAATGCGCCTTCAGCAAGGCGACTCCTGCTGGGTTGCGATCCAACCATTTTTTTGTCGCAAAGATCGTGGCCGGAACCCGGTGCGCGATCAGAAAGTGAATGAGCTCCGCATCCAAGCTGCCGCTGCAAGCGTCGAGCGTGAGCGCCACTACTTTCTCGTGACCGAGCGCGGGCAGCGCAATGACCTGATGCACCTCGATCGGGCCCAGGGCGGCTACGGCCCGTGCAGCGCATACCAGAGCTGCGATGCAGAAGAGCAACCGTTTCATGCATTGGATAACGCGCCAGGCGAACCGCGGTTGATCGGATGGGCGAGCGGGAACCACGCTTCACCTGCAGCGTCTGATATAGATTGCACCTGTGCCACAATGGTGTGACAAAGGAAACCCGTATGATTCTGTTCCCGCGCATGCTGCTGCTCGCGTGCGCAACCGCAGCTCTGCTGTTGTGCCCAGCGTTCAGCCATGCGCAAACCGCTGCGCCAGACCTGGAGCCGCTCGGCATCGGGCTCGAGGGCCTCGCCTATCCCTATCCCGTGCAATACCTGCTGCTGCGCATGGAAGGCGAAGATGTGAAGCTGGCGTACATGGACGTGGAGCCGTCCGCGCCCGCCAACGGAAAGACGGCAGTCCTGCTGCACGGCCGGAACTTTTTCGGCGCCTATTGGAAGGAGACCATCGGTTTGCTCAGCGCGCGCGGCTATCGCGTGGTGGTGCCCGACCAGATCGGTTTCGGCAAGTCGTCCAAGCCGGACGTGCCGCACAGCTTCCACGTGCACGCGTACAACACCAAGCAACTGCTGGACTACCTGGGTGTGAAGAGAGTAGACCTGGTCGGGCATTCGATCGGCGGCATGATGGCGATGCGCTTCACGCTGATGTATCCCGAGTATGCGCACCGGCTGGTGCTAGAGGATCCCGATCGGGCTGGAGGACTACCGGATCAAAGTGCCGTTCGCCACGCGCGAGCAACTTGCGACTGAAGCGCGCAAGCAGACGCGAGCCGGAATCGAAACCCTCTTCAAAGAGTTCTTCGCCACCTGGAAGCCTGCGTTCCAGATGTTCGCCGAAGTTCAGTACCGCTGGACGCTGGGCCCGGAGTCGGATCTGATCGCGCGCACGGCCGCGCAGACCTACACCATGGCCTATGAGCAGCCGGTGGTCTATGAGATGCCGCTGATCAAGACGCCGACGTTGCTGATCGTGGGCGAAAAGGACCGCGCGGCCATCGGCCGCAACCGCGTGGCGCCCGAGGTGCGCGCCACGCTCGGCCTGTATCCGGAGCTGGCCAGGAAGGCAGCGCAGGCAATGCCCGATTGCAAGCTGGTGCTACTGCCTGATGTGGGCCATGTCCCGCACCTGGAGGCGCCGGAGCGTTTCCACGACGAGTTGCTGCGCTTCCTGGAGCAGAACTAGGAGATTCCATCCGGGCTACGGCTGCGTGCTTGCTGGAAACAAGCCGGCTGGCGAGCGGCGGTCCGTCAGGCCGGCACAGCCGGCTTCCTGAACACGTGCACGTAGTAGGCGCCCAGCCCGGCGTCGAACACCTTGAGCTGAGAGCGGCAGGCCTCGACAAAGCGTCGCGCATGCCGTGGTGAGTGGAACCCGAGCGGCCTGATCAAAGGGCCGAGCAAAGGAACGCGGGCGACCCCACAGAGCGGGAGCAGCACCGACGTCGCGATCGTGGAGATGCGCCGGGCCGATCGATAGACGTGGCGCGTGGCGTCCTCGACGCGCAGCACCTCGAAGCCAGCGGATATGGCGGCTTCCTGGAATTCCGCCGGCGTTGGCGGCAGCGGGGTGGTCCATCCGTCGAGCACGTCCTGCACCCACTGGCGCTCCTCCTCGCCGACGGGATCGCGCAGACGGAAGCCGTCGAACGACACGAAAGTGCGCCCGGGCTTGAGAATACGGAACAGCTCGCGACACAGTACCGGTTTCTCGGCGATGGGCGTGTACACCAGCGTCTCGATGGCGAAGATGCCGTCGAAGAGCGCATCGGGAAAAGCGGTGCCGAGATAGTTGCCTTGCACGAACTCCGTGTTCGTGAGCCCCCGGGCGCGCGCCATGGCCCGCCCGATCTCGAGCTGTTTGCCCACCAGCGAAAGTCCCGTGACCTTGGCCTGCGGCAGCATGGCTGCGACCTGGGTCACGCCACCGCCGATGCCGCAGCCCGGCTCGAAGCAGGTGCGGGCGATCGAGATCGTCGAGATCGAGCAAAGCGATCGCGCGCCGGGTGGTCTCGAGGATGGCGTCGTCGAGACTGGGCGCGGTTTCGAGGTCCCACGCGTAATGCAGGTGCGACGGATGCCCGGCTCTGGCCCACCCGAGCAGCAGGGCGCGCAGCACCGAGCGCGGGCTGCCCCAGAACTTGTACAGGTCTGCCCCGAGGTCGAAATGCTCCGTCAGCACATCTAACGCGGCATTGGAATAGACGGAGTCGTATGGGTTGGACATTGCCTCGGAACTGTGACAGCGGCGCGGCGCCCGTGGAAGGCGCAAGGGCTCGCAGACGGATGCGGTTGATCTTATCATCGTAGCTGGGCGCGGCTGTTCCAGCCGTGTATTTTTGTCCATAATCCGATGTCATCTGGCGAGGGTGTCGTGGGCTCCGCGACGACGATTCGATCCACAACGGGGATGAGATTCCTGAGCCGCCTGTTTTCACGCACGTCGGGCGAGCGATCGCTGGGCGCGTGGTTCCGGCGGCGCAGGCAAGCCCGTGCGCGGCGTCGGCAAGAAGCTGCTCAAGGTCGCGCTCTGGGTGGTCGGCCTGGTTGTCGCTGTTCGCACTGGTCGGATTCTTTGCCGTGCCGCCGATCGCCAAGCACTACCTCGTCAAGAGCCTGTCCGAGCTGTTGGGCCGGCAGGTCGCGATTCAAGAGATCAAGATCAACCCCTTCGCCCTGAGCGCGGCGGTGCGTGGTGTTCTCGGTCAAGGAGCCCGCCAGCCCCGAGGTATTCGTGTCCTTCGAGGAGCTGTTCGTCGATCTGCAGGCCGAATCCGTCATCCGGCGCGGACCGATCCTGAGGGAGATCCGGCTCGAGCGCCCCTATGTTCACATCGTCCGCCGCGACGACGGCAGCTACAACTTCTCCGACCTCGTGGCGAAGTTCACCAGCGGCAGCGGGCCGAGAAACCGGTGCAGCCACAGGGGCAGCCAAGAAAGCCCAGCAACAGCCTCGCTTCTCGCTCAACAACATCCAGGTGATCGCGGGCAAGGTGATCTTCGACGACCGGCCCAAGAAGGCCAAGCACGCGGTGACCGATCTCAATATCGCCATCCCCTTTCTCTCCAACCTTCCCGTACCGGCGGACCAGTACGTCGTGCCGTCCTTCTCGGCCAAGGTCAACGATACGCCGATCGCGCTGACCGGCCGCAGCAAGCCGTTCGCCACGCCTCCGGAGGCGCAGCTCGATCTGAACATCTACTCGCTCGACATCCCCCGCTATCTCGAGTATCTCCCGGTCAAGCTTCCGTTCAAGATCGCATCGGCGCTGCTCGAGACGCGGCTCACTGCCACCTTCACGCTCTATCCGGACAAGCCTCCGCTGTTGGTGCTCTCCGGCAAGGCGGCGCTGGACAAGTTCGCGATGACGCAGCTGGACGGGCGCGCGTTGCTCAGCTTCGCCCGGCTCGAGGTGCCGGTGCAATCGGCCACGTGTTCGCGCGCGACGTCAAGCTCGGACAATGTCGTTCTGCGCAGCCCCGAGGTGTTCGTCCGGCGCGAGCGCGACGGCACCCTCAACTGGATGAGTGTCGTCCCGAAGGCAGGCAGCAACGGGAACCGGCTCGCAGCCGCCGCAGGAACAAGCAGCAGAGCGCGACGCAACCGATCAGCCGATGAAGCTTCAGGTCGAGGAGGTCAGGGTCGAGCAAGGCCAGATTCATTTCGCCGACGACGCCGCACCCAAGCCGTTCAAGACCGACATCGAGGACCTGCTGGTCGTTCTGCGGAAGTTCGCGCTGCCGCAGGTCGACCCGGCCACGCTGGAGGTTGCATTCGGCACAAAGTTCGGAGAGAGCTTCAAGCACGCAGCCACGCTGCTCGTCTCGCCGCTCAACGTCGACGGCAGCCTCGAGTTGAATGGCGTGAAGCCGAAGAACTACTCGCCTTACTACGCGCACTCTGGTCCGCTTCGACGTCGAGGACGGCACGCTGAACCTGTCCACGCGGTTTCGCGCGGCGCAGGCTGGGCAAAACGTCTCGGCGCGACGATATCCGGGCTGGAAGCCTCGCTCAGCAAGCTGCGCCTGCGCAAGCGCGGCGCAAAGGAGGATTTTCTCTCTGTGCCCGCCGTTCGACGTGAAAGGCGTGGACGTGGACTCGGCGAAGCACACCGCTCAGGTGGGCGAGCTGTCGAGCAAGCAGGCGACGGCTGCGTGTGGTGCGCGAGAAGGACGGGACGATCGACCTCACTCGGCTCACCGCGGAAGGAGCAGGCACCAAAGGCGCTGCGCCCGCGCCGACCGCGGCGGCGCAAAAGCCAGCGCCGAGACGTGGCAGTGGCTGGTGAAGAAGATCGCGCTCGACCGCTACGCGGTGAGCTTCGAGGACCAGGTGCCGGCGCAGCCGGTCACTCAAGTGGTGGAGCCGATCAAGCTCAGCGTGGACAATCTGTCCAACCGCCCCGGCTCGAAGGCCAAGGTGGCCCTAGCCATGGGCATCAACAAGACCGGCAAGGTGCTCGCGTCCGGACCGGTCGGAATCAATCCGCTGGGAGCGGATCTGAACGTCGACGTGCAGAGCGTGGACCTGGTTCCGCTGCAACCCTACCTCGAGGAGAAGCTCAACATCCTGGTGACCAGCGGCGAGGTCATGGTGCACGGAAGGTGGGAGCTTACGGCGCCGGAACCGGGCCCCATGGACCGTCGTCTTCAAGGGCGATGTGGGGATCAACAACTTCGCCTCCGTAGACAAGGCCACATCCGAGGACTTCCTGAAGTGGAAGTCGCTCTTCGTCGGTGGAATCGACGCGACCTACCGCGCCTTCGCGGTTGGGAAGGGCGGTCTTCGCTCGCGCATGCCGATGCCGCTGCGCCTCGCAGGTGCCCTTCGCACTGCAGATCCAGGAGGTGGCGCTCTCGGACTTCTACTCGCGTCTGATCATCTATCCGACCGGCAGGCTGAACGTGCAGAACATCTTGGTCGAGCGGCGCGGACCACGCAGCCGGTGGACGAGGCAGCCGTGGCGCAGGCGAACGTGCAGGCCGAGGCCGGTGCGACGAACCAAGCTTCGCCTCCGGCCAAGACGAAGCCAGAACAGGCCGAGCCGAAGCCGACAAGCCGGCCAAGCCTGTCAGCCCACGGCCGAGAGGCGCGCACCGGCTGTGCCACCGCCGCCCATCGCCATCGCCAAAGTCACGCTCCAGGGCGGCAACGTGAACTTCACCGACCTGTTCATCAAGCCGAACTACTCCGCCAACCTGACCGAGATCGGCGGTTCGGTGACGGGGCTGTCGTCGCAGCTGAACACCACCGCCGATGTCGACCTGCGCGGCCGCTTCGCCAAGAGCGCGCCGGTCGAGATCAAGGGCAAGATCAATCCGCTGCTGCAGAACCCGTTCCTCGACATCAAAGCCAACGTGCGCGACATCGAGCTCGGGCCCTTCACCGCCCTATTCCGGCAAATACGTGGGCTATGCCATCGAGAAGGGCAAGATGTCGTTCGACGTCGCCTACAAGATCGAAAACCGCAAGCTCACGGCCAGCAACCGTCTCACGCTCGACCAGCTCACCTTCGGCGAGAAGATCGACAGCCCCACCGCAACCAAGCTGCCGGTGCTGTTCGCGGTGGCGCTGCTCAAGGACCGAAACGGTGTGATCGACGTAAACCTGCCCATCAGCGGCTCGCTGGACGACCCCAAGTTCAGCGTCGGCGGCATCGTGCTGCATATCATCTTCAACCTGATCGAGAAAGCGATCACCGCGCCTTTCGCACTGATCGGCTCGCTGTTTGGGGGCGGCGGCGAGGAGCTCTCCTACGTGTCATTCGATCCCGGCCGAGCCGTCCTCGCTCCAGCGCAGGAAGAGAAGCTCACCAAGCTCCAGAAAGCGCTTTACGATCGACCGGCGCTGAAGCTCGACGCGACCGGTCGCAGCGATCCGGAGAAGGATCGCGAAGGGCTGCGCCAATACCGCTTCGACCAGCAGGTGAAGGCGCAGAAGCTCAAGGACCTGGTGAAGAAGGGCTCGTCGGTGGCCTCGGTGGACGAGGTCAAGATCGAGCCGCAGGAGTACGAAATATACCTAAAGCGCGCTTACAAGGAGGCGAAGTTCCCCAAGCCGCGCAACCTGATCGGTATCCAGAAGGACCTGCCGAAGGAAGAGATGGAAAAACTCATGCTGACCAACACCGTAATCAGCGACGACGATCTCATCCAGTTGGCCAACCGGCGTGCGCAGGCGACCAAGGACTTCATCACCCGTGGGGATCAGGTGCCGGTGGACCGGGTGTTTCTCCTGGCGCCCAAGCTCGAGGCGGCCAAGGGCGACGCCAAGCTCCCCGGCGCCCGCGTCGACTTCTCACTCAAGTGAGGCGAATCTGAAATGAAACAAACCATCGCAATCCTCATCGCCAGCCTGGCGCTCGCAGCTCAGGCGGCCGACGAGAAGAAGCCAGCAACGCACCGACAAGGACAACTTCTTCGAGCGCGCGGCCAAGGCGATCGGCAAAGACGCCAAGGGCGCGGTGCACCAGGCCGGTCAGTCGTACAGCAAAGCCGGCAAGGACATCGGGCACGGCGCCAGCAAGACCGTGAAGGATGTCGGGCACGCGATGAAAGCAGAGCGTCAGAGAAGACCGGCAAGGAAGTCAAGGAGACGGTCAAGTAGCACCCCGGGCCAGCGCTACCCCCTACCCTCGCTCTCCCCCGGAGGGAGAGGGAGGGGGCACCAGGGTCCGAGCAGCGCCCGACGGCAATCGCAGATGCCGGCGCGCGTCAGAGTGCTGCTGGAATTTCTGAAGGAGGCGTTCCAGCAACGCTACGGGGCGGCGTCCGCCCCGCGTCTATAACTTTCGGCGAGTACAGGTCGAACCTCCCCGCGCATAGTCTAAAGGCATAGTGCGGAGTTGCCCCGCAGCGGAGGACCAAGGATGAGACCCGTTAGCTTCAGCCGGTGCGTGCACCAATCTTGGTCTGCTGTTATGCCGGATCGTGAATAGACTCCTCCCGTGGCAGATGATCTGGCCGCCTTCGGCGGCATGGTTGTCTGCCTATTTTATTGTTCCCCGCCCGCATGGGCGCGGTGAGGCGACACCAACGCACAACGACATTCTCGCCAGCTCAGGAGCGCAAGATGGTCCCCTCAGGCTTCCGATTCGAAAGCAGCATTGACGCAAGGCTCCCGGGCCCGACGCCGTGCGGTATGCACGTGCATGCCGAGCTGCCCTGCCCCCCTCCCAAAGCACGCCCGGGGCGACATGACAGCCGTCGAGAATGGGCGCAAGATGTCTGCCGCACAATGGCGACTGACGCCCATGAGAGTTGTTTTGGCCGCCCATGCAGGTCTGTTCGCCGACGCGTTCAGCGGGTCGCTGGCCAAGCTCGCGCGCCGCGTGCAGGTGGAACGTTGCGATCCGGAGCGGCTCGATGAGCTCAGCCAGCGGGACGGCATCTCTCTGGTGGTGATCGACGCCGACGCCGTACCGGGCCGCGCGGCGAGCCTGGTGCGCGGCTGCCGCGACCGTCTCCCCGGGGTCCCTGTGGTTGCTCTCGCCGGCGCTCTCGACGATGGTTTCATCGCCGGGATCATGAACGCCGGCGCGCAGGCCTATCTCCCCAAGAGCTATCGCGAAACCCAGGCGCTGGGCGTCCTGGAGGTGGTGCTCGACGGCGCGAGCCATCGCCCGCACGCGGATGGCGAGCACGGCACGGCCGATGCTCGCACGCCCGCATTCGCGGCGGACGCCGGGACTGTACCGTCGGCCTGGCCCGAATCCATACAGCCTGACCGGCCGAGAGCTGCAGGTCCTCGCCCAGGTGTGCGAGGGGCGGTCGAACCTCAACATCGCCAAACGCCTGGGCATCACCGAAGGCACAGTCAAGATCCATCTCAGCAATTCCTACAAGAAGCTGGGGGTGGAGAACCGCACGCAGGCGATCCGCATCGTCGAGCGTGTGGAGCAGGTACGGGACATGTCGATGAACGAAGCCGAGCAAGGCCTGTCGCTGCGCGACTGGCTTCTGCCCCATATGTCGGACGAATCTCATCACAAGGGAGAGGTCCTGTTCCGGAAAGGAGATCCAGCACGCGCGCTGTACTACATCCAGCAGGGGAAGGTGGCGCTGCCGGAGATCGGTAAGCAGATGGCCGAAGGCACGCTGTTCGGCGAGATCGGAATCTTCGCGCCCGAGCATTCCCGCACCTGCAGCGCACGCTGCGAGACCGACGCCCGCCTCTTCTGCCTGACCGCGGAGCGGGCGAAACGTCTGTACTTCGAAAATCCGCAGTTCGCCTATCACGTGATGCAGCTGATCGCGCAGCATCTGCTCGACGATCAGTCCCGCCGGCACTGACGCGCCACGACTGGGCGCGCGGCACTCAGCCGCACGACACCCGCCATGAACCCGCGCGCTTTCCTGGGGGCGTCCTTGCTGGCCTGGCGGCACGGTCTCATCGCCGGCCTGGTGCTGGCGCTCCTCGGATCGGTGCTCACGGTGCTTCCGGCACTTTGGCCGCTGCGAGGAGAGCTTCGACCTCTGGCTCCTGTTCAAGCTGCGCGGTCCCAAGTCCCCACCCGACGACATCGTGCTGGTCACCATCGATCAGCAGTCGTCGGAGCGCATCGCGCTGCCAAGCGACCCGGGCACTCGGGACCGCTGTCTCGACCTCAGGGTCGATGACGCGCCCGCCTCCTACGAGAAGCTGCCTCCACCGCACCTGGTCATGCGCTGGCCTCGCTGCGTGCATGCACGAGCGGTCCAGGCGCTGGCCGCGGCCGGCGCACGCGTCATAGCACTCGACATCTCCTTCCGCCCGCTGGTGCCGAGCGGTTCGGACAAGGGCCTGCGGTTAAGCGAAGAGCAGGACCGCAGCCTGGCCGATGCCATGGAATCGGCTGGAAACGTGCTGATCGCACAATGGCTCGATCAAGTGCGGGTCAGGCACGTGCGCGCAGCGGAAGACGCGCAAACCGATCCCCTCGAGCGTCCCGCCCAGATCAGCGCGCTGATCGAGTCAGCAGCACTGGGTTCGGCGCCGTTGCGCCTCGCTTATGGAATGGCGGGACGGGTCAACGGGTTCGCCACCTTCAGCCAGGAAGACGGACCGATGTCGAGCATGCCCGCCCTGCTGCTCCACCGCTCTGCCGCGGAAGTGCACTCGGACCTCGTGCGCGTGATCGCCAAGGTCAGGCCTGAAGACGCCGAGCTGCTGCCGCGTACGGCAGACGCGCTGCAGCAGCGGCGGCCGCTGCAGGCCACTTCGCTGCTGATTCGGCATCTGGTTCGATCGCAGCCGAGCCTGGCGGACGCCTTGCACGATGCTCTGAACAGCGGGGACAGCGCCGGCTTGCCTGCGCAACACCGCACCGCCCTGCGGGCGCTGGTCGATCTGTACACCGGCGACCCGGTTCGGTATCTCAACTTCTACGGCCATCCCGGAACTTTCCGGAGCGTGAGCTTCGCGGACGTCCTGAAACGCGGGGCGGGTCGCGGCGAACAGCTGGCCCGTGAATTGGGCGGCCGGACCGTGATTGTCGGCTACGTGGACTTTACCCCCGCCCAACGCGACGACCACTACCCGACCGTCTACACCACCACCGATGGGGTCAAGCTCAGCGGCAGCGAGATTTTGGCGACGGCGATGGCCAACCTCGCGTCGGGTAGCAGCGTAACGTTGATACCGCTGGCGTTGCGGATGCTGCTGACGGCTTGCTTCGGCCTGGCGCTGGCGTTGTTGCTCCTGGTCCCGCCGCCTCTGCGTGGTCTTATCGCCGGGTTCGCGCTGTGCGCTGCCTACCTCGGGCTCGCACTGCTCCTGTTCCGGCTCGCAGCCATTTGGCTGCCGTTGCTGATTCCGCTCGCCTTCCAGGCGCCGGTCGGCATTCTGTACGCGGTCACATATCACTACCGAGATATGCGGCGCAAGCGCGACGAGCTGCGCAGGCTGTTCGGCAAGTTCGTTCCGGACCCCGTGATCGAAGGGCTGCTCGAGAACCGGGCCCGGCTGGCCACGGTGAACGAGCCGGTCTACGGGGTGTGCCTGGCCACCGACGCGGAGCGCTTTACCGCGCTGGCCGAGGGCATGCATCCGTCCCAGCTGGCGCGCTTCCTCAACCTGTACTTCGAGGCGGTCTTTCCTCCCATCACGGAAAAAGAAGGGTCGGTGGTCGATCTGATCGGCGATGCTGTTTTGGCGCTGTGGACCGGAGGCGATGCCAACCACAGCCTGCATCTGAAAGCGTGCGGGGCGGCGCTCGAGCTGATGTCGGCCGTCGACCGGTTCAACGCAGCCTCGCCCACACTCCGTCTCCCGACCCGCATCGGGATCTCGGGCGGCGAGGTGGCCACCAGCCCGATGGGAGCGGTCAACCACTTCGAGTTCCGCCCGGTGGGGGACACCGTGGTGACTTCGGTCCGCCTCCAGGAGCTGAACAAGCTGCTGGGCACGCGCATCCTTGCGGCGGAGCCCGTGATCCGCGGACTCGACGCGCTGCTGGTGCGGGACTTGGGGGTGTTTACGCTGCGCGGAAAGAACCTGCCCACCCATGTTTTCGAGATCGTGGATCAACGCGAGACCGCCAGCGCCTACCTGATGCAGCTCTGCCTGGAGTTCGCACTGGCCTTGGACGCTCTGCGCGGAGGCCGGCGCGAAGCCGCCCTGGAGCGCTTCCGCGCCATTCACGACACGCTATCCGCAAGACGGGCCCACGAGCTTCTATGTCCGCTGGCTGTCTGCCAATCCTCTGTGGGGCGGCGGCGCGATCCGACAGGCGGCCTGACCGTGCCGACCGGGGTGTGGCTGACCGGCGTTACGGAATAGCACTATGACCAAAGTCGACTTGCATACAAGCCAAAAGGGTCTTAGATTGTGTTTGCTTTCGGTCGTCATGCTTAACCTTATACGGACTTCAGAGGCCGGTCGGGGAGGAGGTTAAGGATGTTGCGCTCGGGCGTCTCGAATGGTTCGCGCCTCCTGCTAGGGTGCGTCCTCCCGGCGCTCGTGCTGTGCGCAACGCCCACGCGCGCGACGGCTGCCGATGTGCCTCCCGCATGCACGCCCACTGTGGCGCGGATCGTGTCTATGCAGGGCGTCGTCGAACTGCGCAGGGCGGGACAGCGGGACTGGGCCGCGGTCACGCGCCTGGATACGCCCGTGTGCCAGGGTGACACGGTACATGCCGGGCCGCGCAGCCGCGCAGCACTCGTAATCCTTCCCGAGAAATTCGTCCGACTCGACCAGAACTCCACGGTCAGCATCAGCATTGAGGGCGAGGAGACCATCGTCGAGTTCTTCCAGGACGAGACCACGCCCAGGGATGCCTGCGGCGCGGGCTACTTCATCACCCGCTTCCCGCGCAAGTTCAAGGTCCGCACCCCGTTCGTGAACGCCGCGGTGGAAGGCACCGAGTTCCTGGTCAGCATGAGCTGCACTGCGACTTCGGTGGCGGTGTTCGAAGGCAAGGTCAGCGCCGAGACGCTGCTCGCCAACGCTCGAGCGCTTCATCCTCAATAGCGGCGAAGCCATCTCGGCCGGTCCCGGCGAGCCGCCTGCGATCAAGGTGCTGATCAAGCCGGTAGACGCCGTGCAGTGGGCGCTGTACTACCCGCCGCTGAGCGAACCCGGGCCGGGCGTTGGGCCGGACCAGCAGTGCGACCAGTCCGCGCCGGACGAGAGAAGCCGCTGCCTGATGGTGCGCGCCGAGCAACGCCTGCGCGTCGGACGGGTCGACGAAGCTCAGGCCGACATCGACGCCTCGCTCAAGTTGGTGCCCGACAACAGCGACGCCGACGCCCTGCTCTCTGTCATCAGCGTCGCCAAGAATGACAAGCAGAGGGCTCTGGCACTTGGCCCAGCAGGCCACCCAACTCGACCCGGTCAATCCCCGCGCCTGGATCGCGCTGTCCTACGCGCAGCAAGCGAGCTTCAAGCTGGAGGACGCGCTTACGAGCGCCCAGCGCGCGGCCGAGCTGGAGCCGCGCAGCTCCATCGCGCTGACGCGCGTGGCCGAGCTCATGATGTCCTTGGGGCGAACCGCCGCAGCCGAATCGGCTGCACAGCGGGCCGTAATCGTCAATGCGGTCGACAGCCGGGCTAGAACCGTCCTCGGATTCGCCCATCTTGCACGACTCAAGATCCAAACAGCGACGCAGGATTTCGGCGAAGCCATTCGGCTCAACTCCACGGATCCGTTGCCTCGACTAGGCTTGGGCCTTGCCATGATCCGGAGAGGCGATCTGGAAGGCGGTCGCGTCGAGATTGAGATCGCCGTGGTTCTCGACCCGACCAACTCGCTGCTGCGCAGCTACATGGGAATGGTCTACTACCAGGAAGACACAACCGAGCGCGACCGGCTCGCCGCCACCCAGTTTGAGTTAGCCAGGACTTACGACGAGAAGGATCCGACAGCATGGCTCTACGACGCGATTCTAAAACAGACCCAAAACCAGTCTGTGATCGCGCTCGACGAGCTTCAGACCTCGATTGAGCTCAATGACTACCGCGCGGTATCGCGCTCGCGGCTGCTTCTCGAACAGGACCTCGCGACGCGTGGGGCGACTCTTGCGCAAATTTATGCGGATATGGGGTTCGGCGAACTGGCGATTCTCGAAGGGACGCAAGCACTTGCCAGTGACCCGGCCAGCTCCGATGCGCACCGTTTCCTTTCCGATACCTACCTATCTCTTCCCCGCCATGAAGTGGGGCGGCTGTCCGAGTTGCTTCAGTCCCAGCTCTGGCAGCCGCTGAACCGGCAGCCGATTCATCCTCAGCTGGAAGAACCTGAATTGTTCATTCCGTGGGTAGCAGGATCCACCGCGGTATCACTGAATCAATTCAACCCGGTTTTCGTAAGCGACGGCGTGTCCGCTCAGGCCGATTTCGGCTTGGGAACCAACGAGACGTTAGAAGCGGATGTCGCTGCTGCCGCGCTTAAGGGACCCGTCGCACTGAGCGCGGGAGCGTTTCATTACGAGACCGCAGGCTTTCGTCCCAATGCCGATCAGACACAGAACTTAGCCAACGCCTTCATCCAGGTGGCGTTACAACCTGACACAAGCGTTCAAGCGGAAGTGCGTTGGCGAAATCAGGAGAACGGCGATCTCGCGCTACGTTTCGATCCTACCCAGTTTTCCCAAGCTTTCCGTGCCAACACCCAGGTCGAAACCTACCGAGTAGGCTTGCGTCACGACTTCTCCCAGAACTCTCAGCTTCTGGTATCTGCCTTGTACCAGACAACCGAACAGACCCAGCACGACCTACGCCCACTCCCGCCTATGCCTTTCCCTGCGAACTTCGGCATCGACACCAATTTTTCGCAGGACGCTTATCTTGTCGAAGTGCAGGACGTGCTGCGCTACGGGCCGGCCAAGTTTATCGCAGGTCTTGGCTACTACAACGCGAATGAAAACACGAATGCGGACCCGGTCGTCACTACCTTCCTGCCGTTTCCTCCGTTTACGATCACTACTCCGCTGCAGCCGATCGCGTTGCAGGCGAACATCGAGCAGAGCAATGGGTATCTGTATTCCCAGCTCAGCGTTCTGGAGCGCTTGAACCTGTTGCTTGGCCTCAGCGTCGACAACATAGACGCGCCTGTAGCATATCGCACGCAGGTGAACCCAAAACTAGGGCTCACCTGGAATCCCGGGGCCGGCCTGACACTGAGAGCTGCCGCGTTCCGAGTCCTGGCCCGCAGCCTGATCAACGCTCAGACGATTGAACCGACCCAGGTGGCTGGGTTCAATCAGTTCTTCGACGACTCGGCCGGAACAGATTCTTGGGAATATGCAATAGGAATCGACGAAGCATTTTCGCGTCGGTTGTTCGCCGGCATACAGTTTGCTCGGCGAGACTTGCAAATCCCTTACTTGTTGCCAGGGGCTGAGAGACTCACCGCTGACGCCTCTCAACTCCTTAACCGAGCGTACATATATTGGGCCCCGAAAACGTGGCTGGCGCTGAGATCGGAGTACCTGTTCGATAAGCGCGAGAGAGCTCCGCAGCTCGTTCCTCAGGGGTACGACTACACTTCACTGACCACGCAGCATGCCTTGTTCGGCGCAGTCTGGCTTGCCAACGAGTCGTGGTCCATATATCTAACCGCCATTTATACGGCTCAACAAGGCGACTTCCTGAACACTCTGTCAGGTGTCCCATCACAGGGAAGCGACCACTTCTGGGTTGCCGATGCCGAGGTTCGTTGGAGAATCCCCTTACGGCATGGTTTTGTCAGCGCGGGGGTGAAAAACTTGTTCAACTCTCAATTTCAATACCAGGATCCCGATCCGGGGAACCCGACGTTTCTTCCGGAGCGCTTCTTTTACGTAAGGCTAAATGTAACTTTCTAGAGCGGAGGAGGAAATACTGACAAACTAGCGCGAGCGCAGCACAGATGACAGTCGTAAACAACGCTTGATACGATCTGATCGGGCCCCGATGGGCCAATGATCAGCCACCCCGAGAAGAGCACATTGAGGAGAGAAGCCATGGCCGCACCATTCGAAGGCTACAGTTTTGTCATCGGTTTTAGGAAGGTTGACGGACAAGCAGTGGTGTTGAAACCGGACGGCACAATAGAGCCGCCCAGCAAATATCCTGTCAAAGAAATAAAAGACTTTCCAACAAAAGTCGAAGACCTTCGAACTTACGCGATAGGTGTCACCCGTATCATAGGTTCCTGCTATTACACGATCACAATTGGAACCACGGTGTACTACATTCCCTGCTGACGTGACACCGTGTGGGTGGAGGCGCGACCTCGGGACCGATGCAGAATCGCATTGAGCCCGACGGGGGGGTTGCGCCTCACCTATGGGGCCGGTTGCGTCTGGTGTCGTGGCACCAAACGCCATTCAGGTCGCACGACTAGACCGGTAGCGTCACTCTATGCGCGACGGGCGACGAGCACGGCGTTCGACCCGCCGAACGCGAAGGAGTTGGAAAGTGCGTACTCGACGTCCCGGGCCTGCCGGCCCTTGCACGGCACGCAATCGAGGTCGCACTCCGGATCCGGGACGGTCAGGTTCGCCGTGGGGGGAAGACGTTGTTTGTTGAGCGCCAGCAGGGTGATCGCGAATTCGAGCGCTCCCGCCGCGCCCACCAGATGCCCGTGCATCGATTTCGTCGCGCTCACGGCCAGACGGCGTGCGTGGTCGCCGAACGCCTGCTTGAGGGCGTCGATCTCGATCTTGTCTCCGGCTTGCGTCGCAGTCGCGTGCGCGTTGACGTAGCCGATCGCCTCCGGCGCCAGCCCGGCATCTGCAAGCGCCGCGCGCATGGCCCGCACCTGCCCGTCGACAGCCGGATGAGTAAGATTGTGTGCGTCGCTCGATGCGCCGAAGCCGACGATCTCGGCAATGGGCTGCGCCCCGCGCGCGCGCACCGCATCGGCGGCCTCGAGGACCAAGGTTGCCGAGCCCTCTCCGAGTACGAAGCCGGTCCGATCTTTCGCGAACGGACGGCTCGACGCTGCGGGCCCGTCCGGATGCTCCTTCGCGAGCACGCTCAGTGCTTCCCAGGCCACGATCGTTCCGTCGTTCAACATCGACTCGGCGCCACCGGCCACCGCGCAGTCCAGGTAGCCATCGCGGATCGCACGAAACGCCTCCCCGATTGCAACCGCGGATGACGAGCAGGCGATCGAGTAGGTGAAGGAGGGCCCGAGAATTCCATAGCGCATCGAAATATGACTAGCCGGCGCGTTCGCCATGATGAGAGGAACGGAACTCGGCTTCACCTTGCGGCTGTTTCGCTGGTAGTAGATGCGATACGCGTCCTGCATCGCGTTCGCACCACCCAATCCACAGCCCATGTAGATGCCGGCGGCGGCGGGACCTCGGTCCTCGGCGAACAGCTTCGCCTTCGCCAGCGCACGGTGGGCGGCAACCACCGCCATCTGGGAATTCCGATCCATGAGGAAGAGCTGCGCCTTGGGAATTGCGCCGGCAGGATCGAACTCCGCCAGCGCAAGCAGAACGTCGACGCTGGATTCTTCGGTTCCGCTGCGAACCTTGCGGATCGCAGATTCGCCAGCGTAGAGTCGCTCGAAGACCTCATCGGGGTCACCGCCATGCGGCGAGACCAAGCCGATCCCGGTGACGAAGACGCGACGTCGGCCCGAGGCGGTCGTATCAGGCTCCTTTGGCCTGGACCAGCTCGTCGACGAGCGCCGCCCCCTCGCCCAGCGTGGCGAAGTTCGCGCGTTCGTCCGGGATGTCGATGCCGTACTTGTCTGCCACGTCGAACATCAGCTCAGCAATCGAGAGTGAATCGAGCCCGAGCTCAGTGAGCTTCGCTTCCGGACTGATTACCTCCGGCTTGAGGTCATGCTTCTCAACGAGCAGCTGCTTGATGTAGTCGTACGAACTCATGGTGCGGACCCGTCCGTGGCTTGCGGCTCTTAAGGTCCAAATATAACATGACGATGGCGCGGCGGCGGCTGACCGACATGGTGCCGCTGTCGGGCCGGTCCGCCTCCCTACGCCTCCCGACCGGGCCGGCCATTCCTCACTACCCAGGTGGCCGGCAGGTTTTCCAGCGTTTGCAGTCCACCCGGCGCTCCCAATGCATCTGCTTTTCCGAATCATCGCGGCTCTTCCCTTGCGCACAGTACAGGCGCTGGGCGCGGCGCTGGCGCGCCTGGCCTTCATCCTGTCGGCGCGCGAGCGCAATAGGCTGGATCAGAACCTGCGCCACGCAGGCTACGACGATCCGCAGCTCCGGAGCGCAGCAATTGCCGAGGCCGGCAAGACGCTTCTGGAGATGCCCTGGCTCTGGACCCACCCTCAGGAAGAGGTCGTCAAGCTCGTGCAGGACGTGGAGGCGGACGCCTTTGTCTGCGAGGCGCTAGCACAAGGCAAGGGCGTCATCTACCTTACGCCGCACCTGGGTTCCTTCGAAGTTGCCGCTCAATATGCCGCTTCTCTTGCGCCCATCACGGCGATGTACCGGCCGCCGAGGCAAAGTGGACTGGAGCCATTCATCCGAGCGGGGCGTGCGCGGGGCGATGTGCGGCTGGCGACGGCAGACATGCAGGGTGTGATCACCTTGCTGCGCGCGCTCAGAAATGGCGAAACGGTCGGCATCCTTCCAGACCAGGTTCCGAGCAAAGGCCAAGGTGAGTGGACAGAGTTCTTCGGTCGTCCCGCCTACACCATGACGCTGACGCACCGGCTGCAGAAAAGCACGGACGCCGTTGTGGTCCTTGTGTTCTGTGAGCGCTTGCCGCGGGGCAGTGGCTACAAAATTCATCTGCAGTCGCTGCCGCCGCCAGCCCCGGGGGAGTCGCCCACACGCCAGCTCAACCGCGGGTTGGAGCAGTTGATCCGCAGGTGTCCCGCACAGTACCTTTGGTCGTATAACCGCTACAAAGTGCCCGCGGGCGTCGCCCCTCCCGAGGCCCCGCAGTAACGACTACGACGACTGGCAAAGGCTAGATCTAAACCAAACTGACCCGTGCAAATTTGCGCTTGCCGACCTGCACGACGAATCGCTCCCCTTTCCCCAACGCGAGGCCCTTGTCGCTGACCTTCTCGCCGTTGAGCCGGACTCCGCCCTGGTCGATCATACGTCCCGCTTCGGAGGTGCTGGCCGTGAGACCAACCCGCTTGAGGATTTGAGTCAGCAGAAGCGGCTCCCCGTCTACGGCAATCCTGTGTTCAGGGATGTCCTCGGGCAGCTCGCCCTGCTTGAAACGGGCCTCGAAGTCGGCGTGCGCCTTCTCTGCGGCCATCTTGCTGTGGAAGCGCGCAACGATTTCTTTCGCGAATCCGATCTTGATCTCCATCGGATTGCGCCCTTGGGCCACCTGCGCCTTCCACTGCTCCACCACGTTGAGCGGTTGGAACGACAATAGCTCGATGTAGCGCCACATCAGTTCGTCCGAAACCGACATCAGCTTGCCGAAGATCTGCTCCGGCGGCTCGTTAATGCCCACGTAGTTGCCGAGTGACTTGGACATCTTGTTGGCGCCATCCAGCCCCTCCAGCAACGGCATGGTGAGGATGCATTGAGGTGCCTGATCGTAGTGCTTCTGCAGCTCCCGCCCGACCAGCAGGTTGAACTTCTGATCGGTGCCCCCCAGCTCGACGTCCGCGCGCAGCGCGACCGAGTCGTAGCCCTGCACCAACGGATAGAGGAACTCGTGGATGGCGATCGGCTGGTTGCCGCGATAGCGCTTGCCGAAATCATCGCGCTCGAGCATGCGCGCCACGGTGTGCTTGGCGGCGAGTCGAACGAGGTCTGCTGCACCCATCTTGTCGAACCAGGTCGAATTGAACGCGATCTCGGTCTTGTTTGCATCCAGGATCTTGAACACCTGGTCCCTGTAGGTCTTTGCGTTGTCTTCGATCTGCTCGCGCGAAAGAGGGGGTCGCGTAGCATTCTTGCCCGCGGGATCACCGATCATTCCGGTGAAATCGCCGATCAGGAAGATGACATGGTGCCCGAGATCCTGGAACTGGCGCATCTTGTTGAGCAGCACCGTATGTCCGAGGTGCAGGTCGGGCGCGGTAGGGTCGAACCCCGCCTTGATGCGCAGTGCTCGGCCCGACTCGAGCTTCTGAACCATCTCCTCTTCGAGGAGCAGCTCTTCGCAGCCGCGCTTAATGACCTCCAAACTTTCTCGTACTCCAACCATGAATACCCGGACATGAACGTCGCAGACAGGCGACAGCGGATAAGAAAGCTTGTGCTGCGTCCATCGCCCGATCGTGGCTTTTCTGCTACCCTTCAGGCGTTGCACTCGGCTGATGGAAAAAGGAGAACGGGATTCTAGCGGAAAAGACTCTCCGCCTCACCTCTCCCACCCTGCGGCGAGGACGTGTCTCGCGCCGCAGGCTCGTGGCCATGGCCGTGTTGCCGCTTCTAGGAGTGGTCGCGGCCTTCGGCATCGCGCCAGACACGGCGACCGAGACGGTGGTTCTCCACCGGGTGGTCCAGGACGTACGTCTGCCCTTCGCAGTTGAAGCTGCATCCGAGGCGTCCGCTCAGTATTGGCGGGAAGAGCGGATCCAACGCGGCGATACGATCGGCTCGCTGCTGGCCCGCCTTCAGGTCACCGACCCCGAGGCCACAGCCTATCTGCGCGGCGCGCGTCACGTGCGCTCCCTGTATCAGCTGGTTCCGGGCCGCACTCTGCGCGCAGTGACCACGGACGATGGCGAGTTGGTCAAGCTGCGCTATCTTCAGGGCGACGGCACCGAGTTGATCGTGCAGAAGCGCGGGGAGGATTTCTTCGCCCGCGAACAGACACTGCCCACCGAACGACGGCTGCTGATGAGCTCGGGCGAGATCCAGTCGTCATTGTTCGCTGCAACCGACGCGGCCGGCCTCAGCGACGGCATTGCCGTGCAGCTGGCCGATGTCTTCTCGAGTGAAGTGGACTTTCACCGCGATCTGCGGCCCGGCGATCGCTTCGCCGTCGTGTTCGAGGCGTTCTACAGCAACGGCGAGTTCGTGCGCAGCGGGCGCATCTTGGCAGCCGAGTTCACCAACGCGGGCCGTACCTCCCGCGCTGTTTACTACCAGGATCCGCAAGGCCGTGGCGGATACTACACGCCCGAGGGCAAGAACATGCGCAAGAGCTTCCTGCGCTCACCGCTCGAGTTCTCGCGCGTCAGCTCCGGGTTCTCGCTGTCCCGCTTCCACCCTGTGTTGAATACCTGGCGTGCTCACACGGGCGTCGACTACGCAGCGCCGACGGGCACGCGGGTAAAGGCTACGGCGGATGGCTACGTGCAGTTCGTGGGCCGTCAAGGCGGCTACGGGAACCTGATCCTACTGCGCCACAAAAACGAGTACAGCACTGCGTATGGTCACCTGTCGGCATACGCCAGGGGATTGCGCGTAGGACAGCGGGTCAACCAAGGCGACGTGATCGGCTATGTGGGCATGACGGGCCTGGCCACCGGTCCGCATCTGCACTATGAGTTTCGCGTGAATGGGGTGTACCAGAATCCGCTCAAGCTCGCGGCGCCGCCGGGGCCGCCAATCACCGCAGCGCTGCGGCCCGCCTTCCACGACGGCCTGCGGCCGCTGCTGGAACAGCTGGACCTCATCCACGGGATGAATCTCGCGGCGATCAACTAGACGCTACGCAGGGGCTCGACGCCTCCGGATCGCGGGAGTTTCCAGCCTGACGCTGAGCGCGTCGCCTGTTTCGATTGCAAGCTGGGTAAAGTGCAATGGCTGCGCGCACACTCCTCAGTAACGGTGCACGCACAAACGACCAGGGGGCCGCAAGGCCCCCTGGTCGTTTCGAATGAAGCGGGCGTCAGGCGGAAAAGGACGAACCGCAGCCGCAGGTCGAGGTCGCGTTCGGGTTCTTGATCACGAACTGCGCTCCCTCGATGCCTTCCTGGTAGTCGATCTCGGCGCCCACCAGGTATTGATAGCTCATCGGGTCGATCAACAGAGTCACCCCATTCTTGACCATCGGCGTGTCGTCTTCGCTGATGCTCTCGTCGAAAGTGAAGCCGTACTGGAAACCCGAGCAACCCCCGCCCGTCACGAAGACCCGCAGCTTGAGATCGGGATTGCCCTCCTCCTCGATCAACTGCTTTACCTTGTTGGCGGCGGCATCGGTGAATACCAACGGTGCCGGCATTTCGGTTACGGCGTTCATGCTCGGACTCCTGAATCAACCCTTACTGCAAAGATTGTCGACTCCATGGTAAATGGGGTCGACCGACGAGTAATCAACAGTATAGCGAATCAGCTGCTGGTCAGGGGTTTGACGGCCATGGGCTTTGGCGCTGGGCTCTCTTCTTGATGCACTAGTCGGCCCTGAACGACGGCGCCGAGCTGGATTTCCAGGGTCCGATAGTGAACGTCTCCAGTAACATTGGACTTGGCCTGCAGCTCGACGTACTCGGCGCCGTAGACTGGGCCGATCACGGTCCCGTTGATCACAGCGTGGGAAACGCGGATTTCCCCTTCGATTCGTGCGCGCTCGCTCAGGACCAGGGTGCTGGGCTGGTCGTCCGCGGTCAAAACATTACCCTTCACACGCCCGTCGACCCGCAGTCCACCGCTGAATATCACGTTCCCTTCCACCGTGGTGCCGTCGCCGATCAGGCTGTCTATCCGGGTCTGCGGCTTGCTCGTTTTGCCACCAAACATTCGCGCTCTCCTAGGAAAGATTAACCGTCTGAGACGACTTAGGCGCCTCGGTGCCGTTTTCCAGCACGCGCACCTGCACGCGTTTGACCGTCGCCTCGGGAGGGACGTGGAATACACCCTCCACCCGCTGGTAGAACTTGAAGCTCAGGTTGTAGGGGTTGCCTTTTTCGCCGTCGCGCGGAAAGACCACCACTTGCGTATCGCCATCCTGCTCGACATCCACCACGAGTTGCAGCTTCCCCTGGAACTCGCGGCTGCGCGTGCGCGCCTGCACCACCAGCAGCTGGTAGCGATACTCGCCTGGCAGCGCGTCGGGACGCACGCGGAAGCGGTTGATGCTGATCCCAGCGGCAGATTCCCCGCTCGTGGTCATTAGGGTCTGGAAGAAAGCCAGATCTTCCTTGAGCAACGCATTCTCGTCGGTCAGCGTTTTCATCTGACTGGCCAGATTCCCGTGCGTGGCACCCTCGATCTGCATCTGGCGCTCCGTGGCCGCGAGCTGGCTGCGCAGCTCCGTGTTTTCGTCCCGCAGGTGCGTCACCTCCTCGCTCAGCCGCTCCTGTTCGGCCGCCGCCTGCCCGCTCTGAAACCCGGCTAGACTGCGACCGGCGTCGTAAGTGAGCCACGCCACGCCCAGTATGGCGGCAACAGCCGCGGAGATCAGTCCCCATCGCAAATACCAAGGGGCCTGAGTGTGGACCGCGACCCGTGGCGCCGCGATTCCGAACCGACGCTTGAGCTGTCGGATCACCGTCACGGCAGCAGTGCGAGCATCTCCAGCCCCTTCGTCTCAGGCAATCCGAACATCACGTTCATGCATTGCACAGCCTGGCCGGAAGCTCCCTTTACCAAGTTGTCGATCACAACCAGCACTACGACCGTATCGCGCCCGCCCGGCCTATGCAGAGCCAAGCGGCACTGATTGGCACCGCGCACCGAGCGTGTGTCCGGCTGGCTGCCCGGCGGCAGCACGTCGACGAAGGGCTCCTGCGAGAAGCGCCGCTCGAAGAGCGACTGCACATCCACCTCCTGCGTCAGCCTCGCGTACAACGTAGCGTGAATGCCTCGGATCATGGGGGTCAGATGCGGAATGAAGGTGACGTTGACATCACGCCGCGCCACCCGCTTGAGCCCCTCCAGGATCTCCGCCAGATGGCGGTGCCCCGCTACCCCGTAGGCCTTGAAGTTATCGGCGGCCTCGGAAAAAAGTGTATGCACTTCAGCCTTGCGACCGGCACCGCTCACCCCGGACTTCGCATCCGCGATCAAGTGTTCAGCGTCCACGATCCCCGCCTCGACCAGCGGCAGAAAGCCGAGCTGGACCGCCGTTGCGTAGCAGCCAGGAACCCCTACGACACGGGCGCGCCGGATCTGTTCGCGATTCATCTCGGGCAACCCATAGACCGCCTCCTCTGCCAGCCGGGGACAGCTGTGCGGCATGCCGTACCACTTCTGCCATTCGACCAGATCCTTGAGCCGGAAATCCGCGGCCAAGTCGATCACGCGGACGCCGGCTTCCACTAGCCGGGGTCCCTGCTCCATGGCTACGCCATGGGGAGTTGCGAAGAACACGACGTCACAGCGCGACAGGTCCGCTCCCGCAGGGTCCGCAAACCTGAGATCCACGCTTCTCCGCAGACTGGGAAACAGCTCCGCGACTGGCATCCCGGCCTCCTTGCGGGAAGTGATCGCTGTGAGCTGCGCCTCGGGGTGTCGGGCGAGGATCCTTAACAGCTCCACCCCTGCGTAGCCCGTCCCACCCACGATGCCAACTTTGATCATAACTCAATATTCCGTTTAATCAGTGTATTACGAATTAACCTTCATGTCGCATGATAATCCCAAACGGCCCTGCCTTGGGCAACAAAAAAGCCGCCCGCAGGCGGCTTTTCTCGTGGCGTTGCGCTGAATCAACGCTTGGAGAACTGTTTGCGCCGGCGGGCCTTGTGCAGACCCACTTTCTTGCGCTCGACCTCTCGGGCGTCGCGCGTCACCAGCCCTGCCTTCTTCAGGACCGGCTTGAGAGCCGCATCGTAGCTGACCAACGCGCGAGTGATGCCGTGGCGTACAGCGCCGGCCTGGCCGGATTCGCCGCCACCTTGGACGTTTACAGAGATGTCGAACGTGGTCAAGTGGTTTGCGAGCGTCAGCGGTTGGCGCACGATCATGCGCCCGGTCTCACGTGAGAAGAACTCGTCCACCGGCTTTGCCGTTGACCACGATCTGGCCCTTGCCGGGACGCAAGAAACACGCGCGCCACTGCGCTCTTGCGGCGGCCGGTCCCGTAATATTGCTGCTGAGATGCCATGCTTACGTCCTACACGCGATGAGTGTTCTGGATAGCGGGATCTTCAGCTTCCGTTGAGCTTCAGCTCCCGCGGCTGCTGGGCATGGTGCGGATGCTGCGGTCCCGCGTACACCTTGAGCTTGCGGTACATCGCGCTGCCTAACGGGCCTTTGGGCAGCATGCCTTTAACCGCCTTTTCGATGATCCGGGTCGGGAACTTCGCCTGCAGCTTGGCGAAGGTGGTCGCCTTGAGGCCGCCGGCAAACTGGCTATGCCGGTAGTAGATCTTGCTCTCGGGTTTGCGGCCGGTCACCCGCACCTTTTCCGCGTTGACCACGACGATGTAGTCGCCGGTGTCCACGTGCGGGGTGAACTCCGCTTTGTGCTTCCCACGTAGCCGCTTGGCGATATCGACGGCCAAGCGGCCGAGCACCTTGTCGGTCGCGTCGATCACATACCACTCGCGCTTGACCTCGTGGGGTTTCGCCGAAAAGGTCTTCATGAACAAAGTATTCCCTGGCTCCCGGAGCTCTGGACCGAGGAATAGGTCCGGATCGAACGAAGGGGCGCAGCTTAACGGCAATCTGTTAGTGCTTGTCAAACAAGCGGATTTGACTCCCGTTAGCAGGCTTTTGTGGGCAGCGGGTCGCTCGCGATGCGGGGAAACGGGCGGTTCCGGCATATAATTTTGCTTTTGCATCAACCGTCTCTCAGCAGAGCTTCGCGGCTCGTCGCCGCGTTTCCGTATGCGCAAGATCTGGCTCGCCTTCGCCCAGGCTACGACCGTCGCTCTGGCTATCCTCCTCGTGGTGCAGACTCTGCGGCCCGACCTATTGACTGGGCGCGGCACCAGCGGCGTTCTCACGATCACCGAATCGCGCGGACAACCCCCACCCAAGGAAGAAGCACCGGTCGCCGGCAAGGCGGTCAATTCCTACAGCCTCGCCGCACGGAAGGCGATGCCTTCGGTGGTAAATATCTCCACCAGCAAGGAGATGAAGCTCAGGCACCACCCAGTTCATGGACGACCCGTTGTTCCGTCGCTTCTTCGGCGACCAGTTGGACGGAGAGACCCAACGCGACGTCGAGCCTGGGTTCGGGCGTGATCGTCGGCTCGGAGGGCTACATCCTGACTAACCACCACGTCATCGAGGCGGCGGACGAGATCGAGGTCGCCTTGAACGACGGCCGTCAGGCAAGGGCCAAACTCGTGGGTGCCGATCCCGAAAGCGATCTAGCTGTATTGAAGGTGGAGTTCAAGAATCTCCCCGCAATCACCTTTGGGCGCCCCGACCAAGTGAACGTCGGGGACGTGGTGTTGGCGATCGGAAACCCCTTCGGTGTCGGTCAGACCGTCACCCAGGGGATCGTGAGCGGGCTGGGCAGAAGCCATCTGGGGATCAACACCTTCGAGAATTTCATCCAGACCGATGCCGCCATCAACCCGGGCAACTCGGGCGGCGCGCTGGTAGACGCGAACGGCAACCTGATCGGCATCAACACCGCTGATCTACTCCGGCACCGGAGGATCGATGGGGATCGGCTTCGCGATCCCCGTGAGCCTGGCACGTCAGGTCATGGATCAGATCATAGCCACCGGGTCTGTCACGCGGGGGTGGATCGGGGTCGAGGTGCAAGACATCACGCCCGACTTGGCGGAGTCGTTCAAGCTGCCTGCGGCCAGCAAGGGCGTGCTGATCGCGGGGGTGGTGCGCGGCGGGCCTGCAGATCGTGCTGGCGTGAAGCCGGGCGACATCCTCGTCGAAGTCGAAGGCAAGCCGGTGCTCGACTCTTCCGCCATGCTGAATCTGGTAGCCGAGGCGCAACCGGGCAAGGTTGCCCTCCTCAAGGTCCTGCGCAACAGCGCTGCAGTTACGGTCAAGCTGACCGTCGGCAAGCGCCCCAAGCCGCGCCCGCGTCAGCGCGAAGAGGAGGAATAGCGACGCGTCGGCCTAGTCCTTCTGTAGCTGCGCCTTCGGATCGCTCGGGCGAGCCATGAGGGCCGCCACCAGCAGGCCTACCTCGTACAACAGGCACAGCGGCAGCGCCAGCAGGATCTGCGAAGTAACGTCGGGCGGCGTCACGACGGCGGCGACGACGAACGAACCCACGATCACGTAGGGACGGATCTCCCTTAGCTTCTCCACCGAAACAACGCCCATTCGGACCAGCAGAATCACCACGATCGGCACTTCGAAGGTGACGCCGAAGGCCAAAAACATGTTCGTTACGAAGCTGAGGTAAGTACCGATGTCGGGCATCCATTCCACGCCCGCGGGAGTGAAAGCCTGCATTACGCGAAAGACGGTCGGGAACACCAGGAAGTAGGCGAAAGCCATGCCGCACACGAACAGTAATGTGCTGGCGATGACCAGCGGAGCAACGAGCCGCTTCTCGTGGGCGTACAGCCCGGGCGCGACGAACGCCCATGTCTGGTAGAGCAAGAACGGCAACGATATGACCACCGCCGCCAGAAAGGTGACCTTGAACGGTATGAAGAAAGGGGAAGTGATCTCGGTGGCGATCATGCGCCCGCCCTTGGGAAGCTGGGCGAGCATCGGCTCCGAGAGCAGGTGATAGATGTCCTTTGCCCAGGGCACCAGACACACGAACACCACGACCACTGCAATGAGGCTCCAGACCAAGCGGTTGCGCAGCTCGACCAGGTGGGACAGGAAGCTCTCTTGCCCCTGCTCGTTCTCGCTCACGATTTCACAAGATTAGGAAGGGACCACCGGGACTGGAGTCAAGCGCATAGGCCGTGCGACCTAGGCCTGTCTGCGGGGAAGGGGTTCGCCTGCGCGGTCCAGCGCCAACTCCAGCTGCGGCGATACGTCGTCAGCCTCGGCGCGCTGCACGCTTTGGGTGGCTACCGAGGAAGATTCTGTTGCGGGTGTGCCGGGCGTGTTCGCGGGACTCTCCGCAGGCGAAAGCAGACCTGCGGGGACGTCGTCTGTGGGCGGTGAGCCACTGTCCGACTGCCCCTGTCTGTTCCAGGCCCGTGGTGACCCATGTGCGGCAGCTGCACGCCGGAAACAGCTTGTTTGACCGCGTCCTCGGTCTTTTTCAGTTCCGCGCCGGTGTCCTCGAGCGCGGCCTGAGCGTCCCGGAACTCCTTCTGCGCGTCTTCCATGCCGCTCTTCACGCTGTCCTCGATCGACCGCGCTGCGTCCTCGACCGAGGTCTGAAGTTTCTTGAGGTCGGTCAACTCCATCTCGCGGTTGATATCGGCCTTCACCTCGGCGACATAGCGCTGGAATCGACCGAGCAGATGACCTGCGGTGCGAGCGACGCGCGGCAGTTTCTGGGGGCCGATCACGATCAGCGCCACGACACCAATAAGAATCAGCTTGGAGAAATCGAGATCGAACACGTCGTCGCTCTACTTTGCCAGGCAGGCCTACTTACGAATGCGTCTTGTCCTTGACTTCCCCCTCGATCGTTTGCCCAGAACCGGGGTGCTCGAGCTTGGCTGCAGCCGAGGGTTGTGCCTTGTCCTCCTCGGTCCTCATCCCCTCCTTGAACCCCTTCACCGCGCTGCCCAGGTCAGTGCCTAAGTTGCGCAGCTTCTTAGTCCCGAAAATCAGCACGATGACTACCAGTACGATCAGCCAGTGCCAGATGCTAAGTCCGCCCATCTCTCGCTCCTCCTAATGTGGCTGCCGGTGTCAGCTTCTGGGGCGCGGCAGCATGGAGCCGAGCGGCTCCCCGCCCCCGATGATATGCAAGTGCACGTGCTGAACTTCCTGTCTGCCCACGCGTCCGGTGTTGATAATCAGGCGGAATCCATCCTCGGCGCCCTGCTCGCGCGCTAACCTGGGTGCGAGCACCATGATCTTCCCGAACAAGTCCCGATGCCCCTCCTCCAGGTTCATCATCGACGCGATATGCGGCTTTGGGATCATCAGAAAGTGCACTGGTGCTAGTGGGTTGATGTCGTGGAAGGCGAGCACGTCCTGGTCCTCGTACACCTTGCGCGAGGGGATCTCTCCCCGAACGATTCGACAGAAAATGCAGTTCGCGTCTTGCATACGGCTCTGTGCGATTCGCGGACCGCGGTCGGTCCGTACCGGCGGCGTGTCGCTGGTCCGGGGGTGACGCAACCGCGAAACCGGACCGAGCGGCTCCCGGTTCGGTTAGCCCCGCCGGGAAGCCTTCTCGTCGATCCCGGAGATCCCTTCGCGCCGGCGCAGCTCGGCCAGCACATCGTCGGGTCCCAGCCCGTGGAAGCTCAACATCACCAGGCTATGAAACCAGAGGTCGGCGGTTTCCCGCACGATATGCAGTTTATCACCGTCCTTCGCCGCCAGGAGCGTCTCCGCCGCCTCCTCCGCGAGCTTCTTGAGGATTGCGTCGTTGCCCTTGGCCAGCAACTGCGCGACGTAGGAGGAACTCGGGTCGACGCCTTTGCGCGCCTCGATCGTCTGGGCCAGGCGGCTGAGTATGGAAGTATCGATCATCTCGGTCCCTTGGACGCGCTAGAGCGTTTGGGGTAGATCTCGTCGGGGTGCTTCAGCACCGGATCGGTCACCACCCAGCGGCCGTCTTCGTAGCGGCGGAAGAAACAACGCTCGCGGCCAGTGTGGCAAGCAATACTCCCCACCTGCTCTATGCTGAGCAAGACCGCGTCACCGTCGCAATCCAGCCGCAGCTCTTTGACTTTTTGGACGTGACCAGATTCCTCGCCTTTGCGCCACAAGCGCTGGCGCGAGCGGGACCAGTAGTGCGCCTCGCCGGTTTCCACGGTAAGCGCAAGCGCCTCGCGGTTCATGCATGCAGACATCAGAATGCGACCGGTCTTAGCGTCCTGGACGACAACCGACACCAACCCGCCCGCCGACCAGGCTATCTCTTCCATCCAATCCCGCACTCCGTCCCGCTCGCTGCTCATTTTGGCGTCTCTCTTCCAATGCTTTGACCACCTATACCTCGCGGGTTCATGCGACTGCCTCCGCCAAGCAAGAACGTCCGTTGCTCATGCATGTAACCCCGTTTACGCGCACCGCCGGAGCCGGCTCCGCGGTCGCATCCCCGCACAAGTACGGGCGCGTAGGAGGGGGAACAGGGCCCCTCTAGGATACGCCCCGGACTCGGTCTCTCGAAGCGTTGCCCGGCTCCCGGCGTGCCGAAGGCTGGGGGCGGAGTCCGGGCAGAGCGAGCGCATCTCACAACGTTGCGCCGGCCCCTGCTCCGAGTTGCGTCGGCCCTGCTCCCTGGCTCATGCGGCCGCCTCTTCAAACAACCCAGTCGCGTATAACACCCCACGTCGGCGGCTGCGCGCACTCGCCTGGGTCGCATCCCCGCGCAAGCGCGGGGCCCTTGCTCCCTGGCTCATGCGCGCACCTCGATTCCGCGTGCGGCCATGTACGCCTTGGCCTGGCGCACCGTGTATTCGCCGTAGTGGAAGATGGTCGCGGCGAGCACCGCGTCAGCGCGCCCCACCGTTACTCCCTCCACCAAGTGGTCCAAGTTGCCCACGCCACCGCTGGCGATGACCGGGATCTCCAGCACGTCGGAGAAGGCACGGGTCAGCTCGAGGTCAAACCCGTGGCGCGTGCCGTCCCGGTCCATGCTGGTGAGCAGGATCTCGCCCGCGCCGAGCTCCTGCGCGCGGCGGCCCCAGTCTAACGCGTCCAGCCCCGCTGGGCGCCGGCCCCCGTGCGTATACACCTGCCAGCGGGAGGGATCGGAGTCTGGCTACGCGCTTAGCATCGATCGCGACCACGATGCACTGAGAGCCCACCTTTGCGCTGGCCTCCGCCACCAGCCGAGGCTGAAGCACCGCCGCTGTGTTGATGCTCACCTTGTCGGCCCCGGCGTTGAGCAGGTCTCTCACGTCGGCCACCGAGCGCACTCCACCGCCGACGGTGAGCGGGATGAACACCTGCGCGGCAACGCCTTCGATGATACCCAGGATCAGGCCGCGCTCGTCCGAGCTGGCGGTGATGTCGAGAAAGCACAACTCGTCGGCGCCTTGCTCGTCATACGGCGCGCGATCTCCACCGGGTCGCCAGCATCGCGCAACCCGACGAAATTGACGCCCTTGACGACCCGGCCGCTGGTTACGTCCAGGCACGGAATGATGCGCTTAGCGAGACCCATGCGAGCGTCACTCGGGATCTGTGAGCGCTGCCGAGCAGACCGTCCGTAGCGAAGATGACTGGCCAGAGGCCTGGGTTGTGATCGTAGGAGAGCCGGCCGGCCGATCAGGACGGCTTCGCGTCCTTGCCGGCAAGCTTGTCCGCGAGCTTCTGCGCTTCCGCAAAGTTGAGAATCCCCTCGTAGATAGCGCGTCCGGTGATAGCACCGACGATGCCTTCCTGCTCTACTGCGCACAGAGCCTTAACGTCGTCCAGGTTGGTGATGCCGCCGCTGGCGATGACCGGAACCGAGAGAACGCGTGCCAACCCGACGGTGGCGTCGACGTTGATCCCCGTGAGCATACCGTCGCGGCCGATATCGGTGTGGATAATCGCTTCCACGCCGTAGTCTTGGAATTTCTTGGCGAGATCGACCACGTCGTGACCGCGTCATCTTGGACCACCCATCCACGGCGACTTTACCGTCCCTGGCGTCCAGCGCGACCATCACGTGTCCCGGAAAAGCATAACAGGCGTCGTGCAGAAAGCCTGGCGTCTTGACGGCGGCGGTGCCGACGATGACATAGGTGATACCGTCGTCGAGGTAGCGCTCGATCGTGTCCAGGTCACGGATGCCGCCGCCGAGCTGCACCGGGACGGCGTCGCCCAGTGCCGCGACGATCGCCTTGATCGCCTCCTCGTTTCTAGGCTTCCCGGCGAACGCTCCGTTCAGGTCCACCAGATGGAGCCGGCGTGCGCCCTCGTTGATCCAGTGCTGAGCCATGGCGCCCGGATCCTCGGAGAACACCGTAGCCTTGTCCATGACGCCCTGTTTCAGGCGCACGCAATGTCCGTCTTTCAGGTCAATAGCCGGAATAAGCAGCATGCAGCGGAAGGGAGGATGCGGATATTCGCAGACGCGATCAGGCGGGACGGCGGACGGGGCTCGGGCTCGTAGCCTCATGCCTCCTCATCATACAACAGACGCTTCATCGGGAAAAAGCCCACCTGCGACTCACTCGTCAACCAGCGGCATCTCCAGCGCACGGGGAGAAGAAGCCAAGCGGCCGTCCCACTCCACGAAGTTGTGCAGCAGCTTGAGGCCCGCCTCCTGGCTTTTCTCCGGGTGGAACTGCACGGCGAACAGATTATCCCTGGCCACGGCGCACGTGAAGGGAAAGCGATACAGGCTGTAGCCGGCGATCAGCGCACGATCCTGCGGTACGGGGTAATAGCTATGCACGAAGTAGAACCGACTACCCTGCGCGATGCCGTCGCCAAAGGGGATGCTCGAGGGTCTGATGCACTTCGTTCCACCCCATGTGCGGTACCTTCAGTTTGGCGCCTTCAGCCCCGACCATCCGGTCGGACGGAAAGCGCACCACCCGGCCGCCAAGCAGGCCAAGGCCGGGCACATTTCCTTCCTCGCTCACATCGAACAGCATCTGCAGCCCGATACAAATGCCAAGGAACGGCTTGCCGTGCGCCGCCTCGAGCACGGCGGGACGCAGACCCCTGCGCGTCGAGCTCGCGCATGCAATCAGGCATGGCCCCCTGGCCCGGAAACACGACGTGGCGCGCACCGCGCACATCGTCGGGATGGCTGGTGACCACGACCTTGCGGCCCGGGGCGACGCGCTCTAAGGGCCTTGGACACGGAGCGCAGGTTGCCCATTCCGTAGTCGATAACAGCGACGTCGATCATCGAGGATCTGTCCGGTCGAAGGACAAACACGATGACAAGCCATGGCAGGCTAACATCGCATTCACAGGCTGCCCTTCGTCGACGGGAGTATGCCCGCCATGCGCGGGTCCGGCTCAACCGCCATGCGCAGCGCGCGCCCAAAAGCCTTGAACGCGGTCTCTGCCTGATGATGCGCGTTGCTCCCTTTGAGATTGTCCACGTGCAACGTCACTTGCGCATGATTGACGAAGCCCTGGAAGAACTCGTGAATCAAGTCCACGTCGAACTCCCCGATCAGTCCGCGCGTGAACTTGACGTTGAACTCCAGCCCGGGCCGGCCCGACAGGTCGACCACCACCCGCGACAGCGCCTCGTCCAGCGGAACATAGGCGTGCCCGTAACGGCGCAGCCCCTTCTTGTCTCCCACTGCGCGCGCGAACGCCTGACCCAGCGTGATGCCGACATCCTCGACCGTATGGTGAGCGTCGATGTGCAGGTCGCCCTGGGCCACGATCTCCAAGTCGAGCACGGCGTGGCGTGCGACCTGGTCCAGCATATGATCGAAGAAACCGATGCCGGTAGACAGCACGGCATTGCCCGCTCCGTCGAGGTCGAGCTTGACGGTGATCTGGGTTTCCAGCGTGTTGCGGGTGACCTGGGCCTGGCGCATGGTCGAAGCGAAACGTTAAGCGGCCTGGAGTAGGCTTTGCTGCAGGGCGCTGAGAAAACGTTCGTTCTCCTCGGCCGTGCCCACGGTCACGCGCAGGCAGTCGGTCAGGCCGGGTGCGACCCGCTTAGGTTCTTGATCAGGACACCGCGCGCCTTCAGGCCCGCGAACACCGCATCGGCCCTGGGCACGCGAAACAATATGAAATTCGCATCGACTCGGAAAAGCCCTGACGCCCGGCAGCGACTGTAGCCCCGCCAGCAATCGCGCGCGCGCATCGCAGATGGCGGCCGCCTGCGTCTCGAGAACGTCAGGCCGCTGCAGAACGCACGCCGCAATCTGTTGCGTCAGCACGTTCACATTATAGGGCAGGCGCAGCTTGTCAAGCTCCGAGAGCCACTCCGGCCGGCCGATGAGCATGCCCAGCCGAAGTCCCGCCAGACCGAGCTTGGACAGCGTCCGCATGACGAGCAAATTCGAATAGCGTGCGAGCTCGGGCAGGAAGCTCTGACCCGCGAACGCGTGATAGGCCTCGTCCACCACGACCAACCCGGGGGAGGTCTCGATCAGCCCGCGGATCGCCTCGGCGTCGAATAGGTTGCCGCTCGGGTTGTTGGGGTAGGCGATGAAAGTGAGCGCGGGCCGGTACTCGCGTACAGCGGCTTGCAGCCGCTGAACGTCCAGGCCGAATTCAGGCGTCAGCGGCACACCGACGTAGCGAATGCCGGAGAAGGTGGCGACCATGCGGAACATGACGAAGGAAGGTTCCACACCCAGCAAGACGGCCGAGGGTCGGTTCACCGCCAGCGCCAGGATCTGGATCAGCTCGTCCGACCCGTTTCCCAGCAGCAGCTCCATCCCATCGGGGACATGCATGGTCTCGCGCAGCTGTGCCTTGAGCGCCGCAGCCCCCGGGTCGGGGTAGCGATTCAAGCTGGCCTCTGAAGCCAGCGCCGCGATCTGCTCGCGCAGCTCTGCCGGCAAGCCCGTAGGGGTTCTCCATGGCGTCCAGCTTGATCAGGCCTCGACTGTCTGGAACATGGTAGGCGGCGAGCGCGCGGACCTCGTCGCGGATAACGGATCTCGGCGTCTTATCCATGCAGGCGATAGCGCGCGGATCTGGCGTGAGCCGACAGGCCCTCGCCCGTGGCCAGCTCGGCTGCGATCGGGCCGAGCCCATGCGCACCCGCACGTGACACGTGGATCACGCTGGTGCGCTTCTGAAAGTCGTACACGCCCAGTGGTGAGGAGAAGCGCGCCGTACGGGCCGTCGGCAGGACGTGGTTGGGCCCTGCGCAGTAGTCCCCCAGCGCTTCGGAGGAGTACTTGCCAACGAACACGGCACCAGCGTGACGGATCCTGGGCAACCAAGCTTCTGCATCCTCGATACACAGCTCCAAGTGTTCGGGCGCGATTCGGTTGGCGATCTGGCACGCCTCATCCAAGTCCTTGACCTTGATCAGAGCGCCCCGCGCCGACAGGGAGGCGCTGATCACATCCATGCGCGGCATCTCGCCCAGCTGGCGCAGGATGCTGGCCGCAACCGCTTCAATGAAGTCCGCATCGGGACACAGCAAGATGGCCTGCGCCATCTCATCGTGCTCGGCCTGAGAGAACAGATCCATCGCGACCCAGTCCGGATCGGTACGGCCGTCGCACAGCACCAAGATCTCGGACGGGCCGGCCAGCATGTCGATGCCGACCACGCCGAACACGCGGCGCTTGGCCGCTGCGACGTAGGCATTGCCAGGGCCTACGATCTTGTCTACCGCCGGAACCGACTCGGTGCCGTAGGCTAGCGCGCCCACCGCCTGCGCGCCCCCGATGGTGAACACGCGCTCCACGCCGCACAGTGCGGCGGCCGCAAGCACCAGGTCGTTCCTGTAGCCGTCCGGAGTAGGCACGACCATCACGATCTCACCTACACCCGCGACGCGCGCCGGTATCGCATTCATGAGCACGGTCGACGGATAGGCTGCCTTGCCGCCCGGAACGTAAATGCCGACACGGTCCAGCGGCGTCACTTGCTGCCCTAACCGGGTGCCGTCGGCCTCGGTGAAGCTCCACGACTGCGTCACCTGACGCTCGTGATAGGCGCGGATGCGGCCAGCTGCGATGACCAGAGCTTCGCGCTGCGCCACCGGTAGAACGGCGAATGCACGCTCCAGCTCGGCCTTTGGCAGCTGCAGCGCAGACATGCTTGTAGCCTCGACGCCGTCCAGGAGGCGCGTGTACTCCAGCAGCGCAGCATCGCCGCGCTGCTTCACATCCGCCAGGATGGCCGTCGACGGTGTGTTCGATGCTCTCGTCCTGGGTGTTCTCGAAAGCGAGCAACCGAGTGAGCCCCGCCTCGAAGTCTGGGCTGGCAGTGTCGAGCCGGTTAAGCTGCAACATGTGTCGAGCGCCGCTCCACCGCCCGAGCGAATGCCTCCAAGAGGGGCTGCAGCAGGTCGTCCTTTAGCTTGAGCGCCGCCTGGTTCACGATCAGCCGCGCGCTGACCGGCATGATCTCCTCCACCGCAACCAGATTGTTGGCGCGCAGAGTGTTACCCGTGCTGACGAGGTCCACGATGGCATCGGCCAGGCCCACCAGCGGCGCAAGTTCCATGGAACCGTATAGCTTGATCAGGTCCACGTGAACGCCCTTACCGGCGAAGTGCTCGCGCGCGGTCTTGACGTATTTGCTAGCTACCCGCAGCCGAGCGCCCGGGCGCACCGCTAGCGCGTAGTCGAAACCGGCTGGCACCGCTACCATCATCCGGCATCTGGCGACCTGCAGGTCGAGGGGCTGGTACAAGCCCTCGACACCGTGCTCGTGCAGGATATCCTTCCCGGCTATTCCCAGATCGGCAGCGCCGTAGCGCACATAGGTGGGCACATCGGAGGCGCGCACGATGATGATGCTTACGTCCTGGCGGCTGGTGCCCAGGATCAGGCGGCGCGAGGTCTCGGGATCCTCGTCTGGGGAGATCCCGGCCGAAGCGAGCAGCGGGAGCGTCTCGCTGAAAATGCGCCCCTTCGACAGGGCAATGGTGACACGGTTCACAATCGGTGAATGCTCAAAGGTCAGATTCTACTCTACAGCGAAGCAGCGCCTTGAAGGGCAAGCACGTCCTGAGCTTCGCGGAAGCGACGCGACGGAGTTAGGAGCGCACCAACCATGAAGCCCGCAAAGGTACTCGAGGCACAGCACCTTAGCGGCGAAGAGGTTCTTCGTCCGCGATGCGAACGATTCAGCGGGCACGCCGTATTCGGGCGCCCAGCTGGCTGAGCTTTTCTTCGATGCACTCATAGCCACGATCGAGGTGATAGACGCGGTCGACCACGGTCTCACCGCTCGCGACTAGACCAGCGAGCACCAAACAGGCGGACGCGCGCAGGTCGGTGGCCATGACGCTCGCGCCACCCAGCGCCTGAACGCCCCGCACCACCGCGGTGTTGCCTTCAACCTCGATATCGGCGCCCAGGCGCCGCAACTCCTGCACGTGCATGAAGCGGTTCTCGAACACGGTCTCGGTCATGATCGAGGTTCCCTTGGCGACGGCGTTGAGCGCCATGAACTGGGCCTGCATGTCGGTCGGGAAGGCGGGGTAGGGGGCGGTGCGGATGCTTACCGCCTCGACGTGCCCATTCGTTCGCAGCCGCAACCAGTCCGGCCCGCTGTCGATCTCTGCACCCGTCGTCCGCGAGCTTGCTCAACACCGAATCCAGGATGTCCGGGACGTGTGTCCTTGAGCCGAATCTCCCCCCCGGTAGCGGCGGCAGCCACCAGGAAGGTTCCGGTTTCGATGCGGTCGGGCATCACCCGATACGCGGCACCGTGCAACCCCGACACGCCCTCAACGGTGATCACATCCGTGCCCTGCCCGGAGATGTTGGCGCCCATGGCAACGAGGCAGTTGGCCAAATCGACGACTTCAGGTTCGCGCGCGGCGTTTTCGATCACCGTAGTCCCCTCCGCCAGGGCCGCGGCCATCAGGAGGTTTTCGGTACCAGTCACGGTCACCAGGTCCATAACGATCCGGGCGCCCTTCAGGCGCCGCGCCGTCGCATGGATGTAGCCTTGCTCGATGTCGATATGAGCACCCAGAGCCTGCAGGCCTTTGATGTGCTGGTCGACCGGGCGCAAGCCGATGGCGCAGCCACCAGGCAGCGAGACGCGCGCCTCCCCAAAACGGGCTACCAACGGCCCCAGAACCAGGATCGACGCGCGCATCGTCTTGACCAGCTCGTAGGGTGCCACCCGATTGTTAAGGCCGCGCGGCGGTCAAGCTGACCACCCCCTTTTCGTCGAGCAAGACCTCGACGCCCATCTGCGCCAGCAGCGACAGCGTTGTGGCGACGTCACGCAAATGCGGTACGTTCTGCACGTGCAGCGTGTCGGCGGTGAGGATTCCCGCGCATAGGACAGGGAGCGCCGCATTCTTGGCGCCCGAAATACGGACCTCGCCCGATAAGGGCACTCCACCGTGGATCACGAGCTTGTCCATCAGAGGCGCGCGGCCCAATCCTCGGGGGTCAAAGTCTGCATAGACAGGGCGTGAATCTCTTCGCGCATGCGCTCGCCCAAGGCCCGGTAAACCAGTTGATGCTGCTGCACCCGCGACTTGCCGCGAAAGGCTTCGCTTACGATTACCGCCTCGAAGTGTTGTCCGTCACCGCTCACTTCCAGGTGCTGGCAGTCGAGGTTCTCCGCGATGTAGCGCTTCACATCTTCTGGTGCAACCAAGTGTGTCTCCTGGAGAAAACGCGAAAGCGATATTGTAGCTGCCCGCTCAGTAGCGCAGCTTGTAACCGGTATGCAGCAGTCGCAGAGTCAGGGCTGACAGCGCGATCAGGCATCCTGTCACTACCGCCAGGCTGAGGTGAGGAGCAACGTCGCCGGTCCCAAAGAAGCCGAAGCGAAACCCGTCCACCATGTAGAAGAACGGGTTCAAGTGCGACGCGCCCTGCCAGAACGGCGGTAGGGTGTGGACCGAATAGAACACGCCGGCCAGGAAGGTGAGCGGGATAATGATGAAGTTCTGGAACGCCGCCAGCTGGTCGAATTTGTCCGCCCAGATCCCGGCGATGACGCCCAGCGCACCCATGATCCCGCCGCCCAGGAGCGCAAACGCAAGGGCCCAAAGCGGATGCTGTACCGGTACGTCGGCGAAGCCCACGGTCACCAGCAGCACGCCCAGCCCGACCAGCACGCCGCGGACCGCAGCCGCCAACACGTACGCCATGAAGATTTCGAGCGCGGACAAGGGCGTGAGGAGCACGAAGATCATGTTGCCCGTGATCTTGGACTGGATCAGGCTCGAGGAACTGTTGGCGAAAGCGTTCTGCAGCAGCGACATCATGGCCAAACCCGGGACCAGGAATGCAGTGTAGGCGACGCCAGGAAATATCTGGACATGCGACTCCAGCGCATGCGAGAAGATCAGCAGATACAGCAGCGCGCTGAGGATAGGGGCAGCGATGGTCTGGAAGCCCACCTTCCGAAACCGCAGCAGCTCCTTGTAGAGCAGTGTCCGGAAACCCGACACTACTGCCTCCGCATCATCTGCACGAACACGTCCTCCAAGTCGACCTGCAGCACCTCGAGCTCCTGCACTTCGATGCGCTCGGTGCGCAGATCCGACAGAACGTTCTCGATCTGTGCGTAGGTGTCGAGCGCGAGGATCCAGCTGCTGCCTTCGTGGGCGACGACGCGCGCGGCCACCGAGGCGGGCGGGTGGTCGGGCGAAAGACGCAGGCGCAGCCGCACGCCGGCTACCCCGCACAGCAGATTGCGAGTGGTATCCAACGCCACGATGAGCCCCTGCTTGAGCATGGCGATGCGACTGCAAAGGGCCTCCGCCTCTTCGAGATAGTGGGTGGTGAGCACGACGGTGTGCCCGGCTTGGTTGAGCTCACGAATGAACCGCCACAACCCCTGGCGCAGTTCCACATCCACCCCAGCAGTGGGCTCGTCTAGGATGATCACCGGTGGCTTGTGTACCAGGGCCTGGGCCACAAGGACGCGTCGCTTCATGCCACCCGAGAGCTGCCGCATATTGGCGTGGGCTTTCTCGGTTAGATCGAGGCGCTCGATGATCTCGTCGATCCAAGCGTCGTTCTCGCGCAGGCCAAAATACCCCGACTGGATGCGCAGGGTCTCGCGCACGGTGAAGAAGGGGTCGAAGACCAACTCCTGCGGGACGACTCCGATGAGGCGGCGCGCGCGCTGGTACTGCGTGACCACGTCATAGCCCATTACCCGAAGCCGGCCGCCGTCGGCCAGCGCCAACCCGGCCAGGATGCTGATCAGAGTGGTCTTGCCGGCCCCATTGGGGCCGAGCAAGCCGAAGAATTCGCCCTCCGCGATCTCCAGGCTGACCCCGTCCAGGGCGTGCACGGCAGCGAAGCGCTTGTGGACCTGCTGGACCTCGATTGCGGCAGGCATGGCGGCGAGCGCTGTGACCGCGGTGAGTCAGCTCATGCCCCGGGGATGAACTCCCCGACGTCGTAGAGCTTGATGAGCGATTTCAGATTCGAGGGTAGGTTTTCGAAGCGCACACGACGCCGGCCTACGGCGGCGTCACGCACCCAGGCCAGTAGCAGCCCGACCGCCGAGGAGTCGGCTTCGGTAACCGCGGACAGATCGACGCGGATCACGGGCCCATCGAAGCGCCGGCTTGCTTCTTCCAGTAGAGGCTCGACAGTGGTCAAAGTGACAGGGCCCCGCACTCGCAGGCATCCGTCGGAAAACTCGATGCGGGCCGGCGTCACGGCGTTACTGCTGCTTCTTCGTCCCTGGAGCAGGCAAAGTATTCTTCGCCTGCAAGGACTTGATAAGCCCATCGATGCCGCTCTGGCGAATCTCGTCGGCAAAAGTGCTACGGTACGTCGTGACTAGGCTGACCCCCTCCACCGTCACGTCGTAGATCCTCCAGTCCGATCCGGACTTGTACATGCTGTAGTCGACGCTGATCGGCTGACCGTCGGGAATCTTGATCTCGGTGCGGACTTGTACGTCGCTATCGCCGGGTTGCATCCTGACTGGTTTCACGTCGATGGCGATATCCTTGTAGGCCGTGTAGGCGGTGGCGTAGGAGCGTATGAGCAGGTTGTGAAATTGCTCGACCAAGGCTTTCTGCTGCTCAGGCGTGGCTTGGCGCCAGCCGCGCCCGACTGCCAGCCGGGTCATGCGTTCGAAATCGAAGTGCGGCGCGACCTTTTGCTCGAGCAGCTCGGCGAACTTGGTCTGGCTGCCGGCTCGTAGCTCTTGATCCTGGCGCAGCGTGGCCAGCACGTCGTCAGCAACGGTTCTCACCAGCTTGTCTGGCGCTTGCTGTGCCAACGCCATGCCGCTCGCGCCGAGCGCGATCACTAGCACCAGCTACCCGTCCGCGTTCGCAGGCGGGCGGCCATCTCGTTCAAATGCTCCACGGCGTCACCTCGCTACGTTGTCGTTGCACCGCGCTTGCGTCACCCGACGCGCCGCGCCAGAGGTCATTTCTTCGTTCCCCCCTCGGCCGCTTTCCCGTAGAGGAACTGGCCGATCAGCTTCTCCAGTACCAGTGCCGACTGAGTCATCTTGATCTGGTCACCGTCGCCCAGGTTGGTGGTGTCACCGCCCGCATCCAGACCGATATACTGCTCGCCGAGCAGGCCCGAGGTCAGGATGGAGGCTGATGTGTCCTTAGGGAACTTATAGCGCTTATCGATGCGGATCGTGACTCTGGCGGAGTACTTCTGATCGTCAAAGGCAATGCTCCCTACGCGTCCGACTACCACACCCGCGCTCTTGACCGGTGCCCGCGACTTGAGGCCACCGATATTCTCGAACTGGCCGTACACGCTATAGCTGTCCGCCACGGAAACGCTGCTCGCGTTGCCGACCTTGAGCGCCAGCGTGAGCAGAGCCACGAGCCCAGCGGTCACGAACACCCCGACCCACAGATCCACTGTCGTGCGTTTCATGGTCAAACCCCGGTGAACATGAAAGAGGTGAGGACGAAGTCCAGCGCCAATATTGCTAAAGCCGAGGTCACCACCGTGCGCGTGACCGCGTAGGACACGCCCTCGGCGGTGGGCGGTGCGTCGTAGCCTTCGAACAGCGCGATCAACGTGACCGCTACGCCGAATACCACGCTCTTGATCAATCCGTTGAGAATATCCTCGCGCAGGTCGACATTGGCTTGCATCTGAGACCAGAAGGCGCCGGAATCGACGCCGATGATCACCACGCCGATCAGGTAGCCGCCGAACACGCCGACCGCACTGAATATGGCTGCCAGCAGGGGCATGGAGATCACGCCGCCCCAGAAGATCGGAGACAAGACCCGCGCGAAGGGGTCGACGGCCATCATCTCCATGGCCGATAGCTGTTCGGTGGCTTTCATGATCCCGATTTTGGCGGTGATCAGCCGAACCGGCGCGGCTGGCGAACAGCAGCGCCGAAACCACCGGCCCCAGTTCGCGCACCAATGCCAGCGCCACCAGCGTGCCGAGCGCTTCAGCCGACCCGTACCTCTTGAGCGTCTCGTATCCTTGCAGCCCGAGCACCAACCCGACGAACAGGCCAGAGACGATGATGATGATCAGCGACAGCGTGCCAGTGAAGTAGATCTCGTTCAGGACCAGTTGGAAGCGGCGGACGCACTCCCCCGAGCGGTTGACGACGAACCAGGAGAAGCGGGTGGCGACGCCGAGTTTCCAGACACCGTCGACCACCAGGTGGCCGACGTGGCGCAACCCGCGATCGAGCGCCCCGATCAAGGCCGGCGCTCCAGGCCGAGGTCCTCGGCATAGGCTTGCGCTGGGTAGTGGAACGGCACCGGCCCGTCGGTCTCGCCGTGAACGAACTGCTGCACAAACGGTTCCACCGAGCGGGACAGCGTATCGGGCGTGCCTTGTGCCACGATCATCCCGGCCGACACAAAATAGATGTAGTCCACGATCTTGAACGATTCCTCCACGTCGTGCGTCACGATGATGGAAGTCGCACCGAGCGCGTCGTTGAGCCTGCGGATCAGATTGGCGATCACGCCGGTGGAGATCGGGTCCAACCCCGTGAACGGTTCGTCGTACATGATGAGCATGGGGTCTAGCGCGATCGCGCGCGCCAGCGCCACGCGCCGCGCCATGCCACCCGACAGCGCCTCCGGCTTGAGCTCCGCGGCCCCGCGCAGGCCGACCGCGTTCAACTTCATCATCACCAGATCGCGGATCAAGGGCTCAGGGAAGCGAGTGTGCTCACGCAGTGGGAAAGCCACGTTCTCGAACACTGAATAGTCAGTGAACAGGGCGCCGAACTGGAACAGCATCCCCATGCGTCGGCGTAGCGCATACAATTCGCGGTGGGACAGGTCGTGGATGCGCCGGCCGTCCACCGTTATGCTCCCTCGGTTGGGCTTCGCCTGCCCACCGATCAGGCGCAGGATGGTGGTCTTGCCCGAGCCGCTCAGCCCCATGATGGCCACAACTTTCCCGCGCGGAATCGCCATGTCGATCCCAGTCAGGACAGGACGCGCGTCGTAGCTAAACTGGACGTCGCGAAGTTCTACAAGATCTTCTGCGCTCACAGTGAGGGCCCGCCCGGGAAACGCGCCGGATTGTACCCCGGTTTCAAATCTTGGTCGCGATATGATGCGTTGGCTTGCATCTTGCTCAGGTTTGCCGCACTGTGCCGAGGCGAACAGCCCGACAACCGCTGCCGGCTGCTGAGAAGCTGAACACCAATAGCCCGTATCCGCAGCGTCAGCCTATGGAACCGCGCCCGAGCTACCTTGCACATGGGCGCACCGCCAACCCAGCTGGCGCTCTCGTCGCGGGTCTTGCACACCCTGATAACGAACGACCATGACGATGTCGCCCGGTTCTCCCCCGGCCCTGCACTGCGCGCGCTTAAGCAAGCGTTACGGGTCCGCAGTGGCGCTCGACGACTTTTCGCTCACCGTTGCGACCAACCAGACCTTCGGTTTGGTCGGGATGAACGGTGCCGGCAAGACTACGCTGCTCAAGTGCCTGCTCGACTTTTCTGAGCCGGACAGCGGCAAGATCGAGATTTTCGGGGTGTCGAACCGCCTGACCCGCTCGCGCAGTCGCCTCGCGTTCCTGCCAGAGCGCTTCAACCCGCCCTTCTATCTCACCGGGAAGGACTTCCTGCGCTACATGCTCCAGTTGCAGGAGGTGGGGTATCGGGACGAGGATGCGAAGCGCATGTTTCTCGCGTTGGACCTTGACTTGGCGGCGCTCGCGAAGCCGGTACGCGCGTTCTCCAAGGGCATGACGCAAAAGCTGGGGCTAGCCGCGTGCCTGCTCAGCGGCAAGGATCTGTACATTCTCGACGAGCCCACCAGTGGCCTCGATCCGAAGGCGCGCGCGCTGCTCAAAGCGCAGCTTCGAGCAGCGCGTAATGCAGGCAAGACCGTGTTTTTTACCTCGCACGCGCTGGCCGATGTAGACGAGCTGTGCGACCAGATGGCGGTGATCCATCGCGGAGAGCTGCGCTTCGCGGGGACACCCGACCAGTTGCGCGAGCGCCACTCGGCAGCGAGTCTCGAGCACGCCTTCCTCGCCTGCATCGAGGAGCGCGCGGCCGCCTAGCGGGCGGGCCTCCTGGGAACGCACCTGGCGATCTGGCAAAATGTTACGTTCTTCCCAGTGAGCCGCGAGTAAACGACGTGGACACTGCCGCACCGATCAAACCCGACCTCCTCATCGTCGACGACGATCCGCTGATCACGGATACGCTCGACTTCGTGCTCGGCCGAGACTTCAGCGTCCACGTGGCCGAGTCGCGCGCTCAGGTCAAGAGCTTGCTGCGTCAGCTCGAAACCCCGCCTGAACTGGCGCTGGTGGATTTGGGACTTCCTCCCACGCCCCATCGCCCCGACGAGGGGTTCCGGCTCATCAACGAGCTGCTGGCGCTGTCGCCGGACATCAAGATCCTGGTACTGTCGGGCCAGAACGACGAAGACAACGCGCGGCACGCAAGGGCGCTCGGCGCGATCGAGTTCGTGGCCAAGCCCTGCGAGCCGCAGCGCTTGAAAGAGCTGCTGCTCAAGGCACGCACCATCACGGCTGCCGAACGAGTTGCGGAGGGTGTCGAGCCAGGCATCGTCGGGTCTGGCCCCGCCATCGCGAAGCTCAAGCAGCAGATCCGCCAGTACGCGGACTCGCCTTTCCCCGTGTTGATCGAAGGCGAATCGGGCAGTGGCAAGGAGCTGGTTGCCCTCTCCCTGCACCGGCAAAGCCCGCGGGCCATGAAGCCCTATCTGGCGCTCAACTGCGCCGCCATCTCCCCCAACCTCGTGGAGGCCACCCTGTTCGGCCATGCCAAGGGCGCGTTCACCGGAGCGAACACGGCGCGCCCCGGCTACTTCGAAGACGCGCGCGATGGCACCCTTTTCCTGGACGAGATCGGAGAGCTCCCGCTGGAGTTGCAAGCGAAGCTGCTGCGTGTGCTAGAGAACGGTGAGTACCAACGTGTGGGTGAGACCCAGAGCAGGCGCAGTCAGGCACGCGTCGTCGCCGCGACCAATCGAGATCTCCGCCACGAGGTGAAGGCTGGCCGGTTCCGCGCCGACCTCTACCATCGGCTCAGCGTGTTCACGGTGAGCGTGCCGCCGCTGCGCGACCTAGGCGACGACAAGGGCAAGCTACTCTCTCATTTTGCTGAGTTCTATGCGGGGCAGAGCGGCGCAGCCCGGTTTACGCTCGATCCTCGTGCCGAGCAGCTTTGGATGGATTACGCTTTCCCGGGCAACGTTCGCGAACTGCGCAACATCGTGATCCGCCTCACCACCAAGTACGCAGGCGAGTCGGTCAACAGCGAGCAGCTGCTGGCTGAACTGGATCCAGAGCAGGGACAGAATGGGTCCCCGGACGCCTTGCCCGGTGTCGATCACCGGAGCACCGTAGAAGCCGCCAAACGCCAGCTCCTGGCCGCAAGGAACTTCCGCCTGGACGAAACCCTCGGGCGGATGGAGCGCAGCTACGTGGAAGCGGCGCTAGCCTTGACCAGCGGCAACTTGAGCCAGGCGGCCAAGTTGCTCGGCGTACACCGCACTACGCTTTACAGCCGCATGCAGAGTTACGGCACTGTGACCGATCGCAACGCGCCTGACCAATGACCAACCGCCGATGTACTACAGCTTCTTCGGACTGAAACAGCCACCGTTCAAGATCACCCCCGATACCGACTTCTTCTTCGAGGGCGGCAACCGAGGTGCCGTGCTCGAGGCCCTGATCTACGCCATCACGCACGGCGAGGGCATCGTCAAAGTCACCGGTGAAGTGGGCAGCGGCAAGACGATGCTGTGCCGTGTGCTCCAGGCGCGCTTGCCCAAGTCGGTCGAGACGGTTTACCTAGCCAACCCAAGCGTCTCGCCCGAAGAGATCATGCATGCCATCGCCTTCGAGCTGCAGCTGCCGATTGCGCGGGACGCGGGACGCCTAGTCGTCATGCACGCACTCAATGAATACCTGGTCGCGCGGCATGCCGAGGGCCGGCAGGTGGTCATTTTCGTCGAGGAGTCGCAGAGCATGGCGCTGGCCACGCTGGAGGAGATGCGGCTGCTGTCGAATCTCGAAACCAAACAGTACAAGCTGCTGCAGATCGTGCTGTTCGGGCAGCCGGAGCTGGACGAGAATCTGGCCAAACCGCAGATCCGGCAACTGCGTGAGCGAATCACGCACAGCTTCTCCCTCGGGCCCCTCAAACCAGAAGAGGTACGAGCCTATATCGCGTTTCGCCTGCGGGCGGCCGGCTACCATGGGCCGGACCTATTCCCTCCAGCGGTGATCCGTTACATGGCGCAGGCTACCGCCGGTTTGACGCGGCGCATCAATATCGTGGCCGACAAGGCCCTGCTCGCTGCTTTCGCCGAGAACACCCATAACATCACCTCCAAACATGTCCGCGCCGCTGTGCATGACAGCGAATTTAGCAACCGGGTCAGCGCTCGGACTAAACGTGGTTGGTTAGCGCCCGCGGCGGCGTTCTTGTTGGGCGCTATTGCCGTCGCGGGCCTTTACCGGGCTTATACTCACCTCACCAACACCGACACGGCAGTCCGACCGCGCGGCAGCGATGCACCGCCGGTGAGTTCGGTTCCGGCCCCGGCCCAGTCGGCGAAACCAGTGGGCAGCGACTCGATCCCCGCGAACCCCGCGCCGGGAGTCGGAAACGCCGCCAGCGCCAGCGCTCCGAGCGCCGCAACAGCCGCCTTCAGCACGAGAGTCGACTCCACCCAGCGCGCTTCCATCCCCCGCGCCCGCTGTGGTTGCGGCAGCGGGGGAGCCCGACCGGTTCAACCTTAGCGATGGCCCGTCCGCTCACAGCGACCTGTTGGAACAACGCTTGCTTGCGACCGAGCGCTGGCTGGCGGAGGCGAAGGGGGGCACTTTCAGCATTCAACTGCTGGGCTCGAACGACCCCGCATTGTTAAGAAACTATTTCGAAACCCTTGGCGAATATATTGAACTAGAAAAGGTTTTTGTGTACCGTACCCTTGCGAATCAGCAGCCGTCCATGACGGTTTTATACGGGGCCTTCAGCAGCCGGGCAGACGCCGTTAGATCGCTCGAGGCGCTGCCCGACACGTTGAAAGTCAACCGCCCCTATATTCGCACGGTACAGGGCATTCGTTCCGAGATCGGCTTGAGGAAACCGTCCTAAGCGGACGGCTCAGGCCCCGGCCGGCCCAGCGGCGCACACCACACGCTCCGCGGGCTTACACGATAGCTACCAGTCCTCAGACTAGGCGAGAATGCACAATCGCGGCTTTGGCCACCCCGGAGGAACAGTGAACGCTCGACCGATCTGCTACCCGAGGTGGGCCACCAATAATCCAAGGCGCACAGGCACCTGGTGCGGGGCCGTGGCGCTCTCGCTGTTGTTCGCGGCCTGCGCCTACAAGCCTACGATCCCGCCGTCCCAGGGCCACCTCAGCCGCGAGTCGGTGGCGCCACCCGGCGAGGCCGACAAGATCCTACCGCCGGTCACCAACGCGACTTACGTGCCCCCGCCCAAGCCGCGCGCGAAAACGCCCACCTACAGCGTGGTGGTGAATGATGTCCCGGTTAAAGAACTGCTGATGGCGCTCGCCCGGGACACCAAAGAGAACATCGACATCCACCCCGGGTTGCACGGGCTGGTCAGCCTGAACGCAATCGACGAGACGTTGCCTTCGATACTGGACCGCATCGCCAAGCAGGTGAACATGCGCTACCGGGTCGAGGGCAAGACCATCGTGGTGAGTCCGGACACGCCCTACTTCAAGACGTACAAGGTTGACTACGTCAACATGACGCGGGACACGACCTCCGCCATTGCGGTGAGTGGGCAGATCAGCACGGGCGGTGGCGGTGGCGCGGGCGGTGGCGTGTCGGTTGCGAGCGGGGGCGCCTCCTCGACCGCGGTCAATTCCGTGTCCAAGAACAATTTCTGGGAGGTGCTGACGGAAAACCTCCAAAGCCTCCTGAAGTCCACGCGCGCGTTGGCGCAGACTGCGGAGGACCGCCAAGCGCAGGCCGAGGCCGCACGTGCGGCACGCGAGGAGCGCTTGGCCCAGGCGGAAGCCGTCGCGCGGGCGGGCCAGAACGCCACCAACCTGTTCGAGAAGGTATTCGGTTCATCCCCCAGCGGCTGTAACCGACATCAAGCAGGACATCGTAGTGAACCAAGTCGCCGGCACCGTCTCCGTGATGGCGACAGAGCGCCAGCATCAGTTGGTCCAGGAGTACCTGCACGCCATCGGGTCGTCGTCCCAGCGCCAGGTGCTCATCGAGGTGACTGTTGCAGAGGTCGGGCTCTCCGATCAATACCAGGCCGGCGTAGATTGGAGCAAGCTCGCCATCGGTGCGGGCTTCAGCGCGACTCAGATCTTGAGCGCAGCCCCGATCCTCCCGAGCGGCGCCCCCGTGGGGGCACTCACCCTCTCCTACCTCAGCAATACCAACGGGAACGGGGCGCAGTTTACGATCAAGATGCTGGAGCAGTTCGGAAAGACGCGCGTGCTGTCGAGCCCCATGCTGATGGCCCTGAACAACCAGACCGCGCTGCTCAAGGTGGTCGACAACGTGGTGTATTTCCAGATCCAGTCCCAGATCAGCCAAGCGACCTCGACGACAGCGGAGCAATCTTCAGTCCGTCAACCTCTACCCCGCAGACCGTGGCGGTGGGCTTCATCATGAGCATGACCCCGCAGGTCAATGGCGACGGCGTTGTCTCCCTCACCGTGCGTCCCACCCTCACTCGCGTTCAAAAGTTCGTCCAAGATCCCAACCCTGCCCTTACGACGGACTCGCTAGGACGCCCGCTGCCGAATCCGATACCAAACCTGGTGCCGCAGGTCACGGTCCGGGAGATGGAGTCGGTGCTCCAGCTGATCAGCGGGCAGACCGCTGTCCTGGGCGGGCTCATGACGGACGACACCGCGCGCGCCACCGCCCAGGTCCCCGGGCTCGGGAACATACCGCGGGTGGGTGAGCTGTTCCAATACCGCGACGATAAGGTCGTGAAGAGCGAGCTGGTCATCTTCATCCGACCCACGGTTGTCAAGAACCCTTCGCTCGACAGCGAAGAGCTCAAGCACCTGCGCAAGTTCCTGCCGGCAGTGGACCAGACCGGGCAGAACCCATGAGCCTGTTGCTCCAGGCCTTGCAGAAGGCGGCGAAGAATCGCGAGACCGGTGCGCCAGCGCCGGACGCGGTTGGCAGCGAACCGCCTGAGCCGGAGCGGGCCGAGAGCACACTTCCGGCCGAGCTGAGCGTCGAGACGCCCTCGGAGGAGAAACCAAGCGAGCCGGCGCTGGCGCTCGAGGAAGAGGACCTCTTCGAGGCCGACGAGGTCGCGCCAGTAACCGCTGCCGAGCGCTTCGAGCCGTTCGCGACGCCGTCGGCGTCCTCTGCCCAGGCAGCGACCATCCTGCGAGCGAGCGAAACGAAGACCACCGGTTGGGTCGACTGGGTGCGCGATCACCCCGTGCACACCTTTGCCGCGTTAGCCGGCGTGTTCGCAGTCTTCTACGGCACCTACGTTTGGCTCCAGCTTTTCCATCCGGCCGTGCTGCGCGGGGATCTCTTGTCCAAACCGCTCTCCGCAAGCACGCCACCGCCACCGGCACAGCCGATCACCCCGCCCCCGGCGCCCCCACCCGCCGCGGACGCGACCGCTGCTGCACAGACCAGTCAAACATCGAATACTCCGGCGGCGCCCGGCGCCCAGATTCCTACGCCGCCAAGCCCGAAGCCCACGGCCTCCTCCCCGACTGCACCGGCTCCGCCGACCGCGATCGCAGGAATGCCCCAGGCCATGCAAGCCAACGCCCCGAAAGCCGCAAGACCCGAATCGTCGGCCCGGCGCCCCGAGCCGGCACCCCGCAGCTTCCGCAAGTCGACCGACGAATCTGTGGCGCTTGCGCCCGCGCTAGAGGAGCACCTGACCAGCAGGCCGGCCGGGGCGGGACTCACGTCCCTGTCGCCCGGAATCGCGGAGGCCTACCAAGCCCTCCAAGCGGGCAAGCTCGACCAGGCAGAGTCCCGCTATCGAGCGGTGCTGCAGGCCGACGCACAAAACGTCGATGCGCTCCTCGGATTGGCCACGATCGCGGCCCGGCGTGGCAACGCGCAGCAGGCCATCGGCTTTTATGAGCAGGCGTTGCAGGTCGAGCCGCGCAACGCCGTCGCCCAAGCTGGCATGATCGACATCATCGGGCAGGCCGATCCACAGATGAGCGAGACGCACCTCAAGCAGCTCATTGCACGCGAGCCCTCGGCCTTCTTGTTCTTCAGCCTTGGAAACCTGTATGCACGCCAGGCCGTTTGGCCGGCCGCCCAGTCTGCCTATTTTCAGGCCTATAACCTGCAGCCCGACAACCCGGACTACGCGTACAACCTGGCCATCGGGTTAGAGCATCTGGAGCAGCCGAAGCTCGCGCTCACGTACTATCGTAAGGCGCTCGAACTCAGTTTCCAGAAAGGCCATGCGAACTTCGATCAGAACCGCGTCATCGAGCGCATCGGCCAACTCGCGGCCCGCGTCGACTGACTCGGGCATAGCGCCCCAGAACACCATGGCCGAACAGCGGAAGAAGCTTCGCCTGGGCGAGCTATTGATCCAGCAGGGGCTGATCACCGCCGATCAGCTGCGCATCGCCCTCACCGAGCAGAAGAACCACCAGATGCCGATCGGCCGGCTTCTGGTGCGCCTCGGTTTCGTCACCGAGGCGGTCATCCGCGACATCATGGCCCGCACCATCGGCCAGGAGAGCATCGACCTCAACCAAGTCGTGGTAGACGCCGATTCGATTAAGCTGGTCCCTCAGGAGTTCGCGCGCCGCCATCGCGTGCTGCCGATCGCTTTCGACGGCAACGAACGCTCCCTAACCGTCGCCATCACGGAGGTGTTCAACGTAGTGGCGCTGGACCAGCTGCGCGCGACGCTGGGACAGAACGTCAAGATCCGCACCGTGCTGGCTAGCGAGGCCCAGCTCGAGGACTCCATCGACCAATTCTACGGCCACGAGCTGTCGGTGGACGGTATCTTGCGCGAGATCGAGACGGGCGAGATCGACTACCAAAGCCTGCAGGTCGGGGGCGATGAGTATACCCAGCCGATTGTGCGCCTGGTGGGCGCGTTGCTGGTAGACGCAGTCAAACGCGGGTCCTCCGACATCCACTTCGAGCCCGAGTTCGCGTTCCTGCGCATCCGCTATCGCATCGACGGCGTGCTGGAACAGGTGCGCAGCCTGCACAAGAATTACTGGCCAGGCATCGCTGTGCGCTTGAAGGTGATCAGCGGGATGAACATCGCGGAGACGCGCGCGCCCCAGGATGGCCGCATCTCGCTCAATCTCAACGGCCGGCCGGTGGACTTCCGCGTTGCGACCCAGCCCACCATCCACGGCGAGAACATCGTGCTGCGCGTGCTGGATCGAGAGAAGTCCATCATCAGCCTGGACCAGATGAAACTGCCCAAGCACGTGCTCAACACGCTGTCGCTGATGCTGGCGCGGCCCGAGGGCATTCTGGTCATCACCGGTCCCACCGGCAGCGGCAAGACCACGACCCTGTACTCGCTTCTGTCACAGCTCAACGTCGAGTCGGTCAACATCATGACGCTGGAGGATCCGGTCGAATATCCGGTAGCACTCATGCGCCAGACCTCCGTGAACGAAGCCGCCAAAATGGATTTCGTTAACGGCATCCGCTCCATGATGCGCCAGGACCCGGACATCATCCTGGTAGGCGAGGTGCGCGACAAGGACACCGCGGAAATGGCTTTCCGCGCTGCTATGACCGGCCATCAGGTGTTTACCACGCTCCACACCAATTCAGCGCTGGGCGCGTTCCCCCGGCTCTTTGACATCGGCATCCTGCCTGACATCATCGCCGGAAACGTGATCGGCATCATCGCGCAGCGCTTGGTGCGCATGTTGTGCACCCACTGCAAAGAGGCCTACGCTCCGAGCAGAGAGGAGCGCCAGTTGCTTGGCCTCACGCCCGAAGCGAACATGAAGATCTATCGACCCACCGGCTGCAAGCACTGCAACTTCCGCGGCTACAGGGGCCGTACCGCGATCATGGAGATTCTGCGCATGGACACCGATCTGGACGAGCTGGTGGCGCGCCGCGCGACCGCCAAGGAGGTGCGCACGCTTGCGGTGGAAAAAGGCTTCCGGCCCCTGGTCGAGGAAGGCATCGCGCGCATCCTCGACGCCAGCACCAGCATCGCTGAAGTGGCCCGCTCGGTGGACCTGACTCAGCGCTTCCGCTAGCGTCTGCGCACGAGCCTTCCGGATCATTTCCTGCCAGCCGACGGTTCGACTCCTATGCCTGCTTTCCAATACAAGGCCATTGACAAGTTGGGGCGCCCCGCGCGCGGCAAGCTGGATGCCGCCAACGACGTAGACCTCGAACTGCGCCTCAAGCGCATGGGCCTGGACCTGATCACCTTCCGGGCGATCCGCAGCGGTCGCACGACCTTGGCCAGGGGCAGCGTCACCCGACGCGACCTGATCGCATTCTGTTTCGACTTAGAGCAGATCTCACGCTCGGGCATCCCCGTGGTCGAGGGTCTGCGTGACTTGCGCGACGCCACCGAGAATCCACGTTTCCGCGAGATGCTGTCCTCGGTGCTGGAGGACATCGAGGGCGGCAAGATGCTGTCCCAGGGGCTGGCTGCGTTCCCCAACGTGTTCGGCTCGGTGTTCGTCAGCCTGGTCAGAGCCGGAGAGCAATCCGGGCGGGTAACGGAGGTTTTCGAGAGCCTGGGCGCCGCGCTCAAGTGGCAAGACGAGCTGGTGTCGCAGACGCGCAAGCTGCTGATCTATCCGGCGATGGTGTTCATCGTGGTTACCGGCGTGACGATGTTCCTACTGCTGTATCTCGTGCCACAAGTTGTGACACTGCTCAAGAGCATGGGTATGCCACTGCCTCTGCAAACGCGCATCCTCATCGGCCTCTCGAACTTTACCGCCAACTACTGGTACGTGGTTCTCATGACCCCGATCCTAGCAGTGGCCGGGATCACCTATTTCATCAAGACCAACCCCAGAGGGCAGTACTACTTCGATTACATCAAGTTGCGCCTACCGATCACCGGAGTGATCCTGCAAAAGATCATCCTGGCGCGCTTCTCCAACTTCTTCGCTCTCATGTACCAGTCCGGCATCACGATCCTAGACGCCATCAAGACCAGTGAGGAGATCGTGGGCAACCGCGTCATCGCCGACGGCCTGCAGCGTGCCGGCCAACAAATCAACGCCGGAGAAAGCATGAGCGAGGCATTCGGGAACCTTGGGCTGTTCCCGCCGCTGGTCATTCGCATGATGCGAGTGGGGGAGAACACCGGCGCGCTGGACACTGCGCTTCTAAACATCAGCTACTTCTATACGCGCGACGTGCGCGAGGCGATCGACAAGGCACTGAAGTTGCTTGAGCCGACGATGACGCTCGTCCTGGGCGGGATCCTAGCGCTGATTCTGTTCTCGGTGCTCACGCCCATCTACGACATCCTGGGCAAGATCAAGATCTGATATGGCCCGCAAGCTCGTTCTCTGCGCCTCCACTTCGCACCTCACGTCCGGTGTCTGGACCGGTCGTCGCCTGGATCAGGTGCACAAGTTCGAGGACAACGAGCCGGACCAGCAGGCCTTCGCAAATTTCCTACGGGCTGCCCACGGCGTGCCAGCCTATGTGATGGCCGACACGGTAGACGAAGACTATCGTTTCGAAACCCTACCGCACACATCCGGCAAGGACCGCCGGGACATGATCGAGCGCAAGCTCAAGCAGCTCTACCGCAGCACCCCCTTCTACGGGTCCAGCCTGCAGGACCGGGAGGACAGCAAGCGACGCGATGACCGTTACCTGTTCGCCGCACTGACCAACCCGGAGTCGCTCAACCCTTGGTTGCGCATCTTGACCGCCAGCGGCCTGCCCATCGCCGGGGTTTTCCCCGTGCCGATGGTCAGCCTGAGCCTGATCAAGAACCTCGAGCTGAATCAGCCCAACCTGCTGCTTGTATCCAAGCATGAGGCCGGGGTACGGCAGACTTTCGTCAAGGACCAGCGCTTCCGGATCAGTCGCCTGACGCCGGTACGGGCTGGCGGAGGGACCATCGAGTCGTGCGCCGAGGAGATCCGCAACACGCGAATGTACCTAGACGCGCTAAACGTCATGCATGTGGATGACGTCTTGACCGTGGTGATCCTGGATCAGGACGGCAGTCTTAACACGTTGCGCGAGAGCGTCCTGCGGGGCCGGCGCAACCTGCGCGCATTACACGTGAGCCCTCAGGACATCGTTGCCAAGGTCGGCATCAATCGCACCGCCCTGGAGGCGAGCGCCGACGCGTTGCACCTGTTCCTGCTGGGACAGCAGAAATCCCCGGATTTCAACCTGGCACCGCCGGCATTGACCAGCGGCTTCACGCGCCACCTTGTGAGCCGGGGCATCTACGCGGGCAGCGTCGGCCTTGGCGTACTGGCCGTAGCCTGGTGCGGATTCAACCTCTATCAGACCATGGACCTGAAGCAGGATGCACGCGAGCGTGCGGAGGCGACGCGCGCGCAGAAGATCCTGTACGACAAGAACAGGGCCAGCTTCCCCCCTTCGCCGGTGTCCTCGGACAAGCTGCAGCTCACGGTGGACGTGGCCGGGCGCATAGCCTCGATCGCGCGCTTGCCGGATACCGTGTTCGGCGTGATCAGCCAGGCGCTCGACAAATATCCGGCGATCCGACTCAACGGCGTGCAGTGGCAGCTCGGGCGGATCGGCCCTGAGGGTGGCAACGCGTCGGCAACGTCCGCACTGCTATCCCAGTCCGCCACGCTGCAGATGGAACTCATTACTCAGCCCGGCGATATCAAGGGCGCCCTGGGAAGCATCAACAGCTTCGTGCGCGACCTGGGTAAGAGCGATAAGGTGGCTGCAGCAAAAGTTGCGAGAATGCCGCTCAACTTCGCGTCCACGGGGAACCTCTCGGGCAGCACCGCCAACCCGCACCTCGAGAAGGCGCAGACGTCCCAGTTCGAGGTCGAGGTGGTGTTCAAGCCCGGCGTGTGACCTCATGCTCAACCTGTCCGCTCAAGACCTGCGCGCGCTTTCTAGGCCGCTCGTCGTGCTCGCCGTGGTGGCGGCCGTAAGCGCGCTGGCGGTGGCCTATTCGGGCCGGGCAGTCAAGAGAGCGCAGACTGATGTTAAGAAGGAGGAAAGCGCTTTCGTCGAGGCACGCAATCGGGTAGAGCAGTCGGGGCAGGAAAAGCGCGTGATCGAGCAATACGTCCAGCCCTATAAACAGCTGGAGCGGGCCGGCATTGTCGGCGAGGAACAGCGCATCAGCTGGATCGACGCACTGCGCGTGGCCAACCAAGAAGCCGATCTCTACGGGGTCCAGTACGACGTCGGCCCGCAGCAACCCTACTCCTTCATGGGCGAGGTCAACGCGGGGACGTTGTCGGTACGCCAATCAATCATGAAGCTGCACCTTGGACTGCTGCACGAGGGCGATCTGTTTCGCTTCTTCCAAGCGCTCGCCGCCCAGAAAGTCGGCCGCTTTTCAGTCAATCAGTGCACCCTGAAGCGCCTGCCCGTCGATCTCGCTGTGCCGGTAAACCAACCTACGCTAAATGCCGACTGTGAGCTCGCATGGATCACCATCGGCGGCCCGAGCGCCGAGGAAGGCAAAACATGAGCCGGCTGATCGTGGCGCTCTTGCTGGCCGCTCTGGGAACCTCCGGGTTCGCCCAGGAACCGGCGCTGGGGCGACTATTCCTGACGCCCGAGCAGCGCGCCGTGCTCGACAACGCGCGCCGCAACAAGATCCGGGCAGAGGCCCTGGCGGCGACCCCCGTCAAGAAGCCAAAGATACCGCCCGCCCAGAGCGTGACGATCAACGGGATCGTTAGCCGCAGCGATGGCGAATCCACCGTTTGGGTCAACGGCCGGCCAACAGAAGGCCAGACTGAGGATGGCATGCGGGTGACGATCTCCCCCGGTTCGCAGTCATCCGTCGTGCTGCGTGAGCCGGCGAAGGGAAAGCAAGTTCGGCTCAAGGTCGGCCAGCGCGCCGACCTGATCAGCGGCAGGATCGAGGAACCCTACGAGCAGCGCAGGACTACGGCTGCGCCGCCTGCGTCCTCGGATCCGGCCAGAGCGGAACACGCGTCTGCGGCGAAGGGCAACCGACAACCGGATGAGAGATCGATCCCCGCGAGTCGCGGCGAGCGCGACAGCGAGCAGCAAGCCATAGAAGACCCGGAGGGCGGTGCCGCCGGCGACCAGAGAGGCGACCACTGATGGTCAGCAAAACGCGGCGCGGACATCACCAGCACGGCGTAGCCCTGGTCGTATTGCTGGCAATCGTCGCGTTCGTTCTGATCGGCGCACTTCTTACGACCCTGCACGGAAGCGGCGGTGAAGCTAAGCGCGAGCGCCAGACGTCGCTCGCGTTGGGGATGGCGCGTGATGCACTGATAGCACGCGCCGCGAGTGATCCGAGCCGGCCCGGCAGTTTGCCGTGCCCGGACGTTGACAACGACGGGGACGCCGAATCCCCAGTGGCCTTTGGTGGGGTCTGTCCGAGCTATGTGGGACGTTTCCCTTTTAGAACGCTCAGAATGCCCGATCTGCGCGATGGAAATGGGGACCGTCTTTGGTATGCATTGTCTCCCGTCTTCCGTGATCATCCTTCTGCCGGTACGCTCAACAGCGACACTCCGGGTCAGCTCACAGTAACCGGGACCCAGGCCGCAAACAATGTCATCGCCATCGTCTTTTCACCGGGGCCGCCACTGGGCGGGCAGTTGCGCGACCCAGCCAATGAGCTTCTGGTGTCGAACTACCTCGAGGGGGACAACGCTACCACTGGGGATCAGTCCTTCGAGACCGGCCTCACCACGGGGACGTTCAATGATCGGGCCTTGGTCCTCACTGCCGATATGTTGATGCCGGCCGTCGAGCAACGCGTCGCGCAACAGACCCTGAGCTGTCTGTACCGATTCTCACAGCAGGCTGGCGCCAATGGCCGCTTCCCGTGGCCCACAGTCGATCTCAGCTACAACGACAATGCTACTGCGCAGCTGTTTGGCCGAATTCCAACCGACCTCACGAACACGAACGCTTCCCTTGGCCTCGCGCCCGGAACGCTGACCTGGCCAGTTGATCTGCCACAGCCGGGCGCGGTGGCGTCGTCTTGCTTCGACACGACCACATGGTGGGTATATTGGCGACAGTATCTGTTCTACGACGTGTCGGACGCCTTCAAGCCTGGAATTGGGCCTCCGGGATCCTGCCCGTTGAACTGCGTGGACGTGAACGGCCAGGGTTCGGTGACGGTCGTGGTCATCGTAGCGGGGCGCAGAATCGCGGCCAATCCCACTCAGGGTCACGGCCCTCGACGAACGCCTCCGACTATCTCGAGACCGACCCCGTCACGTCGATCGACAACGCTGCGGGCGGCACCGCGTTTGCAAAGGCCAATGCCACCTACTCGACGACGATCAACTTCAACGACCGGCTGGTGTGCATGCGCGTCAGCCCGACTGCCCCATGTCCCTAATCCGTGCAAATCGCGGCTTTACGCTGATCGAAGTCGCCGTGGTGGTCCTTGTCATCACGCTTCTGATTGGTAGCTTGTTGGTGCCTCTAGCCAGTCAGGTCGAGCAACGCAAGGTGTCCGATACACAGAAGGCTCTCGACGAGGTTCGCGAGGCTCTGATCGGTTTCGCGATGAGCAATGGGCGGCTTCCCTGTCCGGACAACAACGGAGACGGCTTAGAGGATGCCCGCACCGGGGCCGACGCTGCAGGCGACGGTTGTGCTGGTGGCGTCTACGCCGGCACGTTGCCGTGGGCAACGCTAGGGGTATCGCAAACGGATGCCTGGGGAAATCGCTTCAAGTACCGCGTGACCAACGAATTCACCCGGCGCACCGGAGATGCCACCGCCGTGGCCCCCTGCGCTCCGGCGGGCCCAGATCCCAACTCGTGCACGTTGGAGCTGACAGACGCTGGCAACTTGCAGGTAAACACACGGGATCCGGCTACCAAAGCCCCGATATCAGTGGCCCAACTTGTGCCGGCTGTCGTGATCTCATTCGGAAAGAACGGCTATGGAGCCACCAGCGGGGATGGGGTTGCGCAGCCGGCGCCACCCGCTGCAAACAACGATGAGATCGCGAATGCCACAGCAGTAACAACGACCTTTTTCAATCGCCCGATGTCGACGCCGAGCGGAGCTTGCAGCGACTCGGTCGCAGGGCAGCCGTTCTGCGAGTTTGACGACATGGTGGTCTGGGTCCCGACCGGGATCCTGTTCAACCGGATGGTGGCTGCAGGGAAGCTTCCGTAATAGTCTCCCTGGCCACTGCCGGCATCAGTGCGAAGCAAACCTTGCCTTTGACGTTGCTGGTGAGCGCGAGACGATATCCACCCGCGGTAGCTTGGCGTGCGGATTGGTACAGGCCTACGCCTAGGCCTTGCAGCGAAGGAACTGGCGCAGTGAACAAGCGCTGGGCGATGTGCTCGCTCAGCGCATCGCCGCTGTCGCAGATGGTCAGCGTACAACCAGCTTCCCAGGTCAGCGTAGCGCGGATGCGGATGGCCGAGTGGGAGCGCCGTTTGACGAGCGCGTTCTGCAGAAAATTGTCCACGACGCTGTCGAAGAGTTCGACGGGCAACTCAGCTTCAGCGGTCAGGCTGGCGGTGTCGAATAGGACGCCCTCGTGCGCATAGCGCTGCTGGACTTCTCGCCACCAGTTGGCGGCATGGGCGGTTTCCTGGCGGGTGCCATCGGTGCGGCTCAGCTTGTCCAGCGTGCTCTGCAGCCGCTGGGTGATCTGCGGCAGCTGACGCTGCACCAACCGCCGCACGGCAGCCGCATCGCGCTCGTCGCTGGTCTCCACGGCCGAGCACAGGGAACCGAGAGACTGAAGGAGGTTTTTGACGTCGTGGGTAAGTCGGGATCCCGTCTCGTAGATGGCGTGCATGTAGGCGTTTCGCCGCTGCTCCTGCTCGCGCCGCTTGGTCTCGTAGTAATCCGCCAACAGGCGCCCGAGCAGCCGAATGTGCAGCACCAGCGCCGGACTCGGAGACCAGCGGGTATACAGGGTCAACGTCACCCCGCCAAAGCTGCACTGGGTACCGTTACGGGAGAGCCGTCCGGCCATTCCGCGGCTGTTCGACGTTTGCCAGTCAATCCCCTGGACCCATGGAAAGGCGGCCATTTCCTCGACCGCGAGCGATACGAATCGGTCTGGGTCACGCTCACGGTCGGCCAGATTGGCGAGGCCGTGCATCCAGCGCTCGAACGGCATCCCGACACTGAGGAAGTAGCGCGTCACCAACTGGCCGATGCCCGCGAAGCCGGCACGTGGGTCCCACAGCCAGGACACCGCCACCAGAATGCCGCCGATTACCAACAAGGCTTGCGCCAAGGCCACTACGTAATTACCGTGGCTGACCTGGCGGATCACGAAGGCCCCCAGCACCAGCACCACTACCATCAGGAACAGCAACAGGCTGTAGATGAGGTCCACGACGTAGGCCGAGACACGGGGCGCCCGCTCGGTCTTGATCAGGAAGATCAGCGTCAATGGGGCCATCGGACCGTATCGCACCATGCTTGCGAACGGGTCGCCGAACTCGGCCTCTTCGAACAGGTGCGGGACTACCCACACCAGCAGGATCGCAAGCAGATATGTGGCAGCAATGAGCGCGACCACTCGCTGGCCCACCTGCTTAATCGCAGGCACCTCCCCACCGATCAACGCAAACAGCACCGAAAGCCAAAGCGCTATCAGCCACCAACTGCCGGAGGTCACCAGGAGCGCAGCCGCGCCAACGATCAGCAGGGCCTGACCAACGTAGACCTTTTGGTCTCCACGCCAAACCGGCTGCCACAGCAAGAAGCAGCCGAAGTGGAACAGCAGGAATGCCTTGGATACGGGCATGTCGATGCCAAAGGCCAGCGCCACGTGCAGGCCAAGCAGCATGAACGCCAGCCAGTCCTGCTGGCGCAACGACAGAAGCATACGCAGCACTGCGGGTTGCGGGTCCGCTGTATTCATTGCCATGTCGCCGGCCGCTCCCAACAGCCGAGCGGGCGCGACGCCATCAGCGCGCTTCGCGCCGCCATCTCATTCCGTCCGTGCTGAGCAAAGTCCTCACCATCGCACGGTTCACGCTGCTGGAGGCCCTTCGCACGCGCCTGCTGTGGATCGTGCTGATCATTCTCTCGCTCCTGTTCCTCGGCAGCTTGTTCGTGCAACACATCTCCGTCACCGAAACCGCGCGCATGCAGACCGGATTTCTAGCCGCGACTGCGCGCATGGCCGCGGTACTGGTTCTCAGCCTGCACCTGGCAGGCAGCATGGTGCGGGAGTTCAACGATAAGGTCGTAGACCTGTTGCTGTCTCTAGCCTTGCCCAGGGCTGGCTACTACCTGGGCAAGTTTCTCGGGTTTGCTGGGATCGCCGTGGCCATTTCCCTGCTCACCACGCTGGCTCTCGTGCCGCTCGCACCGGGTCCGGGTCTCGCACTGTGGGGTGTCAGCTTGACGATGGAACTGGCGCTAGTCGCCGCGCTGACTCTGTTTTGCGTGATCACCTTCGCCCAGATCATGCCGGCCATCAGCTTCGTCATCGCATTCTACCTGCTCGCCCGCAGCATCAGCGCGGTACGCCTGCTGAGCACTTCGCAACTGCTGGCACCCAACGATTGGAGCAATCGCGCCATTGGGCGTCTGGTAGACGCGCTGGCGTGGCTCTTGCCGGACCTCGACCGCTTCACGTCCACCGCCTGGCTAGTGGACCACAACGGCAGCCTGGGCGCCCTGGGGCTGAACGCAGTTCAGACACTGGTCTACGGCAGCCTGCTCTTGGGCGTGGGGCTGTTCGATCTGTACCGCAAGAATCTCTGAACCTGAATGAAGCAACGCCGTCTCGCCGCTGTTCCTCGCCCGGTTGTCGCGCTGGCCGGTCTTGCGCTCGCAAGCCAGATCACGTTCGCGGTTCTGCAACCCCGTCCGCAAGCGCGCGCCGAGCAGCTTCCGGCCCCGCCTTCGGCAGCCATGCTTCGGGCGATGAGCCTGGGTGACCCGATCCCGCTGGCGCAGCTTTGGACGCTCTGGCTGCAGGCCTTCGACAACCAGCCAGGGATCAGTATTCCGTTCCTGGACCTGGATTACGGCAAAGTCGAAGCGTGGCTTCAGCGCATCCTGCAACTGGATCCCCACGGGCAGTATCCGCTGATGATGGCGTCACAGCTCTACGCGCAGGTACCTGACGAACGCAAGCAACGGCAGATGCTCGAGCTCGTGCATCGCGAATTTCTGAGCGACCCCAACCAGCGCTGGCCCTGGATGGCACATGCGACCATCATGGCGAAACATCGACTCAACGACCTTCCTCTGGCGCTTACCTTTGCGCAGGCACTCGCCGCCCACGCGACCGGTCCGAGCGTGCCGCACTGGGCGCGTCAGATGCAGATTTTCCTGTACGAGGACATGGGCGAATACGAAACGGCCCGCATCCTCCTCGGCGGGCTGCTCGACAGCGGCGCGGTTCAAGACCCACACGAAGTTCATTTTCTCATCGAGAGACTGAATGGCTTGAAGGACGCCGAGAAGTCGTCACGAGCGTCGGAAAAATGACTTGTGCATGATGGCGCCTCAGACCGAGGCGAAGCCACTGGCTGTGTAAATTTAATCTCATAATCAATATGTTACTGGTCTACCGCCGACTCAGGCCAGCAACGGATTCAGCTTTGGCTCATGAGACGCTCTTCGAATAATCTGATCTAACCCCATCATTCAAAACAAGATAGTAGCGTGGCACGCTTCTGGCTATGCAGTCTGCGAGGGCGGGCCACCTATGAAGCTGAATGAAAACCTATCCGCAACGGGGATTCACGCTCCTGGAGATCGTAATCGTGTTGCTGATCGTCGGGTTCCTTCTCGCAGGTGTGCTTAAGGGCCAAGAGATGATTACCAGCGCAAAGGTGAAGCGGGTCGCTGGCCAGCTGGACGAGATGCGCGCGGCGTACCTCGGGTTCCAGGACCGTTACAAGGCCCTCCCCGGAGACTACGCAGACGCCAATTCAACGCTCACTTGTAGCGGAACCTGTTTGTTCGGGAACGGTGACAGTCGGATCCGAGCAAATGAGACCCCGCTCAATGGCAGCCAGGTCCATGAGGACCTGCTGGTTTGGTCGCATCTGTCGAGCTCAGGGTTTCTGAAAGGCGATTACCGCATGAGCGACGGGGAGTCCCAGCCCACCGACCTGCAATTCGCCCAAGAACCCCTACCAGATCTACCAACAGATTGTGTTCGACGGGCGCTATGGAATGAGCGACGGCGGTACACCACGCCACAACTTGAAGACGGGCGGCCAGCTACCGGTGGCCGTGCTCTTGGAACTGGATCGGAAGATCGACGATGGCAAACCCTACAAGGGCGCGCTTCAGTTCTCGACTTACCAGGGCAACAGCGCTGCCAGCCCGACCGAGGGTGGGCCGACCAGCTGTACCACCGCGCTGGATCCGGAAGCGGATTGGAATCTACAGGGTGGGAACCCGAACTGCGGTGCAGCAACGGTGTTGTAGCGGAGCATCGACTTAGTCAGAGCTGGTCACCGCACGCCAACGCATTGGGACCGGCAGTTACAAAGAGTGAAGCGATGAGCATAGCAACAGAGAATTGACGAGGACAAGGAGCAAATCATGAAACGCTACACAAACGGATTCACACTGATCGAAATTGCCATCGTGCTGGTGATCATCGGGCTGCTGCTCGGTGGCGTGCTCAAGGGACAGGAACTGATCACCGGGGCGCGCGTGCGCAACCTGATCTCTCAGCAGGACGGCATCAAGGCCGCCTTCTTCGGTTTCCAGGACCGCTACCGCGCGCTGCCCGGGGACTACGCCGCAGCCAGCACCAACATCAACGGGGTCACCATCGCCGGCGACGGCAACGGGCGCATCGAAGGCCCCAACGCTCCGCGGCACTTACGAAACGCTGCTGGCCTGGAACCATCTGACCGCGGCGGGCTTCCTCAACGGCAGCTACACCCTGGCCACCAGCGCCACGAGCACGCCGATCGACAGCAACAACCCGAAGAACCCCTACAGCGTCTACATTCAGCTGATCTACGACAACGTGTACGGCACCACCGCGGGCAAGCCGCTCAAGCACAACCTGAAGACGGGCAGCCAAGTGCCGGTGGAGATCATGGCCGAGGTCGACCGCAAGGTCGACGACGGTCTGCCCGATGCCGGTGGGTTCCAGTTCTCGACCTACGTCCCCGGCGGCGCCGGCGCACCCACCGCCGCAACTTGCGTCATCGCCGGCACGCCATCGATCTGGGCCATCAACCTCGGAAACACGAACTGCGGCGGGGCCAGCCTGTTCTGAGCCGCAGACCCGTAACGCCGCGGCGCCCGGCTGCAGTCGGTGGCCCCGGTCTGAATTAGCAAGGAGAGAGAGCAATGTTGCGCAAAAGCAGAGGGTTCACCCTGATCGAAATTGCCATCGTGCTGGTGATCATCGGGCTGCTGCTCGGTGGCGTGCTCAAGGGACAGGAACTGATCACCGGGGCGCGCGTGCGCAACCTGATCTCTCAGCAGGACGGCATCAAGGCCGCCTTCTTCGGTTTCCAGGACCGCTACCGCGCGCTGCCCGGGGACTACGCCGCAGCCAGCACCAACATCAACGGGGTCACCATCACCGGCGACGGCAACGGGCGCATCGAAGGCCCCAACGCCGCCGGCACTTACGAAACGCTGCTGGCCTGGAACCATCTGACCGCGGCGGGCTTCCTCAACGGCAGCTACACCCTGGCCACCAGCACCACGAGCACGCCGATCGACAGCAACAACCCGAAGAACCCCTACAGCGTCTACATTCAGCTGATCTACGACAACGTGTACGGCACCACCGCGGGCAAGCCCTTAAAGCACAACCTGAAGACGGGCAGCCAAGTGCCGGTGGAGATCGCGGCCGAGGTCGACCGCAAGGTCGACGACGGTCTGCCCGATGCCGGTGGGTTCCAGTTCTCGACCTTCCCCGGCGGCGCCGGCGCACCGACCGCCGCAACTTGCACCAACGCCGGGCCCCCGGTGATCTGGGCAATCAACCTGGGCGACACCAACTGCGGCGGGCGCCAGCCTGTTCTGATGCTTGCCGTGACATGACGGGGCGCCTCGAGCCCCTCCGCAGCCGACCCTGCGGGGCGCGTTCCCGCCGCAGACGGTCGTCCATGACAGGGCGCGTGAGATCATCGAGTCCCTTCACGCTTGTCTCCATCTCTCTGCTGTCAGACGCCAGCCCCTCGCTACTCGACCGCGAGGCCTGCTACCCTTGCATCAACATGGTCTCCGCCAGGGCGAGGTTCTCCTCGACCCCGCGCAGCACGACGACATCACCTTCCAGCAACCGCGTCTGCGGATCCGGGTCCGGGCTACGGATGTTGCGCCGGCGGATTGCCGTAACCACCACGCCGATGCGCGCCAAGTCCAAGTCGCGCAGGGTCTTGTTCACGGCCGCGGCACCCTGCGTGATCATCACCGAGTGCAGGCGAGGCTGCAGGCGGTCGCGCTCTTCGCCGGTCTCGTCCGTCACGCCGCGGAAGAAGCCACGGAACAAGTCGTAGCGGTGCTCGCGCGTCTCGCGGATGCGCCGCAGTACACGGTTGAATGGCACCCCCACCAGCATGAGAGCATGTGAACCGAGCATCAGGCTGCCTTCCATGATCTCGGGGACCACCTCGGCCGCTCCCGCCTGCTTGAGCCGATCGATGTCGCTGTCATCCACGGTGCGCACCACCACCGGCATGCCCGGACGCAGCTCGTTCACCACGTGCAGGATTCTCAAAGCCGAGGCGGTGTCGGCATAGGACACGACCAGAGCGCTGGCGCGCATCAGGCCGGCTGCGATCAGCACCTCGCGCCGCGCTGCGTCGCCGAACACCACGCTCTCGCCCGCAGCCGCAGCCTCCCGCACGCGCTGAGGGTCGAGATCCAACGCGATAACGGCGATCGCCTCCTGCTCCATCAGTCGCGTCAGGTACTGTCCACTGCGGCCGTAGCCGCAGATGATCACGTGCTTCTCCTCCGCCAGCGTCTTCGCAGCGATGTTGTGCAGCGCCATGGCCCTGTTCATCCAGTCCGCGGCGCTGAAGCGCCGGACCAAGTGCTCGCTGTGCTCGATGACAAACGGCGCGATCAGCATGGACAAGATCATCGCCGCCAATACCACCTGTCCTGTCGCTGGCCCCAGGACATCGAGCCCGGCGGCTTGCGACAGCAGGACTAGGCCAAACTCGCCGGCCGCGCACAGCGCTAACCCGGTGCGAAGCGCGGCGCCTGGGTCGAATCCAAACAGCCGGCCCACGCCGGTGATCAGCACCGTCTTCAACACCAGCAGCGCGGCCAACACGACAATGACCCACAGCAGGTGGCTCCCCACTTCGGCAGCATCGAGCTGCATCCCGATGGTCACGAAGAACAGCCCCATGAGCACGTCCTGGAACGGACGGATGTCCTGCTCCACCTGATATCGGTACTCCGTCTCGGAGATCAGCATGCCGGCCAGAAACGCGCCCAGCGGTAAGGACAGGCCGGAACGCTCCGTGATCCATGCCAGGCCGAGCGTGAACAGCAGCAGGTTGAGCATGAACAGCTCGGGCGACTTCTGCCGCGCCACCAGGTGGAACCAGGGGCGCATGAGTCGCTGCCCCAGGAACAGCACTGAGCCCAGCACCACCGCCGCCTTTACCAGCGCAAAGGACAATAGTTTCGCCAGGTCCTCGGGACCGTGGGCCAGCGCGGGCATCAGAATCAGGAAAGGGACTACTGCCAAGTCTTGGAAAAGCAGGACACCGATGATGGCGCGGCCGTGCTGGGAGTTGAGCTCCAGACGCTCGGTCAGCATCTTCGCCAGAATGGCCGTGGACGACATCGCCAGCGCACCGCCCAGCACTAGCCCGGCCCGCCAGCCCAGCCCCAAGGCCAAGCACAGCACCAGCACGAGCAGCGTCGTCGCCCCGACCTGCGCCGCACCCAGCCCAAAGACGACGCGTCGCATGGTGGCAAGCTTGGGCAGGCTGAACTCCAGTCCAACGCTGAACATCAGGAACACCATGCCAAACTCAGCGAGATAGCGCGTCTCGTGGCTACTGGCAACCCACCCCAGTGCGTGCGGACCGATGAGGATGCCAACCAGAAGGTAACCGATCAGCGCCGGCAGCCGCAGCTGACGAAAGACCACCACCACGAACACGGCGGTCGCGAGCAGGAGCAAGACGAGTTCCAACATGCTGTGCATCGGGGGGAGCTTAAGACGTGTGAGCGCTGCCAACGGCGATCGCGACCCAACTGTATCACGGCCATCTTGGGCTCCAGGAGCTTCGGGGTACGGGCATCACGAGCGCAAACACCCATCCGGCTGGGGGAGCCAGTCCGTTCGGGTATACTGCGGCTACGAAATGAGCACACTCCCGGAACGCGCATCCGCCGCGTCGCCGTTGCACAGCGCACGGCGTACCCTGGAGATCGAAGCGCGCGCGGTGGCGGCGCTGGCGGCGCGACTCGACGACAGCTTCACCCGCGCCGTTGAGCTGATCCTGGCATGCACAGGCCGAGTAGTGGTCGGCGGGATGGGCAAGTCCGGCCACGTCGCGCGCAAGATCGCCTCGACCCTGGCGAGCACCGGGACGCCGGCCTTCTTCGTCCACCCCGCCGAAGCCAGCCACGGTGACCTGGGCATGATCACTGCCCAGGACGTGCTGATCGCACTGTCCAACTCGGGTGAAAGCGTCGAGCTACTGGCCATCGTGCCACTGATCAAACGCCAGGGGGCCCGCCTGGTGGCAGTCACCGGCAACTCCCGCTCCTCGCTGGCAAGGGAGGCGGACGTCCACCTGGATGCCGGCGTTGCAGAGGAAGCCTGCCCGCTGGGTCTGGCGCCCACCGCCAGCACGACCGCCGCGTTGGCCCTGGGCGACGCGCTGGCCGTCGCGTTGCTCGAGGCGAGAGGATTCGACGCGCAGGATTTCGCCCGCTCGCACCCGGGCGGCACGCTTGGCCGGCGTTTGCTGACTCACGTTTCCGATGTCATGCGCAAAGGCGATGCAGTCCCCGCGGTGCCACGTACGGCGCTGCTGCCGCAGGCCATCCTGGAGATGTCCCGCAAGGGCATGGGCATGACCGCGATCGTGGAACCCGACGGGCGCGTGGCCGGCATCTTCACCGACGGCGACCTGCGCCGCACTTTGGAGAAGCCCATCGATGTGCGCACGCTGCCGATCGATCGAGCCATGACCGCGCGCCCGCGAACAATCCGCCCGGACCGGCTCGCCGCCGAAGCAGTGAAGCTGATGGAAGACCACCGGATCAGCCAGATCCTGGTGGTGGACCAGGACGCTCGTCTCATCGGCGCGCTCAACATGCACGACCTGTTTCAGGCGAAAGTCCTGTGACGCCGTGAGCCCCGATCTGCGCGCCCGCGCCCGCAGCGTCCAACTGCTGCTCCTGGACGTCGACGGCGTGCTGACCGACGGTCGCCTCTACTACGGCGCCAACGGCGAGGAGCTCAAGGCGTTCCACATCCGCGACGGCCTCGGGCTCAAGATGCTGCGCGCCACCGGGGTCGAGGTGGCCATCGTCACGGGCCGAACGTCCCGCGCGGTCGAGTTGCGTGCCGAGAACCTCGGCGTGCCCTACGTGTTCCAAGGAGTGGGCGACAAGCTCGCTGTCTTCGAGCAACTGCTGAAGCGTCTCACCCTGACTGCTGCCGCAGCAGCGGCCATGGGCGATGACCTACCCGATCTGCCGGTTCTGCGCCGCTGCGGGCTCGCAGCGTGCGTGCCAGACGCACCCGCCCTGGTTCGCAGCCATTCCCACTACGTTGCCGATCAGCCAGGCGGCGCCGGCGCAGTCCGCGAAGTGTGCGAGCTGGTGATGGCAGCGCAGGGCACGCTCGAAACCAGCATGCAGGAGTACCTCAAATGAGAGACCGGTGGCGCGCGTGGGTTCCTGCGTTGCTGCTGTCCTTGCTCGCGGCCCTGACCTGGTGGCTGGATCAGAAGGTCCAGCCTGTGGGACCACACGACGGCGCATCGAGCGCCGAACCCGATTTCGTGGCAGAGAACTTCGAGGCCAAACGCATGAACGAGGACGGAAGCGAGCGCTATTCCGTGATCGCCAAGAGGATGGTCCACTACCCGGCCGACAACAGCGCTACGCTGGAAGAGCCGCGGCTCACCCACTTCGATCCCGACAAAGCGCCGGTCAGCATCCGGGCCAATCAGGGCGCGGTGTCCAGCAACGGCGAGACCGTCGACTTTCGCGGCGACGTGCAAGTGCGGCGCGCCCCCTTTGGCGAGGACCCTGAGATGACGCTGTCCACCAGCTTCCTGCACGTCGTCCCGGATAAGGACCTGGTCGAGACTAGTCGTGAAGTCACGCTCACCCACGGCAATAGCACCGTGAAATCGGTTGGCCTAGAATTCAACAACAAGACGCGGGAGCTCAAGTTGCTATCCAACGTGAAAGGTCAGTTGCAAACGCCCCAGAAGGGTGGCCGGGCACTGCCTTGGAGCCACAAGCGCTAAGATGCGGCGCGCGGCGCTCAACTCGCTCTCGCGTGGGCTACTGTGGACCGTGCTCGCCATACCCGGCGTGGGCTCGGCCGAGCAGGGCGACCGCGAAAAGCCGGTGAACATCGAGGCGGACAAGCTGACCATCAACGACATCAAGAAGGAGAGTGTGTTCGAGGGCAATGTGACGGTCAGCCAGGGGACGCTGTTGCTCAAGGCGGACAAGGTGATTGTCAAGCAGGACGCAGGCGGCTTCAACTACGCCTACGCCTACGGGAAACCGGCGTATTTCAAGCAGAAGCGCGACGGATATGACGAGTATGTCGAGGGGCAAGGCGAGCGCCTCGAGTACGACGGAAAGGCCGACAAGATGCAGGTCTTCATCAACGCCGAGATCCGCAAGGGGGCGGACGAAGTCAAGGGAGATTTCATCGCCTACGACGCGACGACGGGGTTCTATCAGGTCATGGGCGGCCCTTCAGTCGCCACGCCGGTGAACCCCAAGGGCCGGGTGCGTGCCACCATTCAGCCGCCGAAGAAGACCGCGGACAAGCTCGGGATTGGCCCAGGGGGCGGGCAGCCGGTGCCCCTGAAGCCGTCCCCCTCGTTGCCCAGCAAGCCCGAACAATGACGCGGCGCCGCTCAAGGCAACGGCCGTGTCTGCCGATAAATACCTGGCCATGAGCGAGTTGCGCGCGGAACAGCTGCAAAAGCGGTTCAACGCCCGCACCGTCGTCAAAGACGTTTCACTGGAGGTCAAGAGCGGGGAGGTCATCGGGTTGCTGGGCCCCAACGGCGCAGGCAAGACCACCTGCTTTTACATGATGGTGGGCCTGATCCCGTCCGACGGGGGCAGCATCTACCTCGATGGGCAGAGCCTCAACCACATGCCGATTCACCGCCGGGCGCGTAAGGGCCTAGCGTACCTGCCGCAGGAGGCGTCGATCTTCCGCAAGCTGACCGTCGCCGAGAATGTTCAGGCTGTGCTCGAGTTGAGGGGGCTGGACAATGGCACCATGGAGGAGAGGCTGACCGACCTGCTGAACGACCTTCACATCGGCCACCTGCGCAACAGCCCTGCGATCAGTCTGTCGGGCGGCGAGCGGCGGCGGGTGGAAATCGCGCGTGCGTTGGCCAGCCACCCGCGGTTCATCCTGCTGGACGAGCCGTTCGCCGGGGTGGATCCGATCGCAGTGCTGGACATCCAGAAGATCATCCGCTTCCTCAAGGAGCGCAACATCGGCGTGCTGATCACCGATCATAACGTGCGCGAGACCCTGGGGATCTGTGACCGCGCTTACATTATCAACGACGGCTCCGTCCTGGCTTTTGGGGTGCCAGAGGAAATCGTTTATAATGAAAGCGTAAGGAAGGTCTACTTGGGTGAGCACTTCCGCCTCTAGCGAACCGCCAAGATGCAGGGGCGTTCCGTCATCGCGCCAGCGCCCCGGCGCCCACCGTCTCTTCGATGAAGCACTCGTTACAGCTCAAGCTGTCCCAGCACCTCACGCTGACGCCTCAGCTGCAGCAGTCGATCCGACTTGCTGCAGCTGTCGACGTTGGAGCTGAATCAGGAGATCGAGCGTTTCCTGCAGGATAATCCGCTGCTCGAGAGGGACGAGGGCACCGAGGAGGATGGGCCGCCGGCGAATCCGACCGCCCCGCTCCCCACCGAATTCAGCACCTCCACGACCACACCACGCCAGCGGCGGAAGAGAAGGAGGGAGACAGCCGCCGACGTGCCCGAGCCCGAGACGGAATGGCGCGAGGAGAGCGGCGGGAGCTACAGTGGCCACGACGACGGCGAGGACAGCGACTACCCGCAGCTTGCCGCCGACTCGCCCTCGCTGCGCGAGCACCTCCTTTGGCAGGTGAACTTGCTGCAGTGTCCGGACCGGGACAAGAGGATCGTCGCACTGCTGGTGGATACGCTAGACGACGACGGCTACATGACCCAGGACCTCGAGGAGCTGGCGGCCATGCTGCCGGTCGATCTGGAGTTCGATCCCTCCGAGCTGGCGATCGCGCTCAAACATCTGCAGCACCTGGAGCCGGCAGGCATCGGCGCCAGAAGCCTCGGGGAGTGCTTGGCTCTGCAGCTCGAAGCGGTGCCTGTCGACACGCCATTCCGTGCCGATGCGCTGATCACGGTCCGCACTCACCTCGACCTGCTCGCCGCACGCGACTTCGCCAAGCTCAAGAAGCTGCTCCGCTGCAACGACGACACCCTGCGTGGCATCCAGAGCCTCATCACCCACCTCAACCCACGCCCCGGGGCCCGGTTCTCCAAGAACGAGGCGCGCTACATCATCCCCGACGTGATCGTCAAGAAAGCTCAAGGGCCTGTGGCGCGTGTCTCTCAACCCCGACGCCATGCCGCGGCTGCGCGTGAATCGCATGTATGCAGACATCCTCCATCGCAACCGCGACGCCAGCCTGCAGCAGCTCGCCGGCCAGCTGCAGGAGGCGAAGTGGCTGATCAAGAACGTGCAGCAGCGCTTCGAGACCATCCTGCGCGTATCGCAGGCTATCGTCGACCGCCAGCGCCACTTCTTCGATCACGGCGAGGTGGCCATGCGTCCGCTGGTGCTGCGCGAGATTGCCGACACCTTGGGCCTGCACGAGTCCACGGTGTCGCGCGTCACGACGCAGAAGTTCATGCTAACCCCGCGCGGCATCTTCGAGCTGAAGTACTTCTTCGGCAGTCACGTGACCACCGAGACCGGTGGCGCTTGCTCGGCCACCGCCATCCGTGCGCTGATCAAACAGCTGGTGGGCGAGGAGGACACGCGGAAACCTCTGTCCGACAGCCAGATCTCGGAGATCCTGGGCAAGCAAGGCATCGTCGTGGCCCGCCGCACGATCGCCAAGTACCGGGAATCTTTGCAGATACTCCCTGTCAATCTGAGAAAATCCATCTAAATTCCGATTGGGACCCGCTGCGCTCTGCGAACCAGGAGGCCTCGATGAATCTGCAACTGACCGGACATCAGCTGGACATCACCCCCGCGATCCGCAGCTATGTGACCTCGAAGCTGGAGCGCATCACGCGCCACTTCGACCATGTGATCGACGTCAACGTGATCCTGTCGGTGAGTAAGCTCGAGCAGAAGATCGAAGCCAAGGTGAACGTGCCCGGCGGGGACATCTTCTGCGAGAGCTGCGAGCCGGACATGTACGCCGCGATCGACAGCCTGGTGGACAAGCTCGACCGCCAGATCATCAAGCACAAGGAAAAGGTCATCGAGCACCGTCAGAACGGAGCAGCCCGCAACCGAGCGGCGGGGTAGGCAGCGCGCGGCAGGAGTCCGCGACCCAGACGCGTCGGCAGGCGTGCGCAGACGGCATCGACGCACCGCGACTGATGAATCTGGTCTCCTCACTGCTTGACCCTTCGCACGTCGCACTGGACGTCGAGGCCACCGACAAGAAGACCCTGTTCGAGCGGGTAGGTGCGATGCTCGAGGGCGCCTCGGGACTAAGCCGGGGACAGGTGATAGACAGTCTGTTGGCGCGCGAGCGCCTGGGCTCCACCGGGTTGGGTCAGGGCATCGCCATCCCGCACGGCCGGGTCAAGGGTCTGCGCACTGCGGTTGGCGCGTTCTTGCGCGTGCGCAAGCCAATCCCGTTCGACGCGCCGGACAACCAACCGGTGAGCCTGGTGTTCGTGCTGCTGGTTCCCGAGCGCGCCTCCGACCTGCACCTGCAGATCCTGTCCGAACTGGCCCAGATGTTCAGCGACCGCGAGCTGCGCCGCCAACTCGCCGCAGCCCCCGACGCGGTCTCCGCCCAGCGTTTGATCGTCGGCTGGCAGACGCACGCGCCGAGGAACTAGGCGATATGCCGGACGTCATCCGCTCAGAGACGCATACAGCCATGCCCCAGGTGACGGTGGGTCAGCTGTTCCAGGACAATCGCGAGGCGCTGAAGCTGTCCTGGCTGGCCGGCGAAGCGCATGCCGGCGCGCTGCTCGACAGCCGACAGATCAACGCTCAGGCCCAGGGGCTGATCGGGCACCTGAACTTCTATCACCCCAACTGGATCCAGATCTTCAGCCGCACCGAGGCGAGCTATTTCCTGGCGATGGAGCCGGCGGCCCAGGAGCAGGCACTCGCGCGGCTGCAAGACAGCGGGCTGGCCTGCGTGATCGTGAGCGACGGCGAGCAGCCGCCACCGACTGTGAGGCGCTTCGCGGAGGCGCGCCGGGTCCCGGTGATCGCGTCGCCCCTGCCTAGCCTTCAGATCATCTGGGTGGTGCGGACCTATCTCGGGCGCGCGCTGGCCGAGTTCGTCACCCGCCACGGCGTGCTGCTGGACGTGCTCGGGATGGGCGTGTTGCTCACCGGGGAGAGCGGGGTCGGGAAGAGCGAGCTGGCGCTGGAGCTGATCACCCGCGGCGGCGGCCTGGTGGCCGACGACGTGGTAGAGCTGTACCACATCGCACCCGAGACGTTGGAAGGGCGCAGCCCCGAGCTGCTCAAAGACTTTCTCGAGGTGCGGGGCCTAGGCATGCTCAACATCCGCACCATCTTCGGCGAGACGGCCGTGCGCATGCGCAAGAACCTCAAACTGATCGTGCAATTGGAGAAACCAGTCGGCGGCACGATCCCGGGGCTGGAACGGCTGCCACTCGAGGCGAGCACGGAGGAGATCCTGGACGTTCGCATCCGCAAAGTGGTGCTGCCGGTCGCGGCAGGCCGCAACCTCGCCGTGCTGGTGGAGGCCGCTGTGCGCAACTACGTCCTGCAGCTGCGCGGCATCGACAGCACGCAGGAGTTCATCCACCGGCAGCAACAACACTTCGGACGCGGGTCATGAGCAGCCGCGAGCAGGCGGTGCCGAGCCCGGTTGCCGTCGGCGCAGAATGCGCCCGCCGCGATGCAGCTGATCCTGATCACCGGCATGTCCGGCTCGGGCAAGAGCGTCGCGCTCAAGGTGCTGGAAGACAGCGGCTACTACTGCGTGGACAACCTGCCGGCGCACCTGCTACCGGGGCTGGCCGATTTCCTCGCCGGTGCCAGCCAGACGCGTGTGGCGGTGAGCGTGGACGTGCGCAGCGGGCACACGCTCGAGGACCTGCCGACCTGGGTGGCGGAGCTGCGGCGACGCTCCATCGATCTGCGCGTGCTGTTTCTAGATGCCAAGACCGACACGCTGGTGAAGCGCTTCTCCGAGACGCGCCGGCGCCATCCGCTGTCCGATGACACGCGCACGCTGCCCGAGTGCATCGAGGCCGAACGCGAGCTTCTGGCCGAAGTCAGCGCGTTCGCGCACCACGTCGACACCAGCGATTTGAGCCCGCACGCGTTGCGCGCCTGGGTCAAGGACTTCGTGGGCCTGCCGGGTTCGGGATTGACGCTGCTGTTCCAGTCCTTCGCCTTCAAGAACGGTGTCCCGCTCGATGCCGATCTGGTGTTCGACGTGCGCTGCCTGCCCAATCCGCACTACGACCCGTTGCTGCGCCCGCTGACCGGGCTGGACGCGCCGGTCATCGAGTTCCTGCGCGCTGACCCCATGGTGCAAAAGATGCTCGCCGACATCTGGCACTTTCTCGACGAGTGGCTGCCCTGCTACATCCGCGACAACCGCAGCTACCTCACTGTGGGCATCGGCTGCACCGGCGGACGGCACCGCTCGGTGTACCTGGTCGAGATCCTGGCACCGCGCTTCCGCTCGCTGGTGCCGGTCCTGGTGCGGCATCGCGAGCTGGTGTCTGCGTGAGCGCGTGTTGGCACACCGCCGTCATGCCCTACCTCTGCGCTGAGACTCGCCTGGCTTCTCGATGAGTGCAGTGCCACCCGAGCGCACGGTGACTCTCGCGCTGACCGGTGCCTCGGGCATGCCCTACGGCGTGCGGCTGCTCGAGTGCCTGCTCGCGGCCGGGGTGCGCGTGTATCTGCTCTACTCCCAGGTTGCGCAGGTCGTAGCACGTCAGGAGATGGACCTGGCGCTTCCGACGCGCACGCGCGAAGTCGAGGACTTCTTCGTGCGCAGATTCGGGGCCGCGGAAAATCAGCTGCGCGTGTTCGGGCGCGAGGAGTGGTTCGCGCCGGTGGCCTCGGGCTCCAACCCGGCCGACGCGATGGTCATCTGCCCCTGCAGCATGGGTACGCTGGCGGCGGTCGCCTGCGGGCTGGCGGACAACCTCATCGAGCGCGCCGCGGACGTGATGATGAAGGAACATCGGCCGCTCGTGCTGGTCCCGCGCGAGACTCCGCTATCGGCCATCCACCTGGAAAACATGCTGCGCCTTGCGCGCGCCGGCGCTGTGATCCTGCCCGCCAACCCCGGCTTCTATCACCATCCGGTGAAGATCGAGGATCTGATCGATTTCGTGGTCGCGCGTGTGCTTGACCAATTGAGCGTGCCGCACCGGCTGATCGCGCGTTGGGGTGAAGCGCCGTCGAGCCGAGGTGACTGAAGGTGAGCATCACCCTGGAAATCCCGATCTTTCCGCTGGGGACTGTGCTCTATCCCGGAGGGCTGCTGCCACTGCGCATCTTCGAGCAGCGCTATCTCGACTTGGCCAAGTTCTGCATTCGCGACAACGCACCCTTCGGCGTGTGTCTGATCCGCGAAGGGCATGGAGGTCGGCCCCGTCGCCGTGCCCTACGCGGTGGGCTGCACCGCGCGAATCGCCCAATGGGACATGCCGCACCTGGGTCTGTTCCACCTCGTCACCCACGGCGAGTCCGTATTCCGTATCCTCGAGCAGTGGACCGCAAAGAGCGGTCTGGTGCAGGCCCAAGTGGAGCTGGACGACCCGGCCCCACCCTTGCCGCTCCCGGAGGAGTACAAGGACCTCGGTACGCTTCTGCAGAAGATCATCGCGAAGGTGGGCGCCGAGCGTTTCCCCTCACCCGCGCGGCTGGACCTGGCGGGCTGGGTCGGCTACCGCCTGGCTGAGGTGTTGCCCCTGGAGGTGGAAACCAAGCAGCGTCTGCTGGAGGCGCGCGACCCCATCGCAGCGCTGAGCGAGGTCAAGGTTTTCCTGCAGTCCCGGCAAGTCGTGCTGTGAGGTCGGGCGCAGAGCGCAGCTCGCCTAGAATGCGCTTCACCGGCGCGGGAATCGCGGCGCCCAGGGCGTCCTCCACGGTGAGCCACAGCCGACCCGGCTCCTCCGCGCCGGTGTGCCGCGCCACCTGCGCCAGCACTGGACGGATACGCAGCTTGAAATGTGTGAAGCCGTGGTCTACTGGTGCCAGTCGGGTGATCCGATTGAGTCGCGCGCCGTAGCGCCGCGCTGCATCCTCGACTCGATCTTCGCTCACCTCGGGAAAGCTCCACAGCCCGCCCCAGATCCCCGGCACGGGACGTTTCTCCAGCAGGACCTCTCCTCTGCTCATGAGGATCAGCATGGCCGTATCGCGCTGTGGCAATGTCTTGGCTGGGCGGGGGCTGGGCAGCTGCCCGGTCAGTCCGTTGCGCCGGGCTACGCAAGTCTCGGCCACCGGGCAGGCCCAGCAGTGGGGACTGCGCCGGGTGCACACGCCGGCGCCCAGATCCATGAGCCCTTGCGTGTAGGACTCTATACCGTCGTCCGGCAGCAGAGACTCGGCCCGCTGCCACAGCCGATCCTGCACCTGCTTGTCCCCCGGGTAACCTCTGATTCCATCGTGACGCGCCAACACGCGTCTGACGTTGCCGTCCAGAATGGCGCGGCGCTGGCCGAAGGCGAAGACGCAGATCGCGCTGGCAGTGGACCGACCCACGCCGGGTAGCGCGCGGACTGCCTCGAGCTCGCGCGGGAAGGCGCCAGCGTGCCGCTCGACGATCAGGCGCGCGGCACGATGCAGATTGCGCCCGCGCGCGTAGTAGCCCAACCCGCTCCAGTGCGCCAGCACCTCATCCTCGGTCGCCGCCGCCAGCGCCCGAAGATCGGGAAAGCGCGTGATGAAACGCAGATAGTAGGGAATGACCGCGCCCACCTGCGTCTGCTGGAGCATGATCTCCGACACCCAGACACGGTACGGATCGCACGTGTTCTGCCAGGGCAGATCGTGCCGACCGTGGCCGCGCTGCCAGGCGATGATCCGCGCGGCGAATACCCCGCTCACTCATCGCCGCAGCAGGCCCTTCAGCTTGTCCTTGAGCTCGTCCTCGGGCTTCTTCGCCGGCGCGGCCGGCTGCGATTGATCGCCGCTCGGCTGCTCACCCGCGGGCGCGGCCTTCTGCTCGCCACCGAGAAGCTGCTTGCCCAGATCCTTGAGCTGCTCGCCCTTGGCGCCGTCCTTCAGCGCCTCTTTCGCCATCTGCTTGAGCGCCTCTTTGCTAGCTCCGCTGAACATCTGGCTGAACTGCATCTTGTACTTGAGGTCGCTGTAGGGCCCGTAGATACGCACCGGTAACGTGAGCCCGGTCAGCTCGGTACGCTCCTTACCGCCCTGGCCCGCCGTAGTCCCCACCACCGCCGTCTTGACCGTGTAGTCGAGGCTGTCCTGCGCGATGTTCACGTCGCCCTCACCGGAGATGCGCAGGAACGGCGACTTGGCGCTGAGATCGGCGTTGTGCGCCACGCCGTTCTTGATCGTAAAGCTAGCCGTCAGCTCGGTAAAGTCAGTCTTCTGTGTCGTGTTCCCCGACTGCTCCGCATCCTGCCCCCCGAGCTTGGACTTGATGTTTCGCATCGCACCCGCCAGATCCACGCCCTTGATCGCCCCGTCCTTGAGGTTCAGGCTCGCGCTCCCATTGAGCGCCTGCTTGAAGGCACTGACGGTGTTGCCCGCTGTGGTGAGGTCGAGAACCACGTTGCCGTGCCCCTCGATGATGTCCTGCTGGGCGGCGTCCCGCAGCAGCGGGCCTATGGAGATGCCGCTCAGCGCCTGCTTCACCGCGATCTGATTGGTGTTGGCGTTGACTCTGGCGTTGCCCTTGAGCGAGCCCTGATACAGGTTGGCCTGCATCGGATCGAGATCGAGTCTGCCGTCTTTCGCGCGCATGTCCATGCGCACGCTGCTGGCCTTGATGTTGTTCGCGATGAGGTCTCCGATCTTGAGTCTGCCATCCAGATTGAGCGCCTTGAGCGGAGAGAAGTCGATGGGCTTCTCCGCTTCCTTTTCTTTCGGCTTAGACGCCGGGGCCGTGGGTTCGGCTGGCTTGCCTTGCGCGCCCTTCTGCTTGGGCGGCGCGTATTTGTCGAGATTCAGCTTGTCTATGTCGATGTCGAAATCGTAGGCCGGCGCCCCGAACTGCGCCATGCCCAGCTTCGCCTTGATGTTGCTCTCGTCAAACTTCGCGACCAGATTGGCGGTCACACGTTGCTTGCCGAGATCGGCACGCGCCGATCCCGACAACGGCACCTTAGCCGTCTTCTGGGGGATCGAAGGGCTGGTTACCGTGAACTCGGCACCGATCTTGGGCAGCTCGAACACCCTGGTCTCGAGGTTCGCTGCGATCGGGGTGCTCAGCGTTCCCTTGACGGCGTTGTCTTTCTGCCTCGCATCGACGTCCAGTGCGAGCGCCGCAATTTTGAGCGCCTTGGCGGAGCCCTCCACCGCAGACAGCTTCAGGGTTACGTCGGCGGCGCGCTCGACGCCGGCGAGCTTGACCGCGAGCTGCACGGACTCTCCGCTGGCTTTGTCGTTGGCGACTTCCAGCTTCGGGGCGCTCAGGTTGATGTCCAGGTTGTCTGCGCCGAGCTTGGCCTTCGCCGCCAGCGCAAGGCCCTGCAACCGGACTTGATTGGTCTCCATGTTCACCAGCAGCGTTGGCGCTTTGAGACTGCTCTCGGTCAACGTCATACCGCCCACAGTGCCAGTCGCGGAAGCGATCAACGCCTCCACCGCCAGCGCCGCGGGGCTGGCCTGCACGCTCGGTGTGGAGAGCTTCAGATCGAAGCTATCTTTGCCGCGGTTCGTCTTGGCGTCCAGGCTGAGCCCGCTGACCTTGACCAGCTGCTTCGCACCGTCGGCGTCGATGTCGGCCTTCAGCGTAGCGATGATGCCGGTGTAGTCGAGCGCGCTGCCGCTCAGCTTCGCATCCAGACCCTTGAGGCGGTAGCGCTCGCCCGGCAGATCGAGGCTGAGCGTGGCCGATGCCTTCGCCCGCAGGTCGGCCTTTGGCTTCACGCCCTTGAGGGCGACGTCGAGTTGCACCGGGCTCGCCAAGCCTTCGGCGAGCCTCCCGGTCTTCAACTCCACCAGCTCGATGGCGAGGTCGTTCCCGTTGGTCTCGTCGCGCCAGGTCACGCGCGAGTTGGTAATGCGGATGCCGCTCACGTCCAGTTTGACGGGTGCCTTGGCCCCCGCTTGCGGCTTGGGCGCCTCCGGCCTCGGCGCCTTCTTCTCGCCCGCTTCGCCGCCGGTCAGATCCGAAAAGTTGGTGCTCCCGTCCTTGTACTTGATCAGCTCGGTGCGCAGCCCGTCGAGGCGCACCTGGTCCACCACAACCTGTTTGCTGAACAGCGGGATCAGCGCCAGATAGACCTGCACCGCGTCTACGCCAGCGAACGCCTTGTCGCTGTTGCGCTCGGACAGCGTCGTCTTGCCCACCGCCGCCCCGATCTTGGGAAAGACTTTGAGCTTGATGTCGCCGCTGATGGTCAGCGTGCGCCCGGTCCGTTCCTTGACCAGCTGGACGATCTGCGGTTTGTAGTCGTTGGGGTTGAAGACCGCGATCACAACCCCGACGACGATGACCAACAGCAAGATCAACGCGGCAAGCAGGTAGAGGGCGTACTTGAGGATCTTCATGGGTGGACGAAACGAAAAGGCGATCGCCCTGCAGTCTCGTGCAAACCGGGCGCCGGTGTCAATGTGAGCCGTATTTCACGCACGACGCTGCGTGCCGATGTGCGCTGCCTTCAGCGCCGGCGGCTCGCGCAGCACATCACACGCGACTCGCCCCAGGCTCCGAGGTCGCGCGGACGGCAGCTCGTTGTATCCGTCGCGCGTCAGCTGCGCGGCCGCAGCCGAGCTCGTCAAGCCGAGAGGCGATTGAGTGCGCCGCATAGTCAGCGAGCCAGATGGCGGAAGAACACGCGCTTGACGGCTTCGACCAAAGCCAGATAGATCACGGTAAGACCTGCGATGATCCACAGCAGTTGCGCGGGCGGGGGCACGAACCCGACCGCTGCGCCGAGCGGGCTGAACGGGAGCAGCACCGCCACGATCACCGTGCCGAAGGAAGTCGCCAACAGCGCCGGATGGGGCCTGCTGCGCAACGGGTTGCGCCGGGTTCGAATGATGAAGATCACCAGCACCTGGGTGGCCAGCGACTCGATGAACCATCCGGTGTGGAACAGCGCCTCGTCGGCCCGCAGCACCGTCAGCAGGATATAGAAGGTCGCAAAATCGAACAGCGAGCTGACCGGACCGATCGTCCACATGAAATTGCGGATCAGGTTCGTGTTCCACTGTTGGGGCTTCAGCAGCTCCGGCTCGTCGACGCGATCGAGCGGGATGGCGACCTCGGAGATATCGTACAGCGCGTTGTTCACCAGGATCTGCACGGGCAGCATGGGCAGGAAAGGCAGGAACAGGCTGGCGCCGGCCATGCTGAACATGTTGCCGAAGTTGGAGCTGGTGCCCATCATGATGTACTTGCGGATGTTGACGAAGGTACGCCTGCCTTCGACCACTCCGTCGTGCAGCACCCCGAGGTCGTGCCGCAGCAGAATCATATCGGCCGCTTCCTTGGCCACGTCCACCGCCGTGTCAACGGACAGGCCGACATCGGCGGAGTGCAAAGCGGCGCATCGTTCACGCCATCGCCGAGATAGCCGACTGTGTGGCCGCGCCGCTTCAGCGCCAAGATGATCCGGTTCTTCTGCGCCGGATTCACCCGGCAGAACAGGTTGACGGAATCGACTCGCGCCCGCAGCGCCTGGTCATCCATCTGCGCGATCTGGGCGCCTGTCAGCACGCCCGTCACGCCGATTCCAAGGCACGTGCAAATATGCTCAGAGACGAGCTCGTTGTCGCCGGTCAGGATCTTGACCGAGATGCCGATGCGGGTGAGCGCCTGCAGCGCCTCCTCGGCCTGCGGCTTTGGCGGATCGAGGAAGGCGGCGAAGCCCGCGAAAACGAGATTGCTTTCGTCATTCACTTCGGCGTGCGGATGGTCGAGCGCCACCTTGCGGCTCGCGACACCCAGCACCCGGAAGCCCTGCCGTCCCAGATCGTCGCACACGGCCTGCACGCGAGCCCTCGCGCCGGCATCGAAGGCAGCGATGCCGCCCGCTGCATCGACCTCGTAGGCGCTCGCCAGGCGCAGCACGTCCTCCGGCGCGCCTTTCAGCACCAGAAGCCGCTCCCGCCCGTCGTCGAGAAGCACCGACACGCGACGGCGCTCGAAATCGAACGGCACCTCATCGATCTTGCGCCAGCCGCCCACATCGAGGTGCTCGTGCGCGAGGATCGCCTCGTCCAGAGGGCTGCGCAGGCCCGTCTCGAAGAAGCTGTTCAGGTATGCGAGCTGCAACACGCGCTCGCTCTGCTGTCCGGCCCCGTCGACGTGGCGCTCGAGCTGTATCCTGGCTTCGGTCAGCGTGCCGGTCTTGTCCGTGCACAGCACGTCCATCATCCCCAGATTCTCGATGGCCGCCAGCCGCTTCACCACGACCTCGCGCTTCGCCATCCGCAGCGCGCCGCGGGCCAGCGTGACCGAAATGACCATGGGCAGCAGCTCCGGCGTGAGCCCGACCGCCAGCGCGATGGCGAACAGAAACGATTCGAGCATCGGCTTGTGGCCGATGATGTTCACCAGCAATACGAACAACACCAGGAACACCGTAAGCCGCATGATCAGCATTCCAAAGCGGCGTGCGCCGAGCTCGAAGGCCGTCGGCGGCGCCACCTGGGCCAGCGTGTGCGCGATCTGCCCTACTGCGGTCGCCTTGCCGGTCTGACAAACGAGCATGCGCCCGCTGCCGCTCACCACGGAGCTGCCCATGAAAAGCGCGTTGGTCGCGGTCTCCAGGGTGCCGTCGCCGGCGTGCTGGTCCCCGGCGTGCTTCTCCACTGCGTACGGCTCGCCGGTCAGCATCGCCTGATTCACGAACAGATCGCGCCCCTCCAGGAGCAGCCCGTCGGCGGGCACCAGCGTGCCGGCGGAAAGCAGGACGACGTCGCCCGGCACCACCTCACTCAAAGGAACCTGTCGAGCCTCGCCATCGCGCAGCACAGACGCCCGCACCTGCACCAGCTGGCGCAGCTTCTCAGCCGCCTTTCCGGCCCGGTACTCCTGGACGAAATCCAGCGTCACGCTGATGAGCACCATCAGCGTGATGATCACGAAGCTCACGACTTCCTGGACCAGCGCCGATATCAGACTGGCCGCAAGCAGGATCAGGATCAGCGGATTGGAAAAGCGGCGCAGGAATTGGAGCAGCAACGGCGCCGCGCCAGCGTCGCGAACCTGGTTGGGCCCATAACGCTGCAGCCTCTCCAGCGCTGCGCTCGTGGTAAGACCGTTTGGGCCCGCGCCTAGCCTGGCTTGAAGCTCCGCAGAGGCCGCTTGCCACCAAGCGGGCGTAGAGCCTTTCAGATGGGCATCCATGGTATAAGCTGCCGTCTCGCGGCTGTTCGGCGGGGGATCAGCAGACGGCGGCAACCGCTTCAGCTCGCGCCCGCAGCCGCCGCTTTGCTCAGAGCAGGCTCAAACATCGAGGCTGATATTGCACCCGCCGCCGCCTCTGGAGTTGATCAATATCAACAGCACAATTCCGGCTGTGGCTAGCATCGCACCGAGCCATTAGAAGGTGGCGGCTTAGTGCCTTGCCCTACTTGGAGCCAGACCATGCGTCGACGTTTTCTTCACTTCATCACGGCCGCGATCGTGCTCGCGATATGGCCGGCAGTTCCGGCGTTCAGCGACCAAACGACCGATACGATACACACGGTCGCCGCGGACCTCACGCGCGGCCGCACTCTCTATGAAACCACTTGCCACGCGTGCCACTCCGCAAACCTGCATTGGCGCGACCAGCGGATCGCCGACTCCTGGCCAGCCTTGCTCCGCGAGGTTGGCAAGTGGCAGGGCAACGCAGGCCAACGCTGGGAGACGGCGGAGATCAACGACGTAGCCGCTTACCTCAACGACCGCTTCTATCACCTCCCGTGCCCTTCGACCGAATGTGCTGCAAAGGAGGCTACCCTGCGCACTGCACGATAAACACCCCGCCCAGAGTACCGTGTTCAGCTCCGACTGCATGTCGGGGAGCTTTCCATGGCTTGGACGCCATCGGATGGACGGTGCCTGGCGTACTCTGACCTCAATGCCGCAAAGTTTGATCCCGATCAAGAGGGCGGTTCCGGCCGGGGGATAAAGTTACCTCAAGCGGGAGGGTAGTAGACCCCGTGGAATTGCTTATTTGAGAGGAGGAATTTATATGGCCAGTATCGTGCGTTTCGATCCCTTTGCGGACTCCTTCGAGGACATGGTGCGGCGAGTGTTCCGACCGGTCCGCTGGGAGGGTGAAGATCAGCCCTTGCAGATCAAGGTCGACGTGGAAGAGGACGACAAGTCGTACAAGGTGAAGGCGGAAGTCCCCGGGGTCAAGAAGGAAGACATCAACGTTCAGATTGACGCCAACGTGGTGTCAATCAGCGCCGAGTCCAAGCGCGAGAAGGACGTTAAACAGAACGGAAAGGTGATCCGTAGCGAGCGCTATTACGGCTCGCTCTACCGCAGTTTCTCGTTGGGTCAAGACGTGGACCAGGCCGGCGCAATGGCCAAGTATGCGGACGGTATCCTCGAGCTCACCCTCCCGAAGAAGGCAGCGTCTGCGACCAAGAAGCTCGCAGTCCAGTAGCATCACTCAAGGGCGCGCACCGCGGCTCTAGGCGATCGCCGGAGCCGCGGCCGTGAATTGCAACGCCGGGGTTGTTCATGCCATGACCACGGGAACTTCTTCAGACAGCCATGCCGAGATGTCATCCCACGCCCGGGAATTGGAAAGCGGGGCGATGGTGCATTGGCTGATGTTCACGATCCTGATGCTGACGGTGCCGGCCTTTTACCTTCAGCTCGACGCCGCCGAGCCGCTTTGGCGCCGGGCCGGAGCAGCGCTCTATGCAGTCGTCGCCGTTGCGTTCTTGATCGAGCTCATCTATCGCCAACGCTCACGCCTCGGTCGCGCCCGCAGCCATAGCCGCAATAGAGATTGGAGTCTGTGGCTCGATGTGCCTCTCATTATCGGAGCGGCTGGCAGTGCCATCTCCGTTTCTGCGGGGAATTGGTCAACGGTGGAATGGACGCTGCGTTCCATCCTCCTCGTGGTGATTGTACTGCGCCTGCTCGTCTTCCTGCGCCGGCTCTTCTCCCGACACGATATTGTCTACCTGGTCGGACTGGGAGCAGCGATGCTCGCCCTCGCAGGCGCGGGATTCTACTGGCTTGAGCCTACCGTGCGCTCTTACGCAGATGGACTCTGGCTCGCCTTCGAGAGCGGCGCTACGGTGGGATACGGCGACATCGTGCCGACCACTCCCTCGTCGCGCTTGTTCGCTGCGTTCATGGTCTTGCTGGGTTACGCCTTGATGTCCCTTGTCACTGCGGGAATCGCTGCGGCCTTTGTCGGCGAGGACGAAAAGCGGACGCGCCGGGAGTTACATGACGACATCAAAGCCCTGCGCAATGAGGTTGGGGCGCTCAGAGCTGCGTTGAGCCGTCAAGCTTCATGAGCAGTTTCGCCATTTCGATGGCGGCTCGTGCCGCGTCCGCTCCCTTGACGTGCATACGCACCACGGCCTGGTCATCGTCGTCCGTGATGATAATCGCATTGGCCACGGGGACTCTCGTGTCTCTCTGCACGGCAGCAACGCCCGCGGCAGATTCATTTGCCAGTAATTGGAACAGATAGGTTTCGCCGCGAATCACGGAACCCAAAGCGACCAGAGCATGAAACTTTCCCCCTTCCGCTAGTTTGTACAGCGCAAGCGGAATTTCGAGCACACCGGGCACACTGACAATCAAGACATCCTGCGGGCGCACGCCGCGCTTGTGCAACTCCTCAGTGCAATAGCTCAGCAGGCCTTCCGATGTGTCGATGTTGAAGCGACTCATCACAATGCCAACGCGCAACCCGCTTCCGTCAAGGTCAGGCTCGATCTCGAGGATTTCGTCATAGCGTGCCACGTTATCTCTCCCGCAGGAACCGAGGATAGAGACTGCTCGAACTACACGCGCCTTCGGCATCAAACAAACTCTGTCATATGCTCAGAGACGATGCTTGACTTGGATCAACTCAAGTGTAGTGCCTATACTAGCTGGACGAGCCATCGGTAGCAGCCAGTTTTTCGAACCTCAGGGAGAGCAGCCGTGAAACCTACCGCTTACCTTCTAGCCGCCGCGGTCGCGCCAACGCTTGCCCTGGCTGGGGCGGGGGAGGACTTCGACCGAGGTTACGAGCTCGCGGGTACCAAAGGCTGCCTCGAGTGCCACGCACTCAGCTACCGCTACATCGGTCCGTCCTTTCGCGCGATTGCGGAGACCTACAGACTCGACCCTGATTACCGGAGAAGGCTGCCCTACATCATCCGTGGTGGCAGCGCCGGGCATTGGGGCGAGCGCTTCGTCATGTGGCCGCAACCGCAGCTGACCGACCAGGAGATGAAGCTGCTGGTCGACTGGATCCTTTCTCAGTAGACGAGCGGTCTGGCGCGCCAGCCTCCGCAGACCCTTAGCCGCCGTGGTATTTGCGGTCACCAAGGAGCTCCACCTGAGACGCCTCCTTCCGCTCCTGCAAATAACGCGCTGGTCATGTTCTGGAATCTGTTCTGGATCGGCAGCATCGTATCGGTGTTCTCTCTCTGGTCGGCGCTGTACAGTCGAGGAGCCGGTGGTAAACCAAGTGCCAACTTCTGAACCGACCACCCGTGGCTCGTAGCTACACCACCGCGCGTTTCGTCAACTAACCGCAGGCGTAAGTTCGCGCGCTTATGTATTGTTTGTGTGCGCGCACGAATTCTTTAGACCTTTCCTGCCTCCTTCTGAGCAGATTACGTCGCATCACGACCGCCGCCGTGGCCGCGATCTGAAGGGCGAGCGCGTACCAGGTTTCTGAAATTGCCTTGGTCGTCGGTGCGCCGCTGCTGCTTGCGGTGGTCGAATTGTTCCATCCCCATCCCTACGATATTTTGCATCACCCTGCTAACTCAGTGAGGCCACTACTTCCGGCGTTGCGAGCACCTCCTGTTGGTAAGCATCACGTGTTCACGGAACTGGATGAACGCCATATCGACCAGCACTGGCTTCGCGCTTGTGTCTTTACAGATTCTTTATGGCTGCCGGTGAAGTTCTTGCACCTTTTTTATGCGCGTGAGCATAAATTGCATCCTGTGGTCAAGTGTAAGAGTTGAGCGGATTAGCAACAACGTACAGCGTGCGAAGCGCAGCAGAGGGTGTCATGAACATCGCAGCAGCAGAGTTCATTGGTGCAAGTGCAACGAAGCAGGACCGTTCGCAGATGCGAGAACTAACCGAGCTCGCCTACATCACGGTCTTTGACGCGCTCAAGTTAGACTACGGTGGGGACGAAGCCCGGTCCGCGAAGGAACGCAGACGGTGCGGCGTGCGAGCTGGCGTGGCAGCCGACTACTTATTTGGCAGAGAGGCGGACAGTCGCTCGGTTAAAGGACTTGATCTTGCTCGAGAGCAGGAGGCCGCTCGAAACTGGTTGAAGCGCAACGTTCGGATGCGGGAGCTTGTTCTGGAAAGCCTTCGCGTTCTCAACGTGCTGAACGACGACAGTCCGACCCGGACAGGCCTCGTGGGCGAAGGCCTTCTCATGGCCTACGGTCAAGGCTCTTTCCGGGCGCCTGACCTGCCGACTTATGACGCTTTGGTTCATGGCGCCATCTATAGTCTGCCTCTACACACCCAACAGAGCATCTTCTACGGATGGGCGAAGACCCAGTCATGCCACTAGAGTCCTTGGTTCACGAGGTCTTGATGTAAATGAGTCAAGTTTCAAGCGGCGAGTTTGAGTTCGGGGCAACGTCGGTTGATCAGGCGGTGGACTCGCTCGAAGGCGCTGCTAAGGCCGTGATCCGGAGCCTATCTCTACGGACCCAATCTGCAATCGTGAAGCGCTGCGCCATTACGCAACAGACCAGCACATAGCGCGATTAGAGGCGTTTTTGACATGAGACCCTTGCTCGGAAGAGAACCCGACTTCACTCTCCAATTTTCTCGAGCTGTTGGCCATTCTGCTAATCCCTGCGGCCCTGTGTTACACCTTCGGCAAGATGGTGGGCGATACGCGCCAAGGCTGGGCCATCTTGACGGCAATGACGTTGGTGTTCGCGGTCCTGCTGTTGGTGTGCGTGGCAGCCGAGCAGGCAGGCAATCCAGTCTTGGCGAGGCTCGGCGAGGATCAGGGTTCGAGCCTCCTGCAGCCGGGCGGGAACATGGAAGGCAAGGAGACGCGCTTCGGAACAGCTAGCTCGACGCTTTGGGCAACGGCGACGACGGCCTCTGGGAATGGCTCAGTCAATTCCATGCTCGACTCATTGACACCCATCGGGGGTTTAGTGCCAATGGCACTGATCCAGCTTGGGGAAGTCATCTTCGGCGGCGTAGGCTCCGGGTTATACGGGATGCTCGTGTTTGCCATCGTCACGGTATTTGTAGCGGGGTTGATGATCGGGCGCACACCCGAGTATCTGGGCAAGACCGTGGAGGCCTTCGAGATGAAGATGGCCTCAATCGCGGTCCTGGTTCCGTCGGCAGTAGCACTGCTTGCCACGGCCGTCGCGGTCTCCGTCGAGCCGGGCAGAGTCGGTGTCGCCAACCCTGGAGCGCATGGGTTCTCCGAGATCCTGTACGCCTTCTGTTCGGCCGCAAACAACAATGGCAGTGCCTTTGCGGGTCTGTCGACCAACACACCCTTCTACAACACCGCCTTAGGACTCGTGATTCTGGCTGGCCGATTCTGGGTTGCCGTCCCCGTGCTCGCGCTGGCCGGGTCGTTGGCTGCAAAGAAGAAGCGCGCGGTCACCGCCGGCACACTGCCCACACACACGCCTTTGTTCATCGCGGCACTGATAGGTACCGTATTGATCATCGGCGGCCTTACGTTCTTCCCGGCGCTTGCACTCGGCCCGATCGTCGAGCATCTGAGCCTGTTTAGGGCTGGCTAGTTCGCCTCCCCGCAAGGACGAGACGAGCGGGCTCATCTTGTCGGGCCGTGAGTTTTCCTTGAGTCTTATCAAATGCCTCTCATCGCGCGTGGGGTACAAGAGCTTGCGTGCAGAGGGGTACGGCGGAACACTTTTACAGCATTTTTATATGGTGGGCCCTGAATCTTCGCACCGTTTTTATGCGGGTTTGTCTAGGATGCACGCGCTACTCAGAGGAGGCGGCGATGATGGACGTAGTTTACCTCTTGGTGTTGATTGGCTTCTTCGCGGTGTCGGCTGTGGTTGTCTACGGCTGCGAACGCTTGAGGAGGCCCTCATGAGCTGGCTCTATGCCTTGAGCGGGATCGTGGCGCTCGCTATCACGATCTACCTCGTGATCGCGCTGCTCTTTCCGGAGAAGTTCTGATGAGTGCCAACGGGTACCTCCAACTGATCGTCTACGTCGTCGTCCTGCTGGCGCTGGCGAAACCGCTCGGCACCTACATGGCACGCATCTTCGAAGGCCAGCCTGCGGTGCTCAACACCGTGGGCGGGCCGCTCGAGCGCGCTGCTCTATCGCGTGTGCGGCGTGGATCCCGCCAAGGAGATGCGCTGGACGCAGTATGCACTGGCCATGCTGGCGTTCAACCTGCTGGGCGCGCTGGCCGTCTACGGCCTGCAGAGGCTGCAAGCGTACTTGCCGTTCAATCCGCAGAGCTTCGCTGCGGTATCGCCGGACTCGTCGTTCAACACGGCCGCCAGCTTCGCCACCAACACCAACTGGCAGGGCTACGGCGGCGAGAGCACGATGAGCTACCTCACCCAGATGGCGGCGCTCACCGTGCAGAATTTCGTGTCTGCCGCGACCGGCATCGCCGTGCTGCTGCCCTTGATTCGCGGCTTCGCGCGCCAGAAGAGCGGACACCGTCGGCAACTTCTGGGTCGACCTCACCCGCACCACGCTGTACATCCTGCTGCCGCTGTCGCTGATCCTCGCGTTGGCGCTGGTCTCGCAGGGCGTGGTGCAGACCTTCTCGGCCTATCACACCGTGCCGCTGGTGGAGTCGGTCGAGTACGACACCCCGAAGCTCGATGCCGCAGGTCAGCCCGTCAAGGATGCACAAGGGCAACCCGGTGACCGAGAAGGCGACCCAGAAGGAGCAGAGTCATCGCGGTCGGGCCCGCCGCCTCGCAGATCGCCATCAAGCAGCTCGGCACCAACGGCGGCGGCTTCTTCAACGTCAACTCGGCGCATCCGTTCGAGAACTCGACGCCGCTGTCCAACTTCCTCGAGCTGCTGGCCATCCTGGTGATTTCGGGCGCGCTGTGCTACACGTTCGGCAAGATGGTCGGGCGACACGCGCCAGGGCTGGGCGATCCTGGCGGCAATGACGTTCGTGTTCGTCGTTCTGCTGGCCCTGTGCGTCGGGTCCGAGCAGGCGGGCAATCCCGCGCTCACCAAGCTCGGCGTGGATCAGACCACCACCGCGATGCAGTCGGGCGCCAACATGGAAGGCAAGGAGACCCGTTTCGGCATCGTCAACTCGGCGCTCTGGGCCACGGCGACGACCTCGGCGTCCAACGGCTCGGTGAACTCCATGCACGACTCGTTCACCCCGCTCGGAGGCCTGGTGCCGATGTGGCTGATGCAGCTGGGCGAGGTGATCTTCGGCGGCGTGGGCTCGGGGCTGTACGGCATGCTGATCTTTGCCATCGTCGCCGTGTTCGTGGCCGGCCTGATGATCGGCCGCACGCCCGAGTACCTGGGCAAGAAGATCGAGGCGTTCGAGATGAAGATGGCCGCGATCGCCGTGCTGATGCCTCTGATCATGGCGCTCGGATGGACGGCGGTGGCCGTTGTCGTGGATGCGGGCAAGGCGGGCGTTGCCAATCCGGGTGCGCACGGCTTCTCCGAGATCCTGTACGCCTTCTCCTCGGCCAGCAACAACAACGGCAGCGCCTTCGCAGGCCTCAGCGCCAACACGCCGTTCTACAACACGACCCTGGGCTTCGCCATGCTGTTCTCCCGCTACTGGCTCGCGATCCCGGTGCTGGCGATCGCCGGCGCACTGGTCGCCAAGAAGAAGGTCCCCGTGAGCCTGGGCACGCTGCCGACGCACACGCCGCTGTTCGTGGCCATGCTGGTCGGCGTCGTCATCATCATCGGGGCGCTCACCTTCTTCCCGGCGCTGGCGCTCGGGCCGATCGTCGAGCACCTGGTCATGTACGGTGGATGATAGTCCGTCGCGACGTCACGACACCTTTACGGAGTCCTCTCTATGAGCACCCAAGTCAGCGCGCCTGCACTGCCTCCGGTCCCTGCGCTGCCGCGCAGGTTGGTGACCAAGAGCATCTTCCAGCAGGCGCTGGTGGATTCCCTGGTGAAGCTGCTGCCGCAGCATCAGTGGCGCAATCCGGTGATGTTCGTCGTGTACATCGGCAGCATCCTGACCACCTTCCTGTACTTCCAGGCGCTGGGAGGCAAGGGCGAGGCGCCGGCGGGCTTCATCCTGGCGGTCAGCCTGTGGCTGTGGTTCACGGTGTTGTTCGCCAACTTCGCCGAGGCGGTGGCCGAAGGGCGCAGCAAAGCCCAGGCGGCGGCGCTGCGCGCGGTCAAGCGCGAAGTCGGCGCCAAGAAGCTCGAGCGCGGCCGGCGCGATGCCTCGTTCAACTGGGTGCCTTCGACCGAGCTGCGCAAGGGAAACCTGTTCCTGGTCGAAGCCGGAGAAGTGATCCCGGCCGACGGCGAGGTCATCGAGGGTGTGGCGTCGGTCGACGAGAGCGCGATCACCGGCGAGTCCGCTCCCGTGATCCGGGAGTCGGGCGGAGATTTCTGCTCGGTCACCGGCGGCACCAGAGTGCTGTCGGATTGGCTCGTGGTGCGCGTGACCGTCGATCCCGGCGAGTCCTTTCTCGACCGCATGATCTCGATGGTGGAAACCGCGCGCCGCCAGAAGACGCCCAACGAGATCGCGCTTTGGATCCTGCTGGTGAAGCTGACGCTGGTCTTCCTGCTGGCCACGGTGACGCTGCTTCCCTTCTCGCTCTACAGCGTGGAAGTCGCCAAAGCCGGCAATCCGATCACGATCACCGTGCTCGTGGCGCTGCTGGTGTGTCTGATCCCGACCACCATTGGCGGGCTGCTGTCGGCCATCGGCCTGGCCGGCATCGGCCGCATGCTGCGGGCCAATGTGATTGCGACCTCCGGACGCGCCGTCGAGGCCGCAGGAGACGTCGATGTCCTGCTGCTGGACAAGACCGGGACCATCACGTTGGGCAACCGTCAGGCGACGAGCTTCCGGGCTGCGTCCGGCGTCACCGAGCAGGAGCTCGCCGATGCGGCGCAGCTGGCTTCGCTGGCCGACGAGACGCCGGAAGGCCGGAGCATCGTGATATTGGCCAAGCAGAAGTTCTCGCTGCGCGAGCGCGACGTGGCTGCGCTCGGGGCGACGTTCGTCCCGTTCTCGGCCCAGACCCGCATGAGCGGGGTGGATCTGGCCGGACGTCAGATCCGCAAGGGAGCCGCGGATGCGATTCGCGCCTGGGTCTCGTCCAAAGGCGGCAGTTTTCCGACCGAGGTGGTCGGCTTCGTCGATACCATCGCGCGGCAAGGCTCCACGCCGCTGGTGGTCGCCGACGGCGCGAAGGTGGTCGGCGTGATCGAGCTCAAGGACGTCGTCAAGGGCGGCATCAAGGAGCGCTTCGCGCAGCTGCGCCGGATGGGTATCCGCACCGTCATGATCACCGGCGACAACCGGCTCACGGCGGCCTCCATTGCCGCCGAAGCCGGTGTCGACGACTTCCTGGCCGAGGCCACGCCCGAGGCGAAGCTGAAGCTGATTCGCGAGAACCAGGCGGGCGGCCGACTGGTCGCCATGACCGGCGATGGCACCAACGATGCTCCGGCTCTCGCGCAGGCAGACGTCGCTGTTGCGATGAACACGGGTACCCAGGCGGCAAAAGAAGCCGGCAACATGGTGGACCTGGATTCCAACCCGACCAAGCTGCTCGAGATCGTCGAGATCGGCAAGCAACTGCTGATCACGCGCGGGGCGCTCACGACCTTCTCCATCGCGAACGACGTGGCCAAGTACTTCGCGATCATCCCCGCGGCGTTCGCCACGACCTACCCGCAGCTCATCGCGCTGAACGTCATGTATCTGGCAACGCCGGCGAGCGCCATACTCTCGGCGGTGATCTTCAACGCGCTGATCATCATCGCCTTGATTCCGCTCGCGCTCAAAGGCGTGAAGTATCGCCCTGTGGGTGCCGGACCGCTGCTGCGCCGCAATCTGTGGATCTACGGCGTGGGCGGCATCATCGTCCCATTCGTCGGGATCAAGGCGATCGACCTGCTGCTCGTGGCGCTCCACCTGGCGTAAAGGAGACTCACCGTGTTAAGAGAACTCAAGCCTGCGTTTTTGATGCTGGTCGCCTTTACGGTGCTGACCGGCTTGGTCTATCCGTTCCTGGTTACCGGCCTTGCGCAGGTCATCTTCCCGCACAGGGCAAACGGCAGCCTCATCGAGCGCGACGGCAAGGCCGTCGGCTCGGAGCTGATCGGCCAGCCCTTTTCCGGGCCGAAGTACTTCTGGTCGCGGCCTTCGGCGACCTCGCCTTACCCCTACAACGCGGCCGCGTCGTCGGGATCCAACCAGGGCCCGACCAACCCGGCGCTGACCGATGCGGTGGCGGCGCGGGTCAAGGCGCTGCGCGATGCGGATCCGGACAACAAGGCGGCAGTTCCCGTGGACTTGGTCACCGCGTCGGGGAGCGGCCTCGATCCGCACATCAGCCCGGCGGCCGCGGAATATCAGATCAACCGTGTCGCGAAAGCCCGCGGGATGGATTCTTCCAAGGTACGGGCGCTCGTAGCGCAGTACACCGAGGGACGCCAGCTCGGCTTCCTCGGAGAACCAGGAGTGAATGTGCTCGAGCTGAACCTAGCGCTCGACGCTGGTCAGTAAAGGGAGACCTTGGTAACGGAGGCTGTTATGGGTCTGAGTTTACAGACTGTGACGAATAACGGAGCCGCGTTCACACTGGAGCGCCAGTCGCGGTCTCGCAGCGGTTCTTACGGTTCCCAAGAGCACCGCGCGAGCGGATCGCTACACAGAGTCGAGAGCCAGTACGTTCCAGCTTCAGGGACGCGGCGGGTCATGCTCACTCTCACTGTGGACGAATCGGAGTGGGCGCAAGCCAGAGCAACCATCATGCGCAGCGGGGGCAGCGACATCGAAGTTCTGAGGGTTGTGCCCGTGGCAAGGACATCGGATTTGCGCATCCACATCGGCCTCGAGTCGGACGCCCTCGATGAGACGATGTCGCGGATCATGCGCTCGCTCAAGGCGGCCGAGTTCGGTCCAGTGGTGGCTATCCGGCACCGCGAGTCATCCGATCAATCCACCGCGGCCTCGCACTGATCGGCCAACTTGGCCTGCCCCGTGCCCAACGGGCATCTTGCCCGTTGTTGTGCCGAGAACTTCAAAGCCCCGCTAACGCAAGAGAAGGATAGATCTATGCTCCACAAGCGAAACGGAAGACCCATGCTCAAGCGCAATCTCATCATCGCAAGCCTGCTCGCGGGCAGTGTGCTCCCGGGCCTCGCATTGGCCCAGGACGTGTCTAAGCCGGCGGAGCCGGCCAAGGCAGCGGAGGAACCCAAGCCCCCGTACACCTTAACCGCCAACGTGTATCTCGTTTCGGACTACTTCTTCCGCGGGATCACCCAGACCTGGGACAAGCCTGCCATCCAGGGCGGGGCCGACTTCGTCCACGACTCTGGCGCGTATCTCGGGACTTGGGCCTCGAACGTGAGCGGCAACCAGTACGCCGGAGGGTCGCTGGAGTGGGACTTCTACGGCGGCTACAACTACAAGATCAACGACGACTTCACTGTCGGCGCTGGTCTGTACTACTACTATTACCCGGGAGCGAATAACGATCAGGCCGCAGCACGGTGGTGCCGAGTCAGACTTACAACACCTTCGAAGGCAACCTGCTCGCCAGCTGGAAGTTTGTCACCTTCAAGTTCAACTACGCCTTCAGCGACTACTTCGGCGCCAGCACAGGCCACAGGCTTCACGGACAACACCAACGGCACCTACTACCTGCAGCTGGATGCCGCCTACCCGCTTCCGTCCGTCGAGGGGTTGTCCCTGATCGGGCATGTCGGCTACACCCATTACTCCGCTCAGCTGGCCTGCGGCCAACGTCAACGGCGAGACCGATCCGAGCTATTGCGGACTTGAAGCTCGGCGTGAGCTATACGTGGAAAGATGGGTGGACGGTGGGTGCGTACTACGTCGGCACCAACAACACCGACTTCTACAAGAACACCCAATCGCTTGCCCAAACCTTCCCCAACACGAAGGACCTCGGGGGTTCCTCCGGCTACATCACCATCGGACGCACGTTCTAGGCTACGAGGGCGGCGCGCCGCCCTCAGCCACATCAATACCTCAGGGCCCACGAGCCTGGGTCAACTGCACGCGGGCTGGCACGATCAATTGCAACCTCGACGACACGCTGCTGTCCCTACTTGCCCGCTCTGCGGCACAATCGCAGCGGATGTCGCACATTGCCTTTCTCCAGGACGCGATTAACGCGCTCTGAACGGGAGATCAGTGACCTGTGAACATTCTCAGTAGTCTTCTCTCTAGCGAGGACGTCGTGCTCGGGCTCACGGCGACTGACGCCAAGCGGGCGTGTGAAGAGATCGCCCTGCTCGCCGCCCGTCGCCCCCAAGTCGATGACAAACTCGTCTTCCGAGCTCTATGGCGACGGGAGCAGAGTGGATCCACCGCACTTGGACACGGCATCGCGATCCCACACGCTCGTCTCCCCGGCATCACTGACCCGGTGCTACTCTTCGTGCGTACCAAGCTTCCAATACCGTTTGGCGCACCAGATCATCAGCCGGTGTCGGCACTTCTTCGTGATCCTGGTTCCCGAGCACGCGAACGAGGAGCACCTGCGGATCCTGGCCACCGTATCGGAGATGTTTTCCGATAAGGCATTTCGAGATCGACTGGAAGCTGCGACGGAACCCCTTGCAATCCAGCGTCTATTTGGTCAATGGGCGGGGACAAAGGCCGTGTATTGACGACCTCGGCGGGTATTCCTTCGCCGATACGAACAAGGCAGCCTGAGCCCCTCAGGCGTGCGCGATGTAAAAGCGGGACGTAACAATACCATCGCGAATGCAGGAACGCGCCATGATCGTCATCGTCTTGATGCTTCTGGTGTTGACCGTATCATTCGTGCTTTTCGGCGGGCTCGTTCGCTTTTCGGAAAACATCATTCGGCCCTCGTCCGCGCCGTCAGCCAATCATCTGAACACTAACGCGGATCGAAGCAAAGACCGGCGTAGAACCGTAGCGTACCCGCTTCGAGGACGCGCAGGCATTGTCGAGACTCTCTGAACCGAGCTCCCGGAGGAGCATACATGGCTTTGTACGTGCTCGTGGCGGTGGTGATTGCTCTGGTGATCTATCTCTTCTACGCCGTGATCCATCCTGAGAAATTCTGAACGGCGCCGAGATCTCCCATGGCGCTCCAAGCCTGGCTGCAGATCGCCTTGACGCTGCTGATCGGCCTCCTGATCAGCGTTCCGGTGGGCCGCTATCTCGCCCGGGTGGTCACCGATCGGAAAACCTGGTTGGACCCGGTGCTCGATCCGATCGATCGTCTCATCTACCTCTTGATCGGGCGCGCGCATCTGCAGCCGGCCGATGGACTGGAAGGTCTACACGGTCAACATGCTGGCCACCAATTTCGTCATGGCCGTGATCATCTACCTCGTTCTGGTCTTTCAGGATCATTTGCCGCTCAACCCGCTGCACTTTGCCGGCATGGAGCCCATGCTGGCTTTCAATACGACCGTCAGCTTCATCACCAACACCGATTGGCAGGCCTATGGCGGCGAGACCACGCTGTCCAATTTCAGCCAGATGGCGGCGATCACGTTCCCGATGTTCACATCCGCGGCCACCGGCTTCGTGGTTGCCATGGCCTTCATTCGCGCCTTCACGGTCAGGAACGGCGGCGCCGATATCGGCAACTTCTATCGGGACCTGGTTCGTTTGACCACGCGGGTGCTCATGCCGGCAGCCTTCGTCCTCGGCGTCTTCATGATCCAGCAGGGCGAGCCGCAGACGCTGGATGCCGCCGTCACCGCGCACACGGTTCAAGGCAAAGACCAGACCATCATGCTGGGGCCGGTAGCCTCGTTCGAGACCATCAAGCATCTCGGCACCAACGGCGGCGGCTTCTTCAACGCCAATGCTTCGCACCCCTACGAGAACCCGACGCCCGTCACCAACCTGGTGCAGACGCTGTTGATGATCGTGCTGCCCGCCTCGATCGTGCTGTGTTTCGGCGAGATGATCGGCAACCGTCGACAGGGCTGGATCCTCTACGGCGTCATGGCGGTGATGCTGCTCATGTTCCTGCCGGTGGCCGTCGTGTCCGAGCAGGCCGGCACCCCGACACTGGCCAAGGCCGGGATCGAGCTGGCGGCGAGCTCGACCCAGCCCGGCGGCAACATGGAGGGCAAGGAGGTCCGCTTCGGCATCGCCCAAAGCAGCCTGTTCGCCAGCATCACGACCATGTTCACGACCGGCAGCGTAAACGCGATGCATGACAGCTTCACGCCGCTTGGCGGCCTCGTGCCTCTCATCGGGATGATGTTGCAATGCGTCTTCGGCGGAAAGGGCGTGGGCTTCCTCAACGCGCTCGTCTATGGAATCATCGCGGTCTTCGTCGCCGGTCTCATGGTCGGGCGCACGCCCGAGTTCCTCGGCAAGAAGATCGAAAAGCCGGAGATCATCCTGGTCTCCCTGGCGCTGCTGATCCATCCTCTGGTCATCCTCGCGCCTACCGCCTGGTCCGTGGCCGCGCCCTACGGCGTGGCTTCCATGAGCAACGCCGGCATGCATGGCTATTCGGAGGTGCTGTACGCGTTCGCGTCGTCTGCGGCCAACAACGGCTCGGCGTTCGCGGGGTTGAACGCCAATACGCCCTGGTACAACCTGGCGACAGGCTTCGTCATCCTGATCGGCCGTTATCCGCCGATCATCTTCATGATGGCGGTTGCCGGATCGGTAGCGGCCAAGCCCACCATAGCGGTCACAGCCGGCACATTGCGCACCGACACGAGCTTATTCGCGGCGTTTTGGCTCGGCGTCATCCTGGTGGTCGGCGCGCTGACATTCCTGCCTGCGCTCGTGCTCGGCCCGATCGCCGAGTATTTCGCCATGAAAAGCCAGCTGCTTTTTTGACCATGGCCACGAGAGACAGGAGGCTCGACAGGTCGCGACCGGCACCACGCAAAGCGCGGGCACGCAAGGCCTACGATTCTCGACTGCTTCGGCAGGCGCTGGTCGATTCGCTCAAGAAGCTCGATCCGCGAATCCAGATCCGCAATCCGGTGATGTTCGTCGTCTGGCTGGGCGCGATCGTGACCGCATCCCTGACCGTCGACCCGACGCTGTTCGGCCCGTCGAGCGCCACATCCACCTATAACGGGGTCGTCACGCTCATTCTGGTGCTGACCGTCTGGTTCGCGAACCTCGCGGAATCGCTGGCGGAAGGCCGGGGCAAGGCCCAGGCCGCTTTCCTGCGCCGGACCCAGATCGAGCTTCGAGCCAGGCGCATCCAACCCGGCGGCCAGATCGAGGAGGTGCCCGCGGCGGCCTTGCGCAAGGGGGACGTGTTCAGGATCGAGAAGAACGACGTCATTCCCGCCGACGGTGAGGTGATCGAGGGGGTGGCTTTCGTCAACGAATCGGCGATCACCGGCGAATCCGCGCCGGTGCTGAAGGAGGCCGGCACCGACATGTTCTCGTCGGTGACGGCGGGCACGACCATCATCTCGGACTGGCTGCTCGTTCGCGCCACCACCGATCCCGGCGAGAGCTTCCTCGACCGTATGATTCATCTGGTCGAGGGCGCGAAGCGGCAGAAGACGCCCGGTGAGATCGCTCTCACCGCCCTGCTTTCGATCCTGACCCTGATATTTCGTCATCGTCGTCGCGGCCATGGCGCCGGTGGCCTCTTACCTGAACGCGCAGATCAACGTTGCCGACCTAGTCGCGCTCGTGGTCGCGCTGATCCCGACGACGATCGGAGCGCTGCTGTCGGCCATTGGCATTTCCGGGATCGATCGCATGGTGCGATTCAACGTGCTGGCCAAGTCGGGAAAAGCGGTCGAGGCCGCAGGCGACGTGCAGACGCTGATTCTCGACAAGACCGGCACGATCACAGTAGGCGATCGCCAAGCCACCAAATTCGTTGCCTTGTCCGGGTGCCCGGAGCAGCGATTGGCTCAGGCAGCGCTCGTCGCCTCGCATTTCGATACCACCCCCGAGGGACGCTCGATCGTGGCGCTTGCCGAACGGCGGGGTGCAAGGCCGGAACCTGCGCTGGATGCTACGCGGGGCCTGGATTTCTCCGCGGAAACCCGCATGAGCGGCATAGATCTGCCCGATGGCCGGCGGATCCGCAAAGGCGCGGTGGCCGCCGTCGTCCGGCACGTGCTGGAGACTTTTGGCACGCCGGAACCGGTGGACCTCGGAGCCGCCGTCGATGCGGTGGCGAAGGACGGGGCAACGCCGCTGGCGGTCGCCGTCGATGGCGACATCCTCGGCGTGATCGAATTGTCCGATGTGTTGAAGCCCGCAATCCGCCAACGCACGGCGCAATTGCGCAAGATGGGAATTCGCACCGTCATGGTGACCGGCGATAACCCGATCACGGCCGCCGCCATCGCGGCGCAGGCCGGCGTCGACGATTTTGTCGCCGAGGTGAAGCCGGAGGAGAAGCTCCGATTCATTCGCCTCGAGCAGTCGCAAGGCCGCCTCGTGGCGATGACCGGCGACGGCACCAACGATGCGCCGGCGCTGGCCCAAGCGGATGTCGGCCTGGCCATGCATTCCGGCACCGCCGCGGCCAAGGAAGCTGCGAATTTGATCGATCTCGACTCGGATCCGACCAAGCTGCTCGACGTCGTTGAGATCGGCAAGCGGATGCTGATCACCCGTGGGGCGCTGACGACCTTCTCCATCGCCAACGACGTCGCGAAGTATTTTGCCATCCTGCCGGGGATGTTCACCGTCGCGTTGCCAGGGCTCGTGGCCTTGAACGTCATGGGCCTGGCAACCCCCCAAAGCTCCGTCCTGTCGGCGCTGATCTTCAATGCGCTGATCATTCCTGCCCTGATTCCGCTGGCGCTGCGCGGCGTTCGTTTCAGGCCGAAGAACGCCGAGGACATGTTTCGTCGGAATCTCCTCGTCTACGGCGCTGGCGGGCTGGTCGCCCCTTTCATCGGCATCAAACTCATCGACCTGTCGATTTCTGGACTGCTTTGAGGCATCCCATGCTGTCCATCGCGATCAATGCGTTGCGCGCTTCGCTGGTGACCTTCGCACTGTGCGGTCTGCTCTATCCATTGGCCCTCACCAGACTGGGGCAGTGGATCTTGCCGTTCCAGGCCAACGGGAGCCTCGAGCGGAGCTCGGAGGGCACCATCCTTGGTTCTCGCATCATCGGTCAGCAGTGGAATGGGCCGGAGTGGTTTCACGGTCGCCCGTCGGCGACCATGGGCACGGATTTAAACGATCCGAGCAAGGCCGTGCCTGCACCCTACAATGCGGCGAATTCCACCGGCTCGAACCTGGGCCCGACCAGCAAGCGCCTGTTGGAGCGGCTTGCGGCCGATCGCAAGGTTTTGGAGGAATCCCAACCGGAGTTCGCGGGCAGGCTGCTCCCCGCCGACATGCTGACAGCCTCGGCATCGGGCCTCGACCCTGACATCAGTCCGGCCAACGCCGCCTTGCAGCTTGATCGCGTGGCGCATGCACGAGGAGTGGCGCCGGCTCAAGTCCAGGCGTTGCTCGAGCAACACGTGACCGGCCGCGGACTTGGGATCTTCGGCGAGCCACGGGTGAACGTCCTCGCTTTGAACCTGGCTCTGCAGCAGGTCTATCCCAAGCGATAGTGTTGCGCCTTCGACAAGTGTTTCGCTTCAACGTCTCCCCGGATTGCGCGGCGCTTCATCCGGGCTACGGGGCTCGCCTCTTCATGCCCCGAGGCTTATAATCGTCAGCATCACCATCGTCTGTGACGAGGTGAGATAGGCCGTGCCCACACCCGAACGAGATCGACCCGACCCGGACGCTCTGCTCGCGCAACTCCAGCAGGAAGAGGCGCAAGCAAAGCGCGGGAAGCTGCGCATCTACTTTGGCGCCTCGGCCGGCGTAGGTAAGACCTACGCGATGCTCGCAGCGGCGCGCAAGCTCAGAGAAGAGGGGCGTGACGTCGTGGTGGGCGTCGTCGAAACCCACGGCCGGAGCGAAACCGCCTCGCTGCTCGAAGGACTCCCCATCCTGCCGTCCAAGGAACTAGAGTACAAGGGTAACCGGCTCAAGGAGTTCGATCTGGACGCGGCCATCGCCCGGCATCCGGAACTCATCCTGGTCGACGAGCTCGCGCACACCAACGTGCCGGGCTCGCGGCACCCCAAGCGCTGGCAGGACGTGGAGGAGCTTCTCGCCAGCGGCATCGATGTGCTCACGACGCTCAACGTCCAGCACCTCGAGAGCCTGAATGATGTTGTAGGCGGCATCACGGGGATCCGCGTCTGGGAGACGTTGCCCGACACGTTCTTCGACCGAGCCGACGAGGTGATGCTGGTCGACATCCCCGCCGATGAGCTGCTCGGGCGGCTCAAGGCCGGTAAGGTCTACATCGCCGAGCAGGCGGAGCGCGCCTCCAAAAACTTCTTCCGCAAAGGCAACTTGATCGCCTTGCGCGAGCTCGCGCTGCGCCGCACGGCCGACCGCGTCGAGGAGGACGTTCAGTCCTATCGGGCCAAACAGGCCATCGAGCGAGTATGGAAAACGGAAGCCTCCTTCCTCTGCTGCATCGGCCCGCGCCCTGGCGGCGAGCGCGCGGTGCGCAGCGCAGCGCGGCTGGCGACGCAGCTCAATGTCGAGTGGACCGCGGTGTACGTCGAGACACCGGCTCTGCAGAGACTTTCCTCCACGCGGCGCGAGCGCATTCTGAAGACCGTGAAGCTGGCGCAGGAATCTGGGCGCGAACACAGCAATTCTCTCGGGTAGCGATGCGGCGTCGGCCGTCATCGAATACGCGCGCAGTCACAACATCTCCAAGATCATCTTCGGCCGCTCGCCGCCCAACCGGCTGTTGCCCTGGACAGTCTCTTTCGGGAGGCGCCTGGCAACGCTGGCTCCCGACGTCGATCTTATCGAGATCGGGCGCGGCGACGCCGTCACCACCGCACAGGAACAGGAGGAGGATGGCGCTGCGGCCGCTGGCGACGACGGAAAGAGCAGGCAGCGGCTGCTGGGGTACGTTTGGGCAGCCGCGGCCTGCGTATTGCCAACACTGGTCGGGACGCTGCTGCTACCTTACTTCGACCCAGCCAACATCGTGATGCTGTTTCTTCTCACGGTAGTTGTTATCGCGGTGATGTTTGGTCGCGGCCCGGCGGTGTTGGCGACTCTGCTGGGCGTCGTATCGTTCGATTTCTTCTTCGTGCCCCCGCGGCTTTCCTTCGCGGTGAGCGATGTCCAGTACGTTCTCACCTTCGCGGTAATGCTCGCGGTCGGCTTGATCATCTCACAGCTCACCGCGGGGCTGCGCTACCAGGCCCGCGTAGCCTCTTTTCGGGAGGAGCGGTCGCGAGCCCTGTACGAGTTTGCACGCGATTTGTCGAGCCCGCTTCGGGCAGAGGACGTCGTCGCGACGACTGCCGATTTCATCGGCCGAACCTTCCGAGCCAAGGTAGCGCTGCTGCTTCCCGACCCCACCGACCGGTTGGTATACGCGCCCCACACCTCCCCTGCGCTTCCCATCGATCTCGGTACGGCCCAGTGGGCCTTCGACCGGGCCCAGCCCGCAGGCGCCGGAACCGATACGCTCCCGGGAAACGCGTTTCTCTATCTGCCTCTGCGCGCCCCGATGCGGACGCGGGGCGTGCTCGCGATCCGGCCCGACAGCCGGCGGCTGCTGCTGGTTCCCGAGCAGCGCAGGCAACTGGACACCTTCGCCGCCCTCGTAGCCATCGCGCTGGAGCGCGTTCACTATGTGGAGGTTGCGCAACAAGTGCTGATCAAGATGGAATCAGAGCGCCTGCGCAATTCCCTGCTGTCCGCCCTCTCCCACGATCTGCGCACGCCGCTGGCGGCCCTGTTCGGCCTGGCCGACTCCCTCAGATTGACCAAACCCCCGTTGTCGTCCCAGCAGGAAAACATCGCGGACGCCATCCGCGAAGCCGCGCGTGGGATGAGCGCACTGGTCAACAACCTGCTTGACATGGCCCGCATTCAGAGCGGCGAGGTCAACCTCAACCTGCAATGGCAGCCGCTCGAAGAAGTGGTGGGCAGCGCGTTGAAATCGACGCAGGCCATTCTCGCCGGTCACCGCGTCGAGGTCGACCTCGACAGCGAACTGCCGCTGGTGGAATTCGATGCCGTACTGATCGAGCGGGTGCTGTGCAATCTGCTGGAAAACGCCGCCAAGTACACCCCTGCCGGCAGCACGGTGCGCCTTGCTGCCGTGACATCGGGCAAGGACCTCCTCGTCTCGGTTACCGATAACGGGCCGGGGCTGCCCAAGGGCCAGGAAGAATCGATTTTCGAGAAATTCACGCGCGGCACGCGCGAATCGGCGACCTCAGGCGTGGGACTCGGACTGGCGATCTGCCGAGCGATTATCGAAGCACACAAAGGCAAGATCTGGGGTGAGAACATCGCCGAGGGCGGGGCGCGCTTCTCGTTCACGCTGCCGCTCGGGACACCACCGGAGTTACCGAAGAGCATCGAGGAGCAGTCGCAGGCGACAGCGTTCCAACCATGAGCGAACCGCAGCCGGTCGCGGTCCTAGTCGAGGACGAGCGGCAGATCCGCCGCTTCGTGCGCGACGCACTGGAAGCGGAGGGTTGGACGGTGTTCGAGGCCGAGACCCTGAAGCGTGGGCTGATCGAAGCCGGGACGCGAAAGCCCGATCTCGTCATCCTCGACCTCGGACTCCCCGATGGCAATGGCGTGGACCTGATCCGCGAGCTGCGAGGCTGGTCCCAAATCCCTGTCATCGTGCTTTCCGCGCGCGCAGACGAGTCAGACAAGATCGAGGCCCTGGACGCTGGCGCGGACGATTATCTGACCAAGCCGTTCGGGGTAGGCGAGCTGCTCGGCGAGAGTCCGCGCAGCGCACCGCAGGCGGCTCGCGGCCGGAAGCGCGGGCAAACCTTCCGTCCGGTTCGGTGATGTCGAGGTCGACCTCTCCGCCCGAATCGTGCGCAAGCAAGGCGAGGCCGTTCATCTGACCCCGATCGAGTATCGGCTGCTGGCCTTGCTCATCGCGAGCGCCGGCCGCGTGCTGACGCATCGGCACATCTGTCGCGAAGTCTGGGGCCCGGCGCACGAGCACAGCGCCCACTACGCCAGGATCTACATGGGTCATCTGCGGCAAAAACTCGAAGACGACCCCGCCCGGCCCAAGTACATCGTCACGGAAACGGGGGTAGGCTATCGGCTTGAGCTCATAGCGACGGCGCGTCGAATTGCGCGACACGTTGCGACAGGTGCGGCTGACTGTCCCCGAATGGCATGTCTCGCCCGATGAATAGCCCCGATCTCAACCTCACACCGACCGTCACCCAGTTCCGGGAGGTGGTGCTGTGGCCGGTGCAGCTGCTGCCCCGGCACGAGGAAGTCCAGATGCAGAGGCACTGGGAATGCCTCATGACGCCAGAATGCGCGTCGGTGTGGAAAGAAGTGGTGGACGAGTTCACTGGCGATCGCGACGCAGTTCGGTGAACGCCACTACAAGGAGCTCGTGACGTTTCTGCCCTACGTGCAGCGGTTTCTCTACGGCGAAGGAACCGACGACGACGACGGGTCCGGCTACGGACGATCCCCGATCCGGGTGTTCCGCCGCGACGACGTCGCACAAGCGCGGATCACCTTGCCGGGCGACGGCCGAGCCGGTGACCTTCGACATTGCCCACGTCGACCTCTACTTCTTCTACGACATCGACATAGCCATACTCGTGGTCGAGATCGTCGGCGAGAATCTGCCGCTGCGCCGCATGCATTGGACGTCCTGTATCGGTTCGGTCGCGCCTATCCGACCCATTGGGAGGCGAGCGGTCGCGGCGGACATTGCGCGGAACGCGTCGAATGGCTGTCTCGCAGCGGATGCGGTGCTGGCCGTCTCCGACTACGAGAACAAGGACCGCTATCTCAAGTTCGTTTGTGAACGCCGCGTGCCGTGTGTCGCGTCGCACTGGGAGTATTTGCTGCGTCCCCTGGTGCTGCATCACGCCGATGAGGAGGGCCCCATCCGCTATCGCGAGATCGAGTATCAGCGCATGCCGCTCATGAGCTTCCTGGCGCTCGACGACAAGTCCCGACTGACGCGCGGAGACCTGGTCCGTCTCGGCTTCGTGACCCGGCCCGGCGACTCGCAGACGCTGCCCTATTCCGAACGCTTCTTGCAGGATTTCGAGAGCCGCTACTGCTACGACCGCTACTGGGAAGAAGCGCGGGAGCACGACTGGAGCGACACCCGCTTCATCTGCAACGGCCATGCGTTCACGGTCATTGGCGATGCCGGGGAGCCGTTCCTCACGGACCCGGTCAGCGGGGTGCTCAGCCAGTTCCGGCATCAGTATTTCCTTCTCGGCCTCATCGCCCACTTCCACAAGGCAAGCCTGCTGATGCTCTCCGACCGGCTCGGGGTCGCCCTCAGCCGCCTGGACATCCGGCGGCCGGAGTCGGTGCGGGCATTCAAGCGCAGCGTCCGCCAGACCATGGAGATCTTTCTGCGCTTCACGCATCGCTACTGGTTCGAATCGGTGTCCGACCAAGCGCAGGCCCGGGATCTGTTTGCGATGTGGACGCGTCACCTGGGTACCCAGGCTCTCTACAAGCAAACGCGGCGGCGCATTCTGGACATGACGCACTATCTGGACAGCGATCAGTTGCGCCGACAGGCCGACACCGTCGTGCGCCTGACCGTGGTCACCACCTTCGGTCTGATCGGCACCGTTTCGACCGGCTTCCTGGGCATGAACCTCATTGCCGAGGCCGACAATCCATTCGGCATCAAGCTCTTCTACTTCGCGCTCGTGTTCATTCCCACCCTGGCGCTGACGCTGTACACCATCGTGAAGTCGAAGCGGCTCTCCGAGTTCCTCGAAGCCCTGTCCGACGAGCGCCTGCAGCGACAGGACAAGCTCAACATTCTGCTCAACGTATGGAGACCAAAGGGACGTGCGGGGCGGCGCCGCTCGAGCCGCCCGGCCGAGTCCCGCTGACCTATGGAACTCCTGGTTCTTCTCCTGCTGATCCTCGTCAATGGTGTGTTCGTGCTGTCCGAGATGGCGGTCGTGTCCGCGCGCAAGACACGCCTGCAACAGTGGCGCGACGAACGGCGCGCCGGCGCGGACGCGGCGCTGGCGTTGGCGCACTCGCCTGCGCATTTCCTCTCGACCACGCAGATCGCGATCACGGTCATCACGATTCTCATCGGCGCGCTGGGTGAGGCCACCTTGTCCCAGAAGCTCGCCGACGGCTTTTCGCAGGTTCCGACGCTGCAACCGTATGCGGGCGATCTCGCTTTCTGGATCGTCGTAGTCGGAATCGCCGTTTGCGCGCTGGTCCTGGGCGAGCTGGTGCCCAAGCGGCTGGCGCTCGATCAACCCTGAAGGCATTGCCAGCGCGATCGCCCGTCCGATGCAGTTGCTATCGAAGGCGATGTTTCCGCTGGTGCGCCTGATGAGCTTCGTCACCGAGCTCATCCTGCGGCTGCTGGGGGTACACGCCTCGGGCGAACCTCCCGTCACCAAGGAAGAGATCAACGTCCTGATGGAGCAGGGAGCGGAAGCCGGCGTGTTCGAGAAGCACGAGCAGGCAATCGTTTCGCGCGTCTTCCGTTTGGACGAGGAGTTGATCGTCGATGTCATGACGCCGCGCGGGGACATCACCTACTTCGATCTCAACGAACCGTTCGAGGTCAATCGGGAGAAGTTGCTTCGCAGCGGTCACTCCCGCTTCGTAGTCTGCCGCGGCGGCCTCCAGGATGTGGTGGGCATCCTGCGTGCGAAGACCCTTCTCGACGCGGCGTTCGAAGGCAAACCGCTCGATTTCGCCGACGATGCTGCCAAGGCGCTATGTGTGCCCGACACCCTGACCATGATCGAGCTGCTCGAGGCGTTCAAGAAGCACCGGCAGCACCTCGCGCTGGTGATCGACGAGTACGGGGAAATTCAGGGCCTGGTGACCATGAACGACATCATGGAGGCGCTGGTCGGTGATGTAGCGACCGTCGAGGACTCGGCCGAGCCCGACATCGTGCAGCGGGACGACGGATCTTGGCTGGTCGACGGCGCCATCGTCATCGAGCGCTTCAAGGAAGCAATAGGGCTCGATCAGGCGCTAGCCGATGAGGACGGACACTCCTACCGTACCCTCGGGGGTTTGGCGATGAAGGTGCTTGGGCGCATGCCGCAGGTCGGGGATCGGTTCCTGAGCGGCGGCCTGCGGTTCGAGGTCGTCGACATGGACCAGAACCGTGTCGACAAGCTGCTCGTCACCCGCCTCGACGACGCGAGCGGCTCCGCCACCACCTGAGCAGGCTTTTCCCATTCGAAGAGCTCGCCCGAGTGATCGAAGGGGCGAGGTGATCCGTGCGATGGGGCACGTCCTTCACGGCAGTGTGCAAGGTGACCCCGGCGCTGGTATCGGCTACTATCTCGGTCGCGGCGCCGGCGGACTGCACGGAGGGGGTGCGCTGCCATCATTCGAATCGATCCGCCCGCTGCATCCCATCGCCATTCAGAGAGGAAGGACAGAAAATGCGTATGTCGATCTTCACGCGGAGGACGTTGCTCGGAGCGGGCATTGCACTGGCTGCAGCTGCGACACTTCTCGGCTCGGGCGCCGCATTGGCCCAGCAGAAGCTCAAGGTAGCGGCCATCTATACCGTGCCGGTGGAGCAGCAGTGGGTGTCGCGGATCCACAAGGCGCTGAACGCAGCCAAGGCACGACGGCGAGATCGAGTACGTGTTCTCCGAGAACGTCAGCAACGCCGACTACGAGCGCGTCATGCGCCAGTACGCCGAGCAGGGCAACACGCTGATCGTCGGCGAAGCGTTCGCGGTCGAAGCGGCGGCGCGCAAGGTCGCCAAGGACTATCCCGAAGGTCAGCTTCCTGATGGGCTCGTCGGGCAAGCCGCAGGAGCCCAACTTCTCCGTGTTCGACAACTACATCCAGGAGCCTGCGTATCTGACCGGCATGATCGCCGGCGGCATGACCAAGTCCAACATGATCGGCATGGTCGGCGGCTACCCGATCCCGGAAGTCAACCGGCTGATGCACGCCTTCATGGCCGGCGCGCAGGGAGACGAACCCGAAGGTCAAGTTCCTGGTGACCTTCATCGGCTCCTGGTTCGACCCGCCCAAGGCCAAGGAAGCCGCGTTCGCCATGATCGACAAGGGCGCCGACGTGCTGTACGCCGAGCGCTTCGGCGTGTCCGATGCGGCCAAGGAAAGAGGCAAGCTCGCGATCGGCAACGTCATCGACACGCAGAGCAAGTATCCCGACACCGTGGTCGCCTCGGCGCTGTGGAACATGGAGCCGACCATCGACCTCGCGATCAAGAACGTCAAGGACGGCAAGTTCAAGGCCGAGGACTACGGCAAGTACTCGACCATGAAGTACAAGGGCTCCGAGCTCGCACCGCTCGGCACCTTCGAGAACAAGGTGCCCGCCGACGCTGGCGAAGAAGGTGAAGGCCAAGGAGAAGGCCATCGTGGACGGCACGTTCACCGTCGAGGTCGTGGAGACCGAGCCCAAGTCGTCGATGTAAGGTCGCTTCCCTGTTGCGCCCGCCTCCCCCGCGCCTGGCGCGAGGCGAGGCGAGCTGAGGAGCCTCGCTACTCCTGGGCGCACTTCGCGGTCAACCGAGACTGTGTCACAGCCGCCCGTCCTCCGCCTCTCCGGCATCACCAAGCGCTTCGGCGCGCTGGTGGCCAACGACGCCATCTCGCTCGATCTCGCGCGCGGCGAGGTGCTGGCGCTGCTGGGCGAGAACGGCGCCGGCAAGAGCACGCTGGTGAACATCCTGTTCGGCCACTACGTGGCCGACGCCGGCTCGATCGAGGTCTTCGGCCGGCCGCTCCCGCCCGGCGACCCCGCACGCCGCGCTGGCCGCGGGCATCGGCATGGTGCACCAGCACTTCACGCTGGCCGACAACCTGTCGGTGCTCGACAACGTGCTGCTCGGCACCGAGACGCTGTGGCAGCCGTTCTCGCGCCGGCGCGAGGCGCGCGCGCGGCTCGCCGACATCTCGCAAGCAGTTCGGCCTCACCGTCGATGCCGGACGCGCGCATCGCCGATCTGTCGGTCGGCGAGCGCCAGCGCGTCGAGATCCTCAAGGCGCTCTACCGCGGCGCGCGCATCCTGATCCTCGACGAGCCGACCGCGGTGCTCACGCCGCAGGAGTCGGAAGCGCTGTTCGCGACGCTCGGGACGCTGGTCGCAGAGGCCTGTCGATCATCTTCATCTCCCACAAGCTGGACGAGGTGCTGCGCGGTCAGCCGGCGCGTGGCCGTGCTGCGCCAGGGCAAGCTGGTCGCGATGCGCGACGCTGCGGCGACGAGCAAGGCCGAGCTGGCCGAGCTCATGGTCGGGCGCCGCGTAGACGCGCCCGTGCGGACGGCGGTACGCTCGAGTCAGCGAGTCCAGCGTGCTGCTCTCGGTGCGCGAGCTGTGCTGCGGGCGGCAAGCTCAAGCGCGCGCATTTCGACGTTCGGCGCGGCGAGATCTTCGGCATCGCCGGCGTCTCCGGCAACGGTCAGGCGCAGCTCGCCGACGCGCTCTGCGGCCTGCTCGCCGCCGGCCCGTGGCGAGATCCGCATCGACGGGCGGCGCGTGGGCGCGACCCCGCGGGCGTTCGTGCACGCTCGGCGTCGCGCGCGTGCCCGAAGACCGCGGCACGCGTCGGCGTCATCGGCGATCTCGCGATCTGGGAGAACGCGATCTCCGAGCGCTATCGCGAGCCGCGAGTTCTCCCGCATCGGATGGTTGCAACGCGACGCCGCGAAGGCGCATGCGCAGCGCATCGTCGAGCAGTTCGACGTGCGCTGCTCCGGGCCTCGACGCGCCGGCTCGCTCGCTGTCCGGCGGCAACATCCAGAAGCTGATCCTGGGCCGCGCGCTGGTGAACGAGCCGGCCGTCATCATCGCGAACCAGCCGACCTGGGGCCTGGACGTCGGCGCCGTGTCCTACATCCACTCCCAGCTGCTGGCGGCGCGCGAACGCGGCGCGGCGGTGCGTGCTGATCTCCGAAGACCTGGACGAGCTGTTCGCGATCGCCGACCGCATCGCGGTCATGTTCCACGGCGTACTGTCCGAGGCGCGCGACGACTGGACGATCCCGCAGATCGGGTTGGCGATGGCGGGCGGCGGCGAGCCCGCGCATGCTTAGGTCGTTACGCTTGGAGCAGCGTACGCGCGTGCCGCTGGCGATTGCCATGGTCGCGCCGGTTGCAGCAGTGGCGTTCACGCTGCTGGCCTGCGCCGGGCTGATCGTCTGGGCCGGTGCGCCGGTGGGCCGCGCTTATTGGCTTCTGTTCGACGGCGCCTTCGGCTCGCGCTTCGCGATCGGCGAAACGCTGACCCGCGCCACGCCGCTGATCCTCACCGGGCTCGCCGGCGCGGTGGCCTTCCGCGCGCGTTTCTACAACATCGGCGCCGAAGGCCAGCTCTATCTCGGTGCGCTCGCCGCCGTCGCGGTCGGCGGCGGGGCCATCGCCTTGCCCGCCGCCGCTGCTGTTCCCGCTGATGATCGTCGCGGGCATGGCTGCCGGCGCGCTGCTGCTGCTGCGTCCCCGCGCTGGCTGAAGACCCGGCTCGGGCGTCGACGAGGTGGTGACCACGCTGCTGCTGAACTTCATCGCGCTGCTGTTCGTCTCGATGATGCTGGACGGGCCGATGAAGGATCCGACGGCGCATGGGCTGGCCGCAGTCGGTACCGATCCGTCCCGAGCTGGAGCTCGGAAAGCTGCTGGAGCGCTCGCGCGTGCATTCGGGCCTGCTGATCGCCGTGGTGCTCGCCGTCGCGCTGTGGATCGTGAACGCCCGCACGACATTCGGCTACGAGATGCGCGCCGTCGGCGCCAATGCCCGGGCCGCGCGCTTCGCCGGGCATGTCGGTCGACGCGGTCGTGCTCAAGACCGCGCTGCTGTCGGGCGCGCTCGCCGGGCTCGCCGGCGTGGGCGAAGTAGCGGGTCGCGCGGGCTACCTCACGCTGGACATGTCGCCGGGCTACGGCTACTCCGGCATCGTGATCGCGATGCTGGCGGGCCTGAACCCGCTGGGCGTGGTGCTGGCGGCGATGTTCGTGGCCGGGCGTCATCGTCGGCGCCGATTCGCATGAGCCGCGCCGTCGGCGTGCCCGACTTACCTCGCCGACGTGATCGTCGCCGTCTCGCTGCTCTCGATGCTGGTGGCGACCATGCTCGCCCGCTACAAGGTGCAGGTGGTCATGAGCGAGATGCTCGACATCGTCGCCTCGGCACCCTTCTGGGTCGCCGTGCTGCGCATCGCCACGCCGCTCATCTTCGGCACGCTTGGGCGTGCTGCTCTGCGAGCGGGCCGGCGTGCTCAACCTCGGCATCGAGGGCATCATGGTCGCCGGCGCGTTCGCCGGCTGGCTGGCCGTCTACCACGGCGCCGGCCTGTGGACCGGCGTGCTGGTCGCGGCGCGTCACGGGCGCGGTCTTCGGCCTGCTGCACGGCGCTGCTGACCGTCGTCGCTGGCGCTGTCGCAGCACGTCACCGGGCTCGGCATCACGCTGTTCGCGACCAGCCTCTCCTACTACGCCTACCGCGTGAGCTTTCCGAAGGTGAGCTCGCCGCCGACCGTCACCCCATTCGGCGAGACGCCACCTGTTCGCCGGTGTGCCGGTGGTCGGCGCGGTCCTGGGCGCGCAGACGCCGCTCACGCTGCTCGCGCTGGTCGTCGTGCCCGCTGATCGCCTACGTTCTGTACCGCACGCCGGTCGGGCCTGGCCGTGCGCATGGTCGGCGAGAACCCGGCGGCCGCCGAAGGCCAGGGCATCAGCGTGACCGCGGTGCGCATCGGCGCCATCGTCGCCGGCAGCGCGCTGATGGGCGTCGCCGGCGCGTTCCTCACGCTGTCGGCGTTCAACGCCTTCTTCTTCAACATGGTCAACGGCCGCGGCTGGATCTGCGTCGCGCTGGTCGTGTTCGCCTCCTGGCGGCCGGGCAAGGCGCTGCTCGGCGCGATCCTGTTCGCCGCCTTCGATGCGCTTCAGCTGCGCCTGCAGCAGAGCGCCGGCGCTACGCTGCCCTACCAGATCTACCTGATGATGCCCTTACCTGCTGTCCATCCTCGCGCTCGCGCTGGTGGCGCGCCAGGCGGCGTATCCGCAGGCGCTGATGAAGCCGTACCGCAAAGGCGAGCGATGAGGAGCCTCGCATGCTTGATCTGCTCGTCACGCAATGCCAACCTGCCCGACGGCCGCGACGGCAGTCGACATCGCGGTCAGCAACGGGCGCATCGCCGAAGTTGCGCCCCGCATCGCAGGCGAGGCCCGGGAAACGCTCGATGCGGCCGGCCAGCTGGTGTCGCCGCCGTTCGTCGACGCGCATTTCCACATGGACGCGACGCTGTCGCTACGGGCTGCCGCGCATCAACCAGAGCGGCACGCTGCTCGAAGGCATCGCGCTGTGGGGCGAGCTGAAGCCGCAGCTCACATTCGAGGCGATCGTCGAGCGCGCGCTGACCTATTGCGACTGGGCGGTGGCGAAGGGCCTGCTGGCGATCCGCTCGCACGTCGACGTCTGCGACCCGCGGCTGCTGGCGGTCGAGGCGCTGCTCGAGGTGAAGAAGCGCGTCGCGCCCTATCTCGATCTGCAGCTCGTCGCCTTCCCGCAGGACGGCGTGCTGCGCTCGCCCGGTGCGCTGCGACAACCTCGAGCGCGCGCTCGACCTGGGTGTCGAGGTGGTCGGCGGCATTCCGCACTTCGAGCGCACCATGGCCGACGGCGCGGAAAGCGTGAGGCTGCTCTGCGAGCTGGCCGCGCGGCGCGGGCTGCGCGTGGACATGCACTGCGACGAGACCGACGACCCGATGTCGCGGCACATCGAGACGCTGGCCTTCCACACTCAGCGGCTCGGCCTGCAGGGCCGGGTCAACGGCTCGCACCTCACGTCCATGCACTCGATGGACAACTACTACGTGTCCAAGCTGATTCCGCTGATGGCCGAGGCGCAGGTGCAGCGCGGTGGCCAATCCGCTGATCAACATCACCATCCAGGGTCGGCACGACACCTACCCCAAGCGCCGCGGCATGACCCGCGTGCCCGAGCTGCTGGCCGCCGGCGTCCCGGTCGCGTTCGGTCACGACTGCGTGATGGACCCCTGGTACAGCCTGGGCTCGGGCGACATGCTGGAGGTGGCGCACATGGGCCTGCACGTCGCGCAGATGACCGGTCAGGAGGCGATGCGCGCCTGCTTCGACGCCGTGACGCGAGACGCCGGCGGCCATTCTCGGCCTCGAAGGCTACGGCATCGCGCCCGGCTGCCACGCCGACCTCGTGCTGCTGCAGGCGCGCGACCCGATCGAAGCGATCCGCCTGCGTGCGACGCGCCTGGCTGTCATCCGCCGCGGCCGGGTCATCGCGCGCACCCCGGCGGCTACAGCAAGCTTGCAGCTACCTGGGCGGCCAGGCTCTACAAGTTTTGAGCATTCGGTTCGCGCAGACGCCCTTTCCCAACTACGCTCCTCGCGCTCCGCGTGCCTAGGGTCGTGGTGGGAACATGTTCGTAGACCTAGTACCGAGGTACCAATATCGGGAACCCTTTAGAGGCGCCGACATCTAGTTGGGCACCTTGAGATGATGGTCCGCTGGTTCTTCAATCTGATCTACGGTGGTGTGCCAGCTCGTTTTGAAAGCCCCTACTCAGCCCGCGTAAGCTTTCTGTCCCAGCTCGTTTGGCGCCGCTCAGAAGACAGCCGAGCGGCATGATCTGGATCTCTCTGATGCCTTTCAAATTCTGAGTATCAAGGAGGGTTTCTTTTCTGGTCTGTCTGGCGGATCGCAAACCATCTTGGTCACGGGCGATGAAGCGCTTGCGAATGCTGCCCGGGCAGAAGGGTTGCGTGTGTGGAGTGTTCTTAAGAGCCGGCGCGTGAGCAGCGTTCTAACACGGCGTTGCAGGCGAGCGCCTAGCGGCGCCGCCTGAACTTTGGCGTTGGGCGTCATCGAGGCGGTGTGCGTTCGAGGTGGAATTCCGCATGGCCAGACTCTATTTGATCCGACACGCCCGCCCTTCGGCGAACTGGGGCGAAGAGCCGGACCCGGCTCTCGACGCTAGCGGCCGAGAGCAAGCCGAAGTAGTGGCTCGGGAGCTCTCACGAACGCTCGACCGCATGCCGATCTATACGAGTCCGTTGCGCCGCTGCCGTCACCGAGGAGAAGGTGTCGATTCAGAGGTTTCGCAATTCCTGGAAGCCCTTCTTCATCGGTTCGTTCGAAACGCTTCAGGATCGGGCCGTGTTAGCGGGTCAGTTCACGTTCTCGCCATGGGTAAAAGTGTTTATGTCGGTTTGGTTCGGCTTCATTGCGATCTGGATTGTGCTTGCGACCGCCGCCGTGATAAGTCATCCGGCTGCTGATTTCTGGTTTCCACTCTTTGGGGTTGCGCTGTTTGGCGTTGGCATCGTGATGGTTCTTATAGGGAAGTGGTTCGCAAGAAATGACATTGTTTGGCTATCACGCGTCATCTCTGAGGCGCTTGGTACACATGGTGCCCAACCCTGCGTTCGAGGGGAGCGCTGAACAGCGTCGCTGTTCAGTTCCTTTGTCGCTATGCTCCTCGGCGCCCCCTCATTGCGACATTGGGCCTTAACAGCCGAATAGCCACTTAACACGGAGGAAGGCATGCCTGGGCGTCTGGAAGGCAAGGTGGCAATTATCACGGGCGGAACAAGTGGGATAGGACGACGGACAGTAGAAGTCTTCGTCGAAGAGGGCGCTTGCGTGCTCATAGCCGCACGCCGAGTCGAAGAGGGACGTCGGTTGGCTGATAGCCTCGGCGATAGAGTCGACTTTCTGAAAACTGATGTCTCTTCGGAGACTGATGTCAAGAGAATGGTGGACTATGGTGTCGATCGGTTCGGAAGGCTAGATTGCCTCTTCAATAACGCAGGCTCGCCCGCGCCCACCGGAAGTATCGCAACGATTCCCTTGTCAGGGTACGAGGACGCCTTGTCGGTACTGCTCGGCGGCGTACTCCTCGGCATGAAGCACGCGGCTCCAGTGATGCGGGCCCAAGGTTCAGGCAGCATCATCAATACGGGCAGTGTCGCCGGCATCCGTGCTGGCTATTCGTCCTTAGTATATTCAGCGGCAAAGGCGGCCGTGATCCATTTGACGACACTCGTTGCCATGGAATTGGGCGAAAGCAACGTCCGGGTCAACTGCATCTCACCCGGCGGCATCGCCACAGGAATCTTCGGCAAAGCTGCCGGCTTACCAGCCGATAAAGCAGAAAACACAGCCGAAGCGATGAAGCAGCTGCTCGCCAATGCCCAGCCAATCCGTCGTGCAGGCATCGTGGACGATATCGCTCACGCTGCCGTTTTCCTGGCTTCGGACGAATCTACCTTCATCAACGGTCATAATCTGGTGGTGGATGGTGGGCTAACCGGTGGTCGTCTTTGGTCAGTGCAGCAAGAGCGGCTAAGCCGAATGCGGCAGGTCCTAATTGGTGGCGCTGAATCGTAATAGAACTTGCACCCTGAAGCACGCAAGCGGTGACGGCATTTTGAGCTGCGTATCGGTTTCGCTTTCAAGCAGCGGTCTCATCCCTCACGCAGAATAGGCGCGCATGATCAGACCGATCATCACGTTCGCCAATCTCTTGTTGGCCGCTCTCGTCGTTGGGACCATGTTTGGAATCTGGCTCGGGTACGACCCCGCGGACCTCTCACCGAGCGCTTATGTCGAGCAGCAGCAGCACGCAATACGAGCGCTGAACGTTACGATGCCTATCCTAGGCGCTTTGACCGCTCTGCTTACCCTCGTGTCGGCGATACTCGCTCGGAGCAACCGGCGACAGTTCACGCTTCTCCTCGCTGCACTCCTCTGCTTCGTGGGTGCCGCGATAGTCACGCGCTTCCTCAATCAGCCCATCAACGCGGTCGTCATCACGTGGTCTGCACATGCTCCTCCGGCGAACTGGGCCGAACTGCGGGACGAGTGGTGGCGATGGCACATAGCGAGAACGGCGATCGGCATCGCTGGATTAGGCCTGTTGATAGCAGCGAGCCTGGTGAGAGATACTCGTGAGTCTCACAGGCGTTGACGAGCAAGCTCTTACGTTGACCCGCGAGGTCTGATATGTGGTCGCTGACGCGACCGCTGATACTGGCGACGCTGCTTCTTCCGGTGTGTCACGGGATGGCACAGCAGGGGACCGACGCCGCCATCAGCGTGCCAGAGAAAGCGGTGTTGCAGTCGCGGCTCAAGGAATTCTGGCGTGCGGTGGGCGCGCACGACCTCGCCAAGCGGTACGAGATGACGACGCCAACCGTGCGCCAGCTCGTGAGCTTCCAAGAATTCAGGAAGACCTGGAGCTGGGAGGAGGCCTCAAATTTTGGTACGCAGGAGATAACGGCGGAGCTATCTCGGGTCTGCGGCTGCGCCCACCTGCGGTTCTTACGCTGCACGCTCGAACTCGCGCTGACCTTCGAACAGGGTGAGCAGCGGCACAAACACACGGTCCAAGCCTGGGAGTTTGCCGACGGCCAATGGTACGAGGCGTATTCCGGCGCACCGTATCGAAGCCGCTGTCCATGAGCGCCAATTCCCGGCGGCGCCGCGGCTAGAGGCAGAGGGCTGTTGCGGGGCGCCGGCTGCCACGAATGTTGAGCGCGGCCTTAGACAAATCAGGGAGACGTTTGCCTGGCGTCTCAAAGAGCAGAGATTGACAGCAACCGACTCGCGAACACGCACTCTCCGCGTCGGGGTCAGGCCATGGCGCGCTCGAGCCTTCGCAGGATCTCTGACTTGGGTTGGACGCCCACGATGCGATCGACTTCCCGGCCCGTCTTGAATACCAGGAGAGTCGGAATGCTGCGAAGGCCAAAGCGCGACGCCGTTTGCGGGTTCTCGTCTACGTTGAGCTTCGCCACCCGCACGCGCCCTGTCATCTCCGCTGCCAGTTCCTCGACTACGGGTGCGATCATCCGGCACGGCCCGCACCAGGGTGCCCAGGCGTCGACCAGCACCGGCAGCGGCGAGCCCTCGACCTCAGCGGCGAAGGTCGCGTCGGTAACAATCACGGGCTCGCTTTGAACGGGCAGGAGGTTCTTGCAGCGCCCGCACTTGGGGCGCAGGCCCTGCTCTATTTTCTCCGGTGGCACCCGATTGCTCGTACCGCAAACGGGACAACGAATCAATAACGGTTCAACCATGGACTGCTCCTTCTACAAGACCGGCAGTGAGCGCCGGCCGCCGAGCGGGAACGCCGCGTCGATCCGCGCAATTTCGGCGTTGGTCAACCGTAGGTCTCCAGCCCCCGCGTTCTCTTCGGCGTGCTTGGGATTGGAGGCCTTGGGGATAGTGAATAGCGAGGCTCGTCGCACCAGGAAGCGGAGCGCCACCTGGCGGGCTGTGGCGTCGTGCGCGTCGGCGATCTCCTGCAGCACCCGGCCGCCGGCCGTGCGCGGCCCCGGAAAACTGCCATGACCGAACGGGCTGTAGCCGACCAGCGCAACGCCGTGTTTCTCGCACCACGGAATCACCGCGTGCTCGATCGCGCGTTCCTGCAGATGATAGAGGACCTGATTGCAGGCGATCCGTCCCTCGCCGGCAATCCTGCACGCCTCCTCGAGGTCGGACACATCGAAGTTGCTCACGCCCCACGACAGTATTTTGCCCTCGCGCTGAAGCTGCTCGAAGGCCGCAAAGGTATCCTCGATCGGGTGCCGACCGCGCCAATGCAGTAGATAACAGTCGAGCCGATTGGTTTTGAGTCGAGCGAGGGATCGTTCGCAGGCCAGAACAGTCCCCTTTCGAGACGCGTTTTGGGGAAGGACCTTCGATACCAGGAACACCTCATCCCGACGCCCTGCAATCGCCTCGGCGACGAGCTCTTCGGCGACGCCTGATCCGTACAGTTCCGCGGTATCGATATGAGCCATGCCGAGATCGAGGCCCCGGCGCAAAGCGGCTATCGCCGAAGCAGGTTTAGCGTTTTCGATATACCAGGTCCCTTGCCCGATCACCGCGACCTCCCGCTGGCTGGAACCGAAATGACGCCGCTCCATGCTTGCTCCTCTGCGTTTGTCGACGAGATGATGGGGTCTGCCCACCTGAAAGCCAAGTGGTTCCGGGCAAATTACACGCGTGTTCGCGCAGGCTTGACCAAGACGGTCCTCCTGGCCGTGGTGTATTCTCATAGCGTTGCCGCGGATGGCGGCCACGGCACCAATGACCGGGTCGGGAATGCGGCTTCTTTCTGAGCGCCTGGTGAGATGTCCCCTGACTGAGGCGGAGTGAGACCGATGGCGAACGATTGCACCCATCTGGACCAGATACGGGACGTGGCACCCCACACCGCTGGCTGCGAGGAATGCCTGCGGACCGGCGATCGTTGGGTGCACTTGCGTCTATGCCTGGTGTGCGGACACGTGGGTTGCTGCGACAGCTCGAAGAACAAGCACGCGACAAAACACTTCCACGCCACGCGTCATCCGATCATGCGCTCGGCGGAGCCTGGAGAAACCTGGGGGTGGTGCTACGTGGACCAGGCCTGGCTAGAGTCGGAGGATCTGCAGTTGAAATGACCCCTGCGGGGACGTCGTTGGTTTTCCCGCGGATGCTCAGCCGACCTTGAAAGGAGTCCGCAGTGCATAGGTACGAAGCCACAATCAGCTGGGCCCGAAATGGGGCGAAGTTCTCCGACAATCGCTATAGCCGTGGCCACGAGTGGTCTTTCGACGGTGGTGTGAAAGTGGCGGCCTCCTCCTCCCCGACTGTGGTTCCAGCACCGTACTCCGTTGTCGAAGCGGTCGACCCGGAGGAAGCGTTGGTCGCCTCCGCATCCAGTTGTCACATGCTCTGGTTCCTGTCACTCGCTGCGAGACGAAGCTTCATCGTCGAAAGCTATCTGGATGAGGCTTTCGGGGTGATAGAGAAAAACGCAGACGGGAAACTGGCATTCAGCCGCATCACGTTGCGTCCGAAGGTCCAGTTCTCCGCGGACAGGTCTCCTACTGCAGAGGAGCTCGAATCGTTGCATCATGCGGCGCATGACGAGTGCTTCATCGCGAACTCGTTGAAGTGCGAGATCGTGGTTGAACCCGGCTAGGGGACGGTTTCAGGGCACGAGTTCCTGCCAGAGCTGGTAGACCTACACGCACCGCCACTGGCCCGGACGGTTTTATTCTCGAGGCTGGAGGAAGCTCATGGCAAAGTACCGTGTCGTCTCAATCGACGGCGGAGGGATCCGTGGCCTCGTCACGACCATTCTTCTGCAGAGGATCATCGCCACCCCCGGGCTGGAGAACTTTCTCGACTCGATCGATCTGATCGCTGGCACGTCGACTGGGGGCCTGCTCGCACTTGGGATCGCCGATCAGCTCAACCTGGCGCAGATTCGAGACCTGTACGTCGAGAAGGGTCCGAAGATCTTCGACGACTCGTGGTTAGATGACCTCGTCGATCTGGGCAAGCTGCGAGGCGCAGACTACGACACCAAGCCTCTGCGTCGTGAGCTGCAGAATCTTTTCGGGGATGCCACGCTCGGCCAGCTGAGGAAGCGGGTGCTGATCACTACCTTTGATCTCGACAATGAGGACCCGGTGAACCGCACATGGAAGCCGAAACTGTTCCATAGCTTTCCGGGTCCGAGCAACGACAGAGCATCGCGGGTGGTCGACGTTGGGCTGTACACGAGCGCTGCCCCGACCTACTTTCCGTCGGTCGACGGTTACATCGACGGAGGCGTCTACGCAAACAACCCGGCCATGTGCGCCCTCGCCCAGACCCAGGATAGCCGCTACAGTCCCACGCCAGCGCTCGATGAGGTGCTCCTGCTGTCACTCGGAACCGGAACGAGCCTGCAGTACATCAAGGGCAAGACAAATGATTGGGGCTACGCGCAATGGGTCAAGCCTTTGATCAATCTCATGCTCGACGGAGTTGCCGGAATCGCCGACTATCAATGTCGCCAGATTCTCGGCGACAGCTACCATCGGCTTGCGCCCGTGTTCCCCGCCGGAGTAACCGTTCCCATGGATGAGATCGACAAGATCCCTTACATGATCGACTTCTCGGAGGCGTTGCCAATAGACGCAACCATCGACTGGTTGACGCGAACGTGGAATGCAGTTTGACAAGACCCGTACCTGATGTTCCCCGTTACTCATATGTGACGACGCAAAGTCCCGACGTAAACCGCTAAGCGCCTGCAATTTCTGAACAGAGTTGAGGGCGCTAACCGGCAGGGGAAGGCGGCGCCGAAAAGAGTAGAGTCATGCGTACAGAATGGCTGACTGGGATGGCGACCGAAGCAATGACTAAAAATGCAACCATCGTGGATTCCGATTCCGTTGGAGACCCCTCGCGCTTTCTGGCGCTGAGCGATCTGGAACGAGAGCTTCACGAGCTGGCTCGCTCGCCGACAGACAAGGGGCGGGTCGCTTTGATCGTGAGGCGAGTGGCGGGCGGGCGGCGGGAGACCCCGGATCAGGTCGAGGTCTCGGGCGATGCCGGTGTCACAGGGGACGCGTGGGGTCGAAAGCCGCAGAGAGATCCGGAAATGCAGGTCGCGGTGATGCAGGCCGACGTCGCAAAGCTGATTGCCAACGGGCAGCCGCTCACGTTATTTGGCGACAACCTGATCTTGGAACTTGATCTCTCCGCTTCGAACCTGCCAGCGGGGACTCGTCTACGAGTCGGGGGCGCGCTGCTCGAGGTCACACCGTTCCCGCACAACGGCTGCCGGAAGTTCCAGGCCCGCTTCGGGCCGGACGCCCTCCGGTTCGTGTCGATGAAGACGTTGCGGCATCGTAATTTGCGCGGCATCTACATGCGCGTCCTGGAGCCGGGCAACGTGCGGCCTGGCGATTCCATTGAAGTGTTGGCCCGCGGGCGCGTGACCGAAACATAGCATCGCGGCCGGGGACCCTGGCGATGGACTTGGAGGAGGCGGCCCAACGCGTCCGCATTCCGACCCTCGTTCTTTGCGGCACTTCGGACATGGTCACGCCGCTTCGATTGTCGGAGAAGTTGACCGACCTCATCCCCGGCTCGCGGCTCAACGCGGTCGACAAGGCTGGACACATGCTGCCGCTGGAAGCTCCGGAACGCGTGAACGAGGAGATCCTGGAGTTTGTCGCCGGCGTGCAGCAAGATAAGGCGCGCCAGTCGACGTCTGTCGTACGCGCGGCGAAGCGACGCGTCGTTCGGCTGCTGGTTGATCGGGTGCGAGCGTTCTACCGCAGCTAGCGTTGTTGGAAATGCCGCCCGGCCTGATGCTGCTCATGTTCGGTGTCGGCCTGCACTTTTCCTTGGATGACTTGTTGGCCGTTCGCCGGATCGCCCTGCCCGGCGCAATCGCTCAACTCGGTGCTAGACTTCCTACGCGCCGCGTGAGCTATGCGGAGCCTTCCCTAAAGCTTGGTTGATGCCGCCGTGCCCGAAGTCATCTATTACGTAGCAGCAAGCGTCGACGGTTACATCGCGACACCGGACAGCGGTATCGAATGGCTCGCCCCCTTCGAGGAGACGGACGAAGACTACGGTTACGCGCAGTTCTACGAGTCCGTCGAGGCGGTGCTGCTCGGGCGCCGAACGTACGAAACCAGCCTCGCGTTCCACGAATGGCCGTACCCCGGGAAACCGTGTTGGGTGTTCTCGCACGGCAACATCAGGAGCCTGTCGACCGATGTGACCCGTACGGCCCAAAACCCTACGGAGGTCATGTCGGAGATCGAGACACGGGGGTTAAGGCGCGCATGGCTCGTCGGTGGCGGCGCCCTCGCTGCTTCGTTTCGTTCCCAAGGCCTCATCACCGAGTACATCGTCACGATCGTTCCGGTGATCCTGGGCGCGGGCGTGCCGCTCTTCGCGGACTCCGGTCCTCTTGAGCGCTTGAAGCTCGTCGAGGCAAACTCGTATCCGAAGGGGCTAGTGCAGCTTCGCTACTTGCGAGCGGAAGAAACCTGATTGCCGAGACTCACGCGAGCCGTGCCCCGCTAACATGTACCTTCTCGTCATTCCGGCATCGTCACCCCGGAAGGCGTCAATCCGGGGCGGAATCCAGCTTCCATGAACACCCACTCCTCTTCTAAGTTGCGCAAGGTAGTGTTGTTCGGCGTGCCGTTGGTGTTGGGGCTGCTGGAGCTGGGACATCCGGCCTTCATGCCCCGGGACGACATCTTCGAGATCGTAGCGCCGATCGCGGTCTGGTGGACGGCGCTCCACGTAGCGCAGATCCCGCTGTTCGCGTTGCTCGGGCTCGCCGTCTTCCTCCTTGTGCGCGACCTGGAGGGACGGGCAGCTCAGGTAAGTCGGGCGGCGATTGCCGTGTTCGTCGTGGTCTACCCAGCGTTCGATGCTGCGGTAGGCGTGTCAAGTGGAGTCTTGCTTCAGAACCTCCCCACGCTGGGACCGGACCAGCGTGCCATATTGCAGCCAGCGTTCCACGCATTGTTCTGGGGGCCAATCACCGGGCTGCTCGCAATCGTGGGCTCCGCGTCCTGGCTGGTGGCGCTTCTCGCTGCCGCATGGGCGTGGCGCAGAGCTGATGCGCCGCGGCTGGCGATAGTGCTGCTGGCGGTCTGCGGGCTGCTGCTTGCCGTCTCCCACATCCGCCCGTTCGGCCCGCTGGCCTGCCTGTCTTTCTTGATCGCTGCGGTGCTCATTGAGCGAGCGCCTGGTCGAAGTCGACGAGATGGTCCATCGTCGTGAACCGGAGGGTACTACGTCGCTCCAACTGCCTCGCATTTGGAGCGGGCGATGGGAATCGAACCCACGTCTAAAGCTTGGGAAGCTTTCGTTCTACCATTGAACTACGCCCGCTTTGCGCGGTAATTCTACTTGGTACGCATTCGTGATGGCAAATTCGAGGTGTGCCCTGGAGCTATTGTCAAGTTTGGTGTACGCGGGCTGATCAGGCGGCGATCCTGTTGGGTTGATGCTTCCGGTTGATACGCACTACGTTCTGCACCTCGATGCCATCGCGAAACTTCACTCCCTCGACAACTTTGGCGAGCCATTCGAATCCACGCAGTCGTCGCCAGCTGCGCTCGGCGCACACCCCGAGTTTGTAGATCATGGCGAGCATCCCATCGCGAGTCAGACATCCCTTGGTGCGATCGGTCCGGTGCCGCACTGTGGGGAAGCTCGATTCGATGACGTTGGAACTGCGGATGTGAGTCCAGTGCTCGGCTGGAAAGTCGTAGAAGGCAAGCAGCGCGTCGCGATCCTTGGCCAGGCACCTCGGTCGCCTTCGGGTACTTGGCGCGGTAGCTGGCGACAAACTGATCGAATGCGCTCTGGGCCGCGGCTTTGGTCTCGGCCATCCAGATCTCATGCAGTGCGGCTTTGCCTCTGGGCTGCAGCGAGCGAGGCAGGTAGTCAACGAAAAGCCACGTCCGTGGTTAGTACGAGCCCTGCGCCGGGTGCGTTATGCGAATCAGGAGCATTACCTGAATCGTTACGCGCATACCGTGTGGGCGTTGTACCGGCGCTTGCCATCACCAAGCGTCGACTGAGCGCAGCGCTGAATCCACGCTGGTTACGGGCAACCGTGGCCCCACGCCAGTTCGCGCATCCAAGCGCAGTCGAGAACTAACCTTTCACGAAACTTACACGCCAAAAACTAACTTTTGATCTAAGTCAACGCAGTAAGTCGATCACAGGAGCGTACTAGCGTTCAGCGACACGGCGGATCAAGGCACATCTGAAGCACAGCTCCAACCCGAGCGTACACAACGCGATCTGCGATCACTCAGCTTAGAGTTGCTCCGAGGAGGAAAAAATGTTGACTACGGGACTGAGGAGGGCAGTTGCACTGGCGACAGCGTTGGGTGCAGTGGGGGTCTTGCTGTTAGCCTCGCCCAGCGCTCAGGCGGTTCCCAGCTTTGCCCGGCAAACGGGGGTGGCATGCGAAGGATGCCACACGGTCTTTCCCGAGCTGACGCCGTTCGGGCGGAGGTTCAAGCTCAACGGCTATCTGATCGACAATCTCCCGCAAGTGAAAGGTGTAACACGGGACAGCAGTACGGAGGCGCTTGCGCTGAATTGGCTGCCGCCGTTGTCGGTGCAGTTCATTGCGTCGTATACCAAGCTGAAGACGGCGCTGCCGGATCCGGCTGGCGGCAATTCGCAGAATGGGCAAGTGCAGTTCCCCGAGGCCTTCAGTCTGTTCTACGCCGGCAAGATCGCGCCCAAGGTCGGCGGCTTTATCCAGCTCACCTACGACAACCAGGACAATTCCATCGGGTGGGACAACACCGATATTCGATTCGCGGACCAGGCGACCCTCAAGGACAACCCCATCACCTGGGGCTTGACGTTCAACAACGCGCCTACCGTGCAGGATCCGTGGAACAGCACTCCTGCCTGGAAGACGCCGTTCTCGCAGGTCAGCAGTCTGATGCCATCGCCCGTCGCTGTGACTCAGATCGATGGTATCGGCAACTCTATGGTGGCGGGGCTGGGCGCATATGTATTCTGGAACAACCTGGTCTACGCGGAACTCAGCGCATACGCTCCGGCGCCGCACGGGCTCGGCGGCAACCCGATAAACAGTGATTTTCCGGATGCGAGCGTGCACGGTGTTGCGCCCTATTGGCGGATCGCCGTGGAGCCGCAATGGGGTCGGCACTCACTCGCCGTCGGGGCTTACGGATTCGCGGACCAGCTCACCCCGGGAGGGACGAACGTCACGGTCGGCCCTTACAACAAGTACTGGGACACTGCACTCGATGCCCAGTACCAGTTCATCGCCGACGAGCACATCTTCTCGGCGCAGACGACGTACATCTATGAGAAACAGACGCTGGATGCATCGTTACCGGACAATCCGTCGCAGACGCTCAAGCAGTTCCGGCTGGGCGGCAGTTATTTCTACGAGCGCAAGCTGGGCGGATCGCTGGGCTATTTCTGGATCAACGGAACACCCAACGACACCTATAGCTCGGCCAGCGCGAACAGCAGTCCGAACTCCTCGGGCTGGGCGCTCGAGCTGGACTACCTACCGTGGCAGAACGTGAAGCTCGCGCTTCAGTACACGGCGTTCACCAAGTTCAACGGAGCGAGCAGCAACTATGACGGAACGGGCCGCAACGCCTCTGACAACAACACGCTGTACCTCTTCGCCTGGCTGGCGTTCTGAGGGATAACGTGCGCGAAGCAGGATGGTCGAGCGCGGCACTGCAAGACTGAACAGGGGGTCACGCCATGAAACTCGGTAGATCGGCTCTAGTCGTGATTCTGGGGCTCGGCGCAACTGCGGGTTACTCTGCCGAGGACCAGGAAGTCAAACAGCTGACAACGCAGGTGTGCGCTGCGTGCCATGGGCCACGCGGTATCAGTACATCACCGGCGTTCCCGAACCTGGCAGGGCAGAACGCGGTTTACGTTGAGGCGCAACTGAAAGGGTTCAAAGACCATTCGCGCGGGGACCCAGGCGCGATGGCTTTCATGTGGGGCATGTCGTCGCAGCTGAGCGATCAGATGATCAAGCGGCTGGCTGGTTATTACGCGGCGTTAGCGCCGGCGCGTGGGACACCCGGCGACAAGGACTTAGCGGCCAAGGGCAAGCAGCTCTACGAGCAGGGAATGGCGGAAGCGGAGATCCCCGCGTGCGCCTCGTGTCACGGAGTCAATGCCGAAGGCAAGGAAGGCATACCGCGTCTCGCCGGGCAGCATGCGCCGTACTTGGTCAAGCAGCTCGCTTACTTCAAGTCGCTTCAGCGCGGCAACGCGCCGGTGATGCATGCAGTCGGGGATAAGCTGAGCTTCGATCAGATGGAGGCTGTCGCAGCCTACGTTGCTTCGAGATGAGGAGTGGCACCTGGTGATACGCGTACCCGTGTTTCCGCTTCTGGCGTGCGCCGGCTTGGCGACTATCCTCGGCGTTGCGGCTCGGGCTGACGACTCCGAGACCCAAGCGCTGCGCAAGGAGGTCGAAGAGCTCAGGCAGAAAGTGCAGAAGTTGGAGGAGCAACAGGCCACGAAGCCGGGCTTGGCAGAGCCTGCATCCGCGGCTGGACCAAGCTCCACCCCGGCTGCGACGCAGCGGGCACCGCAAGTGGCGTCGCCACCTGCTCGGCAGGATGCGACACCGCAGGCCAGTGCGACGGACCGGGTTGTAGCCCTGAGGGAGAGCTGGCATCGCGTGACAAAGAATATGTCGCAAGCCGAAATACTGGACTTGCTTGGGCAACCCAGCAAGGAAACGCACATCGACAGTAAGCTCGTCTGGTACTACTACTATCCAGGGATCGGTGGCGCATCTGTCTTCTTCAAGAGCAACGGGCATGTTTCCAGTTACCAGGCTCCGAACATCGGATGGTGGTAGAAGTCAGACAAGAAGGGAGGAACGCAACAGACACGGGTTGCTCTGCAGGTTGTGGGGAGTCGTCAGCGGTACACGCCGCGGACCTGATGCAACACTTAGCGCTTCGCAGAGGGAGAGAGACCGCTGCAAGCGTTTAGTTTCACGCACGGAGGATTGTATGAGAACAGTCGAGAACGCGGCAGGTGCTGCGCTTGCCGCGCTGTTCTGCGCAGCCTCGCTCTGGACTGGAGTAAGCCACGCTCAAGCAACACCGGACGCGGCGGCCAAGGAGGTGGCTCGCAACCTGGCGGTCGGAGTCTGTGGTTCTTGCCACGGGGCCGAAGGACGAAGCACGAACGTGCTGGTGCCAAACCTGGCCGCCCAGCAGCGCGCTTATATCGAGGTTCAGCTCAAAGCCTACCGTTCCCAATCCCGCGGTGGTCCGGATGCGCATGACTACATGTGGGGGATCGCGTCGACGCTGGACGACGGAGTCATTGCGGGACTTGCCAGTTACTACTCCTCGCAGTCCCCAGTGCCTGGCACACCCGCAGACGCTGCGACCCTGGCGACCGCGAGGCAACTGTACGACAAAGGGGATCCGACGCGGGGAGTGTTGGCCTGCACCACCTGCCACGGCGCCAACGCACAAGGTATGTCCGTATTCCCGCGGCTCGCGGGGCAGCACAGCCAATATCTCGTCAGGCAAATGCAACTGTTTCGCGTCAGGCTCCGCGACTCACCGGTGATGCACGGTGTGATCAAGGATCTGACCGATACCGATATGTCGGCACTTGCCGGCTACCTGCAATCGAAGTGAGGTAGTGCGGGGCCGCGCGAGCGCGAGCTCGGCGAAGTCGCAGCCCTGAGCGCTGCGCGGCGACACTGGAAGCCGACTGTTGCCCGCTACCAGCAGTCGGCACCGGGGAGCGGCCTCGCCGCAGTGTTCGACATCGAGCCTTCGCTGCGCAGCCGTTAGAGCCTCAGGTAGGTCTCAAGAACTTAGATGCTCCTTGTATCGACGCCCAGGTTGCCTAAACAAGCAGATGCCCAGGACTGCCAACGAACGGGCCTTCATCAATATCAGTTCGCTTGAAGAGCTCGGCGGCAGGTCGAGACCGGCAGAGGTGGGCAGGTCTACAAGGATTTCGGCGACATCTATATCAGTTGATTTCGGCCAGTGGTGGGCGAGTCACAGCCACCTGTTCGGGGACGAATTTGAAGGGATGATGCAGACGGCTCTCCAGAGGCTCGGCGTTGATGCGGCAAATGAGAGCGGCGTGCGGCGGGTTGGTTCAGCGGAGGACTATGAGTACGACGCAAAGTTGGGCTGGCTGATCGTCAGTGTTGATCTGTCGTCCACGAAGCAGCGGCTTGTCAGCGACTTCGAACGGCTGCTGAAGCTGCACTACGCCAATCGGAAGGGAAGACCGAAGCGCGCCAAGACACTGCGCTCGATCAAGTACCCCCTTTTTTGTCGACCCAACGTACCGGCTTGAGACGATGTTGGCCGTTTACGATCTCAGAAAGAGCGACGAATCGTTGAAGTTGCACAAGATCGGCGAGCGTCTTCGTCTCAATCCGCGACAGATGCCAAAGCAAGGAGACACCGCTAAGGCAATCAGTGACAAGCGCCGGGTGATGACGGCAACTGCGTCAAGATATTTCCGCCGCGCCGAAAAACTGATTGAGAACGCGGCAATAGGCATATTCCCCAAGCACGATGAGGATTAGCGCCAAACACTCGAGGATCGACACACCAGCATGACGACGTGGAGCTATCAATGAACGGTAGCGCGGTCGGTCGAGACGCCGAACTGCCGCTCAGGATCACAATGGCAACGACGACGGTCATGTGGTGGGATAAAGAGAGAGTTTAGAAAGGAGCGCTCGAAGGCATCGGCGTGGGAAGCTTTGCGGGTCCGCGGCTCAGCCCGTAAAACGGTAGAGAAACCCATTGCAGGTCGCTGTTTGCTCGTTTCAAGGCCGCGGACGCCACCGCGTTTCCGTCTTTCCCCAGCTCGACGTCAGCGTCGCGAAGTGGTCGATTTCGCTTTGCAGCTTAGATTGCCCGTCGGAGTTCTCCGGGAGAGGTTGGCCGCTCTTCACAGCTGAGATCACGTTCTTAGTTAGGTCGGTGATGTTCGAGGTTATCTTCGACGGAATACGCACCCCCCTAACTCCTTTGCTGGAGCAGGGCCTGCGTGCGGCGTGGCCGGCGTCACGAAGCGAACCGCGCTGTGCAGGCACTCGCCGTCGTGCCAGCCATCTTCGCGCTGCGTTCGAATTCCGTCGCAGCAAGGCTGCGCTGTTTCATCGGCGTCTCTCGTGCGTCTCGGACGAAGGCATTCGTGCTCGCTCGAGGCGAGGAGCTGCGCAGCTTCCCCAAAGCGCCTATACAAGACTTTTCCTAGCCCAGTTATAATTCCTCCGTCATCGGCGTGAGCCACAATTGATCTAGTTTCAACTCGCCGATGGTTTCAGGTCTATCTTCTTGTCTTGTGCGTGGGCATGGTCTGCCCTTGCCGCGGACAGGTTCCAACGTACGTACTTGAGGGAGAAATAATGAAACAGTTCGCCCGCCGGGCTCTGGCCACTCTAGTGGCCGGTACCGCCCTTCTTTTGCTTGTTCCGGCAGCTGACGCAGTCGATGCGGAGGCCGCAAAGGCCCTCGCCAAGCAGAACAACTGCTTCAAGTGCCACGCCGTCGATAAGGAGAAGGACGGCCCGACCTACAAGAAGGTCGCCGAGAAATACAGGGGTAAGCCCGATGCCGAGAAGAGGCTCATCGAGCACATCACTTCGGGCGAGAAGGCCAAGTTCCCCGACGGGCACGAGGAAGAGCACAAGATCGTCAAGACCTCTCCGCCCAAAGACATGGAGCAGGTCAAGAATCTCGTGCAGTGGGTTCTAGCGCAGTAACAGCGATCTGACGCGGCTCAACCTCAATGGGGGGCTAACCTGACTCGAAGAGACCAGTAGCCCCCTTTTGTTAGGACAGCGTTTCAGGTTCGCTAAGTGGACGACCTGGGGATGCTAGGTCACATCGCTACCCCAGAACCTGTTGGACCTTGCCTGGTCTCTATCATCATTGCTCCCTTGTCAGGCGATCTCTGTGCCTGTGAGCGCAGGCAGTTCACTTATCCGCTCGTCCTAAATCCCGGCGCCACCTCTGTCCGCACTGATATGTCGTGGACAAGAAGGCTGGAAGCAGATCGGCGTGAACCATATTTGATCTAAGTCAAGTCGCCGCTGGCCGCTGGTCCTATTCTGCCTTGGAGTTGACCTGTGTTGCGAAATAGGCATAATTGCCTATATAGCGTTTGTCGTCTGCATGGGAGGCAGAATGACGCCGCTGCGGGTTGTACCAGCCTTGCCGCTGCATCAGATGCGGGTGCATCGCGATCTCGCACCGTGGTGCAACCCCCTTGCGCCGACTTACACCTTGCAGGCCGCGCGCTCGAGCTTGAGCTGCCGGTTCTCCCGGCGAAGGTTCCTGAGCTCTTCACCCTCCACGCTGCTCAGCACGTCGTCGCGCTTTCCCGCATCGGCGTCGGTCTGGGCGACCCAGTTGTGGATGGTCTGCGCCGAGCACTCGAACTCGTTGGACAGCTCATGTGCATTTCGCCCCGCACGAACCAAGGCGACGACCTTGCGTCGATACTCCGGCGGGTATGCGACTCTCGATTTAGGCATCTTTGCGAACACCTCTCCTTGTGCTGAGGACCGCGTGTCCACAAAACCGGGTCAACTCCAACCTCCTGTACTGCCAAGACTAGGCACGAGGCACAGACTAAGAACCTAATCGCCTGCATCCTTGCGCAGTGACGACCAGCGCGACCGACATCGACCAATAAGCCATCGGGAAAGGGGAAAAAAAGATGAGAATGATTCGGAGGTGTTTGGCTGCCTGCGCGTTTCTTGGCGGCATCGGCGCGGCGGCAACGCTATGGGCGGCGGAGAGCAACCTGCCAGAGACCAACTTTGGCATCGCCCCTGCGCAAGTGAAGCAGGCTCAGGATGCGCTCAAGAGAGATGCGATCTGTACCCGCTGCCACGATGAAAGCGAACCCGTGCCGATCCTCTCGATCTATCAGACCAGGCATGGCGTCCGAGGCGATGCGCGGACCCCGACCTGCCAGTCCTGCCACGGCGACAGCGAGAAGCACCTGAAGGGCGATCCGAACGTCAAGGGCCGCGCGCCGACGGACGTGGTTTTCAAGAAGGGGGTCTACGCGGTTTCCAGCGAGGAGCAGCGTGCCGGCCAGTGTCTAAGCTGCCACAAGGGAGCCAGGCGCACTAATTGGCACGGTGGCCAGCATGAGATCAATGGCGTTGCATGCAACAACTGCCATACAGTCCACCGGCCGAACGACCCGGTCCTGAGCAAGAAGACTCAGACTGGCGTCTGCTTCGCCTGCCACAAAGAGCAGCGCGCCGACAGCTACAAGGTTTCTACCCACCCGATGAATGTAGGCACGGACAATGTAGCCAAGGTCGTTTGCTCGGACTGCCACAACCCGCACGGTTCGGCTGGTCCGACATTGCTCAGGAAGAACACGGTGACGGAAACCTGTTACGTCTGCCATGCCGAGAAGCGCGGCCCCTTCCTCTTCGAGCATCAGCCGGTGGTAGAGAACTGCAACAACTGCCACACGCCGCATGGTTCCAATTTTCCACCGCTCCTGAAGTCGCGTCCCGCGTTCCTGTGTCAGGAGTGCCACGACGGCACGCATATCAGCCAACAACCAGTTGGCCCCAATGCTGGAGGCTTCCAAGCTGGTCTTTCCAGGAGGAACCCCGCCGGGGCACCCCAATTCCCGAGCCGAAACGTCACGGGGCGCGCCTGCATGAACTGCCACGTTCTGATTCACGGTTCGAACAGCCCAGCTGGCGGCTACTTCCAGCGTTGATGATTGGGTATGGGAGACGATCATGAAGATTCCAAAGGGGAAAGCAAAGCTGAGTGCGCTGGCACTTGCCGTGGCGGGAGCGCTAAACGCAATGCCCGCCAGTGCCGAGGAGGAAGAAGTGGCGGCCTTGAAGCTACCGACCAACTACATAGAACTGGGTGGAGCATACACCTCCGAAAGTTCTTTCAAGTTCGGCGAATACTCCGGTTTAGTTGACGAGGGCGCCAGCTTGATCTTGAACTTCGACGTTCGTGGCGGGAATGCCTACGAAAACAATGGTGGCGTGACCCGCTGGTCGATCTATGGCAATGATCTCGGCTTGACCTATCGATCGATCGGCGCGACGTTTAGCGAACAGGGCCGGTGGAGCGTTGGGGTCAACTACGATGAATTGCGGCACTACATATCGGATACCTATCAAACGCCCTACCAAGGCACTATGGGTGGAAATATTTGGACCCTGCCTCCCGGTTTCGGTACGGTCCCGGGTACTCCTACAGCCGTTACCGGTGCCGGTACAAATGCGCTTACCTCTGCTCAGCAAGCGGCCTTCCACAATGTCGATGTTTACACTACGAGAGAGAATACGTCATTCACTGCCGGGCTGAACTTAAGTCGGCAACTTGACCTGAAGGTCGACTATAACCATCTAAACCAGTTTGGCGCAAAACTGATGGGGTTTCCGCAGATGAATAACGCCGGAGCCACCGGCCAGGCTGTCGCGATCTTGCCGAACCCCACGGACTACAACACGGATACGATCACTGTGGCGCTCAACTGGGTGGGGGAGAAGGCCTTTGTGACCGGTTCGTACTTCGGTTCGTTCTTTCAGGATAACTATGACAGCGTGAAATTCACGACGTTCGCTGGTGCCCCCGGTTCCAACCAGACACAGACGATGAGCACGGCTCCAAGCAATACCTTTCAACAATTGAACTTGGCCGGAGGCTATACGTTTTCGTCGAAGACGAACTTGACCGCCAATCTTTCTTACGGTCGCAATACCCAAAATGCCGGTTTCGTTTTCGACCCGTTCGCGATGGTGACGCCATCCCCGCAAAGCTCGCTTAACGGCCTTGTTGTGAACACCCACGCCGACCTCAAGTTGGTCAACCAGACTGTCAAGAATCTCACTGTGTCTGCTCTAATCAGATACGACGACCGTGACAACGAGACCAGTTCGAATATCTACAATTTCAACTCGGTTGCCGCTGACCCCAATGATGCAGCGCTGTATCCGAATACGCCGCTCAGCGTAAAGAAAGACCTATTCGAGCTGGCAGGCGACTATCGCTTGACGAAAACTCAGCGCATCAGATTGGCGTACGATCATGAGGATTTGAGCCGGACCTGCTACCAATATGGGATAGTGAACCCGCCAGTTCAGAACGCCCAAGCGAACCGGTTCGTGTACTATCCGGAGGGTACCAAGTGCGCCGTCGCATTCGAAAGCAAGGAGGATACGCTCAGTGCCCAGTACAAACTCAAGGCAACTAGCGGTGTGGACCTGACCCTTAAATATGCCTATGGCAAGCGCGACACGAACTCGGATACGAATGCGATTGCTTCTATCATCGGCATCAACGGCAGCGCAGGTCTACCCGGAACTCTGCTTCCGAGCCCCGCTCTTGTCAAGGGCCAAAACGCCGGTGATTTCGTCGGCTTCTATCCCTTCTTTGATGCGTCCAGTATCCAACAGATCGTAAAAGCGGTTGTTAACTGGCAAACCACTGAGAAGTTGTCCCTGAGTCTGATGGGGCGATACGCCACTGTCGATTACATGGATTCTACCTATGGCGTGCAAGACGGCAATTCGTGGGCCGCGGATCTGGATGGCACCTATCATTATGGCGAGAACGGGTCGATTTCTGCGTATCTGACCTACCAATACAGAACGCGGGAGATGACGAATCAACAGACAAGCAAGACAGCCGCTACAGTCCCCGCAAGCGCCACCGCGCTTGGTCCTATATTCCCCGGCTCCACGTGGAGCAACACGCTGACAGACGATGCATGGACTGTTGGTCTCAGCGCCAAGCAAGGTGGGCTGATGGGCGGCAAGCTCCAGCTTGCCGAAGATGTGACCTATTCGCTGGATACAAGCAGGTATAGCACTCAGCTAAATTACTCTGCAGCTACGACGGGCGGATTCACTTGTAGCTCTGCGTTTTTCTTGACGTGCGGCAACGTGCCTGACGTCAAGAATCAGCTGATCATGTTCAAATTGACTGGCACCTATGCGTTCACCAAGAACTCCAGCGTTGTACTGGGATATCTCTACCAGCACCTGAATAGTACCGACTACTACTTCAACGGCCTGCAATACGGGAGCACACCAACTCAGGTCCTGCCGACTAATCAGCAGGCTCCAAGCTATAACGTCAACGTAGTCTGGGCAAGCTATATCTACAGTTTCCGCTGACTGCCACCGATGTTCGTGGCGTGTGATGTTTTCGGGGCCTGCACAGGCCCCTTTTTCTGACAGATACTTCCGGAGCAATCGACGATGGAAAACGGCAAACCCAGTGCCTTGAAGCGCTGCTGGACCGCCCTCAACAAGCCGAGCACGAAATATTCAGTCTTGGCGATCGCGACGGTCTTCTTCTTCGTCGGCATCATCTTCTGGGGTGGCTTCAATACCGGCATGGAGATGACCAACACGCTGGAATTCTGCACCGCCTGCCACGAGATGCGCGACACTGTGTATCAGGAATATAAGGAGACCATCCACTACAGCAACCGCACCGGCGTACGCGCCATTTGCTCGGATTGCCATGTGCCGAAGGACTGGGTGCACAAGGTGCTCCGCAAGTCGAAGGCGACCTTCGAGCTATGGGGAAAGCTCACCGGCAGCATCGACACGAAGGAAAAATTCGAGGCCAAACGCATGAAGCTGGCGACGTACGAGTGGGAGCGCATGAAGGGGAGCAACTCGCGCGAATGCCGGAACTGCCACAGTTTTGACGCGATGAGCGCCGAACTCCAGAAGCAAACCCCCTACAAGAAGCATATGAAGGGGAAGGAAGAGGGCAAGACCTGTATCGATTGCCACAAAGGCGTCGCTCACAAGCTGCCGAAGGAATACGAGGAGCCTGACGAATAGGTCTCCCTGGCTCCTCGCCGTCTAGCACTGAACTCTACCCTGGAAGCGGAAGACTCAACGTCCGACAGCTTTCGCAGCGGCCTGGCTGACCATGTACTCGACTGCGGCATGCATTTCGGCATCGCTCAAGCTGGCCATCCCACCACGTGCGGGCATCGCATTGTGCCCATTGGTCGCAGACTTGACCAAGACCTCAATGCCATTCTTCAGACGCGGTTTCCATGCCTCCCAATCGCCCAATTTCGGAGCATTATTGGCACCGGAGGCGTGACATTGCTGACAACGCGCCTGCACCACTTGTTCACCAGAGAGGGTCTTGGGCGAACTGTAGGGCTTGTCCGGATCTACCGCAGCGCCGTCGCTGACCATGTAGGCGACAGCCCGGCTGATTTCTAGGTCGGTCAGCGAACCCTGACCGCCGTGAGCCGGCATTCTGCGTATGCCGGTAATGGCATCTTGAGTCAAATGGTCAAGACCGTGCGACGCACGTTTTATCCACGCCTGCCGATCGCCGATCTTTGGCGCCCCATCCTTGCCGGAGCCGTGACATGCCACACAAACAGCCTCGACGACTTCCTTACCGGTACGGTCCGCCGCCTCGGCATGTAACGAGTAGAACCCGAACATCAAGACAGCTAGAGCAAGTGTGTTCGCAGTAAATCGCATTCTAGTTCTATGAGCATCCTTTATTTTTCTCGACCCTCACCGTATTGCATTTTACTCGTATTGTGCCCTCCGGCCGGACGCTCAATGTCCTCCGCAGAACCGCGCCCAGAGCACATGGCTCCAAGCCCGGGGATATGCCACGCCGCATCCAGGGTAGCGACGGATTAGCCAGTGAACCGGATCGCGCCACCACCTGAAGAGGCTCAGGACATAGGCTGAGGGCGTTTCGCAGACGCGTTGACCCAGATCAAAGGCTGCCCGGACGCGCGGCGCCAGAATCCAGCGTGAAGGCAGACAAGCCCAGCCAGTCGCCAGGCGCTCGCAGCCTCACCCGATATAACTCGACTCCTTGGCTTGAGCGGTTTCGACAGGCGTGATACGGTTGAATCTCCTATCCCTTGGCAAGGCGTCAGGGTGCAGGATGACGGCGGAACATCTGGCGCACGATTCGGTCGCGCTGTGATGGAGCGATGGAAACGATTCGGGTGGATGTGGCGGTGATCGGCGCGGGTGGCGCGGGACTGCGTGCCGCCATCGCCCTCGCGGAAGCCGATCCCGCATTGCGCATCGCCCTGATCTCCAAGGTGTACCCGATGCGCAGTCACACCTGCGCAGCGGAGGGCGGCGCTGCCGGGGTCATCAAGCCCGACGACAGCCTCGATCATCATTTCAACGACACCGTCGGCGGCGGCGACTGGCTCTCGGACCAGGATGCGGTGGACTACTTCGTTCGCGAGGCGCCGAAGGAACTGATCCAGCTCGAGCACTGGGGCTGCCCGTGGAGCCGCGAGGCAGACGGCTCGGTGGCGGTGCGGCCGTTCGGCGGCATGAAGAAGCAGCGCACCTGGTTTGCCGCTGACAAATCGGGCTTTCACATCCTGCATACGCTGTTCCAGACGTCCCTCAAGTACCCGTCGATTCAGCGTTTCGACGAGTACTACGTAACGGATCTTCTCGTCGACGACGGCCGCTGCCAGGGGCTCACGGCCATCGAGATGCGCAGCGGGCAGATGCGATCGTTCCAGGCGCCCGCGGTGATCATCGCCGGCGGCGGCGCCGGACGCATGTTTCCGTTCACCACCAACGGCGCCATCAAGACGGGCGACGGCATGGCCCTCGCCTACCGCGTAGGCGTGCCCCTCAAGGACATGGAGTTCGTGCAGTACCACCCGACGGGGCTGCCCAGCACCGGGACCCTGCTGACCGAGGCCTGCCGCGGCGAAGGCGGCGTGCTGCTGAATAAGAATGGCCGGCGCTTTCTCCAGGACTACGGCATGGGGCCGGAAACGCCGCTCGGCAAGCCGGTGTTCAAGACCATGGAACTCGGCCCGCGCGACCGCGTGAGCCAGGCGTTCTGGCAGGAGCAGAAGAAGGGCAACATGGTGCCGACGCAGTGGGGCGATGCCATGCTGCTCGACATGCGGCACCTCGGCGAGAAGACGATCGACGAGCGCCTGCCCCTCGTGCGCGACATGTCCATCAGCTACATGGGTGTCGACCCGGTGAAGGACCCGGTGCCGGTGCGTCCGGTGGTGCACTACATGATGGGGGGCATCCACACCGACATCGAAGCTGCGACGACGCTTCCCGGGCTGTACGCCGCCGGCGAATGCGCCTGCGTCAGCATCAACGGCGCGAACCGGCTTGGCTCGAACTCGCTTACCGAGCTGCTCGTATTCGGGCGCCGCGCGGCGCTGAGCGCGATGGAGTACCTGCAGTCGGGTGTAGGCCCGGCCCCCGAGTCCGTACTTGCAGACAAGGCCGGGGCGGCACAGGTGAGGATCCGTGAACTGATGCAAAGGAGCGGCGGCACAGACACCGTGGCGGGCCTGCGCAAGGAGATGATGCAGGCGATGGAGCGGCATGCCGGCATCTACCGCACCGGCGAGGGCCTGGCCGAGGCCTGCGCCAACCTCTCCGCGCTGCGCCGCCGTTACAGAAAGATCGAACTGCACGACAAGACCAACGTCTACAACACCGACTTGCTGCAGGCGCTCGAGCTTGGCTCGATGCTCGATTGTGCCGAGGCTGTGGTGCAAAGCGCCTTGGCACGCCAGGAGTCGCGTGGCGCGCACCAGCGGCTCGATTTCGTCGAACGCGACGACAAGAATTTCCTGCGCCATTCGCTCGCGACGTACCACCCAAGCGCGCCGCCGCGCATCGATTTTCGCGACGTCGTGATCACAAAGTCGCAGCCAGGCGTGCGCGATTACTCGGGAGGCCACGAATGAGCGAGCGCCGGGTCGAACTGGAGGTGTTGCGCTACAACCCGGAGACGGACCGCGAGCCGCATTTCCAGCGCTACTCGATCACCTGCCCGGAGGAATGGGTCGTTCTGGATGCGCTCAACCACGTGAAGGAGACGGTCGACCCGACGCTGAGCTACCGCTGGTCCTGCCATATGGCGGTGTGCGGTAGCTGCGGCATGATGATCGACGGCGAGCCGAAGCTCGCCTGCAAGTCGTTCCTGCGCGACTATCAGGGTGTGATCCGCGTCGAGCCGCTTGCGCACTTTCCGGTCGAGCGCGACCTGGTGACGGTGATCGACGATTTCATGGCGAAGCTCAAGCGCGTGAAGCCTTACCTCATCCCGAAGCAGGAAATGCCGGTCGGCGAGGGCGAATACCGCCAGACGCCGGCGGAGTTGAAGACATACAAGCAGTTCACGCTGTGCATCAACTGCATGCTGTGCTACGCCGCGTGCCCCGAGTACGGGCTGATCCCTAAATTCATCGGCCCGGCAGCGATCTCGCTCGCGCACCGCTACAACCAGGACTCGCGTGACGGCGGCCGCGCGCAGCGCCAGGAAGAGATCGCGGCCACCGAGGGCGTGTGGGAATGCTCCTTCACCGGCGCCTGCTCCGAGGTTTGTCCGGAGCACGTCGATCCGGCGGCGGCGCTGCAGCAGGTCAAGATCAAGAGCACGGTCGACTGGTACAAGGAGCACCTGATGCCATGGTTGAAGAAGTGAGCCGCAAGCCGTACGTCCGCAGAGAGACGTGGCGCTGGATCTTCCGGCACCCGCGCTACCTGCGCTACATGGCAAGGGAGTTCAGCTGCCTGTTCATCGGTGCCTATACGCTGTTGCTGGTCGCCGGGCTGAAGAGCCTGTCGGAGGGCCGCGCGGCCTACGAAGCGTTCCTCGAGAGCCTCAAGAACCCGGCCAGCATCGCATTTCAGTTGCTCGCGCTCGGTTTCGCGATGTATCACAGCGTCACCTGGTTCAAGCTGACGCCGAAGGCGCTGCCGATGCAGGTCGGGGAGGCGTTCGTCCCGGACGGCGTGATCTCCGGCGCGCATTACGCCGTATGGGCGGCGCTGTCGCTCGCTCTCCTCTATCTCGCGGGGGTGTTCTGATCATGGCGAAATCGAACAAGCCAATTGTGTGGGGTCCGTTTGCCGCGGGCGGCACGCTCACGGCGTTCCTCACCCCGGTCCTGATCCTGTTGACCCTGCTTGCCGCGTTCGGCCATGTGCCGGCGCTGCTCTCCTACGAGCGGCTCCACGCTCTTGCCGGACACGGGATCGTGAAGCTGGTCGTTGTCGCAGTCGTATTCCTGTCGCTGTGGAGCGCCGCCCACCGGCTGCGCATCACCTGCTACGATCTCGGCGTTCGCGCCGACACGGTCGTCGCAACCATCGTTTACGCCGTGGCGATCGCGGGAACCCTCGCGTCCGCGGTCTTCCTGATGCGGCTATAGTTAGTTGACAAGATGGCGAGGCCGCCTAAACTTGGGGCCCATAACCAAAGCAGGGGAGGTCGCCGGAGATGAATCCGCCGCCAATCGCCACGCGCGAATTTGCGCGCGAAGATCGCTTCAATATCGTCTGGACCAAGGAGCTGGACGAAGTGTTCGCCGATGTCGCGCCTTATTACGACAGAGCGAACTACGTGGCGAGCCTGGGGTTATGGGGCTGGTTCCTGCACAAGTTCATGGCTACCGCGGACATCCGGCCGCGCGAGCGCGTGCTTGACGTCTGCGCGGGCACCAACGCCATTGGCATCGCCCTGCTGGAACGCGAGCCCACGCTCGAAGTGCACGCCATCGACCGCAGCGTCGCCATGCAGGAGGTCGGACGGCAGCGCGCGGGCGCGCGCGGCTTCCACATCCAAAGCGTGATCAGCGACGTGCACACGCTGCCGTTCCCGGAGAATCATTTCGACGTGGTTACGTTGCAATTCGCCTCGCGGCACCTGCGCGTGCGACAGGTGTTCGCCGAAATCCACCGTGTGCTCAGACCCGGCGGCCGCTTCTATCATTGCGACATGCTGCGGCCGGGGAACCGAATCGTCGCGGCTCTGTATTACGCCTATCTGCGCTTTTGCCTGTGGTTCACGGGATTCGTGTATCGCAGCGGGCAGGCGGCGCTCGACTGCAAGAAGTACTTCATCGACGCGTTGCAGATGTTCTACTCGGCGCAGGAGCTGTCCGACGTGCTGCAGGACCTGGGGTTCGTCGATGTGACGGCGACGACGATCTTCAGCGGCATGCTGGGGTTCCATCGCGCCGTCAAACCACCTCTCGGCTGAACGCGTTTGCGCGCATGGAGCGAACGGCGGCGCTCGCGGCGCTCGACCGCCGCATCCTTGAGGCGTTCAGCAGAGGCACGACGGAGAGGCTGCGCGCGATATTGCCCCTGCGAGTTGCGCTGCCGCGCGTCGAGTCGTTTCTGGCCGATAACGTCGCGAAGGAGGCGCGCAAGGATGCGCTCGTCATCCGCCACGCGGGCGGCGCCCTGGGCGAGGCGCGGCTGCCGGAAGCGGACGCGGTGCGCGCGCTACTCCAAGCCGCACGAGAAATCGACCGGAATTTTCTCGATCGCATCGGACATTTTCCGGTGCGCATCGCCATCCCTTACGAGCGTATCGAGCCGCTGCGGCGGCGGCGGATAGAAAGACTGCTCGAACTGTCGCACCGGATCCTGCGGCGGTGGCGTGCCGGCGGCAGGTTGCGCGATGAATTCACCCACGACGAACTGCGCCAGCGGTTGCAGGAGATGCTGGACCTGTACGTCGAGGAGACTCTGGCGCTTAGCCATTCCGTGCGCCTGCCGGCGCTGCTTGTGCCGCTGCGCGAGCGCCTGGCGCAGGGCCTGCGCGATGTTATGCGTGAGGTCGCGGCGCGTATGGCAAGCGATATTGCGAGGGCCGTGCACCGCCGCCGGCGGCACTGACGCGATGCTGTCGGGGTCTTTGAATGTCGCTGGCTGTCCTTGTTCGGAAAGTGGGTTTTGGGCGAATCGCGGTTTGACCGTGCTTGGTCGATGGCAGTAAAATCGCAGGCACGGAAGTCATCTGCAGCGGGCTGCGGGCCGATCATCGATGACGCGCGGAAACAAGTCCCCACGAATGCAAGCTCTGCCGGAAAAGGCGAACCATGAGCATTGAAGGCGTCCTGCAGCAGGGCTTTGTCACCACCAGTCTCGATCAGCTGATCAACTGGACACGCACCGGGTCGCTGTGGCCCGTCACCTTCGGTCTCGCGTGCTGCGCGATCGAAATGATGCATGCCGGCGCGGCGCGGTACGACCTGGATCGCTTCGGGATCGTGTTTCGAGCCAGTCCGCGCCAGTCGGATGTGATGATCGTGGCAGGCACGCTCTGCAACAAGATGGCCCCCGCGCTGCGCAAGGTCTACGATCAGATGGCCGAACCGCGCTGGGTCATCTCCATGGGCTCCTGCGCCAATGGCGGCGGCTACTATCACTACTCCTATTCCGTGGTGCGCGGCTGCGACCGGATCGTGCCCGTGGACATTTACGTGCCGGGTTGTCCCCCAAGCGCCGAAGCGCTTCTCTACGGCATCATCCAGCTGCAGAACAAGATCCGGCGCACCAGCACGATCGCGAGATGACTCCCAGACTGCAGCGCCTGCACGACGCGCTCGAGCGCGTCCTCGGCGCCAGGGTCGCGCGGCTTTCCGAGCGGCTCGACGAGATTACGCTCGAAGTCAAAGCCATCGACTACCTCGAAGCGGCGCAGACGCTGCGCGATCACCCGGATCTGCGCTTCGAGCAATTGCTCGATCTTTGCGGCGTGGATTACTCCACCTACGCGGAGCGGGTGTGGAAGCGCGGGCGCTTCGCCGTCGTTTCGCACCTGCTTTCAGTCACTCACAATTGGCGCCTGCGCCTGCGGGTGTTCTGCCCCGACGACGGTTTCCCTGTGCTCGATTCCCTGATCGAAGTGTGGCCGAGCGTGAACTGGTACGAACGCGAGGCGTTCGATCTCCTCGGGGTCATGTTCAGCGGCCATCCCGACCTGCGGCGCATTCTGACCGACTACGGTTTCATCGGGCACCCGTTTCGCAAGGACTTTCCCGTCGCGGGCTACGTGGAAATGCGCTATGACCCCGACCAGCAGCGCGTCATATACCAGCCGGTGACGATCGAGCCGCGAGAGATCGTCCCGCGTATCGTGCGCGAAGACACGTACGGCGAGGGGCGCGAGTAGTGGCCGAGATCCGGAACTACACGATCAATTTTGGTCCGCAGCACCCCGCCGCGCACGGCGTGTTGCGCCTGGTGCTGGAACTCGATGGCGAGGTCGTGCAGCGCGCAGATCCGCACATCGGCCTGCTCCATCGCGCGACCGAAAAGCTTGCCGAGCAGCGCACCTGGATCCAGTCGCTCCCGTACATGGACCGGCTCGATTACATCTCGATGATGTGCAGCGAGCACGCCTACGTCATGGCGATGGAAAAACTGCTCGGAATCGAGGTGCCGATCCGCGCGCAGTACATTCGCGTGATGTTCGACGAGATCACCCGGATCATGAACCACCTGCTCGGTCTGGCGACCCTCGGGCTCGATCTGGGCGCGATGACAGTGTTCCTTTACTGCTTCCGCGAGCGCGAGGATCTGCTGGATTGCTACGAGGCAGTGTCGGGCGCGCGCATGCACGCGGCGTACTACCGGCCGGGCGGGGTCTATCGCGACCTCCCGGACTCGATGCCGCAGTACCGCGACCAGCGTTCGCGCAGCAAGCGTGAGCTTGCCGAAATGAACGCGAACCGCCAGGGCTCGCTGCTCGATTTCATCGAGGACTTCACCGAACGCTTCCCCGGGTGCGTGGACGACTACGAGACGCTGCTCACCGAGAACCGGATCTGGAAACAGCGCACCATCGGCATCGGCGTGATGTCTCCGGAACGCGCGCTCGCATGCGGCTTCACCGGACCGATGCTGCGCGGTTCGGGCATCGCCTGGGACTTGCGCAAGAAGCAGCCTTACGAGGTCTACGACCGGATGGAGTTCGATATTCCGGTCGGCACGAATGGCGACACCTACGACCGCTACCTCGTGCGCGTCGAGGAAATGCGGCAGTCGAACCGCATCATTCGGCAGTGCGTCGAATGGCTGCGGCAGAATCCAGGCCCGGTTATCAGCGACAACCACAAGGTCGCTCCTCCGTCGCGCGTCGACATGAAATCCAACATGGAAGAGCTGATCCATCACTTCAAGCTCTTCACCGAGGGGATCCACGTTCCCGAGGGCGAAGCCTATGCCGCTGTGGAGCATCCGAAAGGCGAGTTCGGCGTGTACTTCGTTTCCGATGGCGCAAATAAGCCCTATCGCATGAAGCTGCGCTCGCCCGCGTTTTGCCACCTGTCAGCGATGGATGAGATGACGCGAGGGCACATGATCGCCGACGCGGTGGCGATCATAAGCACCCTGGACATCGTATTCGGAGACGTCGACCGGTGAGGATTCCAGTGTGGAAGTATCCCGCCGACCGGAAGCAGTCGGCGGTGCTCTCGGCGCCGGCTATCGCGCGGGACGAAAAAGGCAGCCCTTTCCTGCGCCGCCGATCAGAACGTTGGCCGCGCAGTTACCATAGACAGGCGCGAGACTTGGTTGGAAAAGTCCGCGCCCACGCAAGAGTAAATCAAATCACTCTATGGCCGCTGCCACGTTGCGGTTGGTGACTGTCTCCGGACCGACGGCGGTCCCGCGCGCCGGCTGCGGATGGTCAGGTAACGACGCGCGTGCCGGTCCTTGCCAACCTGCGAAATATCCGCGCGTTGGGGCAGAAACTGTTGTCGCCCTCGACTTTTCCGGCGAGCCACCTGTCGCACAAGGCCTCGGACGAGCATCTTTTGCACCGGCTGCGCACGTCCTGCATGATGGCCTCGGCGTCACCCTGCCGGGCAACTTCGGGGTCCACGCCGGCGCGCGTCAGCATTTGCATCATGCGCCTTGCCGAGACAGCCACCAGATATCTTGAAAACCACACAATGAGGGCAACGATCACGGCCACCATGATCGTGGCCACGCCGATCTCGAACAATGTTGGGTTCATGGTCCAGTTCTCCTGTTGACTCGACCCAAGGTACACCAGGACACGCGTTTGATCCGGCTGAATCGCGTACATGGTGAGGCCTTGAAAACGAGGCCAGCGGCCGGAAGCAGCGAAACGCGAGTCCGGTCCCTGCAACCCCTCGCACCGGGGTAAGGGACACCCCGGTACATCGGTGATCTTCCTGCCGGACCGCAGCCGCTGCCTTGAGATACATCAACAACTCTCCACGGTCCATAGGTCGGCCGGCGTGGGCAGGCAGGTCAGCGCGGTGCGCGTTCCGTTCGGGACCGGGAGCCCGGGCAGGTTGTCAAAAGCAATTTACCCAGTAATTCCGGCCAATTAGCACGCGGCACGTGCCCGGAGTCGACACAAGGCTGATGGGCGGCTGGCCGTAAGGCCCGCAACAAGATGTATAGAAGAACTTCGTGCACCGATATGCGTCAGGCGCTGGATTGATTTTTCTATAGAGGAAGAGCTTGACTGGCCGCTTCTGGCCCGCGAAGCGCCCTTCAATCACAAGTCGCAAGCCGACTTGCAGTGTGGGTTTCCTATTCTCAATTTCTATTGAGCCGCTTGATCGCGACCTCCCTCAACTCCTGCATGGTGTGATCCGTCCAATACTCGTGATTGAGAGAAATTTGACGCAATCCTTCTGCCAAGATCTCGCTTCCTACCTCATGGCGTTCGCAATAGCGGGTCCAATAGTCCTGAACATCTTTACGTGTCACTAGCATGCGCCTTCACACTCCTGGGCAATCAAATTTGATTTACTTGCACGGAAAATTTACCTCGTGTGCCGATAACGACGGCAAGAAGACTCCACGCGCGCTTGGACACATCGGCTTTCTCCCGGTGGCTGTGTCGCGCTGCTAAGAGAAGGGCCCGAGCTGGTCAGGCCCGGACCCTTGACTCCACGGGAATCCCTCGTTCACCCAGGTCGGATTCAGATGGGGCGCTAAGGCCCACACCCCGAGGGGCCGGTGGAGCGATGAGTCCCCGTCGCATTATCGGGGAACCCTATTGGCGGAGACAGGGGGTTGCCTTCGTGCGGCACCTTGGCAGTCCTCGTCGCGATGAACCCCGCGGCGGGGTTCACCCGAATTCCGCGAGGAACGAAGGCGCCTTCCACGCCTTCCGAGTTCCTGCCTAAGAGGCTGCAAAACTGCCTCAGGCCCAGGCACTTCCATCAAGCGTCAAGCCAACCGGCGCTCTTTCGCGTAGCTCAAAGCCAGAAAGGCCTTGCCACACCTGACGCACCTTGAAGCGGTCCTGCATCCGCCTTGCTCCCGCCTCGATGCGTGGATCAAATTCTCCCACGCCGCAATCCGGCGCTTTTGACGTACATCAAACGAATACGCATCTTGAGCTACATATCGCGCCGCACAACCCAGCTCTATTCTCGTTTGCTTTGCGGCCAGCTCAACGCTTGGTCGACACCTGCGAATGCGCAGGTTGGATACCCGTGGATGGGCAAGTCGCTCATTTGATCTATCTCAAACAGCCTGTCTTGCTCTTGATGGATAGTGATCTCGTTCTCTCTCGGTACCTGATCGCAAAGGAGGCCGGCTCGAGCGCCCATCGGTATTGCGGAGCGTTGCTTTCTCCTGGGTATGAACTTGTTGGGATGCAACTCACTGACGCTCCATGGAGCCGGTGCGCATAGCAAGGAGGTTCACTGTGAAGTCACTCACACCGTTGTCTAAGCATCCACATCCGGTATTCCGATGGTGGGCAGCGTTCGTGGCTGCCATTGTGCTGCTTCTGGCTAGCCTCGCAGCCGGAGCCGTCGGGCATTACGTCTTGAACTGGTTCTGAACTTCGCGGTACTCCCGCCTGCAACCGTGACGGTGAATGGCCGGAATGGGGAAATAGCGCCGTCGACCGATCGCTTTCAGCGACTTAGCTATACAGCTGCTTTTGGCCGGTGAGCGACTATGGAACCCGCTGCATACTAGCAGGACTCAAACGGAGCAAGCGCGGGTAGCCCGCGCAGGTCTCGTCTGACGGATCAATTCAACAATTTGGCAGTGCCACTCTAGATCTAGATACGCCCCACCGGAGAGACAGATGCGACGTTGCCGGATCGCGATCTTCGCAATGCTTTCGATGATGAGTCCGGCGGGGGTCGCCGGCGGCGGCGAAATAGACGACGCACGGCTCCTCGCCGCGGCGAGCGATCGCACCAACTGGCTCACCTACGGGCGTGATTACGCGAATCAGCGCTTCTCCGCCCTCACCCAGATCAATGCGTCCACCGTCGCGCGGCTCGTCCCGCGCTGGATCTATCAAAGCGGCGTGGCTGCGACGTTTCAGGCAACGCCGATCGTGGTGGATGGCGTGATATACCTGTCGCTGCCCTTCAATCACGTGGTGGCTCTCGACGCCAGGAACGGACATGAGCTGTGGCGCTACGAGCACAAGCGCCGCACCGACAAGATGTGCTGCGGGCCCGCGAATCGCGGCGTAGCGGTGGCGTACGGAAAGGTGTTCGTCGGCACGGTCGACGCTCGTCTGATCGCGCTCGATCAGAAGACCGGCAGGCCGGTGTGGGACAAGTCGCTGGTGGAGGAGCCCGCCGGAAAGGGAGAGACGACCGATCAGTTTGCTGCGGACGATCCGTTGCGCAAGCAGCGTGTGTTTGGCACGACGGGGGTGGGCGCCAATATGGCACCGCTGGTTTACAAGGGCAAAGTCATCATGGGCATCACCGGCGTCGGGTATGGCCTGCATCTCGAGTCCGATCGCCCTGGTGCTCCCGTCGGCACAGTGGTCGGGTTTGCGGGGGAGAGTCAGCGCGCAGGTTTCTACGCCGCCTTCGACGCGGCCACCGGGGAGCGCATATGGCAATTCGATTCCACGCCGGCGAGCGGTTGGGAAGGACAGTTTCGCGCCACGACTGTGGACGGTGCGCCGCTCGATCGCGACATCGCCCGGGAGAAGGCAACGCTCGCCCAATATCCGGAGGCGGCGAAGCGCGGAGGCGGATCGGCATGGACGACGCCGGCCATCGATGCGGAGCTCGGATTGATCTATCTCGGCATCGGCAATCCCTCGCCACAGATGGACGATGTCACGCGGCCCGGAGATAACCTATACACGGTATCGCTAGTCGCGCTGGACGTGGAAACCGGGAAGCTGCGCTGGTACTACCAGCAGGTGCCTCACGACATGTGGGGCCTCGACGTTGCCAGTCCGCCGGTCCTATTCGATGCTGAAGTCGACGGACAACGCATTCCCGCAGTGGCAGAGGCGGGTAAGACCGGCTGGTTGTATGTGCTCGACCGGCGCGACGGCAAGCTGCTCTACAAATCCGAAGCTTTCGTCCCGCAGCACAACCAGTTCCGGAGCCCTACGCCGGAGGGGGTGGTGATCGCACCGGGCGCCGCCGGAGGCGCGAACTGGTCGCCCATCGCCTACGACTCCCGCACGGGTCTGGCCTATGTGGCCGCTCTGCACATGCCCACTCGATACACGGTTCACGAACTCCCCGCGACCGCGGACAAGCCGGCCGCGCGCTATACGATGCTCGACCTCGCCGGCGGCCCCAGCTGGGGCACGCTGACCGCCCTCGATACGCGCAACCACGGCAAGATTCGCTGGCAAGTGAAGACCCCACAACCGCTGGTCGGCGGCGTGCTCGCCACCGCGGGAGACTTGGTCTTCACCGGCGAGGGTGATGGCAACCTCGCGGCGTTCGACTCGGGGACCGGCGCGCGCCTGTGGCAGTTCAATTGCGGCGCCGGCGTTAACGCGCCTCCGGTGACCTACGAGCTGGATGGCGTTCAGTACATCGTGGTGGCTGCAGGCGGCAGCTCGATCTTCGGCTATCGGCAGGGGGACGCGATGCTGGCCTTCGCGCTGATGCACTAGCCCATCTTGCCAAAGGCGCTGCCCGATCGGTGCTAGAAGTCGCCGAGGTCTAATTGCGCCGCTACTCGATGCAGGATGGCGGCTCGGCCACCCGATCGAGATAGTTTGCTATGAACTGCACGACCATCCGAAAGTAGGCATTCGGAAGGGTCGTGCTTTGCGTTTCAGTGTCCGCTATGGAGCGATCTTGCCGCGCGCCCCGACCCGCCGGTTGTGGCCGAACTGAGACTTCCGCGAATTTCTAGTCTCGGTCACCCCACTCCAGTAACGAGCATCCCAACGCCGCAGCGCTAGGCATTCACGAGATAGCCGAGAAGGAGTCCGACGGCATTCTCATGGACTTTGATCCAGGTCAAAACGCGCGACCGCCCTCGGCGTCATGCTGTCACTGAATATTTCGCAGGGAGGAAATAATGAACGTGAACGTAGGCGGCGCAGACAAGCTCGTCCGGATTATTGGAGGAGTTGGCGTGCTGAGCTTGCTTTTCTTGTTGAAGGGCGACGCTCGCTTGCTAGGGCTGATCGGTATCGTGCCACTGGCAACCGGGCTGGTCGGATACTGCCCTCTTTATTCTATCCTCGGCCTGAACACCTGCCCGACGAAAACAAAAGCCGCATGACCCAACACCCTCTGCCCAAGTCGGCAGCAGGGGGACGGCATAGCCAAGTATTTCGAGCCTAAAGCGTCCGCTTGAGATCGGCCAGCAGTTCGGCTGTCTCGTCATCCCGCGCGTTTGGTCGCGATGGAACCATTTCCTCTGCGTTGCTGATCGCCTGCCGAAGATCGGCATCGGTCAAGAGACCTTTGCTGCGCAGTACTTGCATCAACCCAAAAGTCAGAGCCCATGCAGCTTGTCCATTGGCGCCTAGGGATTTCATCTGAAACTTCATGATTCCTGCCTCTACGGGTTGTCTCGAAAGCGCGGGGTCAGTAAATATCATCCTGAGCCCAGCGACGCTCGAAGGATGCAAGAGGTGTGGACAACACGCGTGCCGGATCTCATGTGGCAGCAAGTTGAGTACAGCGGCACGCTTTCCGTGCTGACGGACGCCGACCTATGAGCGATAGAGGGAAAAATCTGGCGCTAATCAGCGGTCCACAGCCAACACCCTACTCCAGGAGCCGCAGCGCGCGGCACGTGCATGGTGCCGTCCGGCTCAGTTGTGCTCATTGCTTCCACGGTCGCCTTAGCATTCGCCAAGCAAAGCCAACCGCATCGAACCGGGACATACGCAGCACGTTCGCATCGTGATAGCGGGGCTCCTGCAAGACGGTAAACAGGCCCATGATCGGGATCATTCCCTCACACAGTAACGTGGTGTGCCCGAGCAGGGGGAGCACTGCGGATCACTGACCTCACCCAGATCGAGTCAAGCCAAGCGTGACGCTAACCCCGAAACGAAAGCCCCCTCCTACTCTTACGTCCGCGACGGTCTGTCCCAGGGATAGGTGCGGAGAAGAGGGCTCGACGATGTTCACGGTCTCCGCTTCCATCAGCGCGAGACCCGGCTGCGAATCGCCTGTCGTTCAAAGTGATCGTCAGCAATGCTGTGGAAAGATCCGCAACCTGAGCCTGAAGCTCGCGAATTCGGCTATGCGCGTCGGCAAGAAGCACCCGCAACAAGTCCGCCTCCTCTCGCAACACGTCCGCTGGCACAAAATTGGACTGGGTGGTCATAAGTGCATCTCTCCTCGCGACCGGGCATGTTCCGATCACTTCTACCGCTCAAGCGAAAAACAATGCCTCAGGCAATGCGGATCCGTCTGTACGTTACCGCACAGTATTACCTCCTACCGAGGCGGGGGGTTTTGGTGCTGAACTGTGCCGACTGTGGGTGCCGCGATAAGGTCTGTGACAGGAACGCCAGACGCGGCTGGGGGCCGATGAGCCTATGCAACGCGGGCGTTGAATGGGGGAGGGGCGCCGCTTACCTTTCTGATGGCACCAAGCGGCCCGCCACTCCGAGAAGCACTTCGAATTTCACCCCGGGATGCTCGTGTGCAAATGCCTTGGCCGCAGTCTTGCGAGCCCCATCGTAGCTTGATGCTTCGACCGTTCGCTCCGGGAGAGTCTCTACTCTCCCCGTATCTGCGTACTTCACTTCTAGGCGCACGTGATATGTGTACATGGTTCCTTTCTCCGGTCGATCATCCGACTCCATATACAGCACCACCTGGGCTGGTGACTTTCCCCACGCACGCTGCACCGCAAATCTTTCAACGACGAGCACGTCGCGTACATGATCCTTGCGCAGGCGCTCCGGATCGATTGCGAGCGTGTCGATAATCAGCGTGTCAAGAAGTGTCCGCATTGACCAGTCGTCAAGTTTTGCGTCGAAGTGCACCGCCTCGTCGACGGTCGCCTGGCTGAGAATTGGCACGCTGTGCCCCATAAAACAAAACGTCCACTGGCTCGTATGAGGCAGTGGACGTGGACACAAAGCGCTGTCTCCTGGGTCGCTGGTTGTCCTCTCTTGATTGTTCTCGTCGCTGGTGACCCGCCCCCATACTACGCTGTAAATGCAGTCTTAGGGGGATTGCCACAGCCCAAAGGCATGAGGCCGGCCGAAGGCGGCCCCGCCGTCCGATCTGGCAGCGCTAGATCACCCTGACCAGACAAGAGGCGCGCGCGTGCGTAGGTGCCTTCAAGCCGGATCGAACGGAGCGTCGAATTCGCTGTCGAGCATCATAGCCGCGGCCGACATGCGCCTATCGGGCTGAGGCAGTAGCCCCTACTTCCACGCTACAGCAGCCCCTCGTCCACATTCCACCGTACACGCACGCAGGACGTAGGTGATGGAGCGCAACTCGATAGTGGGCTATCTCTGAGCGTCCGCTATGGGGTAATTTCACTCGTCCCCTCAACTGGCCGCTCATGGCCGAGGGCAGCCCTCGCCCCCCTGCTGCCTGTCGTGCTCCAGAAAAGCGGATGACGCGCCATGTCACACGTGTGCTGCAGATAGACGCTAACGAAATCAATCCGCAGCACGACCCGCTCCGCTAGTACGGCACGATAACAGCCGGACCATCGAGTCCTTTGGGATGAAGTTTGAACTGGTGAAACCCAGTTTCGGCATTGCGGGCGTATACCGCGACTGCATGCCGATCGTGATATCGCGTTTCTGCTTCTGTTAGCTCTTCGCGAAATGCGGCGAGTCTATTGCGCGCGGCGCGCTCATCGTCGTACACGAAGATGAAAGCATTTCTTTCGCTCTTCGTGTACTGCCTTAACTTCTGGCCCAGGGAACGCAATTCGGCCTCGGTCGGATTCACTTTATTCACTACGATGGTTCTTCCAAATCCACCGTTAGGAATGGCCCACTCTTCCACAATTTTGTAGGAAAGCTTCGATTGTGCGTACGCTCCATCGGAGAGGAACGCGATCGCAGCAAAGAGTCCAGCCAGCAAATGGCAGATCGCAATGCGATTGGTCGTCGCCTTCCATATATTCCTACCGGTTAGCATTCCGCCGCTAGGGCCACGGCCGACGTTATGCGAGGCGGCTTCGGATCGAACGTGAGCATACCTTGATAGATTAGCGTTTAGTCGTTCAATGTAAGCCCACCCTGGTCATAGATGCCGACGTTTATCACGTTGTCTAACGTCGCAGCACCTCACTTAATCGTTGGGTGGCGAAAGGCCGACTGATAACTTTCTCGGAGGATGCCACGTCTTTCCGCGGCGCCAAGTCCGCACGATGTCGGTTCAATTGCCCGATGTCGGTATAAACCAGGCCAGAGTCCACTAATTCGTCCTCAATGTTGGTTCAATAGTTTTATCCGGACAGACGTCGTCCCAGGCATTTTGCCTCCGAGTTGGCCTGAAAACAATTTCTCTGCCAAAGTGAACGACTGCTATCGGGGACATAGTCAAGGGACCGCTTTTGGCCGCGAAGCGCCCGTCAGACGACAGGTGCGATCGAAGCTGGGTTCACGCTCCGCTTCGCCATCTATGAGCGGGAAGGGCGAGGAGCGTCAGAGGAACGAATATCTGCCGGCTGTCGCGCCGGGAAAGATGTGCCCGATGTCCGAAGAGTTCAGCGCGTAGAGGCGCCCGACGACGTAGCCAACCAGCGAGCGGTATTCGTTGAGTACCGTAAAGAGCTGCGCTCGCTCGCAAGCGAACTGGCCAGCGCAAAGGTGGAGCTGATCGTCGCGTTCGGCACACCCGCTGCCCGCGCGGTGTTACAAACCACGCCGGTTCCGGTCGTGTTCTTGGCCGGTGATCCCGTGGGCACCGGACTTGCTGCGAGCCTGGCGCGCCCCGGCGGCCAGAGCACTGGGGTGTCGATGCTCAACCCCGAGTTGGCCGGCAAGCGCATGCAGTTGCTGCAGCAAGTCGCGCCGGGCATCCGGCGCATCGTCTTTCTGATGAATTCTTCCAACCCGCTGAATGTGCGAATGCTGGAAGAGGCACAGACAGCCGCTCGAACACTAAGCGTAGAACTGGTGGCACTAGATGCCCGGAACGCAGATGAGATCGACGCGGCCCTTCGTGCCATGCCTCGGGGCGTTGCCGATGGGGTCCTCGTCAGCCCTGACCCGCTATTTGTGAAGAACACGACCAAAATTGCCCAAGCTGTGCGCAGGGCCAAGCTGGCGGCGCTATTTCCCTACAAGGAGTACCACGACGACGGGGTGTTAATGTCCTACGGGGCGAACCGGACAGAAGCCGCGCGCAAGCTAGCCGTCTACGTCGATAAGATTCTCAAGGGTGCCAAGCCGTCCGAGCTGCCCATCGAGCAGATGTCCAAGTACGACCTGATCATTGACCTGCGGGTCGCGCGCGAGATGGGCATCAAGGTGCCGCAGGATCTGCTGCTGCGCGCCGACGAGGTGATCCGGTGACCCGGTTCATTCTGCTGCTCGCCGTCGGCGCCCATTCGCTCAGTTCAGCCGTTCAACTGTCCGCTAACCGGACCTTTCCGATCCACCCCTGGATGACCGGTTGTGGCCGGTCACCGACCGCCAGAACCTACTCCTGGCAGCGAGCAGTTGGAATGCGCGATTCCCTCGTTTATTTGAGGCGCGTGGACACCAGGTCCAGGGCGGCCTTTTCTCCGAAGGAGTTGCGGTAGACCACATGCACGAGCACGAACTTCCCTTGGGCAGGCACACGCTATTTCTTCGTCTGCGCCGGGATCAAGTCCAGACTCACAATCGCCCACCCCAATTCGTCTGGCGGTGGCGTGCCGCGCTGGAAGGTCTTGACCATCGCCTCGAACGCGGGGAGGTCGCGATCGAAGAAGTACAGTACCGGCGCGTTGTACGCCAGGCGATAGAAGTAGTGCTCGTCGGCGGCGCCGTAGACGATGGTTCTGAACTCGAGACCGCGTCCGTCGAAGGAACGCAGCTGCAAACGGTATCCAGTCAAATCTCCGACTTCGGCAGGTTCGTTCTCGACCACTTCAAGTCTCTCACCTGAGCCCGCCTTGAGGTTGGCGATGTGCAACTCCGCGAGCTGAGACGGCAGCATGCCTGGGTCCGCACCCTTCTTGATGGCCGGGAACGCATCGGGATTGGTGCGCGCGGCCACGAAAATGGATTGCACGAAATAGCCGTCACGACTGGCAAGGAGCTGGTGGTATGCGTTGCGCTCCTGCACCCAGCCTTCGGGTGTGCGGATGCGAGCGACCGGTTCAAGCGGAGTCGGCGCCGGGGCCTTCTGTGGCGTCTGGGCGCAGCCCGCGATCAGTGCGAAGCCAACGATGCCCCAAAGCGCGCTCGCCGCGGCGCTGGCAGCTATTTGTCATCATCCTTACCCGCGGATTTCGGCTGCCACGGGTAGCTTTCAAACAGCTCGGTGAGCACCTTGTTCAGGCTCTTCTCCTTGCGCAGGTTCATCCCGCCGCCCCCGTACTCGCTGGACACCCAAAGAACGTCGCCGCTGTGCAGGTCGACCATGCCGAGGGACAGGAACGCGGTTCCGGCCTTCGGCAGCATGTAGACACCGGTCAGAATGCCGATCAGAATTCCGCCGGCCGTGCGCGCGTCTCGACCCGCGCTCGACACGTGGTCGGTACCCACGACAAACAGAGCCGCATCGGCATGGGTCCGCGCCGCGACCTCGCTTATCCCGGGTCCAACGGTGTAGTCAAAGCGCCCTACGCGCCTTCTCCACGCCGGATTCTTGCTTTGGCGGCTGATTTCGATGCTCGACATAAGGCGAACGTACAAAGCCGAGTATTGCTGCAGACTAGCTTTGTCCGCTGCCGTCAACCCGCTATCGTCCACGACCTCAAAAGCCTTGTTCTTCTTCGCAAGTTCACGCACCAGCCGCGCCGCATTCTCGCTCGCCTCCCTGGACCAGTCCTGCGCTGTCTCCTCCATGTTACCCGTCGTGAGTTGCTTCACGATGACCTCGGGCTGGACCAAAAGCACAGTGTGCGGAGGAGATTTCACGCGACCGGGTGGCACCGCCATATGGAAGTCGCTGTCCGCGTGAACCGCAGGAAACCACACGGTCAGTAACGCAGCGCATACCGTGCGCATCAGATTCGGCGGCACGGCTCTCCCCTTTTTGGATCCGATTTTCTTAGTGGCGTCTTGCCAATTTTGCATATCACGATACGCCGCGCCCGGTGATCCGCAACGAGCAGCAGGATTCCGGCGTGGCCAAGAGCAGCATGGACCTACTGACTAGCCGCTTTCTCCTTGGCGATCTTGATGTAGCTCTCCACGTACTTACGGTCCTTCGCGTCTGGCAAGAGAGCCAGGTAACGCTCGAAGTAGGTCCGTCCCTCGCCCCACTTCTTCGCCTGAAGACAGAGCATGCCCAGGGCGCGATAGGTCGGAGCAAATTCGGGATCGGCCTGGATGGCCTTCTGATATGCCTGCTCGGCCAGCGCCACGTCGCCGGGGTCCCCGCGGCGGCGATACGCTTCCCCGAGGTAGTAGGATCCGGAGGGAGGTAGATCGGCCAGCCGCTCCGGCTCTTCCAGCATGATGAGCGCCTGTTTAGCGCGATCCATGGAAAGCAACGCCTCGAGGTTATCGACCCTGATCTTCGCCATTGCGGCGGCATATTCCGATTTCGATGTTCCTCCGCCCGCAGGTGCTGCGTCGGCCGACAGGCGCTTCATACTCTCCAGCCGTCCCGGTGCTGCCTTGGCCGACAGACGGTTCATGTTGTCCAGTCGATCTTGCAGCTTCGGATGCGTCGAGTAGAAGTACGGGGCTTGGATATCCTCGGCCTCGACGTCCCGCATGAGATGTTGGAATGCCTTTGGCGCCTCGTGGACATCGTAACCGGCAGCCGCGAGTCGCCGAAAGCCTACGGTGTCGGCCTCCGTCTCCAGCTCGCGCGAATAACCCAGGATAGACGACGCTGCGAGTGACCTGGCTGGAATGCCGATATGACCTACCAGACTTGCGAAACCTGTCACGTTCTCAGCCTTATGCTGCTCGCGAAGCGCGTGGCGATGCGTGAAATGGGTACCTTCATGTCCCAGAACAGTAGCAAGCTGCGCTTCGTTCTCGAATCGCGCCAGCAGCCCAATGTTGACGAAGATATGTCCGTTGGGCACTACGAACGCATTCAGGTCAGAAGCCTTGATCAGATGCACGATCATCTTGCCCTTGAACTCGGGGAACAGCTGGTCCACCACTCTCTGGACATAGGCGGTGGCGTTCTCGTCCGCGTATAGGCGACCAGAGCGGGCATAAAACTCCACTCCTTCGTCCCCCGACCACCATAGCCGCCGCTCGTCGGTCGAATCGGGGACGGCATTCTCGGCGCTGGTGAATGGGGAGACTGCTGCGACCACCGGGCCGCTGAAAACGACGCTCACCAGAGCACCCGCCACGAGGTGGCGCGCGCTTGTGGCTGTCAGACCGTGAGAAAGGCAGACGGTCACGATGTCGTCTCCAATCTGGCGTTGTAGTCCGATCCTCGCCTAAGGCTGGTCTAGAGGCGAGGAATTGCGTTCATCATATCGCGATCGCTCACAGGGCCCCACGCCTGGTGCCGATTTTGAACTAAGCAGCAAGAGTGTCCCCTTTTGGGGGTTGGCCTAAATATGCCAAAAGTTTCGAAGTTTGGCATTCCTTCGGAAGCCACCGAGTCAACTTGGCGCGAGCCCTCCGCCAAGGCCGGACGCGCGCCGGCATGTCATTTGACAACTCGTGCGATCGGATGTTATTCAGAGCAGACTCTCCCCGTTCCACGTCACGCCATGCAGGTGCAAGCCCCCGTTGCCCAATTCACCGACCTGATCCGTGCTGCGAAACGCGCGGTCTGTTTCACTGGCGCAGGCATCAGCACGGAGTCCGGTATCCCCGACTTTCGCAGCCCGGGCGGCATGTGGTCGCGGATGGCGCCGATCGATTTCCAGGACTTCGTCTCTTCGGAGGAAATGCGACGGGAGGCGTGGCGCCGCAAGCTCGTCACTGACCGTACCATGCGCGTGGCTGAGCCCAACCGCGGGCACCGGGCCGTCGCGCACCTTGTGAGAGACGGTGTGTGTGCGTGCGTGATCACCCAGAACGTCGACGGGTTACATCAGCGCTCGGGCATACCCGACGACAAGATCGTCGAGCTGCACGGCAACAGCACCTACGCCGCGTGCCTCGGCTGCGGGCTGCGCCACGAGCTGGCTCCGATTCTGGGCACGTTCGAGAAGAACGAGACGTTGCCCGTTTGCACGCGTTGTGGCGGCATGGTCAAGACCGCCACCATCTCCTTCGGGCAGAGGATGCCGCTGCAAGCGGTCGACCGAGCCGAGCGCGAAGCTCTCGCTTGCGACTTGTTTGTCGTGCTCGGTTCGTCGCTAGTCGTGCTTCCTGCCGCCAATTTGCCCCGCCTGGCCAAGCTTCACGGCGCCAAGCTCGTCATCGTGAACCGCGAAGCCACCGAGCAGGACAATCTCGCCGACCTCGTCATCCACGCTGAGATCGGACCAACCATCGGCGAGGTGGTCGGCGTTCAGTGACATTCATCGCCTTCTCTCACCCAGCTCATGGGGCGCGAGAAGCGGTGTACGCGGCGATCGACACCATGTCTTCTTCGCTCAACTGGGCGACGACTGCCTTCATCAGCTCGGTCCACAGCCCATTGCGAACGCCGTGCTGGATGTCATAGAGCTGGCGGACGATGTAGCTGGGAGAGCGGCCCGCAAGTGCGGGTACGGGGCCGAGGCCTTTCAGGTCGGCACCATGGCAGATGCCGCACGGAATGGTCTTGCCCGCCCCGCCAGTCGTGACCAGCGCCTCACCTTTCTTGATGCTACCGACCGGCACGTACGCGACGAATCCGGAAGCCGAGTCGCGCAGCTCGGTTCGTTCCAGATCTTCCGGCATCTCGATGATGCGCTGACCGATGGGTTCAGTGGCGCCACCGCCGGCCGCGACGAGCATCCATCCCGCGACCTTGGTCTTCGGCACGGTATCGGTTTCGACCACTCGGATCCACGGTTTCGGTTTCAGAGCGGCAAAGTACTCAGCGGCAACCTTCACCTCGTCTTCGGTGGCGCCCTTCGCGACGCCGATCATCAGAGCGATGGGTAAGCTCGCCCGGCTCCGAGCTTTTTCTGGCGCCGCTTTTGAAATCGGCCACCTGCTGCGCGATATACGCGGCAGGCAGACCGGCGAGACTGGAGTTTTCAGGGCGACCGAGCCCGTTCGGCAGATGGCAGAAGCCGCACGCGAACACTCCCGGTCTGGGGCCATGCTGCACGGGTCCGGGCATCGGCGGGTGATCGTCGGGATGCCAGTCCGGCACGTTGAACAGATCACGGATCTGCGTCAGCGTGAACGCGGCGTTGCTGCCGGGAACGTGCTTCAACGTACCGTCGTCCGGCGCGGGCTGCGCACCCGGAGGATTGACGGGATACGCCCACGGCGGCGGAGCATTCGCCGAATCCGCGAGAGCTCCAGCTCCCATCGCCGTCGCGAAACCAACCGTCAGAGCTGCCACCAACTTCCTCATGCATCCTCCCTTGTTTTCGTGACTTGCTCGAGGCTTCGCTCACGCGCCCAGATACGCGCGCTTGACCTCGGGATTCTGCGCGAGCTCGCGCGCGGGGCCGGACAAGGTCACGCGGCCATTCTCGAGCACGTAGGCGTGATCGGCAAGCTGCAACGCGACGGTGGCCATCTGTTCCACCAGAACGATCGTCACGCCCTCATCGCGCAACGTGCGGATGGTGCGGGCGATCTCCAGGACCACGAGCGGCGCCGAGCCCCATCGACGGTTCGTCCATGAGCAGCAGCTTGGGCTCGGACATGAGGCCGCGCGCGATGGCGAGCATCTGCTGCTCGCCGCCCGACAGCGTGCCCGCGAGCTGCCGGCGTCGCTTGCGCAGGATCGGAAAGCGGTCCATCTCGCGCTCCATGAGCTCGTGCACTCGCGCCCGATTCCGGCGCAATCGAGTGTAGGCGCCGAGAAGCAAGTTGTCCTCGACGGTCTGATCGGCGAACAGCTGGCGGCCCTCGAGGATCTGGCTGATCCCGAGCGCAGTCACCTGGTGTGCTGGCGTGCGCGTGATGGGTCTGTCCCTCCAGCAGGATCTCGCCGCCGGTGACCGGCGCCAGCCCCGAGATGGCCATGAGCGTGGAGGTCTTGCCGGCGCCGTTGGACCCGATGATGGCGGTGATCTCGCGCGGCCGCGCCTGGAGATCGACGCCGCGCAGAGCCTGCACGTGGCCGTACTCCACGCGCAAACCGCGCACCTCAAGCATGGGCCGCCTCCAGGCCGGTACCGAGGTAGGCCTCGATCACCTTCGGGTTGCGCTGGACCTCGGCCGTCGTCCCCTCCGCGATCTTCTCGCCAAAATCGAGCACCGACACCACGTCGGAGATGCCCATGATCAGCTCCATGTGATGCTCGATCACGACCTGCGTCACGCCGCCGTTGCGGATGTCCTGAATGATCTTCACCAGGCGCTGGATCTCGGTCGGGTTGACGCCGGCAGCGGGCTCGTCGAGCAGGAGCAGGCGCGGCTGCAGCGCGAGCGCACGCGCGATCTCCAGCAGGCGCTGCTGGCCGTACGGAAGGTTGTGGGCGGGCTCGTGTGCGCGCTCGGCGATGCCGACGAACTGGAGCAGCGCCATCGCCTTGCGGCGGAAGAGCTGCTCCTCGTCGACCGCACCTCGCGTCTGGAGCAGATGCCGCCAGATGCCCGCACGCAGGTGCAAGTGAAATCCCACCATCACGTGATCGAGCACGGAGAGTTCGCCGAACAACCGGATGCTCTGAAACGTGCGCGTGACGCCAAGCTTTGCCATCTGGTGCGGCCGCATGCGCCCCAGCGACTCTGCCCTGCATCAGCACCTCGCCGCTGCTCGGCGGATACAACCCGGTCAGCACGTTCACCAGGGTGCTCTTGCCGGAGCCGTTGGGCCCGATGAGCCCGTGCACGATCCGCGGCCGCACGGCGATGTTCACGCGATTCAGCGCCCGGATCCCGCCGAAGTCGCGCGTCAGGTTGCGGGCCTCGATCACCGGCTGGCCGTCGTCGCGCGCCGTGGGGGAATGCGAGCCCGCCGGGTTCCGGCTCGATGCGCGCGGGCGGCCGGCGCCAGCGCCGCACGACCGGAAGCTTGAGCAGGCTTCCCACGATCCCGTCGGGCAGGAAGATGATCGTCACCAGGATGATTCCGCCGTAGATGTAGAGGTGGTACTCGTGCAGACGGGCGAACACCGTGGGAATCAGGTTGAGGATCACGCTGCCCACGAGCGGGCCGTAGAGCGTGCCGCTGCCGCCCATGAGCACAGAGGTGAGGAACGAGACCGACAGCGCGAACACGAACGTGTCGCTGTTGATGAAGCCGTTCTGGTGGGCGAAGAAGACTCCGCCCAACCCGGCGTAGACCGAGCTGATCACGAACGCCAGCACCTTCCACCGGTACACGTTGACGCCGACGCTCTGCGCCGCGATCTCGCTGCCGCGCAGCGCGAGCAGCGTGCGCCCGACGCGCGAGCCCAACAAATTGTTGGCCAGGAGCTGGCACAGCAGCGCCACGCCTGCGATCAGCCAGAAGTACTGAGCGGGCGACATCTCCTCGCCGTCGGGAAGCGTGGGCGCCGGGATCGCGGAGATGCCCATCGGGCCGTTGGTCAGCCCCTGCCAGCGGTTCGACGTCACCTCGATCATGAAGCCGAACGCGAGCGTCACCATGGCGAGGTACGGTCCCTTGGCGCGCAACGACGGGATGGCGAGCAGCGCGCCCGCCACCCCGGCGAACACCACGCCGATCGGCGCGCTGATCCAGAACGGCCAGCCGGCTCGCGTCGCGAGCAGTGCGGAGGTGTAGGCGCCGATCGCGTAGAGACCTGCGTGGCCGAGCGAGATCTGTCCGGTCCACCCGACCAGAATGTCGAGCCCCAGCGCCACGATGAAAAGGTAAGCGAGCGACTGCAGCACGAGGATGAAGAACGGATCGTGGAACACGAGCGGGAGCGCCAAGCACAACCGCCGCAGCGACGAGGAAGCGGATCCAGTCCCGCGGCCGCGGTGTGGGCGAAGACCGGGAGGCGCATCAGACCTTTCTCGATCTCCTTGCGTCCCATGAGCCCGGTCGGACGCACGGCGAGGATCAGCAGGACGAAGAGGAAGGTGATGCCTTCCTTCAGGTTCGAGTTGATGATGCCGAAGAACTGCTCGAGCACGCCGACCGCAAGGCCGCCGATGAGAATTCCGATCGGGTTCTCCAGCCCGCCGATGATGGCGGCGGCGAAGGCCTTGATCCCCGGCACCGTGCCCATGTACGCCCAGGCGAACGTGATCGGCGCGATCAGCACGCCGCCCAGACCCGCCAGCGCCGAAGACAGCACGAAGGCCAGCACCACCATGCGCTGCACGTTGATGCCCATCACGGCCGCCGCCTTGCGGTTGTACGCGACGGCGGTGAGCGCCTTGCCGAGCACGGCGCGCTTCAGAAAGAACTGAACCAGCAGCACAGTCCCGATCGAGCCGAAGATGATGAACAGCTCCTGCGGGAAGATGCCGGCGGGGCCGATGTGTATCACCTTGTCGCCGAACGGAGAGGGAAACTTGATCTGCTCAGGGCCCCAGATCTGCACCGCCGCGTTCTTCAAGATGATGCTCACCGCGACCGTGCTGAGGACCCATGACAGCGACAACGCGTGCCGCAGTGTGGTGCGGATGGCCACGCGCTCGAGGCCGACGCCCATCACGCTGAGCAGCGCCACCGCCCCGACGACGGCAATCGCGTACGGCAGCCCGAGCGTCACGTAGCACGTGACCCCGAACAGCGCGCCGATCATCAGGAAGTCGCCCTGCCCGAAGTTGAGCGCGCCGGTGGTGATGAAGGTGACGTAGTAACCCTGGGCAATCAGCGCGTACACGCTGCCGACCGAGAGGCCGCTCAGCAGCGCCTGCCAGATCTTGACCAGCATAGCTAACGGCGCCAGGCGTCAGGTGCGGGAAGCAAGGCGCTTTCCGTACGGTGCCGTGGCGAGCGGAGGCTACTCGGCGCGGACCAGCTTGCCGTTGTGCCAGACGGCGAGGAAGCCGCTGTCGCGCCCCAGCGATTCGTGATTGTCTGCGCTGAAGGGGCGCGGCTTCATCTTGGTCACGGCCTGCGTGAAGTCGTCGATGCCCTCGACGGCATCGCGCATCTGGCGGCGTACCTCCTTCAGGTAGGCGCGGTCCTCCAGGCGGGTGGGATCGGGCGCCACCTTGTCGAGCGCACGCAGCACCAGGCGCGTCGCGTCGTAGGTCTGCGCGGTCGCAACGGGGTGGAAGTCACCGCCGTCGGCCGCGTACTCCCTCTCCACGACAGCGTGGAACTTCTTGGCGTTCTCGCTGTGATCGATGGTGTATGAGGTCACCGTCATGACGCCCTCGATCAGGTCCTTGCCGCCGAGCTTGAGAAAATTGGGCGCGATCAAGGCCCAGGTGGAGGTCCAGGGGACTTTGACTCCAACTTTCTGCATGCTCTTGGCGATCTGCACACCGGCCGGCGCCAGCGAGTAGGAGATGATGAAGTCCACGTTGCCATCCTTCATCTTGGTCAGCTGCTGGGTCATGTCGGTGTCGTTCTGGTCGAACACCTCGGGCCCCGCGGCGATGTTGAATATTGGCCTCCTTCAGCAAGCGCAGCGCCGTGTCGCGCCCGCTCTGGCCCCAGCCGGTCGAGTCGTGCATCAGGCCGATCCGCTTGTAGCCCTTCTTCTGGATGTAGTCGACCATGAACGACGTCTGGATGCCGTCGTTGAGCGAAACGCGGAAGATATAGCTCTTCGGCTCCTTCGCGTAACGCTTGATGATGTCCTCGGCCGTGGCGATCGTGTCCATCAGCGTCACCTGCTGCTTCTGGGCGATGTCGATGATGGCGAGCGCCACGCCAGAATTCACCGGGCCGACGATAGCGACGACGTTGTCGCGAGTGATGAGACGGGTGACGTTCTCCACGCCCTTGGCCGGCTTGGTCTCGTCGTCGTAGATCACCGCCTCGACCGGCTGGCCTTTGTAGCCGCCCTTGGCGTTGTACTCCTTCAACGCCAGCTTGAAGCCCATCAGGGCGGCCTTGCCGTAGTCGTCGGTGCCGCCGGTGAGCGAAACCGAGAAACCGATCTTGATCGGGTCGGCAGCCAGCGCGCAGCTGGCAGCGACCAGCCCGAACCCGGCGATCAGACCGCACGCCGCTTGACGCGGCCAGCCTCGTGCGCGCATACCTACTCCTCCCCCTTTGCCGGCCCTTTTCCCGCTGCAGCGACAGAGAGCCGACAGCGGAAAGACGCGGCTGACTATAAGAATTTCTTCTTTGAACATACGCGCAGATTTGGGAGCCTGTCAAGCGGCCTTCAGGTGCATTGGTGTCCCAGCCCGAACTTTGGCTTTCGCCCCGTTGCTGCCTGTCGTGTTCTAGAGAAGCGGCCCTTCGCGCACTTGGCCATGGGGCCAGGAGCGGACGCTCGTCGTACTTGAACGGCGGCTGCTCCTACGGAAATGCCGGATCACCTCTACCAGTGAACAAGCTCATGCCAAAGATCCGCGCGAATGCCACTGGGATTTCATCGAAGAAGGCTATGCACTCAGAGCTGTGATCGGCGCGAAGCTCGCCTGTCCGAGCCAATGAATTGACGGATGGTCAGACTTGATCTTGACGGCCCTCGAGGGCAAGATCAGAGTAAGGCATCGCTCCGATTCACAGGCCGCAGTCAAAGTCGCCACCGCGGTACCCGCTGCCCGATGAGACCCTCGGGCTAGGCGTGGAGGAGACTGCCCAGGACTTCAGACCGAGCAGGCAATGCGTATGGACGGAAAGCAAAGGCCCGCACGGCGGCGGCTTCTTCGCCTGATGGCCGGGGGCATCGCGGGCGCAGTTTTACCGGGCGAGCCCGCAGCGCCCCGTACGCGGGGCGAATCCTCACCGCAGACCAGCGCTCCCAGGCTCGCCGTCGCCTCTCGGACAATCAAGATCGGGATGAGCGCCGCCTTCACCGGGACGGCCGCTGCGCTGGGTACGGAACTGTACCGCGGCGCCCAGGCTTACTACGACGAGATCAACGACCGCGGCGGCATCCACGGCCGGCCCATCTCGGTGGCAGTGTTCGATGACCGCTACGAGCCGCTCCCGTGCGTCATGAACACGTTGCGCCTGTTGGAAGAAGAAGGCGTGTTCCTCCTCTCCGGTTACGTGGGAACGCCCACGCTGACGCGGGCCTTGCCGTTCATCAAGCAGTACGCGCAAGAGCACGACGAAGACTTGGCCGTGGTCGGTGTCTTTACCGGCGCGCAACCTCAGCGGGAGCCTCCGTACGTCGAATACGTGTTCAACATCCGGGCCTCCTACCGACAGGAAATGATGGCGCTGGTAGACCAGTTCTGGCGCGCCGGTGCGCGTGAGTTCGGTGTCTTCTACCAGATCGACGCTTACGGCCGGAGCGGAACCGACGGGGTAGCCCGCGGCCTCGCTCGACGGGGCGCCACCATTGCCGCCGAGGCGACCTATGCGCGGGGCGCGAGATTCGAGGACGACATGAGCCTTGCCGCCAAGACTCTGCAGGAGGGCGGCGTCGACGTGGTGCTGTGCACTGGCGTCTATCAGGGCTGCGCGGCGTTCATTCGATCGGCCAGGGACCTCGGCTGGAACGTTCCCATCTCCAATCTTTCGTTCGTCGGCTCGGAGGCCCTGCTGGGCCTGCTCACCGAACATGGCCGCAAGACAGGGCGGGACTACACGCGCGCCATCATCAACTCGCAGGTGGTCCCGAGCTACGACGACCCGACACTTCCCGGGGTGAGGGAGTACCGTGCCCTCATGGACAAGAACAACCCTGCGATCCCGCACTCGCTGCGAGATCCCCGTTACACGCCGCGGAGCTACAGCTTCGTCAGTCTGGAAGGTTTCATCAATGCCAAGGTCATCGTCGAGGGACTGCGCCGGGCAGGTCCCCATCTCACCAGGCGCGGGTTCCGGCAGGGTCTGGAATCGCTGCGCGACTTCGACCTGGGCATCGGCGCTCCGCTGAGCTTTGGGGCGAACCGGCACCAGGGCCTGGACAGCGTCTACTTCACTCACGTCGAAAACGACCGGTGGGTGCCCATCACCGACTGGAAGGCCGCGATGAGCGTCTGATGTTCGGATGGATGGGTGCATGAGCGAGGCATGATGGAGCCAATATCGGATCGCCCCGGCAGGAGCGCGTCGAGCAGGCCGTTGAGGCGTCGAGCAGGCCGCAGGTGCGGTTCGGGCTGCGGGCGAAGATCATCTTGTTCGGGGCTGGGGTGCTGATACCCCTGGCTGCCTTGACGTGGTTCATCTCCGTCGAAAGCCTGCGGCGAAACATGACGCAGGAGTTCACCTCGAAAGGCGTTTCGATCGCCGAGAGCCTGGCGAATTCCGCCGTCGACCCGATCCTGACACGCGATGCGTCCACCGACCAGGCGCTGGTGGATCAGTACGTCAGGAACAGCGGGGTAGCGTACGTTCTGGTGTACGACGCCCATAACGCGATCATCGCTCATACGTTCGTCCCTCGCGTGCCGCCCGCGCTCATCGAGCAACATCGGGGAGCGGGAACGCAGTCCCAGCAAGTGCGCGAGATTCGATACGCCGACCCGGCAACTGGCGCCGAAAGGCAGATCATCGATGTTGCGGTTCCGATGCTCGCCGGCCGACTGGGTGTGGTCCACGTGGGCATGGATCAGGCGATCATCGCAGCCGCCGCTACGCGAGCCGGAAACTCCCTTCTGCTGGTTTTCGCCGCCATCTCCGCGCTGGCCACCGCGGCCGCGGCTCTGTTCGCCCGCCGCGTGACCAAGCCGCTGACCCACCTGATGGACGCCGCCACGCGAGTCGGCCGAGGGGATTTGTCGGCGCTGGTCCCGATCACGTCTCGCGACGAGATCGGTCTGCTGGCGGCCACCTTCAACGACACCATCGTGCGCCTGCGTTCGCAGGTGCAGACGGAGGCCGAGCGCGACCAACTTCGCAGAGTTGACCCGGTACATGGAGCAGGCCTATCGAGTCTCCACCGCCATGCAGGAGGCGCTCTCGCTGGAGGACCTTGTCACGCGCGTGCTCGAGGCCGCCCATGAGGTGGTTGCCGTCGACCGCCTGCAAAGCTGGGCTATCACGCCGGAGGGCGATCGGCTGGCGTATGTGGCGGGCGCGGGCCTGTCGGAGGAGGACCGAAAGTCGCTTACCGAGGGGCTAGCAATCCCGCTTGCTGAAGCCGGCGCGATGGCCCTGGCCTATCGGGACAAGCGCGCGCTCGCTTTCGACGAGGCGGACCCGCTCCCGGCTGTCCTGCACCTGCGCCGTCCGTATTCGGAAGTCAAGGCGCTGCGCTCGAAGAGCTTCGTGGTCGTCCCCATGATCACGAGCGGCCGGGCGGTCGGGGTCCTCTTGGCCGATAACAAGTACAGCCGTGCGCCGATCTCCCCTCACACGGTCGAGATACTGCCGACCTTCGCCTCGCACGCGGCAGTCGCCGATCGAGAACATACGGCTTGTTCCAGCGAGCTGCAGGCGCGTACCGCGGATCTCGCTCGATCGGTCGAGGAGCTCAAGGCGCTCGCCGAGGTTGGCCGTGCGGTCAGCTCGACGCTCGATCTCGACACCGTGCTCACCACCATCATCTCCCGTGCCAATCAACTCTCCGGAACCGAAGGAGGCCTGATCTACGAGTACGACGATGTTACGGAAGAGCTGCATCTGCGGGCGACCCAGAACTTCGAGGAAGAATTGGTTGACGCCCTGCGCGTGCGACCCCTTCGGAAGGGAGAAGGCGTGGGGGGCCGCGTGGTGGAGACGCGCGCTCCCTTCCAAGTCCCGGATATCACCGCCGAAGGGGCTTACCGGGTTCATATACGAGACATCTTGATCCGCGCCGGATACCGGGCCTTGCTGGCCGTGCCGCTGGTACGCGAGCAGCAAGTCATCGGCGCCTTTCTTGTGGGCCGAAAGCATCCCGGGGAGTTCCCGCGCGAGGCCGTCGAGCTGCTGGCTACCTTTGCCAGCCAATCCGCGCTGGCGATGCAGAACGCGCGCCTGTTCCGGGCGCTGGAGGAGAAGAGCCAGCAACTGGAGCTCGCCAGCCGCCACAAGTCGGAATTCCTCGCAGGGATGTCCCACGAGCTGCGGACGCCGCTCAACGCCATCCTCGGATACACCGAGCTCATCGCGGATCGGATCTATGGCGAGGTGCCGGAGAAGATCGGCGAGGTGCTCGAGCGCGTGCAGCGAAGCGGGCACCACTTGCTCGGGCTGATCAATGACGTGCTCGACCTATCGAAGATTGAAGCGGGGCAGCTTGTCCTTACGTTGAGCGAGTACTCCTTCAATGACATCCTCCAAGCGGTGGCGGGCGCGGTCGGATCTCTCGCAACGGAGAAACAACTCCGCCTGAGGGTAGACATCGCTGAGGATTTGCCGGTTGGTCAAGGGGACGAACGCCGCATTACTCAGGTCCTGCTCAATCTGGTGGGCAACGCCATCAAGTTCACCGATGCCGGGGAAGTGGCCGTGCGAGTGGTCAACTCCGGCGGAGAGTTTTTGGTATCGGTGGCTGACGCTGGCCCTGGAATTGCCCAGGAAGACCAACAAAGAATATTCGAGGAATTCCAGCAAAGCGGCAGCTCGTTGACCAAGACCAAAGGTGGCACCGGGCTTGGCTTGTCGATTTCCAAGCGCATCGTGGAGATGCATGGCGGACGTATCTGGGTGCAGTCGACGCTGGGGAAGGGATCGACATTCTTCTTCAGCGTACCGATCCGGGCCGAACAGAGGGCAAGCAAAGCCTGAGCAAGCCCACCCGACGTGATGCGACAAATGCGCGCGTTATGAGTCCGCTTCGAGAGCGAATCCCGGCGTTTCAGCGCACGTCGAGTACGAGCTTCCCTCGAAGGTGACGGCCTTCGCTCATCGCGTGGGCCGCGGCAGCCTCCGATAGGGGATAGCGCCTGATCTCGGGAGGACGCACGGCACCTGATAGCGCGAGTGCGATGATGCGCTCGAGATGGCGTCGGTCGCGTCCGACGTTCGGGCGGTACGCGCGAACGTCCGTCCGTGGCGAGGGGGGTGCCGATGCGCCCGAGGCGATGAACGCGGCGCGACCACCAGATCGCAACACGGCAAACGACTTCAATGCCACTTCGCCTCCTACCGTGTCGAAGACCGCATCGCAGGCCGACACCTTGTGCGTGAAATCCTCGGTCCGATAGTCGATGATCTCGTCTGCGCCGAGCCCGCGCACGTAGGCATGGTTCGCGGCGCTCGCGGTGGTGACGACACGCGCCCCGATGTGCTTCGCGAGCTGGATCGCAAAACCCGCGACGCCGCCCGCACCGCCCTGGATCAGGATCGTCTCGCCACGCGCGAGCTGGAGCGTGTCCTCGATCGAAACCAGAGCCGTCAAACCGGTGAGCGCAAGCGCGGCGCATTCCGCATGCGACAGCGCGTCGGGTTTGCTCGCCACGATGGCTGCCTTGATCGCGATCTTCTCCGCATACGCCCCCTCCTGGCCCACGTCACAGACACCGAAGACCGGATCACCCACTTTGAAATCGCTCACCCCTTCGCCCAGCGCGGCGACGACGCCGGAGAAGTCTCGGCCCGGCACGTACGGAAAGCGCGAGACGGGTGCATAGCTTCCGGCACGCATTTTCCAGTCGGCTGCATTCACACTCGCGGCATGAACATCCACGAGCAGTTCGCCCGGGCCAGCCACGGGGTCAGGTAAGTCGCCGTACTGCAAGACCTCGGGACCCCCATGTCGCATGAAGAAGGCGGCTTTCATCGATGTTCCGATCTCCTCAATAGAACCGGGCTTCAGCATACCACCCAGCAGGGCAAGCTTCACTTATCGGGCCCCGTTGCCGATCTGGCCTGCTGTCGCGCGCGGCCGCCATCAGTGGTCTTTGCAGGCGTTTGCTGCTCTGATTGCCCTCTCGATCTCCGTGTACTTGATCTGAGTGATGCCGAACGGGGCATTCTTGAGGAACAAATCCGGACTGATCATGGTTCCCGCTTCGATGTCCTGCGGATACACCTTGATCTCATCCAAAGTCTTGCCCTGCTGCAAGCCCTGTGTCGTCGCTGTTATCACGACCGCGACAGCGGGGAACATCTTCGCCAACGCCACGTACTCCCAGCCCTTGGCGGGTAGGGCTATCGGCGCCACGAACCCAGGGACTATAACCATCACCGTGGGGCCCGAAAGAAAGCTCTGAAACTGCCCCCGCATCAGAATTTCGGCGTCGGGCGGCGCGATCTCCATTCGGACGCGCAAAACAGAGACTCGGGGATCGGGAACCTAGCCGGCTTGAGCTTGAGCCGCTCGATCGCCACGTTCACCGGATATGCAGGCACGGCACCCTTTCCCAGCCCCGCGCCGTCGAAGCCCTTCTTGAGCTGCGCTTCGAGTAGCTCGAGATAGGCGCTGTCGGGGATGTCAGGCCCTTGCTTGTCCTCAGCGTTGCGCAGGTCGAAGCGCGACGGTTCCAACCTCGAACGCATCGCGCCTTCAACTCGTTCTGGACAACCGAGGCGCTGGGCATGATCGCGTCGGTCTGGCCGGAGGCTTTCAGCAGCGTCGTGACACTGTTGCTGGCGCAGCCTGATAACAGGACCAGCATCGCGCACAGAAAAGCGCATGGCACGCAATCGCTCCATCGCCGCGCGGGGTGCAGCAGTCCGACGTCCCCCTCCCGCGCTGGGCCATACGCCGTGCGATTGTGGGCGGTAAGGTCGGCACCATTGGGTGGCAGAGAGCTTGGTTGTGCTGAGAGCCATGATGTCCATCTCAGCGGCATGTCATCTTGATTTGGGTCAACCCTGCCCTCAGCCGATTGGCTAACCTTTGATCGGAAACCTAGAGAAAGTTGGTGTTGTGGCGGTGAGTCGTGCTGGCGCATCCACCGTAGAAGGCCAGCGGCTCAGGAAGCGACCAAGGTGGTACTTGCGTCTCGACTCATGAAAGGGGAGAGTCGATCATGCTGAGGACAGCGTTGCTACTCTGGATTCTGGTTCTCGGAACCTGCCCGATTGTCTCGAGCGCCGATGAACTGACACCGGAGAAGATCCGGGACATCAAGGCGTTGATGAGTATCGGTATGCCAAAGGAAGCAGACTTGGCGGTCTTTTCGAGGCAGATAGACAAGGTCCTATTCACGATGAAGCGACAGCATCCCGACCTCTCGGACGCGTCCATGAGCGCCATGCGCGAGGAGGCGCTGAAGATCTACGAGGTCAAGCGAGATGAACCTGGCGGCTTGACTGATCGGCTCGTGGTGATCTACCACAAGCACCTGAGCGACGACGACGTGAAACAGATCTTGCAGTTTTTTGCCACGCCGGTCGGTCAGAAAGTGAAAGGCTTCCTGGCGGTAAGGCAGATCGAGGCTCTACCAATTGTTGAAAAATGGGGGGACGAGGTAGCCCGCGAATGGGCGCGAGCCATGGTCGACGTCATGATGAAGGAAGCGACGCCCCCGCCAATGGGAGGACCGCGCTGACCGTAGCGCGGGTTTGGGCTCTAGTCGGCTTGCTCGCGCAGGTTTGATTGCGAGAACGTCAACCAAGACCTCCTCTGAATCGGAACACGCGGTCGTTGTGCGTTACTCATCCGTGAAAGGTCAGTTATGACGCCCATTCGAATCCTAGCCGCTTCAGGCGCGCTGCTTCTCTGTTCGGCCCTTACCTTCGCTGCGGGGGCCGACCGACCATGCGACAAATCCTTTGCTGAGGTGTTTCGCGAGGTCGCGCCTTCGGTCCCGCGGATTTTCTCGATTGCCATAGATCCGTTCAGCGTAGTCAAGCGTACCCAGATCCGGATGGGGTCAGGGGTGGTGCTCGACGATCGCTCCGACGTGATCACCAACGCGCATGTCGTTTACGCGGCGGGCACGATCATCATCTCGATGACTGACGAGGACATGCAGGAAGCAGAGGTTGTCGGTCTCGATCCCATTTCGGATCTGGCCATCGTCAGACCGAAACACCCGCACACCCGCCTGCAGAAGGCACCACTTGGACAGTCGAGCGAGCTCGAAATAGGGGAGGAACTGCTGGCAATTGGATATCCCTTCGGCCTGGGGCTAACAGCAACCAAGGGCATCCTTTCAGGTGCACAGAGAGCGCTGCCGTTATCCCCGATGAGCTGGCAGGTGCCATTCATGCAGACGGATGCGGCGCTAAATCCGGGCAATTCCGGCGGACCGCTCGTGAATCGTTGCGGGGAAGTAGTGGGTATCAGCACCCTGTCCTCCGGAGAAAAGGCTCAGAACCTCAACTTCGCGGTTCCCATCGACGCAGCTCGGGAAATCATTTCTCAGCTCCTGGAACACGGGCGCGTGATCCGCGCATGGCATGGGATCAACGGGAAGCTCGTTCCACCGATCCTGCAGTTCGCGCTCCAAGTTCAGTCCGGATTCCTGATCGAGACAATCGAACCGGGCAGTCCGGCCGAAAAACTCGGCCTTCGCGGCGGCAGCCTTCCAGTCGTAATAGGAACGCAGGAATATTTGTTGGGGGGTGACGTCATCACTAAAGTCAACGGTGAGCGCTTGTCGACCATGGATGCGGTCATCAGAGTCGCACGGTCTCTGAAGGTCGGAGATAAGCTAACCGTGGAGTACTGGAGCGGCGGTCAGTTGAAGACGGCCGATGTCATCCTTCCAGAAAGGCCAGTCCTGCAGGGAGACTTCAAACGCTTCGAGATCGAGCGAGAGGTTCGCTAGCGACCCGATGTAGAGCGGCGCTGAGGTCTGGAAGACCTGTCCGACTGAGCTACGCGGGATCGGATTCCCCACCGCGGAGGACGAGGCTCACGAGCTGTGCCGGAAAGATCGGAAGACGGGCAACCAGGTCCTGAGCCCATGAGTGGAACTGCAAAACGGATTCGGTCGTCTCAAATACTTCTCAAGCCCTCTTCACTCCGCGCACAAACCGATGGCACGACACACAAGCCATGGTCATCTGCACGTAATCGTAGGCCACGCCGTCGGCGCTTCGCCGTTGAGCGGAGTCTACCAATCCATCGAGCGCGCGGCGAAACTCCTGGCTGAAGCCGAGGTACTCGGGCCGATCGATCACGTTCCACTCGACCCGATGGGTCAGCGCCAACATTGCTCCCGCGCTATCTGTGATCTTCTTGTAATCCTCGGTGCTAACACCTTCAAGGATTGCCTGCGCGTATGACAACTTCTGCCGCATGATCTTGGCGACTTCTTCTGACTGACCTATGGCCAGGCGGACGCCGAGTAACGTGATGAGAGTGCCGATGACCCCAGCAAGGACGTAGTTACGCATGGGAAGACTCCTGGGCCGGATGGTTTTGTTCTACGAGAGGTGACGGATAGCAATTCGGTAAGCATATCAGAGTCGCCTCAGCTCGCAACGCTAAATCTCGACTAGGAGAAGTTTGTATCTGAATGGCAACGGCGGAGAACATATATTTGTGCGAGCCCGCTTGAGGTTGCACAGCCAACAGCAGCCTGGTGGGCGGCAAGTTGACCTTAACGGCGCCATACAGGCTAAGTGAGCCGGGAGCTTGGCAAAGAACCTGTTCTGCCTAGCGTCGGCAGTATTGCGTCCGCTTGATCTAGAACAATTCGGGGCAGCCGGCGCTGTATTAGGTTGATACTTCTCGCGGCAAGGTTTCCGTCGGCAGAGCCCTTCCGGTGGGGAACGTGGATTTGAACTGTTGGGAGGCCAGACACGATCTTTCGTTTGTTCACCAGTCATGCAGACCGCCCTGGCAACTCGTCCTTGAGTTCGTGGTTGTTGCACTGTTATCCGCATGTCGAAGACCAACAACAACTGGGACGAAGTCGTCACGTCATAGGTCGATCGCCCAATCGATGCGCTCCCACAGCAGGTCGATGTGGGCCATGTGCCCAAGCCAGCCGGTATGCGAAATTGAGGTCCCTTTGAGCGGTCGATGGCAAAGAGGGGAGCTTGAGTTCCTTATTCGCGCTCCGCAAGAACCAAATGCCAACCTGGAATGACCCCGACCGGTGCACCAACCAACGGGACGGTCTCCTGCTTGATCTTCTCAGGGGTCGCCATTTCCAGGATACGGAATCCACGCGCGCTGAGAAATTGGTCGATTCGCTCCGGGACCAAACCGAACTTCAGTGTTTCGCCGCCTTCATGGAGCTCGTTGCGCAGGGCGTCGATATCACCTTGCTCGTAAACTTTGGTTGCCAAGAAAGTGAATATCAACCGGCTGCTCCGCGCACCCATCTGGCGAGCGAAAGCGAACAATCGCTCAACTGCGTCGCCGCTCAGATACTCGATTACTCCCTCGGCGACGATGACTGCGGGCCGGTTCTGGTCGAAGCCGTTGGCTCTTAGTACCGCGCCCGGGTCTTGATCGTGGAGGTCGATTGCCAGTAGCCGAACATTGTCAGCCAAAGCAGAATGTTCTTGTAGCACGCGGCGGCGAAAATCGATGACGGGCTCGCGGTCGAGCTCAAAGACCTTGACTTGCGCAAGTGTCTGCGCGAGCCTCAACGATAACGTATCGCAACCCGCGCCGAGTATGACTAACTGTTCGACGCCAGCTTCCAACGCTTTCTGCACGCGATCGGCGATCCAAGGCTTGCGGTAAACGACATGCGTCACCAGACCATCGAGGTCGCGTTCGGTTTCCTTGATGAAGGCAGCGCGAACCGTTGGATCATCCAGAGTGGGCAGACGCGCCGCCGCTTCCTGCGATATTGCAGCGGCGAACCAAGCGGCGTAAGGGTCCTTGAAGGTGCGCGCGTAAGCCGGCTCCTTGGAAACCACAGCACAAGCCGTTACTACCAGCATTGCACTCTTTGAAATTGGGCTATCGTCAGGCTGACCTATGCCTCTAACCGCCATGGGTAACGTTTCCTCCATTGCAATCCGCCGGATGGGCTCTTTGGTATCGCGGCGCGTCGCGAAGAGATACTCCAAGTTCACGACCTGGCTGTTTGGCATTGCCCGTCACAAGAGGAGCGCTGCGCCCCTTCTCCGGAGCAAACCGTTTGTTCACTTGCACGTACTGGCTGCCCATCTGCTCGTACAAAGAGTATTTCTGCTCGTTCCGATTTTAGTCGCATTGGCGACTGCGAATGCGGGCGCTGAGTCAAGCCGGGACCAGTTGCGCGTGCTCGTGCAAAGCTGCCTCGATCCCAAGCGTGCAGGCGACGGGACGAACTGTCCGGCGCCGGTGGGCGATAGCGACGTTGCGGACGAAGCCCGCTGCAGAACGACGACACAGGTCTGGGAAGAGAGCTCCGAATTCGTCGCTGTCCGGGATCTCAAGATGTGCGGGTGCCCGCGCTGGTTCGAGCACGGGATCGCCATGCCCTTCGCGCTCATCTCGGGCGTCGAGTCAGAGGACCTTCCAGAAGGCATCTGGCAGTTCGCCTGGGATGCCGCACGTAAGCGCTTCGACGATCCCAATACCATCGCGCTTGTGGTGAATTCGCGGTTGCAGCGCAATCAGGACCAACTGCACGTCCACATCGTGGAGTTGCTCGAAGGGGCGCGCGACAGGTTTCCCCAGGGGTACAGCGTGAACGTGGCCAATCTGGACCACGCCTGGGCCGCGGCGAGAACGCTCGCCCGGGAGAAGAACATGCTGGACTACGGCGTAGTTGTCGTCCAAGGTCCCGGGGAGACATTTACGCTGCTAGTCGCGGACGGCGATCGCTCGCGCAGCCCGGAAAAGGAGTACACGCGCTATAGATGCCAGTGACAACGCCGGCATCGGGTAGCTGATCGCTTGAGTCTTAAGCGATTTCGTGGGGGGGTTTCCGTGGACGGGGTATAAGTAAAACAAACGCCCTGTTTCGTCGAACGGATCCGAATGGAGGTATTTTCCATGACGAACATGATCCATCTGACGTTGCGTTCAATGAAAGACAAGGTGTCCCCAGCGGAGTGGAAAGCCCGCGTGGACCTCGCTGCATGCTATCGGCTTGTCGCGCACTACGACATGTCGGACATGATGGCCAATCACATCTCGGCCGCGGTGCCGGACGAAGAGAACGCGTTGCTGATCAATGCGTACGGGATGCTTTACGAGGAGATCACCGCGTCCAGCCTCATCAAGATCGATGTGGACGGAAACATTCTGAGCAAGCCGGACTTTGGAGACCTGAACTATGGCATCAACAAAGCGGGGTATGTGATCCACGGCGCGATCCATCGTGCGCGACATGACGTCGCCTGCGTGATCCACACCCATACCTGGGCTGGGATGGCCCTGTCCGCGCTCGATTGCGGCGTTCTGCCAATTACCCAAACCTCGATGCGGTTTCTCAAAATCGGATACCACGACTACGAAGGGGTAGTGCTCGACAAGAAGGAAGAAGCGTCCCTCCTGCGCGATCTCGGCGATGGCGAGGCGTTGATCCTGCGTAACCATGGCCTGCTCACGGTGGGGAAGACCATCGGGGAGGCATTCAACTGGATGCACCGCCTGGAGCTAACAGCGCGCTCCCAGCTTGCGGCGATGGCAACCGGAGCCAAGTTGCGCCCTATCCCTGAAAAGGTCCTGGAGGAGACCTACATGAACTACCAGCCGCAGACGCGACGGCCCTACGGCGTGATGGAATGGCCCGCGCTGCTCCGTAAGCTGGAACGGATGGATCCGAGCTACAAGGAATAGCGGGCG
>CAVPKE010000018.1:0-23366 GCA_963705615.1 uncultured beta proteobacterium | reverse complement strand
CCTTATTCGCGCTCCGCAAGAACCAAATGCCAACCTGGAATGACCCCGACCGGTGCACCAACCAACGGGACGGTCTCCTGTTTGATCTTCTCAGGGGTCGCCATTTCCAGGATACGGAATCCACGCGCGCTAAGAAATTGGTCGATTCGCTCCGGGACCAAGACCGAACTTCAGTGTTTCGCCGCCTTCATGGAGCTCGTTGCGCAGGGCGTCGATATCACCTTGCTCGTAAACCTTGGTTGCCAAGAAAGTGAATATCAACCGGCTGCTCGGCGCACCCATCTCGCGAGCGAAAGCGAACAATCGCTCAACCGCGTCGCCGCTCAGATACTCGATTACTCCCTCGGCGACGATGACTGCGGGCCGGTTCTGGTCGAAGCCGTTGGCTCTCAGTACCGCGCCCGGGTCTTGATCGTGGAAGTCGATTGCCAGTAGCCGAACATTGTCAGCCAAAGCAGAATGTTCTTGTAGCACGCGGCGGCGAAAATCGATGACGGGCTCGCGGTCGAGCTCAAAGACCTTGACTTGCGCAAGTGTCTGCGCGAGCCTCAACGATAACGTGTCGCAACCCGCGCCGAGTATGACCAACTGTTCGACGCCAGCTTCCAACGCTTTCTGCACGCGATCGGTGATCCAAGGCTTGCGGTAAACGACATGCGTCACCAGACCATCGAGGTCGCGTTCGGTTTCCTTGATGAAGGCAGCGCGAACCGTTGGATCATCCAGAGTGGGCAGACGCGCCGCCGCTTCCTGCGATATTGCAGCGGCGAACCAAGCGGCGTAAGGGTCTTTGAAGGTGCGCGCGTAAGCCGGCTCCTTCGAAACCACAGCACAAGCCGTTACTACCAGCATTGCACTCTTTGAAATTGGGCTATCGTCAGGCTGACCTATGCCTCTAACCGCCATAGGTAACGTTTCCTCCATTGCAATCCGCCGGATGGGCTCTTTGGTATCGCGGCGCGTCGCGAAGAGATACTCCAAGTTCACGACCTGGCTGTTTGGCATTGCCCGTCACAAGAGGAGCGCTGCGCCCCTTCTCCGGAGCAAACCGTTTGTTCACTTGCACGTACTGGCTGCCCATCTGCTCGTACAAAGAGTATTTCTGCTCGTTCCCATTTTAGTCGCATTGGCGACTGCGAATGCGGGCGCTGAGTCAAGCCGGGACCAGTTGCGCGTGCTCGTGCAAAGCTGCCTCGATCCCAAGCGTGCAGGCGACGGGACGAACTGTCCGGCGCCGGTGGGCGATAGCGACGTTGCGGACAAAGCCCGCTGCAGAACGACGACACAAGTCTGGGAAGAGAGCTCCGAATTCGTCGCTGTCCGGGATCTCAAGATGTGCGGGTGCCCGCGCTGGTTCGAGCACGGGATCGCCATGCCCTTCGCGCTCATCTCGGGCGTCGAGTCCGAGGACCTTCCAGAAGGCATCTGGCAGTTCGCCTGGGATGCCGCACGCAAGCGCTTCAACGATCCCAATACCATCGCGCTTGTGGTGAATTCGCGGTTGCAGCGCAATCAGGACCAACTGCACGTCCACATCGTGGGGTTGCTCGAAGGGGCGCGCGACAGGTTTCCCCAGGGGTACAGCGTGAACGTGGCCAATCTGGACCACGCCTGGGCCGCGGCGAGAACGCTCGCCCGGGAGAAGAACATGCTGGACTACGGCGTAGTTGTCGTCCAAGGTCCCGGGGAGACATTTACGCTGCTAGTCGCGGACGGCGACCGCTCGCACAGCCCGGAAAAGGAGTACACGCGCTATAGATGCCAGTGACAGCGCCGGCATCGGGTAGCTGATCGCTTGAGTCTTAAGCGATTTCGTGTGGGGGGGTTTTCCGTGGACGGGGTATAAGTAAAACAAACGCCCTGTTTCGTCGAACGGATCCGAATGGAGGTATTTCCCATGACGAACATGATCCATCTGACGTTGCGTTCAATGAAAGACAAGGTGTCCCCAGCGGAGTGGAAAGCCCGCGTGGACCTCGCTGCATGCTATCGGCTTGTCGCGCACTACGACATGTCGGACATGATGGCCAATCACATCTCGGCCGCGGTGCCGGACGAAGAGAACGCGTTGCTGATCAATGCGTACGGGATGCTTTACGAGGAGATCACCGCGTCCAGCCTCATCAAGATCGATGTGGACGGAAACATTCTGAGCAAGCCGGACTTTGGAGACCTGAACTATGGCATCAACAAAGCGGGGTATGTGATCCACGGCGCGATCCATCGTGCGCGACATGACGTCGCCTGCGTGATCCACACCCATACCTGGGCTGGGATGGCCTTGTCCGCGCTCGATTGCGGCGTTCTGCCAATTACCCAAACCTCGATGCGGTTTCTCAAAATCGGATACCACGACTACGAAGGGGTGGTGCTCGACAAGAAGGAAGAAGCGTCCCTCCTGCGCGATCTCGGCGATGGCGAGGCGTTGATCCTGCGTAACCATGGCCTGCTCACGGTGGGAAAGACCATCGGGGAGGCATTCAACTGGATGCACCGCCTGGAGCTAACAGCGCGCTCCCAGCTTGCGGCGATGGCAACCGGAGCCAAGTTGCGCCCTGTCCCTGAAAAGGTCCTGGAGGAGACCTACATGAACTACCAGCCGCAGACGCGACGGCCCTACGGCGTGATGGAATGGCCCGCGCTGCTCCGTAAGCTGGAACGGATGGATCCGAGCTACAAGGAATAGCGGGCGGGCGAATTGTCGATTCCCAGGCGCACATCTGGATATCCGGAGTGCCGGTCGCGGCCATCAGCGTCGCGATGCTTTCGCTGCGTGAGAGATCCAGCGCGTGCGGCGTCGCCGAGACCTGGAAATCGGCTCTGATGCTGACGGCCGCCTTCTCCAGCAACGCTGAATCTCGCGCCACCAGGTGCACCGAGCAACCTTCCGCTGCGAGGCCGCGCGCTACCGCGAGGCCGATCCCCTTTGATGCGCCAGTGACTACTGCTGTGCGATTCTTGAATCCGAGTTGCATCCCGTTCTCCGTGTTCGCTCGCTAACGTTCTCCGCCTCGATGTTGCACGCGGCGGCAGCTTTCACGGTCTGACGTGCGCTTGCTTGAGCGCGGCCGCATACCCGCGGTTCCACGTCGGGGTGATCCAGACTTCGTTGACACACACATGGGCGGGCAAGGTCGCTACATACAAAATCAAATCCGCGACATCCTTGGGCTGCAGCATGCGCGCGCGGTCTTGCGCGCTCACGGGGACGGGCCGCTGATCGAGGATCGGAGTGGCGACTTCACCGGGGCAGAGCACAGTAGAGCGGATGCCGTTGACGCACTCCTCGCAATTGATGCTGTGGCTCATTCCAACGACGCCGTGTTTGGCGGCAGCATACGCCGCGCCGGACAGCGGACCGATCGAGCGCCCTGCCATTGATGCGGTATGGATCAGCACGCCGTCCCTTTGGGCTCGCATAATCGGCAGCGCCGCCAGCACGCAATAGAAGGCGCTGGACAGATTGCCGTTTAGGACCTGATCGGCACCGGAGGCATCGAGCTCCGCCCAGCTGCGCCGGGAGATATTGACGCCGGCATTGTTGACCAGAATGTCTAGCCGCCCGAAACGCCTGCGGATTACCTCGGCAGCATGCGCGGCCGCGGCCGCATCGGTGAGGTCGCCTGGCTCTACCACTGCCAGCCCCCCGTCCGCTTCGATGCACGCAGCGGTTTCCCGCAAGGGCGGCTCGCGCCGCCCGCTCAATACCAGCCTCGCTCCTTCGCGCGCGAGCGCAATCGCCGCAGCCCGCCCAATCCCCGAGCCAGCGCCGGTAACCCATGCAATCTTGTCTTTGAGCTGTTTCATTCAACCAATCCGCGGTGAGCAAGGGAATCCATCGTATGCCCGGCATGGTCTACCGCAATGCCTCGAGGTAAGCGATGAGGTCGTCGATCTCCTGCGCGTCTGGTACACCCACGGGCATAATCGTTCCCGGCATCTCTTTGGTCGGCGCAGCGAGGAATATTCGAAGCCACGTTTCATTCCACGTGATGCCAGACTCGGTCATGATGCGGGAGTGCACTCCGCTTTGCCCGGTTCCGGCCTTTCGCCCGATGATTCCGACCAGGCTCGGACCGAGGGTGGTCGCGGTGCTGCCGTCGCCGTGGCAGCCGAGGCAGCGGGTTCGATAGAGCTCTTTGCCGGAGGCCGCGTTGCCGGCGGCCGGTGCCGATATGGGCGCTCCCGCCAGAAGCAAGCCCAGAAGCGATAGCGCCGTCACCACCGCCCGCGCTGCACCTGCAAGGGGCCGTCGCGGGCCGCTGCGGGGAGAGTTCTTCCAGGTCATGTTTCTCTCTCCATAAAGTTGTCTCCAGTCTGCTCTTTTCGGTGTGTCCGCTGCAGGTCGGCGGACGTCTGCGCGAGACGCTCAAGATCGCTCACCGTTAGCGTCGAAAACAACGGGATTGCTCGGATGTCGTCAATCGTCAACATGGTTCGCTTGGGCAAATCATCAATTGACCAATACTCCGCCAGATGACTGTGGGGCCAACGGTACCAGGATAGGCTCTTTTTCCAACGGCAGGTTTTGGCCCGGACGCTGCCTGTCAGAACGACGCGGCGGCATTCGAGCGCCAGGCTCCGCGGTGGTGACTTCCACCAACCACAAACCCTAGGGTCGAGCCCTCGGTCTCGCGCACACGGTGGCTGATTCCGAAAGTCTACAATCCTCACAAAGTGAGAGGATTTCCCAGGGGGAAACAGATTTCCATGTAACGCAGGCAGCCTATACTGTGTCGATACCCAGCGCGACCGAAGGACCGGCAGGAGAACCGGATGGAGCGGGACGACATGGTCATGGATCTGGACAAGGCGTTTCACACCTTGCTCAGCCGGCAAAACTTCACAGGACCGGGACACATACGTGTGTCGGTCTCGCGGGACACCACTCCACCGACTTATGTGGCGGTGATTGACGCAGATGCCGCGCGAGTTATTGCGCAGTCTCTACCTTCCGCACTGAACCTCCAGGTTGAACCTGACCCCGTGATGTGGGCGTTTGATCCAGAGAATGCAGCTGCCATCATCGCGGCCGCTATGAGGTGATCGAGTCCTGCCCGCGCGAGGCAACAGCGACTCGGAGCGCTTCATCGTACGCCAACCTCGTTCAGCGCCACTTCCGCTTGCTCCAGCCAGAACCGCATGTCCATCTCGCGATACATCGTGGTAGCGGTCGTGAAGTGTTTTCGCGCCTGCTCCCGCTTGCTCGTCTGTCCGTAGAGCTTGCCGAGGCCGAAGTGACAGTGGGCCACGAGCGGGCGCATGCCCAGCTCCGTCGCGAACGCGAGCGCCCGCCGATACGCGTCCCCGGCCCGCTCGGCCCCGAGCTGGTCGACCTTGCTCTGTTCGACATTGGCGGCCTCGTGGGCGCAGACGTCGCCAAGCAGTTTCAGACCCCAGGCTTCCCACGCCCGCTGAGGGTGGCGCGCGCGCCAGCGCCACCGCCTGCTCCGCCTGCTCGCGCGCCTCGGCGATCCGTCCGCAGGACGAGGTAGGCTTCGGTCAGGAGCGGGAGGAGCCACGGACGGTGGCCCAGCATGATCGCGTTCGGCCGCCTCCTCCAGCAACAGCACCGCGTCGGCCGCGCGCCCAGCACCAGAGATAGGCGGAGCCCAGGGACGCCGCGACGAACGGCAACGCGAGACGAAACTCCATCTCCCGGCAGAGCGCAAGACCTTGCTCCAGCACCCGGGTTGCTTGCGCGAAGTCGCCCTGGCGCAGACGGGCGTAGCCGAGGCCAATCCGCGCCCAGACCTCGCTGTAGGGCTGGCCGGCGCTCTGGGCGATCCGCAGGCCCTCTTCCGCTGCGGCGATGGCCCGCGCGAACTCTCCTAGTTCGGCCAGGACCGCCGCCAGGATCCAGCGGGCGCTCACCGCCGGCAGCGTCGCCAGCCCGAAGCGCTCGCCGGGCGGCGCGCCCTTGAGGAGGGTGATGACCGCGCCCTCGCCGGCGGCCGCTCGGCGCGGGTCGCCCGACCAACAGAGCGCCTGGCCCAAGTAGTGGTTCGCGACGACGCGCAGCCCGAGGGCGCCCGCCGTTTCGGCGATGGCGCACGCGCTCTCCCCCGCTTCGATTGATCGAGCGAACTCGCCAAGGACGCTTTTCTGGTGCGTCTGGTACGCAAGTGCCCACCCGAGCCGCCGCTGGTCTCCGAGCGCCTCCGCCAGCGCGCGCCCCTCGTTCACGAACTCGCCCAGCCGCGCGAACTCGCCGAGCGGCAAGAGCGCGTTGCGCTGCTCGAAGCACAGGTCGATGAGCTGCTCGGTCCGCTCCCGGCTCTCGGGCAGCTCGCGCAGCGCGACCCGCGCCTGCTCGAAGTGGGCGAGAGCCTCCCGAGCGGCCGAGCGGTCGAGCGCCCGGGCCCCGGCCTGCCGGCCATAGCGGACCGCCTTGTCCCACAGGTGCCCGCGCAGCGCATGGTGGGCGAGGCGCTCCACATGTTCACTCAGCCGGTCGGCGTACAGTCGCTCGGTCGCGGCCACGATCTGGGCGTGGAGTTGGCGGCGCCGGTCCTGCAGCAGACTCCCGTAGGTCACCTCGTGCGTCAGCGCGTGCTTGAAGGTGTGCTCCAGGTCCGGGAAGAGCTGCGTCTCGTAGAGGAACTCCGCCTCCTGCAGATGAGCGAGTCCCCGCCGCAGGGTCTCCTCCGGCTGCTCCGCGATCGCCGCCAGGAGCGCGTACGGGATATCCTTGCCGATGACCGCAGCCGCCTGCAGCAGGCGCTTATCTTCCGGTGAGAGTCGGTCTATGCGCGCGGCCAGGATGGCTTGTATGGTGGCGGGAACTTCGAGGCTGGCGGCAGTCGCGTTGAGCCGGTAAGCCCCGCGGCTACCCTGAAGAGCGCCGGTCTCCGCCAGCGCCCGAACGCTCTCCTCCAGGAACAAGGGGTTGCCCTCGGTGCGCTCAATGAGCAGCCGCTTGAGTGGTAGAAGCGAAGGATCCTCCCCCACCAGCTGCTGGAGCAGCGCCTGGGCGCTTTCGCCTGTGAGCGGACCAAGGTGAAGCTGGGTGTAGTAGGTCTTGGCGCCCCAGCGGTGCTGGTACTCCGGCCGATACGTCACTAGCAAGAGGACACGCGCCGCCGGCAAGCTCTCAGCCAGGCTATCGAGCAGGCCCTGGGTCTCGGTGTCGATCCAATGGAGGTCTTCGAAGATCACCAGCAGCGGCTGCGCCACGCTCTCCTGCAGCAACACGTGCTTGACCGCGTCGAGGGTTCGCTGCCGGCGCTGCCCCGGCTCCAGGGCGCGCCACAGCGGATCCTCGGTCGAAACGTCGAGCAGAGCGAGCAGTGCCGGCAGGTGCGACTCGAGTCGGCTGTCTCGTTGCAGGATTTTCTGAGAGACTTTTTCGCGGATCTGTGACGGTGTTTCTGCGTCATCGATCTGGAAGTAGCCCTTGAGAAGCTCGATGACCGGAAGTGATGGTGTGGTGACTCCGTACGAGAATGCCCTGCAGCTCAAGACGCGCCACCCCCGCACGCAATCCGCGCGCGTCACCTCGTAGACGAAGCGAGACTTGCCAACGCCGGGCTCCCCGACGACGGCGACGATCTGCCCGCGATGTCGTTCGGCCTGCGCAAGCTGGTCGCCGACGACCGTCAGTTCACGCTGGCGGCCCACGAACCGCGCGAGCGCTCGTCCCCCCAAGCCCGAAGCCGGTGCGCTCCGGACGGGTGAGGCGGTAAAGCAGTCCCGCGCCACCGTCCATTGGCGCTGTCGCGCGCGAGTTCGAAGCGTCGTTCGAGGAACGGGGCGGCCGCTGCGCTGATGACGATACTGTTGGATTGGCCGACATCGCTGAGCCCGGCAAGGATGTTTTCTGTCGCGCGCTTGTCCTTGAGGTCGATCTGTGCGCGGCCATCGACCCGACCCACCAGCAATTGACCGGTGTGAACCGCGATTTTGACGGCGGGAACCCGTGAGTCGACCCGCCGAGCCCGCTCGGCAGCGTTCTGGATAGCGAGAGCCGCGAGAGCAGCGTTGTTGGGAGCGTTCTCGATCGGCTCGAGGCCGAAGGCGCCAACGATCGTCGTCGCAGCGAGTTCTTCGATGCAGCCGCCGAAGCTGCGGATCTTGTCGGCGATCACGGTGAGGGCCCGTCCTGGGTCCAGCGGCGGTCCGGCTGTCGCCGGGGGCAGGAGATCGACTCTCAGCAGTGCCAGGTGTCGTCCCTCCCATAGCAAGCCTGCCGCGGCGGTGGCCGGCGGATCAACCGGGGATGTTGCCGCCGCCTCGGTGGGCCGCGCGTGGCGTTGACCAGAACGGACCAGGTGTCGACCGGTGTCCAGACGATGCTTTTCGATCCGGTAGCGAAGCCGGTTGCGTGAGATTCCGAGCTGTATCGCCGCGCGGCTGACGTTCCAATTCGTATCGTTGAGCGCGCCCAGGAGCTGCTCGCGCTCCAGGTCTCCCACTCGGTCGTCGAAGCGTGACCAGCCGGCATCCGTCTCGGATCTCGCAGAGAGCCCTAGCATGGCAGCGGTGATTGTCGACTCCTCCGCCAACAGGACCGCGCTCTCGATAACGTTGCTCAACTCCCTGACGTTGCCTGGCCAGCGATACCCTTGGAGGGCCGAGCGAGCGTCGGCGGCGAAGCGCCTCGGCGGCACAAGACCGTAGTCCGCGCACGTGCGGGATAAGAAATGCTCGGCGAGGAGCAAGACGTCCTCTGGGCGTTCACGCAGCGGGGGAAGCGTGAGGGTCACCACGGCGAGCCGATGGTAGAGATCGTTCCGGAAACGTCGGGTGCGCGCAGCTTCGGCCAGGTCCTCGTTGGATGCGGCGATCACCTGGACATCGACGCTCTCGGCGCGTGTGCTGCCGAGGCGACGCACCGCCCGTTCCTCGATCGCCTTCAGGAGCTTTGCCTGGAGGGTCTCGGGCAGCAGCGCCACCTCGTCGAGAAACAGCGTTCCCCGGTGCGCGGCTTGAAGGAGCCCGGGCTTCGCTTGCCGGGCGTCGGTGAACGCGCCGCGCTCGAAGCCGAATAGCTCGGCTTCGAGCAGGCCGTCGGGAATGGCCGCGCAGCTCACATCAATCAATGGGCCGTCGCGCCGAGGGCTTTCACGGTGGATCAGCCGCGCGAGCAGACCCTTGCCTGTGCCTGTTTCGCCTTGCAGCAGTATCGGTGGGAGCCGGTGCGCGTGCTGTCCTCGGGTGAGCAGCTGCTGAACCTGCTCGCGCACTGCTGCGATCGCGCGACTCACCCCGAGCAGCTCTTTCATAGGGATCATAGCGCGGTATCGTACATCCCCAGTGCACCACCAGCCACTGGTGAATATTCACCACCATTGCGCGGGGCTTCCTGATGCTATCCGATTGTTTTTTCGGCTACTGGTTTGTGGCGCGGTAGTTGCAGATAGGGCTCAGCGCTTTCGCAAGCGAATGAGCGCCCAGACACCTGCGCGCTACGCGGCCAGGGGATCAGGGTGCTTCATGGTCGCCATTTTGGGTGGTTGTCAGCGAGACACAGAGGAGGATCCTATGCGTACAAGAATGGCCATGATGTTAGCGGGTGTCGCATTGAGTGCCGCAGCGTCAAGTGCAGCATTCGCGGAAGGTCAGATGGAGACGATTGTGCCCACCGGCACGCTCAACTGGGTGCCGTGCGACCCGAAAGCGGCGCAGCCTGATGCCTGTCAGTTTGCGTTCTTTCGAGGCGATCCGGCGAAAGAGCCGCACCACAGGATGATTCAATTCAAAGCCGGGTTTACGGTTCCTCCCCACTGGCACACCAGCAACGAGCATGTGGTGATGACAAAGGGAACGATGACAGATCGCGGCGGAAGGCGGCCAGGAGCAGGGCATCGTTCTCAAAGCTGGCGATTACGCTTTTCCTACCGGCCCGTAACGTTCACTGGGTTCCCTCCACGGACGGATGCGTCTTCTATCTCTACGTCGATGGTCCGGACTCCTATTTTGATGCCAAGGCTCAGCGGCCGTAGGTGAGGTTTGGCGAGCTAGGCGAAACCTAATCTGCTGTTCAGTCGGGGCGCCCACCAGCGGTGCTGGTGGGTTTCCGTCGTGCTTCGCGCGCCGGCGCCCGCTTAACGGCGGCGGTTTGGGCGTCGAGGACTAGCGCGGCCTCCGCTTTCTCCTGCCAAAACTTCATGCTCATACCGCGGAACATCGAGGCCGCCGCACTGAACTGCTCTTGCCCGCCTCGCTTTTCGCCCGCTTTCCTGGCCAGCTCCCCGAGCGCGAAATGACACTGCGCTTCCAGCGGCCGCATCCCAAGGTCGTGCGCGAGCAGCAAGGCTTGTTGATAGCTGTCTCGAGCCTGGTTCGCATCCACACCGTAGCCGTGAATGTTACCGAGCAGATAGAGCGCCCAAGCTTCGTCGCCGCGCTGCCCGAGCTGGCGAGCGAGCTGCAGGGCCCGCTGGCCGGTCGCCGCCGCTTCGTCGGTCCGCCCCGCACGGCCGTACGCATCACCCAGAAGTGCGAGGACTTGCGGTCCAAAAGCCAAGACGCTCTTCGACTCGGCGAACTGCCAGGCTCGCTCGAAGAGCGAGACCGCATCGTCGATATGGCCAGACACGTTGAACACTTCGCCGAGGCGCCACGCCATGATCAGTTGTGGCACGGGCAGGTCAGCCGCGGCGTAGTCCTGCAACCAGCGCTGCGCGAGGTGTAGCGCTCTTTGAAAGTCGCCCTTCCGGAGATGGACGGCTCCCAGATGCGCATCTGTAATCGCGCGCAGATAGAGAAGGTCGAGCGTCTGCGCGAACCTCACGGCCTGCTCTGAGTTTAGGAGTGCCTGGGTGAAGTCCCCGAGCTCGGCAAAGCAAAGGGCCGCGTTGGTCTGAGACAGGCAATAGCTGACTCTGGTAAAGGCTTCCTGAAAAATCGCGCCCCCCCAAGGCTTGACCAGCCGTTGCGGAATCTGCTCGGGATCGAGTCCAACGTCGCGCTGGAAGCAGCCTATAGCTGTGCGGAAGGCGCCGTGGAACATAGGCGGCAGGCCCAGAGAGTGCCTGACAGCGATGCGCAGCGTCGGTTCCCGCAAGGATTCGGCGATCGCCATAGCACGCTCGCTGTGCTCGGTTGCATCGGCGTGACGGCCGATGTGGCTCGAGGAAATGCTCACCGCTCCATGGACCAAGGCTTCGCGACGAGGATCGTCGAGGGCTTTGGCCAGCGGCACCGCTTCGCGCCCAAGCTCGAGGGCCCGCGCAAATTCTCCGAGCGGGCTCAGACACGTGCGCACTGCCAGCCGCAGATCTACGGCCTGCTCCAGCGTAGATTTGGTCTGGGGCAGATGCGACAGCACCGCGATGGCCTGCTCTACGTGCGACCAGGCTTCCCGGTTCGCGGAGCGGCCGATGGCTTTTTCGGCGGCGCGACGAAAATAACTGAGCGCCTTGTCCCACACTTCGCCGCGCAATGCATGATGGGCCAGCCGCTCGACCTGCTCCGCCAGCCGATCGTGGTACAGATGCTCGATCGACTCCATGATGCTCACGTGCAGGGCTTTGCGCCGCTCCTCCAGCATGCTGCCATAGGCCATCTCGTGCGTCAGCGCGTGCTTGAAGGTGTATTCGACGCCGGGGAAGAGACTCTTTTCGTACAAGAACTCCCCGGCCTGCAGCCTGCCAAGATGTTGCTGCAGCGACTCCTCCGATACGTCAACGATCGCTTGCAGCAGCGAGTACGGGACATCCTTGCCGATCGCCGCTGCGGCCTGCAGCAGATGCTTGTCGGTCGCTGCGAGCCGGTCGATGCGTGCGGCGAGGATCGCCTGTACTGTGTCCGGAACCTCGAGGCTGGTCGGTCGCGCGGCGAGCCGGTAGGCACCAGGGCTGCCGTGCACGACACCGGTCTCCACCAGAGTCCGCGCGCTTTCTTCGAGAAACAGAGGATTTCCCTCTGTGCGTTCGATCAGCAGGCGCTGGACTGCAAGCAGCGACGGATCATTGCCGAGCAAGGTGTGCAGCATTGCCTCGGCGCTCTCGCCGGTCAGAGGATCGATGCGAAGCTGCGTGTAGTAGGTCTTCGCGCCCCAGTGGTGCTCATACTCGGGGCGGTAGCTGACCAGCAGGAGCACGCGCGCGACGGGCAAGCTGTCTATCAGACTGTCGAGGAAAGCTTGCGTCTCGTTGTCGACCCAGTGAAGATCCTCGAACACCAGCAGCAGGGGCTGCACCTGGCTTTCGCGGAGAATCACCCGCTTGCAGGCCTCGATTGTGCGTAACCGCTTCTGAGCCGGTTCGAGACGCTGCCACTGGGTGTCCTCCACAGGAACCTCGAGAATGGATAGCAGCGGTGAGGCCAGCACCTCAAACTGGCGATCCAGCGTCAGGAGCTTGTCGATAACCTTCTGTCGCATGCTTTTGGTATCGTCGCGATCCTCGATCCTGAAGTAGCTCTTGAGCAGTTCGACGACAGGGAGCGACGGTGTGCTGACTCCGTAAGAGACCGCCCTGCAACTCAAGACTCGCCAGCCCTGGACACGATCCATCCGCGTCAGCTCGTAGACGAAGCGAGACTTGCCCACGCCGGGCCCTCCCAGCACGGCCACGACCTGTCCGCGCGCCTGCTCGGCCTGGGCGAGCTGGTCGCAGACGATCGCGAGTTCATGCTGACGGCCCACGAATCGCGTGAGGGCTCTCCCGCCAAGCCCAAAGCCGGTGCGCTCCGGACCAACGAGGCGATAAAGCGGTCCGGCTACGCCACGACCAGACTGTCGCGCGAGCTCGAAGCGTCGTTCCAGAAACGGGGCAGCTGCAGCGCTGATGCAAATGTCGTCGGTTTGGCTCACATCCCCGAACGCGGCCAGCGCGGCTTCCATCGCGGCTTTGTCCTCCGGCTTGATCTGCGTGACACCGTTGACCCGATCCACCATGAGCGGCGCGGCGTGAACCGCGATCTTGACGGCGGGAGCACGTGAGTCGACCCGCTGGGCCCGCTCGGCTGCCTTCTGAATCGCCAGGGCTGCGAGTGCTGCGCCGATCGTGGCGTCGTCGACCGGCTCGAGGCCGAAGGTGCCGACGAGCGTCGTCGCGGCGAGTTCCTGAACACGCCCGCCGAAGCCCCGTATCTTGTCGGCTACGACTGTGAGAGCCAAGGTTGAGTGTCGCGGTGGTGCGGCTGTCGCGGGCGCGGTACCAGCTCGGCTCTGAGCAGCGCCAGATGCCGTCGCTCCCAATGCGCGTCCACCGCCTTCGCGGTGGTCGCCCGGCCAACTGGGTAAGTCGGGGCCGGCAACTCGTTAGGCCGCGCATAGCGTTGAACATGACCAAGCAGGTCTCGGTCAGGGTGCAGACCGTGCTTTTCGATCCGATAGCGCAACCGGCTGCGCGAGATCCCAAGTGACATTGCCGCGCGGCTGACGTTCCAGTTGGTATCGTGGAGCGCACCCAGGAGTTGCTCGCGCTCCAGGTCTCCGAGTCGGTCGTCGAAGCGTGACCAACCGGCGACCGTCGCGGATCTCGAAGGGAGCCGCAGCATCGCGGCGGTGATCGTCGACTTCTCCGCCAACAGAACCGCGCGCTCCACAACGTTGCTCAGTTCCCTGACGTTGCCTGGCCAGGGATACTGCTGGAGGGCAGATCGAGCGTCGGGGGCGAAGTGCCTTGGCGGCACCAGACCGTAGTCCGCGCAGGCACGGGATAAGAAATGCTCGGCGAGGATCACGATGTCCTCCGGGACGTTCTCGGAGCGGGGGAAGCGTGAGGGTCACAACCGCGAGCCGATGATAGAGGTCGTCTCGGAAGCGTCGGGTACGAACCGCTGCGGCCAGATCCTCATTGGATGCAGCGATGATCTGGACGTCGACGGCCTCGACGCGCGTGCTGCCGAGCCGACGTACCGCCCGCTCCTCGATTGCCTTTAAGAGCTTGGCCTGGAACGTCTCGGGCAGGAGCGCCAACTCGTCGAGAAAGATCGTCCCCTGGTGCGCGGCGTGGAGGAGGCCGGCCTTCGCGTGTCGGGCGTCGGTGAACGCGCCGCGCTCGAAGCCGAACAGCTCGGCTTCGAGCAGGGCTTCCGGAATCGCCGCGCAACTCACATCGATGAACGGACCGTCGTGCCGGGGGCCGCAGCGGTGGAGCAGCCGCGCGAGCAGGCCCTTACCCGTGCCCGTCTCGCCTTGCAGCAGTATCGGTGGAAGGCGATGCGCGCGCCGTCCCGAGTCGAACAGCTGCTGGGCCTGCTCGCGCACGACCGCAATTGCGTGACTCTCCCCCAGTAGCTCGTCCATAGGGATCATAGCGCCTCATCGTACATCCGCAGAGCATTACCAACCACTGGCGAATTTCAACCACCATTGCGCCGGGTTTCAGAGGCTAACCAATTGTTTTCCTGACTACTGAGTCGTGGTGCGGATGTTGCGAACGCGGTTCGGAGAGATGGCCGCCAACGCCAGAATCCGGCTCGAATGCCGGCGGGAGGCGCGGGGGGCTTACCTCAACCTGGACTCCAAGACGGTACTCCAGCGGTTGTCTCAGGAGTCAATGTGTTTTGCTTCAGGAGGTCATTTTGACTTGGCAGCGCGAAGCGCCTTTGCCAATTGTCTGTCGAGGGAAATCATTCTATTCGGAGACGATCATGACCGCTCATGTAGGAGTTGCCGGTATTGCCCTTGCATTTCTGTCTGCCAATGCGATCGCAGCCAACTGTGGACACGATGTGCAGTATGGCGCGGCCCGGTTTGAGCAAACCAAGCTCGGCGACAGCAATGCCGTCCTTCAGTATTTCAGCCCAAGCTTCCTCGTAATGGAGAATGCCAACGACCCACGCCATCGCGTGAGCGGAGAGTGCAGAGGACAAGGAATAGTCGCGCCGGAAGGGCAGACCTGGATAGGTGGCTGCACCTGGAAGAATGCTGCGGGAGACGCCGGTAGTGTCTTTTGGTACTCCAAGCCAGGGGATATGGGAACGGAGAAGCGCAGTGACGTATCGCATGGAACGTTTAAGTTTGTCTCAGGGACCGGCAGGATGGCAGCGCTGAAGGGCAAGACCGGGAAATGGAGCGGGCTCGAAGGCGGGGGCGCTTACTTCTGTGATGACTGACCGAATTCACTCCACTTGGAACACCTTGGGGCACCTCAACCGATGCTCCAATTTTTGGGTTCCCCTTTGAGGTGCATGCAGTACCTGGTGCGGGGGCGTGGATCGAGTGGCTGACGGTGTGCAGCTCCTCGCTGCGAGCAAAGGTCTAAGGCGCAATCAACGGCTCCTGCACCCGCCTCACTTTCGGGTCTGCCTGGCTTCCCACGCCCTCACTTTCTCCCGAGCTGCATCGAAGATGCGCTCGAAGTTCTGCGACTTCACCTTGCGCGCCGTCTCTGCGTCCAGGCGCTCCCACAGGCGCCGATAGGCGTCGAACGCCTTGAGATAATCGGCCTGTGTCTTGGGTGCGACAGCATCGCTCCCAAACAGGAATCGATCGGGATACTGCTTCAGCAGCCTCACCCAAGCATCCAGAGTCGCGTCATCGGCCACAATCCATTTGGCCACCTCGTCCCAGGAGATATCGAAGCTCACGTGCGAGAACTCGTCGCTGCCGAGGAGCTCTCGAAGCAACTCGAGATGATCGGTGGTCGGCTTGACGAACCGCCCCAGCCCGGTGTGCGCCCAGATGATGGAAGTGCCTTTGTGGGCGCGGAAAACGGTCTTGAGATCATCGAAATGCGCAGGCCGGCCGGGAGCGGGACGCACGGTGTTGATATCGTTGTGGAGTATCACGACCAGGCCGGCCTCCCCTGCGAACGCCAGTATTTTATCCAGCGCCGGATTCAGCAGGCTCGCCGTGTGACCCGCCACTTTCGACGAAACGAATTCCTTGTGGACGGAGAACTCACCGATGCCCGAGAAAACGCCCGGATACATCAGCAGCACCCTGCGTATGTGATCTGCCGCATACATGTCCGTGGGGTTGAACCCAGTGATCATGGGGTCGATCCGCGCGCGATCTTCCGGAGGCAGACGCAAGTATTGATCCGCGATGATCGCATCGGTGAACGAGTAGTAGTAGAGCTCCGAATCGGCGAGCAAATAGTAGTCGGGGGCACGGGATCCCGACTCGAAGTAGTCCCACTTCTGCTGCAACGGAATGCCGAACACGGCCGCCCGCCCGGTCCTGTTGCCCATGATCTTCAGGAATTCGGGCAGGCTGAGTCCTTCCTGGATGTAGTTGGTCAGGTGAAAGTGGGAGTCGTTGAAGTCGTGGGCGGCGCCTCTGTTCGCAAAACCCACGAGGACGAGCGCGAGCGCCACAGACACCAGCAGTGGACCTTGTCTTGTCATCTCTCTGCCCTGTGAGAGGCTTTCGGTTCCCGCCGCCATCGTGGTCTCAGATCAGCCCTGCGGCGATGTTGACCACCAACGCGAGCAGCGTGGTGTTGAAGAAGAAGGCGATGACCCCGTGGACGAGCGCGAGCCGGCGCATGGCGCCGGAGCATATCGTCACGTCCGAGGTCTGCGACGTGGTGCCAAGAACGAAGGCGAAGTACAGGAAGTCGAGGTAGTCCGGCTCGGAATCTCCCGGGAACGTGAGGCTGCGCTCTTTGGTGCCCGGCGCATCCTCGTAGAACTCGTGCGCGTAGTGCAGCGCGAAGGCGGTGTGGACGATGAACCAGGAGCACAGAATCGTGACGACGGACAGCGCCAAATGCAGATGTCTGCGCATGGGGCGAATAGCTCTTTGCCCCGATCAGCTCCAGCACGATGGCCGCAAGGCTCGCTAAGGACGCAAAGACCGTGAGCGCCAGGACAACCACCGCGCCGTCGTCCTGCTGCTTCGCCCGCCGGCGCATCCGCTCGACGTTGGCGCGCAGCATCATGATCCAGGCGAGCACGAGGTAAAGTCCGGCGCCGACGTCCCACGCCAGCAGCGCCCGAGTGGTTACTGATAGCGTGGCTGGAAGCAGCTAACAGCATCGACAGGCCGAGCGATCGTCGCGATGACCAGGCGCGGCCGGGCACGGATCTGATGCAAAAGGACTCGGGCCGGTCTCATGGTTCCGTCGGGTGGTCGCAGGCTCGACGATTGCGAAGTGGCGTTCCTCGCCGCCGCCATCCTATCATTCCGACGGCCTTCGCCCGGTCGCGATTCTTGCCGCTTCACTCGCCGACGGCGCCTCGATTGACGCCCTCAGACGAATTGGGCAACATCCCAGCGCTGACCCGTGACAGCGCTCGACGGCGCCAGCTGAAGGAAGCAGCGGTAGCGGCGCCGGCGTTCATTCTCAAGTAAGGCTCAGGACCCATGGCTGCGTTCGTTCTGCGGCGGCTGGCGCAAGCGCTGCTCGTCATGCTCGCCGTGGGTCTGATCGCATTCGCGCTGTTCCGGTTCGTGGGCGATCCGGTCGTGTTCATGCTCGGCCAGGATGCCACACCCGAGGATCGCGCCCGCATGACGCGCGACCTCGGCCTCGACCGCCCGTTCTACGTCCAGTACGCCAGCTTCGTCGCACGCGCCGCGCGGGGCGAGTTCGGCTTGTCGCTGCGCCAGCTGCGTCCCGTGTCCACGCTCATCGTCGAGCGGCTGCCGGCCACGCTCGAGCTGTCATTCGTTGCGGCGCTGCTGGCGCTGGCGGCAGGCATCCCGATGGGCGTGTACACGGCGCTTAAGCGCGGCTCATGGCTTTCGCAGTGCCTGCTCGCGCTGTCGCTGGCGGGCGTGTCGCTGCCGACGTTCCTCATCGGGATCTTGCTGATCCTGGTGTTCGCGGTGAACCTCGGCTGGCTGCCGTCCTTCGGCCGCGGCGAGACGGTGGCCATCGGCTGGTGGACGCACCGGGCTGCTGACCGCGTCCGGGTCTGAAAGCGCTGATACTGCCCTCGATCACGCTGGGCCTGTTCCAGATGACCCTCATCATGCGGCTGGTGCGCTCCGAGATGCTGGAGGTGCTGCGCACCGACTACATCAAGTTCGCGCGCGCCCGGGGTTTGAGCGAGCGCGCCATTCACTTCCGCCATGCGCTCAAGAACACCTTGGTCCCGGTCATCACCATCACCGGTCTGCAACTCGGATCGATCATCGCCTTCGCCATCATCACGGAGACGGTGTTTCAGTGGCCAGGCATGGGACTACTGTTCATCCAGTCGGTGACATTCGCCGACGTACCGGTGATGGCGGCCTACCTGTGCCTGATCGCGCTATTTTTCGTTGTCATCAACCTGGTGGTCGATCTGCTCTACTACGCGGTCGACCCGCGCCTGCGCCTGGACCGGAGTCGCGGCAGCACACTGAGGGATGGGACATGAGCAATCCAGTCGAACACATCCGCCGCTATCAGACCGAGCTGACCGCACTTCGCCGCGATCTGCACGCGCACCCGGAGCTGGCGTTCGAGGAGATGCGTACCTCTCAGCGCGTTGCGGACCAGCTCACGGCCTGGGGCATCGAAGTGCACCGCGGGCTAGCGAAGACCGGTGTGGTGGGCGTCATCCCGGGCCGGCGGTCGGGCGGACGCGCAGTCGGCCTGCGGGCGGACATGGACTGTCTGCCCATGCACGAAACGGCCCACCGGCCATACAAGTCGCAGAACGAGGGGCGCATGCACGCCTGCGGCCACGACGGCCACACGACCATGCTGCTGGGCGCCGCGCGGTATCTCTCGGAAACGCGCGGATTCGACGGCACCGCATATGTCATCTTCCAGCCAGCGGAGGAGCACGGCGGCGGCGGCAACGTGATGGTGCAAGAGGGGCTGTTCGAGCGTTTTCCGGCGGACGAGGTCTACGCGTTGCACAACTGGCCCGGCCTGCCGCCGGGCAAGATCGCGGTGCGCGCGGGCCCGGTGCTTGCAGCCGCCGACGAGATCCGGATCGACGTGCGCGGTACGGGAGGGCACGCCGCGATGCCGCACCTCACCGTCGATCCGGTTGTCGCCGCCGCCCACATCATCACCGCGTTGCAGACTATTGCCAGCCGCAACGTGAACCCGCTCGACGCCATCGTGGTCAGCCTGTGCTCGATGGAGACCAGCCAGCTCGGCACCTTCAACGTGATCCCGGACGCGGTCAAGCTGGTCGGCACGGTGCGCACGTTCCGCTCGGAGACGCAGACACTCGCGGAGAAGCGCATCCGGGAGATCGCCGGGGCCGTCGCGTCGGGCCTGGGTGCGAGTGCGCAGGTCGAATACATCCGCGGCTATCCGGCCACCGTGAACACGCAGCAGGAAGCAGAGTTCGCGGCCAACGTCGGCGAGCGCATTTTCGGACGGGACAACGTCGTGCGCGAGTTCGACCCGGCCATGGGCGGCGAGGACTTCGCCTACATGCTGCAGGCGCGCCCCGGGCGCCTACGTGCTGCTCGGGCAGGGCGGTGGTGCGAGCGGCTGCTGGCTGCACAACCCCAACTACGACTTCAACGACGACGTGATTCCGCTCGGCGCCGGTTATCTGGCAGCGCTGGCGGAAGAGGCGCTGCCGCTGACCTGAGGAGACCTACATGCGTCTGCGTCTCGTACTCCGAATCGCCTCCAGCCTCGCCTGCGCCCTCGCGCTGGCCGCGGCACCCGCCCACGCCAAGACCTTCCGCTACGCGGACCAGGGCGATGTGCTGTCGATGGACCCTCACATGTTCAACGAGGCCGTGCAGCTGAGCTTCACGGCCAACATGTACGAGGGACTCACCGGACGCGGCAAGAAGCTGGAGACCGATACCTCTGCTCGCCACCGACTGGAAGCAGACATCGCCGACCGTATGGCGCTTTAACCTGCGCCACGACGTCAAGTTCCACGACGGCACGCCCTTCACGGCCGACGACGTGATCTTCTCGCTGGAGCGGGCTCGCAGCGAGGGCTCGGACGTGAAGATGTACGTCGGCGCTGTCAAGGAGATCCGCAAGATCGACGCCCATACCGTGGACATCGTCACGCACGACCCGTTCCCCATCCTGCCCAGCATGCTCACCACCTGGTACATCATGTCCAAGACGTGGTGCGAGAAGAACGGCGCGCTGCGACCGGTGGACGTGCGTAAGGGCACCGAGAACTACGCCAGCACGCACGCCAACGGTACCGGTCCGTTCATGCTGAAATCGCGCGAGCCCGGAGTGCGCACTGTGCTCGTGCCCAACCCGAACTGGTGGGGCAAGCCGGAGCACAACGTGACGGAGGCGGTGTTCATGCCCGTCGGCCAACGCCGCGACGCGGGTTGCTGCACTGATATCGGGCGAGATCGACATGATGGAGCCGGTACCGCTGCAGGACATTCCGCGCATCCAGGGCAACCCGGAGCTGAAGGTCATGCAAGGCCTGGAGGCGCGCATCATCTTTCTCGGCATGGACCAGAAGCGCGACGAGCTGCTGTTCTCCAACGTCAAGGGCAAGAACCCGTTCAAGGACAAGCGCGTGCGCCAGGCCTTCTATCAGGCCATCGATATCGAAGCGATCAAGTCGCGCATCATGCGCGGCACCTCCGTCCCCACCGCGCTGATGGTCGCGTCGATGGTCAACGGCTACGCGCCGGAGTTGGACAAGCGCCTGCCCTACGACCCGGAGGCAGCCAAGAAACTCCTGGCGCAGGCCGGCTATCCGGACGGGTTCGAAGTGGGCATGAACTGCCCCAACGACCGCTACGTGAACGACGCGGAGATCTGTCAGGCGGTGGCGGCCATGCTCGCGCGCATCGGCATCAAGGTCAAGTCTCGTCGCCGAAACCAAAGCCATCTTCTTCCCCAAGATCCTGCGGCGCGACACTTCGTTCTACATGCTGGGCTGGACGCCCGCGACCCTCGACAGCCACAACGCCCTGTTCGCCCTGATGGCCACTCCGGGTGAAGGCGGCCAGGGTCAGTTCAACCTGGGCGCATACTCCAACCCGCGCCTGGACGAACTCGTCGCGCGCATCGCTTCCGAGAACAATGCCGCCAAGCGCAACGCGCTGATCGCGGAAGCCTTCAAGATCCACGCCGACGACATCGGCCATCTCCCCTTGCACGTGCAGCCGCTGGTCTGGGGCATGAAGAAGAGCGTGGAGATGGTGCAGCTTGCCAACAACTTCATCCAGCTCAAGTGGGTGGTGATGAAGTGAGAGGTGCCCGCGCCTGGGACTCCGACCTGCTTTACAGCTTCCGCCGCTCGCCCGTAACGGTGGTCGCCGCGGGGCTCACTCTGCTGTGCGTGGGCGGCGCGTTGTTGGCACCCTGGATCGCGCCCCATAACCCTTTCGATCTCGCCTCGGTAAATCTGCTCGATGCCTTCACGCCGCCGGCATGGACCGCGCAGGGAAACGCGGCTTATCTGCTGGGGACCGACAACCAGGGACGCGACATGCTGTCCGCGATCCTGTACGGCGCGCGCATCTCGCTGGCGGTGGGCGTGGCAGCGGTGCTCTTCTCGATGGTGCTGGGCGTGAGCCTCGGCCTTCTCTCGGGTTATCTGGGCGGGCCCGTGGATGCCTTGCTCATGCGCATCGCCGACGTGCAGCTCTCGTTTCCGGCGATCCTCATCGCGCTGCTGATCGACGGGGTGGCGCACGTGGCGCTGCCGCGCGAGTGGCGGAGCAGCATGGCGATGTACGTGCTGATCTTCTCGATCGGGATCTCGGGCTGGGTGCAGTACGCGCGGACGGTGCGCGGCTCGACGCTGGTGGAGAAGAACAAGGAGTACGTCCAGGCGGCGCGCGTCATCGGCCGGCACCCGGCCGCCATCATGTGGCACCACCTGCTGCCCAACGTTATGGGGCCGGTGCTGGTAATCGCCACCATCCACCTCGCAACCGCGATTGTCACCGAGGCCACGCTCTCCTTCCTCGGGGTGGGCATGCCGCCCACCACGCCGTCGCTGGGCACCTTGATCAGCGTGGGCAACAACTTCTTGTTCTCGGGGGAATGGTGGATCGCAGTGTTCCCAGGCGCCGCGCTGGTCGTGCTGGTGCTGTCCGTGAACCTGCTTGGCGACTGGCTGCGCGATGCGCTCAATCCGAAGCTGCGCTGAGATCTCCCTCACCCCTAACCCCTCTCCCGGAGGGAGAGGGGAACGAGCAGCCCTCGCCCTTCGGGAGAGGGCGGCGCAACGCGCCGGGTGAGGGCGCGCGGGGGCCATAGGGCAGAGACATTTGGATGTCCACACCGCTTCTTGAGGTGAAGAACCTGCGCGTCGAGTTCCCGACCCGGCGCGGCACCTTGGTCGCCGTGGACGACGTTTCCTTCGACATCGCGCCGGGCGAAGTGCTTGGCGTTGTCGGCGAATCGGGCGCGGGAAAGTCGCTCACCGGCATGGCGATCATCGGCCTGCTCGAGCCGCCCGGCCGCATCGCGGCGGGCGAGATCTGGCTCGAGGGCAGCCGAATCGACAACCTGCGGCGGGAAGCTCTGCGCGAGATCCGCGGGCGGCGCATCGGCGCCATCTTCCAGGACCCGCTCACCTCGCTCGATCCGCTCTACACGATCGGCCGCCAGATCACCGAAACCATCCTGGCGCATCTTCCCGTCTCTCGGCGAGAAGCGCGCGAGCGGGCCATCGCGCTGCTCGCGGAGGTGGGCATCCCCGCGCCCGAGCGGCGCCTGGACCACTATCCGCACCAGTTCTCCGGCGGCATGCGCCAGCGCGTGGTCATCGCGCTCGCGCTGTGCGCGCAACCCAAGCTGATCATCGCCGACGAGCCGACCACCGCGCTGGACGTGTCGACCCAGGCGCAGATCATCACGCTGCTCCAGCGCTTGTCCCGCGAGCACGGCGTCGCAGTGATGCTCATCACCCACGACATGGGCGTGATCGCCGAGACCGCGCATCGCGTCGCCGTCATGTACGCCGGGCGGATTGTCGAGATCGGCCCGGTGCGCAGCGTGCTGCGCGCGCCGAGCCACCCCTACACGGCCGGTCTCATGCGCTCGATCCCCAGAGTCGGCCCCACCGGTGCGCCTCTCGCGCAGATCGACGGTGCCATGCCGCGTCTCGACGCGATCCCTCCCGGTTGCGCGTTCCACCCCCGCTGCCCGCAGCGCTTCGAGCCCTGCGATCGCGAACGCCCCTCGCTATTCAAGACCGGCGACCGGCTCGCCGCATGCTGGCTCCATGGTGACGCCCGCGCAACCTGACACGCCACGGCCGTTGGTCGCGCTGCGTGATGTCGGACGCGACTTCGACGTCTCCAAGCCGTGGCTGAACCGCGTGGTCGAACGCGCGCCCCGCCAACTCTTGCGAGCTGTCGACGACTTCTCGCTCGAGGTGCGCACAGGCGAAACGCTGGCGCTGGTGGGAGAGTCCGGGTGCGGCAAGTCCACCGTCGCGCGGTTGATCGTTGGGCTGTATCCGCCCTCCCGCGGACACATCGAGTTCGACGGCAGGCCGCAGAGCACATCTACGGCCGGCATCTGGAGTCGCGAGGTCCGACGCCGCGTGCAGATGATCTTCCAGGACCCCTACGCGAGCCTGAACCCGCGCTGGCGCGTGACGGACATCGTCGCCGA
>CAVPKE010000017.1:0-362518 GCA_963705615.1 uncultured beta proteobacterium | reverse complement strand
GCGACCTCGCGGCGCGTGGCGACGAGGGACTCCGGCTGGTTCGCGATTGGGCGGAGCGGCAGCCCGACCGGGCCTACCGCTCGCTGGACGATGTCGCACTCGGGCCGGCGATCCCGGACCCAGGGGCGATCTACACCGTGGGTCTGAACTACCGGGCGCCGGGGGAGCCTGACGTCGGCGGCCCGGCCCGCCCGCTGATCTACGGCAAGGCCGCGGCCGGTGGCCGGGCCCGGCGCGATCCTGACCTGGGACCGGGCACTGACCGCGAACGTCGACCCGGAGTCTGAGCTCGGGGTCGTGATCGGCGAGCGGGCCGTCGGGGTCTCGGCGGAGGATGCGATGGAGCACGTGTTCGGCTACACCTGCATCAACGACATCTCGTCGCGGGACGCGTGGCTCGACGGCGACCAGTGGCTGCTCGGCAAGTCGATGCCGGGCTTCTGCCCGGTCGGACCGTGGGTCGTGACCCGCGACGAGATGCGCCCGGTCGACCTCCGGCTCGGCTGCACGATCAACGGGGTCGCGATCCAGGACGGCAGCACCGCCGACATGCGCACCTCGATCGCCGAGGCTGATCGCCTACCTCAGCCGGCACACGTGACGCTGCGCCCGGGCGACCTGATCGCGACCGGCACGCCCGCGCGCCTCGACGGACCGCTGGGCCCGGACCGGCATCTCGAGCCCGGCGACGTGGTGACCGTCTGGATCGAGCGCATCGGGGAGCTCACGACCACCATCGCCTGACGCGAGGCTAAGGAGGACGCTGCGATGAAACCGCCGACCGTGTTCCTCGGCGAGATGACCGAACCCCGAGGTCGAGGCATTCCTGCGCGGACCACCAGACCGTGATCGTGCCGACGGGCTCGACCGAGCAGCACGGACCGCACGGGCCGCTGCTCACCGACGTCCTCATCCCGCAGGAGGTGGCGCGCCGGGTCGCGCCCGCGGGTCGGCGCCGCTGGTCGCGCCGCCGATCAACTACGCGCTGTCGTACCCGCACGTCGGGCTTCACCGGGGTCGTCCACATCCGCATCCCGACGTTCATGGCGCTCATCGAGGACCTGTGCGCCTCGCTCGCGGCGGTCGGGCTTCAGGCGGATCGTCTTCCTGAACGGGCACTACGACAACACCTACGCGATCGCCTACGCCTGCGCCAACGCGGCCGACCGGCTGCCGACGGGCGTCCGCGCCTTCCCGATCAACTACTGGGACGGCATGACGGCCGACGAGGCGGCGGAGTTCTTCGGCCCGATCGAACGGGCTGCACGCCAACCGGGCCGAGACGTCGGCGGTGCTGGCGATCAACCCGGCGCTCGTGGACCTGGACCACGCGAACGCCGAGTTGCCGCCGTTCCCGGCGGTCACCAGCCCCGCCGCCGGTGCACACCGCGTTCTTCTTCTCGACGCCCGGCTCGGTCCACCGGGCCACGCAATCCGGCACGTGGGGCGACGCGCGCGAGTCGACGGTCGAGTTCGGCGAGCGCTACCTCGAGGTCGTGACCGCGGGCGACGATCCGGATGCTCGACGACATCGAGCGGACGTTCGAGGCGATGCCGCCGCGCTGAGCCGCATCGCGCCGATGGCTTCACGCGCGTCGGCAGGCGAACCAGGTGCCGGCGCGCATCACCCGGAGGACCCTGAGCTCGTCGTCGAGCTCGACGAGATCGGCCCGCTGACCCACGGCGATCCGGCCACGGTCCGTGACGCCGAGCAGGGCGAGCGGGTTGCGGCTGGCGGCGGCGACCGCGGCGGGCAGCGGCGACGCCGGACGCCACGAGGTTCCGGACCGCCGTGTCGAGGGCGATGACCGATCCGGCCAGCGTGGACGTCCCGGCGAGCGTGGCGCGCGGCCCCACGACCTCGACCTCGAGGCTCGCCGATCCGACCCGCGTCCGTCGCCCGTCCCGGCGAGCGCGATGGCGTCGCTGACCAGCAGCAGCCGGTCCGGCGGCTTCAGCCGCCGGATGAGCGGCCACAGCGCGGGATGGACGTGGATGCCGTCGGCGATGAGCTCGACGTAGACCGTCGTCGTCGAGCAGCGCCGCGACGGCGACGCCCGGGCGCCCGGTGATCGACGCCGCTCATCGCGTTGAAGAGGTGCGTCGTCGACGTCGCACCGGCCGCGTAGCCGGCGCGCGCCTCCTCGAGGGTCGCCGCCGAGTGGCCGAGCGAGGTCGCCACGCCCGCGGTCGCGCAGCCAGCCGATGAGCTCGATCGCGCCGGGCAGCTCGGGCGCGATCGTGAGCAGCCGGAGTCCGTCGATCAGCGGCCTCGAGCGTCGGGCGCGGAGCGTCGGCCGGGATCGCGCAGGTAGGCCGGGTCGTGGGCCCCGCGCCGGGCCGGCGCGAGGAACGGTCCCTCGAGGTTGAACCCGAGCGGCTCGGCGCCGTCGGCCGGCGCGTCCGGCTGCCAGGCCCGGACGCGTTCGGCGAAGGCCGCGAGCTCGCCGAGCGGCGCGGTCACGGCCGTCGGCAGGAACGAGGTCACGCCGCGGCGCAGCAGCCGCCGCGCCATGCCGTCGAGCGCAGCCGGATCGCCCATCGCGTCGTGGCCGCCCCAGCCGTGGACATGGACGTCGACGAACCCCGGGGCGACGTATGGGCCCGCCGTCGTCCGGCTCCGCGTCGAGCGACGACCGCGGCGATCCGCCCGTCCTCGATCGCTGATCCGGCCACTCGCGACCCGATCGTCGAGGACGAGCCGCCCGCTGACGGTGCTCGCCGCGGCCCGGCCGTCAAGCCCGGCCGTCTCGGCGCCGTGGATCGCCGCCCCGATCGCCCCGGCCCAGGTCCCGAGCTCGGCGGTCACGATCTCGACCGTCGTCGAGCGACGTCGTGCGGACCCGTCGTCGCAGCTCGTCGCGGATCGGCCCGAGCAGGAGGTCGCCGGCCGCCGCGATCCCGCCCCCGATGACGACCCGGTCGGGCGAGATGACCGTCGATCATGTTGGCGATCCCGATCCCGAGATAGCGACCGATCTGGGCGAGGCCCTCGATCGCCCGGGCGTCGCCGGCCCGGGCCCGCGCGACCGCCTCCTCGGCCGTGGCGGTCCCGCAGGCGGCGGCGATCTGGTCGGCCCGTGCGAAGGCCTCGAGGCAGCCGCGGTTCCCGCAGCCGCACCAGGGCCCGTCGGGCTCGATCGTCTGGTGACCGATCTCGCCGGCCGTGCCGTCGTGGCCCTGGTGGACCCGGCCGTCCACGGCGATCACGCCGCCGACGCCGGTGCCCGAGCGTGAGCCCGATCATCGACGAGGCGCCCCGCCCGGCCCCGAGGCGCAGCTCGGCGAGGCCGAACGCCCGCGCATCGTTGATCAGGAACGCCGGCAGTCCGAGGGCCGCGCCGACCGGGCCCGCCACCGGCGTCCCGACCCAGCTCCCGGGAAGTTGACGAGGAAGCGCGTCGTGCCCGCCGCCGGGTCGTACAGGCCGGGCACGCCGATCCCGACCGTCGAGACGCCCGGCGCAGCGCGGCGATGGCCTCCGCGCCGACCGCGGCCAGCCGCGGGCACGACCGCGTCCGGCCCGTCGGTCGGTCGGGGTCGCGACCTGGTCGCGGTCGAGCGCGCGCCAGTCGTCGCCGTCGCGCTCGACGACGACCCACTTGATGTTCGTGCCGCCCAGGTCGAGGCCGAGGTGGCGGCTCGCCGCTCCCTGGGCCATCGGACATCGCCTCCGCCGCGCTCGCTCAGGCCTCGGCGGTGACGCGCGTGTAGGCGGCCGCGACGAGCGACGATGATCGACCCGAACAGGACCTGGCGCGACGGCTCGGGGAGCCCGAGCGACCGTCAGGAGCGCCGTGAGCACCGTCAGGATCAGCGCGCCGACGATCGTTCCGCCGATAGCCGCCGCGGCCGCCCATGATCGACGTCCCGCCGATGACGGCCGCCGCCACCGACGGCAGCAGGTACGGGTCGACGAGCGTCACGCTGGCGGTGTTGGTGAAGCCCGAGATGAGGAGCCCGGCGACCGCCGCGAGCAGCGCCGAGATCACGTAGAGCACGATGAGGACCTGCCACGAGCGAGCGCCGGACAGGCGGGCCGCGATCGGGTTGTCGCCGATCGCGTAGAGCAGCCGGCCGTACCCGGTCCGGCGGAGGCCGAGCAGGATCAGCGAGCGCGACCGGGACGAACACGAGCAGGCTGTACGGGCACGACGTCGCACGAGCGTGCCCGACCCGAGCCAGCTGAGCGACTGCGGAACGCCGGCGCCGTCTGGACCGTCTGCAGCTGCCAGACGTTGGCCAGGCCCGAGGACGACGAGGCTCATGCCCAGGGTCATGATCAGCGGGTGGACGCGGAACACGCCGACGCCGATGCCGTTGACGAGCCCCGACCAGGGCCGCGCGCGACGAGGGCCACGGCGATCCCCTGGGCACCCCGCCGGGGCTGTGACGAGCGTCGCGACGACGAAGCCAGTCATCGAGGCGATCGCGCCCACCGAGAGGTCGATGCCCGCCGGTCAGCATCGTCAGCGTCTGGCAGCCGGCGAGGATCGCCAGCGGCACGGCCGCGCGCAGCGATCACGCCGATCCAGTCGGGCGACGATGCCCGGGATGGCGCGACCTGGATGACCGACGACCAGGATGACCAGCAGGCCCGATCAGCGGGACGATCGGTCGGTCGCGGAACAGGTTCGCGCCAGGCCGACGGTCGTCAGCCACGGCGCTGCGCGCGGCGCCTGCGGCGCCGCTCACGCCCGAGCCCGCCGCATCGCGACGAGGCTGCCGAACATGACCACGGCGATGAGGATCACGCCCTGGGCGACGAGGCGCGAGGTTGGAGTTGACGCTGAGGAACGTCATGTCCGTCCGGATCAACTGGAGGATGACGACGGCCGACGATCGGCCCGAACACCCCGCCCCGGCCGCCGGCCAGGCTGACGCCGCCGAGAACGACCGCGGCGACGCTCAGTCAGCGTGTACGCGCCGGGCACGCGGCGTCCCGATGCCGGTGCTCGCGGTGAGCGACGAGTCCGGCGAGTGCAGCGAACAGGCCGGTCGAGGACGTACGCGCATGACCTTCGTCCGGCCGACCGGCACGCCGCTCCGGAACGCCGCCAGCCGATTGCTGCCGATTGCGTAGAGCGACAGCCCGAGTCGTGAGCGTCGAGACCGGGATCCAGATCACCGCGACGATGACGAAGAGCGCGATCGCGGCCTTGGGGATCCACTCGTTGCCGATCGAGCCGATCGACGAGGTCCTTGAGCCATCTGCGAGGCCCTGCCGCCGGGCGCGTGCAGCACGAGCAGCGCGCAGCCGGCCCAGACGAACGACATCGCGAGCGTGACGACGATGTCGGCACCCGGGTGACGACGACCAGGGCGCCGTTGACCGCGCCGAGCACGAGGCCGAGGAGGAGGACGCCGATGACGACGGCGACGCCGAACTCCTCGCTCTGGCCCTTCATCGCCGTCGCGGCGACGACGCTGGTGAACGCCATCATCGAGCCGATCGACAGGTCGATCCCGCCGGAGATGACGACGATCGCCTGCGCGACGGCGGCGAGGGCGAGCGGCAGCACGGAGATCGCCAGGCCCTGGACGCCCGTGACACCGTAGCTCGGCTGGATGAACTTCGTGAACACGAGCAGGACGACGAGGAAGACCAGCAGGCCGAGCGTCCACGCGTTGCAGCGCGCCCACGCGGCGAGCGCGTCGGCGGGCCGCGACGGAGCCGCCTCGGCGGGGGCGGTCGCGGCGCTCATGGCTCGGTCACCGGGGTGGTGCCCGTTGCATCGGATCCGCCGGCCGAGGGCGGCGTGGTCGCCTCGGCCGCTTCGGCGGCCTCCGCGACGACCGGCGACGATGTCCTCCGGGAGCGCCGCGTCGGATCGGAGGTTGTACGCGGCGCGCAGCAGCGTCGGCTCGTCGGCGTCCGCTGGCGGCGATCTCGGCGACCACCCGTCCGCCGAAGATGACGATCGCCCGATCGCAGACGAGCTGGACCTCCTTCAGCTCCGAGGTGTAGAGCAGGATCGCCGCGCCGGCCTCGGCCAGGTCGCGGAGCAGCACGTAGATCTGGTTCTTGGTCCGGATGTCGATGCCGCGCGTCGGGTCGAAGCAGAGCATCGTCCGGACGCCGCCGGCGACCCAGCGCGCGATGGTCACCTTCTGCTGGTTGCCGCCGGAGAGCCGGCGCACCTCGCCGCCGGCGCGGGCGTCGATCTGCAGCGTCTGCGACCGCCGAGTCCGACCTTGTGTCGCTCGCTGCCCAGGTCGATCAGGCCCCAGCGGCGGAGGCGCGTGTTGATCGGCAGCGCGATGTTCTCGCGCACCGATCGCTGCATCAGCAGGGCCTCGGCGCGGTCGGCGGCGACGTACACGAGGCCGGCCCGGATGGCGTCGGCCGGGTGTCGGAAGGAGACCGGCGTGCCGTCGACGAGCAGCTCGCCGCCGGTCGGGCGCTCAGAGCCCGGCGAGGATGTCGAACAGCTCGTCCTGGCCCTGGCCCTCGAGCGCGACGACGCCGAGCACCTCGCCCGGGTACAGCTCGAACGAGACGTCGTGCAGCTTCGTGCCGCCGCTGAGGCCGCGAGCCGCGAGACGCGGGCCTGGCATCCGGCGGCGCGGGTCGCGGCGGCCGTTCGCTCGGCGACCGCCGGCATGTCCTCGACGATCTCGCCGAGCATGAGCTCGACGATCCGCTCCTCCGAGCCCTCGGTGACGTCGACGACGCCGACGGTCTCGCCTTCGCGGAGCACCGTGGCGCGGTCGCAGACCGCGGCGATCTCGATCAGGCGATGGGAGATGAAGATGATCGAGCGGTCGCCGCCGCGCTGGCGGCCGACCACCTCGAGCACGCGCTCGGTGAGGTTGGCCGGCAGCGCCGCGGTGATCTCGTCGAGCATGCAGCACGTCGGGCTCGATCGCGAGCGCGCGGGCGAGGTCGACGATCCGCAGCGAGGCCAGCGGCATGCGCCGCGCCAGGCTCGACAGGTCGAGATCCTCGAGGCCGAGCTCGTGCAACCCAGTGGCGGAACGGCTCGAGCGGCGTCTCGGTCAGGCGCAGGTTCGACCGGAGGTCGAGGTCCGGGATGAGCGCCGGCTCCTGGTAGACGGAGACGAGGCCGTCGCGGCGCGCCTCCGCGGGCGAGTGGACGACGCGCTCGCGGCCGCGCACGGTGATGCGTGCCGCTGTCGGGCCTGACGGCGCCGGTCAGGATCTTGACGAGCGTGCTCTTGCCGGCGCCGTTGGCGCCCATGAGCGCGTGGACCTCGCCCGGGCGGACCGCCAGCGACGCCGACTTCAGGGCGACGACGGCGCCGTACGTCTTCGAGATGTCGGTGGCGTCGAGCAGGAGGTCGGTGCTGGTGAGGGTCATCGGCCGCCTTGGTTGAAGGAAGGGAGCGCGGGGGAAGCCGGTCGGGCCGGCCTCCCCCGCGCGACTGCGACTGCCGGTGCGCGCTATGCGCCCTTGCAGGCGGACGGGACGGTGTTGGGATCGTACGTGGTCCAGCCCTCGATCGACAGGCTGAGCGGCCACAGCGGGTCCATCCCGGGGACCGACTGCCACGCCTTCAGCTGGGCCTTGCTCGCGTCGCTGAGGTTGTCGACCAGCACGGGGTCCAGCAGGACGGTGTGCGGCCTGCCTGCGCCGGGGGACTGATCGACGGTCTCGCCCTTGAGCAGCTTGAGCGCCAGGGTGACGCCCGCGCCGCCGACGGAGGCCGTGTTGGTGACGGCCGCGCCCTTCAGGCCCGGGAAGCCCGTCGGGATCGAGGAGCTGCGCGACGAATCCGCCGATGTCCGCATCGGCGATCGGCACGAACGGCTTGTTGGCCGCCTTGATCGCGTCGACGATCTGCTTGTCCATGCCGGACGCCCAGATGCCCTGGATCTTGTCGTACTGGCCGCTGGCGATGAAGTCGTTGGTCAGGTTCGTGGTGGTCGCCGGGTCCCAGCCGGTGAACGACACCCGAGTTGTTGGGGACGACCTTGATGTTCGGGTACTGCTTGAGGACGTTCTGGAACCCGATGTCACGGTCGGAGTCGGCCGGGTGGCCGGCGAGACCGCGCGTGTACCAGACCGTGCCCTTGCCGCCCAGCTGCTCGAACAGCCACTTGGCGCCGAGCTCCGCGTACTTGACCTGGTTGTTGTACAGGTTCCACGTGTCCGGGTCGGTGACGTAGGCGTCGACCGAGACGGTCTTGATGCCGGCGTGGCTTGCCTCGTGGAGCGCCGGGTTGAGCGCGTCGGGGTCGTTCGGGTTGAACACGATCGCGTTGACGTTCTTCGCGATCAGGTCGCGGATGTCGGACAGCTGGCCGGCCGCGTCCGTGTTGCGGTGGATGGTGGTGAGCTCGGAGACCTGGCCCGAGCGCCTGGGCCTCGGCCTTGGCCGTGCACACCTGCTCCTCGCGGAAGCCGTTGCCGACGCCGCCGCCGTTCGAGTAGCCGATCGTGTACGTGCTGGCGGCGGCAGACGGACTCGCTGCTCCGGTGGAGGGGGCGGTGGTGGGAGCCGTGGTCGGAGCCGTCGTCGGCGACGGCGTCGCGCCACTGGTGCAGGCCGACGCGACGACCGCGATGGCCGCCAGGCCGACCAGCAATCGCGCCTGGATCGATCCCTTGAACATTCCTTCTCTCCTCCTCTACCGACGACGCGCCGATCTGGTCGCGTCGCCGAACGGATTGGCCCCGTTGCCGGGAGCCGATCGATTCGATCTGTCGTCGCACCTCCTGCGCGTGATGCCCCGACGCCATCACCCTCCCGGAGGATGGCACGAGCGATCCGACGCGCGTGCTCTCGATAGGCGTCGTCGAACAGTTCCCGCGAGCGATCGGCGCCTACGACCGACGCTCGGGTGATGACTGATGGCATCGCCCCGCGCTCGACGAGCAGCTGGGCGGTTCGCACCTTGATGGAGTTGACGATCCCGAGCCCGTTCGTGCGCACGGTCTGCTTGCCCGTCGCGCCGACCTGCAGGCTCGCGTGGTCGAACTGCTCACGCAGGTGGGGCTTGCACCCGGGGACGGCGACAAGTATCCGCACGAGTTCTCCGGTGGCCAGCGCCAGCGCATCTCGATCGCCCGCGCGTTGTCCTCGGCTCCCGAGTTCCTGGTGTGCGACGAGCCGACCTCGGCGCTGGACGTGTCGGTCCAGGCGCAGATCCTCAACCTCATGAAGGAGCTGCAGGACAGGCTTGGACTGACCTATCTGTTCATCTCTCACAATCTCGCGGTGGTGTCGCAGATGGCCACGCGCGTCGGGGTGATGTACCTGGGGCGGCTGGTGGAGCTGGCCGACGCCGCAGCGCTGTTCTCGCGTCCCCGGCATCCCTACACCCGCATGCTGCTGGACGCGATCCCGGATCTGGACATGAGCGGACGTCCGCGCACGCCAGTGGCGGGGGAAGTAGCCAACCCTCTCGATCCACCCTCTGGCTGCGCTTTCCATCCGCGCTGCCCGCTCGCCAACCAGCGCTGCCGCGCCGAGCGCCCGGAGCTAAAGGCAGAGCCGCAGGGCTCGCTGGTCGCCTGCCACGCGGTGGAGGAAGGCCGTAGTCCCGCGTGACTCTCGTCACGAACCGGTGCCTGTGCTCGGCGGGGCCGGCCGCAACGAGCCTGTCGACGAACGTGCGCCTAGGGAAGCTCTAGAGTACGGCGACGAGCATCACGGCAAACACGACTACCGCGGTCGCGCTCAGCACCAGCACCGCCCCCGCAGCGCAATCCTTGGCGATGCGCACGAACTCAGCTTCTCCCGGATGCAACCCATCCAGGGCCCGCTCGAGGGCGGTGTTGAGGAGCTCCGCGGCCAGCACGATTCCAATCAAGACCGCAACCAATGCCACCCAGACGAGCGGCGGTCGCAGCCACAGCAAGGTGCCGATCGCGAAGAGCGCCGCCAGCAGCTGGATGCGAAAGCTGGCCTCCAAGGCAAAAGCCACACGCAGCCCGTGCAGAGCGCAGCGGAGCCGATGGCCGAAGCCGCGAGCCTTCATAAGAATTCTTCTGCCTGCTCTGCGTCGAAGTCGGCAAAATGATCGCCCAGCCCCGATCGCCGTCCAAGGGTCCGGCGCAAAGTCGACTCGGCAGCACGCGACTAACAGGATAGAATTGTTTCATTCACTTTGCCCGCGCCACCGCAATGATCTCCCTCACCGTCAACGGTGAACGTCGCCGGTTCGAGGCCCCGCTCACCGCTGCCCAGCTCATCGCCAGCCTCCAGCTTACCGGCAAACGCGTGGCACTCGAGCGCAACGGTGAGATCGTGCCGCGCGGGCGGTTCGATCAACAACCTCTGTCCGACGGTGACCGCATCGAGATCGTGGTGGCTGTCGGCGGCGGTTAGGCGTGAGGATTCCCAAATGGACCAACTCGTCGTGGCCGGCAAGACCTACTCGTCCCGCTTGCTGGTCGGAACCGGCAAATATAAGGATTTCACCCAGACGCGCGCAGCAGTGGAGGCGAGCGGGGCGCAGATCGTCACCGTCGCCATCCGCCGCACCAACATCGGCCAGAACCCGAGCGAGCCCAGTCTGTTGGACGCGCTTCCGCCCAGCCGCTTTACCATCCTGCCCAACACCGCCGGCTGCTACTCGGCTCAGGACGCGGTGCGCACGCTGCGCCTGGCGCGCGAGCTGCTGGACGGACACGCGCTGGTGAAGCTCGAGGTGCTGGGCGATCCCCACACGCTCTACCCGAACGTGGTGGAAACGCTCTACGCAGCTCAGACGCTGGTGAAGGAAGGCTTCCAGGTCATGGTCTACACATCCGACGATCCGATCATCGCCAAACAGCTGGAGGAGATCGGTTGCGTCGCCGTGATGCCGCTCGCCTCGCTCATCGGCTCCGGCATGGGGATTCTCAATCCGTGGAACCTTCAGATCATCATCGACAACGCCAAGGTGCCCGTGCTGGTAGACGCCGGCGTGGGCACGGCTTCCGACGCAGCCATTGCAATGGAGCTGGGCTGCGACGGCGTGCTGATGAACACGGCCATCGCCGCCGCGAAGGATCCGGTGTTGATGGCGAGCGCGATGAAGAAAGCGGTCGAGGCCGGCCGCGAGGCCTACCTCGCCGGCCGCATGGCGAAGAAGCCCTATTCCGCTTCGCCCAGCTCGCCCACCAGCGGCGTTATCGCGCCGGCGCACAACAAGGCGGCGTAGCTCTGGCGTCGCACTTCGCACGCGCCGAGTCCGAGCACACACGGCGCGGCTGACCCGTATGGGTCGACCGAAGCTTCTCCTGTCCTGGTCCAGCGGCAAGGACAGCGCGTGGGCGCTGCATGTTCTGCGCAGCCGCGGTGAGTACGAAGTCGTCGGGTTGTTCACCACCTTCAACGCCGAGTTCGACCGCGTTGCAATGCATGGCGTGCGCCGCGATTTGACCGAGGCCCAGGCCCGCGCAGCGCGCCTTCCGCTGCACTGGATCGCCTTGCCGCATCCCTGCTCGAATGCCGAGTATGAGAGGATCATGGGGCAGTTCATTGAGGCCGCGCATGCCGATGGTGTGAGCCACATGGCTTTCGGCGATCTGTTCCTGGCGGACGTCCGCGCCTATCGAGAGAAGCAGCTCGCCGAGAGCGGCATCACGCCGGTGTTCCCCCTCTGGGGAAGCGACACGTCTGCCTTATCGCGTGAGATGATAGCGGCAGGATTGCGCGCTGTACTGACCACCGTCGACCCGAAACACCTGCCACGCGAGTTTGCGGGTCAGACGTTCGACGCCTCGCTGCTGCGTCGTTTGCCCGCAGGCGTCGATCCTTGCGGCGAGAACGGCGAGTTTCACACGTTCTGCTGTGCTGGGCCCATGTTCGATCGGCCCATTGTCGCTGCGTTCGGGCGAGATCGTGGAGCGGGACGGATTCGTCTTTGCTGACCTCCAACTCGACGAGGGAGCTCGAGCATGCGCATAGTCTCCCTGTTGCCGTCCGCCACCGAGATCGTCGCCGTGCTGGGCCTGACCGATCATCTGGTCGGAATCTCCCACGAGTGCGACTATCCGGAGGAGATCCGCGACCGTCCTCGCGTCACCCGCTGCGAGATCCACGGCAGCGACCTGCCGAGCTCGGCGATCGACGCGTGGGTCCGCGATACACTAGCCTCGCGCGGCACGCTCTACACCCTGGACGAGGAGCTGATCCGCGGTCTGCGGCCCGATCTCATCCTCACCCAGCAACTCTGCGACGTGTGCGCCGTCAACTACGGATCGGTTGCGGCCTATGCCGCCACGCTGCCGAAGCGCCCGCGCCTGATCAATCTCGAACCGGCGCAATTGGCGGATATCTATGCGGATATCCGGCTCGTCGCGCAGGCGGCGGACGTGCCCGAACGAGCCGAAGCGGTGATTGCGGAATTGGAGCAACGCGTGGAATCGGTGGTTTCGCTCGTAGCACGCGCAGCGAACCGGCCGAAGTGCTTTCTGATGGAGTGGATCGACCCGCCGTTCTGCGGCGGACACTGGAATCCGGAGCTGGTGGAACTGGCCGGCGGTGTCGATCCGATCGGACGCAAAGGCCAGCCCTCCCGCCGTGTGAGCTGGGAGGAGATTCACCGTACCGACCCCGACGCAGTGCTGCTCGCGTGCTGCGGCTTCGGCGTGGAACGAACCCGGCGCGAGATGGCTTTGCTCGCGGGCAAGACCGAGTGGCAAAGTCTACGCGCTGTCCGGGAGGGTCGCGTCTATCTGGTGGACGGCAGCACGTATTTCAGCCGTCCTGGCCCCCGCATCGTCGACAGTCTGGAGATGCTCGCGCACATGCTGCATCCCGAGGCAGTCCCGGCAACGGCGGCGTCAGTCATTCCTGCCCGTGTATAGTCCGATGACGTTCGCCTTTTTCCGGCGTACCCTGACGCTTATGTCCGCTCTGAGAGTCGCCTCCGCCTTCGCCAAGACTTGTAACATCGCCGCGCTGGCCGTCGCGCTCACGCTTCCTCACCCGGGCAACGCTGAGCAGGCCTCGAATATCCCCCACATCGGCTATCTTTCGGTTGGATCTCAGGCCTCCAACCGTGCGTTTCTCGGTGCATTCAAGGATGGCCTGCGCGAGCTGGGCTACGTCGAAGGGCGCAACATCGCGATAGATGTGCGCTGGTCGGGCAGCTCGCCGAGCGAATTCCCGCAGCTTGCCGCCACGCTCGTGCAGGAAAAACCCAATGCCATTGTCACCACCTGCATACCCTCCACGCATGCAGCCAAAGACGCCACCACAGCAATCCCGATCGTGATGTCGGTCGATGGGGACCCGGTGGCCGCGGGGCTGGTCGCCAGCCTCGCACGGCCGGGCGGGAACGTCACCGGCACGTCGACGCTATTCGAGGAGTTGATGCCGAAGTGGCTCGAACTGCTCGCGGCGGCGGTCCCCAAAGCCCGCGTCGTCTCCGCTCTGGTGAACCCGGAAAACGTGACCAACCCCTACTTCTGGGCCAAGCTCCAGCAGGCGGCGCAACGCTTCGGCGTGAAGGTCGTGCGCGTCGAAGCCAAGAGCCCTGAAGGCTTGGATCGCGCGTTTGCGACCATGAAGAAACAGCGTGCCGACGCGTTCGTGGTGATGATAGACGCGGTGTTAGCCAGCCATGCAGAGCACATCGTCGCGCTCGCCGACCGCTACAAGCTCCCGGGAATCTACGGCTACCGCGAGTTTGCCGAAGCCGGGGGTTTGATGAGCTACGGCTTGAGCTATCGCGACTACTTCAAGGGCGTTTCACGCTACGTCGACAAGGTGCTGAAAGGCACCAAGCCCGAGGACTTGCCGGTGGAACAACCGAGCAAGATCGAGTTCGTGATCAATCTCGCGACGGCGAAGAGGCTCGGTATGAAGATTCCCCAGGAACTGCTGCTGCGTGCCGATGCACAGCTTGATCGATAACGAACTGGAGTTGCTCAGACTCACCTTGACTCAGGGAGACTAGAGATGAAACGCGCACTGTTGATCTCGCTTCTGCTCTCGATCGCGCTGCTGGCGCAGCCCGCGTTATCCGCCGACAGCGCCCAAGGCAAGAAGCTGTACGATGCCAACTGCACGAAGTGTCACAACACCAGCGTCCACACGCGCCCGGACCGGAAGATCAAGTCGCTCGCTGCGCTCAACGAACGGCTCGTCGCGTGTACGCACGCAGCACAAGTCACATTAACCGACGATGAGCAAAAGAGCCTCGCGCAGTACCTGAACGAGCAGTTCTACAAGTTCAAGTGACGACTGCATGAGCGATCCACAAGGACGTAGCACACTTCACAGGTGTAGCGCGACATATTCGGCCGGATCTGAAGGCACCCGGCGGCAAGACTGGGGTGCCCCCCAACAGATGGGCGTCCTCGCACGCCGACCTCTCGCGAGTAGATAAGGATCCTACGGCTTCGGAGTCGCCAACCGCTCGTCGCCCGATCCGCAGCTACGTGCTGCGGCAAGGGCGGATGTCCAACGCTCAGAGGCAGGCCTACGCGCGACTGTTCGACCGTTACGCGGTTCCGTACTCGCCGCACGCGCTCGACCTTGCGGGCGTGTTTGGCCGCGCCGCGCCGACCATCCTGGAGATCGGCTGCGGCATGGGGGAGACGACGGCGGCGATCGCGCAAGCTCATCCGCACAGCAACTATCTCGGGATCGAAGTGCATTCCCCCGGCGTGGGCAGCCTGCTCAAGCTGATCGAAGAAAAGCAGCTGGCCAACCTCCGCATCATCCAACACGACGCGGTCGACGTGGTTGAGCAGATGATTGGTCCGGAGAGCCTGGCGGGTATTCACATCTTCTTCCCCGATCCCTGGCCCAAGAAACGGCATCACAAGCGCCGCCTCATTCAACCCCCGTTTGTGCGGGTGGCTGCCTCGCGTCTGATGGTCGGCGGCTATATGCATCTGGCCACCGACTGGCAGGACTACGCGGAACAGATGCTGAACGTGCTCGCCAACGAACCGCTGCTGCAGAACACCGCTCCCGCGTTTGTTCCCCGGCCCGACTACCGACCGCCGACTAAATTCGAGCAACGCGGCGTCAAGCTCGGACACGACGTGTGGGACCTGTTGTTCCGCCGCACAGAGTCCTCGCAAGCGCTGGTCGGCTGACATAGAACTTGCTTCCAGCTGCGTGGGGAGCGCCGCGCAAGCCTTAAGGCGGCACCCGCTCGGCCGATACAGGTCTTTGAATCCGCAGGCGAACTGCCTGTCCCCGAATTGGAGTGCACACCGTGGGTTTTTCGGAAACTGTTCTCGCGGCAATGATCGGCGCGACCGCAACCGTCGGCACCGCGATTTTTCAGTTGATCATGCACTGGCGAAAGCAAGCGGGCGACCGCCGCGTTTCGAAGGGTGGGTTCCGTTCCCTTCTTTGGATGCTGACTTTGTTGCTGGCTTCTGGCGTAGCCGGCTTCGCCTACTCGGAATATCTCAACCAGGCGCAGCGTGACGATGCTCATCAATTGCGTCAGGAGCTGCAGCAGCAGCTTGCGACGCTGGCTTCGTCTACGGCGAAGCTGGAGCAGGTGCGGCTGAACGCACAGAGCGTGGTGGACGCTCAGACGCGCCAGGCCGAGGAGCGCCGCCGCGGCGTGGAAGGCGTGGAGGGACTGGTGCAGCTGCCGGCATGTAAAGGACGGACCGCTTCTGGCGGGGACCGGCTCGCATGCGCGGAAACCGACGCCCAGCGCGTCGCGGTGTGCGCGGTGGTCCCAGCCAGCGCGCAAGTCACGGAGGTACAGCTGTTCACTCGGCCGGAGGACTCGCAGCAGCCCTGGGGCGAAAGCCGTGTTGAAGCCAGTCAGGACGCCGGCAAGGCGAAGTTCCTGGATGCGCCCTTCGAGCGCGTCCACACCGACAATAGCAAGCAAGTCTGTTTCAACTTCGCGCACTGGGGTGCCGACAAGGGCCGCATGGCGCGCATCCTGGTCAAGTACACGATCTGACAGCACGCTCCCGGATTGCGCTGCACTTCATCCGGGCTACGATCTCTGACCAGGTTCCTGGTCGATCACCGCGGGTAGCCTGGATAAAGCGAAGCGTAATCCAGGGAACATTTCCGACCCAGTCACGGCTTTCTCGTGGCGAGCACCGTGAACCCCTCCCCGATGACGGTGCGATTGATCGGCCCCGTCAGTCCCGCAGCGCGCAGCAGTTTCTCCTGTTCTTCGCGTGTGGGGAGCACGTTACCCCATATCATTTCCTCGAACCCGGTCATCAGAGGAAACCGGAACTCGGGCTTGCGTAGCTCCTCCAGCGTCGAGGGGTAGGTCTCGTCCACGATCAGCATCCAGCCGCCGGGCTTCAGCGCCGCTGCGCACTCGTTGATCACCGACGGCCGGATCCCCGGCGCGATCTCGTGCAGCACCTCCACCATCACCACAGCGTCGACGCTGGATGGCGCCACCGCGGCGCCCACGTTGCCCTGGCGCGCTTGCGCGCGCTCCGCGATGCCGGCCTTCTCGATACGGGTGCGCGCCAGTGCGAGGCTGTCCGCATCGATGTCTACGCCAATCACACTTGCGCGTGGGAAAGCCTTCGCCAGCTGGACCAGTAGGTTGCCCGTGCCGCAGCCGACCTCCAGCACGGTCCCGCCTGCCTCGAGGCGTGGGGCGAGGCCGTCCAATCCCGGCAGCATCTTTTTCACCGTCACCACTTGTAGGCCCCAGGTGGATTCGGCGACGGCTTGCGCGAAATCGTCGCCGCGCCCCTGGAACGGCTTGACCTCGCCGGTGCGCAGTGCGGCTGCGCAACGTTTGAAATCCTCGGCGGCGACCTCGGTTCCCAATCGCACGTAACCGCCCAAGTAGCGTGGGTGGGTCGGACTGGCGAGGATGCTGTCGAAGAACGGCGCCAGCCGGAAGCGCGGCCCATCGTCCGCATCCAGCAATTCCATCCCGTAGGCCGTCTTGCACCAAGTCTCGACAAATGGGCGGTGCAGGCCGAGCTTGGTCGCGAGCTCGGCGGCGCTCGCCCCGGGCGACTCGCCTAGCGCTTTGAACAACCCCGCGCGGATGCCGACGTCGATGAGATGGATGGTGTTGAAGCCGCGGCGCCATTCGAAGATCCGCGCCACCTGCGAGTCGGCGGTGATTTCCTTGCTGCTGCTTTGCATCGAGTCTCCCGTGATGTGAACGGATGGCTTACGGTTCGCGCAGAAACAGCTCCAGCAGGTCGTTGAGGAAGCGCTGCCCGCGCACGGTTGGGGATACTTCGGTATGGGTTCGCGTGATGAGGCCTAGACGCTCGGCCTCGTCCAGTTCGCGCCGCACCGTGAGCAGCGGCAGCCCCGTCCGCTCCTCGAACAGTCGCGCGGGAAAGCCGTGCGTGAGCCGCAGCGCGTTCATCATGAACTCGACCGGGAGCTCGGCCGACGTCACGGAATTCTCTTGCTGTACCGGCTGGTCCGCTACCCGGTCCAGATACTCGCGTGGCTGCTTCCAGCGCATCTGCCGGACGATGCGGTCGGCAAAGGAGATCTTGCTATGCGCCCCGGCACCGATTCCCAGGTAGTCGCCGAACTGCCAATAGTTGGTGTTGTGGCGCGACTGGTAGCCGGGACGCGCGAAGGCCGAGGTCTCGTAATGAACGTAGCCGTGCTCCGCCAACAGGCTCTCGATGGTCTCCTGCATGTCCGCGGCCAGGTGTTCCTCCGGAAGCGGCGGCGGGTAGCGGTGAAAAAAAGTGTTCGGCTCGATCGTGAGGTGGTACGCGGAGATGTGCTGCGGCGCGAACTCGATCGCCGCCGCGATATCGGCCTCCGCCTCCAGCAGCGACTGCTCGGGCAAGGCGTACATCAAGTCCAGGTTCACGTTGTCGAAGTGGGTCCGGGCGATCTCGATCGCGCGGCGCGCCTCCTGGTCGTCGTGGATGCGGCCGAGCGCCTTCAGGTGCCGCGCATTGAAGCTCTGCACGCCGATGGACAGCCGGTTGATGCCCAGGCGCCGGAACGCGGCGAACTTGTCTACCTCGAAGGTGCCGGGGTTCGCTTCCAGCGTGACCTCAGCGTCGGGATCGACCGGTACCCGCGCGCGGATCCCCGACAGGATCTCATCCAGTATCTTCGCCGAGAGCAGGCTCGGCGTCCCGCCCCCGAAGAAGACGGTATGCACGCGCCTGCCCCACACCGAAGGCAGTGCCCGTTCCAGGTCTGCCATCAGCGCCTGCGCGTACTGCTGCTCGGGCAGCTCCCCGCGCGCCTCGTGCGAGTTGAAGTCGCAGTACGGACATTTGCGCACGCACCACGGGATGTGCACGTATAACGACAGCGGTGGCAGCGCGGCGAGCGCGATCACCGGCTCGCGCAACGGCAGAGAAATGGTGGCTGTGGTCACTTCAGCGCGTGGGGATCAGCGGGCGCAGGGAGAAGCGGCATTTTGACACAGGGCGCACCGAGTGAAGAAGTGAAGGAAGTGAATGCGTGAGCCCCCTCACCCTAGCCCTCTCCCCCAGTAACGGGGGAGAGGGTTTTCCCTTCACCTCATTCACTTCCTTCACTTGCCGGTCAGCTTCTCCACCAGCAACCCCAGCGCCTTGCCGCGATGGCTGACGCGGTTCTTCTCATCCAGCGGCAGCTCGGCGCCGGTCTTGCCGAGCAGCGGGTCGAGGAACAACGGGTCATAGCCGAACCCTCCCGCTCCCGCGCCGCTCGCGCAGGATCTCTCCGTGCCACTCGCCTTCCGCGATCAGCGGCTGCGGGTCGTGGGCATGGCGCAGCAGCACCATCACGCAGTAGTAGTGCGCCTTGCGGTTTTCGCTGTGCGCGAGCAGCTCCAGCAACCGATCGATTGTTGCGCTCGTCCGATCTGGGCTCGCCCGCGAAGCGCGCGGAGTGAACGCCCGGGGCCCCGTCCAGCGCCTCGACGCACAACCCCGAGTCGTCGGCCAGTGCCGGCAGGCCGGTCTGGGCGCTGGCATGGCGCGCCTTGGTCAACGCATTCTCGATGAACGTCCCGTGCGGCTCCTCGATCTCAGGAATACCGAAGTGCGCCTGCGGGATCACTTCGATGCTCAGGGGCGCCAGGATCCGTCGAATCTCGCGGATCTTGCCTTCGTTGTTGCTCGCCAGCACCAGGTGCTTCATGTCACACCGAGCGCGGAGCGCTGGGCCGCGATGAGCTGTCGTATGCCGCCGCCAGCCAGATCGACCATCGCATCGAGCTGCGCGCGGCTGAACGGCGTCGCCCTCGGCCGTACCCTGGACCTCGACCAGCCCGCCGCTGCCGGTCATGACCACGTTCATGTCGGTCTCGCACGCGAGTCTTCCGCGTAGTCGAGGTCGAGCACGGGCACCCCCTCGTAGATGCCTACCGAAACCGCGGCGACGAAGTCGCCAAGCGGCCAGGCCGCAATCGCGCTGCCGCTCCTCGCAGCAACCGCACGGCGTCGTGCAATGCGACGAATGCGCCGGTGATGCTTGCCGTGCGCGTGCCGCCATCGGCCTGGATCACGTCGCAGTCGATCTGGATCGTGCGCTCGCCCAGACGCGGCGAGCTCAGTGACCGCGCGCAGGCTGCGCCCGATCAGACGCTGGATCTCCTGGGTGCGGCCGGACTGCTTTCCGGTTGCTGCCTCGCGCTGGGTCCGGGTGTTGGTGGAGCGCGGCAGCATCCCGTACTCGGCGGTGACCCAGCCCCTACCCTGGCCCTTCAGAAACGGCGGCACCTTCTCGTCGATGCTGGCGGTGCACAGCACGCGCGTGTCGCCGAACTCGATCAGCACCGAGCCTTCGGCGTGCCGCGTGTAGCCGCGGGTGATGCGCACGGGGCGCAGTTCGTCGGGTTTCCTGTCCACTGGGGCGCATAGCTGTGTTCCGATCGCCCCGGCCGGCGGGCGGGGCCGTGATTATGTGCTATCTTCTGCTCGCCGCATAGCGGAAGCTCCTGACTTGAAGTCAGCAGCGGTTCGGCGCTAGCATTCTAGTAGGAGCGCGGATGATCTACAGCATGACCGGCTACGCCGCCGTGTCCGAGGAGCTTGCGCTCGGCACGCTCAGCGTCGAGATCCGTTCGGTCAACCATCGCTACCTGGACGTCCAGTTCCGCCTCCCCGACGAGTTCCGCTCGTTCGAGCCCGGCCTGCGCGAGCTGGTCGCTGCGCGGCTGACACGCGGCAAGGTGGAATGCCGATCGGTTTCCAGAAGAGCGCCGTCGAGCGAGGTCTCGCTGCAGCTCAACACCCAGCTGCTCGACCAGCTGGTCGAGCTCGAGCGCGGCGTGCGCACCCGCCTTCCCGGCGCGCGCCGGCCTTGACGGTGAGCGACGTGCTCCGCTGGCCGGGGATGATCGAGGCCGACGCGCTGCCGCTCGAGCAGCTGCGCGAACAGGCGCAGGCGTTGATGGAGCGGGCGCTCGAGGAGTTCACCGCGGCGCGCGCGCGCGAGGGCGAGAAGCTCAAGAGCCTGCTGCTCGAGCGCGTGGCACGGATGGAAGACGCTGGTCGAGAAGGTCAAGCCGCGCATCCCGCTGCTCGTGGCTACCTATCAGGAGCGCCTGGCCGCGCGTCTGAAAGACGACGCTCAAGGACGTCGCCGCAGCGCTGGACGAGGACCGTCATCCGGCAGGAGCTCGTGATGTTCGCGTCCAAGGTGGACGTGGAGGAGGAGCTGTCGCGGCTGATCGCGCATCTGGCCGAAACGCGCCGGATACTCACGCGCGGCGGCGCGGCCGGCAAGCGCCTGGACTTTCTGATGCAGGAGCTCAACCGCGAGGCGAACACGCTCGGCTCCAAGTCCGTCGACATCGACGTGTCTCAGGCCTCGGTCGAGCTGAAAGTGCTGATCGAGCAGATGCGCGAGCAGGTGCAGAACATCGAATAAAGGCAGGCGATGGGCTATAGGCAAGATGTGCCGCAGGCCGATAACGTCAGCAATGAGCGCTTACCCATCGCCTCGCAACACGCTCCGCGGCTAGAGATGACCGCAGGCAATCTCTTCATCATCTGCGCTCCCTCGGGGGCGGGCAAGACCAGCCTGGTGAACGCGCTGCTCGAGCGCGAGCCCGACATCGAGCTGTCGATCTCCTACACCACGCGCGCGCCGCGCCCGGGGAGAGCAACGGGCGCAGCTACCACTTCGTCTCGCGCGAGCAGTTCCTGGCCATGGCCAGCCGCGGCGAGTTCCTGGAGAGCGCAGAGGTCCACGGCAATCTCTACGGCACCTCGCAGGCGTGGATCAGCGAGCGCCGCGCCGAAGGCGGACATCCTGCTGGAAATCGACTGGCAGGGCGCGGCCCAGGTCAGGCGCCTGATCCCCGATGCCGTGGGCGTGTTCATCCTGCCGCCGTCGCCGGAGGCGCTGCGCAGCCGCCTGGACGGAACGCGGCCAGGACGCGCCGGAGGTCATCGAGCGAGCGATTGCGCTGCCGCCCGCGAGGAGATCGCCCATGTCGAGGAGTTCGACTATGTTATTATCAATCAGAGTTTTGACGTTGCAGTGGTCGACCTAGTGAGCATCGTGAGGGCCCAGCGGCTGCGGCTGGCGGCTCAGCTCGACGCGCCACCGCGACCTGATCAACCGGTTGAAGTAAGGAAGCCCTCCCGCGAGGACATCATGGCACGCATCACCGTGGACGACTGCCTGAAGCTGATCCCCAATCGCTTCGTGCTTACGCTTGCAGCCACCTACCGCGCGCGTCAGCTGTCCCAGGGCGCCTCCCCCATGGTGGAGGGCGATAAGGACAAACCCACTGTCATCGCCCTGCGCGAGATCGCCGCCGGCAAAGTCGGCCAGGAGATCCTGAACAAGGGGCAAGCCTGACCCATCTACAGCCTATCCGTTGACCTTCCGCGCAGCCGCTTCGAACTGAGCGCCAGCCCAACCCCAACAACACCTGGTACAAGCGGGCCTCTTCGCGGCAGCCACGAGTCGAAGATGTCCGAGGCCCAACTTCTCATCCGCGACGCATCCAGCTACCTCAAGCCGGAGGACGTGCGTCAGATCCAGTCGGCCTACGAGTTCTCCGAGGCCGCCCACGAGGGGCAGTTCCGCCGCTCCGGCGAGCCCTACATCTCCCATCCGGTCGAAGTCGCCAGCATCCTGACCCAGTGGCACCTGGACTGCCCGGCGCTCACCGCAGCGCTGCTGCACGACGTGATGGAAGACACGGCGGTCACCAAGACCGAGATCAGCGACAAGTTCGGCAAGATGGTGGCCGAGCTGGTCGACGGCGTCTCCAAGCTGGACAAGATCGAGTTCGAGAGCCAGGAGCAGGCCCAGGCGGAGAACTTCCGCAAGATGTTCCTGGCCATGGCGCGCGACGTGCGCGTCATCCTCATCAAGCTGGCCGACCGGCTGCACAACATGCGCACGCTGGACGTGATGCACCCGAAGAAGCGGGCACGCATCGCGCGCGAGACGCTGGAGATCTACGCGCCGATCGCCAACCGCTGGGGCTGAACGCCCTCTACCAGGAGCTGGAGGAGCTCGCGTTCCAGAACCTCTACCCCAATCGCTACCGGGTGCTGAAGAAGGCGCTCGAGGCCCAGCGCGGCAACCGCCGCGAGGTGGTGGACAAGATCCTGGAGCGCATCAGGCAGCGCCTCGCGGACAGTCGCATCGACGCGCTGGTCACCGGGCGCGAGAAGAACCTGTACAGCATCTACAAGAAGATGCAGGACAAGAACCTGTCCTTCTCGAAGGTGCTGCGACATCTACGCGTTTCGCGTGATCGTGCGCGACCCGCCCGCCTGCTACCTGGCGCTCGGTGCGCTGCACAGCTTGTACAAGCCGATCCCCGGCAAGTTCAAGGACTACATCGCCATCCCCAAGGGCAACGGCTACCAGTCGCTGCACACCACGCTGTTCGGTCCCTTCGGCACGCCGCTCGAGATCCAGATCCGCACCGCAGGAGATGCACAGGATCGCCGAGGCCGGCGTGGCCTCGCACTGGCTGTACAAGAGCACCGACGCGCAGCTGTCCGAGCTGCAGAAGAAGACGCACCAGTGGCTGCAGAGCCTGCTGGAGATGCAGTCGGAGAGCGTGGACTCGGTGGAGTTCCTCGAGCACCTCAAGGTGGACCTGTTCCCCGACGAGATGTACGTGTTCACGCCCAAGGGCAAGATCATGGCCCTGCCGCACGGTGCCACCTGCGTCGACTTCGCCTACGCCGTGCACACCGACATCGGCAACCGCTGCGTGGCGGCCAAGATCAACCACGAGCTGGTGCCGCTGCGCACCGAGCTGAAGAACGGCGACCGGGTGGAGATCATCACGGCCGCGCACGCCAAGCCCAACCCGTCCTGGCTCAACTACGTGGTCAGCGCCAAGGCGCGCCACCACATCCGCCATTTCCTCAAGACCATGCAGTACGAGGAGTCGGCGCAGCTCGGCGAGCGTCTGCTCGGCCAGGCGCTCATCGCGCTGGGCGCCAACCCGCGCAGCATCACCGAGGCCGACTGGGAGCGCCTGCTCAAGGAGCTGAGCGCGAAGACGCGAGCAAGAGGTGCTGGCCGAGATCGGCCTGGGCAAGCAGCTGGCCATCGTCATCGCGCGCAAGCTGATGCCCGCGGGCGCGGAGTCGAAGCAGCCGGGCATCGCGGGACCGGTGGTCATCCGCGGCTCGGAGGGCATGGCGCTGCAGTTCGCCAAGTGCTGCCATCCGATCCCCGGCGACCCGATCATCGGCTTCATCAAGAACGGCCGCGGCATGATCATCCACACCCACGACTGCCCGGTGGTCGCCGAAGACGCGCAAGGATCCCGACAAGTGGCTGGACGTGGAGTGGGCGCCGGAGACCAAGAAAGCTGTTCTCGGTGAACATCAAGCTGGTGGTATCCAACCAGACAGGGCGTGCTGGCCAAGGTTGCAGCCGAGATCGCCGAGAACGACTCGAACATCGAGAACGTCAGCCTCGAGCCCGGGGACACCAGCGTCTACAGCGACATCCACTTCACCCTGCAGGTCAACAACCGCCTGCATCTCGCGCAGATCATGCGCGGCCTCAGGCGCCTCCCCGAGGTCATCCGCATCAACCGCCTCAAGGGCTAGGGAGCTCGGGCTCCGCGGAGCTGTCCGAGGGTCCGAAACGACGAGTCGCGGTTAGCCGCGCCCGAGATTAACAAATGGATTTCCTGGCTCCGCAGTTCCTCTCTGCGCTGTTCGCGATCATCGTCATCGACCTGGTGCTGGCCGGTGACAACGCCATCGTCATCGCGCTGGCCGCGCGCAAGCTGTCCGCCTGAGCTTCGCAACAAGGCCATCGTGTGGGGCACCGTGGGCGCCATCGCGGTACGGGCGGCGATGAGCCTGGCGGTGGTCGCGCTGCTCAAGATCCCCGGGCTGCAGGCGGCCGGTGGGCTGCTGCTGGTCTGGATCGCTTACAAGCTGCTGGCGCCGGGCGATGAGTCCGACAGCCAAGGAGGGACTCGCGAAGCAGATAACCGGCTTCTGGGCCGCCATCCGCACCATAGTCATCGCCGACACCGTGATGGGCCTGGACAACGTGCTGGGCGTCGCCGGGGCGGCCCAAGGCAGCTTCATGCTGGTGATTCTGGGGTTGCTGATCAGCGTTCCGATCATGGTGTGGGGAAGCTCGCTGATCCTGCGCATGGTGGACCGCTATCCGGTGATCATCTATCTGGGCGCGGGCGTGCTGGCCTGGACAGCAGCCGTCATGCTGATCAATGAGCCGCTGGTGGAAGACTGGATCGCTGCGCGGCGCTGGTTGCCCTGGACCGTCTACGTGCTACTCATCGGCGGTGTTCTGCTTGCCGGGTTCCTTCGCAACCGGGCCAGCTCGGACACGGCTCCAGGCTCTTGACCTGGATGCCGTCCTCCGGAGCATGCGAAGCGCTCCGCGATCGTGAGAGACCTCCGCGCCAGTCGCTGCGCACAGACGGATCCAGCCTCCAGCGCGGGGCCCAGACTGCTCCCAAGTTACTGACAGAACATGACAATCGTCTGCTGGTACGGGCGTTGCAAGCCCCCTGCTCACGGATATTTTCTGCAGGCATTGAGCGAGCAATGGACAGCCGGAACACACACAAGCCCAACGCATCCCTGCAGCAGGGAGCAGGTGGGCTGATGGCGGACGCGTTCAGCATCGCCTTGATCTGCCTGGTGGTGCTGGGCCTTGCCGGTGTGCTTTACAAGGCGCTGGTGCCGGGCGGATGGATCAGCGCGCTGCTCGATCAGCTCTGGATCAAGAACCCTTGGCTGGTCTGGCTCATCGGGTTCGGGTCGGCCTCGTTGCTGGCGGCGGCGAAGTGGTGGCTCGACCGCAACCCCGGCGCAGGCCGGCGCAGCGAAGCGCTGGCCTACACCTTCATGGCTCTGGGACTGTTTTTCTTCTTCAAGCTGCTGGTCACTGGCTCGCTCTAACGGCTCGTGTGCAGCGCCCGGCGACGACTTGTTGCCGTGTGCAGACGGCGATCAGCTTGAGCGCGGCCTAGGCGCCGCCGCAGGGTTTCGCGCCCGCGCGACCGGGGAGATTCAAGCGCGGCCGCCTCCAGCCGTCGCCTCTCGGCCACGCCATTCAATCACTCGGTTCAGGTCGTAGAGTGAGTTCGCCTTATCACTCACACCCCGATCGAGGCGAGCTCCGTATAGCCCTCGCCGCGGCGCCTGCGCACCGGATTGGACAGCGTACCCAGCCCTCCGATCCGGCACTCCGCCACGTCGCCGGCTTCGATCGGCACCGCGCCCGGCGTGCCGGTGCTGATGATGTCGCCCGGATAACAGCGTCATGACATTCGAGTGGTATGCCACCAGATAGAAGGGAGGGAAAGCCATGTTGGCCACCACGTTCTCGCGATGTAGCGAGCCGTTCTTCCAAGTTCCCACCTGCAGGCGCATCACGTCCAGCACTTCGTCCGGCGTGATCAGCTCGGGGCCGAAGGAGAAGAAGGTGTCGAAGTTCTTGGCGCGCGTGAGAAACCGCGGATTGCGCTGCAGGATGTCTTCGGCGGTCATGTCGATGATCAGGCAGTAGCCCGCGATGTAGGCCGGCACTTCGTCCTCCAGCACGAAGCGGCACTCGCGGCCGATGACCAGACCCAGCTCGGCTTCCGCCGTCACGCGCTCGGATTCCGGCGGCAGCTCGATCAGCTCGCCCGGGCCGACGATGGTCTGGTCGCCCTTCATGAACGAGGCCGGCTCGGTGGGATAGGGCGCGCCGAGATCGGCTGCGTGATCTTTGTAGTTCAGGCCGATGCCCCAGATCTTGCGCGGGTGGCGGTAGGGCGGCGCGTATTCCACGGAGGACGGGGCCAGTGCCCCCGGGGTGCGCTCGGCGTCGCGATGCAGCATGGGGCTGAGCCCCATCTGGATCAGGGAATACAGATCCGTCGGCCAGGCGCGCCCGAGGTGGGCGTTGATCCGCTTCACCGGGACGATGCCGGCAGTGGTGGTGACCGCAGCGGTCTCCACTCCATCCAGCTTTAGCGTGCACAGCCGCATGCCCTTCCTCTCCTCGCCCGTTCGCCGTGTCGTCGATTGGAGTCGGCATTCTACGCCAGCCGCGCTGCGACAAACACGCGCGAGGAGCGCCGTGCGAGAGCGGTGGTGCCGGGTCAGTTGTACAGGAAGAACACCCCGAACAGCCGCTGCGGATCGGTCCACATCCGGCTGCCCGGAAACCGGCCGCGCGTGCCATATGCCCGAAGCCAGCAGGGGTGTACTTGTAGGAGTTCTCGGTGTGGATGGTCTCGCCCGCCGCAAAGCTGAATATCCGCGAACCGATGCGCACGCGTTGCGCGCGTGCGCTGCGCAGGTGCATCTCGATCCGGCTGCGGGCGACGTTGTAGAACGCTTGGTGCTCGAACGCGCGCAGGTCGAAGTCCGCGCCCAGCTCGCGGTTGAGCCGCGCCAAGAGATTGAGGTTGAAAGCCGCGGTATAACCCTCCGGATCGTTGTACGCGAGGTCGAGAATCTGCACGGGCTTCTGCAGGTCCACGCCGATCAGCATGCCGCCCGTCCCGCCCACCAGCGCACGAGTCCGCCGCAAGAACGCTTGTGCTTGCTCTGGCTCGAAGTTACCGATCGTGGAGCCGGGGAAGAACACCACCCGGCGCGCGCGCGCGGGCAGGCTGAGCTCCGATTCGAGCGCGCGAGCCGTAGTCGCCGATCACGGCGATGACGGCCAGCCACGGGTAATCGAGCGCCAGGCGGGCTGCTGGCCTGCACCAGCTGATCGCGCGAGATGTCCAGCGCCGCATAGCACCGCTGGGCCGCAGGCTCGGCAGCAGCAGCCGGACCTTCTCGATCTTGCCGGCGCCGAACTCGATGATGGCGGAGTCCGGGGCCGATCTCCCGCGCGATCTCGACCGCGCGCCGGTCGAGAATGGCGTTCTCGGTGCGGGTCGGGTAGTAGGCCTGGGTGCCGCAGATCGCGGCGAACAGCGCGGCGCCGCGCCGGTCGTAGAACAGCTTGGGCGGCAACTGCTTCTGCGCCTGGCTCAGGCCGTCGCACACCTCCTGCAGGATGGACTCTGTGCCCGGCGCGAGGTCCACGACCCAAAGGTTGCCGGGTTCCGGTTGCAGGGCGGCGCGGGCGCCAAATTTCACGGCAGAGATCCTCCCTCGCTGGATGCGGCGAGCGCGCGTATGTCAGCGCGGTGAGCGCGGCGTTCACCCCAAGTGCGCATCCGCGCACCGGGCACCCCGGATTGCCACGCCGCACCGGTCTGATTAGACTCCGAAGAGCGACACGCTCCGGAACACCGCCTACCCATAATGGCACAACTTCGGTGGGGCCTGCTATCCCGTCGCTGGGTGTCGCAAGCTCTCTATGGACAAGTGTGAATGATCGCGCGCGCGACTTCTACAGCCCGGCCTGATCTGCGTCCGGGCGCGAGCCTGCTCGAAGCGTACGCCGCGGTGCGTAGGCTGACCAGCGAGCTCTGCCGCCCGCTCGCGCTCGAGGACTACGTCATCCAGAGCGCGCCGGAGTGCAGCCCGGCCAAGTGGCACCTCGCGCACACGACCTGGTTCTTCGAAAACTTCCTGCTCGCACCTCTGCTGCCCGGCTATCGCACCTTCCACCCCCGCTACGGGTATCTGTTCAACTCATACTACGAAACGGTAGGCACGTTTTTCCCGCGGCCCATGCGCGGCCTGCTTTCGAGACCCACGGTGGAGGACGTCTTCCGCTACCGCGCGCACGTGGATGAGCACATGCGCGAGCTGATCGCCCGGCTCGATCCGCAGCGCGATGCCCAAGACGTGTCGCGCGTGACGCTGGGCCTGCACCACGAGCAGCAACACCAGGAGCTGCTGCTCACCGACGCTCAAGAATCTGCTCGCGCTCAACCCCTTGCACCCCGTCTACCGCGAGGCTGCCGATGAGCCCCCTGTCAAAGCGGGCCCGCTCGGGTGGCTCGAGTTCCCGGCCGGTATCTACAATGCTGGTTTCGAGGGCCAAGGATTCGCCTTCGACAACGAGACGCCGCGCCACCGCGTATTCCTCGAGCGCTTCGCGCTCGCCACGCGTCCGGTGAGCAATGGCGAGTACCTGGAGTTCATGGAGGCGGGCGGCTACGGTAACGCCGCGCTCTGGCTCTCCGACGGCTGGCGCAAGGTGAACGAGGCGGGTTGGCAGGCGCCGCAGTACTGGGAGCAGATCGACGGGAAGTGGTGGCACATGACGCTGTCCGGCTTCCAGCGCATCGACCCGCATGCGCCGGTGTGTCACGTGAGCTACTACGAGGCCGATGCGTTCGCGCGCTGGGCCGGCAAGCGCTTGCCCACCGAGTTCGAGTGGGAGGCGGCTGCTGCATCTTTGCCGGTGGCAGGCAATCTGCTCGACAGCGGCAGGCTGCAGCCGAGCGCAGCGGGCAACGCCTCGCATCAGTTCTTTGGCGACGTATGGGAGTGGACCAGCAGCGCCTACTCTGCCGTATCCTGGCTTCAAGCCCCTCGCCGGTTCGTTGGGTGAGTACAACGGCAAGTTCATGGTCAGCCAGCTGGTGCTGCGCGGCGGTTCCTGTGCCACACCACGCTCGCACATCCGCGCCACTTATCGCAACTTCTTCTACCCGCCCGACCGATGGCAGTTCATGGGGCTGCGGCTGGCGACTTCGCCCGACTAAGGAAGCTCCGCATAACCTACACGACGCGCGTTGCGTCAGGCGCGCTCATCGGCGCCCAGCTCGAGTGCCAGGAACCTGACGCCAGCGACCGGATTGGAGGTGTAGGGCGCCGTCTCCGCGAAACCCAACGCAGCGTATAGGGCCTGCGCCTCGTGCATCGTCGCCAGCGTGTCCAGCACGATCCGCTTGTACCCGATGGCTCGTGCGTCAGCCAGCGCGCGCTGCGCCAGCATTCTCCCGATCCCTCGGCGGCGATGCGCAGGCCGTACGTACAACCGCTTCATCTCGCAGGTCTCCTCGCCCAGAGGCCGCAAGCCCACGCACCCGGCCGGCTCACGCGCTTGCATTGCGAGATACAAGCGCCCTGCCGGAGGAGCGTAGGCGCCGGGAAGCTCCGAAAGCTCCTGTGCGAAACCTTGAAACGACAGATCGATCCCGACGCCAGCCTGATACTCGTGTAAGAGAGCGCGCGCCGACTCGACCTCGCGGCGCCCGTCGACACGCCGCAGCTCGAAGGGCAGGGTGATCGCGGCTGAGGGCATCGCTTCTTCGTCTCCCAAAACGTTTTCCAATCTGCTATGGGACTGCGGCGCGCGGTTTGATCACAGCCGAGCGACGCACTGCCAACCCGCTCCACAACGTTACCACGCGCCAGGCCATGGCCCACCAGGCGCGCGGAGCGGGAGGCTCCACGCTACCATCGAGCACGCGCACGGTTGCTGACTCGAGCGCGGTTACGAGCGTCACGCCTCGGGGCAAGAGCTTGAACGATTCCCCCGGGCCCAGGAACAGGTCGCGCAAGTCGCCTTCCTGCGTCACCCACAGCACACCGGACAAACAGGTGACCTCGACCCGCGTCCTGGGTTCGACCCGCAGGGACGCCTCGCGTTCCAATGCAAGCACGGCGGCAGTTCCATCGATGCGCATGCCGGGATCGTAAGCAACAGTCCGCTTGCAGTACAGGCATACAGGTTTAAACTTTGAACCGGTACAGATCTGCTCGAAGCGTTTCTGTCATGGTCGACGCACCCGAGGTCTGTGCCTGTTCGTCGGCGCATCATTGCGGGAATATTTCGATATGAGCGATACAGCGAGCCATCTATACGAATCCCTTGCCGCGCGCATGGCCGAGGCGATCCGCGCCGGTGCGCTGAAGTCGGGCGACCGCCTGCCTTCGGTGCGCCGCGTGTCTACTCAGCACCGCGTCAGCATCGCGACCGCCGTGCAGGCCTACCGGCACCTGGAGAACCAGCGGCTGATCGAAGCGCGGCCGAAGTCGGGATATTTCGTCTTGAGCAGGCCGGTCGCGCTGGCCGAACCGGCTACCTCGACGCCGCCGGCTACCGCGCGCTTCGTCGGCGTGAACCAGCTCGTGATGGAGGTGCTCGAGTCGATGCGCCAGGCCGACGGCGTGCCGCTGGGCTCGGCCTGCCCTGCGCAGGAGCTTTTCCCCGCTGAGAAGCTGCTGCGCCTGGCGCATGCGGAGGGGCGGCGCAAGCCGCAGCTGATGGGCGCCTACGCCATGTCGCCGGGCCACGAAAAGCTGCGCGCCATGATCGCGCGCCGCTCGCTGGACTATGGCTGCCGGCTCAGCCCGGAAGAGATCGTCGTCACCAACGGCTGCATCGAGGCGCTGAATCTTGCGCTGCGCGCGGTGGCTCGTCCGGGTGACACCATCGCTTTGGAGTCCCCCACCTACTTCATGCTGCTGCAGATCATCGAGAGCCTGGGCATGAAGGCGCTCGAGATCCCCACCCATCCGCGCGACGGTCTGTCGATCGACGCGCTCGATCTCGCGACGCAGAAGCCGAGCGCGGTGCAGGCGGTGATCGTCATCCCCAACTTCCAGAACCCGCTCGGCTGCCTGATGCCGGACGAGAACAAAGCGCGCCTGGTACAGCTGTGCGAGGCACGCGGCATCGCGCTGATCGAGGACGACATCTACGGCGACATCCACTTCGGCGCCTCTCGCCCGCGCGTAGCCAAGGCATGGGACCGCAGCGGCAACGTGATCCTGTGCTCGTCGTTCACCAAGACCGTCGCGCCCGGCTTCCGCATCGGGTGGATCGCGCCGGGCCGGCTGCATCAACAAGTGGCCATGCTCAAGTTCATCAGCTCCGTGTCCACGCCGGAGCTGCCCCAGGCGGCCATCGCCGAGTTCATGGCCAACGGCGGCTACGATCATCACCTGCGCCGGCTGCGTGCGGGCTTTGCGCGCCAGGTGCAGCAGACCTCGCATGCGATCGCCGAGTACTTCCCCAACGGCACCAAGATCACGCGGCCTGCGGGCGGCTTCGTGCTATGGGTGGAGCTGCCAGTCAAGGTCGACGCGTTGGAACTGTTTCGCCGCGCACGCGAGGAGCGCATCAGCATCGCCCCGGGCCCGATGTTCACCACCACCAAGCGCTACCGCAACTGCATCCGCGTCGGCTGCGGCCATCTGTGGAGCGCGAAGCTCGAGATGGGCCTGATGCGGCTGGGCCAGCTCGCCGCCGAGCTGGCATAGACCGCGGCGCCGCCGCCGGCAGACGCCGGCGCAGAATTCTGCCGACGGCGCCTTTTCGCCAGGTCTAGTTCGCCGCTAATTTCATACCTCTGGCGGCCTTTTCGATGAGCGCGGCCACCGCTTCTGGCTTCGACACGTAGACCGCGTGACTGCCCCTGACCTCGACAACCGTCGAGCCCGCGCGCTTGGACATGAGCTGCTGGGCCGCCGGGAGGAATCATCTTGTCCTCGGTTGCGACCAAGTACCAACTCGGCTTGGTCTTCCACGCTGGTTCGTTGATCGTGCCGCTGAGGGCCTCCACGCCCCAGGGAACCTGCGAGTTGGCCATGAACTCGGCCTTTTCTTTGTCCACGTCGCCTGCGAAGGAGGCGGCGAACTTTGCCCTATCGAGAAACAGATAGCCGTCCTGCGGGGGCAGTATCGGCGGGACGGGCGCGCCGGGCGGCGGATCCTTGATGAGCGCAGCCACGGACTCCCCTTTGTCCGGAGCAAAAGCCGCGATATAGACAAGCCCCGCGACCTTGGGATCATTGCCGGCCTCGGTGATCACCACCCCGCCATAGGAGTGGCCGACGAGAATGACGGGCCTATTCTGCCCGCGAGGACGCGCTTCGTGGCCGCCACGTCGTCGGCCAGCGATAACGTCGGGTTCTGGACAATGCTCACGTTGTAACCGTCCTTCTTCAGGATCTTGTAGACGTCCTCCCAGCCGGAGCCGTCCACGAAACCACCGTGGACGAGAACCACGGTCACTAACGCAGGAGTAGCCATATCAGCCATGATGATCTCCTTTCTTCAGTAAGCGCTCACAATGAGCGGATTGGAACGCAACGCAAAAGTGCAAGGTCCAACGACTTAAGCCTCTTGAGAGTTGTCAGCGCCCCGGCCCATCGCCAATACGGGTCGCTTCGAACAGGTACCAGACTCGCGGCTCCGCTTCGTCGATCCAGTTCTCGACCAGGCTCGCGCTCGCCACGTCACCATGCTCCTCGCACACTGCGTCCATGGAGGTTCATGATCATGGGTGTTTCCTGTCGGATTGACTGCAATCGGCGACTCTAAACTATCCACCGCTTCACGTCGATGCGATTGAACGCGCCTGCTGTGCTTTGTATTTCCTTGCTAGATTCTTGCGCGCTAGTTTGGTGGGTTGCACGGTTAGGCTTGAAAGACCGGCACGCGTGAGGTTCTCCGGCAACAGCACTGCTGGAATTGAGTCTTCGGAACTAAAGCGCCGGCGAATGGCCGGCGCGACGGGCTAGACAAGACAGCAAGGATCTCCGGCTATCCGCAAGCCGGAGCAAGAAGTGCGGAACGCACTTCAATACAGTCAATGGATTTGTATTTAGACGTAGAGCTGATCCACTTGTGCGAACTTGAAATGATGGGAGTGACAATGATCAAACCAGGTAAGTTTCTGACAGTTTTCTTCGCGTCGATTTTTTCCCTGACAGCCTTGGCTGCTGATAGCGGAGCCCCAAGTGCGGAGAAATCTGAGAGCACCAAAGCCGAATTTGAGAAGCTGCTCAACACTTACAGCGCAGGGCTTACCAGTGGAAACGTCGACGGCGTGCTTGAACTTTACAGTTCGGATCCCGTGTTCATGCCCGAGTACGCGCCACCCGCGGTCGGCCGGGAGGCCGTGCGCAAAGCCTACGAGTGGGTTTTCGCGACACTGAAGCTGAACGGGCGTTTCATTGTTCATGAAGCAGAGGTCATAGGAGACACAGCCTGGGTCCGCACCAATTCAACCGGACGGTTCACCATCATTGCGACTGGTTTCGAGGCCGACGTGGCTAATAGCGAGTTCTTTCTGTTCAAGCGCGAGAATGGCGTATGGAAAATCCATCGCTACATATTTACGGCGTCCGCTCCCCTGCCCAAGACTTAAGCAAGTGCGTCATAAGGGAAACCAGCATTGCGCGTCCAGGGCGGAAGGCGGGCGACCTGGCCTGATTTGATCCGCGCAAGGCGAGGCTCACGCTGGTCAGTCGTCTCTCCAGTAAGCTCGGTTGGCTGAATCTAGCAGCCGATGCATGCCGGGCGAGGGCAAACGTTCGTCGATACGAGCCATCGTAAGACCGCTGAGAGGCAGTTGAGCGTACCATCCCGCACTCGATCCTGCTTCGCAGGATGAGGTGATAGGTTGACTCGACGTCGTCTTCTGCTCGCCCTCATTGCCCTGGCCGCCTGCCGCGGGTTATTCGCTGCCGCCAGCGCCGCCGATGCGCAGCAGCCGGCATCGCCGCGGCACATCGGCGTTCTCCTCGTGGGCTGCGTCACCCGAGAGCAAGGAGGCGCAGGCAGTTCCGGCAGGGGCTACGGGACGCGGGCTACGCCGAGGGACGCGATGTGGTGATCGAGTGGCGATCCGCCAACGGCGATTACGATCGGGTACCGCAGTTGGTCGCCGACCTGGTCCAGCGCAAAGTCGACGTGATCGTCGTGGACGGCACGATCGCAGCCCGTGCGCGCAAGCGCGCCACGTCCACCATCCCCATCGTCATGGCCCTCGTCGCCGATCCAGTCGGATCGGGCCTGGTCGCAAACCTCGCGCATCCTGGCGGAAACGTCACCGGGCTCTCGATGATGCTGTGCCTGAGCTCAGCGCCAAGCGGCTGCAACTGCTCAAGGAGACGATCCCACGGCTCACCCGGGTCGCGGTCCTTTGGAATCCAGCCACGCCGTACCACCCGAAGGCGGTCGAGGACCTCAAGGCGGTGGCGCCCTCGCTGTCGATCGAACTGAGTTTCGTGGGCGTGCGAACGCCCGAGGAGATCGATCCGGCATTCTCGGCTATCAGCCGAGCGCATGCACAGGCCTTGTACGTCATCGGGGACCCCTTCTTCTTTACTCATCGAACGACGCTTCTCAAGCTGGCGTCGAAGGCTCGGCTACCAGTCATCTACGTGGCGAGGCAGTTCGCCGACGAAGGCGGGCTGATGTCCTACGGGCCGAACTTCGGTGATCTGTTCCGCCGATCGGCCGGGTACGTCGACAAGATCCTGAAGGGCGCCAAGCCAGGCGACCTGCCGATCGAGCAACCGACCAAATTCGAGCTCGTGGTCAACCTGAAAACCGCGAAGGCGCTCGGTATCACAATCCCCGAGTCGATTCTGCTGCAAGCCGACGAGGTGATCCGGTGAGCCCGACGTCTCCTTCTGCGCTCGCGCTCGCGTGTCGGACTTCGCATGTCGCGGTCGCGCCGCCTGCGGAGGCGCAGCAACCAGGCATCGCCCGGCGCATCGGAGTGCTCCTCGTCGGACCGCTCGCCCGAACGAGCCAAGGAGGTCGCAGGCGTTTCGGCAGGGAGCTGCGGGACGCGGGGTACGTCGACGGACGCGACGTCGTGCATCGAGTGTCGCGATCCGCCGCAGGGCAGATTCGATCGGGTACCGGCGACTGGCGCGCCGAGCTGGTCCGAGCCAAAGTCGACGTGATTGTCGTGACGGTACGCCCGTCAAGCCCGAGCCGCCAAGCACGCCACGTCCACCATTCCCATCGTCATGGTCGCTCGTCGACGACCCGGTCGGATCGGCCTGGTCGCGAGCCTCGCGCGCCTGGCGGAAACGTCACAGGGCTCTCGCTGATGCACGTCCGAGCTCGTCGCCAAGCGGCTGGAGCTGCTTAAGGAGATGATGCCACGGCTGACCCGTGTCGCAGTCCTCTGGAATCCAGACATGCCGTGTGGACCCGAAGGCGGTCGAGGACGCTCAAGGCTGCAGCGCCCTTGCTGGCGATCGCAGCTCAAGTTCGTCGGGTGCGCGAACGCCCGAGCGACTTCGATCCGGCATTCACGGCTGCCAGCCGAGCGCAAGCCCAGGCGCTTGTACGTCCTCGATCACCCCGTCCTCTTTAGCTCATCGAACGACGCTTCTCAAGCTGGCGCTCGAAGGCCCGGCTGCCGACGATCTGCGCGGAGAGGACACTTCGCCGACGCCGGCGGGCTGATGTCCTATGGCGCCGAACTTCGCGCGACATGTTGCGCCGATCGGCCGGGTACGTCGACAAGATCCTGAAGGGCGCCAAGCCCGGCGATCTGCCGATCGAGCAGCCGACCAAGTTCGAGCTCGTCGTCAACCTCAAGACCGCCAAGGCGCTCGGCGTCACCATCCCCGAGTCGATCCTGCTGCGCGCGGATGAGGTGATCCGGTGACCCGACGCCGTCTTCTGCGTTCGCCCTCGTTGCCCTGGCCGCCTGCCTCGGGCCGTTCGGTCTCGCCAGCGCCGCCGATGCGCAGCAGCCGGCATCGCCGCGGCGCATCGGGGTCCTCCTCGTGGGCTTCTCACCCGAGAGCAAGGAGGTGCAGGCGTTCCGGCAGGGGCTACGGGACGCGGGCTACGCCGAGGGACGCGATGTGGTGATCGAGTGGCGATCCGCCAACGGCGACTACGCTCGGGTACCGGAGTTGGTCGCCGACCTGGTCCAGCGCAAAGTCGATGTGATCGTCGTGGACAGTACGCGCTGCAGCCCAGGCGGCCAAGCGCGCCACGTCCACCATCCCCATCGTCATGGCGCTCGTCGCCGATCCAGTCGGATCCGGCCTGGTCGCGAGCCTCGCGCATCCTGGCGGAAACGTCACCGGGCTCTCGATCATGACGACCGAGCTCAGCGCCAAGCGGCTGCAACTGCTCAAGGAGGCGATCCCACGGCTCACCCGGGTCGCAGTCCTGTGGAATCCAGACACGCCGTACCACCCGAAGGTGATCGAGGACCTCAAGGCGGCGGCGCCCTCGCTGTCGATCGAACTGAGTTTCGTGGGCGTGCGAACGCCCGAGGAGTTCGGTCCAGCCTTCTCGGCTGTCAGCCGAGCGCACGCCCAGGCGCTTGTACGTGCTCGAGGACCCCTTCTTCTTTACTCATCGAACGACGCTTCTCAAGCTGGCGTCGAAGGCCCGGCTACCAGTCATCTACGCGGCAGAGGCAGTTCGCCGACGAAGGCGGGCTGATGTCCTATGGGGCGAACTTCGGCGATCTGTTCCGCCGATCGGCCGGGTATGTCGACAAGATCCTGAAGGGCGCCAAGCCAGGCGACCTGCCGATCGAGCAACCGACCAAGTTCGAGCTCGTCGTCAACCTCAAGACCGCCAAGGCGCTCGGCATCACGATCCCCGAGTCGATCCTGCTGCGCGCCGACGAGGTGATCCGGTGACGGGCCGCTTTTGACCGTACCGCAAAATCCGCGAACGTCCGCTTCTCTAGAGCACGACAGGCAGCAACGAGTCGAGTAATCCCCCGCTCAGTGCGGAGCTCTGATGAAGCTTCATAAACCCGAGGGACATGATGAGGCCGCAGCATTCTCGACGAAGACCACATCCACCCTGCGATCCGCGCGACCATCGCCAGCAACTACGCGGATATCGTCCGCGAAGTCCAGGCTGCGATCGCGCTCCACGACGTCGTGGTGGTCGGTATGGCGCAGAACCCGTTTCCCAGGAAGGCGTGCAAGGCCCTGGATGCGCGCGGAATCTCATACACGTATTTGGAATACGGCAGCTACCTCAGCGGCTGGCGCCGCCGCACCGCGCTCAAGATGTGGACCGGATGGCCGACCTTCCCGATGGTGTTCGTGAAAGGCGTGCTGGTCGGCGGTGCGAGCAATCTGGCTGCACTGATCGATAGCGGGGAACTGTCGCGCATGCTCGCGGCGTGAAATGCATCTACTTCTGCAGCTCGTACTTGACCCACACAAAGACATTGCTGCCTGGCGTGTTGAACCCTTGCGCCAGCTCGTAGCTCTTGTTGAATACGTTGTTCCAGCGCAAGTCCACGCGCCAGTCGCGGCTGATCTTGTAGGAAGCGACCAGATTGAACAGAGCGTAGCCACCCATGCGGCTGCTCGGGGACTCGTCGATGGAGTCGTAGCGGTAGCTGGCGCCAACCACCTCCGCGCCGATGTTGAATTTTCCGAAGCTGCGCGCAGCGCCGGCGTTGCCGAAGATCTTCGCCCGTCGCGGCAGTTGATCGCCGGTATCGTCGTTGACCGGATCTTGGAAGGTGAGCCGGGCGCGCAGCTCGAAGCCGCGCAGCACGCCGTCGTAGGCCAGCTCGAGGCCCTGGATGGTGGCTGCGCTCAAGTTCATCGGCTGGAACGTGGCCGAGTCGAATACGATCAGCTGCGTGATGCGATTGTCGAAGTATGTCGCGCTGAATCGTTGTGCGCCGGTCCTGTAGTCGACCCCCACCTCCCAGCTCGTGCCTTGCTCGGGTTGGAGGTTGGGATTGCCGAAACCGGGAAAGTACAAGTCGTTGAAGGTGGGCGCATGGAATGCGTTCCCTCCACTGGCGCGAAGCCTGAGCTCCGGCGTAAGCGCAAACGCGTACCCTAGCGCGCCGGTGACGTGGTTGCCGAACTGACTGTTGTTGTCGCTGCGCACGCTCGCGAAGAGCGTATTGCGGCCGATCTGCCCCGAGTAGCCTCCGAACACCGAGTAGATCTCGCGCCCATCCACGGCGAACGCCGTCGTGCCGCCCACTGTCTGCTGCAGGTACTCGAGCCCCGCGATCAAGGTGCCGATCGATGTGGCGAAATCGTTCTGCCATGTCGCTTGCGTCTGGTCCGAGCGCAATTGTCCCGGGAAGGAGCCCTGGATGACGGAGTTGTCCTGGCTCAGGCCCACGCGCAGCAGGCTTTGCCAGTCAGGACGTCAATCGGTTGCGGCTATAGATCGAGTACACGCCGATCGCCTCGTCGTTGCTGTCGTCCGTGGTGGGTCCGCTGTCGAACTGCGTGTGGCCCTGACTGTAGAAAGCGGTCAGCCCTAGCTCCTGGTCCGGCGCGAAGCGGTGCACGATGCTGCCGGACACGTTCGAGTTGCGATAGCCATCGTTGTCCGGGTTGAAGGCACCGAAGGGCACGGACGCGTTGGTGGCGGAGAAGCCGCGGCTCTGCAAGTAGCCGGCGTTCACCGTGAACCCCGTGTCCTGTGTTCCTGCCGACACGCCGCCATAGACGTTGCTGGTGTCGTAAGTGCCGTAGCCCGCCGCGCCGCTCACGCTGGGGGCATCGGGCCAGCGGTGGGTGAACATCTGGATCACGCCGCCCAGCGCGTCCGAGCCGTACAGCCCGCTGAACGGGCCGGGCACGAGCTCGATGCGCGCGAACTGCGGCGTCGGCATGTTCTCGAAAGGAGCCGCGCCGCCCGCCGCATTGTTGGCGCGGATCCCGTCGATCAGCACCAATGTGTGACTGCTGTTCGAGCCGCGCATGAAAACGCTACTGGGCTGCCCGAATCCGCCGGTCGCCGCGATCTCCACGTTGGCCTGCTGCTGCAGCAGGCCGGTGAGCGAGTCCTGTCCGGCTTGCTGGATCTCCCGCTCGGTGATGAGTTCAATCGGTTGAATGACGCTGGACAGAGGTTCGGGCGTGCGGGTAGCCGTGACAACCACCGGCTCGACCTTCACGCCCTCGGAGCCTTGCGGCTCGTCCGCGAGCGCGCGCGACGCGGCCATTCCGGCCACGATGACTGCAGCAAGCTTTTTCAAGGCGGTCTGCTCCCTGCGACTGCACATGCCCGCCGCATGCGCGATTGAATCGCACGGGGAACGCCTTACGGGGAGCTGCTGGACCGGGTCGAAGTTCGCCCTGGACCACCGCCGCCCGCGGCGTTTCCTCACATGATCCAGGCCGGTCTTCGGACTCGTGGGGCTTGAGGCGTGTCGCCTTCCCGTGAATGTGCTCACAGTGGCATGTAAGACACGCCCGCACCCACCTACCGCTGCGGGGGCAGTGCAGGACTTGCGCCGCCGGCAAACCAAACTCATAGGCAGCGCGCACCTGCTTCCCGATTATCCTTTCCGCCAGAACGGCGGACTGGGCACCCGGACGCGGCAAGAATATCCGCGTTTCGACGGGTGTGCAACCGTCGGATCCCGCTCGCTATGCGGCGGGTGCCACCACAACGTCCGTGGCTCGGCCCTGGAGGAAGTGCTCGATGTTCTCGACCGCGCGCAGCAGGCCGTCGCGGATGACTTCGGGTGTCTGTCCGGCGTTGTGAGGCGAGAGCACCACGTTGGCCAGCGCCAAGATCGGATCGTCGGCTTTGATCGGCTCCTCGTGGAATACGTCGAGGCCGGCCCAGAGCCGGCCCTCGCCCAGCGCCTCCAGCAGGGCGGAACGTTCGATCAGCGCGCCGCGCCCTGTGTTGATCAGCATCGCGGGCCGTTTCATCAGCGACAGTTCGCGCGTGGCAAGGAAGCCGCGCGTCTCGGGCGAGAGGCGCAGGTGCAGCGTGACGACGTCGGCCGCGTGCAGGATCTCCTCCTTGGACGCAGTGCGCGCGCCAGCAGCCGCAGCGCGATCGCTATTGCCGCGCGCGCTCCACGCCAAGACTTCCATTCCCAGCGCCCGGCCGAGTTCGATCACGCGCATGCCAATTGTCCCGGTGCCGAACACGCCGAGGGTCTTACCGAGGAGCTGGGTCAGCATCTCCCGCGGCCACGCGCCCGTCCGCATCTCGCGGTCGAGCTTCGGGATGCGGTGCGCGACGGCGAGCATGAGAGCAATGGTGTGCTCGGCCACCGCGTTGGCGTTGACGCCGGGCGTGTTTGACACGGTGACGCCGCGCCGGGCCGCCGACTCCAGGTCGATGTTGTCGGTCCCGGTCCCCCATATCGACACCATCTTGAGCTTCGGGCAAGCGGCGAACACCTTGTCCGTGAAGCGCGCGTGGGCGCGGATGTTGATCGCGACGCGGGCGCCGTTCAGCCGGCGGATCAGCTCCGTCTCGTCGTCGGCGCCCCGCTCGACATAGACCTGCGTCTCTCCCAATCGCGCACAACGCTCTTCGGCGGGCGTACCCTTGAAGATCGACGGAAAGTCATCGGGGACGACGACAAGGGGCTCGGCCACGCTCGGAGAATCCTGACCAGGGAGTTCGAATATGTTACGAAGAATACCCAGCCTCGCGGGCGGCATCAAGCATTCGCGCGCCGCAGCGCGCGGCTTGAAACACAAGGGTCTGCGCCTCATCGTTGGGCTGCTGCTGGCGGCGGGCTTGGCGTCATCCCACGCACAAGAGCGCTTCGCTTCCGAGCGCCAGGGCATGGTGCGCGAGATCGAGCGCACGCAGCTCGCAGTAGCCGGCGAGACCGGGCAGCGCGCGCTCGATCCCAGGGTGATGGCAGTCATGAGCAAGGTCGAGAGGCATCGATTCGTGCGCGCGGAGCTGGCGAGCGAGGCTTACGACAACCGTCCGCTGCCGATCGGACATGGGCAGACGATTTCGCAGCCCTACATCGTGGCGCTGATGACCGACCTCATGCGAACGAACCGCGGCGACCGGGTGCTGGAGCTGGGCACGGGGTCGGGCTATCAGGCGGCGGTGCTGGCCGAACTGGTGAAGGAGGTCTACACGATCGAGATCATCGAGCCGCTCGGCAAGCAAGCGGCGGAGCGGCTCGCTGAGCTCGGCTACCGCAACGTGCAGGTCAAGGTCGCCGACGGCTACTACGGCTGGCCCGAGCACGCGCCCTTCGACTCGATCATCGTGACCGCCGCGGCGAGCCACGTCCCACTGCCGCTGGTGAAGCAGCTCAAGCCCGGCGGCCGCATGGTCATGCCAGTGGGGACCAGCTTCCTCACGCAGCATCTCATGCTGATCGAGAAGCAGGCAGACGGCTCCGTAACGACCCGCCAGATCCTGCCGGTGGCCTTCGTGCCGCTTACAGGAAGCCACTGACCGGCCGATGCGACAGATCCGGTCCGCGCTGGGGCCATCATCGTGGCCCAGAAGAGGCCGCGCATTGACCCCTGGAGTGTCCAGGGGCGGCGGGCCTTCAGCCCGGCTGCGTCTCGCGCTCTCGCTGGTCTCGGCGGCCGCGCTCGCCTACGAGATCCTGCTCACGCGCCTGTTCTCCATCGTCCAGTGGCACCACTTCGCGTACATGATGATCAGCGTGGCGCTGCTCGGTTACGGGGCTGCCGGCGCCTTCGTCACGCTGCTCCAGGATCGGCTCGCGCGCCGCTTCGAAGGCGTCTTTGCCCTGTGCGCAGCGCTGTTCGGGCTGAGCGCGGCGGGCTGCTTCCTGCTGGCGCAGGAAGTGCCGTTCAACGCGCTGGAATTTCTCTGGGATCCGAAGCAGCCGTTGTGGCTGCTCGTCGTCTATGCGCTGCTGTTCGTGCCGTTCTTCTTTGCGGCGATCTGCGTGTGCTCGATGTTCACGCGCTACGCCGAGCAGGCGGGGCGCATCTACAGCTTCGACATCCTGGGCGCCGCGGCCGGCTGCCTCCTCGTGATCTTCGGCTTGTACGCGCTGCCTCCACTGGGCGTGCTCGGCGCTGTCGGCGCGATGGCGCTCGCGGCAGCGGCGCTCGTATCTTTGCGGCCCGGGTTGCGGCCAGCGATCGCAGCAGCGGGCTCGCTCGTCGCCGCGGGGCTGGTGCTTTGGGCATTGAATGGACAGTTGGCGAAGCCGCGCCTGTCACCCTACAAGGAGCTGTCCCAGACCCTGGAGGTGGTGGGTGCACGCGTGCTGGCCGAGACCTCCAGTCCGCTCGGATTGGTGACGGTGGTGGAAAGCCCGCAAGTGCCGTTTCGCTATGCGCCGGGCCTGAGCCTGAACGCGCCCTCCGAGCCGCCGGAGCAGCTTGGGCTGTTCACCGATGGCGAGGGGATGAGCGCCATCGTGCGCTTCGACGGCGCACGCGAGCCGCTCGCCTATCTCGACTACATGACTTCGGCGCTGCCCTATCACCTCGTGGACCACCCGCGCGTGCTGGTGCTGGGCGCAGGCTCTGGCGTGGATGTGCTGCAGGCGCTGTCTGCCGGGGCGGCTGCGGTCGATGCCGTGGAGCTCAATCCGCAGGTGGTGGATCTGGTCGAAGAGCGCTTCGCATCCTTCTCCGGCCGGCCCTATGCGCAACCGCATGTCGCGTTGCACATAGGCGAGGCGCGCGGTTACCTCGCGGCGAGCCGCCAGCGCTACGACGTGATCCAGGTCGCGCTGCTGGACGCCTTCGGCGCTTCCTCGGCCGGCCTCTACGCGCTGTCGGAAAGCTACTTGTACACGGTCGAGGCGCTCGAGAGCGCGCTGCAGCGGCTCGCGCCCGGGGGCTATCTATCGATCACGCGCTGGGTCACGCTGCCGCCGCGCGACACGCTCAAGCTGTTCGGCATGGCGGTGTCGGCGCTGGAGCGCAGCGGCATATCCGACCCCGGGCGCAGCCTCGTGTTGATCCGCAGCTGGAAGACGGCGACGCTGCTCATCAAGAACGGCGCGCTGACGCCGCAGGACCTCAAGCGCGTACGCAGCTTCTGCCGCGAGCGCTCCTTCGACCCCGGCTGGTATCCGGGCATGCCAGCGCAGGAGGCCGAGCGCTACAACCGGCTGGACGAGCCCTACTTCTACGACGGCGCGGTGGCGCTGCTCGGACCCCGGCACGCGGAGTTCATCGACCGGTACAAGTTCTACATCGCGCCTGCCGTTGACGACCGCCCCTACTTCTTCCGCTTCTTCGAGTGGCGCACGCTGCCCGAGCTGCTGCGGTTGAAGGCCCGGGGCGGTCTTCCGCTGCTGGAATGGGGCTACCCGTTGCTCGCCGCCACGCTGGTGCAGGCGCTCCTGCTGGGCCTCGTGCTGATCCTGTTGCCGCTACGCGTGCTGGGCAAACGACCGGCGCGCCCGCATGCGGGCGAGGGTTGCGGCCTACTTCGCAGCGATCGGCGTGGCGTTCATGTTCGTGGAGATCGCGTTCATCCAGAAGTTCGTGCTGCTGCTCCATCACCCGTTGTACGCGGTGGCGGTCGCGCTGTTTGCGTTCCTTCTGTCCGCGGGGCTGGGCAGCCGCTGGTCGGAGCGACTGTCGGAGGCGGCTGTGCAGCGGCGTCGGGCCGTTGCTGTGCCCGTGCTCGCGATCGTCGCCGCGACGCTCGCCTACGCGGCCCTGCTGCCGCGGCTTGCGCCTCTGGTGGCCGCGCTCCCAGATGCCGCACGCATCGCGCTCGCGGTGGCGCTCATTTTCCCGCTGGGCTTTGCGATGGGGATGCCATTTCCTCTTGGCGTACGCAGCGTTGCGGCGCTGGAACGCGCCCTGGTGCCCTGGGCGTGGGGTCTGAATGCGTGCGCCTCGGTGGTGAGCGCGGTGCTGGCCACGCTGTTGGCCATCCACATCGGCTTCACCCGCGTGCTGCTGATCGCCGCCTGCCTGTATGGTCTGGCCGCCTGGCTGTACCCGGTCGCCCGCCCGGGTCGGCACATGAGCCGAGCGACTGAGCCCCGGGGCGGCGCCGGATGACTACGGTTCAGTACCTCGCGCTCCCCGGGGTTCTGGGGAACGGAATCGCATCGCGCACGTTCGTGAGTCCCGTCACGTACGCCACCGTGCGCTCGAAGCCCAGGCCAAATCCCGCGTGCGGTACCGTGCCGTAGCGGCGCAGGTCGCGATACCAGCCGTAGTGATCCTTGTCGAGCCCGGCTTCGGTCATGCGGGCGTCGAGGACCTCGAGCCGCTCCTCGCGCTGGCTGCCGCCGATGATCTCGCCGATCCCGGGAGCCAGCACATCCATCGCCGCAACCGTCTTGTCGTCGTCGTTGAGCCGCATGTAGAACGCCTTGATCTGCTTCGGGTAGTTCATCAGGATCACCGGCTTGCCGACGTGCTTCTCCGAGATATAGCGCTCGTGCTCGGACTGCAGGTCCATGCCCCACTCGACCGGGTACTCGAACTTCTCCTTGGCCCCTTGCAATATCCGGATGGCCTCGGTGTAGTCCATGCGCACGAACTCCGAGTCGACGATGCCCTGCAGCTTGGCGATGACCCCCTTCTCGATGCGCTCCTCGAAGAAGGCCATGTCGTCGGCGCGCTCGCTCGAGCACCGTCCTGAAGATGTGCTTCAGAAGCCGCTCCGCCAGCGTGGCGTCATCGCCGAGGTCCGCGAACGCGATTTCCGGTTCGATCATCCAGAACTCGGCGAGATGCCGGCTGGTGTTGGAGTTCTCGGCGCGGAAGGTGGGGCCGAACGTATAGACCTTCGACAGCGCGAGGCAGTACGTCTCGACGTTCAGTTGTCCGGAGACGGTGAGGAAGGTCTCGCGCCCGAAGAAGTCCTGCGCGAAGTCGATCCTGCCCTCGGATGTGCGGGGCAGATTCATCAAGTCCAGCGTGGAGACGCGAAACAGTTCCCCCGCCCCCTCCGCGTCCGACGCCGTGATGATGGGTGTGTTCACCCAGACGAAGCCGTCGTCGTGAAAGAAGCGATGGATCGACTGGGCGATGGTGTGGCGCACACGCGTCACCGCGCCGATCACGTTCGTGCGCGGCCGCAGATGGGCGACCTCGCGCAGGAACTCGAGCGTGTGCGGCTTCGGTTGAATGGGATAGGAGTCGGGGTCCTCGACCCAGCCGATCACTTTGACCGCGCTGGCCTGCATTTCGAACGGCTGCCCCTTGGCGGGAGATGGCACGATGGTGCCGGTGGCTTCCACCGCGCATCCGGCGGTCAGACGCAGCACCTCATCCGTGTAGTTGGGAAGCGTGTTGGGCGCCACCACTTGGACCGGATGGAAGCAGGAGCCGTCGGACACGTTGACGAAGGAGATGCCGGCCTTCGAATCGCGCCGCGTGCGCACCCAGCCCTTGACGGTGACGGGCGTGTCCTTCGGCGCCCGGCCCGCGAGAATCTGTGCACAGGTAAGGGTAGTCATCTGAAGCCTCATTCTAGGGAAGCTCTGATCTATTCTCACATGCGCGACCGGTTCCCTAAGAGCACAAAACGCCGCTGATCACTGACAACATTGCGAGATCGGGCGTGTTCTGCTGCTATACTACACAGCATTGGATAGGAGCCCTTACGTGAGCGTGCGAACGCCGGCTGTACCTAGGACTCGCTGCCATTGCTGCGGCCGGAGTATCGGCGGCGGCGCTGGCTTGCGTGGAGGGCGACGTCAGAGGCGAGGTCGTGACCATCGAGCGCGAAGTTGGGAGCACGCCTTCAGGCGAAGAGGCGGCAATTCGCGTCCTCGGCGCCGGCTGGTTCCGCGCCATTGAGGTCGTGAAACAAGGCGGCAGCACCGACAAGACGTCCGTCACGCTCGAGCTCGACGGCGAGCCGATGATCACCGCTTCGTTCGCAACGCTCAAGAATCAGTGGAGCCAGGTCGAAACGCCCGTCTTCGTGGCCAAGGTAAGCACGGTCGGAGACACGAGCAGAATGACGATCTGGTACCAACCAGAGCTGAAGTTCAGGGGCATGATGACGCTGCGGGTCGAAGTGGAGGAGGACGGGGTCGCGAGCCTGCAGATGCGTACCGTCATGAACAAGCCGGCTCCGCACGAGCACGTCGTGGGGCAGCTCGGAAGCATTCCAGGTCTCCCGGCCTTCAAGTAGCGCCCGCGCTGGCGCCACTCGGTCAGCTTCCCGTTACGCTAAAGTCCTTGTCCCGCTGCTCCTGGGGTCCCTATTCCTTGTAGGGTTCCACCTGGCTCGCTTGCAGCGAGTATCCGATATCGATGTCGGCCGACCCGTCGATCAGGAACAGGGACTTCTTGGCGGCGGCCGTCGACATCCGGCCCGTGACCCAGACCGGTGCGAACAAGCCGCCGAAGTCGAAGGGCTTGTCCGCCTTCACGTGCACGATCTGGTTCGGCGGTGGCGGCGGGGTATGGATGCAGGCCCCGACCCAGGGCACGAGAAGAAATTCGCTGACCCGTTTCCCGGAGAACTCGAGCGGCAACAGGTAACCGGGTATTCGGACGACCTGGCCGTCCAGCGCCGCGTTCACCGCATGGCCTCGCACCCGCTGCTGCTCGGCCATCTCCTTGCGCTTTGCCAGCAGAGCGTCCACGTCGACGCCCTCTTCCTCGAGCTTGCGTGAGTTGCTCTGTTCGATCCCTGCCTCGACGGTAGACAGGCTGTTGTCCCCGCGTGCCTTACGGTCTCGTACCTGGGCGATCTCGCTCAGCTTGACAAGCTGCTCCTTGGTAAGCTTGGCGAAAGGATTCTCCGACGCCTGCAGCTTGGGGGTCAGATCCTCCCACAGCAGCTGACGCGGGGCATCGGCGAATGCGCTCGATGCCTGCAGCACGCAACACAGGACCAACAGGCTACGGATACGGTTCTCGGGCATCATGGAAGCTGCCTTATTGTGTCACATCCGTATCGTCATGCCGTCGGCTAAGGAATAGCGATAGATGCGATAGGCGGGGATGAGCCCGATGAGCACACCCGCCGCGCCCACCAGGAGCATCAGCGCAAACTCGTGTTCCGAAGGCCAACCCACCCCGATCAGTAGTCCCAGACGGGACTCCAGCCAGGGCTGGCCAGCTAGCAATCCGACATACAGGGCCGCCACCCCCAAGACGATGCCCGAGAGCGTGAGGAATGCTGCCTCCCCCAAGATCAAGCCGAATACGTGTATCGGGCGGGCACCCACCGATCGCAGGATGGCCATCTCCCGGCGGCGCTCGCTCAGGCTCGTGAGCAGGGCGACAAGCATCCCCGCCAGGCCTACGACAACCACGAGGGCGGACACGGCCAGCAGCGTCTTCTCCGCCGCGCCCACGATGTCCCAGACCTCCTGCAGCGTCGGGCCGGGCAGGATGGCCGTCAGCGGCTCCGACGCATACTCGTTCACGAGCCGCTGCACCGACAGCGCCGTGCCACGCGACTTCAGACCGATGAGGAACGCCGTGATCGCGCGCTTCGATCCCGCCGCGTGCTCGTGCTCCTCGTCGCCCTCATGAGCGGCGCCGGGAGCGTCATGGTGATCGGCCTCCTCGCTGGCGTGCATGGCCGCGGCCAGCGGGTCTGTCGACGCTTCGTTGTGCTCGGCGTGGACTGCGTCCATCCCCTCCAGGGTCACGTGCACGGTGCGGTCGACCGGCGTACCGGTTCGCGCCAGAATGCCGACAACCCGGAACGGATGCTCCTTGTGCAGCGAAAAGCTGACGTCGCCCGTGCCGTGGGCGATGACGATCGACTGGCCTAGTTTGTAGCCCAACGCCTGCACGACTTCGGCACCCAGCACCGCGTCGTGTGCATCCTCGAACCGCTTGCCCTGCGCCAGATCGAGCTTGCGGCCGCGCCCGAAGCGGAAGTGCTCGAAGTAGTCCTGCGTGGTGCCGAGCACTCGGAAGCCGCGGTGGGAATCACCCAGAGAGAACGGTATGGTCCATGCGACCTCGGGGCGGTTCGCGAGCGCCTCGTAGCTGTCCCAGCCGACGTTGTTGGTCGCATTGCCGATGCGGAATACCGAGTACAGGAGCAGATGCACGGGGCTGCTGCGCGCGCCGACGATCAGGTCGGTTCCCGAGATCGTGGCTGCGAAGCTCTCCCGCGCCTCGCTGCGGATGCGTTCGACACCCAGGAGCAGGACGACGGCGAGCGCGATGGACAGCACCGTCAGCGCCGCGGTGAACTTGCGGTTGCGCAGGCTCTTCATGGCGAGCGTGAGGATCACTGCGTCAGCCTGCTCTCGGCGTGACGCGGGTCGGTCGCCGGCCCGCATCCCAGGTTGATTTCGCCAAACTCGATGTTGCGATCGAACAGCGGCGCCAGGCTTGCGTCGTGACTGACGAAGATCAGCGTCGCCTGCTCCCGGGCGCATTCACGGAACAGCAGATCGATGAAAGCTGCGCGACGGTCGGCGTCGAGCGAGGAAGTGGGCTCGTCGGCGATCACCAGCTCGGGCGCACCGATCAAAGCCCTGGCCGCGGCCACCCGCTGCTGTTGTCCAACGCTGAGCTCGGTTACCGGACGGCGCAGGACGTCCGCGGCGGCCATGTCCAGGTGCTCGAGCAGACGCACGGCTTCGCCCTCGACGCTCAGTCCAGCGCGCGCTGCCTGTGTCCTGCGCCGCTCGGAAAACCCGCAGGGCAAGCTCACGTTCTCCACGACGGACAGGTATGGAATAAGGTTGAACATCTGGAAGATGAAACCGATGTGGTCGGCGCGGAACCGGTCCCGCTCGGCGCTGCCGAGAATACCGATCTCGCGGCCGAGAACCCGCACGCTACCTTCCCTGGCCGTGACCACCCCCGCCAGCAGGCTGAGCAGCGTGGACTTGCCGCTCCCGCTCGGGCCGCGCAGGAACACGCGCTCTCCGCGCGCCACGCGCAGGGTCTTGATGTCGATCACCATCGGCGCTGCGCCGGTCCAGGAGAAGCGAACGCTTGCGAGATCGACGACGCTCTCCGGCGACGCTGTTGGCGGCGTCGGCACGCGGCGCGCCTGCGGTCAGCGCAGACAAGTCGCGCGGCGCCGGGAGGTTCACGTCAATGCGGGTTCACCGGCCAGTTCGCGGACGTTCCGCACGGCGTCGAGGCCTGCCAACCGCGCGTAGAGAGCGGCAGCGTCGATGTGCTCGGCACCTGCGACACAATCGAAGAACTTGGTTTTCAGTTCTTCCTGGCCCAGCGGCAGCTTCGCGTTGCCGCGGGCAAAGCGAATTTCGCCGCTGTCGAGCAGCCGGCCGTCCGCCAGCCGAATCCGGACGCGGTCGCTGAAGGCGAACGCCGGCTCGATCGGGCAGGTGGTTTCAACGGTGGAAATCTCGACTTTCCTCATCGCCCGGCGCACCGGCTGAGAATTGACAAACTCGTCGCTCAGTTGCGCGAGCCCTACCGCCCTGGCCACGAGCGCCGAGGCCACCGCAAACTCCAGGCTGAACTTCGCTTCGAGTGCCGTTGCCGGCGCGTGGTTCCGCAACATCGAGGCTTGTGCGACACCTACGCTCGCATGCACCGAGCTCACGTCGTCGGGCCCGAGATTCCCGTTGCGGGCCAGGTCGATGACGGCGTCGATGACGCGATGGGTCGCGTAGCAGATCGGGTACTTCTTGACGCTCAGCCCGGACTCCAGGATGCGCAGGGATTGGCCGAGGCCGTCGGCCGACCGCTCGAGGTCCAAGTTGCCCTTGGGGGAGACGGCCGCCAGAAAACCCGCGTGGTGCTCGATTGCGTCGGGCGAGGCGGTCATGCCACGCATGGCGAGGTGAACCGCCTCGACAGCCGAGCTCGCTGCGCGCCCGGCGTGAAAGGGTTTGGTCATGGTCCCGAAGTTGGCCACCAGGCCTGCAGCCATGCTGGCAGAAAGCGCTATGGCATGGCGGCAGGTTTCCACGCTCAGCTGGCGCAAGCTGGCGATAGCGGCGGTCGCTGCGACCGTCCCGAACACTGCAGTCGGGTGCCATCCTTTGATGTGGTATGGATCCGCGTCGCGGTTGACGAGGTCGGCCCACGCTTCATACCCGACCAGATACGCGCGCAGCAGATCGGCCCCGGATGCCCCTATCGCCTCGCCTTCTGCCAGCAGCGCCGGCACTAGGACAGCGCTTGGGTGCCCAGCGAGCGCCACGTCGTCGTAATCCAGTGCGTGCGCCGCGGTGCCATTGATCAGCGCAGCGTCCTGCGCGGGAAGGCGCTCCGCGGCCAGCAGCACGCTCGCTTCCCGAGCGGTCGATCGGCGCGCCTCGACGTGCTGCCGGACGATCCGCACTACCGGCTCTTTGCGCCCCGCAATCATGGTCGCGACCGTGTCGATGAAGCCATTCCGAATGATCCGCGCCGCAGCGTCGGGCGCCGCTGAGAAGGGAGGACGGCTGGCAAAGCGGGCGAGCATTTCCGTCAAGCGGATCATAGGGACCCCCAATCCGAATCAACCGCGGTGGTGAGGACGACCAAGATTGACCAGATCTTACACCCCCCAGAAAACGAACGACCCCGCCGCGGCGGGGTCGAGAGGGGGGTATTTCGAGGAGAAGCGTCAGCGCCGCGCTACTTGGAATCGCTGTCCTCGGGCGCGGGCATCGGATCGGTAGCAGCCGCAGGCTCGGTCGCAGTCCGAATCGGTCGCGCATCGGTGGCGGCTGCGGAGCTATCGCTCACAGCCGCGGTCGTCTCCGTGCTGGCTGCGGTCTGAGTCTCGTCGTCGGCCAGCGCCTGCGTGCCCAGGCCCATCGCAAGCAGCGTCAGGAGCGTCAATAGGTATCGTTTCATGGTCACCTCTTCAAGTGGTCTGTTGGGGATAGCTGCAATCCGCTCTGTTGCAACGGCGCGAACCATAGCGTCGTCATGCTGCCTCGCATTTGATGTGCCAGAGAACGACGGCGAATCGCGTCAACGGCTTAGCGCGACGAAGGTCGCAGCGCCCGAGCCACAGTGGTGCGTGCGGCGCGATGGCGCACCACAGCTGCGCCGCCGCTCGGTAAGCGACGTGTAAGCCGGGTCGGGATGACGCTCATCGATCCCAACAGCATGCTCCGCTGTGCCCAGAATCGCCCAACCATGCGGAGCACTTGGCAAAGCAATGTCATAACAGACGGTTAGACCAGACCCGCCCGGCGCGATAAGCGTTAGAATGAAGCACATGACCGAGACATGCGTCGAACGCTCTCGCTGCCGGAGTTTTCTACCCGGGGTGTGGGAATTCGGCCCCGCCAGCACCGCCGAGAGGTCAACATGCGACGCGAGTTGCTGACGCTCGCCTCGACCTTGGCGGCGCGCGAGGAGGCGTTCGCGCTGGTTACTGTGGTGCGGCGCGAGCCACCCAGCTCGGTGCGGGTCGGCGACGCCGCGCTGGTGACCGGGGACGGGAACTATCGCGGCTGGGTGGGCGGTGGCTGCACCCAGTCGACTGTGGTGCGCGAAGCCCTGCGCGCGATCGCTGACGGCGAGCCGCGGCTGCTCAGCCTCTCCCCGGACCCTGCCGGCGAGCGGCGAGCGGGGGTGGTCGCTCTTCCGATAACCTGTGTCAGCGGAGGTACCGTGGATCTCTACGTCGAACCGGTCATCCCCGTTCCTCGGCTCGTGTTGTTCGGGACCTCACCCGCCGCGCGGGCGCTCGCTCGCATCGGCCACGCGATGGGCTACCGTGTTGACATCGTCGACCCGGACGCCGATGCGGCGGCTTTCCCGGAGGCGGAGCGCGTGCTGACGGAAATAACGCCGGAAGCCGTGCCACCGGGGGCGTATGTGCTGGTGGCAACCATGAGCGAGCGCGACGCGGACGCCATCGAGGCGACCCTTCGCGTCGCGCCGGCCTACCTGGGCCTAATCGCCAGCCGCACCCGGTTCGCCGAGCTGCGAGAGGTCCTGCTCGGGCGCGGCGTTCCCTCCGCGGCGCTGCACCATGTCGCGGCCCCGGCGGGGTTGGATATCGGCGCGCGGACTCCCGAGGAGATCGCGCTCAGCATCATGGCCCAGATGGTCGAGCAACGGCGGCGTGCCGGCACGCATGCACGCGAGGAGAAGGCGCAGTCGCCGGCGAGCGTTCCCGACCAACCCCGTGAGGCGATCGATCCGGTTTGCGGCATGACGGTCGCCGTAGCAGGGGCGCGGCACACCGCCGATGTCGAGGGCCGCCGGTACTACTTCTGCTGCGCGGGTTGCCGCACGACCTTTGTCACCGACCCCTCACGCTATCGACCCGCGGGCGCGATAGCGGGCGCCTCGTGAAGGAGGAGATCCGGGCCACGCAGGCGGCGATGGAGCGCTTCGGCTACATTGCCGAACCGGCCATCGCAACCGCCGTGTATCTCGCCACGCAGATGCGCAAGCCCCTGCTCGTCGAGGGGGAGGCCGGCGTGGGCAAGACCGAGATCGCGAAGGTTCTTGCACAGGTGCTGGACACGGAGCTCATCCGCCTGCAGTGCTACGAGGGTCTGGATACCAACACCGCGCTGTACGAGTGGAACTACCAGCGCCAATTGCTGCGCCTGCGCATCGCGGAGCACGAAGGACGCGAATCGAAACAGCTCGAGGACCTCATTTTCGGACGCGAATACCTGCTGGAGCGTCCGTTGCTCAAGGCGATCACCCGCAGCGAAGGACCGCCGGTGCTGCTGATCGACGAGGTCGACCGCGCCGACGACGGGTTCGAGGCGTTCTTGCTCGAGGTCCTGTCGGACTTCCAGGTCACCATACCCGAGCTGGGGACCATCCGCGCCCGGCATGTCCCCTACGTCGTGCTCACCTCGAACCGGACGCGGGAGATCGGCGATGCGCTGCGGCGGCGCTGCCTGTATGTGTTCGTCGAGCACCCGACGCTGGAAAAGGAGCTGCGCATCATCCACAGCAAAGTGCCCGCTGTGAGCGAACAGTTGGCCGCTACGATCGCGCGCTTCGTGCAGAGGCTGCGGCAGCGCGAACTGCACAAGCTGCCGGGCGTAGCCGAGACGATCGACTGGACCCAGGCGCTGCTGCGCCTGCACCAGGACCAGCTCGATGCGGAGGCGGTTCGCAACACCCTGGGCTGCCTGCTGAAGGACGAGCACGACATCCGGGCCACCGACGAAGCCGCGGTCGCCGAGCTGTTGGCCTACGCGTCGGATAGTTAATCCCTTCTCCCTCTGGGACAACACGCGGCGCAGGAGCTTGTTGCGACGGAGGCTAACATCGCTCGCGATGTTAAGGGCGCTTGCGCCCGGCCGGAGTCACAAGGGTGGGGATGAGGGATGTTGGTAGCATCGAGGTCAACGATGCATCACCGGAGGTCCACTGTCGCATCCCACAAGTGGGGCACCTGCTCCGAGTTGCGCCGGCCCCTTCCACCCTCCGGGCCCTCTCCCGGAGGGAGAGGGAATCCTAAGGGTCACCCCTCTCGCCCATTGCATGTCTTCCTACGAATGGGAGGTCAGGTGACCGAGCCGTCTGGCGTCGTCGCCCAGCTGGCCCGGTTCGCGGCCGCGATGCGCGAGAACGGGATCCGAGTGGGTCTCGGCGACGAGGTCGACGCCGCCACTGCGCTCACGCTGGTGGACCTGCTAGACCGCGACGAGGTCCAGCGGGGATTGCGCATCGCCCTGAAGGTCCCGCGCGAGGCCTGGCCGACGTTCGATCGGCTGTTCGACGAATACTGGGGTGGCGACGTCGCGCGCCCTCCCCGGCCTCCTCGACAGAGCCTGCCGCGAGACCATCGCGGGCCGCTGCAGTGGCGATGGAACGGGCAACGCGTCCATCTGTCGGCCGCCGACGATCCGGGCCCGCGCTCCGGTGACGAGACGCCAGGCTACACCTCGGAGGCGCTGCTCAGGCGCAAGCCCTTCGAGCAGTTTTCGGAAACCGACGTCGCGGGCATGGAACGGTTGCTGGCTCGCCTGGCCGCAAGGCTCGCCACGCGCAAGAGCCGGCGATTGATCCCCACGCACGGACGGGGGCGCGTGGACCTGCGCCGCAGCTTCCGACACGCGCTCGCGAGCGAAGGAGAGTTCCTGGACCTCGCGCGCCGCAGACGGGCACTCGAGAAGCCACGACTCGTCGTCTTGTGCGACACCAGCGGTTCCATGGACCCCTATGCGCGTTTTCTCTTGGCGTTTGCGTTCGCGTTGCGCCGCGCATGGAAGCGCACCGAGATTTTCGCGTTCAACACCGCGCTCGTGCGCATTACCCCTCTGATCACTCCTGCCAGGATCGCGCAGACATTCAGGGAGCTGGCCGCCGGCGTGCCGGACTGGTCGGGCGGGACGCGGATCGGCTCGTGTCTCGCTGAGTTTGTTGCGCGTTACCTGAACCGGCTGGTGGACCGGAGCACGACGGTCGTCTTGGTGAGTGACGGGTTGGACCTCGGCGACACGGCACTGTTGACAAGCGCGATGCGCGAGCTGCGCGCCCGTGCCGGCACCATCGTCTGGCTGAATCCGCTACTCGGCGACGCGCGCTATCAGCCCACCGCCGGCGGGATGAGCGCGGCGCTCCCGTTCGTGGACCATTTCGGCTCCGCGCACGACCTCGAGTCGCTGGAGCAGTTGCTGCGCTACATGAAGTGATAGTATGGTGTCCTAAGCGAGAGACAGTCGTTTAGTTGTAGTGCGGCGCAGCGGGCGGATCGCTATAAGGCCCGGTTCCGCAGTGCAACAAGTCTCCTTGCTATGTCGGTCTAGGTTCTTGCGACGCTGCTCCAGCGCCGAAGGGAGGGACCGATGATTCCTGCGGCTTTTGACTATCACCGCCCGGGTTCACTCGACGAGGCCGTCGGGTTGCTCGCGCGCCATGGCGACCAAGCCAAAGTCCTCTCGGGTGGAATGAGCCTGCTGCCATTGCTCAAGCTGCGCCTTGCTTCGTTCGCGCATCTCGTCGATATCGGACGTATTCCCGGGCTCGACTACATCAAGGAGGAGGGCGGGCTGCTCAAGATCGGCGGCGCCACGCGGCAGGTAGCGCTGGAGCGCTCGGAAATCATCCGCAGCCGCTACCCCATCCTTCTGGACACCGTCCTGTTGATCGCCGATCCGCTGGTGCGCAACCGAGCGACCGTGGCGGGCAACGTGGCGAACGGCGACCCCGCGAACGATCACCCGGCGACCATGCTCGCGCTTGGCGCGACCATCGTAGCTCGCGGCCCCAAGGGCGAGCGCACGATCCCGGTCAGTCAGTTCTACCTGGGCATCTTCAGCACGGCCCTCGCGCCAGACGAGATCCTCACCGAGATCCGCATACCGACGCCTCCGGCGCGAAGCGGCGGCGCCTACCTCAAAGTCAAGCGCAAAGTCGGGGACTACGCGGCCGCAGCCGCGGCGGTGCAGGTGACGCTCGACAAGAACGGCGGTATTGAGCGCGCCGGAATCGCGCTTACCAACGCCGGGCCGACGCCGCTCGAGGCAACCGAGGCGCAACGTTACCTGGTCGGCAAGAGGCCCGAGCCAACCGTGATCGCCGAAGCAGCGCGAATGGCAGCGGCGAAGGGTTCGCCCAGCGCCGATCTGCGCGGCTCCGTCGAGTACAAGCGCGAAGTGGCGCGCGTTCTGGTGGCGCGCGCACTACGCAAAGCAGTCGAGCGCGCGGGAGGGCAGTGATCATGGCAAAGCACCGCATTCAGGTGACCGTAAACGGGACCCTGCACCAAGCCGAGGTCGAGTCTCGCTTGCTCCTCGTACATTGGATCCGCGAGACGCTGCGGCTGACAGGCACGCACATCGGTTGCGATACGTCGCATTGCGGCGCCTGTACCGTCTTGCTGGACGATCAGCCGGTCAAGTCGTGCACCGTGCTCGCCGCGCAGGCCGACGGGAGCCAGATCAGGACGGTCGAGGGTCTCGAGCAAGGTGGCAAGCTGCACCCGATCCAGGAAGGGTTCACCGAGAAGCACGGATTGCAGTGCGGCTATTGCACGCCCGGGATGCTGATGACCAGCACCGCGCTGCTGGAGCGGAACAAAAATCCCAGCGAACAGGAGATCCGGACCGCGATTTCCGGCAACCTTTGCCGCTGCACCGGCTACGTCAACATCGTGAAGGCCGTTCAGTACGCGGCGGAGAAGATGCGCTAGCGGACGATGATCAGCCCCCGGCATTCGCCCCCTCCCTCTCCCTCCCCCGCGAGCGGGGGAGGGGTGGGGGATGCACTAGGAGAAATACGATGACTCCCAAGACCGACGCCAAGATCTGCGGCATGGGCCACTCCATGAAGCGCAAGGAGGACCCGCGCTTCATCCGCGGCCAGGGCAACTACGTCGACGACATCCAGCTCCCGGGGATGCTGTACATGGACATCGTGCGCAGCCCGCACGCGCACGCGAAGATCAAGTCGATCAACAGCGAGGCCGCGCTCAAGATCCCCGGCGTGCTGGCGGTCATCACCGGCGAGACACTCGCCAAGTACAACCTGCACTGGATGCCGACCATCTCTTCCGACACGCAGATGGTGCTGCCCACCGACCGGGTGATGTACCAGGCGCAGGAGGTGGCTGCGGTGATCGCCACCGAGCGCTACATCGCCGCCGATGGCGTGGAGGCGGTGGAGGTCGAATACGAAGCGCTCCCGCCGATCGTCGACCCGTTCAAGGCGCTGGCGCCCGGCGCTCCCGTGCTGCGGACCGACAAGAAAGACCAGAAGGACAATCTCGCCTTCCACTGGGAGGCCGGCGACCGCGCGGACACGGACAAGGCGCTCGCCGCGGCGGAAGTCGTGGTGAGCGAGAACATCTACCTCCCGCGTATCCACGTCGCGTCGATGGAAACCTGCGGCTGCATCGCCGACTTCCACCCGGCCACGGGCAAGCTCACGGTCTACATGACCACGCAAGCGCCGCACGCAGTACGTACGGTTTTCGCGCTCGTCGCCGGTCACGTTGGCCTGTCCGAAGAGCGGATCCGCATCATCTCGCCGGACATCGGCGGCGGGTTCGGCGGCAAGGTCCCCGTCTACCCCGGCTACGTCATCGCGGTCGCCGCCTCGGTGGTCATCGGCAAGCCGGTGAAGTGGATCGAGGACCGGATGGAGAACCTGCAGGCCGATTCGTTTGCGCGCGACTATCACATGAAGGTGGATCTGGGCGCGAAGAAGGATGGCACCATGACCGCGCTGCGGATCAAGACGGTGGCCGACCACGGCTACGCAAACGCTTCAGCCAACCCGTCGAAGTTCCCGGCCGGCCTGTTCTCGATCTGCACCGGTTCCTACGATCTCAAGCATGCGTTCTGCGAAGTGGATGCGGCCTACACCAACAAGCCGCCCGGGGGTGTCGCCTATCGCTGCTCGTTCCGCGTCACCGAGGCCGTACACGCCATTGAGCGCGCGACCGACGCACTCGCGCAAAAGCTGAAGATGGACCCAGCCGAGCTGCGCATGAAGAACTTCATCAAGCCGGAGCAGTTTCCGTACAAGTCGGTGCTGGGCTGGGTGTACGACAGCGGCAACTACCATGCAGCGCTGAAGAAGGCGATGGACATCATCGGTTACGAAGCGCTGCGCAAGGAGCAGCGCGCCAAGCGCGAGCGCGGCGAGCTGATGGGCATCGGCATCTGCAGCTTCACCGAGATCGTGGGTGCGGGGCCCTCGAAGGACTTCGATATCCTCGGCCTCAAGATGTTCGACTCGGCCGAGATCCGCGTCCATCCGACGGGCAAGGCGATCGCGCGCTTCGGCACCAAGAGTCAGGGCCAGGGCCACGAGACGACGTATGCGCAGATCGTGGCGGAGGAACTGGGCATCCCGGCTTCCGACATCCAAGTGGAGGAAGGCGACACCGACACCGCGCCCTACGGGCTGGGCACGTATGCCAGCCGCTCCACGCCCACAGCGGGCGCTGCGGGTGCCATGGCGGCGCGCAAGATTCGGGACAAGGCGAAGAAGCTCGCCGCCCACCTGCTCGAAGTACGTGAGGACGATCTGGAGTGGGAGACCGGGAAGTTCTCCGTCAAGGGCGCGCCGCAGAAATCCAAGACCATCCAGGAGCTCGCCTTCGCTGCGTATACCAATCACCCGCAGGGGATGGAGGCAGGGCTCGAGGCGGTCCACTACTACGACCCGCCCAACCTCACCTTCCCCTTCGGCAGCTACATCTGCGTGGTGGACATCGACCGCGGCACGGGTGAGGTCAAGGTGCGGCGCTTCATCGCGGTGGACGATTGCGGCAATATCATCAACCCGATGATCGTGGACGGCCAGATCCACGGCGGGCTCACCCAGGGGCTGGCTCCCGCGCTGTTCGAAGAGATCAGCTACGACGAGAGCGGCAACATCACGGGCGGCAGCTTCATCGACTACTACGTGCCGACGGCAGTGGAGACCCCGAGCTGGGAAACGGACAAGACGATCACGCCCTCACCTCACCACCCGCTCGGCGCCAAGGGTGTGGGTGAATCCGCAACGGTGGGCGCGCCGCCCGCGATCGCGAATGCCGTCGTGGACGCGCTCTCGCACCTCGGGGTCACGCACATCGACATTCCGATCACTCCCGAGAAAGTCTGGCAGATCTTGAAGGCGAAGGGCGTGGCGGAGTAGAGCGCGACGCGTTTCCTGCCCTCTCGCCGGTGGATCTGGCGCGGGAGCATCGAGTCACGGATATGGACGCTAGTTCGTCTCCCGCTTACTCGCGTGCATTGCCGAGGGCGATCACCGCTCGAGAAATCGCCGAATACCAGGAGGGTGGCGCCGCGGTCATCCGTGGCGTGTTGTCGCTCGCATGGGTGGAGCGCATGGGACGCGCCGTGGATCGCATCCTGGCAAACCCCGGGAGCGCTTCGATCGAATACACCCCCAAAGAGAAGAAGGGCCGCTACTACGGGGACTTCCCTGAAGGGTCGTTCGACTTCCAAGACGGCGATCGAATGATCAACGCGGCGTTCCCGCAAGTCTGGCCGCGCAGCTGACAAGCGACACTCCCCTAGCTTGACCCTCCAGCCAACCCCACGTTAGGCTGGAACGTTGCTTCACACCCCCCGCTCGGATGAATTGTCCTCGCTGTCAGCAGGAGAACGTTGCCGCTGCAAAGTTTTGCCAGGAATGTGGCGCTGCGCTCGCGCGAAGCTGTCACAACTGCGGTCACCCGCTGCCCGACAAGGCCAAGTTCTGCCCTGAGTGTGCCCACCCTACCGACGAGCGCACGTCAGGCCCCGAGGCGCCCGTGCAGGACTCGGCACCGGGTAAGCGCGCCACGCCCGAAGGCGAACGCCGCCAGGCAACCGTTCTGTTCGCCGACATATCCGGGTACACCAAGCTGTGCACGAGCATGGATGCAGAGCATGTGCAGGCCTTGCTGAATCGCTTCTATGCCCTGATGGATCCCACGGTCGAGGCCTTCGGCGGCAGCGTAATCGATCACGCCGGCGACGGGGTGCTCGCCGTGTTCGGCGCACCCGTGGCCTATGGCAACGATACTGAACGGGCGGTGCGCGCTGCTCTGGAGATGCACGCTGCGGCAGCACAGATCCATGACGCGACCAGTGAGCCGCTGAAACTGCACATCGGTGTTGCTAGCGGCGAAGTGGTAGCGGCCGTCATGTCCGGCGGCGCGACGTCCAAATATGCGGTCACCGGCGATACAGTAAATCTGGCTGCCCGATTGGATGCGCTGGCCGAATCCGGCGACACCCTGTTGTCCGAGTCCGCATACCGCAGCGTGGCGAGCATGGTGGATGCGGAGGATCTAGGCGAGAAGGCGGTCAAAGGATTCGAGGCGCGCGTTCGTGTCTACCGCGTGCGCGCGCTGCGGCGCGGCGCGGTCGATCGCTTGCCGTTCGTCGGTCGGCACGCCGAGCTGCGTCAACTCGCCGGCGTGCTCGATAGCGTCCAGGAGACGGGGACGGGTATAGCCGTGGTCGTACGCGGGGACCCTGGCATCGGCAAGTCGAGGCTGGTGGAGGAGTTGCGCCGGCGCGCTCAGCCGCGAGGGTTCGCATGCTGCGTCGGGAGGGTTCTGGACTTCGGGGTCGGAAAGGGCCAGGAAGCGCTGCCAAGTGTCGTGGCCGCTATCCTCGGGCTGCCCGGCCGCGCGCCGGAGCCGGTGCGGCGCTCAGCGCTCGAACGGAAGCTTGAATCAGGGCTCGTCGCGCCGGAGCACGAGGCACTCATCTCCGATTTGCTGGACCTCGAGCAGCGCGCGGATACGCAGGCTATCTTCGACGCCATGGACAACCCGACACGCATGCGCAGAACCGCAGAAGCCGTGGCAGACCTCGCGGTGAGAGCTGCACGCGCGCAGCCGCGGCTGATCGTGCTCGAGGATGTCCACTGGGCCTCGCCGCTTCTGCTCAGCTGCCTCGCGGCGATGGCCATGGCCACACGCACATGTCCGCTCGTCCTGGCGATGACCACGCGTTTCGAGGGCGATCCGCTGGATCGTCATTGGCGGGCTGCGAGTCACGCTACCTCGCTCCTCACCATAGACGTGGGACCGTTGCGCCCCGAGGAGGCACGCATGCTGGCCGGAGGCGTGGTGGAGTCTTCCAATCGTTTCGCCACGGAGTGCATCGAGCGCGCCGAAGGCAATCCGCTGTTCCTCGAACAACTGCTGCGGAACGCCGCGGAGAGCGAGACCGGAAGCATCCCGCCTACCATCCAAAGCCTGGTGCTGGCCAGGATGGACCGTCTTCCCCTGCGCGACAAGCTCGCTCTACAAGCCGCTTCGGTGATCGGCAAGCGCTTCACGCTCGAGGGACTGTGTTCGCTGCTCGAAGATGGCGGCTACAGATGCGACGCGTTGGTGGCCATGGATCTCGTCCGTCCCGAAGGGGGCGACTATCTCTTTGCCCACGCCCTCATCCAGGAAGGCGTCTACTCGTCGCTTCTGAACAGCCGCAAGCGCGAGCTGCACCTCAAAGCAGCGCGATGGTACGGCGAGCGCGAGCCGGTGCTGCATGCCGAGCATCTGGATCGCGCACAGGATCCGGGTGCGGCGGCCGCGTACTTGGCGGCCGCCGAAGAGGAGGCACACCGCCTCCGATCCGACACTGCGCTTCGTCTGGCGCAGCGCGGCTGGGAAATCGCAGAACAGCGAGAGCTTCGCTATGCGCTCGCTATGCTGCGCGGAGAGCTGTTGCGTGAGGTGGCGCGTACGCGCGACTCGATCGAGGCCTTCGAGCAGGCGCTGCTAACGGCCGCGGACGACGAGCAGCGCTGCCACGCTTGGCTTGGCGTCGCTGCGGGTCACCGCATCACCGGCGACACTGCGCAAGCGATGGAAGGACTGGATCGGGTTCAGCCCATCGCCGAGCGTCTCGAGCTGTGGGTCGTCTGTTCCCGCATCCACAGCACCCGCGGCAACCTTTACTTCGTGCAAGGTAAAGTCGCAGCCTGCGGCAGGGAACACCAGCTCGCGCTCGACTACGCGCGACGCGCCGGCGACCTGGAGTGTGAGGCCGTCGCGTGGAGCGGCCTCGGCGATCAATGCTACGCAGAAGGGCGCATGACGACCGGATTGGGCTATTTCCAACGCTCCGTCGAGCTGTCCCGGCAGGCCGGGCTCATGCGCGTAGAGATTCCCAATCGGTGCATGGTCGGGCATTGCCTGGCGTGGAATGGCGAGGCAGACGCCGGGTTAGAAGAGATACGCGGCGCAGCCGAGCTGGCGCATCGCATTGGACTGGCGCAGATCGAGGTGATGGCGCTCGAATCCCTCGCGTTTGCGCTGGTACTCCGAGGTGATTTCGCCGAGGCCGAAGCCTGGCTCGGAAAGGCCACTGCCGTCGCTCGCCAAGCAACGGCTCGCCGCTATCTGGCGACGAACCTTATCCTAACGGCGGCGTGCCGGCGCGCGCAGGGGAATCTCGTCGCGGCACGCGAGCTGGTCGAGGAGGCGTTGACGATTTCAAAGGAGACCGGCCTCGCGTTTCTCGGACCATCTCTTTTCGCGGCAAAGGCGAGCGCCGCTCAGGACCCCGACGAGCGACAGCGCTGGTTGCAAGAGGGTGAGGCGATGCTCGGGGCCGATTGCCTCGCGCCTGGACGCCTGATGTTCTACCGCGACGCGATCGACCTCTCGCTCGAGGAAGGAAGCTGGGAGGACGCGCTGCGGTATGCAGAGGCGCTCGAGGAGTTCGTGCGGCGCGAGCCGATGCGCTTTGCCGAGCTCGTCGCCGCGCGGGCTCGAGGACTGGTCGCGCTTGCGCGTCGAGGACGCGAACCCGAGATCGTCGCCCAACTCACCAGCCTGCGTGGTGAGATCCAACGCGCTGCATTCGGCGGACTCCTCCCCGGGATCGACGCGGCTCTAGCTTCGGTTTGAGCGGGATCGTCCCTGCGCGCGGCAGCGTCGAGATTGGCAGGCCTCACCTCACAATGTATGCCGTCCCATCGGGGAGCTTCCGAAACACGAACGACGGTTTGAGCAGCAGCGGAGTGGGCAGGTCCGCATCCGCATTGACGTAGACCCATAGGATGCCACCCGTGTCCTCTCGGAAGATCTCGACGCCGAACTGGACCTGGATGCCGTCCACGAACTCGGAGAAAGAGAACTCCTCGCCGGGCTCCAAGAAAGAATCGTAGGATCGCCTCGCGAGCGCCCGACCGGCTGAATCGACCGCTCGCCGCAGGAGCGCGTAGTTGCGGCTGAAGCGGACCAGCAATTCGTCGAGCATCGCTTTAGCCGGTCAACTGCGACAGCGCCGCGAGCTCGGCGCTATCTGGGAAGCTCTGATCCCACACCATCCCGCGCCTCAGGATGGTGCGCATCTGCGGGACCTCGAATTCGGACGCAACGTGTCCAAGCGAGCTGTAGAAGACGCGTCCCTCGCCGTGTCGACGCTTCCAGACCACCGGCATCACCACGCCTTCGATCCAGGCGGCGTGCTCGCCCGAGAAGATAGTCGTCGCCAGCACTTCGTTGGACGGATCCACGTGCATGTAGTACTGCTCCGAGCGATAGTCGAAGTCGTCGATGCCCTGCATGACGGGATCGTCGCGGCGCAGGATGTTCACGCGGTAATCGATGATATTGCCCGGGTGCGCGACCCACTGACCCCCGCACATGAACTGATACTCGGTCGCTTCGCGGAAGGCGTCGCACATGCCGCCGTGGAAGCCGGCCAGGCCGACGCCGCCGCGCACAGCCTTGGACAGGTTCTCGAGCTGGTGCTTCTCGATCTTCGACGCCGTGACGATCGGCACCACGAGGCTCATGGCCGCGACTCCCGGGTCGGCGAAGGCCTCGGTGGTATTCTCGACGCGGGCCGTGAAACCCTCCTGCTCGAGCATCCCGCGCACGATTCCGGCGCACCGCTCTGGCTCATGGCCATTCCAGCCGCCCCACACGATCAGCGCTTCACGCATCCGTCTCCTCCTTAATCCAGCTCGCCTCGCGCGAGATCGGTCGGCAGCATCGCTGGCCGCTGCGGTCGACTCTCGATAACGACGTGCATGCCGCGCTCGGACGAGACTTGAAACGCCTCCATCACTTCGAGGACGTGATAGGCCAGCTCCCCGGACGCGCGATGAGCACGCCCCGAGCGGATCGCGTGGGCCATGTCGGCCACGCCGATGATCCGATAGTTCCCGTCCGCGTACGGATGTTCGATGGGCCGCTCGGACCAGGTCTTGTTTCTCCCGATCTCGATGGCGCCACCGAAGCGGTTCGGGTCCGGCACCAGGAGCGTCGCTTCGGTCCCGTAGAGCTCGATCGGCGCATGCCGATGCTGGGGCACGTCGAAGCTCATCGCGATCGTGACCACAGCGCCGGAGACGAATCGGAGCGTGCCCGCGACATGCGTCGCGACCTCCACCTCGATCGTCCGCCCGGCGAGCGGCTGGCTGATGATGGTACGTTGGTCGCGCGGGCGCGCGGTCATGCCCGAAACCTGCTCGACGGGCCCGAGCAGGTTCACCAGCTCCGTAATGTAGTACGGACCCATGTCCAGCATCGGGCCGCCTCCCGGCGCATAGTAGAACGCCGGATTCGGGTGCCAGCTCTCGTGACCGGGGCACAGGAAGAAAGCGGTCCCGGCGACGGGACGGCCGATCGCACCCTCGTCCACCAGCTTGCGACAAGTCTGGTGAGCGCCACCCAGGAAAGTGTCCGGCGCGCATCCTACGCGCACCCCGCGCGCGCTCGCACGCTCCAGCAGCGACCACGCCTCCCGGGTCCGGACTCCGAGAGGCTTTTCGGAGTGGACATGCTTGCCGGCGTCAATGGCGCGCAGCCCCACTTCGACGTGGGCCAAAGGGGGCGTCAGATTCACGACGATCTCGATCGAGGGGTCGGCGAGAAGATTCTCCACCGTCATCGCCCTGAGTCCGAACGCATCAGCGCGCGCTTGGGCGGCCTCAGGACGCAAGTCCGCGACACCACGGACATCGACGATAGGGAACGTCGGCGCGGCTTTCAAGTAAGCCTCGCTGATGGTTCCGCAGCCGATGATGCCGATGCCTACGGGTTGCACGCTCTGACTCCTTGACACGAAAGTAACTGTTACAACCTGTTGAACAGTAATCTTTTCCAGCACCGCAGGCAGGGCCCAGGCAGACGATCGCAGGTCACATGACGCCCTCAGGGCTCCCCTCCACCGGTGCGCTTCTCGCGCCGACTTTCTGATTATCAGTCGCCGGCCTGACCCTTGCATATGTCGGCTACTTGGCATCGGTGCGGGAAGAGGGGATGCGACGGTTCACTGGAAGTACGATACGGACTCTGGTACTGCTCGCCCTCGTCGCGCTCTGCCTTCCTTGCGGTTGGGCGCAACAGGGATACATTCCCGACCACGAGCGCACGCCTGGCGCGATCGATCCTGAGATCACGCAAGACAACATCGCGCAGACTGTCTGCGTTCCTGGCTACACAAAGAGAATTCGCCCGCCATCGTCCTACACCAATAGACTCAAAGCACACCAAATGCACGAGCTGGATCTCCCCGGCACGGCGCATGATTACCACGAAGATCATCTCGTGCCGCTATGCGTCGGCGGCCACCCGAGCGATCCGCGCAACCTGTGGCCTGAGCCGATCGCGGGCCGCTGGTCGACTAGCGTAAAGGATCAGCTGGAGTCGAGCGTGTGCCGGCAAGTATGCCGCGGCGACATTACGCTCGAGGAAGGGCGGGCGATTTTCCTGGCGCGTGACTGGACGCGGGAGTATGTGAAGTATTTTGGCGTGGAGTAGTCGGACTAATCTGCGCTTCAACGGACTCATCGGCGTCGATGCGAGCGCAATCAAAACCTGGGGCGAGCTGCGTCGCAGCCGGGCAAGTCGCCGAGGTGCTAGAAAAAAGACAGCGGGCGGCACTGTTTAGTGGACAATGCCGCCCGCACTCGCCCAACCCCAGAAAGGCTACACCCCTGTTATCGACATCTCCAGTGAGGAGTTTAGAGCATCGTACGCCTGTGTCATAACGCAAAGGTGCGCACCACAAAACAACAGCGGGGGCCGCTCATGTGCCCCCGCTGGATCGAATGAAACAAGTTGACTAGAACTTGGCGGCAGCTTAACGGCAGCTCGACGGCAGGTATTTCTGTTGGACAGTGGTAGCAGGAGCGCCCGCAAACGTGAAGCCGGCCGGCAGGACGGTGTTCGTGCCGCACTGCCAGGCAATATCACCGTTCAGGTTGACACCGCCGACGAGAGACAACGTTGCACCCTGGATGTTGGTGTGCGCCTTGGGGGGACCGTACACGACAGTGATGACCCCAGCAGCATTGGTGATGTTCGTCACATAGCTGCCCGAGACGGTGGAGGTGTTGGATCGGTCGCATTTCGACCGCGGAGAGATCGTGCCGCAGCGGCGTCGCACGAGCAGGGAAACCAGTGGATCAACGCTGTTTCGCGCATGCATCTCGTTGATACATGGCGAATGACTATTTTCCACCCGCTGGTACTGGTCGCGGGTCACAACGCTAATAACGGCTTCCTTGACAGGCAGTACGCCTGAAGGGCACATTTTATCTACAACAGCCTGGGGCATCACACCATGAGATTGAAGCGTATCGCCACCATTGCTATCGCCGTCCTCGCGCTTTGCTCGAGCGCCATGCTATTGGCGCAGGGCCTGCCGATCGCCGCGCCCGAACTGGTCGGCATGTCGGGGCAGCGGCTCAGCCGCATCGGCGAGGTATTCAAGCAGGAGATCGACAAGGGAAACATGGCCGGGGTAGTCGTCCTCGTCGCCCGCAAGGGTCACCTGGTGTACTCGACTGCGCTCGGCTTCCAGAACAAGCAAACCGGCAAGGCGATGTCGAAGGACACGATCTTTCGCATTTACTCGATGACCAAGCCGCTGGTTTCCGTGGCCGCCATGATGCTGGTCGAGGACGGCAAGATCGAGCTCACCGATCCGGTGTCGAAGTTCCTGCCGGCCATGAAGGGCCTGCAGGTCAGCGTGCCCAAAGCCGATGCCGTGTTCGCAAAGATGACCTACACCCTCGTCCCGGCAGAGCGCGAGATGACAGTGCACGACCTGCTACGGCATACATCGGGCCTCGCGTACGGCGAGATCACCCAGAATGCGCCGGTGAAAGAGGCGTACACGAAGGCCGGCGTCTACAAGACCGGTATCGACTACGACGCGAGAGATCTGTCGCCCTCCGACGAGGTCGAGCGCATCTCCAAGGCGCCGCTCGCGCACCAGCCGGGCACGGTTTTCGAGTACAGCCTCGCGAGCGACATGCTGGGCCGCGTCGTCGAGGCGGCCTCGGGCAAGCGGCTCGCCGAGTTCCTCGACGAGCGGCTGTTCAAGCCGCTCGCGATGAGCGATTCGGGCTTCTGGGTCCCGGGCGACAAGCTGGGGCGCGTTGCAGAGCCGCTGCCGGTGGATGCGCCCAGCGGCAAGCCCAACAAGCTCATCGACGTCTCGGCGGTACCGAACAACGATTCGGGCGGGGCTGGCGCTGTGTCGACGCCGGGCGACTACCTGCGCTTCGCACAGATGCTGTTGAACGGTGGCCAGCTCGACGGCACGCGCGTGTTGAGCCGAACCACAGTCGCGCTGATGACCTCCGATTCGCTAGGCACGCGCATCGAGGCGCCCATCACCCCGGGTGAAATGTTACTCGGCACGCCGGGCTATACGTTCGGTCTCGGATTCGCGGTCCGGCAAGGGCCAGGCGTGGCCGGCGTGCCCGGCTCCGCGGGTGAGTTCATGTGGGCGGGTTACGCCGGAACCTATTTCTGGGTGGATCCGAAGGAACAGATCGTCGGGGTCTACATGACTCAGGCGCCAAGCCCGATCCGCGCGTACTACCGGAAGCTGTTCAAGCAGCTCGTCTACGCTGCGATCGTCGACTAGCGCGGCGCCATCAAGTTTCCGAGGCGAATTTGATGCAGGTCTTGGCGGGAACCAGCGGTTATTCCTATAAGGAGTGGAAGGGACCCTTCTATCCGGCAAAGCTGCCCGCGGACGAAATGCTGCGCTTCTACGCGGGGCACTTCCGCACAGTGGAGATCAATAACACGTTCTACCGCATGCCGGACGAGACGGTGCTATCTCGCTGGGCGGAGCAGGTTCCCGATGATTTCGCCTTTTCGGTCAAAGCGCCCCGCCGGATCAGTCACGACAAGCGACTACGGGACGCCGAGCCGGACGTAGCCGAGTTTCTGCGGCGCACATCCGTGCTGGGGCCGAAGCTGGGCCCCGTCCTGTTCCAATTGCCGCCCTTTTTGCAGAAGGATCTCCCCAAGCTCGAGGATTTCCTTGCCCTGCTCCCAGCTACGCTCCGCGCCGCTTTCGAGTTTCGCCACGCGTCGTGGCAAGATGATTCCGTCTACGAGACGCTGCGTGCCCGCGGGGCAATGCTGTGCATGGCCGATACCGACGAGGGAGAGACGCCTTTGGTATCGACCTCGGACTCCGGCTATCTGCGTCTGCGCAGGGAGCAATACGACGACCGGGAGCTGCGAGCCTGGGTAGGGCAGATCGCAGCGCAGCCTTGGAGTCGCGCCTACGTCTACTTCAAGCACGAAGACGCGGGGCTCGGAGCGAAGTTCGCGCAACGCTTCAATCAGCTTTGGGCCGAGGGAACGGGAGCGGCCAGCGGGTCCCAAGCCAAAGCATGAGGAGAATCGGAGCCGCACCGGCCTCCATCATGAAAACGACTGACCGGAGCGCTAAGCGCCCTGCTCGGCAGCCGGACCCAAGCGCGCAGAGCGAAGTCCGCACGCTACGAGACTACGCGAATAAGCGCGCGTTCGAAGCTACACCGGAGCCCCCGCCGCAGCCAGCGTTGAAGCGGCGCGGTCCGCTGCTCTTCGTCGTACAGCAGCACTCCGCTCGACGCCTGCACTATGATTTTCGTCTCGAGCTCGATGGTGTGCTCAAGTCCTGGGCCGTGCCGGACGGACCGTCGCTCGACCCCAAGGTCAAGCGCCTCGCCGTTCCGGTCGAAGACCATCCATTCGACTACGCATCCTTCGAGGGCGTCATCCCGCCCAAGCAATACGGCGCCGGCGAGGTGATCGTGTGGGACTGCGGCCTGTATTCCCCCGATGAGGGCAAGCAGTACGCCTTCGGGGATCGCGATGAAGCGCAGCAGCGCCTGCGGGCGGAGTACGAGAAGGGCAAGATCAGCATTTTTCTTCTCGGGGCGAAGCTCAAGGGCTCTTGGACGCTGGTGCGCATGAAGGACAAGCACTGGCTGCTGATCAAACACAAGGACCGGTTCGCCCGCAGCGATCTGGATATTCGCGACAGTGCCAACTCGGTCCTATCGGGCTATACCGTTAGCGATCTCAAAACCCCGAAGCGGCTCGAGCGCGTGAACGCCGAGCGGCTGATTCCCAACGGCCCAGCCGAGACAACACCCGCAAAGCTCGCGCCGATGCTGGCCACCTTGGCAGACGCCGCCTTCAGCGATCCGGCATTCCTCTACGAGCCCAAGTTCGACGGCTACCGCTGCCTCGCTTTCCGGCGCGACGGCAAAGTGCGCCTGCTATCGCGTCGCGGATTGGACCAAAGCGCGCAGTTTCCGGAGATTGTCGCGGCCCTGCAGGATCAGGTGCTCGATGACGTGATCCTGGATGGAGAGATCGTGGCGCACGACCAGACCGGCAGACCGTCCTTCAATGCGCTGCAGAACCGGGCTCAGTTGAAGAGCGAGCACGAGATCACCGCGGCGCAGAAGAGTGCGCCGTGCGTCCTCTATGCCTTCGACGTTCCGCACCTCGGTGGCATGAACCTGCGCGACGCGGACTATCAATCCCGCAAACGCTATCTGGCCCAATGTGTTCTGCCGTCTCAGCACCTTCAGGTCGTTCCCGCCACTGAAGCGGACGGCGAGAAATTCTACGCGGCGGCCCTGGAAGCAGGATTCGAAGGAATCATCGCGAAGAGACGCGACAGCCGTTACGAAGCCGGCGTGCGCTCGCCTGCCTGGCTCAAGATCAAGGCCACTCAAAGCGGGGAGTTCCTGGTTTGCGGATACACGGTCGGCAAAGGGCAGCGCGCGAAAACATTCGGAGCGTTGCTCCTGGGTTATCGCGATCGGTCGGGAAACCTGGTGTTCGCGGGACGAGTCGGCAGCGGCTTCGACGACGATTCGCTGGGCGCTCTGGCGGATCGGCTGAAGGGTCTGGAAACCAAGCGTCACCCGTTTGCCGAGGCGCCCGATGTCGACGTTCCGGTCGTGTGGCTGAAGCCGGAGCTCGTGGCGGAGGTCAAGTTCGCGGAATGGACCCCGGACGGATCGCTGCGGGCCCCCGTATTCCTGCGGCTCAGGGATGACATTCCGCAGGATGAGGCGGCTGTGGCGCAGATCGTGCATGTCGCTGGCGAAAAGCCGCGCGCGACTGCGCGGCCGACCGGCGATCAGGCCCATCAGATTCTCGAGCAGCTCCGGGGCAGCCAGGACGACATGACGCTCGAGATGGGATCGGAGCGCTTGCGCCTCACCCATCTGAACAAGGTGCTGTGGCCGAAGCAGCCGAAGCTCAAGCAACCCGCGATCAGCAAACGCGACCTGCTCATCTATCTGACGCGCGTCTCACCCTACATGCTTCCGCATCTGGCGGATCGCCCGCTGACGATGATTCGCTTCCCCGACGGGATCACCAAGCACCAGTTCTTTCAGAAGCACTGGGAGCACAAGCTGCCCGAGTTCGTGGAGACGATCACCGTCTACTCCGGGAGCAAGCAGGAGAACGGAGAGTATCTGCTCGGCAACAACCTGCCGACGTTGCTCTGGCTGGGGCAGATGGGAACCCTCGAGTACCACGTCTGGCATTCGCGCGGCAGCCTGTATCCGGACGCGCAATCTTCCAGTACAGATTTCGCCGACAGTGCCGAGAACATCGACGGTTCGATCTTGAATTTCCCGGACTACGTCGTGTTCGATATCGATCCGTATATCTATTCCGGGAAGGAGGCTCCCGGCGCCGAGCCGGAGCTGAACACGAAGGCGTTCGAGAAAGGCAAGGAGGTCGCGTTCTGGTTGAAAGAGCTGCTCGAGCGGCTGGGGCTGCAAAACCCTGTAGTGAAGACATCGGGCAAGACCGGCTTGCACATCTTCGTGCCGATCGTGCGCAACCTCAACTTTGCTGCGGCGCGCCAAATCTGCGAGACTATAGGGCGTTACCTGATGCAGGAACACCCCGATGTGATTACCATGGAGTGGAGCATCCAGAAGCGCACCGGCAAAATCTTCATCGACAGCAACATGAACGTTCGAGGCAAGACGTTGAACTCGCGCCTATTCGCCGCGTGCGCTCCCCGGTGCCCCGGTGTCGATGCCGCTCACCTGGGACGAGCTGGCCAACGCGCATCCGATGGACTTCAGGATGTGGAACGTGTTCGAGCGCCTGGAGCGGCAGGGCGACGTGTGGCAGGATGTCATCGAGCTCAAGACGGACCTGCACCGCGCGTTCGGGTAGCTTTATCCGTATCAGTAAGCGGCAAGGATCACCCAAGAAAGGATCAACCCCAGAAAGGATCAACATGGCACGCTCCATCGCATCGGCAACGATCTCCTTTGGCATGGTCTCCATACCGGTGGACATCTATCCGGCCACCCAGAGCAGCGCGCGGGATCTCCTTCAATCTTCTGCACAAGACTTGCGGCTCGCGGCTCAAGCAGCAGTACGTCTGCATCAAGGAAGGCGTAGTCGTGGATCGTGCCGACATGGTCAAAGGTTACGAGTTCACCGAGGACCGCTACGTCACCTTCACCAAGGAGGAGCTCAAGGCGCTGGAAGAGCCCTCGACCCAGATGATCGAGATCACCGAGTTCGTCGCCGCCGAAGCGATCGATCCCATCTACTACGACAAAGCCTATTACCTCGCGCCCGGCAAGGGAGGCGCCAAGCCCTATGCCCTGCTCCGGCAGGCGATGCAGGAAGCGCAGCGTTTCGGACTGGGGAAATGGGCCTCCCGCGGCAAGCAGTACATCGTGCGAGTTGCGCCCCGTCGCCGACGGCATCGTGCTGCAGCAGCTCCTCTATGCCGATGAAGTGCGCGGCATGAACGAGCTGGGCATCGACAAGGGTGAAGTGCGCGCGCCGGAGCTGAAGCTGGCCAAGCAGCTGATCGAGCAGATCACTTCTGACAAGTTCGATCCGAGCGCCTACCAGGACGAGGAGAAGAAGCGAATCGAAGCGGCGATACAGAAGAAGATCGAAGGCGAGCAGATCGCCGTTTCTCCGGAAGAAGGCAAGGGCAGTGCCCAGATCATCGACCTGATGGATGCGTTGCGCGCCAGCCTGGAGAAGGGCGGCAAGCCGGCGCCGGCACACAAGGCTCGCAGAGCGCAAACCGCCGAAGCGCGCCGCGGAGGCGAAGCCGGCGCAGAAGGTCAAGGCCGGCAGGAAGTAGAGTCAGGAGCCGGATCCCGACAGCGCCGGTGAGCGAGTATTCCATCCGCGACGTGCAGCGCACGCTCGGTTTGTCGCGCAGCATGATTCTCGGCCTCGTCGAGTCGAGGTACGTCACGCCCAAGATCGGTCCGCGGCGGGCCTATCGATTCACCTTCAGCGATCTCGTCGTGATGCGCACCGCGCAGGAATTGATCGAGGCCAAGGTCCCGGCTCGCCGAGTCTCCCACACATTGAAGCGGCTGCGAGCACAGCTGCCGGAAGACATCCCATTCGGCGGATTGCGGATCAGGGCGGCGGGCGATCGAATCGTCGTGCAGGACGGTGCCAGGCAGTGGGAGGCCAGTAGCGGGCAGTACGTGCTGGATTTCTCGGTCAGTGCGGAGGACGGAAAGCTCTGCGTGCTGCCTACACCGAGACCGGCCGGCGGCTCGGCCGAGGAATGGTTCGCTCGCGCCTGCGAAATGGAAGATGAAGGCAACGCTAGTGCCGTTGCCGCCTACGAGCACGCGATCGATGCCGACCCCTTATTTGCCGACGCGTACGTCAACCTCGGGCGACTGCTTCACGAGCAAGGCCGCTTGAGCGAGGCCGAAGCGGTGTACCGAACGGGCATAGCGCAGTGCCAGTCAGATGCATTGCTGCGCTACAACCTGGGCGTGCTGCTGGATGAAATGGGCCGACAGCCGGCGGCGCTCCAGGTCTACCGAGAGGCGCTTGCGCTGCAAGACGATCTGGCGGATTGTCACTACAACATCGCGCTGCTGTACGAAGCATCGGGGCACACGCGAGCCGCGCTGCGGCATCTCAACGCGTACCGACGACTGCAGTCGGGCTAGTCGTGCCCGATGCGGACCCCGCTCCGAGTGGAACGAGGATCTCGAGCTGGCAAGCGGCGCGGTTGTAACGGAGAGCGGTGGTATCGCGCAGGCCTGGCTTATCGAAGGACCTTCAGCCGCACGACGTTCCAAGACGCCGGTGGGAGCGTCGCGAAGAGATCGGCACTCTCCACGTGCACGTCTGTAAGCGCGGTGGGTTTCACACGGTCCGGTTGCACTCTGCTATTGGCAGCTTTGAGGTCGGAATCGCACAGCTGAAACGCTGAGTCAATCGCGACCCCGGAGAAGCCTTCCAGCGTAACCCGCACACGCATTTCCTGGGTCAGGCTTCGATTGAGCGCGAACAGCGTCAGTGTCCCAGCCGGCTCGTCGTGCACGGCGGCGAGCTTCAGGTAGGCACCTCCGGCAGCGGGAAGTACAGGTCCTGTGTACCGCGCGGATCGTAGTAAGTGGCCGCGTAAGTCGGCGAGTCGACTGTGTACCCGCAGCACTCGGCCGCGCCCGAAGTTGCTGAAGTGTGCGAACGGCCAGAAGATAGTCTGGCGCCAAGCAGGGCCGCCGGTTTCGGTCATGATCGGCGCTATGACGTTGACGAGCTGCGCAAGGCAGGCTGCTTTTACGCGGTCGGCGTGATTCAGCAGCGAGATGCACATCCCGCCGAAGACCAGAGCGTCCTCGACGTTGTAGACCTCTTCCAGTATCGGCGGTGCCACCGGCCAGCCGGGCTTGACGTGCGCGCCTCCTGCGTGCGCCGCGTGCGATACCAGACATTCCATTCGTCGAAGCTCAGCCAGATGCGTTTGCCGGACCGACGGCGTGCGGCGACCGCGTCAGCGATCGCCACAACCTCCTCGATGAAGCGGTCCATCAGATCGGGGCTGGCGAGGAAGGCGGCTGTATCCCCTGCGTAGTTGTTGATGTAGGTATGCAGCAGAGATGTACTCGACGTGATCGAAAGTGTGCTCGAGCACCGTATCTTCCCATCGTGCCGAACGTCGGCATGTTCCGCCCGGACGACCCGCAGGCGGCGAGCTCGATTGTCGGATCGACCCACTTCATCATCTTCGCCGCCTCGGTGGCGATGCGGCCATACTCCTGGGCGGTCTTCGATTCCATCTGCCAGGGTCCGTCCATCTCGTTGCCGAGGCACCAGAACTTCACGCCGTGCGGCTGCTCCCACCCGTGCTGGCGGCGCAGGTCCGATAGCGCGGTGCCTCCAGGATGGTTGCAGTACTCGACGAGGTTGCGGGCGGCATCGGCTCCGCGCGTGCCGAGATTCACGGCCAGCATCGGCTCGATCCCGGCAACGCCGACACCAGTCGATGAACTCGTTGCGTGCCAAATCGATTCGTCTCGGTCGACAGCCAGGCCAGGTCGAGCCGGCGCGGGCGATTCTCAACGGGACCGACGCCGTCCTCCCAGTTGTAGCCCGACACGAAGTTGCCGCCCGGATAGCGCACGATGGTAGGCGCAAGCTCGCGCACGAGCGCGAGCACGTCGTGTCGGAATCCGCGGCTGTCGGCAGCTGGAGTGACCCGGCTCGAAGATGCCGCCGTAGACGCAGCGGCCTAGATGCTCGACGAAGGCGCCGAACAGGCGGCGGTCGGTCTCTCCGATAGTTGAGTCGCGCTGAAGATGAACGCTGACCTCATGCATGGGCTGTCACGATCGCTGCTATGCCGTGCGTGAGACCGTTAGCATGTGCTCGGCGGAATGCCCTGAGCCTCGTTGCGCCGAAAGAGGTCAGCGTGGTCGCAACAAGCCGCGATGAGCTGCCGGACGATTGGCGGGGAAGTAGCGAGCCTTCCGGGGGTGATGCGTCTGAGATATTGGTTTGACCTCGCCGGACCTACGCGGGATCTAACGCTTTCGCGCACATGGCTGGAAGTCCGAGCGCCGCGTTAGCGGACGCGGATGGAAGTTTGCACGGTTTGGGAGCCGCTGCCGTCGGTCGGAGTAGTCGGCGCGCGCTTGATCTTCGGCTGCTCGTCCCAGAGGATAACCGCGACGTCGCTGGGTGGAGGAGGGTTCAGGTCGATCAGCCCCGTACCGTGGACTTTGGCCAATCCCTCATCGTTGACAGGTGTCGACTCCCTGAAGATGACACCATCAGGGTTCACCGATTCCTCCGCACTGATCTGAACAGCAAGAGCCACCATCAGAACCACAGCCAGCGCCGCCAACCAGCGGTGCGCGATGCTTGCTAGAGCTTTCAACCCCGTTCCCGTCCTTGCCACTCGCGTTGATCCACCGCAATACGCAACCCTCGTGCCGAGGGGTGCGAAATTGAGGCAAATCAGTCGATAACATCACAGTAAGCAAGGCATTCGACGCTATTGAGCGTCACATCGGAGTTACAGGTCGCGCCTGCGTGCCTCCGTCTAGGCCTGATTCATCAATGCTGACTCGAGGCGCGGCAAACTATTGTAGCAACACTGGTACACCTCCGGAAACTCATCCCGGTTTCTGGCGGCCCGGCCTGCTCCGCGTCTTTGTCTCGGTTCTCGTCTGTGGCTCAGCTGGTGCTTCTGGCTTTGCTAGGTGAAGCCGTTCCATCAATCGGTAAAGCGTCATGCGCGATACGCCAAGCTCATGGGCGGCCTGTGTTACATTTTTTCTATTCCGCCGCAAGGCATTGGAGATCGCTTCGCGTTCCGCGTGTGCTCGCCATTGCTCCAGCGTCATGACGCGCCGCCGTGACGACTCGCGCCGTTCCAGGCCGAGATCGGTTGGCACGATAAGACGGTGCTCGCACATTACCGTGGCGCGACGAACCCGGTTGATCAACTCACGCACATTGCCAGGCCAAGAGTGGGCGTCCAGGGTGTCTAGCGCTTGACGCGAGAACCCTTTGGCGGTGCTGCGCTCCGCGCTCGCAAACTTATCGAAGAAGAACCGCGCCAAGATCCCCACGTCGTCTTCTCGTTCCCGCAGTGGCGGTATTTCCAGGCGCAACACGTTGAGGCGGTAGAACAGGTCCTCGCGGAACTGGCCTGCTTCAATCTGCTTCTCGATATCCGCGTGGGTGGCTGCGATCACGCGAACGTCAACGTGGATCGGGCGCGTGCTGCCAACTCGCTCAATGGTCTGTTCCTGCAGGAACCGCAGCAGGTTCACTTGCAAGTCCAGCGGCAGGTCTCCGATTTCATCTAGAAAGATTGTTCCTCCGGACGCTGCTTCGATGCGCCCGATCTGGCGTATGTGGGCGTCCGTGAACGCTCCCTTCTCGTGTCCGAACAACTCGGACTGGATCAGGTTACGCGGCAGGGCGCCGCAGTTCACAGCGACGAATGGCCCTCGCGCCCGATCCGAGCGCTCGTGGATGGCCAAGGCGGCGAGCTCCTTGCCGGTTCCGCTCTCGCCTATGATCAAAACCGGCGCGTCGACGCTCGCCAGCTTTCGGATGGCGCGGAACACATCCTGCATCTGCGGGCTCGTGCCGACCATCTCGAATTCGCCAGACGCTTCCACCGTCTTGCTCGCGAGAGCAGCATCGCGCATCTGGGCCATCCCGTATGCATGTCCGAGGCTTACAAGCAAGCGCTCTCGATCCGGCGGAGTCGTATGGTAGTCGTAGAAATTGCGCGAGATGAATTGTGCTAGGTCGGAGCGGAGCGGGATCTGCTTCGGTAGCAGAGCGATCCACTGCATGTGGCTGCCACCCGAGACAAGATCTTGTACCTGCGCAAGCGTCGATCCGTCGGTTGAATCAATCGCTGCGAGCCCCACGGAATAGCGGCGGGAGCCCACGTCTTCCTGAGCTTCCGATAGGTCCTTCGCGACATGCACGGACCAAGCGGAGGCGTCGAGCTCAGGAGGCGGAGCCCCTGGCTCGGTGGCAGGAAGATAGAGCAAGAGTCGAGGCGTCATCGCGACTCCGATCGGAACTGATAGGTCCGATCTGATCGCGGGCAATCTTAAACGTCTTCGCACTGCGGAGATATACATAACACTATGTTTTACAATCCCGCTCCTCTCGACCCACGCTGCGAGTCAGCTTGCCGTACGGCTCGCGACATTCGCCAATCCACCTGTGATGGTGCGACCGAATCACGGCCACCATACGATTCGGCATAGCGCCTTTGTCCGAGCAGGCCCGTGATCGAAGCCGCGGCGTCCTCAGAGACACATGGGGTACGCGCATGTCATTAGACGCGGAAATTTCAACTCGCGAAACCGTGCTGGTTTCGCATACAGAGCACCGCGGCCTCATGCCGCGACCGCTGTGTAGCTCCGCTCCAGATCAGCGCTAGGTTCCGGGTTCCGGGGCCATGACGTTCACCTAGAGCTCAAGAAGTCCCTGCAACGACGTGACAGCCGTGAACGTGCTGATGTTGTAGAGGTCCGCGGCTCGACTGTCTCGAGATGACGACAACTCTGCCTGTTCTGCCGACCGTACTGTCGGCGCATAACGACGGACTTCTTAACAGCGAGATATTGATCGTATGCCTGTTGCACAGCTACTTGATGTAATAAGCAAATGAGAGTGGACTCAGCAACCGTAGCAGAGAGATTTTGGCGCTCGATAGAGTCTGCGCTGTAACCGAGATGGTGCAGCTCATATTTTCTTCTGCCTGACACGGCGGCGCATCCCTGAGACTCGGCTCCTATGGGTATAGGAGTGCGAATGCGCGACTCGCGCTCTTCCGGAAACGAAGATCGTCGAATCGACTCGTATCAAACGCGTAACAACATGAGCTCGTCCGAGCCCATCAGCGCATGCAGAGTTCTCGGCGAATTTATAAGTCGATCAATCGGTTGTGATCAATGGCACGGCGTATGCAGTGAGGCCTTTCCGAGGATTCGGCAGAACGCCGTATTCCCAAAAACCCATTTGAGGAGGGATTTCGATGAATAAGACCTTAATGGCAACAGCGATCGCGCTGGCATTTGGATTATCTGGCCCGGTGCTCGCGAATCCCACTAATAACAACACCGGCACCGCGGACGGTGGCGCCGGCGGGACCACTGCCACCGAACCCGGTAGCCCCGGCGGGAGCCGGTGGCGCGATCACCCAGAACGCGACGGCAGACCTCGACCCAGAAGAAGAACAGCGGTGCGCAGGCGAACGAGGGCTCAAACGCCAGTACTACGGACAGCTCCAATAACTCTAAGACAATCAGCAACCGACAGCTCCAAGACTCTACGAATACAATATCACCAAGACGGACAGCTCCACCAACTACAAGAATTCCGCAACACCAAGACCATCAGCATCAGCAAGGACAGCTCCACCACACCAAGAATTAACCAAGACCAGACTCCAACAACACCAATAACTCGATCAACTCCAAGGCGGAAGCGGAGAAGGGAAGCACTGCCGTCAGCAGCAACGGTGCTATCAGTGACCTGCTGAACGACAAGAGCATCCACTACAAGGATTCGTTCAACACCAAGGCCGTGGCGCTGAGCAAGCTTGAGGGTACGGTTAGCCACGTTACGGTGATTGGCGTCGGCAATATCGCCAACGGCGGCAACGGCGGCAACGGCGGCAAGGGCGGTAAGGGCGGTGTAGGCAACGGCGGCACCGGCAATGGCGGCAGCGGTGTAACGGTGGTATCGGTGGTACCGGCGAAGCGGCCGCTGCGCTCAACGGAGACGCCGGCGGCGGTGGCTCGGCTAGCAATGGCGATAACAGTAATGGCAGCGCCACGAACGGCAGCGCCAAAGGCGGCAACGGCGGAAAGGGTGGCAAAGCAAATGCGAACGGCGGCGATGCCAAGTCGCTTTCGGCTGCTCTGTCCGTGGCCGGAGCCAAAGGTGGCAGCGCCAAGGGCGCCAACGGCGACGACGGCGGCAACGCGACTTCCAAGAGCGCCGCGGGCGGTGATGGCGGCACGGGAAAAGCGCTGCTGGTGGCAGAGGCGGGAGGGTGGTGATGCCGGCAAGTCCAAGTCGACTGGTGCAGGTAGGCGGTGCTCCGGCGGTCAACAGCCGGCAACGGTGGAGCTGCGAACGGTGGCACGGACCAACTGCGGTACCGGTGGGGGTGGAAACGGTGGCGGCTGGTACGCCAACGGTGGCAACAGTACTGCCGGAACCGGCGGTAACGGGGGCACCGGCGGTAGCGGCGGTGCCGGTGGTACATCCCGCAGGCGGCAAGGCGGAGACGGTGGGACCAATAACGCTGCCGGTGGCGCAGGCGGTGCGGGCGGAACCAACACCGGAGGTGCAGCGACAGCGACCGCCTCGCCGAGCAGCACGGCGAATGCAACTGGTGGGACCGGTGGTACGGCCAATGCGAACGGCGGCAATGGCGCCGCAGTGACCAACGGCAGTGCCACCAATGGCAGCGCCACAACGGCAACGCCACCGCAGGTAATGGCGGCGTGCAGAACCAGCGGCGGCTGCTGGTGGGACAGGCGGAGCCGGCGGCGGGGTGGCACCGGCGGCGGGGGCACCGGCGGCGGGGCACCGGCGGGGCAGGAGCGGTAGGCGGCAGCGGCGGTAATTCCACGACCGACGCCGGAACGTACAACGCCTCTAACACCATCAGCGGTTTGACGGGCGCAGCGGGGATCACCCTGGCGATCCAGAACAGCGGTCACGCCAGCCTGATCCAGAGCAGCGTCAACGTTCAGGCCAATATAAACGGTGCTAACCGTCCGTAAGTTCGGCTGAAGCGGTCCCCGGGGGCGCTGGTCCGGCCCCCGGGGGACGACGCGCTTTCTGTTCAAAGAAGATTGCGGAGGAGGGCCGAACATGTGGCAGGCGTGCGTAATTGTCGCAGGGGCCATTGTCCTCGCGGTGGGCAGCCAGCAGGTATTTGCCCAGAAGGTGGACAGCCAGCAGGTATCCGCCCAGAAGAAGGCGGGTACAAGCGACGTAACTGCTCTCGGAGCAGCCATGACGCCGAAAGCGCTAGCTGCCCAACGCGGTGGGCAGGCGGTCACTATCAACCAGAACGAACTTGATGCGAAGTTGCACGACAACAAAGCCATCAACACCATCAGCGGCAGCAACTACATCACCCAGGACGCGTTCTCGCACTCCACTGGCCTGCCGGTCGCGATCCAGAATTCCGGCAACAACGTCCTCATTCAGAACTCGTTGATCCTGAATCTCGAGATGAAGTAGGCGCGATCAGATGAAGAGCGCACTCGTTCTTTCGGTCGGCCTGTGCTCCCTTGCGCCGGTGCTAACGGGTGCGGGGGAGGTGAACTTGAACGGCTTGCCCACCATGAACAGTGGAGCCTACACGGTTCGGGTGTTGAGCCTCAAAGAGGCGAAGTTTCGTAGGACGATCAAGCAGCAATACGACTTCAGCTGCGGTTCTGCGGCACTCGCAACGCTGTTGGCCTACCACTATGGCGACACGGTGACAGAGACACAGGTCTTTCTATACATGTACGAGCGAGGGGACCAGGCGAAGATTCAGCGCGAGGGCTTCTCGCTGCTCGATATCAAACGCTATCTCGAAGCCCACGGCTACGAGGCGGACGGCTTCGAGACATCGCTTGACAAGCTTGCCTCGGTCGGCGTCCCTGCGATCGTCCTGATCAGCGACAACGGCTACCACCATTTCGTGGTGGTCAAAGGGATAGTCGAAGGCAGGGTTCTGGTCGGGGATCCGTCGATGGGGGCGCGCATCATCCGGCGCTCCGAGTTCGAGCGCCTATGGACCAACGGCATCGTGTTTGTCATCACCAGCAAACGCGATCTCGCCACCTTTAACGCGAACGCCGAGTGGAGCACTGGCATCGCCCCGCTGGGTGCCGCCATCAGCCGGGATGCCCTCTCCAGCACCATGATCTTCTTGCGCGGCGTTAACGAATTCTGAGGAGTGCAGCGTGGATCGTATGATCAGTAGACGTACTGTCGCTGCGATGCTAGCGCTCCTATTCGCGCAGCCACTGGGTGCCGCGGGTCTGCAGTCTCCGGGCTTCGATAAGTGCCGCGTGCAGAAGGATTGCCGCCGGCTGAGTCCCGCAGAACTCGACCGCTTGCGTGGCGGTATGTCGTTCATGAGCGCGATGGGTCCGATCGAAATCACGTTCGGAATCACCCAGGCCGTATACATCAACAACAGGCTGGTTGCGCTGACGCAACTCGTGGGGCCCGGAGCTGGGCAGACGGTTAGTACCCCCACGCCGAGCCCTTCACAGACACAAGCGCTCAATGCAGCACCGCAGGGTGCGCCAGCGACATCACTATCTTCCTCCACGGCGACAGGGGCAAGTCCGTCCACTGCGGCGGGCCCCAATACTGCGCAGAACAGTGCACCTGCCGCCACAACCGCTCCTGTCGTCAGCGCGTCACAGGCGCCGACGTCACCCGCGCAAACGACTGGGCTCAATAGCACACTGAACGCCGCGCCGAATAACACCGCTTCGCCGGTGCAAACCGCTGCCGGGGCGCAATCGACCGCGAGCTCTTCGAACACCGCACCTGCCAGAACCGCTGCTGCGCCTGTATTGGTGAACGGTTCTGCGGTAACCCCCGGCAATCCGGTGATCAACGTTCCCAGCGCTGCGAATCTCCGTACGCTGATTGTGCAAAACGGTGCTGGCAACTTCATAGTGCCTAGCGCAGCTGACATCCGCGCAGGGATGGGAACGGTGATCCAGAACACGCTGAACGACCAGCAGATTCGCGCAGTGACGCAGATGAACGTATCGATGGCAGTCAGCCGGGCACTGGCCGCATCGTCCATTCAGAACGCAGTCAGACAGGGAATGGTCAACTCCCGGCCGTAGTTGCCTTCGCCGGGACCGGAATCGTCGCAATGGTGTGGGTTGGCGTCCGCCTCACGGCGATTGGGCGACCCGAAACGCGTGCGAGGTCAAGAAGTGTAGCCGACGGCCACAACGCGAGGTCGAAGACCGTCACGTGGCGGTTGGGAACAGGCAGAGAGGCTGCGTATGAAGAACAAAAAGAGCATTGGGTGGCGAGTCGCCCGTGCCGGCATTGCCGGTGCCTCTGCTCCTTAGCGGCGCCGCGCTTGGCGAGCAGCCAGCAGAGAAGCAGACTAAACCTCAACCGACCCTCGAGGACTTGGTCGAGAAGCTCGAGCAGCAAAACCGGATCCTTGAGCACCAGCAGAAGCGACTCGCCGAGCAGGAGAAGAGGCTCCAGGAGTATAGAGAGGCCCTGGAGCGTGCGCTGGCAGAGCAAAAATTGCGTCTTCAGGACCTGGAGGCGCAGCGCGGGACCGGAGTGCAATCGGCAGCTACGGCGGCTGCCGGCACCGACACAGCGGTCGAATCTCCCACGCCCAAGCCCGAAGACCCGAAAAGGAAACGCGCTGGCTCCACGGTCGTAGCGCAGGCCACACCCGAGGCTGGTACGCAGACACCATCAAAACCAATCGGCCAGGCGCCCGAGAGTTCCAATCGTCCCCCGGAGATTGCTCAAATCACAGAGTATCCTGGTGTGCTCACGCCGAAGGGAAGAATTGTGTTGGAACCTGCACTTCAGTACTCCTACGCTTCCAACAACCGGGTTGAGCTTGCGGGCTTCACGATTCTCCCTGCTATCGTCATCGGGCAGATCAACATCCAGAATTTGAACCGGGAGCTTTTAGTCGGCTCGCTCACGGCGCGCTACGGGCTTACCTCCCGGTTCGAAGTCGAAATGAAGGTGCCCTACGTATATCGTCAGGATACGACGACCGGGCGCCCGCTCTTGGAGCAGAGCACCGCCAACGAAGCCTTCACCGCCTCGGGAAGTGGCCTAGGTGACATCGAGTTCACAGCCCGCGCCCAGCTCAATAAGGGCGGTCCCGACACGCCGTACTTCGTGGGTGGGCTGCGCTTCAAGACGGCGACGGGCAAGGGTCCCTTCGATGTCCCCGTTACCCAGCTTGGCAACACACCCTTCTTCGTACAGAGCGAACTACCCACTGGCACTGGTTTCTATGCGCTCCAACCTAGCATCACGGCATTGTATGCAACGGATCCGGCGGTGCTCTTCGGCGGGCTGAGCTACATCTGGAACATCGGACGCAACAACGTGACAGCTGCAGGGGGCGGATCCATAGGCTCGTATGATCCAGGCGACGGCTTCACATTCAACTTCGGTTTAGGCCTTTCGCTCAACGAGCGCACTTCCTTCAGTGTCGGATACGAGCAGGATGTCTTCTTCAAAGACAAACAAAATGGTCAGTACATTGTCAACGCGCAGAATCAGACTCTTGGGACGCTGTTAATCGGTTATTCCTATCGACTATCCAAGGTAACGACTTTCAATCTAAGCCTAGGTATCGGCGTCACACCGGATGCACCGAACGTGAGCCTCTGGCTACGTCTCCCGGTAATGCTCTAACGGATCGGTTCGGGATTTCAGCGGCACCGTGCGGTTCGCCAGGCCTTGCTTGATCGCACACGCTGACGGAGGGGGAGTCAACTGCGCGAGCCGCGTGCTGACGCGGCTTGGGCCGAACTATAGACCGACTGGGATTGATGGTGAGTCTGCGTTCGGCACATCACGATCGATAGCCGATCACACAAGCACAGCCGGTCAGGCGCCGCCGGGAAGCAGTTCGCTGTACCCCAGCGCCGAGGCCTCCCCGTTCGAAGGGCGAGCATTAGGATGCCAGGAGAGCCGCTGCGGCATCGTTCCCGCGTAATGCAGCGCACCCAGAACGGCACGATAGTACGGGGTCTTGGCGGCATAGAAACCGGAGTCGGCCTTGCGGCTGGCCCATGCCAGCTTGCATGCGGGGAGACCGATCAATTGCTCGACCTCCTCGCCCCCGTCCCAAGCGTTGCGTTCCTCGGCGTCCAGGATGTCCTCCAGGAGGAGTTTGTCCGCTAGGAAAAACTGGCGGACCTCCACCCGATAGTCCTTTTGACCGTCTCCATGTACGCTCAGCACTCGGAGGCGGCGTTCCCTCGATGCCGTGTTCGCGAGCAATTCCAAGGCGAGCACGCACAGCGCCGCATCCGGATGATGGCGGCCGGGACTCGTGCGGCGCTCTCCCGCATAGAACGCGTCCACCACGTCCGCGGAATCGAACACCACCATCGCGGCCGGCACCTCGAGCGTGAAGTCGCCGCCACGGATTTCCAATGGGGTTGCCAGCAGTTCGCTGGACGCTTCCGGGCCGACATGCAACGTGCGCTCTCCATGCGCTCGCAAATAGAGGAACGTTTCGTACGTCCAGTACTGTTGGGTGGCTCGCTGAACCAGCGCTTCATGGAAAGACGGCGTTTGCTGAAATCGCTCGAACTGCTCGGCGCTCATGCTAGAAGCCAGGGTTTGCTTGAACTCGACAATGGCGTCTTTGACGTAGCGGTCCCGGCAGTCCGCCAAGCTCGAGTCCTCGGCTACCGGGACCAGGGAACCCGCAGCCTTGAGCCGGGCGATGTCGCCGTCCAAGATGCTCGCGAGCTTCAACTGCGAGGCGGCGAGCAATCTCTCGTAATAGGTCGGCTGCATAGAATTCCTCCCCTACGAAGAGAAGCGTGAGGCAGAGCCGGGGGCTCAGCGCCCCCGGGCAATCGGATAGATAGGCGTTGCCGCCCTGCGGGCCGCCATGCGAAAGCGCGTTGGCTAGCGCCTACTCACCTGTAAGGGTTAACGACATGGGCAATTCAAGCTTAAGGGCGTCGCACCAGGGCGCGACGCGTGCATGCGCCGCACCAGCCGATCGGGTGAATTGACACCCGTTGGAATCTGGCCTTACCCTGCCGCGCACGGCCGAATCGCTGTAATCGGGCTCTACCCATGGCTTTGATCAAATGTCCGGATTGCGAAGGCCCGCTCTCGGACGGCGCGAGGCTTTGTCCGCACTGCGGCTGGGAAAAGGGGACCTACCTCGACGCCAAGGGGAAGGTGCGGACGGTCTTACCGTTCCGTATCTCGGTCGCAGACGTAGACGTCCCCTTCTGGTCCATCGTCAAGATCACCATCAAGTGGGTGGTTGCATCAGCGCCGGCCATCCTCTTGCTGGTGCTGATTGTGGTGCTTGCCGTCCCCTTCTTCTCCATGATCGCCGATCAACTAAACGTCCGCTCGTATCTGGGCAAGTGATCTGGAGCCGTTGCGCAAGTGGAGGGTGTCTTGAGAAAGCCCGCCCTATCGCTGCTTCAGGGTCTGAGGCGCTGCGCCGGCGCAGCGCAGTTCGATGGGCTCGCGGAGCGAGCGCCGAGTCTCTACGGAACGGGTGTCGAACTCGTGTCCGCGTGCTCGCCACGTTTAGACGTGCCCGAGCGGTCTAGTCGATCGAGGCGGTAGCCGTAGCCATACACGGCAACCAGACGCCAGCCATGCTCTGGTACCAGACGCAGCTTGCTCCGGACTCGGCTGACGTGGGTATCCAACGTACGCGAGCTGACCGGGTGATTCGAAGCCCAAACGGTCTCGCGGAGGTGACCACGCGACAGCAGCCGACCCACATTGCGCAGGAACAGCGCCGCCAGGTCGAAGTCCTTCGCGGTGAGCTGTAGCGGCATGCTGCTGCGCAGGATCGTTCGCGTCTCGAGGTCCACTCGAAACACGTCCAGTTCGATGACCCCGGTCCGCGGTTGCGGATCGCGGCGGCGCAGCGCCAGCGATTCGAGACGGGCTAAGAGCTCCTGTCTCCGCACGGGCTTGGTCACATAGCCGTCGGCACCTTCACGTAAGGCCCGGACCACGTCCTCCTCGCGGGCGCGTGCTGTGCTGAACATCACTGGGACGGCAGACTGCAGGCGTTGCCGCAGATGCCTCAGCACATCGAGGCCGCTCATCTCCGGTACGTTCCAGTCCAGAAGAAGGACATCGAAGCTCTCGTGCTCGAGAGCCCGAAGCAGGCGCGCCCCCTGATCGAAGGGATGGGGATGATGGCCTGCGCACTTGAACCAATGACTGAGCAATTCGGTCTGCGACGGGTCGTCTTCAAGGATAGCAATTCGCATATCGGCGGCGGCGATGAATCAGACAAGCCCTACCCGGGCATTCGTGGCGGAATCCTGAACTCGCGGAAGACCAGCTCCGACTCCTCGTCCTGTAGAAGAGCGCGAAACCTGAGACTCAGCTCGTCATCCGCGAGGAGCATCTGCCAATCTCGCCGCAGTTCCGCAATGCGAACGACGAGCCGAACAAAGTCTTCACCAAACATCATAGCACTTCTTATCCGAGCCTGACTGGGTGCTCCACCAGCAAGCCGTCAGACACCTCGCGGCCTTGCTCAGTAGCTTCCTCGAAGATCGCGCTGTGCAGAACTCCACTAAAGTTATAAGTATCCACACAAGCGGCGGAGGAGGCGCGGCTCGGCAATTCGAAGAGGCAGGCGGCTAGAGGTCGCGAGGTGGCTGACGGGGCTCTACAGTCGCATCCCCGCAAGCGGGCGCGTCAGGGCGGAACAGGTAGCTTACGCGGCCACCTTCTGGGACTCGGATGAAGCCTCGGTCAGCAGTGCCGCCGCAATCTCGTAGAAGTTCACCCGCAACAGCAGTCGCGGAATCAGATCCGCGGCCAGGCCTTCTACGGCGGGAAGGGTCTCGGCCACGGCGTCATACAGAGCGGCCGAGATTTTCGGGATCGCAGCCGTGCGTTCGTTCCTGACCAGTGCGCTGGCGGCCAATGCCAGCCAGTAGTGGCGGCGTTGCTCGTCCGACTCGATCCAGTTTACGACCGTGGTCGTCTCGGCACTCGTAAAGTCAACAATCACGTTGTTTTCTCCATGTTCAGATCGCGCTCGCTGGCCCTGGTGAGCAATCGCACCCGTGGATTTCCCTCACCTCACAGAGCTGAAACAATGTGGCCGGGTCGCAGATGGCTTTGCTTCCAACAGTTAGCAGGAACCGTTCCCGCTTGCCGCGCACTCGGGTCCTGCCTGTCATGAATTGGCCCCGGGTTTCGATTGGGCCACACAAGGTTCGCAGCAACGCGCGCAGACCGCGCGCGCTTGAAGGTCACCACCATAGCGAAGCGTGTCATCTTCGAGTCAGTTGCGGTGTTGTGCACGACTCCTAACGCTGCTCTCGGCTTACTTCTTTCTCACGCAGGCGTTTTGGTGCAGCGGCGAACGCGCCATATGTTGCGGGGACCGAATACAGTCCTTTGACCATTCTGGACATTGCGAAGCCAGGCCGGATACTAGGCGCTGCGCATGGCTGGCGCTGTTTCTGGCGTAGTGTCGTGCGTCGGTGATTGAAGAAGGAGGCGCATCACGATGGGTACCAGAGAGTTCAGGTCTTATGCACGTATGGCTCGACCGATCTTCACGGAGCGAGACTACGAAACCGTGCGCAAGCTCGTCACACAACGCGCTCGAACCTTCTTCTTCGTCGAGGCGGAGCGTCTGGAAGCACTGATTCGAGAGCTCACCGACTATGAGGGCCGATGTGCAGAGACGGACGCCGGCTGCGCGGTCGGCTGGGCAGAGTGGGCGTTCGTGCCTGAGGCTGACGGTGATGGCCAGCCACGTCGACGCTGGTCCGACGCATCGCACTGAGGCGCTTGCCACGACAGTGGCGTAAGCAGGTCAGCGAAGGCCTGCGGGCCGCCTAACCGGACATACTCATTGTGCGTTCTCCGGGCTATCCTTGGAGAGCTCCACTAGACCGCACCGCGTATGGACCTGCTCGCATCCGGGACGGACCCTGTCGTTTGGTTGGGCGGCGCCGCAATACTCAGCGTTGTCGCTGTCACCTGGCTTTCGTCGCTTCCGCCGACGGCTGGACCGCCTGGGCGAAGATCTGAAGGGCCTGCGTAAGCTCGGCACCTCCCTCCCCGCCATCGACACCATCAAGCTCAGCTACCGACGCCCCGGCTCCAGCCTCGACCGCGCTGCCCCAGGTCTCCGAGCTAAGCTCCATCTATGGCAGGTCAAGCGGCAGCAGCTCATCCTTCTGGACAGGATCACGAGGATATCCAGCACGCTTTCGGACCTGCGCGCCGTGCCGAGTTCTTTGGAAGACATCCAAGACGAGCAAGCCCGGGTACTCGAGGCGCTCGTTGCCATCTCTGCCGAGCTGAGGACTGGATCGCCCGGTTTGATGATACGAGCTCGGAGCTGACCCACCTGCTGGAATCCGAGCCAGTGGTGGAGTTTCAGAACAGCCTCGATCCGAAGTAGGCGTCCTCGGCCCGCTGGGCTGCCTCCGGCCGGTCGCGTTGGAAAGCTCCCGTGTCACGATCTGACGAGGAACAGCGGCGCAGCGAGAATCCCCTGCAGCACCGCCGCGAGCCCATACAGCAGCGACGTGGCCGCAGCCAGATCGCTCGGCACACCGGCCAGGCCCAGCACGACGACAGCGGCCAGCTCGCGTGTTCCGAAACCCGCCACGCCGATCGGCAAAGCCGCCATGATGAAGATAGGCGCCGCCGCCGCCAGCATCACCGGGTAGGACACGGGCACCCCCAACGCCAGCCCGCAGAACCATAGCGTGCATGCGGACAGGAACTGCACCCCGAGGGACTGCCACACCGAGGCGAGCAGCGCGGGTCGCGCTTGACGCAGACGGCTGCGTAACCGCTCCCAGCGCGAGGCCAACGCCGCGATCCACGCAACGTTCGAGCGTTCGAGGCTCTCGTAGGGCAGAGGGATGAAGGGGGCGGCCGCAACGCCAGCCAAGACCAACAGGTACAGGCTCATCTGATCCGGCGCGATGTGCGCGCCGTGTCCCGCTGCGCCCTGCAGCGCAACGCCGGCCGCAGCCAGCAGCGACAACAAGCACAGCACCCACAGCCCGCTGAAGCGGTCCAGAAACACCGACAGCGCGGAGGCCACGAACGGGTTATCGAGGCGCGAGAGCTGTACGCTGCGCAGCAGGTCACCGGACAGGGTAGCCCCGGGCAGCAGCATATTGGTCGTGACTCCGCGCGCGTACATGGCAACCAGCTTCGCGCTGGGCGCGTTCAAACCTAGGCCGCGCGCAATGACGGCCCAGCGCAGCGCGGACAGAAAGTTGGCCGCGATGGATAGGAGCACAGCCAGCGTCATGAGCCGGGGATCGGCCCGGCTCAGCTTGGACCATAGCGCGCCCGGATCGGCGTACCAGACGACTAGTGCCAAGAGCGCAACACCGGCCGCAACGCGCAGCAGGAGTCGTGCTGCACCGCGCGGTTTCGCAGCCTGCGCCGGCGGCTCCATCGACGCTGTGTCGGGCTCAGCCGCAAGTGTCGTCGGCGCGCTCAGAGACGAGCCTCCGACGCGCGCGGGGAGCGGAACGCAGCACGTACTGGGGACGCCCCTGCGGCTCGTGATAGACGCGGGTGAGCAGCTCTCCGAGCACGCCGGTGGCGACCAGCTGCACGCCGATCAGGGCCAGCAACACGCCCAGCAGCAGCAGCGGACGTCCGCCGATGTCGTGGCCGAGGACCAGCTTGTCGAAGCTGAGGTAGGCCAGAATCAGCGAGCCGAGGCCAAGCAATCCCAGTCCCACACCGCCGAAAGCCTGCATCGGCCGATGCAGAAACCGCATGAAGAACTTGATCCACAGCAGGTCGAGAATCACGCGGAAGGTGCGGTCGATCCCGTACTTGGAGGTGCCGCGAGTGCGCGGATGATGGTTCACCGGCACCTCGATGATGTTGGCGCCCACCTCCGCGGCCAGCGCTGGAATGAAGCGATGCAGCTCGCCGTACAGCTTGATGTCGCTGATCACCTGCGCGCGGTACAGTTTCAGCGCGCAGCCATAGTCGTGCAGACGGACTCCTGTGACCTTCGAGATGACGCCGTTGGCGATCATCGACGGGAGCCTGCGCGAGACGGCCTTGTCCTGCCGGTTCCTGCGCCAGCCGGAGATCACGTCCACGTCCTGCCGCTCGTCCATCAGCTCCAGCAGGTGAGGAATGTCAGCGGGGTCGTTCTGCAGGTCACCGTCCAGAGTCACGATGATCTCGCCCCTGGCCTCATCGAAGCCGGCCTGCAGCGCCGCCGACTGGCCGTAGTTGCGGATCAGATAGAGGGGCTTCAACCAGTCGCGCGCAGTGGCAAGTTCGGCCAGGATCGCTGCCGAGTCGTCCTTGGAGCCGTCGTCCACGCAAATCAGCTCGAAGCCGCGCCCGGTGCGCGACAGCGCATTGCCGACGCGCTCCACGAGTTCGGGCAGATTTGCTTCCTCGTTGTAGATGGGGATGACGACGGAAACCTGCGTGTGCTCGGAAGTCATCGGCGGCGCCGGGAACGGGCTGCGACAGAGGTGGGCGGATTCTATCATCCCGGTGCCGTGCGGCCGCCTCGGGGCACGAAGGTTGCGGCGAAGGCAAGCAGGGAAACCACGCCGATTGCGCGCTCAAACCAGAGCGCCTGCGGATAGTCGGTCGGAAAGCCTATCAACAACGCTACGGCACAGCCAGCCAGCGCCAGGGCAATGATCAACTGCGCGGTCGGCCGCAAGCCGAATGGCACGTTCGCGGCTGTCCTCATTCCGACCGCAGCTGCGAGCCAGCCCCCGACGGCGCCGCCGAGCAGGTCGAGCGGCCAATGTACACCCAAGACGCAGCGCGAGACGGCCACCAAGATGGCCACGCCCACGGGGAGCGCACTCCACGCTCGCAGCTTGAAGCCGAGCACGCACAGAGCCGCGAGGGAGAATGCCGTAGTCGCGTGCCCGGATGGAAAGGAGTGGTACTGATAGGCGGGACCGATGATATGGATGGCGTCGGCTCCGAACACAGCGGCTGGGCGCAGAACATCCAAGTGCTTCCACGCGCGCGACCACGCGCTGGCCAGCAGCGCCGCCGGCACCACCGCCCACAACAAGTCGGGGCGGCGCCGAGCCAGAAGCAAACAAAGTGCGAGAGCAACGGTCCCATCACCCAGGATCGTGAGATTAGCCCACAACGCATCGCTGGTCTGAGGCCCCAGCCGGTTCAACAACAGGAACACGCGCTCGTTCGAGCCGGTTGCGGCCAGGGCTACGCCGCCCAGCAGCGCCAGCACGGGTACCAACCATACGCGAGGGCTGCGCCAGGACCAGATCGCAGCGGTGGCGCTCATCTGGTCACTCGAATGAGCACGATGCCGTTCTTGGCATAGAGCACATCCGAGCCATAGCCCGGAAGCTCGGCTAGGCGCTTGGCCTTGGTGATGACGATATCCCCCGGAAGCGGGTCGCGGCTCGGGGTCGGCCGCCCGTAATAGACGCTGAAGCTGGGCGCGTTGAGCCCCCACATGATCACTTCATAACCCTTCTCGCGCGCGAGCAGCGCGGCTTCCTTAATCGGCTCCTGCAACACGCCTGCGCCTACGGGCACCACGAACGAAGACAGCCCTACGACGGCAGTGATCCCGCTCACTACCAGCTTGCGCGGGAGGTCGAAGCGGCGCTCGAGCATGAAATAGACGGTGAGCAGCGCCGCAGCAGCAGCGTACGCGAAGTAGCCGGGCCTGAAGTATTGATCGGCACCCGCCAGCGCTTCGCGGTAGTAGGCGTCGTTCACCAGGGGAAGCACCTGGTCGACGATCAGAGGCAGCGCGAGCAGGAACAGGCAGAAGAGCAGAGGCGGCAGCAAGGGCCAGAAGCGCTGCCGCACCTCGGGGCCATAGATCGCCATCAGGATGAATATGCCGGTCATGCCGTAGAGCAGGTAATGCGGCAGCTTGGTGCCGGACAGCGAAAAGAACACGAACACGAAGCCGAACCACAGCCACAGATAACACTGCAGGTCGTCACGCCACGCGGCGCGCACGCGTTGCAGCCCCCGGATGAAAAATGCGGTAAACGGCAGCGTCCCGATCACGACTACGGGAAAGTAATACACGAGGCTGCCGGCGTGCCCCTGCAGAGGTCCGCCGAAGCGGCTCAGATTGTGTTTCAGAAAGAACCCCTGCACGAAGGCCCAGCCCTCTCGCTGCAAAATGAAAACGTACCAGGGCAAGGCAATGGCTCCGAATAGCAGTATGCCGCGCCAATCGAAAACCGCGTGCACCCAGGTCCTGAGGTCGCGGCGTAGGAGGCAGAACGCAAGGGTGACCGCGAGCGGAATCAGGATCGCGACCGGACCTTTGGCCAGAAACCCGAGGCCAATGGTGGCGAAAGTCGCGTACGACCACGGGCGCCGGCCGGTTTCCAGGTACAGCCAAGCTGAGAACATGGAGGCAGCTATCAGCATGTTGAGCAGCGCATCGGCAGTGGCCGCACGTCCGATGATGTACACCCCGAGCGAGGTGGCCATGATGGCGGCCGCGAGCAGCGCCGTGTTGGGACCGAAGCGCCGCCGCGCGAACAGGAAAGTCAGCAGCATCCAGAGCGAAGCGCACATGGCCGACGGGAAGCGAAAGGCGAACTCGTTCACGCCGAACGCCATCACGCTCGCCGCTTGCAGCCAATACACCAGGATCGGTTTGTCGTAGCGCGGCACGCCGTTTAGATAGGTCGAGAGGAAGTCGCCGCGCTGGAACATCTCCATGGTGGCCTGGCTGAACGCGCCCTCGTCCACGTCGAACAGCGGCGAGCGGCCCAGCGCCAAGAAGAAGCTCAGCAGAACCGCCAGAACCGTCAGCACCAGTAACTGTCTGGATATATCGTGCGGGAGACCGGGGGTGGGCGGACCGCTGGACATGGTGGAGTTCGGCGCCGCCGCCGCAAGCTGGATTGCCGCACGGCGCAGCGGACGCGCCGTATTCTACCCGCCCTGTGCACGTTTCTGCGCACCCAGCGGCCACCCAGTTCTCGTGCTAGCCTGCGGCTTCCATCGAGCCCCGCGCGACCAGACTGTCTTCCCGCCGAGAGGGCTGCAGCTGCGCAGTGGGGCATTCGCGCGTCTCGCCGAAAGACCGAGAGGCGCGCATACCAAGTGAGGATCCGGTGAGGGCGGCCGAGCTGTTCGTAAAGTGCCTGGAGAACGAAGGCGTCGAGTTCATGTTCGGCATCCCGGGCGAGGAGAACATCGATGTCATGGATGCGCTGCTGGAAAGCCGCATGCGCTTCATCACCACCCGCCACGAGCAGGGCGCTGCGTTCATGGCCGATGTCTACGGACGCCTCACGGGGAAAGCCGGCGTGTGCATCTCGACGCTAGGGCCCGGGGCGACCAACCTTCTCACTGGCGTGGCCGACGCTAACATGGACCGCGCGCCGCTGGTCGCGATCGCGGGCCAAGGGTCAACCACCCGCATGCACAAGGAAAGCCACCAGATCCTGGACCTGGTGAACCTGTTTCGGCCTGTCACCAAATACAGCAGCCAGATCCGCGAACCGGACATCGTATCCGAGGTCGTGCGTAAGGCCTTCAAAGTCGCCCAGACCGAGAAGCCCGGCGCCTGCTTCATCGACTTCCCGGAGAACATCGCCGAGGCCGAAGTGGGCAGCCGCAAGCCGATCGAGGTGCAAGCCGCCTACACGTCGGCACCGCCCGATTTCAAGATCGCCGAGGCCGCGCGCATCATCTCCAATGCCAAGTGCCCGGTGATCCTGGCCGGCAACGGCGTGATTCGGCAGAACGCTTGCGATTCCCTGGTGAGCTTCGCCGAGGTGCTGCGCATCCCCGCGGCCACCACCTTCATGGCCAAGGGTGCGATCCCGTTCTCCAACGACTATTCGCTTGGCACCATCGGGCTGAAGTCGCGCGATCTTGTGTCCTTCGCGTTCGAGCAGGCCGACGTGGTCATCTGCATCGGCTACGACATGGTGGAGTATCACCCCGAGCAGTGGAACCCGAACGGCGACAAGACCATCGTTCACATCGACGCGCTGCCGGCCGAAGTGGACGAGCGCTACATCGTCGCCACGGGCGTGCTGGGGGACATCGGCGAGGCGCTGCGCGGCATCGCCTTCGCCGCCGGCCCGAAGCACCGCTCGCCGCTCAAGGCGCTGCGCCGTGCCATTGTCGAGGAGTGGACCCGCTACGCCAACGACGTGGCCTTCCCGGTAAAGCCACAGAAGATCGTGTGCGACCTGCGAGAAACGCTCGCGCCCGACGACATTGTCATCTGCGACGTCGGCGCCCACAAGATGTGGATGGGGCGCATGTACCGCAGCGAGCGCCCCAACACCTGCATCATCTCCAACGGCTTTGCCTCCATGGGCATCGCCGTACCCGGCGCACTGGCAGCCAAACTCGCGCATCCCGACCGCAAAGTGGTAGCGGTTACAGGCGATGCGGGGTTTCTGATGAACTCGCAGGAGATCGAGACCGCTCTGCGCTGCGGCACGCCGTTCGTGATCCTCATCTGGAACGACTCGGAGTACGGCCTCATCACCTGGCATCAGCTGCGGCACTTCGGGCGGCCGAGCCACGTGGCGTTCAACAATCCGGACTTCGTAAAGTACGCGGAGAGTTTCGGCGCCCGAGGCTATCGCGTCGAAAAAACCACCGATCTCATCCGAGCGCTCAAGGCCGCACTCGCTGATGACCGGGTCGCGATCATAGACTGCCCGGTGGACTACTCGGAGAACATGAAGCTCACCCAGTGGCAACAGGAGCTGAAGAGCCCTGTGTGAGCCTCGAGAACCGCGGCGCGAGCGCCCACGCTTGCGTGATCCCGCTCGACTTCTGGCCGGCAGCGAGCGGCAGCAAACCGCCGGCCAGCTTTTCTAAAGCGCAACCACTCGTCCTTCGCGCCACGACTGCGTGGCGGCCTCGGCCAGCTCCAATGCCTTGACGCCGTCCTCGAGAGTGGTGCGGACCGGCTTGGCCTGGGTCAGCGCCTCGAAGAAGTGGGCGATCTCGAGCGCGTATGCACCGCGGTACCTTTCGAGGAAGAAATATTCGGGCTTGTCCTCGCAGACACCCGCCGCCGTCTGCGCGACAACCTGGGTCGGCGTGTGGTTGCGCGCCTGGAGCAGGCCTTTGCTGCCCAGGACCTCGAAGCGCTGGTCGTAGCCGTAGGCCGCTCTTCGGCTCGTGTTGATCTGGCACAGGCGGCCGCCGCGAGTGCGTATGCTGACCGCCGTCGAGTCGATATCGCCCGCCTCGCCGATCGCCGCGTCGACCAGGCAGCTACCCGTGGCGAAGACGCTCTGGGCCTCGTCCTCTAACACCCAGCGGAAAACATCGAAGTCGTGGATCAGCATGTCTTTGAAGATCCCGCCGGAGACTTTGATGTAGCTCACCGGAGGCGGGCCGGGATCGCGACTAGTGATCATCAGCATCTCGGGATTGCCAATCTCGCCCGCGTCGAGCCGCTGCTTCAGGGCCGAGAAGGTGGGATCGAAGCGCCGCTGGAAGCCGATCATGCACAGCACGCGGGCCTTAGCCACGGCATCGATGCACGCCCGCGCGCGCTCCAGTGCAAGGTCCACGGGCTTCTCGCAGAAGATCGCCTTGCGCGCGGCGGCGGCACGCTGAATCAGATCGGCATGCGTGTCCGTGCTGGACGCGATCACGACGGCGGACACCGTCGCATCCTTGAGCGCAGTCTCCACATCCACCGCCTTCGCTGCGTAGCGCTGCGCCAGCTCTGCTGCAGCGGGGCCGCTTACGTCGACGACGTATCTCAGCTTCACGCCGGGCTGCGCCGCCAGATTGCCGGCGTGGATTTTCCCGATGCGCCCCGCACCGAACAAGGCGACTTCGATCATGGTGCCTCCTGCGTGACTGCGGCCGCCTGGCGGTCGGGTGACCGCGCGGCAGCCGCAGAACTATCCAACTACTGAGTGAAGCTTACTTCGCGATACAGGTGGCCGCGGTCGCCGGCTCACAGACATCGAGGCCGGTATAGATGGGATCAGCCACCTGCTTCCCGTTTACGATGTCCTGCAGGATGAACATCGACTTGTAACCCATGTCGAACGGGCGCTGGCCGACCTGGCCACTGCTATAGCCTGCCTTCATGAGGTCCATCTGAACCGGGAGCGTATCGGCGACCACCAGGATCGTCGTCCCGCTCTTGATGCGGTCCATGTTCTTGTCGACCACTTGCTTGTACGCATTCGGCACAAACTGCGGGAAACCGCCGGTCGGAACGAAAGCGGTCAGCTTCGGATACTTCGCCAGGATCTCACCCATTTGCTTCACCGACAGCGGGAAGTCGTCGTTCGTATACAGCGGACAACCCTCGACCTCGGTCCAGCCGTTCTGGCCCGTGAGCCGATCGCCCGGCGGCTCCTTGGACTTTTTGCCCGAGATCGTGTCGCGGATGCCCTGCATGCGCTCGTTGTGATTGGCCGCCGCGGGACCGCCAGACTGGATGCAGATCGTGCCACCCTTGGGCTTGAGCTTCATCGTGATCTTCGCGAGGTTCACGCCGATATCGTAGTTGTGGGTCCCGATATAGGTCTTGCGCAGGGCCTTGTCCTGAGGCAGCAGGTCCGAGTCCCACGTCGTCACTGGGATGTTCGCCGCTTTGGCGCGTTCCAATACCTTGGCCATGGCAGGCGCATTCGAGGGCGAGACGGCGATGCCGTTCACCTTCTTGGTGATGAGGTCCTGCACCACCTGCACCTGCTCGTCGCCGCCGCCGTGCTCGCCCGGGCCAATGTAGTAGCACTCGATCTTGCCGCCGCTTTCCTTCTCGGCTTTCTTGCAGCCGTCGCGCGCCTGATCGAAAAACGGGTTGTTCATGTTCTTGGGCACCAGGGCGAAGACCATTTTGGTCTGCGCACTGGCGATGACCGGCGCGCTGATTAGTGCCAGGGCAGCCGCTGCCAGTAGAGTCTTCTTCATTGACCTTCCTCCTCCGTAGTTGTCGAAACGGGGTCTCACCCCGACCGCATTCCGCGGAACTTGCTCAACATCACCGCGAAAACTATGAACAGGCCTACGAACGTGCCTTCCCAATTGGCGTCGACGCCGGCTAGCAACAGGCTGTTGCGGATCACCTCGATCAGGGCCGCTCCGATGAACGCCCCGTACGCTCCGCCCGCGCCACCCATCAAGTCCGTGCCGCCGATCACCGACGACGCGATCGCCCGCAGCTCGTAGCCCGTGCCCATGGCGTTGATCGCTGCACCCTGCCACCCCACCAGGAGCACCGCGCAGATGCCGGACATCAGCCCGGACAGCATGTAGACCGAGAGCTTTACGCGGTTGACCGGGACCCCAGTCAAGCGGGCGGCGTGCTCGTTGCCCCCGATCGCGTATACCCAACGTCCCCAGGTGGTGTAGCGAAAGGCAATCATAAAGACGATCATCAGTGCGAGCAACACGATAAAGGTATTGGCGATGCCCAGGACGTTTCCGCCGCCGATCTCCTCGAAGAGCTTCTCGTCCGGTCCGAACTGATAGATCATACGGTTCTGCGAAAGCACCTGCGCGAGACTGCGGGCAACGGCGAACATGCCCAGCGTCACAATGAAGGACGACAGGTTCAAATAGGCGACCAACACGCCGTTGACGAACCCACATGCCACTGCCGCCAGCAAGCCCGCCCCGATTCCGGCCCACCACGAGTGGCCCGCGTTGAGCACCATCGCGCACGCGATCCCCGACACCCCGACGATGGACCCCACCGAGAGATCGATACCCTTTGTGATGATGACCGCGGTCATTCCCAGGGCCAGGATGCCGATGAAAGAAAAGTTGCGTGTGACGTTGAAGAAATTGTCATCGGTGAAGAAAACGTCCGACACTTTGGCCATGACCACGCACATAATCAGCAAAGCGATGGTCACCCAGAACGGCTGGCTCATGACCATGGCGCGCAGCGGTCCATGTTCGCGCTGGCTGGTGACCTGCTCGACCGCGACGCTCATGCGCGCTCCTTCCTGCTTGTCTTGCGATCTCGGTCTGTTCATGCCGTTTCGATTGCGCCCGTAATGAGCCCGGTGACCTCCTCCGGCGAGGTCTGGCTGATCGGCTTGTCGGCTACCACTTTGCCGCGCCGCATGACGGATAGATGGTCGGACACCGCGAACACGTCCGGCATCCGGTGGCTGATCAGGATCACCGCGATGCCCTGGTCGCGCAGGCGCCTGATCAAGTCCAGCACTTCCGCGACCTGGCGCACGCTGATGGCCGCCGTGGGCTCGTCCATCAGCACGATGTCCGGGTCGGAGAGCCGCGTGCGCGCGATGGCCACGGCCTGCCGCTGCCCGCCGGACATCTGCTTCACGAGGTCGCGAGGGCGGGTCTCGGACTTGAGTTCCGCGAAGTGGCGCGCCGCTACGCGGAACATCTCGGCATAGTGGACGAATTGGAACGGGCCGAACCTGCGCTTGGCCTCACGGCCCAGGAAAACGTTCTCCGCGGCGGTGAGGTTATCGCACAGCGCGAGGTCCTGGTAGACCACCTCCACGCCCTTGCGGCGGGCGTCGATCGGACTGTGGAACTCGACCTTCTCGCCCTTGAGCCAGATCTCCCCGCCGGACGGCGGGAAGTTGCCGGCCAGGATCTTGATCAGAGTCGATTTGCCGGCCCCGTTGTCTCCCATGAGACCGAGCACCTCCCCGGCATCGATCTTCAGATCGACGCCGTTCAGGGCCTGAATGGCGCCGAAGTGCTTGGAAATCCCGCGCAGCTCGAACAAGCGCATCGCGCTCCTCCACCCCGAGTCAGGGTCTGACGATCCCTTTTTTCAGAATCAAATTTCCGTACAGCCGTCGCTCGCCTGTCGCCAGCACTGCGAAACAGCTCTTCACCCGCTCGTAGAACGCGAAGCGCTCGATCCCTTCCAGCCTGGCCGCTCTCGGCTCGTAGCGTTCGAGCAACGCCCGGAACTCCGCGAAGATCGGCAACTGCGCCGTCGGGTCGTCCACGACCTGCATGTGGAACGCGGCGCAGGGTACGAACTCGTCGAGCGGCAGGAGCGAAAGCACCGCCTCCAGGATACGCGTGGCGCTCGCGATGCCGTCCATGCGGATCACGGGCCTTCCGCTCGATTCCGCCGGATAGTTCGCGTCCACGATCGCGAGCTCGTCCCCATGCCCCATGGCCCTGAGCGTCGACAGCAGCTCGGGCGAAAGGACGGGATCGATGTTCTTGAGCATCTCCGGCTCCTCCCCAGCGACTCCAGCATCGCCATCGTCGCGCCGCACGCATTGTGCGCCGCACGACGGTTCCGCGTGCATTGCCGCAGCGCTGGCGTGCCTCTACGGGAAGCCGCGCATTGCTATGCTAGCATGCAAGCCAGCCGCGCAAGGGCATTGGGGACTGGTATGGAGCCGCAACAGAAGGAGCTTGGACGCACGAGCCTCAAGCTTACGACGCTGGGTTTCGGCGGCACCGGGCTCGGAAATCTGTACGCCGCGATGTCCGAGCGCGAAGCCATCGAGACGCTGGACGCCGCTTACGCGTCGGGGTTGCGCTACTACGACACGGCTCCGCTGTATGGGCATGGTCTGTCCGAGCTGCGGCTGGGCAGCGGGCTGCGCCGCTTCGGCGATCCAGGCGCGGTCGTGTCCACCAAGGTGGGGTGGCGCCTGAAGCCCACCTTCGGGGGCCCCGCGGATGCCGGCCTGTTCCGGGACATTACCGCGTTCGCGCGCTTCAACGATTACAGCTACGACGGCACGATGCGGTCGTTCGAGGACAGCCTGAGCCGCCTCGGCGCTGCGCGCGTGGACATTCTGCTGATCCACGACGTCGACCGCCGCAACCAGGGAGATCGACTGCCGGAGGTATTCCGCGCGGCGATGGCCGGGGCCTACAAGGCTCTGCTCTCGTTGCGCGAGCAGGGGCTCGTCAAGGCCATCGGGTGCGGGCTTAACGAGTGGGAGGCCTGCCAGCAGTTCGCGGAGGCGGGAGACTTCGACTGCTTCCTGCTGGCCGGCCGCTACACGTTGCTCGAGCAGCAATCGATCAAGTCTTTCCTCCCGCTGTGCGAGCGTCGCGGCATCGGAATCGTCCTGGGCGGTCCCTACAATTCGGGGATCCTCGCCAGTGGCGCCGTCAAGGGTGCGTGGTTCGACTACGCTCCCGCGGACGATGCCGTGCTGTCCAAGGTCGCAGCCATCGAGGAAGTCTGCGCGCGCCACAACGTGCCGTTGAAGGCTGCTGCGCTCCAGTTTCCCCTGCACCATCGGTGCGTGGCGAGCGTGATTCCAGGCACACGCAGCCCCGCCGAGCTCGCCGAGAACCTACGCCTGCTGCGTACGCCGATCCCTGCGGAGTTGTGGCGAGATCTCAAGTCCCGAGCTCTCGTAGACGCTGAATCGCCCACGCCCTAGGCGCGCACGTCCCGCAACGACTGCGACGATAGCTCGAACTCCCGTGATCATCGACGCGCACCATCACCTTTGGCTGCGGTCTCGCGGCGACTACGACTGGCTCGATTCCCGGACCAACCCGGCGCTGGCTCCGATCGAGCGCGACTATCTTCTCGAGGATTACCGGCCGCTCGCCGCCGCCAACGGGATCGCCGGGAGCGTGCTGGTGCAGGCGGCGCAGAGCGTCGCCGAGACGCGGTGGCTGCTCGCGCAAGCGCGTGCGGGCGACGATCTGGTTCTGGGCGTGGTCGGCTGGATCGACATGGCGGCGTCAGACGCCCCGGACGTGCTGGACGCATTGGCGCAAGACGGGCTCCTGCGCAGCATCCGCCCCATGTTGCAGGACATACCGGACGTGGACTGGGTGCTGCAGCCGCAGCTGGATGCAGCGTTTCGTGCGCTCATCGATCTCGATCTGTCGTTCGACGTGCTGATCCGGCCGCCGCATCTGCGCAGTTCGCTCACGCTGCTGGCGCGCTATCCGCAGCTGCGGGCGATCGTCGACCACTGCGCCAAACCCGATATCGCGCATGGGATGTGGCAGCCCTGGGCCGACGGCATGCGCCGTATCGCGCTCGAAACGGGAGCTTGGTGCAAACTGTCCGGGTTGGTGACCGAAGCGCGGCCAGGCTGGAAAGTGGACGATCTGCGCCCGTACGTGGAGCACGTGATCGAATGCTTCGGGCCACAACGCATTGTGTGGGGCAGCGACTGGCCCGTGATGACCCTCAACGCCGACTATGCGCGCTGGCTGGATGCCGCGAAGCAGCTGATCGCATCGCTCTCGCCAGCCGACCAGTCCGGAATCATGGGTCGGAACGCCGCCCGCTTCTACCGGCTGAATGTCGATGCGCCAGATTGATTCGCGTGCGGTCATGCGCGGCCTTGATCGATTTTTGCGTGAGGAATAAGCGAGATGTCGGAGGAACTGTTCGAGGTTCATGGCCCCGAGAAACACGCGGTCGAGCATGCTGCACTCGGCGGGGACAGCCTCGCAAGCCGAGTGGCCGTGATGACCGCGATCTTGTCCACCGTGGGCGCGGTGTTCGCCTACCAGGGGGGCGCGACTCAGAACGATGCCATGATGTACAAGAACGAGGCCGTGCTGCGCCGGACCGAGGCCTCGGATCAGTGGGCCTTCTATCAGGCGAAGAGCAACAAGCAAAACCTCGCCGAGCTGGCGGCCGTCATCGCGCCACTTGATAAGAGAGCCGCACTACGAGGCCGAGGCTGAGCGCTACAAGCAGGAAAAGAAGGAGATCCAGGCCCGGGCCGAAGCGCTGGAGGCGGAGACCAAGCGGTTCAATGAGCTGTCCGAGCGACGCGCTGCACCCGCATCACCGGCTGGCACAGGCGACCACCCTGATCCAGATCGCCATTTCGATCGCCGCCATCACGGTCCTCACGCGCAAGCGGTGGCTGTTCTGGACCTCCGGAGTGGCGGCCGCGATCGGCGGCGCACTGTGGGCGCTGGCCTGGCTGGCGACCTGACCCACCCCCTGAGCCGGTTCGTCAAGCCGTCGTTCGGATTCTCTGAGCTCAGGCGAGCGATGTATTGCCTTGCATCGCTAGTAAGTGCCCCGAAATGCATCCTGACCCCGCGCGTAGGGCCGGTTGGTCTGTGCCGGATTGCGGTTCACCAGCGGCCGGCCGTACAGCGGGTGCTTGAGGCTGCGCACTTCGTGCTCTACGGTGAAGAGCGTCTGGTTCGTGTGCGGGTCGACGATGTTGCGAAAGCGCCACTCGTGCGCATCCGCGTCCAGCGTGATGAGGTTGCGCTCGAGCAGGCGCCGGTACGGGCCCGAGAAGTCGGCAATATAGATCTGAACGTGGTGGCCGTCGTAGGCCGGGAGCTGCTGCGCCGTTTCGCGGAAGAATAGGTGCTGTTCCCTTCCCGCTGACACCGACGCGATCCGGGCACCTTCGCGACTCACGATCTCCGTCGTCGCTCCCATGATATCGGCGTAGAACAGCGCGATGCCCTCGGCGCTGCCGCCGGGGGCATCGAACTCGACATAGGGCATGGCCAGCTCGGTGTCGCCAAACTCGGCGGCAGGCGCGTGGCAACGGAAGCGGTTGCCCCAAGGGCAGGTTACATCCACGAACGCGCCGCGGTCGGCGAAGGTGAAGGCCGTTCCCTCCAGAGCAACTGCAACGCGCCCGAGTCGCTGCTTAAGCAGCGTCAGATCCGGAACTACGAGGCCGATAGTCCCACGTATCCTCTGCGGGCGATTGGTGGGGAGGTGCATCTGGCTGCGACCGATGTTAATCCACATATTCTCAAGTCCGACCATGAGAAAGGGGTCGCGGGTGAACCCCAGGCCCGAGACGTAGAACAGCGTCGCCAGGCGCTGGTCGGGCTGGGTGACGTTCACGTGCTCCAGGTGGACGATGTTGCTCACGTCCTCCCGGGCCCGGTCGTAGGTGGTGGCCATCAAGATCTCCTCACTGCGCTGCCCTATCCTGCGTCCGAACAGCGCAAGGTTCAAGTGTATTCAGGCACTCGTCACGGGGTCAACCGGGTGAACCCGCGGGCACGCGGTGGGCGGTTGGCCAGGGGGGGTCTTGTGGGTGGCGAGCGAGAAGCTGCCCGCGTGTGCATAATCCGCCCAGCCGGGGAGCCCGGACCATGCCAGGAGGCACAACCGATGGACAAGAGGGATCACAAGCAACGCTACGACGCCGGACTGAAAACGCGCCGCGAAGTGCTGGGCGCAGACTATGTGGACAAGTCCATCGCCTCACAGGACGAGTTCAACCGCCCGCTGCAGGAGCTGCTCAACACTTATTGCTGGAACGATGTGTGGAACCGCCCGGGCCTGCCGCGCAAGACGCGCAGCATGCTCAACCTGGCCATGCTCTCGGCCCTCAACAAGCCGCACGAGCTCAGGCTGCATCTCAATGGCGCGCTGAACAATGGCCTGACCAAGCAGGACATCCAGGAAGTGTTCCTGCAGGTGGCGATCTACTGCGGTGTCCCCGCTGCAGTAGAGAGCTTCCGCATCGCGCGCGAAGTGTTCAAAGAGCGCGGGATTTAATTCAAGCGCCAGTGTGGCCATCCGCAGACCGAACGGAATCGTGCAAGTTACTTGTAGAGAGCCGCACTAGCCCGGCAATGCTAACGCGGCTAGCGGCGCCGATGGGCTTCGCGCTCCCGGGGTCTACAACGGCTTGGTCGGGTCGATCATCGTGCGCCACATGTGAGCGGCCGGGCTGTCATCGTTGCCCAGGCCTTCGACCGGTTGACGGAAGTGGCGTCCGATGATGTCGACGAACGGATCGACCGAGAACGGCGCGTTTCGATCGAAGCTGTAATCGTCGAACATCGTGATGTGACGTGCGGTCATGTACCAGCGATGGTTGCGCGCATGCTGGTAGGCGGCCTCAATGTACGCAGGCGGACGGTAGTCCGGCCCGAACATCGCGACGTACATCTCAGGATACTCGTATCCGACCGCGGGATCGGGATAGTAGCGCAGCGCCTGGTGGTAACGGATGCCCCAGGCCACCCGCTCGGACACGTAGGGCTCGACCAGCTGAGCGCCCCACCAGCCGTGGTCCGGACGCATGAGAGCCATGGCCACGTCATGCAACAGGCAGGCCAGCACCGTCTCCTCGTCCACCCCCGCCTTCATGGCAAGCGAGGCGCACTGCACGCCGTGGTGCGCCGCGGCGAACGGCAGGCCGAACTTGGGCTTGTGCATCCTCAGGGTGAGGATGTCGACGAGCGTCGGCCGCGTCGGCATGGGCGGCAGATCCGCGGCAGCCGCCGAGCGTGCCGTGGCCGCGCCGATATGCTCTCATGTTTTCCACGTGGTCGTTTGGCATCGCTGGCCTCCGAATCGGATTGGACTGACTGATACCGAGCTGCTACTTTGTCACCCCTGACGACGCTCGTCAAAGGGGGCCGCGGGTTGAATCCACGGAAGGCTGCCGTAGACAGCGAGCGCGATGCCACTTACCATCGGTGCAACCTTCGGCCGAGCCGCAACCGCGGCTCGCAGAACCGACGCAGGGGGAGGCATGAAAATAGAGCGCATCGAGCCTTTGAGCGCGGATGGCGCCTGGCGCAACTTCGATTTCCTCAAGATCACCACCGACGACGGCCTCGTCGGCTGGAGCGAGTACAACGAGACCTTCGGCGGGCGCGGCGTCACGGCCATGATCCGCAGCCTCGCGCCGCTGCTCGTCGGGCAGGACCCGCGCAAGTTCGCAGCGCACTCGGCATGGCTGTACGCCCGAGGACGCACGTCGCAGGGCGGCATCACGCACCAGGCCGTCGCGGCCATCGAGAACGCGCTCATCGACATCACGGCCAAGGCGCTCGGCGTACCGGTATACGAGCTATTCGGCGGACCGGTACGCGACAAGATCCGGCTGTACTGGTCGCACTGCGGCACCTATCGCGTGTGGGGCGACCGGCTTGGCATCCCCAAGGTCAGCAGCTACGACGATCTGGTGAAGCTGGGCAAGGAAGTGGTGAGCTCGGGCTACACCGCGCTCAAGACCAACGTCCTGCTGCTCGGTGATGGCAATCCGAGGGTGCGAAACGGTGGCTTCGGACGGGGCGACGGATACCCCGATCTGAACGCGGATCGCTACGTGCTGGACGCGGTTCGCGCGGAGCTCGCCGCGTTCCGCGAAGGCGCAGGCCGGGACGTGGAACTGCTGGTGGATCTCAACTGGAACTTCAAGACCGAGGGCTTCCTACAAGTGGCATATGCCATGGAGTCCTATGATCTGTCTTGGGTCGAGATCGACACGCGCGATGCCAAGGCGCTCGCCTATATTCGCGGCCGCACCACCATCCCGGTCGCCTCCTGCGAGTGTCTGTTCGGCCGCCGCGATTATCGTCCCTTCTTCGAGAACGCCTCGGTGGACGTTGCCATCATCGACGTGCCCTGGAACGGGTTCGCCGAATCGCTCAAGATCGCAGCGATGGCCGATACCTATGAGATCAACGTGGCGCCCCACAACTTCTATGGGCACCTGTCCACCATGATGAGCGCGCATCTTGCCGCCGTGGTGCCCAACCTCCGCATCATGGAGATCGACCCCGACGTGGTGCCCTGGCACGACGACCTGTTCACCGTGCAGCCCGTTATCAAGGAAGGCCAGATGCTGTTGCCGACTGGCCCGGGTTGGGGCACCGAGATCAACGAGGCGGCTGTGCGCGCGCACCCGCCCAAAGGGGACTGGTAAGCACCGCATCTACTTGGCTCTGCGCTTTTTCGTCGCAAGCTCTCCCGGCTTCGCCGGCGCGCCCTGATCCTTGACGAGTTTCGCCATCGCGTCGAGCGCCAGCTCGTAGCCATGCGCGCCGAACCCGGCGATCACACCCTTGGCCGCGAGAGTCACGAAGGAGCGGTGGCGGAAGTCCTCGCGCTGGTGCGGGTTGGACAGGTGCAGCTCGATGACCGGCAACTCGCAGGCGAGAAGCGCGTCGAGGATGGCCACCGAGGTGTGAGTGTAAGCGGCCGGGTTGATGATGATGCCGGCGCAGGTAGTGCGCGCCTCCTGGATCCAAGTGACCAGCTCGCCCTCGTGGTTCGACTGGCGCATGTCGATCGCCAGCTCATGTGATCTGGCGCGGACCCGCAGCCGGCTCTCGATGTCGGACAGCGTGTCGCGGCCATAGATATGCGGCTGACGCACGCCCAGCAGGTTCAGGTTGGGCCCGTTGAGGACCATGATCTTCGGTTTCATCGCGAGCGGCGTTTTCGCATCGGTTGTTCAGCGCCAAACGAGCGCACGTCCAATCATGGCCCGAGCTGGCGTGTCGCGGCTCGCCGAACGACGGCTCGAATCCGAGCATGGCAGCCTGCAGCAACCCGCGAGTCCATAGGATATCGGAGCTGCCCCGTTTGCGCATGAGATGGGTATGTAGCGTAGTTAGTGTCCAACAAAAGAAACTCGCCGGGTCAACGGAACTTGTTGATCTTCGGCGCGGCCCGAATCGCGCGCCTGCGAAGCAGCCCGGCCAATGGGTCGGAAGCAGGGAGGCTGGCTGGGTCGAGGTTGCTCGGGACGCGGTATGATGACGGTGGGGGCAGCCCCCGGCTGATCTTCAACGGGCCGGCCACATTCCGGGGAGGGGCTAACGCCATGGGCACGCCAGCAGCCGACAGTTTTTCGAGGGCCAGGCCTATGTACCGCTCTCACGATCGGGAATGTCCTCGCTGCGGCGGTCCGGCTCATCGTATTCAACGCCGGAAGATCGATCGACTGATCAGCCTATTCTTTCCGCGGCATCGCTTCCGCTGCGGATCGATGGGCTGCGGTTGGGAAGGTAACCTGCCCGCCAGGCCCTCGTCTGCGCCGATAACAAAGAAGCGGTGACGTTCGTCCGGCGTCTTCTCGGTGGGCTTCAATTGCGCCAGGGCTGCGTGTGGCGGCATTCCTTTGGCATCCGCGTTTGCATCACGGGCAGCCAGCCTCGCACGACAGGTCTTGCAAGCGCGAACAGCTGGTGCTTTCCCATCCGGCAACTTTGGTCATTGACCAATTCAGGGTTCAACTACTTCGCGCGATGTGTCGGGCGACTCCGCTGGCCCAACTCCTAGCGCAGCATTGAGAGATGATACGACACCGTCTCGCAATCGCACTTCTGTTGGTAATCCTCTGCCCCGTAGCCGAGGCAAACATCGGGATAGTACAAATCTATCGCGCGTCGCATTGGATGGGCGTCGTTGCTCTCGTGCTGGCTGTGCTCATAGAAGGCGAAACGTTGGGGCGGTGGCTGCACTCCGGGCGCGGCGGGGCCGCCGTCCGCGACAGGGCTTTCTGGGTCGCCACTGCTGCAAATTTCGCCTGCATCGTGCTGGGCTACGCGTTCCCGAGTGTAGGCTCTAACGAGCTGAGCTCGTACCTTGGCACCCAGGGGGTGATGGGTCGGCATCTACTCGCATTCGTCGGATTGTGGGTGATCTTCAGTGCGCTGGTCGAGGTGCCGGTAGCGGTGCTGGTGTTGAGGCGCCATTCACCCTCTCTTCAGCGCATCGTCTCAGGGGTGATCGTCGCCAACGTGCTATCCAGCATCTGTTTGGCCGCAGGTGTCCTGGCCTTTCGCATGTGGTACTGACGCGAGATGGCTTGCACTGCAACCCCGGTCTCGTCCTGCGTTCCAAGGCCGACATACTCCTGTAGTCCCGCCAGGCTATCATCTGCGTTGTCGGGAGGATCGGCTCGCGCTGCCGCGGAAGCCCAGTATCGCAAGCCGAGCGCCGGCCTGTGACTGGCCGGGATTGGGGCTCGCCGGGTGCGACATTCTGTTCACGATTCTGGACGCCGCAGACGCCGTATCGGATAGTGCCAAGTCTCGACAGCCGGTACGCGACCCCGTGTCTGAACATCGCCGGCACGACCATAGTCCGACAGATGGGATTTCGCAATGGAAGCCAGGGACGTTACGTACTTTGGATCGAGGGCTCGACCGATCTTCGGCGAGCGTGACTATCACGCAGCGAAACGACTGCTGTTGGAGCATGCGCAGACCCTCAAGCCGTTCCTCGAAGCTGGGCGCTTTCAGTCCTTGATTCGAGAGCTGAGCGACTACGAGAGGCGTTCCTCGAGCACACCAGCGGCTTTGGCAGAGCATGCGGCCGCCTCCGAGGAGGTCGACGGTCAGGAGCAACCACAACGCCGGTGGTCTGATGCAGCACATTGGGGGGGCAGACACGCCTACGTCTAGCAGCGCCTTTCGATAGTCAATAGGGTTGTGCGTACGCCCACGACCTGCCCCCGTTAGCCTCGTTGCGCGCAACTTTCCGCGCAGCGATGCCGTAGTGGAGCGGGGACACCCGGCTCTTCGACGAGCGTCCGGTAAGAAGCACTAATCCCACCAATGTCGCATGGCGAGGGTCCAAGCCCATTCCACCTCTCCAGTTTATCCGGCTGACCCGGTGCCTCTCGTCGCTCCGAACATGCAGTGGCAGCGCGCATTGAGGCTGGCCTTGATGTGCGTCAGCGGGATTACTCCGCTGACGAGCTTCGCCTACCAAGCCGCCTTCGAGGGCTTGCTCATCAGCGATAACCTGTCCGATCCGCCGATACCGATAGTGCTGAACCTCGAGGTCAATCTCGCCGGTGTGTCCGGCATGGTGAAGACGGGCTCGCCACAGCCGGGTGCGGGCGTCCTCGGCGGAGATGAACAATTCGGAACTTGTGATCTGCGCAGCGACCTCGGGCAGCTGACGCTGCTGAGGATGAAAGGTAGCTGCGGACCCACGATGTCCAGCTTCACTGGGAAGTACGTGCTCAGCCTGAGGAACGGCAAGCGGCAATCCGGGATATTCAGGCTCAACAAGAAGATAGTCCAGGTGAGCGTTCCGGAGGAGATCTGAGCGAGCTCGGTCGCCCACCCGGCGGGTTTTCGACTCTGACGCCCGCCCGATGCATCAAGACCAACAACGCATGCTTGCTCGCGTGCCCGCGTGGCGATCTCAACGCCGAACTGCTGTGCGCGAATCGTTGCAAGCAAAAGCTCAACGCTTGCAAGAGGGTCAGAAGCTGGACGCCGGAGACGCCAGACACGCGCGGCAGCGACTAGCAGTCGCGCAACTCAGTTCTCTCGTCCGACCCCGATCGGCGGCGGGGCGATGTTGACAATGCGCGTGAACAGCCGCTCGAAGTCCTTCTCCACATCTTTTCCGATCAGTGGATCGGCGTTGCCGCCGAATGCCACATCCATCTCGCGCCAATCCTCCTCCGTCAGCGCGCGCTCCGCCAACGGCAGGACAACTTCCTCCTCCTGCCGCATGTGGCGCCAGTGGAAGTCGGCATAACGCTCCACCTCGGCAGCGAAAACCGCGAAGTCCTCTTCGCCGCCTAACTCCCAACGCAGCAGCCCCTGCTCCAGGTCCCGTATAAGCTTAGCGCCATGGATGTGCTGTGCCTCGAGCTGATCGAGCATGGCGTTTGCCTCCGTGGTCCGCTGGCGCAGCCGCGCGAAGAGGTAGCGGTCCTCCTTCGGGTGGTGCAGCTTCTCCGGAAACGCGTCGATGTAATACACCATCGCCCGAAACACCCTAAAGTCGGGCTTGCGCCTGGCCTCGCGTACCTCGTGAACCAGATACTGCAAGCCGTGGAGGACGGCTGCTAGGCTGCGATGCTCGTCGCGGATGATGTTCAATGCGATGCTCATGGCGCGTTTCCGTGCACTTGGGACGCGCTAATTGTGGCGCGGGGCGACCGCCCGCGCTTTGACGTAGGTCAACTAACCCGGCGCACCTCCTGGTCCGCACTCCCGGTGTAGACAGCGGCCCAGAGAGGGAGTCCAGATGTGCACCAGCCGGCTGAACGGGAAGATCAGAAGCGCACAGCGCTGGACGTACGTTCTAGCAAATTCAGCGTTGCTACTCAGTCCACGGGCGCGGCGGCTCATGAGATCGCAGCTCCGAGGGATTCAAGGCACTGGGTCCTATCGGATGTGAGTCTTCAGTCTTATGCGGCGACCTGGGAGGAACATGAAGGTTTCAGGAGAACGCTCGAATCAGTCAGCTAAGGTGACATTGGCTAACGCGATCTGAAACGAGAGTTCGCGAGTCGCCGCTCGATGCTTTAACTGGGAGCACGTAGTTGAATCGATTAGAACATCGGTATATGGTGAGCCGTGTTGCGATGTCATAATCGGCCTCAATGGGCCTAGGCAGCTACGCTGCTTGCTTTCCAGCTGGGGCGGCGGATGCGCCAACCTCTGTACTCCATGTCTGTAGGAGAGGAAACATGGAACCAGTCAGACACCGGAGCGCTTGCATCAACGGTGGCCCTTTGCGCTGGCATCCCTCTGTACCCAAGCGGCCGATATCTGACATAGAAAGGGTCACTTCACCGGCAACTCACACCTGGTACGCCGTCGGCGAGGCCGCCGATGATCGCAGAAGACCACTGGTTCTGGACTGGCGAGTTCAGCGGGGTCTTCGTTAACGATGCAGGGTCGGGATTCATGCACCTGGCTTCTGTTGCTTGCCCTGGGATGAATGACATCGCGGCAGACGGGACCAACTTCGCTCACGGCTACTGTACGGTCACTGACGGCAGCGGCGACGCGGCTTATCTAGCTTGGAAGTGCAAGGGCAGGGCAGGAGACCAGTGCGTGGGCGACTTCCACTGGACCGGCGGAACGGGCAAGTACACGGGCATCAAAGGCAACAACAAGTTCATTGGCCACGGCATCGCTTCCACGAACTCTGGCTATTCGTTTTGGACTGACGCGAACTGGGAACTTCCCTGAGTTACGTGAGCCTCTTTGACCGGCACCCCGCTCCCGGAGCGGGGTTTTGCTTTCTTGCGCCTCGAGATCGACGGCGGACACGTCAGGTTGTGCAGTACGGGGCCTCGAGAGAAAAAGCCGTGTTGAAAACCGGCAGATCAACAGTCGAGGACAGCCGGTCCGTGCGACGTTGAATCAGTCACTCGCGCCGTTTGACATCGTGTTACAGGCACTTCACCTGTGTTGGAAGAATCATCGTCAAGGTGGGAGGCGAGGATGGATCCAGCACGGTTAAACTCTCGTTTCCTGAAGCGTGGCAATGCGAAGGCCGCTGGATTGATGTACCTGGTAGGCGGTGGGGGATTCGAACCCCCGACCAACGGATTAAAAGTCCGCTGCTCTACCGACTGAGCTAACCGCCCAAAAAAAGAAGGCGCATTCTACGTTTGGGTCCCAGGGGTGTCAAACCAACAAGCGCGGTTGTGCGTCCCGAATCGCCCGTCCCGCGGGGCATTGACGCCTTGCTCGCATCGCCGGATGCACGTTGACTGCTCCTTGGCACATCACCGCGCTATCGCTCGCAATCCAGGATCCTATTGCACTGGAGCAATCGACGGCGCCACATTGCGTTCGGCGAGGAAAGCGAAGATCAATCTCCAGTAGTCCGAATGCGACTGAATCGTATTGTGATCGACCCCGGATAGCACCTCGAGGCGTACGGGCCCGCCCCAGGCCCGCGCCAGCTGGCGTGAGCGCTCGGGTCGGATGATGTCGTCCTGGGCCGCCACCAGCGCAAGCAGCGGAGCACGGATCGAGGGCGCGCGTGCCACTGATTCGAACCGGTGTCGCAAAAGCAGGTTGACCGGAAGGAACGGATACGCCGCGCGCGCCACCTCAACCAGACTGTCGTAAGGGGAGATGAGCACTACGCCCGCGACCGGTCGCTGCGAGGCGAGGTATGTTGCCACTCCGGTGCCGAGACTGCGGCCGACCGCGACGACACGCCGGGCATCGATGTCCGCGCGTTGGGTCGCGCGATCATACAGCGCGAGAGCGTCGCGATACAGCGTCGTTTCGGACGGCTCGCCCTGGCTGAGACCGTAGCCCCGATAGTTCACCAGTAACGCGGCCCACTCAGGAAGCCGCGAGAACTCCGGCACCAACCAGGACACTTCTTCCGCGTTGCCGCCGAAGTAGATCACCAGCGGCCACGGTCGCCGCGCCGAACCGTCGACGAGCCAGCCACGCAGCCGGATGCCGTGCTCTGTCTCCAGCTCGAAAGCTTTGGCGCGGGGATAGGACTGCTGGATGTTGAGGGCTGAATGCTCGTCCAGCCGCTGCGGAAAAAAGATCAACCGCTCCTGCGTGAGATAGACCAGCACGCAGACACCGGCCGCGACCAGCGCGGTCATGACGAGGACAGGAAGGATTGCGTCCCGCAGGGAGACGGAGACCAATCGGCTACTTCAGCCGCGCCAGGCGCGCCTTGGCCTTCTCCGCGGCGTCGCTCTGCGGGAAGCGGGCGATGAGATCCTCGAGCGTCTTGCGCGCAGTGGCGTTGTCGCCTTGGGCGGCATAGGCGCTCCCCAAGTTGAGCAGCGCGTCGGGAATCTTGGGGCTATCCGGATAGCTCGCGAGCAACGCCTGCTGGGCGGCCGCTGCGGCCTTGAAGTCCCGTAGGTTGAACCAGGCGTCGCCAATCCAGTATTGCGCGTTGGCCGCCAGCGGATCGCGAGGGTAGTGCTTGACGATGCCGTCGAAGGCCGCGATCGCACCTTGATAGTCGCCCGCCCGGTATGCCATGACGCCGGCGTCGTAGGCCTTGCGAACCGCGCTAGACTCGGAAGGCGAAGGTGGCGCGGCCGTAGTTACGTTGCTGGTCGCCGGCGGCGCGGCAGGCGGCGCGGGCTTGACCGCAGGCGTGGGCACAGCTCCTCCACTCACCGGCGGCGGAATGTTTGCGGATGCTGCGGCGAGCTGCTGCTCCAGACGTTTGATGCGGGCGTCGAACTCACCGAGCTCTTTCGCGCCCTCCCCTCCCGAGCGCTGCTCGAGGCGCTTGACCCGATCTTCCAGGTCCGATGTCGGACCTTCCTTGCGCGCATCGCCGCTCTGCTGCTCGATGCGCCGCAGCCTCGTATCGAGATCCAGGTACATGTCGCGCTGGCGCTTCTGCGCATTCTCCAGGCCATTGCTCAGGACCTCCAGCTGTCCGCGCAGCTTGCTGATCTCCGCCTGAAGCGACTCGACCTGATTCATCAGCTGGATGACGCCAGGGTTGCGCGCTTCCGGCTGAGCCTGCGCCAGCAACAGCGCGGGCTGGGCGGCAGCGGCGACCGCGAACAGCAACCGGCAAAAACGCGGTGCGTAGCTCGATGCGGTTGTCAGGGAGAAGAACGTTGCCATGGTTCGACGCACAGCTGGGGCACAGCGTGCCCGTCCGAACCGGAGCGCAGCTTAGCGCGGCGCGTCGATGCCGAGGTAGACGATGTCGCTGCGCCGATTCTCTGCCCAAGCCTCCTCGTCATGTCCGAGTGCCTTGGGCTTCTCCGACCCGTAGCTGACCGTCTCGATCTGTTTCGCGGGAACGCCGAGCAGCGTCATGGCCTTCTTCACCGAGTCCGCCCGGCGCTGGCCCAGGGCCAGGTTGTACTCGCGACTGCCGCGCTCGTCGCAGTTGCCCTCGATGCGCACTTTGAAGTCCTTGTGCTCGAGCAGGAACTTGCCGTGCGCCTCGACCAGAGTCTGGAACTCTTCCTTGATGTTGTACGTGTCGAAGTCGTAGTAGATGCTGCGCTTCGACAATGGGCTGCGCCGGATCCTTGAGCATGGAGGCCGGGTCGCTCAGCGATTTCGCCGTCATGCTGGTGTCGGCCAGCGGCTTGACCACCGGCTTCTCGGCCTCTGCAGCCTTGCGCGCCTCCTCCGCCTGGCGGCGCTTCTGCTCCTCCATCTGTTGCTTCAGCTGCTCCTGCTCCTGCTGGACGCGTGCCTGTTTCGCCGCCTCCTCCGCTGCTTGCTGGTCCTTCTGCTGGAACAGGTCGCGTTGCTCGACTGCGGCCTTCGGCTGCTGCGACGTCGCACCCTTGGACGCGCAACCCGCTACCAGCAGGGCGGCACACACAGCAATCAGAATTTGTTTCATCTCTCAACTCCCCTCTAGCGATTACCGACCAGCGGTCCCCACGCCGGCTCGCGCACATCCTGGGCCGACGCGGAGATCTTCTGCTTGATCCTTCCATCGCTCGAAACGGCGGCTAATATACCACGCCCCCCCACGATCGACGCGTACAGGATCAGGCGGCCGTTGGGTGCGAAGGTGGGCGAGCCGTCGAGCTGAGCTGTCGGTGAGGATCTGCTCTGGCGCGTGGCGAAATCCATCAGCGCCAGGCTGTAGCGTCCCTGGCTGCGCTGGATGATAAGCGAAGGATTTGCCGTCCGGACTGTAGCGCGGCGTGACGTTGTAGCTGCCCTCGAAGGTCATGCGCTCGATGTTGCTGCCCGACGGGCTCATACGGTAGATCTGCGGGCTGCCGCCGCGGTCCGAGGTGAACAGGATGTACTTGCCCGTCGGGCGAGAAGCTCGGCTCGGTGTCGATCGCGTTGCTGTAGGTGAGGCGCGCGACGCCGCTGCCATCGGCGTCAATCATGTAGATCTGCGAGACACCGTCCTTGGACAGCGCCAGCGCCAGCCGCTTGCCGTCCGGCGACCACGCCGGCGCGCTGTTGATGCCGTCATAGTCGGCCAGCACGCGCCGGGTGCCGTCGACCAGATTGTGGATGAAGACGATGGAGCGGCCCTGCTCGAACGACACGTAGGCGATGCGCGTGCCGTCCGGCGACCAGGCCGGCGAGATGATCGGTTCCCGGTGCGCGAGGATGAACTGCGAGTTGAACCCGTCAGCGTCGGCCACGTGCAGCTCGAAGCGCTGCGGGAACTTGCGCCACGTAGGCGATGCGCGTGCTGAACACGCCGGATTCGCCGGTTAGCTTTTCGTAGATGATGTCGGCGATCTTGTGCGCGATGGCGCGCATCTGCGGCACGACGATGGTGTACGCATAGCCCACCACTCTGCGCTTCTTTCACCGTGTCCAGCATGCGGAAGCGGACCTCCACCTTGCCGTCCTCGCGCTGGATCACCTTGCCGATCACCAGCGTCTGGCTGCCGCGGTTCTTCCAGTAGCGGTAGTTGACCTCGGCAGGCTCGGAGGGCAACGGCCGCACGCTGCCGATCTCCTGCAGCTTGAAGCGGCCGCTGCGGGCGAGATCGGCGGACACGATCTGGCTGATGCGCTGCTGGAACTTCTCCTCGTCGGCCGAAGCGGCAACACGGTGATCGGGATCTGATCGGCGCCGCCGCCGATGATCTCGATGGTGAGCTGGGCGCGCGCCGTCGCCGCACAGAGACACAGCAGCAGGCTGGTGGCGATGCGCCAGGGCCTGCGATGCTTGTTGTCGGCGTGGCGCGACGGCTTAGGTCTGCCGGTGATTTTCATTGGCGCGAGAGTATAACGGTTCGACTTCTCATTCGATCGGCCGGAACTTGTAGTTCGCCTGCCGCAGCTGCTGGAACATGTCCGGGATCGCTGGGCACCGGCAGCGGCGTCGGCCGCGTGGATCGCGCGCTCGACTGCGGCGTCGTACGCGGGCACGCCGCTCGACTTCACAAGCTTCACGTCCAGGACTTCTCCACCAGGGAGAGCGTCACGCTGTACACCGCCTCCGCGATTGCCGGTGCATCCCGGGCGGCAGCACCACTCTGCTCCGTGATTTTCTGTCTGGATGCCGCGCCTGTACATGCCTCGCAGCTGCTCTGGCTGCGCCGCGGCCGCCTCGGCCACTGCGCGCTTGCGCGCTTCCTCCTCGGCGCGCGCTTTGCGCCTCCGGCGCCAGCTTCTGCTGCTCCTCCAGAATCGCGACGCGGCGCGCTTCGGCCTCCTGCTCCATGCGCAGCTCCTCGCGCGCGGCGCGCTTCCTCGTGATGCGTTTCTCTTCCTCCTTGCGCCGCGAGCCTCCTCCTGCTTCTTCAGCTTCCTCCTGCTCGCAGCTGCTCTTCGCGGCGCTGCGCTCCTCCTCCTTGCGCGCTTCCTCCCTGCGCTGCTTCTCTTCCTTCTGGCGCAGCTCCTCTTGCCGCTGCGCCTCTTCCGCGGCCTTCTGCTCCTTCAGCTTGCGCTGCTTTTCCTTCAGCTCGATATCGGCCTTGGGCGGCGCTCGCTGGAGCTTCGGCACGGGGGCTTGGGCGGCGGCACGGGCTTGGGCGGCTCGGGTGGCGGCGGCTGAGGCTTTGGAGTAGGTGGGAGGCGGCGGCGGTTCCGGCGGGACGCGCGATGGGCGGCTGGCTTGAGCGGCGGAATCTCTTGCCACAGCTCGGCCACCAGCGGATCCGGCAGCCGCTTGCTGCCAGCGGATGCCGAAGACCAGCACGCGATGAAGAGCGACGATGCACCGCAACGGCCAGGAGGCCGGAGGTGAGGCGTCCGCGGCTCCAGCGTAGCTTGTGCGCGTCATCGGACTGCGGCTTGGTCAGCAGGCCCACCTTCGCTGATCTGTTCCGCTGCAGCAGATCCATGACCTCGACCACCTCGCCGTAGGGCAGATCCTTGCTCGCCGCGATGACGACGGGCTGGTTGGGCTTCTCCTTCTGCTTGGCGCGCAGCACTCTTCACCAGCGTCGTCGAGGCTGACCCTGCGCTCGGGCTGGGACCGCTCGCGGTCGCGCAGGAAGATCGCGTCCTTGTCCCGGATCATGACCTCGATGCGGTGCCGCGGGCGGCTGCGTTGCTGCGGCTGACCGAAGGCAGATCGATGATCGTGGTCGTGATCAGCGGCGCGGTGACCATGAAGATCACCAGCAGCACCAGCATGACGTCGATGTAAGGCACGACGTTGATCTGGTTCATCAGCCGGTGGCCGCTTGCGCCGGGAGTACATCGGCCATCTGAGGCGGGTCTAGGGTTGCGCAGCCAGCGCGCGGGCGCGCGCGTCATGGTCTTCATGGCCCCCCGCCCTGCCGCTGCAGGATGTTGGAGAACTCTTCCATGAAGGTCTCGAAGCGGGTGGACAAGCCGATCGATCTCGCGCGCGTAATAGTTGAACGCCACCACCGCTGGGATAGCGGCGAACAGGCCGATGGCGGTAGCGATCAGCGCCTCGGCGATGCCGGGCGCGACGTGCGCGAGCGTCGCCTGCTGCACGTTGGCGAGCCCGCGGAAGGCGTTCATGATCCCCCACACCGTGCCGAGCAGCCCGATGTAGGGGCTGACCGAGCCGACGGTGGCGAGGAACGACAGGTGCGAATCGAGATAGTCCATCTCGCGCTGATACGTGGCGCGCATGGCGCGCCGCGTGCCATCCATCACCGACGGCCACCGACAGCCTGGTCTGCTTGCGCAGCTTCACGAACTCGCGAAAGCCGGCCTCGAAGATGCGCTCCATGCTCGCCGGCCGGCGCGGCGCGAGCTGACGATGGACTGGAACAGCGGTTCAGATCGGAGCCGCTCCAGAAGGTGCGCTCGAAGTCCTCGGACTTGCGCCGCGTGCTCGCGCAGCACGAAGGACTTGCGGAAGATGTACCACCAGGACATGAGCGACATCGCCAGCAGCACCCGCAGGACCAGCTTCACCAGCAGGCTGGCATTGACGATCAGCGTAATCAGCGACAGGTCGGTGGTGACGTTCACGCCTCCTCCTCGTGGGTAATCGTCCGCCCCGCGCTCTGTCCAGCGCGGCATAGACCCGGGGCGGGACGCGCGCCGGCTTGAGCCCCTCGACGCTGACGCAGGCCAGGTTCACCGAGCCCTGCACCAGCACGTCCTCGCCGCGCAGCACGCTGCTGCGCCAGGGTGAACTGGGCACGCCCGAGATGCTCGACGCCGCGGTGACGCTGAGCAGATCGTCGACCTGGGCCGGCCGCAGATAGTTCACGCGCAGCTCCCGCACGATGAACAACACCCCGTCGCGCTCGCGCCAGCTGACGCGATGTCGAAGCCGAGCTGGCGCAGCCACTCGGTGCGCGCGCGCTCGAAGAAGTTCAGATAGCTGCCGTGAAACACCACGCCGCCGGCGTCGGTGTCCTGGTAGTAGACGCGCACCGGCAGGCGGAAGGCGGCGGGCGCCGCACGCCGGCGTGCGCCGATGCTCTGCGGGCTGGCTTTACGAGCCGGCGGACGCATCCCACAGATCGCCGCGTGCCGGGCTGCGCGGGCGCAGCCAGGCCGAAGTGGCGATAGGCCGACAGGGTGGCCACGCGGCCGCGCGGCGTGCGCTGCAGGTAGCCCTGCTGGATCAGATAGGGCTCCAGCACGTCCTCGATGGTGTCGCGCTCCTCGCCGATGGCCGCGGCGAGGTTGTCCAGCCCGACCGGGCCGCCGCCGAACTTCTCCAGCACCGCCAGCAGCAGCTTGCGGTCCATCACGTCGAAGCCCACTGCGTCGACATCGAGCATGCGCAGCGCCCAGGTCGGCGATCTCGCGCGTGACCACGCCCTTGCGCCTTGACCTCGGCGTAGTCGCGCACGCGCCGCAGCAGGCGGTTGGCGATGCGCGGCGTGCCGCGCGAGCGCGCGGCGATCTCGGCCGCGCCCTCGCGCGCCGATCTCGACGTTGAGCAGCCGCGCCGAGCGCTCGACGATCTGCGCCAGCTCCTGCCGGGCGTGTAGAACTCCAGCCGCGACACGATGCCGAAGCGGTCGCGCAGCGGATTGGTCAGCATGCCGGCGCGCGTGGTGGCGCCCACCAGCGTGAACGGCGGCAGATCCAGCTTGACCGAGCGCGCCGCCGGGCCCTCGCCGATCATGATGTCGATCTGGAAGTCCTCCAGCGCCGGATAGAGGATCTCCTCCACCACCGGCGACAGGCGGTGGATCTCGTCGATGAACAGGACGTCGTTGGGCTCGAGATTGGTCAGCAGCGCCGCCAGGTCGCCGGGCCGCTCCAGCACCGGGCCCGAGGTCTGGCGCAGATTCACCCCCATCTCGCGCGCGATGATGTGCGCCAGCGTGGTCTTGCCCAGCCCGGGCGGTCCGAACAGCAGCACGTGATCGAGCGCTTCGCCGCGGTTGCGCGCGGCCTCGATGAAGATCGAGAGCTGGCCGCGGATCTTCTCCTGGCCGATGTACTCGGCGAGCTGCTTGGGGCGCAGCGCGCGCTCGATCGCTTCGTCCTGCGGCGATGCGGCGGGGGCGATCAGGCGGTCGGTCTCGATCATGCAAGCCGGGCGCCGGGTCAGCCTTCCTGCCGGCTGCGGAGGAGCGCCTGCATCGCCGGCAGCACCTGGTCGGACAGCGCCTTCACCCCCTGCGGGATCGAGGCGGCGGTTTCGTCCAGGCGCCGGCTAATCATCCCGGCCACGTTGAGCATTGCATTCACGAAATAGCGCCTGTCCACAGGAGACATCACGAAGTGCGTCCCCTCTGGGCTTTCGTCGATGTTGTATCGCATGTCCCGGTCCTCTTGCGTTGAAGACCGTCTGCATCAGGCTGCGATCCTCCTCCGCGCCAGGGACCTCGTACACCATCTTGCCAGTGAAGGTGAGCGCCCTCTGCACGTGCAGCGCCACGCCATGGTCCACGAGTCAAAGCCTCGCGAATCATAACACCCTGGACCGCCGGCGGAGGCCGGGGCGCGGCGCCGGAGGCCGCGCTCCGGGCAGCGTTCGGCTACCCCCGCAAGGGACGCAACCTAGGAGCCCGCCTTGTAGGCGTCAAGCACGGGCTGAAAGCAGCTCCGCTTCGGATCCGTGCAGGATGGAGTCGAGGCGAACGTTGCAGCTGTAGTTGAACAGCATCGTCCCGCCCACGTACCAGTTCCCCAATCGGCGTTGCAACCGCCCGCCGTCGGTCCGGAAGTGCGTTGCGATGACGTCGGCTTGCTCGCGGTCGAGCGCGCGCGACACTTACTCGGACCGCGTCTGTTCGAGAATAAGCATCCCGCCTCAAGCCACCTTGGACAGCAGCTTGAGTGCCTGGCGAATGGCATCCGGTGCGGCCAGACCCGGGTCGAGTCGGGCCAGCGCCACCTTCGCTTCCTTCACGCTGTATCCAAGCGTGACCAGCGCGTTGAGCGCGTCACCGCCGGACGACCCAGCCGGGCCTGCAGCGCGGCTTTCGGCAATAATCTCCAGCTTGTCGCGCAGCTCCAGCAACAGCCGCTCGGCGGTCTTGCGGCCGATGCCGGGAATGCGCACCAGCCTTGCACTGTCCTGGTTCGCCACCGCGTGGTACAACTCCTCGACCGTCAACCCCGAGAGCACGGACAGCGCGGTGCGCGCGCCGATGCCGCTGATCTTGAGCAGCTGGCGGAACGCCTGACGCTCGCCGTCGGTGGCGAAGCCGTATAGCAGGTGCGCATCTTCGCGTACCACAAACTGCGTGTGCAGCGTGACCTTCCCGCCGGTGGCCGGTAGCTGGTAGAAGGTGCTCATCGGGACATCCACCTCGTAAGCCACGCCCTGGACGTCCACAAGTACCATCGGCGGGTGTTTCTCGAGGATCGTTCCGGACAGGCGACCGATCAAATCAGCCTCCCGCTGCGCATGCGGTAACCGGCGGTCGCGAGCCTCCCCAACCCCTGTCCGCCATGCGCGTGGCAAATGGCGCACGCCAGGGCGTCCGCCGCATCGGGGCTCGGATCTCCGGACAATGCGAGCAGCCGGCGCACCATCTGCTGCACCTGCTCCTTGTGCAGCGTGCCCGTTCCCCACAACGGCCTGCTTGACCTGCAGTGCCGTGTATTCGGACACCGGCAAGCGGCAGGACACCGCGGCGCAGATCGCAGCGCCCCGCGCCTGGCCGAGCAGCAGGGTGGAGGCCGGGTTGACGTTGACGAACACCTTTTCCACCGCCACCTGGTCGGGGCGATGCTCCGCGATCACCTCGTTGAGGCATTCCAGTATGGCTTTGAGGCGCTCGGGCAGCGCGGCCTCCGGAGTGCGGATCACCCCACTCGAGACATAGACGAGCTCCTGGCCTGCGCGGTCCAGCAACCCGTACCCCGTGACACGCAGCCCAGGATCGATGCCGAGGATGCGCGTGCGCGCAGCAGGGTTGCTTTCCCCCGTTCTCGTTCTCGCCTTAGTGCTCAGCGAACTGGGGTCCATTCGGCTGGGCCGCTCACTGTTCCAGGACGGCGGTGGTATAGACGTCCTGGACATCGTCCAGGGCCTCGAGCGCGTCGAGCAGACGCTGCATCCTGGCCGCCTCTTCACCGCTCAGGATGTTCTCGGTCATAGGCTTCATGGTGACTTCGGCTAACTCGGACTTGAGCCCTGCCCGCTGCAGCGCTTCCTTCACGGCGACAAAGTCGTTGGGCGCGGTGATCACCTCGATGCTGCCATCATCGTTGGCGATGACGTCTTCGGCACCGGCCTCGATCGCCGCCTCCATCACAGCCATCTCGCTCGTGCCGGGCGCGAACACCAGCTGCCCACAATGCTTGAACAGGAACCCGACCGAGCCGTCGGTGCCGAGATTGCCACCGTGCTTGGCGAAGGCGTGGCGCACATCGGCGACCGTGCGCGTCTTGTTGTCGGTCATGCAATATGCCATCACCGCGGCGCCGCCGATGCCATAACCCTCGTAGCGCACCTCCTCGTAGTTGACCCCCTCCAGCTCACCGCTGCCGCGCCGGATCGCGCGCTCGACGTTCTCCTTGGGCATGTTGGCCTCGTAGGCCTTGTCCACCGCCAGCCGCAACCGCGCATTGGTGTTCGCGTCGGGCCCGCCGAGGCGCGAGGCGACCGTGATTTCCTTGATCAGACGGGTGAAGACCTTGCCCCGCTTCGCGTCCTGCGCAGCCTTCTTGTGCTTGATGTTGGCCCATTTGCTGTGACCCGCCATGGCCGAGATGTGCTGCCCCTAGAAGGCCGGCGCCCCCGCAAACACAGAACAAGGTACGAACGCCGGAGCCCCTCGGGAGCAGGAAGAGCGACCAGAACGGGAGGACAAATTTGGCTCGCTGCGCGGCGCAGATATAATCGTGTCAAAGTCTAGCATAGCCGCCTCCGGAGCCCCCTCATGGCGCAGCCCCTTCTGATCGCGAAAAGCAAGCAGGAAATCTATCTTCTCCCGGGGATGGCCAACCGCCACGGCCTGATCACCGGTGCCACCGGCACGGGGAAAACCGTCACCCTCGAGAGGATGGCGGAGAGCTTCAGCGCCATCGGCGTGCCCGTGTTCATGGCCGACGTCAAGGGCGATCTGTCCGGCATAAGCCAGCCGGGCGGGATGACACCAAAGCTCAAGGAACGGGTGGATCTGCTCGGGATCAAGGAAGTTGCCTTTGCCGGCTCGCCTGCGACGTTCTGGGATGTCTTCGGCGAGCAGGGCCACCCGGTACGCGCCACCGTATCGGAGCTGGGGCCACTGCTGCTGTCGCGGATACTCGAGTTGAACGACACCCAGGAGGGTGTGCTCACGCTGGTGTTCAAAGCCTGCGACGACAATGGTCTGCTGCTGCTCGACCTCAAGGACCTGCGCGCGGCGCTCCAGTTCATCGGCGACAACGCGAAGCAGCTCACCACGCAGTACGGCAACGTTTCTACGGCCAGTATCGGGGCGATCCAGCGCGGCCTGCTGACGCTGGAGCAGCAGGGCGGAGACAAGTTCTTCGGCGAGCCCGCGCTCAACGTGGCAGACCTGATGCAGACCGACAAAGGCAGAGGTGTGGTCAACGTCCTGGCCGCAGACAAGCTGATGCAGACGCCCCGTATCTACGGGACGCTCCTGCTGTGGATGCTCTCGGAGCTGTACGAGTCGCTCCCCGAGGTGGGCGACCCGGAGAAGCCGAAGCTCGTGTTCTTTTTCGATGAGGCGCATCTGCTGTTCACCGACGCGCCCAAGGCATTGCTGGACAAGATCGAGCAGGTGGTACGCCTGATCCGATCCAAGGGCGTGGGGGTGTACTTCGTAACCCAGAACCCGCTGGATGTCCCCGACAAGGTTTTGGGGCAGTTGGGCAACCGCGTGCAGCACGCATTGCGCGCTTTCACCCCGCGCGATCAGAAGGCGGTGCAAACCGCTGCCTCGACGATGCGCGCCAATCCCGGCCTGGATACCGAGAAGGTCATCACCGAGCTGGGCGTGGGCGAGGCGCTGGTGTCGTTCCTAGACGCAAAAGGAACACCGAACATGGTGGAGCGGGCCTGGATCTTCCCGCCTTCGAGCCGCATCGGCCCCGTCACACCTCAAGAGCGCGAGCAGGCGATCAAGTCTTCACCCGTGTACGGCCACTACGAACAGACGGTCGACCGCGAGTCGGCGTATGAGAAGCTCACAGCGGCCGGAAAACAGCGCATGGAAGCAGCGCCTGCTCCAGGGCAGGCGCCTGGAACAGCGCCCGCTGGTGGCGGTGTGATGGACGTGCTAGGCGGAATTCTATTGGGGACGACGGGGCCGCGCGGTGGGCGCAAGGAGGGCGTGCTCGAGGCGGCGGCAAAAAGCGCAGCGCGTTCCGTGGGCTCTCAGGTTGGGCGCGAGATCATGCGCGGCGTGCTCGGGGGTTTGCTCGGCGGGCGCAAGCGCTAAGTCCGCGCTCCAGAACTCGCACCAGTTTGCGAGTAGAGGCGGCCCAAGCGAGCGTTGTATACTGAGTAAACACGCCCTTAAGGGGTCATCGGGAGCTATCCGATGAGTGCCCAAACAGCCGAGGGCGGACTTGTATACAAGCGGCGGTCATGGAATATCCGAGCGAATCAGAGCTTGAAAGCTGTCTCAAGAGCATCGCGACAGAAGTGGGCGATCCCAGCAACGTACCGTTCCGGATCAACGTCGTCCCTCTCTTGGGCAAGCCACCGATGTACTCGGTGGTGATCCTATCAGCGTCGAAGGAGCCCCTGCGAGAACGGCTCGGCCATCTGCTTTCCAGGTCGTTCAGCCTCGGGGTCAGCTCCTTCATGCTGAACGGAAACGAAGCCGCGTCACTGGTGACGCACCATCAACGGCGGTGACCGCCGCTGGTCGGCGCGGCCTGCTATCTCGGACCGCGTTGCCGTGCGGTAACGCGCTGGCGTGCGCGCGGTACGCTTTGTCCCTTCGCTCCAGGGCGCGGGAGGTTCACGGCCGGCTGGCGAGGAGCAGGGGGGTGATGGGCCTGAGTGGAATCCGGCCGTTCGGCCTTCTGCGATTGGTCGGACGTGATCGGGCGTTTGGTTGAAGTCATAGGCTTTTCCCGGAAAAGGGGGGCGGTGCGTTTATCTTACCCTCCCCGGCAGCAGCCTGGTCAAGGTGTCGCAGCCAACCCCATTGACGCCACGGCACTCCTCGCGCCTTGCCCTGAGCCCAAATCGCCTCGGTCGCGCACGTGAGAATAGATCAGAGCTTCCCTAGATGTTGAAGCGGAAATAGATGACGTCTCCGTCCCGGACAACAGTATTCCTTGCCTTCCAAGCGCATCTTGCCGGCTTCCTTGGCACCCGGCTTCACCGTTGTTCGCGATGTAGTCGTCGTAGGCGATGACCTCGGCGCGGATGAAGCCGTGCTCGAAGTCCGTGTGGATCACGCCCGCGGCCTCGGGCGCCGTGTCACCCTTGTGAATGGTCCATGCTCGCACTTCCTTGGGTCCGGCAGTGAAGTAGGTCTGCAGCCCCAGCACTTCGTAAGCAGTGCGGATCAGCCGGTTGAGGCCAGGCTCAGCCAGCCCCATGTCGGCGAGAAACACGCGCTTGTCGTCGTCGCGAGAGATCCGCGATCTGCGCTTCGAGCGCGGCGCAGATGGCGACCACCGGAGCACCTTCCTCGCGCGCGTAGTCCCGGATGCGGTCGAGCAGCGGATTGTTGTCGAATCCCTTCTCGTCCACGTTGGCCACGTACATGGTGGGCTTCATGGTCAGCAGGAAAAGCGGCTTGAGCAGCTCCTTCTCTTCCGGATACAGGTCCACCGAACGCGCGGGCTTCGCCTCGTTCAGGGCGGGCCGCACCTTGTCGAGGACCGCTACCAGGCGCTTGGCGTCCTTGTCGCCGCCAGCGCTTGGCGGCCTTGACATACTTGGCGAGCTGTTTGTCCACGGCCTGCAGGTCCGCGAGCGCTAGCTCCGTGTTGATGGTCTCGATATCGGAGACCGGGTCGATCTTGCCCGAGACGTGAACCACGTTCTCGTCCACGAAGCAGCGCACGACGTGAGCGATAGCGTCGGTCTCGCGGATGTTGGCCAGGAACTGGTTGCCCAGCCCCTCGCCTTTGGACGCGCCAGCGACCAGCCCGGCGATGTCGACGAACTCGACGATGGCCGGAATCACCTTCTGTGGCTTCGCGATCTGCGCTAGCTTCTCCAGGCGCGGGTCGGGCACCTGCCACCACGCCCACATTGGGCTCGATGGTGCAAAAGGGATAGTTCTCCGCCGCGATGCCCGGCTTTGGTCAGCGCGTTGAACAGAGTGGACTTGCCCACGTTGGGCAGTCCGACGATGCCGCATTTGAGGCTCATGCATCAATCCCTGGCTCGTGACTCGTGACAACACGCCGCGCGCGAAACACCTTGGAGCAAGCGCGGCTTGTTGCGGTGGAGACTAACCTTCAGGTTACGTCGTAGCCACTCGTGGCTCTTCTTTGCGCGTTGCGCTTCTCGAAACGCGACTCCATCAACTACGAGTCACGATTTGTATGCAGTCGATGCATGGCCTTCTCCATCTCGCCGGTTTGGATCAACGGCCAGACCTCCAGGCTGTGCTCGACCGCGTTGGAGATCAGCTCGGCCTCTTCCTGCCGTGGAGGATGGAGGACGTAGTCGATCACCTCATCGCGGTCGCCGGGATGGCCGATACCGATGCGCAGCCGCCAGAAGTCCGGGCCGAGCTTGACGGCGATGTCCTTCAGCCCGTTGTGCCCCGCTACGCCGCCGCCCTTCTTCAGTCGGACAGTGCCGGGCGGCAGGTCGAGCTCGTCGTGCACGACGAGAATGTCGTCGGGCGCGATCTTGTAGAACGCGGCGAGCGCCTGCACGGCGCGGCCGCTGGCGTTCATATACGTGTCCGGCAGCAGCAGCCAGCAGTCGTATCCGTCATCCGTCACGCGGCCGACGCGGCCGAAAAACTTCGCCTGGGCGCGCAGCCGGACACGCTGCGCATCGGCCAGGTTCTCGACCCACCAGAAGCCGGCGTTGTGGCGGGTCGCCTCGTACTCGCGCCCGGGATTGCCCAGGCCGACCACAAGTTTCACCGGTTGCTTGGCCATGCACTTGGCTGGCAATCCGTTGAACGAGCGACGGCGCGAGCGCCTGCTGGTCTTCTTGCTGAGCGCGCACGCGCACGGACGCCTGATGTCGTAAGAGCTCGCATCCCCGACTTCGCTTGCGGTGACCTCTGACGATCGGTTTTCAACACGCCGTCTAGTTCTCAGACGAACAGGCCTGCCCGGCGTTGCGCACACCCGGGCAGGCCTGCTGCGAGATTCTCGATGGGCCTGGCTGAGACGAAGAGCCGAGCGCCGGACTACTTTCTGTCCTTGTCCCTGTCCTTGTCCCTTTCTCTGTCGCCGGGCTTCTTCTCGGGCTCCTTGGTCTCCACGGCGGGCTCAGCCCCAGGAGCCGCGGCGACCGCGGCTTCGGTAGCGACAGCAACCGCTTCGACCTCCGGCTCGACCTCGGCCTTCGGCACCACAACGGTGGCTACCACGGCGTCGTCACCGGCGCGTAGCTGCGTCGACACCACCCCCGGGGGCAGCTTGAGATCCGAGAGATGGATCGAGTGGCCCAGCTCCAGGTTGGAGAGATCCACCTCGACGTAATTGGGCAGATCGTCCGGCAAGCAGATGATGTCCAGCTCGGTCATCACGTGGTTGACGGTTCCGCCGCTGGTCTTCACGCCGGGTGACAAGATCGGCGTTGATGAAGTGCAGCGGGACCTTCATGTGGATCTTCTTGTCCTTGGCCACGCGCTGGAAGTCGACATGCAGCACCGCGGCTGCGCCACGGGTGCATCTGGATGTCGCGCAGCAAGACCTGCTGTTTCTCGCCTTCCAGGTTCAGCGTACAGGATCGAGGCGTGGAAGGCCTCATGCTTGAGGTGCAGCGACAAGTTCCTTGTGATCGAGCTCGATGTTCTGCGCCGGCCTGCCGGCTCCATAGAGGATGCCCGGCACGCGCTCTTGGTGACGCAGGCGGCGGCTCGCACCTTTGCCCTGCGTGGCGCGCGGTGTTGCATTCACTTCGATCGCCATGTTTGCCTCCGAGAAAACGTCATCCGCGACCAGGTAACGCAGTTGAAAAACCCGTGACTCGCGAGTCAACCGGGATCGACTGTCAGAGTACTAGCCATCGCACCACGGTCTCCCTATTCCATGAACAGCGAGCTGACCGACTCCTCGTTGCTGATGCGCAGCATGGTCTCGGCCAGCAGCTCCGCCACCGACAGCTGGCGGATCTTCTTGCACGCCTGCGCATCCTCGCGCAGCGGGATGGTGTCGGTCACCACCAGCTCGTCGATCACCGAGTTCTCGATGCGCTCGCACCGCCGTCCCCGACAGCACCGGGTGGGTACAGTAAGCGAGCACCTGCTCGGCGCCCTTCTCCTTGAGCGCCGCCGCCGCTTCGCACAGGGTATTGGCCGTGTCCACCATATCGTCCATGATGACGCAGGTGCGCCCCTTCACCTCGCCGATGATGTTCATCACCGTGGCCACGTTGGGACGCGGGCGCCGCTTGTCGATGATCGCCAGGTCCGATTCCAGTCGCTTGGCCAGTGCGCGGGCGCGCACCACACCGCCCACGTCGGGCGAAACCACCACCAGATTCTGGTAGCCGTGCTTCCACACGTCGCCCAGCAGAATCGGCGTGGCGTAGATGTTGTCCACCGCGATGTCGAAGAAGCCCTGGATCTGGTCCGAGTGCAGGTCCATGGTGAGCACCCGGTCCACGCCCACGGCCGCCAGCATGTTGGCGACCACCTTCGCGCTGATGGCCACGCGCGCCGAGAGCGGCCGGCGGTCCTGGCGCGCATAGCCGAAATACGGGATCGCCGCCGTCACCCGCTCGGCCGACGAGCGCTTCAGCGCATCGACCATCAACAGGATTTCCATCAGGTTGTCGTTGGTCGGGGTGGAGGTGGACTGCAGCACGAACACGTCCTTGCCGCGCACGTTTTCCAGCAGCTCGACCATCACCTCGCCGTCGCTGAAGCGCCCGACCGTGGCGCGCCCGAGATGGATATTGAGGTGTTTGACCACGTCCTCGGCAAGCTTGGGATTCGCGTTGCCGGTGAACACCATCAAGTTGTCGTAGGCCATGCTGAATACCAGAAGCTCAAGACACAAGACAACGCAGCATGAACGAGTCGCGCCGCCGGAAACAAAAAAAGCCGCTGATGCCGTCGCGGCTGCTTCGACTAGTTTCCAGTTTCTAGTCTCCAGTTTCCAGGTTGGCTGGGGAGGTAGGGATCGAACCTACGAATGCCGGAATCAAAATCCGGTGCCTTACCACTTGGCGACTCCCCAGAAATCTTCCGGCTCCGCCTCAGGCAGCAGGCCTCAGTCTAACCAGTCGAGCAACGGGTGGCGCGTCAAGCCCTCGGCAACAAAACCCTGCATCCCCGCGGGCAACTGTGCCAAAGCCGACCGCGCGCGCGTCTCGGAGTCGAACGGGCAATACACGCAGGCTCCGGACCCCGTGAGCGCGCCCGGGCCGAAGCGCTGCAGCCATCTCAAATGCTGGGCGACCTCCGGATAACGTCGGCAGACCACCGCCTCCAGATCGTTGCGCCCGAACAGCCCGGATGCATCGCATCCCTCTGAAAAGGCGCGTATTGTGACCGGTGTAGTAGAGCGTGTCAATTCAGGATCGGCGAACACCTCGGCGCTGGAAACCGGCACGGGTGGAACCAGAACGAGGTACCACGCGGGCGGTAAATCGATCGCCTGCAGCCGTTCGCCGATGCCCTCCGCGAACGCATTGCGACCGAATACGAACACCGGCACGTCGGCGCCCAGCTTCAGCCCCAGCTCCTGCAGCTTCGGTCGCGGCAGGCGCAGATCCCACAAGCGATTCAGTGCGATCAGAGTGGTCGCCGCATCCGAGCTGCCGCCGCCGAGCCCCCCGCCCAGGGGCAAGTGCTTGCGTAGGGTAATGTCCACGCCGAACCCGCAGCCAGTCTCCGCCTGGAGCAGCCGGGCCGCGCGCACGGTGAGGTCGTCGCTCTCCGCGATGCCGACCAATTCGGTCACACGCGTGACGCGACCATCGCTGCGCAGCCCAAACGTGAGTTCGTCGGCGCGATCGACAAAACGGAACAGGGTCTGCAGCGTGTGATAGCCGTCGGGTCGGCGCCCGGTGACCAATAGAAAAAGGTTGAGCTTGGCCGGCGCGGAGCAGGTCAGGAGCCTATTTGACTGGGCCATCGACTTTCCACTCCTCGATCACCAGCCGCACGCGCAGACCTTCGCCGGACAGATCGACCTTGGAGGGCAGCCCGGACACGCCGGCGGGCGACCAATCCAGATAGGCGACCTGCCAGCCGCCTTGCCGCAGCAGCTTGGGCCGGCCGTTGGCGTCGTACTGTTGCTCGGTGGTATCCAATGCCGGCCACGGCAGTCCCCGCACCCAGTATTGCAGCCCGTCGAGGGGAAGATCCCACCCCAGGACCTCGCGCGTCAGGAGCTTGAGGTCGTGCGCGCGATGCTGCTTTCCGTCCGACGCAACCAGCACGGCACCAGATGCGTCCTGCCGCATGCGCGCTACCCCTGACCCCAGCGGCGAATAAAGCCACAGTTCGTCGGAGTCGGGCTCGTGTCGCCAATGGATTCCGCCCGTCGGGTAGGCCTTGCTCTCGACGCGCACATTGACCCGGCCGGTGAGATCGAAGGCGCTGACGCGCTCGGGATCGACAGCGATAGGTGCGCGCGAAGGGGCAGCGCACGACGAAAGCAACAGCCCGCACAGTAGGGCCGACGCCGCGTAACAGAACCAGGGCGCGCGCAAGCGAGCGCCGTTCGCGCGGGGCGCGCGCGCGCGCTGGTGTTTGAGAAGGAGACGACCCGCTATCGACAGACGTGCAACGAAGGTCGAAAAGGCGCCACGCTACACTCAGCGCAGGTAGCGCTTGATAGTGGCCTGCAACAGCTCGTTGTCGGGGTTGTCTTTGGAGGCGTCACGCCAGACCTTCTCCGCCTCCTGTTGCTGACCACGCACCCACAGGACTTCGCCGACATGGGCGGCGATTTCCGGATCCGGGCGCTGGCTGTAGGCGCGCTGAAGATAGTCGAGCGCTTCCTTGTAGTCGCCCAGTCGGTACAGCACCCAGCCCATGCTGTCGAGGATGAACGGATCATCTGGCAAGAGCTTGAGCGCCTTGTCGATGTATCCCTTGGCTTCCTTCAGCCGGTCGGTGCGGTCGGCCAGCGTGTAGCCCAGCGCGTTGTAAGCCTGGGCGTGGTCCGGCTTGAGCGCGATGAGCTTGCGCAGGTTCGTCTCGACCACGTCGATCCGGTCCAGCTTCTCCGCTGCCATGGCAGAGTCGTACAGCAGGTCCACGTTCTCGGGCTGCTTCTCCAGCGCCTGGTTCAGCAGATCGTATGACTGCTGGTAGTCCTTGGCCTCGCGCAGCAGCTGAGCCTCGGCCTGGATCAGCAATGCCCGCTGCTCGTCGCTGGAGGTGCGGACGTTCTGCAGGTATTCGCGGGCTTCCGCCAGCTTGTTCTGGCGTCCGAGGAGAAAGGCGTAACGCGCCTGGGCCGGCACGAACTGATCGCCGCCCTGGACCGCCCCGTAGTACTTCATCGCCTCATCGATAGCGCTTGCCCTCCTCGCAGGCCTGGCCGAGATAGAAGCGCAGCGAGTCCGGGTCGCGGTACTTGAGCTCGAGCCCGCGCTTGAGCCAGGTCTCGGCGGTGTCGAACTCGTTCGATCTGCAGCGACAGCAGCCCGATGGTGACGACGATGTCGGCATTGGTCGGCTGATCTGTCGAGCAAGCAGCTGATACTCCGCGCGCGCCTCCTTGAGCTCCTTGTTGTTGATCAGCAGGCGCGCGTAACTTGCCCGCACCTCGCGCGACTTCGGATAGCTGCGCAGGAAGCGTTGCAAGTACTCGATCGCCTTAGCGGTGGATTCGCGTTGCTGCAGCAGCTGCGCGTTGCAACAGCGCGCCGACCTCCCAGTCCGGCTTTATGTCGAGCGCCTGCTTGATCTCGGCGCTGGCCTCGTCGTACTTGCCGGCCGAGAAGGCGGCCTGGGCCACGGCGAAGTGCGCTTCGGGCAGCTGTGGGTAGCCCTTGGCCAGCTCCTTGACGATGGCCAGCACCGCGCTACGGTCGGGGTGCTTGGCCAGCATGGAATTGCAGCTGCATGAAGCCCGCTGGCCACGTTGCCGTCGGCGCTGATCAGCGCCTCCAGAAGCGGCTTGGCCTCGGACAGCTTGTTGCTGCTCACCAGAAGCGCCGCCAGAGTCTGGCGCGCCTGCGGGTTGTTCTTGTCCAGCTCCAGCCACAGGCGCGCGGCTTCCAGCGCTTGGCTCTGGAGCCGGCCGTAGGCGGCGATCTCGGTCGCGCGCTTGGCCAGGCGCGGATCGCGCGTCTTCTTGGCCATATCGAGGTAGCCCTGGGCGGCAAACTGCAGGTCGCCGCGCTGGGCAGCGATCTCCGACAACAGGAACTTGAACAGCAGATCCTGATTCAGCTCGTTGTCGGGCAACGTGCCACGGAGCGGCTTGCTGCCCAGGACCGCGCGCGCCCGATCCTCCAAGGTAGCGCCATCCCCGTCATCGTCCGACTGCGTCAGGGTGCCATCAGGCTGCACCGCTACCGTCCAGTCGGTGGATGCCGTCTGGGTCATGGGCAGCGGGAGAGGTCCGCTGGCCATCGGATGCTGAGCGCACCCGCAGAATCCGAGCAGCGCCCCAGCAGCCGTTAGAATGTGCAGCTTCGACATGGTGTGGTCCTGGCTGTGACGCCTTAAGTTTTGGGTAAGCCCGCGTACCGATATTTGCGCTGTCGGGTCAGTTCGGGCCAAATTTGGAGGGGCGGGAGGGCGATTGGTTCGGCATCCGCGGCTTCTATCTCTGCCCCAGTTTAGGTATATTTGCGGCGCGTCACAAGTCGGCAATGCGCCCCGAGCGGGCAGAACCGCCGGCTGGCCGCCTCGAGCCCACGCCCCCTCAGACGGAAGATGAATGCCCTCAGGGCCTTTCAAAGCAATTTTTCTGCCGTCCCCGAATCTCGATGCTAGAAGCATCCGCGCTTGACTCAAACCTGGCGGAAACGACCGTTTTCGCCCACGAACTATCGCGCAGCTTCGGGGGCCACCGGGCGGTGCGCGGGATCGACCTCACCTTACATCGTGGCGAGGTCCTCGGGTTGCTCGGCCCGAACGGAGCCGGCAAGACCACCACCATGCAGATGCTCACCGGCAACCTCGCGCCGACCACAGGCACAATCAGCATCTGCGGCGTCGACCTGCTCGAGCGCCCCACCGAGGCCAAGGCCCGCATCGGCTATCTGCCGGAGGTTCCTCCCCTGTATAAGGAGTTGACAGTCGAGGAGTACCTGCGCTTCGCTGGACGCCTGCATCGGGTGCCACGCGCGTCATTAAAGCAAGCGGTTACTATCGCAAAGCGCCGCTGCGGGATTGAGGAAGTGGGTGAGCGCCTGATCGGTACCCTGTCCAAGGGTTACCAACAGCGGGTGGGTATCGCCCAGGCGATCATCCATGAACCCGACGTCGTAATCCTCGACGAGCCAACGATCGGACTGGATCCGAACCAAGTCCGCGAGATCCGCACCGTGATTCGCGAGCTACGCGACCGCCACAGCGTGATTCTGTCCACCCATATCCTGCCCGAGGTCGAAGCGGTGTGCGACCGTGTGGAGATCATGCACCGGGGCGCCATCGTCTACAGCGACACCATCGAGGCGCTGCGCCGGTTCCGCGGCGGGCAGGCCTTACGCGTCGGGCTGCGCCGCGCGCCGCCGGTGGGGCAACTCACGCAACTCCCCGGGGTCGCGAGCGCCGAGGCCACCGACGGGTTCGTCCGCGTGCTGCCCGCGGACGGACAGGATCCGGCGGAAGCGATCGTGCGCGCCAGCGTCGAGCGCGACTGGGGCCTGCACTACCTCGCTCCGGAGGCCGCCAGTTTAGAGGACGTATTCGTGCAACTCACGACAGCAGAGGGTCAAGCGTGATCCTGACCATCGCGGGCAAGGAATTGCGGCGGCTGTTTACCTCACCGCTGGCGTGGGTGATTCTGGCGTTCCTGCAGCTGATCTTGGCCTGGATCTTCCTGAGCCGGCTGCAGACGTTTCTCGAGCTGCAGCCGCAAATTGCGCATGATGCCCGCCGCACCTGGATTCACCGGAGATCGTCGTGGCGCCCATCTTCGGCACCGCCACGATCATGCTGCTGATGGTGGTTCCGCTGCTGTCCATGCGGCTCATCGCCGAGGAGCGGCGCAATCAGACGCTGCCGTTTCTGCTGTCGGCGCCCGTGTCCATCGCGCAGATCGTGCTAGGCAAGTTTCTCGGCGCTGCTGGCGTTCCTGCTGCTGGCGGTGGGGCTGCTCGTGTTGATGGCGCGTGTCGCTGTACGGCGGCGGCAAGCTCGACCTGGGGCTGCTGGCGGGCAATCGTGCTCGGGCCTGCTGCTGCTGTGTAGCAGCTTCGCGGCCGTGGGGCTGTACCTGTCGTGCCTCACCGCGCAGCCGCTGGTGGCGGGCGTGGGCACCTTCGCCGTGCTGCTCGCGCTTGTGGCTGATCAACATCGCCACCAGCGATCCCGACAGCGTGCTGCACGTGCTGTCGCTGATCAAACACTACGACACCTTCGCGCGAGGGCACGATGGCGGTGAGCGACCTGGTGTACTACCCGGTGCTGATCGCGCTGTTCCTGCTGCTTGTCCATCCGGCGCCTGGACGCCGACCGCCTGCGCGCATGAAAGCCGGCTCCAGGCTGCGGCTGCAGCTGCTGGTCGCAGAACGGCGTGTTCGCCGTGCTGCTGGTGGCGGCCGCGATCCTGATCGTGTGGCTGCTGCGGGACAGCCGCGCGCAATGGGACCTCACGCAGAACCAGCGCAACACGCTGTCCAAAGCCACGGTCGACGTGCTGAAGAAGATGGACGGTCCGATCCAAGTCACCGCCTACGCGACCACGCAGGACCCGAATCTGGGCGACATCCGCCGGCTGATCCACGACTTCATCGAGCCGTATCAGCGCGCCAAGCCCGATCTGACGCTGAGCTTCGTCGATCCGCGCGAGCACCCCAAGGAGACGCAAGCGGCCAACGTGCGCAGCAACGGCGAGCTGGTGGTCGAGTACGGGAAGCGCAGCGAGCACCTGACCAACCTGAACGAGCAGAGCATGGCCAACCTGCTGCAGCGTCTGGCGCGCAGCCAGGAGCGCCTGATCGTCTATCTCGACGGCCACGGCGAGCCCAAGCTCGACGGGCGTGCCAACTTCGACCTCGGCGACTTCGGACGACAGCTCGGGCAACAAGGGCTTCCGCATCCAGCCGCTGAACCTGGCGATCGGCGCAGGACGTGCCGCAGAACGCCAGCGTGCTGGTGATCGCCACGCCGCGCGTGGAGCTGCTCAAAGGCGAGGTGGACAAGCTCAAACGCTACCTCGAGCGCGGCGGCAACCTGCTGTGGCTGATCGACCAGGAACCGCTGCGCGGTCTGCAGCCGCTGGCCGAGTACCTGCGGCCTGCAGCTCACCCCGGGCGTGGTGGTCGATCCTGCCGCAGCGGAGCTGCGCATCGCGCCGACCATCGCGCTGGCGACGTCCTACGGCATCCATCCGATCACCGAGAATTTCTGCCTTACAACACCGCGTTTCCCGTTCGTGCGGCAGATCGCGACCAAGCCGGAAAACGGCGACTGGCACGCCACGCGGCTGGTCGAGGTGGCGCAGCGCGGCTGGGTGGAAACCGGCGAACCCGGAGAAGGACGTGCGCTTCGACAAGGACCGCGACGTGCACGGACCGGTCCCGGTGGCGGTAGCGCTGGAGCGCAAGGTCAAGGACAAGGACCAGCGCGTGGTCGTGGTCGGCGGCAGCAGCTTCCTGTCCAATCAGTTCGTGGGCCTGCTGTCAACCTGGACCTCGGCACCAACATGCTCAACTGGCTGGCTCAGGACGAGAACCTCATCACCGTGCAACCCCGGCCTCGGGTCGACAGCCAGCTGAATCTCGGACGCACCGGCCTCGCGCTGATCGGGCTCGGCTTCCTGCTTGCTGCTGCCGGCGGCCTTCCTGTTTACCGGCGGCATGGTCTGGTGGCGCAGGCGCAAGGCCTAGCGATGTGACCTCGCCGCGCACAGCGATGAAGCTCGGCTGGATCGTCAATTTTCTGCTGCTGATCGGCGTGATCGGCTTGGGCGCTTACGCCTGGCACAAAGGCGGTCAACCGAAGGAGCCGAGTCACAAGCTGTCTGCGCTGCCGACCGCGGGCGTGAAGAAGATCGAGGTCGCGCCGCGCAGCGCCCCGGGCTACGCTCTGGAGAAGCGCGGAGAGACCTGGTTCCTGACTGCACCGATCGAAGCGCGCGCGGACCAGACGCAGGTGCAGCGCATGCTCGACCTGCTATCTGCCACCAGCAAGGAGAAGCTTGCTGCCACCGACCTCAAGCGCTTCGACCTGGATCCGCCCGCATTGAAGGTCAGCATGGACGGCCAGGCCTTCTCCTTCGGCGGCACCAATCCGCTCAGTCAGGACCAGTATCTCGCCACCGGCGACAGCGTGTACCTGGTGTCCACCTACTATGCGTCGCTGGTCCCGCAGGCGGTCCGACCGCATGCTCACCCACACTCTGTTCAACGAGAGCGAGAAAGCGGTCGGCTTCAAGTTCAAGGGGTTCAGCGTCGAGCAGAAGGACGGCAAGTGGACGCTTGCGCCGCAGCCGTCCGCGGACAACGAGCGGCCGAGCCAGGATGACCTCAACCGCTGGGCCGATGACTGGCGCTACGCCTCCAGCCTGGTCACGCAGCAGTGGGCCGGGAAGCCGACGCCGGACGCGGTGCAAGTCAAGCTGGCCGACGGCAAGACCATCGCCTTTGTCGTCGTACGCAGAGAGCCGGAGCTGATACTCGCCCGGCCCGACGAGAAGCTGCAGTTCCAGTTCTCGGGCGAGATGACGCGGCGCTTGCTCAACCCGGCGCCGGGGAAGGACAAGGAAAGTGCCGGAGCTTCCTGAGGTCGAGACGACTCGGCTCGGTCTCACTCCACATCTTCAGGGTCAGCGCATCCGCACCGCTGTCGTGCGCAACCGCCACCTGCGCTGGCCGGTGCCGCGCAAGCTGCCCGAGCTGGTGGCGGGCCGCCGCATCGAGCGGTTGGTTCGGCGCAGCAAATACCTGCTCATGGACTGCGGCGGCGCTTGGCTCATCTTCCATCTCGGTATGTCCGGGAGTCTGCGCGTGGTGCCGGCGGATACGCCTGCGGGCAACCACGACCACGTCGACCTGGTGCTCGAGACAGGAACTGCGCTGCGCCTGCACGACCCACGCCGGTTCGGGGCGGTGCTGTGGGAGCCGGGCGAGCCGAGCCGGCACAAGCTGCTGCAGGGGCTTGGCTCCGGAGCCGCTCGAGACCGCGTTCAACGCAAGTTGGTTGTTCGAGCGGACGCGCGGGCGCACGGCCCCGATCAAGAGTCTGCTGATGGACAATCACCTTGTGTGCGGCGTAGGTAACATCTACGCCAACGAGTCGCTGTTCCGCGCTGGTATCCATCCCGCCCGCGCCGCCGGCCGCATCAGCCAGCCCCGCTATGCGAAGTTGGTCGACGAGATCCGCGCGACGCTGCAGCGCCGCGATCCAGGCCGGCGGCAGCAGTCTGCGCGACTTCGTGCACGCGGACGGCAGCCCCGGCTACTTCCAGCAGCAGTACCTGGTGTACGGAAGAGAGGGCGGGCGCTGCGAGCGCTGTGGGCACACCATCAGGACCGTGCGCATCGGGCAGCGGTCGGCGTTCTATTGCCCGGGCTGCCAGCGCTGAGAGCCGACGCGAAGGGTGAGAAGTGAAATGTGAAGGGTAAGGGTGAAGAGGCAGGGGTCAACCTCTACCCGTCACTCTTCACGGGCTCTTCAGCCACCAGCGCTCGATACTTGAGCTCGAGCTGATCGCGTGTCTCGACCTGCCCCGTGACGATGCAATCCACCGGGCAGACCTCGACGCACTGGGGCTGGGCGAAGTGTCCCACGCACTCGGTGCAGCGTGTGGGATCGATGACGTAGATGTCCTCGCCCTGAGAGATAGCCTGGTTCGGGCACTCGGGCTCGCACACGTCGCAGTTGATGCACTCGTCGGTGATGAGCAGGGCCATGGCGCGGCCTCTTACTTCCTCTGCATGCGGCGCAGGCGAGACAGGATGACCGGATTGACGAAGTGGCTGACGTCGCCGCCCAGAGCCGCGATCTCTCGCACCATCGTCGCCGAGATGAACATGTACTGCTCGCCGGGCGTCAGGAACATGGTTTCGACATCCGGGTAGAGCTTGCGGTTCATGCCCGCCATCTGGAACTCGTACTCGAAGTCGGACACCGCGCGCAGCCCGCGCAGGATGACGCGCGCGCCCTGGCTGCGCAGGAAATCCATCAGCAGCCCGGAAAACCCCATGACCTCGATGTTGGGATGCCCGGCCAGCGCGTCCTTGCGCCATCTGCACCCGCTCCTCCAGCGCTGAAGAAGGGGCGCTTCGACGGGCTGTCGGCAACCGCAAGCGACGACATGGTCGAACAAGCTGGCCGCGCGCAGCACCAGATCCTCATGGCCGCGCGTGATGGGATCGAAGGTCCCCGGGTAGACAGCCTTCTTCACTGGACGTCGGCCTCCTCGAGCAGCTGATAGTGGACGGCCCCGGCGCGGGCCTCGTTTGAGCGACCGCCCACCGCTGGCGGCAGCTCCGGGAACTCAGGCGATTCGAGATACACGCTGGCACCGGCGTCACGCGGCCCGCGAGCCGCGAGAGCAACGCGCTCAGCGGGCGACGCGTTTGCTCCCAGAACGCATACGGTGGGTCGATGAAACACCACGTCATAGGCGCGCGTGTCATGAGCAAGGAATTCTAACGCATCGGCGCGCACCACCTCCACGGTCCCGATAACGGCCGTACCCGTTTGCAGCGTCCGGACGCTGGCTTGCAGCGCTCGGCGATGCGCCCGTCCCGCTCGAGCATGACGACCTGGCGCGCTCCGCGGGAAGCCGCTTCGAATCCCAGCGCTCCGCTGCCGGCGAACAGGTCGAGGCAGACCCAGTCCAGTCAAATCCTGGCCAAGCCAGTTGAACAGCGTCTCACGCACACGGTCCGGTGTGGGCCGCAGCCCCTGGGCGGCGGGGAACCGCAGCCACCGGCTGCGCCACTCCCCGCCGATGATGCGCACCCGGTTCCGATACATGCGCGCTTCGGGCTACTGCGCCGCCTTCGCCCCCACCATCACCGTGACCATGCGGTCGGGCTGAATGCGGCGGCTGAAGGCTTCACGAATCTGGTCCACGGTCACCGCCTCGACCTTTGCGGTGAACGTATCGAGATAGTCGAGCGGCAGGCCGATAGAAGCCGATCACGCGCACATAGTCGTGGATCTTGCGGTTGCTGTCGATGCGCAAAGCGAAACCGCCGACGATGTTCTGCTTGGCTCCCTCGAGCTCGCGCTCGGTTGGACCGGAGGCGACGAACTCGTGCGAGCACCTCGCGCACCACCGCCAGCGCCTCCCGTGCCTGGTCGCCACGCGTCTGCAAGCCGATCTGGAACGGGCCGGGCTGCTGATACGGCGCGAAGGTGCTGTACACGCTGTAGGACAGCCCACGCTTCTGGCGCACCTGCTCGGACAGGCGCGAGCTGAATCCGCCGCCGCCCAGGATGTAGTTGCCCACCCACAGCGGAAAGTAGTCGCGATCCTTGCGGGCGAGGCCGGGTTGGCCGACGAGGATGTGTGCCTGCGTCGAAGAATGCTCGATCTCGCGCTCAATCGGGGCCGTCAGGGCCGTTACCGGCGGCAGCGGCGGCAGTGCACCAGAGGCGCTCGGCAACCCGCGCGTGAGCTCCTCGGCGATCTGCTGCGCGCGCTCGCGCGTTGCGTCGCCCACGATCGCTACCACCGCTCGATCGGCGGCGTAGTGAGCGCGGTAGAAGCCAACCAGGTCGTCGCGGGTGAGTCTGGCAACCGTCGCCGGCTCGCCGGCGCTACGCAGGGCATATGGATGTTCGCGGTAGATCAGTTCCATGAAGTCGCGCGCGGCGATGGTGTCGGGTCTGGTGTCGGCTTCCTTCAGCCCGGCGATCACACGCGCTTTCTCGCGCTCCAGTACCGCTGCGGGAAATGAGGGGGCCTGCAGTACGCGTGCTAGCACCGCCAGGGCCTGCCGCTGCTCGGCATCGCTCGACAGCGTGCGCAGCGCGTAGCCAGCCCGATCGAAGTCGAAGCTCGCGACGAGGTTGGCGCCCACATCGGCCACCGGCGAGCGATGTCGTCCTCGTCCATGCTGTCTGCGCCCAACCGCATCAGGCGTTGTGTCAGGCTCGCCACCCCGCTCAGATCACGCGTGTCGCGGCCGGAGCCGGCCGCGAACTCCACGCTCACGTCCAGGATGGGCAAGTCGTGGCTTGCAACGAAATACACGCGTGCGCCTGTCGAGGTCTCCCAGTGCTCGATCGGCAGAGCCGCCGCGCACTCCAGCGGCACGGACAAGACGCCGAGCAACATGAGCGCGTTCAGCCCATGGGCGAGTCGTAGCGGTGATCGCGTGGGCTGTGCCGGGGTCATCGGCCGGGGTCTCAGCGAATATGCTCGACGGGCGGGGGAGGCGCAGGCTTGCGGCCGCTCGTCGGCTGCGGATCGAGCACAGCCACCGTAAGGTTGTCGTCGACCAGGTACTTGCTGCGCCATCGCCTGCACCTGTGCGGCCGTGACCTCTGTCAGCTTGCGCGCCTACAGTTCCAGCGAATCGAAGGGCAGGCCAGCGTTGTCCAGTGCACCGATCTGCCGCGCCTGGGAAAACATCGAGTCGAGATCGAACACCTGGCCGGCGCGGACCTGCGCCTTCACGCGCCGCAGCTCGTCTTCACTCACCCCTTGCTCGACCATGCGTCGGATCTGCTCGCGCAACGCCTGCTCCAGCTCCTGTACCGTCGTGCCGGGAGACGGTGTCGCGTTCACAATGAACACGGCTGGGCCCCGGTTGACGGAGTCGTAGCTGGCGCCGGCGGCGATGGCCACACGCTCTGTGCGCACCAGTTCGTGCTCCAGCCGCGCCGCATCGCTGCCTGCCAGCACGGCGGCCAACATCTCCAGAGCGTAGGGCTCCCAGTCTTGGTCGACATCGCGCAGCGCTGGGCACGTGCCAGCCCATCACCAGATAGGGCAGCTCGGCCGGCGTCTTGACCGTTGATGCGCCTGACGCCGCGCTGCGTTGGCTCGAGCTGGGGCTTGCGCAGCGGCAGCGGTCGCGCCGCGATCGGGCCGAATTGCTTTTCGGCTTCGGCGAACACCTCCGCAGCAGAGACATCGCCCACCACCACCAACGTCGCGTTGTTGGGCGCATACCAGCGCCGGTACCAGTCGCGCGCATCCTCGACTCGCATGTTCTCGAGATCGTTCATCCAGCCGATCACCGGCGTGCGGTAGGGGTGCACCTGGTAGGCGGTAGCCATGAAGGTCTCGTAGACCAAGGCCTTCGGCTGATCGTCGGTCCGCAGCCGCCGCTCCTCCATCACCACCTTGATCTCCCGCGCGAACTCATCCTCCGACAGCAGCAGGTTCGCCATGCGGTCGGCCTCCAGCCGCAACGCGAGCGGTAGCTGAGATTTGTGCAGCTGCTGGTGGTAGACCGTGCTAGTCCTTGGTTGGTGAATGCGTTGTCGCGGCCACCGGCGCGCGCGATGATGCGGGAGAACTCGCCTGGCGCGACCTCCTTGGTGCCCTTGAACATCATGTGCTCGAGCACGTGCGCCACGCCGGTAGTCCCGTTCACTTCGTCCATGCTGCCGGCGCGATACCAGACCATGGACACCACCACAGGCGCGCGGTGATCTTCCTTGACCAGGATCTTCATGCCGTTGGCCGAGCGTGTGCTCTTGCACCTTAGCGTTCAGCGGGGCGCTGTACGAGAGCCAGACGATCAGCATCGCCAACACGCGCGCTATACCGGACATGGGTCGACTTCGGTGGGAGAACTCAAATCGGGTGGAGGGCTGTTAGAATCACCGATAGATGCACGCCCGGAGCGACGAGCACCAGGGGTTCCTCCGGAGCTTCATTCCCGTGCGTGACGCATCCCAGCGCCTCGCGCGGCTGCATACAGGCCTGTGACACGTCCGCAGTATGTTGAGTTTCCTCAAGAGTAACAAGACAGGCAGCGCCGAACCTGACGCCACTGCGCCGGGCGGCTGGCTCGCGCGCTTGAAGACTGGCCTATCGGCAACGCGCGAAAAGCTCGGCAGCCAGCTTTCTGCGCTGCTGGGCCGGCACACCACAATCGACGAGGCCCTCTACGAGGAGCTGGAGACGCTGCTGCTGTCCTGCGATATCGGGGTCGCCTCGACCCATTATCTCCTGGAGCAGGCTCGGCTGCGCGCGGACCGGGAGCGCATCTCGGACCCCGCCGATCTGCAGGCGCGTTCTGAAGGACTGCCTGGTGGAACTGCTGCAGCCCGTGGCGCAGCCGTTGTCGATCGAGGGCAAGCGGCCATTCGTGCTGCTGGTCGCCGGCGTGAACGGCTCGGGCAAGACCACCTCCATCGGCAAACTGGCGAAGTACTACCAGTCGCAGGGCAAGACGGTGATGCTGGCCGCAGGCGACACCTTCCGCGCGGCGGCGGTGGAGCAGCTCAGGACCTGGGGCGAGCGCAACGACGTACCGGTGATCGCCCAGGAGAAGGGCGACGCGGCGGCAGTGGTGTTCGACGCGCTGCAGTCTGCGCGCGCGCGCGGCGTCGATCTGCTGATCGCGGACACCGCCGGGCGGCTGCCCACACAGCTGCACCTGATGGAGGAGCTGAAGAAGGTCAAGCGCGTCATCGCCCGCGTCATGCCCGAGGCACCGCACGAAATCATGCTGGTGCTGGACGCCAATACGGGCCAGAACGCCGTGAGCCAGGTCAAGGCGTTCGACGACGCGCTCGGGCTGACCGGGCTCACCATCACCAAGCTGGACGGCACCGCGAAGGGCGGCGCCATCGCCGCCATCGTCCGCTACAAGCCAATACCGGTGCGCTTCATCGGCGTCGGTGAGGAGCATCGACGATCTGCGCCCGTTCGACGCGCAGCGAGTTCGTCGACGCGCTGTTCGACTGAAGGCACTGCGCGGCGCGGATCTCCAGCCTGTCACCTTTTTCCCGTGATTTCTCTTAGCCACGTCTTCAAACGCTACCCCAGCGGCTTCGAGGCGCTGTGCGACGTCTCCCTCACCATCGATAGCGGCGAGCTGGTGCTGATCATGGGCCACTCCGGCGCCGGCAAGTCCACCTTGCTCAAGCTGATGGCCGCCATCGAGCGGCCCAGCTCGGGCACGGTGCTCATCAGCGGTCAGAACGCGGCCAAGCTCAGACCGGCCGCGCTGCCGTTCCTGCGACGCCGGTTCGGCATCGTGTTTCAGGACCACAAGCTGCTCTACGACCGCAGCGTGTTCCAGAACGTGCTGCTGCCGCTGCAGATCGCGGGCTTCGACGGACGCGACGCGGCGCGCCGTGCGCGTGCCGCGCTGGACAAGGTGGAACTGCTGGCGAAGGAGAAGGCCATGCCGATCACGCTGTCGGGCGGAGAACAGCAGCGCGTGTGCATCGCGCGCGCGGTGGTGCATCGGCCTGCGGTGCTGCTGGTGGACGAGCCTACCGGCAACCTGGACGAGGCGTATGCGCGCAACATCGTCGAGCTGTTCGGCGCCTTCCATCAGGTGGGCGTAACGGTCGTGATCGCCACCCACGACCGGCTCGGTTGCGCGAGCAGCTGCCCGCGCGGATCATCCAGCTCGGCCAGGGGCGCATCGCCGCGTGAGGAGCTGGCTGCGCAACCACGGCCGGGCTCTGCGCGACGCCGTCACACGGTTGGCGACGAGCCCGATGGCATCGCTTCTGAACGTGCTGGTGATCGGCGTCGCGCTGAGCCTGCCGGTGGGGCTGTATCTAGGCCTCATCCAGCTGCAGATCGTTCAGCCGCCAGCTGTCCAGCGACCCGCAGATCAGCATTTTCCTGGCGCTGGACGCGGACAGCCGCGACGCTGCTGCTGTCGACCAGAAGCTGCGCGCCGACCCCGACGTGGGCAACTACCGCTTCATCCCGAGGGCACAGGCCCTCTCCGATCTCAAGCGCAGCGCCGGCCTGTCGGACGTGCTGGACAATCTCAAGCGCAACCCGCTGCCCGACGCCTTCGTAGTCACGGCGCGCGGCAATCGCCCGGAGACGTTGGAGCGCTTGCGCGACGAGGCGAAGGGTTGGCCCAAGGTCGCGCACGTCCAGCTGGACTCAGAATGGGCGCGCAAGCTGCGACGCGGCGCTGCAGGCTCGGGCGCACCGCACGTTGCCGTCCTGGGCGTGCTGCTGGCCGCCGCCCTGGTGGCAGTCACCTTCAACACCATCCGCCTGCAGATCCTCACCCGGCGCGAGGAGATCGAGGTGTCCAAGCTGATCGGCGCGACCAACCCCTTTATCCGGCGGCCGTTTCTATAGTTCGGCGCGCTGCAGGGCTTGGCCGGCGGGATATTGGCCTGGATCATTGTGGCGCTAGCCGTGCACCTGTTGAATCGAGACCTCGCCGCGCTGGCCGCGCTCTATTCGGCCAGCTTTCGGCTGCGGGGCTCAGCCTGCCGGACGCCGCGGGCCTGCTGGGCTGGTCTGCCCTGCTGGGCTGGCTGGGGGCCTGGCTCTCCGTCACGCGCCACCTATGGCAGATCGGGCGCGAATAGTCGATGGAAACAGTCGGGAACTTATGTGGTGAGCTAGCACTCTGAATACACGAGTGCTAGAATACGCCCCGTCAGGAGGAATTCTTAATGATCAACAGCTTACCTGTAGCCGTCGCCCTCCCCTCGACCGCCGGGAGCCTGGAGAGCTACATCCAGGCGGTGAACCGCTTCCCGCTGCTGTCCGAGGAAGAAGAGATGCGGCTCGCCCGCCAGCTATCGAGACCAGAACGACCTGGAGGCGGCCGGCCAGCTGGTGCTGTCGCATCTGCGTCTGGTCGTGTCCATCGCGCGCGGCTATCTGGGCTATGGCCTGCCGCACAGCGATCTGATCCAGGAGGGCAACGTCGGGCTGATGAAGGCGGTGAAGCGCTTCGACCCCGATCGTGGCGTGCGGCTGGTTTCCTTCGCCGTGCACTGGATCCGCGCCGAGATGCACGAGTACATCCTGCGCAACTGGCGCATCGTGAAGATCGCCACCACGAAGGCGCAGCGCAAGCTGTTCTTCAACCTGCGCAGCATGAAGAAGGGCCACGGCGCGCTGAGCCGCGCAGGAGACGGACGCCATGGCGAGCACACTGCAGGTCAAGGCCTGCAGACGTGTCCGAGATGGAGACGCGCCTTGGCGGGTCAGGACATCTCGCTGGAGCCGGTGGGCGAAGACGAGGAAGACGCCTTCGGTCCCATCTCCTACCTGTCCAACCCCGAGGAAGAGCCGGGCCGCATCCTCGAGCACGAGGAGAGCGAGCGCTTGCGCACGCAGGGGCTCGAGCAGGCGCTGGCGAACCTGGATCCGCGCAGCCGCCGGATCATCGAGGCGCGCTGGCTGCGCGAGACGGACGCGGTCACGCTGCATGACCTGGCCGAGCGAGTTCGGCGTCTCGGCCGAGCGCATCCGGCAGATCGAGGGGCAGGCGATGAAGAAGATGCGGACCATGATCCAGGCACCCGGCGCGTGAGCCGGGTCGGTTGGATTGGATAAAAACGCCGCCCACGGGCGGCGTTTTTGTTTGTGCACGTCGACAGGGTCCGAAGGCTCACGAGGACTTCAGCAACTGCGCGATGTCGTGGGCAAATACGTCGGCGCTCTGCCCATAGCTCACGTACAAGCGCAGCCTGCCGCCGGTGTCGTACACATACGTTCCAGACGAGTGGTCGACGGTGTAGTTTTGAGGGTCTGCGCCGGGGTTCTTTTGGATCAGCACCTTGAACGCCTTCGCTACCTGTGCGGTCTGTTCCGGCGTGCCGCGCAGCCCCAAGAAAGTGGCGTCGAAGGCGGTGACGTACTGCCTGAGCACGTCGGGCGTGTCGCGCTCCGGATCGACGGTAATGAACAACACCTGAACCTTGCCCGCATCGGGTCCAAGCTTCCTCACGGCGCGAGGCCAGCTCAGCGAGCGTCGTCGGGCAGACGTCCGGGCAATGGGTGTAGCCGAAGAACACCACTACCACCTTGCCGCGGAAATCCGTCAGCCGGCGTTCCTGGCCGTTGAAATCCGTAAGCTGGAAGTCCTTGCCGAAGTCCGCGCCGGTGATGTCGGTGGAGCGGAAGGCCGGAGCCTGGGAGCCCTGGTTGCACGCAGCCAGCGCGAAGAGAAGCGCAAGAGCGAAAGGCAGCCGCCAGTTCCCGGCAAGTACGAGGCTGGTCAGACGAGGATGCGCCAGTAGTGGTCCGACCAGCAGCGCCGCAAACAGCAGAGACAGGTAGACGATCGAGTAGCGGAAGGTCTTCTGCGCAAGACGGTCGCTGTAGGCGACGTAGATCCTCACCGCATACCAGAGGAACAACCCGCCCAGCGCAAGCGCGGCAGCGAGGTAGACATAGCCCGCTCATGCGCGTGGCGAACGGCAGCATGCTGACCGCCAACAGGATCAGCGTATAGAGCAGCACGTGCAGCCGCGTGTAGCGGTCGCCATGGGTCACCGGCAACATCGGGATGCCGGCCTTCGCGTACTCGTGCTTGCGGTACAGCGCCAGCGCCCAGAAGTGCGGCGGGGTCCAGGCGAAGATGATCAGGAACAGCAGCAGCGCGTCCGACTGCAGCTCGCCGGTCACCGCCGTCCAGCCCAGCACCGGCGGCATGGCGCCCGAGGCGCCGCCGATCACGATGTTCTGGGGCGTGAGCGGCTTCAGGATCACCGTGTAGACGACCGCGTAACCGACGAAGGTGGCGAGCGTCAGCCACATGGTGAGCGGGTTGACCAGCGCGTAGAGCATGGTCAGCCCGATCCCGCCCACCACGCCGGCGAACAGCAGCGTCTGCAGCGAGGTGACCTGCCCCATGGGCAGGGGCCGCGCGCGGGTGCGCGCCATCACCGCATCGACCTTCTGCTCCACCAGGCAGTTGACCGCGGCCGCGGCGCCGGCGACCAGCCCGATGCCCAGCGTACCGAACACCAGCGCTTGCAGCGGCACCATGCCGGGCGTGGCCAGGAACATGCCGATGACCGCAGTGAAGACGATCAGCGAAACGACGCGCGGCTTGGTCAGCGCCAGGAATTGCTGAAGGCGGGAAAGAGAGATCTGTCGTACGTCGGTCGTCATGGCTGGACCAGTCTCGCAGGCAAATCCCGGCGCCTGGCATGCGGGAACGTTCGAGTTTAGCATTTCCGCCCGACGCGCGGCCACGGCCAGTCTCTTCCTTCCGTTTCTTCTCCTTCGGTCGGACGGCCGTCAGGCTTCGCTTTGAAGCGCGGCAGCTCTTGCTTTCGGACCACGCTGTGCGCGCCGGCTACGCGGCGGGCGCTATTCTCGCCGAAGCCGGGAAGCGACGCCGCGGGTGCGCCGCCGGTTGACGGGCCGTCGCGCCGGGCGCATTTTATCAGGCCGCGGAACGAACCTTCGACAGGAGGATCTGATGGGTCAGGCAGTCGGAAGCGGGGACGACGAATCGCGCATGCCGGTCGTGAAAGCGATCGGTGCGGGCGCGCCGTTCCTCGCCATCAACCTCTGTTCTCGGGGCACTACAACGAACTGCTGATCGCCTACTTCGGCATCGGCGCGATCGTCGCCGCGGTCGTGTTCGCGGTCTCGGTGGTAGCCTACCGCAAGATCGTCGAGTAACTGCGGGTCGAGCAGAGCTACACCGCCTCGAGGTCGCGGTCGGCGCACAGTTCGCTCATCTGAGCGGGCTGGCTTTGTCCTTCATCCTTTTTCTTGCCCAACACCACTACCGATGAGTTTGTCTGGCAACTGGCGCACTCCCGTCCTTGTGCTGGTCTGCGGCGCGATTATTCTCGCGCTGGGCCTGGGCATTCGTCAGGTGTTCGGTCTGTTTCTGCAACCGATGAGCGCCGATCTGGGCTGGGGGCGCGGCAACTTCTCCGTCGCCATGGCGCTGTCCAATCTAATTTGGGGACTGGCGCAGCCGTTCTTCGGCGCTTGGGCGGACAAGAAAGGCGCCGGGCGCGTAGTCGCCGTTTCCGGTTTGCTATTCGCGGGCGGTCTTGCGCTGATCCCGCTGGCCACGGCACCCCTGGTGCTGGATCTGAGCGCCGGGCTGATGGTGGGTTTGGGGCTCAGCGGGACGAGTTTCGGCGTCATCCTCGGCGTGGTGGGCCGCGCGTTTCCGCCCGAGCGACGCGGCCTCGCACTCGGCATCGCATCCTCCGGTGGGTCGTTCGGACAATTCCTGATGCTGCCTTTCGGGCCGTTCCTAATCTCGGCGCTAGGATGGCAGAGCGCGCTGCTGGTGCTGGCCGGAATCATCCTGGCGACTGTTCCGTTGGCCGCGGCGATGGTGGAACAGCAGCGTCCCATCGCCGCGGCTGGCACCTGGCACTCGCTGGAGGAGGCGCTGCGCGAAGCCGGCGGTCATGGCGGGTTCCGGTATCTTACCGCGGGCTTTTTTTTGTCCGGCTTCCAGATCGCGCTCATCTTGGGGCAGCTGCCCGCGTATCTGTTGGACGCGAAGATGACTCCCTCCGTAGGCGCAACTGCGCTGGCGCTGATCGGGCTGTTCAACATCGCTGGCTCCATTGTTGCCGGCTATCTGGGTGGGCGGTTCAGCAAGAAGTATCTGCTGTCGGGCATTCATATTCTTCGCGTGGTGATCATCACCTTGTTCCTGGGACTCCCGGTTTCACCGCTGACGGTATACCTGTTCGCTGCCGGCATCGGCTTCCTTTGGCTTGGCACCGTGCCGCTCACCAGCGGCCTGGTTGCGCAGATCTTCGGCGTGCGCTTCGCGTGCACGCTATTCGGCATCGTCTTCCTGAGCTATCAGGTCGGCACCTTCGCCGGCGTGTCGTTAGGAGGGCATTTTTTCGATGCCACCGGCTCGTACGATCCAGTGTGGGTCGGCAGCATAGCCTTGGGGGTGATCGCAGCCATTCTCAATCTGCCGATCGACGAGCGGCCGGTTGCGCACGCAGGTGCAGCCGGCGTGATCGTTCCGGGCCGGCGTGCCGCGCTCTGGTGGGTCGCGCTCGCGATCATCTGTCCGGTGCTGGCCATACTCGCTTTGCGCGGGTATTACTCTCCTTCCGTGCTGATCGATTTCGCCAACATCAAGCTTTGCGCACTCGCTGCCGCCGCGACCTGACTGGAACGATGGCGCGGTATCGTTTCTTCACTCTGGACGTAGTCACCGAGCCCCCTTTCGTGGGCAATCCGCTCGCGGTCGTGCGCGGGCGCTCGGCCACCGCGGATGGAGCGAGCGGGCGAAGCTGAACCGGCGAGCCTGTGGCAGAGGACTCGCCAAACAGACAGGGGAAAACACAGCCAGCCAAAAAGCTCGGGCGCCCCGGGGGTGGTGCGCTCGCTGATATGGGTCAGGATGGCCTTGACCGCGGGCGGTAACGACGGCAATGATGCGCATCTCGTCGCCGCACCGTGGGCAGAGCAAAGGGAGGAGTTTGTAGTAAACTCGCCACCTCAGAAAAACCGAAATGAGGCAAACAGCGTGAGCAAGCACCGGGTTGCCCGCCGCGCCGGGCGCCGCGGCTTGAGAGGGGCCGCACCCGGCACCGCGGACAATCGTTCCCGCAGTTCATCACCTATCGCCTACGACATTCTGTCCAATCAACCGGGGCCACCGCTATGATCTTCGCCATCGTATTGGTTTTGTTGGTCGTTGGCTCCGTGCTGTTTCACTACCTGAGCCCGTGGTACTTCACACCGATCGCCTCCAATTGGGGCATGATCGACAACACAGTAACCATCACGTTCTGGGTCACGGGGCTTGTCTTCGTCGGCGTCAATTTGTTTATGGTTTATTGCGTGCTGCGCTACCGCTACCGGAAGGGAAGACGGGCGGAATACGCACCAGAGAACAAAAAGCTGGAGGCGTGGCTTGTCGGATTGACCGCGTTGGGAGTCACCGCCATGTTGGCCCCCGGCCTATTCGTATGGGCGAAATTCGTCGAGGTCCCGAAAGACGCCTCGGTGTATGAGGTCGTGGGCAGACAGTGGCACTGGGGCTTTCGCTTCCCCGGAAAGGACGGCGTGTTGGGCACCGTCGATGCCCGCTACATCAGCGATAAAAACCCGTTTGGTATCAATCCGGACGATCCCAACGGACAAGACGACGTCTTGATCTCAAGCCCGGAATTACATCTCCCCATCGGCAGGCCGTTCAAGGCGCTGCTCCGCTCTATAGACGTCCTGCACGATTTCACTGTGCCACAGTTCCGGGTCAAGATGGATCTGGTGCCGGGCCTGGTCACCTACATCTGGTTCACCCCCACCCGGACCGGGAAATTCGACGTCCTGTGCGAAGAATTATGTGGCATTGCACATTTCGCCATGCGTGGCAAAGTCATAGTGGAAGAAGAAGCCGCGTTTCAGGCGTGGTTGAGCAGCTATCCGACGTTCGCACAAACCTCAGCTCAAGTGGCCGGCGATGCGGCAGCAGGAAAACCACTCTATGCAGTGTGTGCTGCCTGTCATGGCTTGCAAGCGGAGGGTAACCCTGCGCTGCATGCGCCGAAATTGAGTGGGCAAGGAGACTGGTATCTGAAACGGCAATTGAACTATTTCAAGAACGGTGCTCGGGGTACACACGACAAAGACGTTTTTGGTAAAATGATGGCGCCGATGGCGGCGACGCTGGTCGATGACGCCGCCATAGATAACGTCGTCGCGTACATCAAGACGCTGCCGGATAATCCTGCCCCGCCCACGGTGCAGGGGAATGCGAAGAACGGTCAAAAGTCTTATGTGACCTGCGCAGCCTGTCACGGTGCTGATGGGCGGGGCGTGCAGGCAATGAATGCGCCCCGGCTCGGGGGCATGAGCGATTGGTATCTGGTCACTCAACTGAAAAATTTCAAGCAGGGTATTCGCGGCGCCCATCCAAACGACCTGTACGGTCCGCAGATGGCAGCCATGGCCGCGATTCTGGCCGATGACCAGGCAACCGATGACCTCGTTGCCTACATCAATACCCTCCACCCTCTGATGACCGGCCTCAAACGATCAGACTCTAGCGAATCGAGCACCAGCAAGAATTAGCGAAGAGGAGATATTAATGAGTTACGTTGCACATGACGAATCGGCTTTCGTCCCACCGGCCGAAGTCGAAGAGGTAGAGCTCTACCATCCGAAAACTTTCATCGGGAAGTACATCTGGAGCCAAGACGCCAAAGTCATCGCCATCCAGTACGCGATCACCGCGATGGCGGTGGGGCTGGTGGCGTTGGTGTTGTCGGGAATGATGCGGTTGCAACTGGGGTTCCCGCACAGCTTCTCCTTTATCGACCCCAGCCACTACCTTCAGTTTGTGACCATGCACGGCATGATCATGGTCATCTACCTGCTGACCGCGTTGTTCCTAGGGGGTTTTGGCAACTACCTCATCCCGCTGATGGTGGGCGCCCGCGATATGGTTTTCCCCTATGTCAACATGGTGAGTTACTGGGTCTATCTGTTCGCCGTGCTGTTACTGGTGGCGAGCTTCTTCGTACCCGGCGGGCCCACGGGGGCCGGCTGGACGCTGTACCCGCCCCAGGCCATCCTCGATGGCACTCCGGGGGCAAATTGGGGAATTATCTTGATGCTCGTTTCCCTGGCTTTCTTCATCATTGGATTCACCATGGGCGGTTTGAACTACGTGGTGACGGTGTTGCAGGCGCGCACGCGAGGGATGACGATGATGCGTTTGCCCTTGACGGTATGGGGCATTTTCATGGCCACGGTCCTGGCGCTGTTGGCCTTTCCCGCCTTGTTCGTCAGCGCCATCATGATGACGCTGGACCATGCGCTGGGCACCAGCTTCTTCATGCCCGCCGTCGTCTCGCATGGACAACTGCTCGACCACCAAGGCGGGAGCCCGATTCTGTTCCAGCATCTGTTCTGGTTCTTCGGCCATCCCGAGGTCTACATCGTCGTCCTGCCGGCCTTCGGCATCATCTCCGACCTGATCAGCGTGCATGCGAGAAAAAACATCTTCGGTTATCGCATGATGGTCTGGGCGATTCTGGCCATCGGCGGCCTCAGTTTCATCGTGTGGGCGCACCACATGTACGTGAGCGGGATGAACCCGTATTTCGGCTTCTTTTTCGCCACCACCACGCTGATCATCGCCGTCCCCACGGCCCTCAAGGTCTACAACTGGGTGCTGACGTTGTGGCGGGGTAACATCCACCTCACCGTCCCGATGTTGTTTGCCATTGGCTTCGTCTTCACGTTTATCAACGGCGGGTTGACCGGCCTGTTCCTGGGCAACGTGACCGTGGATCTCCCGCTTTCCGACACCATGTTCGTCGTCGCCCACTTCCACATGGTGATGGCCGTGTCGCCCGTCCTGGCCGTGTTCGGGGCGATCTACCACTGGTACCCCAAGATCACCGGGCGAATGCTGAACGATACCCTGGGCAAGATTCACTTCTGGATCACCTTTCTCGGGACCTATGCGATTTACTATCCGATGCATTACCTGGGCATTTTGGGCGTGCCGCGCCGCTATTACGCCGTTGAAAACATCGACTTTATCCCCCAATCGGCGCACTCCTTGAACGCCGGTATCACCATCGCGGCGTTGATCGTGGGCGCGGCCCAAGTCATCTTTCTGTACAACCTGATCTGGAGTTACTTCAAAGGCAAGCCGTCGGGTGGCAACCCCTGGCGCGCCACCACGCTGGAGTGGCAAACCCCCGACACCCCGCCGAAGCACGGCAACTTCGGCCCGAAGTTACCGATGGTCTATCGCTGGGCTTACGACTATAGCGTGCCCGGCGCCGACGAGGACTTCATACCGCAAAACCAGCCGCCGGCTCACAAAGCCAGAGACACCAAGGAAACGCCGGTCGTGACGTTCACATTAGTGTTGTTGTCGCAATCATGGCCGTCGTTGTAGGGTGGCTATTGCGACAAACGCTAAACGTCAAGCCCTGGATAGCGCAGCGCGCGATCGAAGAGGGTCAGGAGGGTGCATTCTCCCTACCCCCAGTGAAAATCGGTCTTGGGGTATTTCTTGCGGTCGCCACGTCTCTGTTTGCGCTGCTCATCAGTGCCTACTTCATGCGCAGGGCGAGCGCGGACTGGACTGCCTTGGCCGTCCCGAAGGTGCTGTGGCTGAACACCGGTCTGCTGATCCTAAGCAGTGTCGCCATGGAATGGACGCGGGCTGCTGCACAACGGGGACAGAGAGACGGCGTCAGAATCGGCCTGAATGCCGCGGGCGTTTTCAGCTTTTCTTTTCTGGCTGGACAGCTTTGGGCGTGGCAACAACTGAACGCCGCAGGTTATTTTGCAGCGGCTAATCCAGCCAACGCTTTCTTTTACCTGCTCACCGCGGTGCATGGCTTGCACCTGTTGGGCGGCCTGTGGGTCTGGGGCAGGACCCGCGCCAAGGTGTGGCGCGGCGTTGAGGTCGGCAAGGTGCGGTTGAGTGTGGAGCTGTGCACGGTGTACTGGCACTATCTGCTCCTGGTTTGGCTGGTCTTGTTCGCTCTGCTAAGCTTCCCCACGCAGTTCGCCTTCCATCGGTAGCTGGCGTTGTCTAAGTAAAGGGAGTCAAAGAATATGGCGCAACCCGCGCTGACGAGTATTGGAGAATTGCCTGAAGGCTTGCCAGGTGTCGTCGCCGACTGGTCTTCGGACCAGCGGGCGTTCAAGAAGGTGCCCTGGTACAAGGCGATGATGTGGATCTTCCTCCTCAGCGACACCTTCATCTTCAGCTGTTTCTTGATCTCGTACATGACCGTGCGAGCGTCTACCACCGTGCCTTGGCCCAACCCCAGTGAGGTCTTCGCTTTGACGCTCTGGGGCCACAAAATCCCGCTCATCCTGATCGCCATCATGACCTTCATCTTGATCAGCAGCAGCGGGACGATGGTCTTGGCAGTCAACTACGGCTATCGAAAAGATCGCGTCAAGACCTTTGTCTTCTTGCTGATCACCGCGGCACTGGGCGCGACCTTCGTCGGGATGCAGGCCTTCGAGTGGACCAAGCTGATCATGGATGAGGGCGTACGTCCGTGGGGCAACCCGATGGGTGCGGCGCAGTTTGGCTCGAGCTTTTTCATGATCACGGGCTTTCCATGGCACGCACGTGTCGATCGGCGTGATTTTCCTGCTCATCGTGGCTACAAAAGTCTTGCGGGGGGATCTAGATCGCGAGGCGCCGGGCTTTCTAACCGGCAGGAAGGGGAATTACGAGATCGTCGAGACCATGGGCCTGTATTGGCACTTCGTCGATCTGGTGTGGGTATTCATCTTCGCAGTCTTCTATCTCTGGTAAGGGAAATCATGGCGCACGCGCAAGGGCAACACGTGGCACACGCGGAAGGACAACAAAAGGCGCACGCGGAAGGGCAGCAACATCCGCTCGGCATCTATCTCAAGATCTGGGGACTGCTGTTTGTTCTCAGCACCGCGTCTTATCTGGTTGACTACTTCCACATTCAGGGTTACCTCAGGTGGTTTCTGATCATCACGTTCATGTTGTTGAAGGCAGGGCTGATCGTTGCCGTCTTCATGCACATGCTCTGGGAGCGGCTGGCCTTGGTCTATGCCATTTTGGTGCCGACGCTGTTGTTGCTGGTCTTGTTGAGTATCGGGGCGCTTGAAGCGGGCTACACCTTCCTTACGCGGGAAACATTCTTCGGGGTGGGACCCGACGTGTCGGTGAAACATTAGTAGAGCAAGCCTACCTCGTTCAGGTGGTGGGGGAGACTCTCACCACAACTGCGTGGTTACTTGCGCGCCGCAGCGATCTGTTTCGGTTGCACCATGTCGCCCACCTTGTTGCCGAAGGCGTTGCGCTCGTAGGTAATGACCGCGGCAATCTGGAGATCCGACAACTGGCTCTTCCACGCCACCATGGCCGGATTCTTCTTGCTGCCGTTGACGACGATGTCGATGTGTCCCGCGATCGGCCCGGTCGCGATCTTCCCGCCCGCCAGCGCTGGGAATGTCGGCGGCATGCCCTGCCCGTTGGGCATATGGCAGGCCACGCACGTCTTGCCGTAGACCTTCTCGCCTTCGGCCTTCAGCTGGTCCAGCGTATAGGTCTTGTTGGCATCGACCGCGGATGCCGCTAAAGCCTGCGACTTCTTGCCCTGCTGTTGGGCGACCCATTCCTTGTACTTGTCCTCGGTCACCGCTTCCACCACGATCGGCATGAAACCGTGATCCTTTCCGCACAGTTCGGCGCACTGGCCGCGGTAGGTGCCCGGCTGCTCGACTTTGAACCAAGTGTCGCGCACGAAGCCAGGGATCGCGTCCTGCTTGACACCGAACGCTGACACCCACCAGGAGTGGATCACGTCGTTAGGCGTAATCAGGACGTGGACCTTCTTGCCCACCGGGACCACCAGCGGGTTGTCCACCTCCAGCAGGTAATGCTCGCCTTTGGGTGCCCGGTTCTCGATCTGATCGAGCGGCGTGGTCAGGTTGCTGTAGAAGCTGATGTCCTCATTGAGATAGTCGTAACGCCAATTCCACTGGTAACCGGTGACCTTGATGCTAATGTCCGGGCTGGAACTGTCCTTCATTGCCAGGATGGTCTTGGTGGCGGGAATGGCCATGCCCACCAGGATGAGGAACGGGATGATGGTCCAGAGGATCTCCACGGCGGTGTTCTCGTGGAACTGCTCGGCCTTGTGCCCGGCCGACTTGCGGTGTTTCCAGAGTGCATAGAACATGGCGCCGAACACCACGACGAAGATGATCACGCAGATGACGAGAATCACCGTATGCAGGTGATAGATCGCATGCGCGACGATGGTCTCGGGCTGCTGCAAGTTGAGCCGCATCTCCCCGTGCACGAGGCCGGCTCCCGCGATGGCCAGGGACAGGCCGGTGAGGGTCTGCGCGATTCTCCTGATCATGGTTTCCCCGAGTCGAGTCCTGCTTCTCGACTATGGACCGGTTGCTTAACTGTTGCCTGAGCGTGCTGCGCCAGCGCGTCCCTCTGGTCTTCGGTCAGATGCTGTCCAAACTCCATCTCCCGCCCATGAGAGCGCAGCGCCAGCGTGGTCTTGCCGGTCCGGCCGGAAGGCTGCACCACCACCTGCGCCCAGTGGCGGTTGAACTCGTAACGGCTCACTCGCCCGGTTTCCCACCTCTCGACCAGCACACGGTCCCCTTTGATCGCGATGGACTCGAAGTCCCCGGCGTGCCGTTCGATGAAGCGGAAGGCGAGGAAAAGCACGAACATTTCTGCTCCCGACGAACGGCAGCACCAACCAGGCACCGGGGAATGCAAAACCCAGTGAGATTGCCAGGGAGAGCGCGACCAGTGACCCAAGAACGACCGCCCTGCGCGTGGAAGAGATTTATTGCGTCTAGCGATGAGGAGAAACTCGTCAGGCTCGCCGGCGTCGGTGCAATCCATCTAGCTTGTCTAGCCCTCGGACTGGCTTTTGTCGCCTTCGCAGCTGCGGGTCTCCCGTCCTCCAAAGTCGCGGCGAAATGTAGCACATGGTCTGCGCCCTCGCAAGAACGGGCACGGCAGACGACTAGCGGAGGCGCCGCGGGCCGCGAATGCTTTTTCTCACGCGCCGGGGAGGCAAGTGCGGTCCGGCGCTGGTCCTGATCGATTCCGCCAGCCCCGTCGTCAAGGCCGATCAAACCGAATGACCGCGCGACCATCGGCCCTCAACCCAGGTCTGGGCCCGTGCTTTGCCTGTTCGGGTTTCCACGCATGCCCGTACACTATCTCGAAAGTCGCCGGCAGACGCCCTTCCCGTCGCAGCGACTCATAGCGTTGCCTCAAGTGCTCGCGCCAGCGCGGAGTACGCAGCCCGACCCTGTCGACGCGCGCTGACAGCGCCCCGCTCGCTCGCAGGTCGCGGAACAGGTCGTCGACCCGCGCATACGTCAGCGTGAGGTACTCCATGTCCATCACCGGCTCGGCGAATCCACTGCGAATCAGCATATCTCCCAGATCGTGCATGTCCACGAAGCGGTGCACGGGAGAGCGCCCACGGGCGTCGGCGCTGGCCTGCGCCAGCTCTTTGAGTGTGTCGGGTCCGAGCGTGGTGAACATGAGCAATCCGCCGCGGCGCAGCACCCGGTGCATTTCGGTAAGCGCGGCGTCAGGTGCATCGCTCCAGTGCAGCGCAAGGTTCGAGACCACCAGGTCCATCGCGCCGCTACGCACCGGCAAGCGCTCGAAGTCGGCGCACACGCAGCTGATGGCAGCGCGGCCCAGTGCTAAACGCAGGGCTTCGGACCAGAATCCCGCGCGACGCTGCATGCGCAGCGCAGGCAGGCAGAAATCGAGTGCGGAGACCCGCGCCTGAGGGTAGCGACGGGCCGCCGCACGCGCCGCCGCGCCAGTGCCGCTGCCGACGTCCAGGATGCGCGACGGGGCGAGCCGTACCAGGTCGAGGCGCTCGAGCATGCGCGCGCACACTTCACGGCTTAGCGCGGCCGCCTTATCGTAGCCAGGAGCCGCGCGCGCGAAGTTGCGGCGGATGCGGCGTTTGTCGAGCAAGATCGGATCGGGCATGCGCGGCAGATGCTGAACAGGAAAACCAGCCGCAACTGCTAGACTGGGCGGCAGGATCATATCCGGGCTGCGGGAGGAGTCAATGTGGGCACGTGCTCGCCGCGTCCTGCGCGCGGTCGCCGAGCGCTGGGCGTTGCCCCAGCGCTGCCTATTCTGCGGCGGCGGCAACCCACGTGAGGGGATCTGTGTCCGGGTGCCGGCAAGATTTGCCGGGGAGCCGTGGGCTGCGTTGTCCAACGTGCGGCAACTTGTCTGCGGCGGGACAGATCTGCGGTGAATGCCTCGCGCGGCCGCCGCGCTTCTCGCATTTGAGGGTGGCGGTGTCGTACCGCTTCCCGGTGGACGGGGCAATTCAGCGGCTCAAGTACGCAGCCGATCTCAGCGCGGTTGCGCCGCTGGCCGCGCTATTGGCAGAGCGCCTGGATCGGGAGCCGCGCCCGGACCTGGTGCTCGCCATGCCCATGGCGCCGCAGCGCCTGCGGGAACGAGGGTTCAATCATGCGCAGGAGCTCGCCCGCGCGCTGGGGGAGCGTCTGCACCTGAGGCTCGCGCCGCAGTTGTGCCGCCGGATCCGCCACACGGCGCCCCAGGCGGCGCTGCCGTGGGCGGAGCGCCGCCGCAACATCCGCGGCGCTTTCGAATGCGGAACGGATCTCGCCGGCGCACGCTTGGCGGTAGTGGATGATGTGCTAACCACCGGCGCGACGCTTGACGAGCTCGCCGGTGTACTGCTAAGCCGCGGTGCGGCGGAGGTGTGGGGCTGGGTGGTGGCGCGGACCGAGAAACCATGAAGGGCGAGGCGGAGCAGGATGTCGGCCTCGGGTGTGCTGAGCGGCGGGCGGCCAAGCATTGAGTGCCTCCAGCTTCGCGGGTTCGACGATGGCGGCGGCGCGATCTACAAGTATCGCGCGCTTGGGCGCGGACAACCAACGCTGCAAGGTCGGCGCCTAAAAGTTGACCGTGACGGTAATGGTGTCGCTGTAGGTCCCGACCGCGGCATCCTGCCCTGCAGGGATGCGACCATAGTCTGTTGCGGTTGCGCTCTGGACCGGTTGACCGTTACTGACATTCATGCTTCCGCTCCACACGCTGGTGCCCGCCGAGCCATTGCCCCAGATCTGAGTACGCGCCGTGTCAACATACAGGTTGTAGGTAAGCGTGTTGGCGCCGCTCACCATCGTTCTGGCCGCGTACGTGCCCGAGACGCCCGTCGAGAGGGTGCCTTTAGAGATATTTGTGCTCCACCCACCGATGTTCCACATTGTGCTCTATCAACCCGAAATACCTCCCAACACAGGCAACGTGATCCGCCTGTGCGCCAATATCGGCGCGGACCTGCACCTCGTTCGTCCGCTGGGTTTCCGGCTGGCTGACCGGGATCTGCGGCGCGCCGGCCTCGACTATCACGAGTACGCCAACCTCCGCGTTCATAACAACTGGAGCGCCTGTCGGGCAGCACTGGCTGGACACCGCTTCTTTGCTTTCAGCACGCGGGCGGGCCGGCGTTACGACACGCCGAGCTACGCCCCGGGGGACGCATTCTTGTTCGGCCCTGAGACGAGCGGGTTGCCGCCAGACGTCCTTGCGGAATTCGCGCCCGACCAGCTGCCTCAGGTTGCCGATGAGGCCTGTGCAACCGCAGCCTGAACCTGTCGAATGCGGTGGCAGTGGTGGTCTATGAGGCCTGGCGACAAACCGGGTTCGACGGTGGGCTTTGAACCGGCTTCGGCAGGCGGAGCCGGCGCGCGCCGGGAATCTGCGCCAGCGCGTCAGGCCCGGTGTTCGGGCTTGGGATCGCGCAACAGCAGCTCGTCGACCGCCGCCTGAGCCGTGAGGCGCCGGTCGAGCACGTCGCACACCGCCGAGACGATGGGCATGTCGGCAGACACGGCCTGCGCGAGCTTGAGCACTTCGCGAGCGCTGTGCACGCCTTCTGCGACATGACCCAGCTCCTCGAGGATCTCGGGCAGGGATTGACCCGCCGCCAACCGCAAGCCCACTTGGCGGTTGCGCGACAGACTGCCGGTACAGGTCAGGATCAGATCACCCACGCCGGACAGGCCCATGAAGGTCTCGGGACGCCCACCCAGGCGCAGGCCCAGCCGCGTGATCTCGGCCAGCCCGCGGGTGACGAGCGCCGCGCGGGCGCTCTCACCGAAGCCCAGCCCATCCGAGATCCCGGCGGCGATGGCGATCACGTTCTTCACCGCGGCGCCCACCTCGACGCCGGTGACGTCGTCACTGGAATAGATGCGCAGCCGCCGGCTATGCAGCTCGCGCGCCGTACGCGGCAGCAAATGCCGCGTCGGGAGCCGCCAGGGTCAAGGCCGCCGGAACGCCGCGCGCCACCTCCTGCGCGAAGCTGGGGCCGGACAACACGCCGCGCGGCACTTCGCCGTGCAACTCCTCGGCCGCCACCTGGTGAGGCAGCTTCGAGGTCCCGGCCTCGAATCCTTTGCACAACCAGATCGTCGGCAGTGGCCTGCTGAGCGCGGCCACCTCGCGCAACGTAGCCGCAGGCCTGCGACGGTGACACCGAGAATGGCGAGCTCACTCTGGGCGCACGCAGCGCGCACATCGCTCGTGAGATTCAGCGAGTCGGGTAGGGGAATGCCGGGGAGGTAGCGCTGGTTCGTGCGGCTCGCCTGCATCTGCCCGCATTGCGCAGGGTCGCGAACCCACAACGTCACCTCGTGTCGCGCGCCGAGCGTAGACGGCCAAGGCGGTGCCCCACGCCCCGGCGCCGAGCACCGCGAGCTTCATAAACCCCAGACCTGCGTGATCCGGATATAGCCCGTGGCGCCGTCGCGATGCCTGACCTGCGCCCAGTTGTCCGCGGTCTCGATCACCTCCAGCAGGCCGTCCTGCTCGACGAGGAAGACCACCGGTGCGTTCTCGTCCGGCGCTCGCCGGACCTCGGCGCGCGCCACCTTGACCATGACTGAGCGTTGCGTCGACAGGTTCTTCGCCTCGATCCAGGCCAGCTCCCCGGAGGCATCGCGCACCTTGAGCCAGGCGTCGAGCGTGACCACCACCTCGACCGGGTAGCCCTGATTGAGAATGAAGAGCTTGCGCGCCTTGAGCGACGGCGCGTCGTAGAGGACGGCTGCGGGTGGCGCGACGGAACGGAACTCGAGCGCGAGCGCAAGCGGGCTCAGGAGCAGGCCCAGAGTCAAGGACAAGGCCGGTGCGAGGCGCGCACCGGCGAACTGCGATGCCTGGAGCACCGCTAGCGCCTGGGCCCGGCCGAGACCGCATTTGCTCTACTGAGTAGTGGCCGGCGCCGGCTGCGCCTGCTGCATGCGCTGCTGGTAGAGCACCTCGAAGTTGACCGGGGCCAGCAGGAAGGGAGGAAAGCCGGCGCGTACGATCGCATCGGAAACCGCCTCGCGGAGATACGGGAAGCAGGATGTTGGGGCAGGTCACGCCCAGCACCGGCTCCACGCTCTCGCGCGGCAGATTGCGCACCTGGAAGATCCCGGCCTGCTGCGCCTCGACCAGGAACACCGTCTTATCGCCCAGCGTCGCCGTGGTGGTGACGGTCAGCACCACCTCGTAGTGACCGTCTTGAAGCGGCGACGGCGCGGGTGCCGAGCTGGATGTCGACCTTGGGCGCCTCGCGCTCCAGGAAGACCTGGGGTGCGTTGGGCACCTCGAGCGAGAGATCCTTGACGTAGATCTTCTCGATCGTGAACAACGGTTGCTGGCCTGCGCTGGTTCCCGCTCTGCCGCCATGCTCGCCTCGTATGCGCGAAAACGCTGATTCTAGCCCATGCGCACCGCCATCAGCGGCCGGAGTTCACGAACGACTAGCCGGCGCTGATGGGCTCCAGCCAGGCGCGGGCATCACGCGCGGTGTGGTCCTTAAGCAGGCTCGCCCCGCAGCAGCGGGTCGAGCCGTCCGGCACGATCCAGCGCCGACAGATCGTCGAACCCGCCGACGTGGGTCTCGCCGATGTAGATCTGCGGCACCGTGCGCCGTCGCGTGCGCTTCATCATCTCGACGCGCTGCGCCGGGTCGAGGTCGACGCGGATCTTCTCGATGTCCTCGACGCCCTTGGCCTGCAGCAGGCGTTCGGCCATGCTGCAGTACGGGCAAAACCCGGTGATGTACATGCTCACCTTGCACGGCATCGCCTAACCGTCCTTCTCGACCGGCATACCGGCCTGCTGCCAGGCGGCCATACCTCCGGACAGCGCGACAGCCTGGGCGAAACCGTCCTTCAGCAAGCCACCGCAGGCCTGGGCCGAGCGGCTGCCGGTCTGGCACACGAGAAGCAGCGGTTTGGTTTTCAGCTTCTCCAGCTCCTTCACGCGCTCCTTGATCTGGTCGACAGGGATGTTGCGCGCGTGCGGGATGTGCCCGGTCTTGAACTCGTTCGGCTCCCGCACGTCCACGATCACCGCATCCTTGCGGTTGATGAGCTGCACCGCCTCCGCCACGCCGACTTCACGGCCGCGGGAGAACAGCTTGGCGATGGTCGGCCAGATGAACAGCGCGCCGCTGGCCACGGCGATCATGACCAGCCAGATGTTCTTCTGTACGAACTCCACGATTGCGTCGTTCAGTTGGCACCTCCGTCAGTAGGTTCGTCGTGATTCGGCTTCTGCGCATACTCCAGCAACGGCCGCAGCTCGGCGAGTCCGTCCTCGACCCGGCGCCTGACCACCAGCGTGGCCGAGCTCGCGCAGCTCGGGAAAAGAGGCGACCGCCAGATCCCATTGCCGCCGTGCCGCGGCCTGATCGCCGCGCAGTGCCAGCAGCATCGCCTGGCGATAGGTCACGTCGTCGATGGGAAACAGCAGCATCGCCCGGCCGTTCACGGCCAGCTTGTCGGCGAGGTCGATCGGGGTCGACGCTGATGGTGCGAGCCAGCCCGAGCTCGACGTATTGCGCCAGCAGGGACCCGCGGTGAATCTCCAGCAGCGCGTCCTTGGCCTGACGGTTGAGCTCTGCGGACGCGTGCATGTAACGGTACCGGAAGGCCAGAAAGTTCTCCAGCACCAGATAGTCGCCGAACAGCTGCCCGGTCACCAACCACCCCAGCGCCAGCAGCCCGACCAGGAGCAACCGACCGGCTCGCCCTCCTTGGCCAAGGCGCAATTGCAAGGTGCGTGGCTCGCCTAAACCCAGGACCACTGCCGCCGACGCCCAGGAAGAACGCGTACCACAGCGGGTACTCGAGCATGCTGTGCACGCCCAGCACCAGGACGATCGCCCAGATCCACCAGTGCGCCGGTGTGCGCGGCTGGCGCACCAGCCCAGCGATCCACAGCAGCGGCAACGCCGGCCAGCAGCGCGAATCCCACCAGCCCGAACTCGGCCAGCACGTGCAGGAGCAGGTTGTGCGCATGATCGGTGAACCCGAGCATGCGCGGCTCCGGCATCTGAGCGTTCAGAGCGAAATGGTGCCACCCGAACTGGCGGAAGCCGATGCCGAACAAGCGGGGAGTCGAGGAACATCAGACATGGCGGCCTTCCAGATGCGCGGCCGCTCCTCGGCTCACGATCTCGAGCCGACCGAGACGCGACGCGGCAGTCGGCATGTTGGGTTCGAGCAGCAGCTTGTCCAGCCAGGGCAGAAGGATGCAGGCCACCAGCGCCAATGAGCACAAGCCGAGCAGTCGGCGGTTGGCGCGGGAGCGATCCAGACGCCCAGAAGCCGGCCGACAACGCGATCAGGCCGGCGAGATAGACCCAGGCGCTGCGTGAGCCGGTGAGGCTGAGGATGTAGGCCAGCGCCAACGTCGCCGGCGCGCGCCCAGCGCAGCGGCAAGCCTGTCGCGTGGCATACAGGTAACGCCACCGAGGCAAGGCCGAGTGCGAGATAGTCGGCGAGCTGGTTGGGCTGGCCCAGGTTGCCCACACCCGGTCCGGCGAGCGCGGCATCATGAAGCGCCCGAGAGCGTCGCTGTCGATGTGCTGAGCCCAAGCGATGAATGCGCTGAGCCAGCGCGCCCGACCAAAAGAAACCAGGCCAGCAGTCCCCGCGACGCGCGCGAGCCCCAGCTCGCGCCGGAGCAGTCCGCCGAGCATGACGAGGCCGGTCGCCCACAGCAGGTAAAGTGCAGCGAGCAAGCCGACCTGGTGGATAGGGCAGCCGGCCCAACACCATCTGCAGCACGATCAGGCCGGTGAAGCCCAGCGGGAGCAGCGCCACGCGCGGAAGCTCCAGGCGGCCGGCGAACACCGGGAGCGCGCTCAGCGCGAGCAGGCCCAGCGCCGCGGCCAGAGCCTCGGCGTGGAAGCTGGGTATCGGCGGTGCCTTGAACGGGACCAGGAACGGCAGCGTCCACATGAGGCCCAACCACCATCAGGCTGATGCTGCAGCGCGCGCTCGGGCGTGAACTCGCGCGTGCGTCCCGCCGGTGTCTGGCCCGGGGACGAGTCCGGGCCGTCGCTCTCGGCAGGTGGGGCGGTGCTGGACATGCAAGCGGATGCGGGCGGAAAAACCTCGGAGCGTGGCGGCCGCGCGCGAAACGCGGTTTGGAGTCGCTGTAAGCAAGCCACTACAATATCGATGCGAGTCTACCTGTTTCGGCACGAAAGGCCCTCACTCTCATGCACAAGCTCGTCCTGCTGCGCCACGGAGAAAGCATCTGGAACAAGGAGAACCGATTCACCGGCTGGACCGACGTGGACCTGTCCGAGCAGGGGCTGAAGGAGGCGCACGAAGCCGGCGCGCTGCTCAGAGACTCAGGCTTCGTCTTCGATGTCGCCTTCACCTCCGTGCTCAAGCGCGCCATCCGCACGCTGTGGATCGTCCTGGACGACATGGATCTGATGTGGATCCCGGTGCAAAACTCCTGGCGGCTGAACGAGCGCCACTACGGCGCGCTGCAGGGATTGAACAAGGCCGAGACGGCTGCGCGCTTCGGCGACGAGCAGATCCTGATCTGGCGGCGCAGCTACGACATCCAGCCCCCGGCGCTCGACCCGGGCGACGAGCGCTGGCCCGGGCGCGACCCGCGCTACCACGAGCTGGAGCCGGCCGAACTGCCGCCACCGAGTGCCTGAAGGACACCGTCGCGCGCTTTCTGCCGTACTGGACTGGCAGCATCGCGCCTGCCGTGAAGGCCGGCAGACGAGTCATCATCGCGGCGCACGGCAACTCGATCCGTGCCCTGATCAAGTACCTGGACGACGTGTCGGACCAGGACATCGTCGAGCTGAACATCCCCACCGGCACGCCGCTGGTGTACGAGCTGGACGCTGCGCTGAAGCCTGTGCGCCACTACTACCTCGGCGATCAGGAGAGGATCGCCGCCGCGATGCGGGCGGTGGCGGCCCAAGGAAAGGCGCGAGCGTAGCGCGCGATGGCGGGCGCGATACCGGCCTGCGTCCTGCTGCTCGCCTTCCTGGCTCTGCCCGCGGCCGCCCACGCCGGCCCGTCGGATCAGCTCAAGGAGCTGCGCGGCCGGATCGACAAGCTGCAGCGGCAACTGACCGAATCCGAAGACACCAAGTCCGAGGCCGCCGACGCCCTGCGCGAATCCGAGCGCGCCATCAGCGACGCCAACCGCCGCCTGTTCGAGCTGGCCGGCCAGCAGCGCGCGGTGAGAGGGAGCCTTGCGCGGCTGGAGCAAAACAAGTCGCGCGCGCTGGAAAGCGCCGAGGCGCAGCACGCGCTGCTCGCGAAGCTGCTCTATCAGCAGTACCTGTCGGGCCAGCCTGAGCCGCTGCGCCTCATGCTCAACCGCCAGGACCCCAACGAGATCGCGCGGCAGATGCACTACCTGAGCTACATCTATCGGGCCCGCGCCGAACTCATCGCCGCGCTGCGCGCGGACGCGGCGGACTTGGAGCGGCTGTCCGTCGAGGCCGAGGCGAAGAGCCGGGAACTCTCGAGCCTGCAGAGCGACGAGGCGGAGCAGAAGAAACAGCTCCAGCAGCAGCGGCGGCAGCATGCCGCAATGCTGAAGCTGGTCTCCGACCAGATCGCCCGGCAGCGCACGGAAATCAGTCACCTCAAGCGCAACGAAGAACGGCTGGCCAGGCTAGTCGACCGGCTGGCCCGGGAGCTGGCCCGCCCGTCCACACGCCCGGGCCGAACTGCGCAACGATCAGCTGCCGGAGCCGTTGCGCTCTGGCGAAAGCTTCTCGGGGCTCAAGGGAAGGCTCAGATTGCCCGTAATCGGGGAACTGGCCGATCGCTTCGGCAGTCCACGGACGGACAGTGGCCTGTCGTCGAAAGGCCTGTTTATTGCTGCGAAGCAGGGGCAGGAAGTGCGAGCCGTCGCGGCCGGCAGGGTGGTGTTTGCAGACTGGCTGCGTGGGTTCGGCAACCTGATGATTCTGGACCATGGCGGAGGCTACATGAGCCTGTACGGCAACAACGACGCGCTGTTTCGCCAGGTCGGCGACGTTGTGAAAGCGGGAGACCCGATCGCGGCCGTGGGCGCCACCGGCGGCAACCCGGAAACGGGTTTATACTTCGAGCTGCGATTTCAAGGAAAACCATTCGACCCCCTGACCTGGGTGACGCTCAAATAGGAGCAAGCTCCCGGGCCCAGGATCCATCAAGCCGAATCGGCCCTCGGCACACGCAGGTCGTCTCAAGGAGAAAGCAATGCGCACCAAACTTCAGCAAGTGGCGCTGATCACCCTCGGGGCCATTCTCGGCATCCTCATCACCCTCAACTTCTCGGCGGTCGCCGAGAAGAGCGCCGGTCCGCTGCCCATCGAGGACCTGCGCGCATTCACCGAGGTCTTCGGCCGCGTCAAGAGCGACTACGTCGAACCGGTCGACGACAAGAAGCTCATCTCCGAGGCGATCAACGGCATGCTCTCCGGGCTCGATCCGCACTCGGCCTACCTGGACGCGGAGGCCTTCCGCGAGCTGCAGGTCGGCACCCAGGGCGAGTTCGGCGGGCTGGGCATCGAGGTCGGCATGGAAGACGGCTTCGTCAAAGTGATCGCCCCGATCGAAGACACGCCCGCCTACCGCGCGGGGCTCAAGCCCGGCGACCTGATCATCAAGCTCGACGACACCAACGTGAAGGGCATGACGCTGAACGACGCGGTCAAGCGCATGCGCGGCAAGCCCAACACCGACATCACGCTCACCATCATCCGCAAGGGCGACCCCAAGCCGAAGGTCGTCACCCTGACCCGCGCCGTCATCCAGATCCAGAGCGTCAAGTCCAAGCTGATCGAGCCCGGCTACGCGTACGTACGCGTGACCCAGTTCCAGGAGCACACCCCCGAGAAGCTGGCCGCCGCCCTCGACACGATGTGGAAGCAGAACAACGGCCAGATGAAGGGCATGATCCTGGACCTGCGCAACGACCCGGGCGGCCTGCTGAACGCCGCGGTAGCGGTCTCGGCCGCTTTCCTGCCGCAGAACGCGCTGGTGGTCTACACCGACGGCCGCACCGAAGACTCCAAGATGCGCCTGTACGCCACCAGCGAGTACTACCTGCGCGGCAGCAAGGAGGACTACCTGAAGAAGCTGCCCCCATCGGTGAAGACCGTGCCGATGGTCGTGCTGGTCAACGGCGGCTCGGCCTCGGCCTCGGAGATCGTGGCCGGCGCGCTGCAGGACCACAAGCGCGCCATCATCATGGGCACGCAGACCTTCGGCAAGGGCTCGGTGCAGACCATCCTGCCGCTGGGCAACAACACGGCCATCAAGCTCACCACCGCGCGCTACTACACGCCGAACGGCCGCTCGATCCAGGCCAAGGGCATCCTTCCCGACATCCTGGTCGAAGAGGCCACCATCGCCGAGGTCGAACAGCCCGCGCTGCGCATGCGCGAGGCCGACCTGGAGCGCCATCTGTCCAATCCGACCGAGAAGGACGACGGTGACAGCAAGGACAGCCCCAAGCCGGCGACCAAGCCGACCGCGCCCGAAGGAAGGCGGCGCTGACATCAAGGGTGAGCAAGGACAAGCCGGAGCCAGCCGAGTACGGCTCGAAGAGCGACTATCAGCTCAACCAGGCGCTGAACCTGCTGAAGGGCCTGCAGATCATCAGCAAGCGCTAAGCGAGCGCGAACAGAAGGCCGGTGGGTTTCGACCTGCCGGCCTTTTCTTTTTTCGAACGTGAAACGATGAACGCTGCACGCAGATCAAGGCGAAAGGACGCAATGGGCGCACCTGACCCGAACATCGATCTGAACGACGAGCAGCTGCTGCGCTACAGCCGGCACATCCTGCTGCCGGAGATCGGCATCGACGGCCAGCAGAAGCTGCTCGCGGCGCACGCGCTGGTGATCGGCGCCGGCGGGCTGGGCTCGCCCGTCTCGCTCTACCTTGCGGCCAGCGGCGTCGGCCGCATCACCCTGTGCGACCACGACAAGGTCGACCTCACCAACCTGCAGCGCCAGATCGTCCACGACACCGACTCCATCGGGACAGCCGAAGGTCGAGTCCGCGCGGCGCACGCTCGCGCGCATCAACCCCGAGGTGAAGGTCGTCGCGCTCGCCGAGCGCGTCGCAGGGATCGCGCCTCGAGGAGCTGGTGAGCAGGCCGACGTCGTGATCGACGCGACCGACAACTTCGCGACACGCCACGCCATCAACCGCGCCTGCGTCCAGTTCCGCAAGCCGCTCGTGTCGGGCGCCGGGCGTGCGCTTCGACGGTCAGGTCGCCGTGTTCGACCTCCGGCGCGACGACAGCCCCTGCTACCACTGCCTGTTTCCCGAGGATGGCGATCGCGGAGGAGATGCGCTGCGCGGTGATGGGCGTGTTCGCGCCGCTGGTGGGCATCATCGGATCGATCCAGGCGGCCGAGGCGCTGAAGCTGATCATGGGCGTGGGCGAGCCGCTGCACGGGCGTCTGCTGCTGCTGGACGCGCTCAGCATGCAGACCCGGACCGTGAAGCTCTCGCGCGACCCGGCGTGCAAGGTGTGCAGGCGCTGATCCCTCTGTTGCTGACGCGGGCGTGCGCTCGACAACCTGATAACGCGCTGTCGGTCCAGACCGCTGAACTACCGGCTGCGGCTGGCACAGCCCAATGCCGTGCGGCATAATCGTTCGCTGGGCGCAGCACGAATCTCGCGGCATGGAGGCACGATGGGAACCCTGGTCGGCGGCTTGATCCAGATGAGTCTGAAGGCAGACAGCGGCAAGTCGCCGGAGCAGATCCGCGATGCCATGCTGGAAGCGCATTTGCCGCTCATCGACGAGGCCGGCCGACGCGGTGTCCAGGTGCTGTGCCTGCAGGAGGTCTTCACCCAGCCCTATTTCTGCCCGAGCCAGGACGCCAAGTGGTACGCATCGGCTGAGCCGATCCCGGACGGGCCGACCGTCAAGCTGATGCAGGAGCGCGCCAAGAAGCATCGCATGGTCATCGTCGCGCCGTTGTACGAAGAGGCGATGACGGGCGTGTACTACAACACGGCGGCGGTAATCGATGCGGACGGCAGCTACCTCGGAAAATACCGCAAGACGCACATCCCGCAAGTCGCCGGCTTCTACGAAAAGTTCTTCTTCAAGCCGGGCAACTCGGGCTGGCCCGTGTTTCAGACTGCTTATTGCAAGCTTGGCGTCTACATCTGCTACGACCGGCACTTCCCCGAGGGCTGGCGCGCGCTGGCGTTGAACGGCGCCGAGTACATCGTCAACCCGTCGGCCACTGTGGCAGGGCTGAGCCAATATCTGTGGGAGCTGGAGCAGCCTGCCTCGGCGGTTGCGAACGGTTGCTATATCGGCGCGGTGAACCGGGTGGGGCGCGAGGCGCCTTGGAACATCGGCGAGTTCTACGGCTCCAGTTATTTCGTCAACCCGCGCGGCAAGATCATCGCCAAGGCTTCGTCCGACAAGGACGAGCTGATCAGCGCCGAGATGGACATGAACATGGTGCGCGAGGTGCGCAACCTGTGGCAGTTCTTCCGCGATCGCCGGCCGGAGGCCTACGCTTCGCTGGTCGAGTATCTGAGGGCGGCTGCTCCGCACGTTTTCTAGCGTCTTGTCCTGCCGCTAGGCAGAGGAGGTCTGCATCATGTCCATACTCATTCGCGGCGGTACCGTCGTTACCGCGGACCAGAGCTTCCGCGCCGATGTCTACTGCGCCGACGGCGTGATCAAGGCGGTGGGCGAGAAGCTCGACGACGCCCAGCGGCGCGCGCGTCGTCGACGCCGGCGGCCAGTACGTCATGCCGGGCGGCATCGATCCGCACACGCACATGGAGCTGCCCTTCATGGGCACCGTGGCGAGCGAGGACTTCTTCAGCGGCACCGCGGCGGCGCTGGCCGGCGGCACCACGATGATCATCGACTTCGTGATTCCGAACCCCAAGCAGCCGCTGCTCGAGGCCTACGACGCATGGCGCGGCTGGGCCGAGAAGGCCTGCGCAGACTATTCCTTCCACGTCGCGGTCACCTGGTGGAGCGAGCAGGTGCACAAGGACATGGGCGTGCTCACCAAGGAGCGCGGCGTCAACAGCTTCAAGCATTTCATGGCGTACAAGAACGCCATCATGGCCGACGACGAGATGCTGGTGAACAGCTTCACCCGCGCGCCGCGAGCTGGGCGCCATCTGCACCGTGCACGCCGAGAACGGCGAGCTGGTGTTCCATCTGCAGCAGCAGCTGATCAAGGCCGGCATCACCGGTCCCGAAGGGCACCCGCTGTCGCGGCCGCCCGAGGTCGAAGGCGAGGCGGCCAACCGCGCGATCCGCATCGCCGAAGTCATCAACGTGCCGGTCTACATCGTGCACAACTGCTGCAGCGAGTCGCTGCAGGCGATCACCCGCGCGCGCAGCGAAGGCCAGCGCGTGTATGGCGAGGTGCTGGCCGGACATCTGCTGGTCGACGACAGCGTCTATCGGAATCCGGACTGGAACTACCGCGGCCGCCCACGTGATGAGTCCGCCGTTCCGGCCGAAGGGTCATCAGGAGGCGCTGTGGCAAGGGTTGCAGTCGGGCAACCTGCAGACCACCGCCACCGACCACTGCTGCTTCTGCGCGCCGCAGAAGGCGATGGGCGCAACGACTTCACCAAGATCCCGAACGGCACCGGCGGCGTCGAAGACCGCATGTCGGTGCTGTGGCACCACGGCGTCGGCACCGGTCGGCTCACGCCGAACGAGTTCGTGCGCGTCACGTCCACCAACGCGGCGCAGATCTTCAACATCTATCCGCGCAAGGGCTCGGTCAGCGTCGGCGCCGACGCCGACCTGGTGGTTTGGGATCCGAAGGCAACGCGGACCATCTCGGCCAAGACCCACCACCAGAAGGTCGACTACAACATCTTCGAGGGCATGACGGTGACCGGCGTCGCCTCGCATACCATCAGCCAGGGCAAGCTGGCGTGGGCCGACGGCAAGCTCAACGTCGTGCGTGGCGCCGGACGCTACATTCCGCGGCCGACCTTCCCGCCGGTCTACAGTGCGCTCAACCGGCAGGCGGAGCTCAAGCGCCCGCGCAGCGTGGCGCGCGAAGCAGTCAAGTAGCTCTGGGCTGATTCTCGGTCGTAACGGGAAAAGAAAACGGGGAGCCGTCGCCTCCCCGTTCGTTGTGCGCCCCGTCTGGGGCAACGCCTATTTTTGCGCAGCCTGCCAGATCTTGTCCGTCGTGGCCCCCTGAGGCTTCTTGGTGATCACCGGGTCGGATTTGCCGGTCAGCAGCGTCGTCACCGTCCGCTCGTAAGCAGCGGGCTCCAGATATCCGAGCTTTCCGCCCTCCACCAGCTTGGCGATCTCGAGCATCTGTGTGGTCTGATGGCCCTTGGTCTGGGCACCTGACGTGTCGTTGTCCAGCACGATCTTGACCGCCTCGTCCTGATGCTTGATGGCATAGTCCCAGCCCTTCAGCGAGGCCTTGAGGAAGCGGGCCAGCTTGTCGGCCATCTTGGGGTCGGCGATCGACTTCTCCATCGCATACAGACCGTCTTCCAGCGTCGCTACGCCCTGGTCCTCGTACTTGAACACGATGAGCTGCTCCGGCTTCATGCCCGCTTCGATCAGCTGCCAGTACTCGTTGTAGGTCATCGTCGAGATGCAATCCGCCTGCTTCTGCAGCAGCGGGTCGACATTGAAGCCTTGCTTGAGGACCTTGACCGCATTGCCCTCGCCGGAAGTCTTGTAACCGAGCTTGTCCATCCAGGACAGGAACGGATACTCGTTGCCGTAGAACCAGACGCCGAGCGTGCGCCCCTTGAAGTCCTGCGGTGTCTTGACTCCCGAGTCCTTGCGGCAGGTGAGCATCATCCCCGAGCGTTTGAACACCTGCGAGATGTTTACCAGCGGCACGCCCTTTTCGCGCGTAGCGAGGGCCGAGGGCATCCAGTCCACGATCACGTCCGCACCCCCGCCAGCGATCACCTGGCTCGGGTTGATGTCCGGGCCGCCGGCCTTCACCGTCACATCCAGGCCTGCTTCTTTGTAGAAGCCCTTGTCCTTGGCCACGTAGTAGCCCGCGAATTGCGCCTGCGTAACCCACTTCAGCTGCAGCGTCAGCTTGTCCTGTGCCGACGCCAGTCCCGCGCTCAATGCCAATATCGTTGCCGCCAATCAGTGTCAGTTTCTTCATCTTCGTCTCCGTCTACTGGTCTCCATCAGAGTTAGGCGATCATGCGCGGTAGGAAGGATGCCAGAAGGTGCAGGCGCGTTCCACCACGGCGATCACGCCGTAGAACATCGATCCGGCGAGCGCCGCGATCGCAATCACCGCCCAAACCACATCGACGTTCAGGCGGGCAACCTCCGCGCTGATGCGGAATCCAAGGCCCAGGATCGGCGAGCCGAAGAACTCGGCCACGATCGCGGCTATCAGCGCCAGCGTCGAGTTGATCTTCAGGGCGTTGAACACGAACGGCAGCGCCGCAGGCAGGCGCAGCTTCGTCAGCGTCTGGACATAGCTGGCGGCGTAGGAATGCATCAGGTCGCGTTGCATGGCGTCCGCCGCCGTCAAGCCGGCCAGCGTGTTGACCAGCATCGGGAAGAAGGTTACCACGACCACGACCGCCGCTTTGGACTGCCAGTCGAAGCCGAACCACATCACCAGAATCGGCGCGATTCCCACGATCGGCACGGCGCTCACCAATCCACTCAACGGCAGCACACCGCGTTTGAGGAATGGAACGCGGTCGGCGATCACCGCAACCAAGAACCCGGCTGCGCACCCGATCGCGTAGCCGGAAAGTACCGCTTTCAAGAACGTCTGCTGGAAGTCGGGCCACAGGATATCGAGCCGCGTCGCCAGGATATGGCCCACCTGTGTCGGCGTGGGCAGCAACACCTGAGGTACCGCGAATCCCACGACCAGCACCTGCCACAGATAAAGCAGTGCAATGCCGAACGCTGCCGGAGCCACCAATGCCCCGGCGCCGCGCCGGGGCAGGCGCGATAGAATCGACAGTCCGCTCCACAGCAGCAGCGCCCATCCGGCCACGAACAGCCAGATGCCCAGCGCCGCAGTGCCGAAAGGTCCCGGCCCATCGAGCAAGATGAGCGGCGCTGCCGCGCCGAGCAACACGGCGAGGATAGTCAGTCCGCGCTCGAGAACCGGATCCCATCGACGCAGACCCGCGGCTGCACAGACGATCGAAGCGAGTGCGCACACTCAACGCGGTTCGACTCCCGAGCCACCCGTTGGCACCCACCGGCGCCATGACCCCGGCCATCAGCAGCAGCAGCGCCGCAACATGGAGCAATCGCGGATTCACGCGGGCCTCCCCATCCGGCGCGCGACCAGATGCGCTACGAGGCCGACCAGCCCCACCAGTGCCACTCCGATGATGGCGGCCATGATCAGGGCCGACCAGATCTGTATGGTCTGACCGTAATACGAGCCGCTGAGCAAGCGCGCGCCCAGCCCGGCCTGGGCGCCGGTCGGCAACTCGCCGACGATGGCGCCGACCAGGCTGGTTGCGATCGCGACTTTCAGGCTGGCGAACAGGAAATCGATGGCTGCGGGCCAGCGCAGCTTCCACAACACCTGCGCCGGATTTGCGCTGTAGGTACGCATGAGATCGAGCTGTAAGCGGATCGGGGGAGCGCAGTCCCTTCACCATGCCGATCGTCACCGGAAAGAAGCACAGGTACATCGAGATGACGGCCTTGGGAAACAGTCCCACAAAACCGATGCTGCCCAGCACGACCACGACCATCGGCGCGATCGCCAGGATCGGCACGGTCTGCGAGGCGATGATCCAGGGCAGCAGGCTGCGGTCGAGCACGGGCGAGTGCACGATGCCCACCGCCAGCAAGATCCCGAGCACGGTGCCGAATACAAAGCCGAGCAGCGTGGCCGACACCGTCACGCCGGCATGGTAGACGAGGCTGCGCTTGCTCTCGATCGGCGTCTGAAACACGGTCTCGTAGAAATTCTGCGCGATCTGGTGCGGCGCCGGCAGCACCGGCCGCTCCATCGACCACGTCGCATCGATCAGCTCGCGCGCCGTCCAGGGCTTCTCGTCGCTCTTGAACCGGTCGATGACCTGAGGCGCGTTGAGCCATACCGCGGCCGCGTACCAGATCGCGATCACCACAGCGACGATTGCAGCAACCGGTCCGAGGCGATGGACGCAGATCCGCGGCGGCGCCAATCCCTGGCGCGCCGGGCAGGACGGCGGCGTCAGTCGTCATAGCTGTGACCGGCGCGCAACGCCTGGCGGACGCGGTGTGCGACCTCGAGGAAGTGAGTGGTTTCGCGGATGTCCAGCCGCCGGCCGGCTGGAAGGTCGTTGTCGATGATCTCGAGGATGCGCCCCGGGCGCGGGCTCATCACGACGATCCGGTTGGACAGAAACACCGCCTCCGAGATCGAGTGCGTCACGAAGACGACGGTCTTCCCGGTCTGCTCCCACAATCGCAACAGCTGGTCGTTCAGATGGTCTCGCGTGATCTCGTCCAGCGCCCCGAACGGTTCATCCATCAAAAGCAGCTCCGGCTCGAAGGCGAGCGCGCGCGCGATCGACACCCGCTGCTGCATGCCACCCGACAGCTGCCAGGGAAATTTGCGCTCGAAGCCGATCAGGCCAACCATGGACAGATAGCCGGTGGCGCGCGTCTTGCGCTCGGACGCTGCCATCCCGATGATCTCGAGCGGCAGCATGACGTTGCGCAACACGCTGCGCCAGGCGTAGAGCGCCGGCGCCTGGAACACGTAGCCATAGGCGCGCTTCACGCGCGCGGCGTTCGGGCTCACGCCGTTGACCGTGATGCTGCCCGCGCTCGGCGTTTCCAGATCCGCGATCAGCCGCAACAGCGTGGTCTTACCGCAGCCGGAGGGACCGATGAACGACACGAACTCCCCGCGCCGGATGCTCAGGTTGATGTCGTCGAGCGCGACCACCGGCGTGTCGGTCGACTGAAACGTCAACGACAGGCCGCGGATCTCGATCACGGCGGTCGCAGATGCGTTGCGCGCGGATGACGCAGTGGGTGTGCTCTGCGATGCGAGCACGGCGGCGCCCACGTCAATGGTGGACACAGTGGGGGCTCACCGCTCGCGCGCTATCAGCCTTGCTCTTCGAGCGTCAGACGCCGGGGATTGCGCGGGTCGTGGTTCCAGTCCACCGCCGGCAGCCCGGTGTCGACTTCGACCATGCTGATGCAGCCGGACACCGGACAGACGTGGTAGCAGAGGTTGCAGCCGACGCACTCCGCATCGAGCACCTCGTAGCGGCGCTTGCCGTCGACGCGCAGCGCAGCGACGGCCTGATGCGCCGTATCCTCGCAGGCGATGTGGCACAGACCGCACTGGATGCAGGACTGCTGGTCGATGCTGGCGATGATCTTGTAGTTCATGTTCAGGTACTGCCAGTCGGTTACGTTAGCGACCGCCTTGCCCACGAAGTCCGACAGCCTGGCGTAGCCCTTCTCGTCCATCCAGTTGCTCAGCCCGTCGATCATGTCCCCCACGATCTTGAACCCGTAATGCATCGCGGCGGTGCACACCTGCGCCGTTCCAGCACCGAGCGCCATGAACTCTGCTCCGTCGCGCCAAGTGGCGATGCCGCCGATCCCTGAGATGGGCAACCCGGCGCACTCCGGATCGCGGGCAATCTCGGCCACCATGTGCAGCGCGATCGGCTTGACCGCCGGCCCGCAGTAACCACCGTGGGTCCCCTTGCCGTCGACCGTAGGAGTGGGCGCCATGCGATCGAGATCGACGGAGATGATGGAGCTGACCGTGTTGATCAACGACACGGCGTCGGCGCCGCCGCGCTTCGCCGCACGCGCCGGGCCGAGGATGTTGGAGACATTGGGTGTCAGCTTCACGATCACCGGCATGCGCGTGTGCGCCTTGCACCAGCGCGTGACCATCTCGACGTAGTCCGGGACCTGGCCCACCGCCGAGCCCATGCCGCGCTCGCTCATCCCGTGCGGGCATCCGAAGTTCAGCTCGACACCGTCGGCGCCGGTGTCCTCGACCTGCGCCAGAATGCTCTTCCAGGAGTCCTCTTCACAGGGGACCATGAGCGACACGACCAGAGCGCGATCGGGCCAGTTGCGCTTCACCTGCTTGATCTCGCGCAGGTTGACATCGAGCGGCCGATCGGTGATCAGCTCGATGTTGGTGAAGCCCGCCATGCGGTGGCCGTTGATGTCCAGCCCGCCGTAGCGCGACGACACGTTGACGATCGGAGGGTCTTCGCCCAACGTCTTCCAAACCACGCCGCCCCACCCGGCTTTAAACGCGCGCTCGACGTTGTACGCCTTGTCGGTCGGAGGAGCAGAAGCCAGCCAGAACGGGTTGGGTGATTTGATTCCTGCGAAAGTACTGCGGAGATCGGCCATGCTTGCCTCCGTTCAACGTGAGCCGGCGCCTAGCCAGCGGTCGATGGCCTGGGCCGCCATCTTGCCGTCTTGCACCGCTTGAACTGTCAGGTCGACGCCGGCCACGCAATCGCCGCCGGCCCAGACGCCCGGCAGCGAGGTGTGGCGTTGCGCGTCGACCGCGATCTTGCCGTCCTGCATTTCCAACACTTGCTTGGTACCGTCGCGTATCGGATCGGGCACCAGCACCTGTCCGATGGCCTTGAAGACCTGGTCGGCCTCGAGCGAGAAAGTTTCGCTGGTGCCAGTCAAACGTCCGGACGGGTCCAGCCGGGTATATTCGAACTGCACCGCTACGAGCTGACCCGCTTCGCCCACCAGGCGCACCGGCCGCGCCCAGTGCTTGATGCGAACGCCGTTGGTCTGCGCGAACTCCTGTTCATGCTCTGTGGCCGACATCGCATCGGGACCGCGCCGGTACACGATGGTTGCATCCTCGGCGCCGAGGCGTTTCGCCTGCACCGCGATGTCGATCGCCGTGTTGCCGCCACCGATAGCCACGACACGCCGCCCGATCGGCAGCTTGGACAGCTCGCGCGTTTGACGCAAACGCTCGATATAAGCGACCGCATCCTCGACGCCGGCCAGATCTTCGCCCGGAACGCCTAGCGCCTTCGTGCCCGCCAACCCGACGCTGATAAACACGGCATCGTAGTCGCGCCGCAGCGCCTCCAGTGCGACATCGCGACCAAGGGCCTGATCGGTACGCACTTCGATGCCGCCGATAGCCAGGATGAAATCGACTTCGCGCTGTGCGAAGCCATGCGGCGTCTTATACGCAGCGACGCCATACTCGTTCAAGCCGGAAAGCTTCGGCCGCGCCTCGAACACAGTCGCGCTATGGCCCAGCATCGCGAGGCGGTGCGCGCACGCCAATCCCGCCGGACCGCCACCGACTACGGCAACGCGCTTGCCGCTGGCCGGCGCGCGCTGAAACGGCTGAATCCCGCGGCTCAGGAGCCAGTCGGTGGCATGCCGCTGCAGCAGCCCGATCCTGACCGGTTTGCCCTCGGACGCGCTGCGCACGCAAGCCTGCTCGCACAAAACCTCGGTCGGGCACACGCGCGCGCACATGCCACCCATGATGTTTTCGGACAGGATGTCGAGCGCGGCGCCTTTGAGGTTCCCGGTACCGATCTTGCGGATGAAGCTGGGGATATCGATGCCTGTGGGGCAGGCTTCGATGCAGGGCGCATCGTAGCAGAACAGGCAGCGGCTGGAATCCACCAGCGCTTGATGCGGCTCGAGTGGAGGCTTGGCCTCGTCGAAGTTCCTGGTGTAATCCGAGGGGCTCAGCCGGCCCGGGGCAATCGCCGCGCTTTTCATCATTGTTCCTGTCCAGCCCCGCCGCGCCGCGTCGATATATAGCGGAGGCCGTGCATGGGAGTTCGAGAATAACCAACTCCAGCTAGAGGGTCAACGACCGAGCGCCGGGCACAACGGGCGGGTCGCACGCCTGTGAAAGCCGAAGCCGGCAACGCCCTGTCACCGGGCTGGACCCGCGGTTACACTGACAATCTGGACCGCGCGGGCTGCGAACGTTGCCTCCCGGCGCCCGAGCGAACCGGGCTGGGCTTCAGCTGCGAGGGGATTTCATCGGCCAGCACCGCACTGCGCATAGTCAACCAGCGCGTGCGGCTCCGTCCTGACGAAGAGGGATTTCGCTGCATGGGTGCATTCGATCACGCTTCGCTGTACGCGCGCATCGCGGACAACGTCCAGCAGGTCATCCGCGGACAGCCAGGGACGGTGCGCAAGGTGGTGGCGGCCTTTGTCTGCGGCGGCCACGTGCTCCTGGAGGACTATCCGGGCACCGGTAAGACCACGCTGGCGAAAGCCCTGGCGCAGTCGGTGGACGCCCGCTTCAAGCGCATCCAGTTCACCCCCGACTTGCTGCCCTCAGACATCCTCGGGGTGTCCATCTTCAACCCGCAGACGCAGGCATTCGAGTTCCACTTCGGCCCGGTGTTCACCCACATCCTGCTGGCCGACGAGATCAATCGCGCCTCGCCCCGCACACAGTCAGCGCTGCTGGAGGCTATGGCCGAGCACCAGGTGAGCGTGGACGGCACGCGTCATGACCTGGCCGAACCTTTCTTCGTCATCGCCACTCAGAACCCGGTCGAGCTCCACGGAACTTATCCGCTCCCCGAGGCGCAGATGGACCGCTTCGCGCTGCGGCTTGCGCTCGGCTACGTGAGTCCTGAGGACGAGGTGGGGATCCTGTCGGCGCAAAATCGCACGCATCCTCTGGCAGCGTTGCAGCCTTGCACATCGGTGGCCGAGGTGCTCAGCGCACGCCATTCGCTGGCCGACGTGCGCGTGTCCGACGAACTCAAGCGCTACATCGTGGAGTTGATGACCGCCACACGCCGCGCCGCAGCAGTGCGGCTGGGCGCCAGCCCGCGTGCATCGCTGGCCTTGATGAAGCTGGCCCAGGCCCTGGCCGCCTTCGACGGGATGGAATTCGTGACGCCAGACCACATCCAGGAGATCGCGGTCGAGGCCATCGCCCACCGGCTGGTTCTCGACCCGCAACGTCGCTTCGCGGGCGATACCGCGCAGCAAGTGGTGGCGGACATCCTGCGCACTACGCCCGCGCCGCACTAGTGCGCTGACGCTCGCATGCCCCGCCTGCTGCGCGCTTTCATCCGAGTCTACCGCTTCAGCGAGTGGACGCGGCGGCGCTTCACACCTGCCGGGATGGCGCTGCTCTACGTGCTGGTGGCGGCGACCGTGTTCGGTGTCGACACCCGTCGTACAGTGGCCTACCAGATGTTCGGTCTCGCTATCGGACTCCTGGCAATCGCCGCGCTGGGCAGCCTCCGCTTCCGCCCGAAGGTCACGTTCGAGCGCCACCTGCCGCAGTATGTGACGGTCGGCGAGGTCTTCTCCTACCGGCACCGGGTGTACAACCGCGGGCCGCGCCCCATCGGGGGCGTGCGGCTGCGCGACGAGCTGGCAGAGCGCTTCCCGGACGCCGAAACGTTGCGCCACGCTCGTGCCGCGCGCGACCCGCAGGTCAACTGGGTGGACCGCCGCATCGGGTTTCCGCGCTGGCTCGAGTTGGTCCGGCGCGGCCGCGGCGCCGTCATCGAGGAGACCGATCTGGTGGACCTGCCTGGAGGCCGCAGCGTCGAGGTCACGCTGTCGGCGACGCCCGTACGGCGCGGAGTGCTGCGCTTTGAGCGCTGCCGCCTGCTGCGCCCGGACCCGCTTGGGCTGGTCAACGCTTCCATCGGCGTCGCTCTGCCGGGCGAGCTGGTGGTGCTGCCCCGCTGCCACCCGATACCCCCACTTGTGCTGCCTGGCGCACGCCGACTCCAGCGTGGAGGCGTGGCGCTGTCGCACGACGTCGGCGACAGCCAGGAGTTCATCCAGCTGCGCGATTACCGCCCGGGCGATCCGCTGCGCCACATCCATTGGCCGTCGTTTGCGAAGGTGGGAAACCCGGTCGTGAAGGAGTTCCAGGACGAGTACTTCACGCGTTATGCCCTCGTGCTGGACACGTTCGGCGACGCGGCTTCGGACGTGGAGTTCGAAGCCGCGGTGTCAGTGGCTGCCTCGTTCGTTGCGGGGCTCGAGATCCGCGACGCGCTGCTCGACATGGTGTTCGTGGAAGACCGCGCCTACCGCCTGACGCTTGGGCGTGGGCTGGGGCGCAGCCTTGACTTGCTGCGCGAGCTGGCTGCGGTCGAGCCCTGCCGCGGACACAGCTTCGAGCTGCTCGCGGCCCATGTCCTCGAGCACGCGCAGGCCCTGAGCGGCTGCATCATCGTGCTGCTGCGGATGGACGAGGACCGGCGGCGTCTGGTCAAGCGTCTGCACGGCCTGGGGGTGCAGCAGCTCGTGCTGGTAACGGCATCGGAGAGTCCCGCGCCCGAGGGCGGGGTCGTCATGCACGCGGTGGATCCGCGCGACGTTGGCGGTTCGCTGAGGGCGCTTCCCAGGGAAGCTATGAGCTCATGGTGATCAGGCCACCGCCTCTACTAGTCGCCGCCGGGCTGCTGTTCTGGGGGTGGTACGGCGGGTTCATAGCTGCGGCGGTGGCCATGGCCATCGTGCTCGAAGGCCCCCGTTATCTGCGGCTGCGCTGGGAGCTTTCCGCGCGCGACTTCGAACGCATCGCGGACCTGTGCACCATCGCCTTCGTGAGCGCGTTGGTGTTCCAGTTCGTCCAGAGCCGGCATTTCCCCGACAGCCTGATCTCGGCATTGGTGTGGCTGCCAATGCTGTTCTTCGTGCTCCTCCTGGCACAACGCTATAGCACGACAGAGCGCATTCCGCTCTCCGCGCTGTTCTGGTCGCTGCGCCAGCGTGCGCGCGGCCAGGCCGATGACCGCCGGGCCAGCCAGGCCATGGCGCTCGACTACGGCTACTTCTGCCTGTGCTTGCTGGCAGCGAGCTCGGCCAATCCGCGCACGCCCTGGTTCTTCGCGGGCTTGAGCGTGCTGGGAGGCTACGCGCTGTGGCCGGCCGCGCCGAAGCGCCCCACGCGCGCGGTCTGGGCGCCTGCGCTGCTTGCGGCAGTCGCGGTCGGGTTCGCGACTCAGGCCGGGCTGCTGCGCGCGCAGACCAGCCTGGAAGAGTTCGTCTTCGAGTGGCTCTCACGCCGGTGGAACCCGCCGTTCGACCCCTACCAGTCGCGTACCGCAATCGGCGACATCGGAGCGCTCAAGACTTCGGATCGCATCGTGTTGCGCGTGGACGCGACCCGAGGAACAGCACCCGAGCACCTGCGCGCCGCCACTTACACGGTCTACGCTGGGGGGATCTGGACCGCGCCGACGCAGGTATTCACGCCGATCGCTCCCGACAATCAGACCTGGTCCCTCGCTCCAGGCGTGGGTGGCAGCGTCCGCCTTTCCACCTGGCTGGACCGCGACCATGCCTTGCTCGCGTTGCCGCTGGGAACCTTCAGTTTGGAGTCGCTGAACGTGCTCGGCGTGCAGCGCAACGCCTTGGGTGCGGTACGCGTCGACGAGGGGCCCGACATGCTCCGGTTCGATGCTCACTTCGACCCACTGCTCAGTCTGGACGCGCCGCCGGACTCCGCCGATCTGAGCTTGCCGTCGAGCATCCGGCCAACCCTGCAGAAGGTGGCCGGCGAGATCGGCCTGCCGGACCAGGAGCCCCGTGCCGCAGCGCAGGCCATCGCCGGGTTCTTCGACGGGCGGTTCGCCTACTCGCTCGCGCTCTCGCAGCGCACCGGCACCCCTCGCAGCCTGAGCCAGTTCCTGCTCGAAGACCGGCGCGGCCACTGCGAGTACTTCGCCACGGCCACCGTGCTGCTGCTCAGACACGCGGGCATTCCGGCGCGTTACGTCACCGGGTATGCCGTACAGGAGTGGAGCTCCCTGGAGCGCCAATACGTGGTGCGCAAACGGCACGCCCATGCATGGGCATTGGCCTGGATCGATGGCCGCTGGCAGGAGCTCGACACGACACCGGCCGTGTGGGCGGAGGAGGAACAGGACGCGGCCTCGCCGCTTCAGCCGGTCTACGACCTCATCTCACTGCTCAACTATCGCCTTGCGCTCTGGCAACGTGTCGGGAGCGACGGCTCGAGCCACGCGACGGTCATGCTCTGGATCGCCGCCGCGTTGGCGCTGTATCTCGCCTGGCGGATCTGGCGCCGGCGTCGCGTACGCGTGGGCACCCGCATGGAAGCTGGTGCGCTCGAAACACGGAAAGTCCGCGATCCGCGCATCGCTGCGCTACTGCAGACGCTTACCCGGCTTGGCTACCCGCCTCCGCCTGGCGCGCCGCTGCTGCGCTGGACGCGCGAGCTGCCGCTGGGGGATGCTGAAACGCGCCTGTTGCTGGAGGATACGGTGCGCAGTTACTACCGGACGCGCTTCGATCCGCTCGGATCGACGCGCGAGCAGGAGGAATTGTTCGAGCGGCGCGTCGGGATGTTGCTGCAACGCCTCGCCGCCTCTGCGCAGCGCAAGGGCCGGATCCGGATCTGAGCCCGCCTAGCCGGGAGATGCGCACTCTCCCAAACGAAGCGCTCGTCCGCGTGCCGCGCGAAGTTCCGAGTCGCTCGCGTCGTGGCTTTCCGCCCTCATCTATGCCGGGATCAGCTGCTTCCACTGCGCGGCCCAGAACTCCATCGGGTCGCGCTTGAAGCCGCTCTTGGCGTACTGATGCCAGCGCCCTACTACGTAAGACAGAAGCAGGTTCGCGTGCGCCGCGGCATCGACGTCTTCGGGAATCTCTTTCTGCGTGACGGCGAAGCGCAGCGACTGCTTGAGGGTGGCTTCGAGGCGGTCGTGCAGCTGGTTGATGCGCAGCTGCAGCCGCTCGTTCTCATTGACCAGCGCGTCGCCGATCAGCACCCGCGTCATGCCCTGGTTCTTCTTGGCGAAGCCCAGCAGCATGGACAGGATCGGCCTCGGTCTGAGCCAGACCGCTCGTGTGTTCGCCGCTGATCTTGGTGACCAGCCCAAAGATGGTCTCCTCGATGAAGGCGATGAGGCCCTCGAACATCTGAGCCTTGCTGGCGAAGTGGCGATACAGGGCGGCTTCGGAGACATCCAGCTTCGCCGCCAGGGCCGCGGTGGTGATCTTCTCGGCCGAGGGCTTCTCCAGCATCTGGGCCAGGGTCTGCAGGATCTGGAGCTTGCGCTCCCCGGTTTTTGCGGCCATCGGCAGGGGTCTGTCAGATCACATGCAGCCTGTCCAGCATGCGCGGCAGCTGCGCTAATATGCCGTATGGATACGTCCACATGGGCCGGCGCTTTGGCGGCGGCGCCGACCCAGACCGTGCGCATGCCCAGCCGCTTGGCGGTCTTGAGGTTCGCCAGGCTGTCTTCGACCATGACGCAGCGGCGCGGGTGCAGCCGATGCTTGCGCAACAGCCGCAGAAACCCTCGCCGGTCCGGTTTGGGCCGGTAGCCCGTATGCTCGATGGAGAACACGTCGTCGAACAGATCCGCCACGCGCAGGATGCCGAGCACAGCAAGGGAATAATGCACTGGAGAGTTGGAAAACACCAGCTTACGCCCGGGAAGCCGAGTCAGCACGGAGCGCAGCAGCGGGTGGCGCAGCACCATGCGATGCAGCTCCGCGAACCGGTGCGTCTCGCGCAGGAAGTGGCCGGGTTCCACGCCATGGTGCCGGATCAGCCCCAGCAGCGTCGCTCCGTAGCGTCGCCAGTAGTGCATGCGCACCGAATTGGCGTCGTCGCGTCCGAGGCCGAGGTGGGTCTCCAGATAGGCGGTCATCGAGCGGTTCAGGTGCGGGAAGATGTGCGGATCGGCGTCGTGCAGAGTGTTATCCAGGTCGAATATCCAGGTGGGGCCGACCGGCGCACGGCGCGCCGGGCGTCGAGCGTCCATCACTTGCTGCGGATCAGGGTGCCCACGCCCTCGTCGGTCAGCACCTCGAGCAGCAGGGCGTGCTCGACCCGCCCGTCGATGATGTGCACGCTCTTGACCCCGCCCTTCGCGGCATCCAGCGCCGAGGAGATCTTGGGCAGCATGCCGCCGGAGATGGTGCCGTCGGCGAACAGTGCATCGACCTGCTTCGGTGTCAGCCCGGTCAGCAGCTTGCCGTCCTTGTCCAGCACGCCAGGGGTGTTGGTGAGCAGGATCAGCTTCTCCGCCTGCAGCACTTCGGCCAGCTTGCCGGCCACCAGGTCGGCGTTGATGTTGTAGCTCTTGCCGTCCGCGCCCACGCCGATGGGCGCCACGACCGGAATGAACTCGCGCGTTTCCAGCAGCGCGACGATCTCGGGGTCGATGCTGGCCACCTCGCCCACCTGCCCGATGTCCAGCATCTCGCCGTCGTCGTCCTCGCTCTGCAGCAGCAGCTTCCTGGCGCGGATGAACGAGCCGTCCTTGCCGGTCAGGCCGATCGCGCGGCCGCCGTGCTGGTTGATCAGGTTGACGATGTCCTTGTTCACCAGCCCGCCGAGCACCATCTCGACCACGTCCATGGTCTCGGCGTCGGTCACGCGCATGCCCTGGACGAACTCGCCCTTCTTGCCCAGGCGCTTGAGCAGGTCGTCGATCTGCGGCCCGCCGCCGTGCACCACCACCGGGTTCATGCCGACCAGCTTGAGCAGCACCACGTCGCGCGCGAACGAGTGCTTGAGCCGCTCGTCGGTCATGGCGTTGCCGCCGTACTTGACGACGATGGTCTTGCCGTAGAAGCGGCGGATGTAGGGCAGGGCCTCGGCCAGGATCTTCGCCCGCTGGCCGGCACTGGATTCGGTCAATGCCACGGGGTGTTGGAGGCGCCGTAAAAGCCTCGATTCTACCGGCGCGCCCGCAAACAAGACAGGCCGCGCCAGGGCGGCCTGTTGAGTCGCGGCGTCCCGGGGAACGGACGCCGCGTCAGGAGGAGAGGCGGCGTTCGAGGCGGCGGTAGCACTACAAGCGCGCCACCCTCAGCGCCTGCCCGTCTCGCCAGAGGGAGAGGGACCTTATCTACCTGCTTACTGAACGGTCAGGGTGCGGGTGGACGCCGCTGCCTTCTTGGGCAGCCTCAGCTCCAGCACGCCGTTCTCGTACTTGGCCTGGGCCTTCTCCTGGTCCACGTCCTGGGCCAGGGCGAAGGAGCGGTAGACCTTGCCGTAGTAGCGCTCGCTGCGCAGGATCTTCTCACCCTGCTTCTCTTCCTTCTGGCGCTTGACTTCGGCGCTGATCGCCACCTGATTTGCCGTCGATGGAGACCTGGATGTCTTCCTTCTTCACGCCCGGGATCTCGGCCAGGACCGTGTAGCTGTTGGCATCTTCCTTCACGTCCATCTTGACGCGCACCGGGATCCTGCTGCTCGAAGCGCATCGGGCGCAGGAAAAAGCCCTTGACCAGATCGTCGAACGAGTCCTCGAAGGGGTCCCAACGGGTAACATTTGCCATGATCGTCTCCTAAGTATTCCTGGGGATTTTTGCTGCGGGCCGCTGCCCGACAGCAGCTAGATAGGAACCGTCGAGGGGATTTCAAGGGGTGGTGGTGCCCGTCTTGATCCACATCCTTGTTTTGCCACGCCGAGGCCTTTAGATTGGCGATCCATGAGCGACCCCGCATCCCCGATACCCTTGCCGCTGGGCCGACAGTCCGCCGACGTCGCCCGAGTGCGAGTGGTTGCGCGATGTACTCGTCGGCCAGCCGGCGACCGGCTTGCCGTGCGTCGATAGGTACGTGTCGTTGCTATCGAAGCCCGCCAGGTGATCTCCGCACCGCGTGTACCGGAATCGCATCGAGATAGCGCAGCCGAACCCAGCGACAAGCCTACGCCGTGCAGGCTCAGCGGATAGTGGCAGCGGCGCGCTCCAGATAGTGAAGCGGTTGCCCGCCGCGCCCGAAGTAGTTTTCGCTGTGACCTCGACCCAGCCGATATCCGGCCGGGTCTCGAGAATCTCCCGATAGTGCGGTGCCCGCAGCCCGATGCCGCACGGGGCGGCAGCTCAGCTCGGGCGGGTCTACGGACGGCGTTCTCCATCCTCGGCTCCTCTCATCTGGCGGACGCGGTGCTGTCTCTGATGACAAGCGGAGTCTGGCCGTGAGAAATCACGAAATGGTCACGCGGGGCTAACGGTTTGCTGGGTCTACACCCCTCTCCCCCGCGGGAGAGGGGCTAGGGTGAGGGGGATGCCCAGGCCGGCACACCTGGCACTAATTATGCTGCTGCACTACAGCAAGAAGTGAAGTAGTCAAATAGACGCATCACCTTTTGCAGTGGGTTCCAGGGAGGTTATTAGCCTGGAGGCGCGACATGAAACTCGCACTTCTTGCAACTGTTGTGTCTGTTTTACTTGCTTGCTTCGCCGGACAAGCGTCGGCTCAGGACCTCGAGCGCGTCAGGCAGATCGACCGGGTATGTCTCGGCCGCATGCTGATCGTGCAGACGATGGCCACGGTCAAAGAGCACGGTAAGTCCGAGCAGGAATATCGCCAGGAGAATCCGTTCGACCCGCGTTGGAAGCCTGCGATGAAGGCCGAAGTAAGCGCAGTGATCTCCTATGTATGGTCGCACTCTCACGACGAGAACGTCGAGTTCTCGGGCGCGGTGATGCAGGCCTGCTACGACCAGAACATGGAATCCTGACCAGAGCGAACCAACCTCGAGCAGCCGAGCGGGACAGCTAGCAAGGTCTAGCTCCCGACCGGCTCTCGAGATCCGCTTCACCGCGCTGCTCAGACCCCGCTCGCCGCAGCGTCAGCGCAAGCAGCAGACATTCACCTCACGACAGCGGCTCCCACCGCTCCGGTTCTGCAGGCGGCGCGACCGCTGCGCAGTTCGAACCCGCCGGGCAAGAAGTCGCGGTGGACCTGACCGCTGGAGGCGTGCATCTACGCGCCGTCCCGACCGCCGACGTCACGCGTCGCCCAGCAAGCTGATCTCGGGGCTCACCATCCCGGACAAGAGCACCATCAACTCGGTCTCGCTCTCCTCCTCGTTGGTCACCACGTCCTGTTCCCAAGACTGCATCAAAGAACGACATGCAGTGGCGGACCGGCGATCCCTTCGACTGAATCCGCACGGGGCGACCAAACGTATCTGGGAGTGGCGAGCGTGCCGGGGACCCGCGGTCTGACTCCGGCCCTAAGCGCCCGCTATCTCAGATCCCGACTGGACCGTGTTAACGGAGGGAGAGAAAAGCCATGAGTCAGACATCCAGGTTGGCCGGCGTGGCGCTCGCCGCGGCGGCCGCCACTTTGTTCGTTGCAGGGTGTAAGTCGACGGAGGGCGCTCCGGCGCAGAGCGCTGACAGCGGTGCCGTGAAGGTGAAGTGCTACGGCGCCAACAGCTGCAAGGGCCAGGCCGAGTGCAAGACCGCCATGAACTCCTGCAAGGGCCAGAACTCTTGCAAGGGCCATGGCTTCCTGTCGTTGACGGAGCAGGCCTGCGTCGATCGTCTCGGCCGCGCCTGATGCCCGTGCTTGGGCCGCACTTGGTAATATGTCGCGCTCGATATCCTTTTGACCTGGCGGGTGCCCGCGGCTGCGGGCGCTCGCTTTTTTCCCGCGCGATGCCATGCCCGCACCCGTGACCGCCCCTCCTCTAGGCTTCGGCCTGGGGCTGCGCACGGTCCACTACGAAGAGATCCTCGCCGGCCGCTGCGCGGTGGACTGGTTCGAGCTGCTGTCGGAGAACTACATGGTCCCGGGCGGCAAGCCGCTGCACTACCTGGACCGCATCCGCGCCGACTATCCGGTGGTCATGCACGGCGTCTCGCTTTCCATCGGCAGCACCGATCCGCTCGACTGGAACTACCTGCGTGCGCTCAAGGCGCTGGCGCGAACGCGTGAGCCCGCACTGGATCTCGGATCACCTGTGCTGGACCGGCGTAAGCGGCAAGAACACGCATGACCTGCTGCCGGTGCCGTACACCGAAGAGGCGGTGGCGCACATCGCCGCCCGTGTCGAGGCGATACAAGAGTTCCTGGGCCGGCGAATCTTGTTGGAGAACGTCTCGAGCTACGTTAGCTACAAGGAGTCCGAGCTCACCGAGTGGGAGTTCCTGTCCGAGATCGCGCGCCGCGCCGACTGTCTGATCCTGCTCGACGTCAACAATATCTACGTCTCGGCGTACAACCACGGCTTCGACGCCGAGCAATACTTGACCGGCGTCCCCGCCGAGCGCGTGCAGCAGATTCACATCGCCGGACACAGCAACTGCGGCGACTACATCATCGACACCCACGACGCGGACGTCATCGATCCGGTGTGGGCCCTGTACGCGAAAGCCATCGAACGGCTCGGCCCGGTATCGACCATGATCGAGCGCGACGACCACATTCCTCCGCTGGCCGACCTGGTGGCCGAGCTCGACCAGGCGCGCCGCGTCGCTGCGACTGCGTTGCGGCGCGGAGGCCGCATGAGCGCACTGGCCGACCTGCAGCAGGCGTTCCAAGGCTACGTGCTGCGAGATGAGCCGGGCTTTGTCGAGCGCATTGCAGGCGGAGACCGGGTCGATCCGCAGCGGCGCCTGCGCATCTACTTCGACGCCTACCGCTCTGCGCCTGGTGGAGGTGCTCGCCACCGACTACGAGGCACTGCGTGCGCTGATGGGAGACGACGCGTTCAGCGCCGCGTGCCGTGCCTACGTTGAGGCAACGCCGTCGGTGTTCCGCAACGTGCGCTGGTACGGCGCAGCGCTGCCCGAGTTTCTACGCGTAACGCCGCCTTGGGCGGACCAGCCCATCTTGCACGAGCTCGCGCTGTTCGAATGGACTCTTACGCTGGCCTTCGACGCGGCCGACGCCCCGGTCGTTCGCTTCGAAGAACTCGCGCGCTTGCCGCCGCAGTCCTGGCCGGCGCTGGGTTTCGTGCTGCACCCGTCGGCGCAGGTGCTCGAACTGCGCAGCAACGCGCCGGCGTTGCGCAAGGCGACCGATGCGGGCGAGCCGCTGCCGGACGCGGTGCTGGCCGATGACCCCAAGAGCTGGTTGATCTGGCGCAAGGCGCTGACCGCGTATTTCCGCTCGCTGAGCGAGCCGGAGTCTTGGGCGCTCGCGGCGGTCAGAGATGGCGCCAACTTCACGGCTCTGTGCGAAGGCCTGTGCCGCTGGTTCTCGCCCGACGAAGCCGCGCCTCAGGCTGCCGCGTTGCTGCGCCAGTGGGTCGATGACGAGCTGATCAGCGATCTGACGGCCTAGAGATACTGGATTCCGCACGGACTCACGGTGTCAGCGGCCCGCACCTCCGCCTGCACTTGAATCCACTTCTTCTTGCCCTTCTGTTCCACGATCAGTACGACGGGCACTCGCGCGCCCGGCTGCAGCGGCTGCTTGATGTCCAGCAGCATGATGTGATTGCCGCTGGGCGCGAGCCGGACGGTCTGTCCCGCCGGCAGGTCGAGCCGCTGCAAGCGGCGCATCCTCATCACGCCGGCATCGTTCGACATCGAGTGAATCTCGGCGCTGGATGCCGCGGGGCTGCGCACGCCGACTAGCTTTGCGGGCTCGTCGCTGCGGATGTCGAGATAGACGGCTGCCACCTTCTGCCCGGGTACCGTCGCGCGTGCCCAGGCGTTCTCCACCGTGACCGTAGCCTGCGCCCGCACCGGTGCGATCAGTGAGATAACGCACAGGGCGAAGCTTGCGGAAAACCAGAGCGTGGTCGAGCGATAGCGCATGCGTCTGTGTCGGGATCGATGATCGGGGAGGGGGTGCCAGTCCGGGCGTCTAACCCGCTAGGCTATAATGAGCATTATAGTTTCTCCGCGCGCATGCTCCGCAGACTCCTGGTTTTCTTCCTGCTGTTTCCCGTCGTGCCCTGGCTACCGGCCGGGCTGTTCGCATCCATCACGATGGCGCAGACCTCGGTGCCGGTTGCACCGGTGCCACCCATCGCGGCGAGATCCTGGCTGCTCCTGGACTACCGGACCGGCCACGTCATCGCCAGCCACGGCGCGGACGAGCGTGTCGAGCCGGCCTCGCTGACCAAGTTGATGACCGCCTACCTCGTCTTCGGCGCGTTGAAGCAAGACCTACTGGCTCCGTCCCAGGCGTTGCCGGTCTCGATGAAGGCCCGGAAGATGCCGGGCTCTCGTACGTTCATCGGACCCGACAAGACGGTGACGGTGGACGAGCTGCTGCACGGCATGATCGTCCAGTCCGGCAACGACGCCACGATCGCTCTGGCAGAGGGCGTAGCGGGCAGCGAAGAGTCCTTCGTGCAGAGCATGAACGACCAGGCTGCGCGCCTGGGACTGACCCATACCCACTTCGCGAACGCCACCGGGCCTGGCCGATCCGCATCACTATTCCACCGCCGGCGACCTGTCGCTGCTCGCGGTGGCGCTGATCCGCGACTTTCCCGAGTACTTCCCGATGTACGCGATCAAGGAGTACACCTACAACGGCATCACTCAGCGCAATCGCAACGAGCTGCTGTTCCGCGACCCCTTCGTGGATGGTGTCAAGACTGGCTACACCGAAACAGCCGGCTACTGCCTGATCGCGACCGCGCAGCGGGACGGGCGGCGCCTGCTTGCGGTGGTCACCGGGACGGCCTCGGAAACGGCGCGCGCGATGGAAGCTCAGAAGCTGCTCAACTACGGCTTCCAGTACACCGAGACGTTGAAGCTGTATGCCGGCGGCGCAGACGGTGGCCGAGACTCCCGGTATGGAAGGGCAGCGAGAAGTCGCTCAGGGCCGGCTTTACCGAAGACGTCTTCGTGTCTGTTGCCGAAGGGTCAGCGTACGCTGCTCAAGGCCGAGATCGAGAGCCTGCAGCCGCTGATCGCTCCCATCAGCCCGCAGCAGCCGGTGGGCGTGGTGCGGCTGACCTTCGACGACAAGCCTTACGGCGAGTATCCGGTGGTTGCCCTGGAGCGCGTTGGCGTGGCCAACATCTTCATGCGCGCCTGGGACAGCCTGCGGCTCATGTTCCAGTAATTCCCGCCGATAGTCGGCGAGCGACATCTGTCCCCGACTCATCACAAGGAACCGTCAGATGGATATCACCGACCCCCGAGATGACAGCGTGGCCTATCTCAACGGAGAGTTCCTGCCGTTGTCGAAGGCCCGCATCTCCCCGCTCGACCGGGGCTTCATCTTCGGCGACGGCGTATACGAGGTGATCCCGGTCTACGCGCGGCGCGTGTTCCGGTTGGAAGATCATCTGCAGCGACTCGACCAGCAGCCTCGAGGTATCCGGCTGCCCAATCCTCACAGTCACCCGCAGTGGACCCAGATCATCCGCGAGCTGGTCCGGCGCAGCCCGCACGAGGATCAGAGCCTGTACCTGCAGATCACGCGCGGCGTCGCCAAGCGCGACCACGCGTTTCCGAAGGATGCGGCACCTACCGTGTTCCTGATGACCAATGCGCTGTCGGTACCGACGCAGGAGGCGATCGACGGCGGCGTTGCGGCGGTGACGCTGCTCGACAACCGCTGGCTGCGCTGCGACCTCAAGACCATCGCCCTGCTGCCCAATGTGCTGCTGCGGCAGCTGGCGCTCGACGCCGGGGCGGTGGAGGCGGTGCTGCTGCGCGACGGCTTCCTCACCGAGGGTGCAGCCAGCAACATTTTCGTGGTCAAGGACGGCGTGCTGCTCATCCCGCCCAAGAGCCATCTCATCCTGCCGGGCATCACCTACGACGTGATCCTCGAGCTGGCGCAGAAACACGGCATCCGCTGTGAGATCCGGGAAGTGTCGGAGGCAGAGCTGCGCTCGGCGCAGGAGCTGTGGCTGTCCTCCTCCACGCGCGAGGTGTTGGCGATCACTCGTCTGGACGGAAAGGCCGTGGGCGACGGTCGACCCGGTCCGTTGTTCCGCCGCATGTACGCCCTGTTCCAGGAGCTCAAGGCGCAGGTGCGGCGCGCACCCGAGCCGCAGGCGCATGCCTGATCTGATCGAATACCCGCTCGACTTTCCGCTCAAGATCATGGGCAGGAACGAGCCGGGCTTCGTCGATGCCGTGGTCGGGATCGTGCGTACCCATGCCCCCGACCTCGACGACGCGACGGTAGAGCTGCGACGGAGCAAGAAGAACAGCTACTTGAGCGTCACCTCGTCATTCGCGCCGTGTCGCGCGAACAGCTCGATGCCCTGTACACGGAGCTCAACGATCATCCGAACGTCGTGATGGTGCTGTGGGCCGTGATCGACGGCTGCAGAGGCGATGAGCCCTGCGGGAATGCGACGGGAGGCGTTCGACACGAATCCGGTCACGCGTCACGGCCTTCAGTCCGTCGCCTCGGCCTCGTCCCCTACGAACAGACCTGGGAGGCGATGAAGTCCTTCACCGCGGCACGGACTGCGGCCACGGCGGACGAGATCTGGCTCCTCGAGCACCCGCCGATCTATACCTATGGAGTCGCGGGCCGATCCGAGCACCTGCCGGGCGCCGATTGCGCCATCCCGGTGCTCAAGGTAGACCGCGGGGGGCAGGTCACCTACCACGGCCCGGGCCAGCTCGTCGCTTATGTGCTGCTGGATCTGCAACGGCGGCATCTCACGGTGCGCAGCCTGGTCCGGGCGTTGGAGCAGGCCGTGATAGACTTGGTCTCCGATTTCGGCATTTCCGCGTCCCGGCGCGAAGACGCGCCGGGCGTGTACGTACGTGGCGCCAAGATCGCCGCATTGGGGCTGCGCATCCGCCGCGGCTGCAGCTACCACGGCTTGAGCCTGAACGTGGACATGGACCTCGCACCGTTCCGCGCCATCGATCCGTGCGGTCATGCCGGATTGGAAGTAACTCAGCTGCGCGATCTCGGTGTTGCACGCGCCGATCGAAGACATCGGCGAGCGGCTGGTCTCGAAGCTGACGCGACACCTCGTCCTCGCGGCGAGCGGGATGGAAACAGCAGTCATGAGCGATCTCACCGACGGCCAGACCGGAGCAGCCAAGACCGCCCGCAATCCGGTCAAGGTCATTCCGATCACACCGCTGAAGAAGCCGGAGTGGATCCGCGTGAAGGCCGGCAACAGCCAGGCCTTCTACGAGGTGAAGCGGCGCCTGCGCGAACACAATCTGCACACGGTGTGCGAAGAAGCCTCCTGCCCCAACATCGGCGAGTGCTTCGGCAAGGGCACAGCCACCTTCATGATCCTGGGCGAGCTGTGCACGCGCCGCTGCCCGTTCTGCGACGTGGCGCACGGACGTCCCAAGCCGCCCGACGCCGACGAGCCGGTCAATCTAGCGCGCACCATCGCCGCGATGGGGCTGAAGTACGTGGTGATCACCAGCGTGGACCGCGATGACCTGCGCGACGGTGGCGCGCAGCACTTCGCGGACTGCATCGGCGCGGTGCGCAGCCACTCGCCGCCACCCGCATCGAGATCCTCACCCCCGACTTCCGCGGCCGGCTGGAGAAAGCCTTGGATGTTCTGGGCAACGGCCTGCCGGACGTGATGAACCACAACCTCGAGACCGTGCCGCGGCTGTACAAGATGGCGCGGCCGGGCGCCGACTATCGGCACTCGCTCAAGCTGCTGCTCGACTTCAAGCGCCGCCATCGCGACATCCCGACCAAGTCCGGGCTGATGGTCGGGCTGGGCGAGACCGACGCGGAGATCCTCGACGTGATGCGCGACCTGCGCGCGCACGAAGTGGACATGCTGACGATCGGCCAGTACCTGCAGCCCACTCGCGGCCATCTACCCGTGCTGCGCTACGTCGAGCCGGCCCGCTTCAAGGAATTCGAGGCGGCTGCGCTGGAGATGGGCTTCCGGCACGCGGCGTGCGGCCCGCTGGTGCGCTCCAGCTATCACGCCGATCAACAGGCGCACGCGGCGGGCGCGGCGTGAGCGATGCAGCCTTAGCCTCTGACTCCCGGTCGAGCTCGCGCTCGATCGTCGCGCGCAGCCGTGCGAAGTCCGATTCGCCCACGATGCGCTGCAGAAAGGCTCACGCCCTCTTCCCCAGCGCCGCAGGCTTCGGTGGCAGGGCCGCAAAGAGCAGCCCGGAGAGCCAGGCGAACAACAGGCTCTCGACGTGATCGATGAGCAGCGAGTTGAACAGGCTTCCCACCATGATGGTCAGCACCAGACCCCGCGCCAGCGTTCTCGAGCGCTCGTCCGGCAGCCGTGCCGCGCAACGCCACTGCTGCGCAAACAGGAGCAGCAGCAGCGCGAGCCCGACCACCCCGACCTCCGCCGTCGTCAGCAGATACTGGTTGTGCGGGTTGCGAGTCGGCTGCATCGCGGTACCCTGGACCCTGTCGGCATAGGCGTGGACGAAGCCGCCGGTGCCCACTCCAAGAATCGGATGGTCGCGGATCAGAGCCAGCGTGTTGTGATAGAACTCGAGGCGCTCGCTCACCCCGCCCTGCGGAGCCTCTCCCGCGCTGATACTGACTCATCTCTCCCATGCCGGTGCTCACCCGCTGATGAAAGCGCGGGCGATAGCTCATAGGCGCTGACGAAGCCCGCCGCGACGAGCACCACGGCCGTCAGCAGTCCACGCCAGCGCAACCGCGTGGACAAGTACAGCACAGCCAGCGCAGCCAGCACCAAGTACCCCGTGCGCCCCTGGACCAGGAACAGGACATTGAACGCTGCGAGTGGCCGCCAGCGCGCTCCATAGCAGACGCAGCTGCGAGCTGACGGCCGCGCCGCGCCAGCTCTGCGAACAACAGGCAGCCGAAGGCCATCAGGATGTTCTGTGTGATGTGCTTCTTGAACACGGTAGGGTTGGCCGGCTCGCCGGTGATGAACCCGCCCGTCGGCAGCGCACCGATGGACAGCGCGAGTGACGCCAGGAGAGTCAGCGCGATCGCCGCCGCGAGCGCGAGCAACCCGCGGCGCCGATCCTGGGGGTCGGTGAATACGGTCACCAGGATCGGGATGAGCAGCAGGTCGCTATACTTCCTCAAGTATGTGAGTCCGTCATGCAGCGGATCCGGGCTCCACAGCAGCCCCAACGCCATCAGCGCGAGGTAGGCAAGCGCCGCGAGCGCCACCGGGTTGCCACGGACCGTGGCGTACTTCGCGCGCCAATGTCCACTCGCCAACCAGCACGCCAGCAGAAGCGCGAGCAGCACGTTGTCCAGCGCGGTCGAGATCGGCAGCGTGAAGCCGATGGCGATCGCGAGATAGCGCACTGCGACACCCGCGCGGGCGGCGACGCCGCTCAGGGGAGAAGCGGCGGCGAGGCTGTCACTCATTCGCAGCTCGCCTGCCCTCCGGCGCAGCGTTCTGGCCGCCGGAGTATTCCGGGATGAAGCGCGCCAGCTCCGCTCGCACCTCGTCGTCGCCGGGGAGCGCCTGGCGGCCGAGCCAGTCGAGCAGCCGCGGCACGAGGTTGGCTTCCACCGGGCGCGCCCGTGCGATGCGCAGCTTGCGGGTGCGGCGTGGGCAGCGTCCGCTCGTCGTCGGCGAGCACCTCCTCGTAGAGCTTCTCGCCGGGGCGCAGGCCGGTGAAGACGATCTTGATGTCGCTCTCGCTCAAGCCGGACAGCCGGATCATCTCGCGCGCCAGATCGACGATGCGCACCGGCTCGCCCATGTCCAGCACGAAGATCTCGCCGCCGCTGCCCATGTAGCCGGCCTGCAGCACCAGCTGCGCGGCTTCCGGGATCGACATGAAGTAGCGGGTGATGTCCGGATGCGTCACCGTGACCGGGCCGCCCTCGGCGATCTGCTGGCGGAACTTCGGGATCACGCTGCCGGCGCTGCCCAGCACGTTGCCGAACCGGACCATCACGAAGCGGGTTGCGGCTGCCGTCTGCAGGGCCTGGCACACCATCTCCGCCAGGCGCTTGCTCGCGCCCATCACGTTGGTGGGGTTCACCGCCTTGTCGGTGGAGATGAGCACGAACTTCTCCACGCCGTGGTGCACTGAGGCCGAGGCCAGCGTATGGGTGCCGAGCACGTTGTTTTGCACCGCCTCCCACGCGTTCACCTCCTCCATCAGCGGCACGTGCTTGTAGGCGGCGGCGTGGAACACCACGCTCGGGCGGTAGTCGCGCAGCACCTGCTCGACCCGCCGCCGGTTGCGCGTGTCGCCGACAGCGCACACGATCGCCAGCTGCGGATGCGCTCGGCGGAACTCCTGCTCGATCTGGTACAGCGCATACTCGGACAGCTCGAACAGGACCAGCCGCGACGGCCCGAAGCGCGCGATCTGCCGGCACAGCTCGGAGCCGATGGAGCCGCCCGCGCCGGTGACCAGCACGACTTTGCCGGCCAGCAGACTGGACAGTCCGGCGCTGTCGAGCACCACCGGATCGCGCCCCAGCAGATCGTCCAGCTCCACTCGCCGCAGCTGGGAAACCGTCACCTTGCCGGTCATGATGTCGTCGAAGGAGGGCACCGTCATCACCTTGAGCCCCGCCTCGGTGGCCATGTTGACGGCTTTGCGGCGCGCCGTGTGCGACGCTGCGGGCATGGCGATGATGGCGTGAGACACGTCCAGCGCCTCCGCCACACGCCGCACTTCGTCGATGCGGCCGCGCACGGGCACACCGTGGATCTGGCGTCCCTGCTTCAGCGCACCGTCGTCCAGCAGGCCCACCACGCGCCAATCGCGCTTGGCCGACAGCTCGCGGATCAGCGCGTCGGCCGCATCGCCTGCGCCGAGGATCAGCACCGGCGCTCGCCGCCACGCTGCTGAGGCTGGCGATGCGCCCCTCCTTCCAGGCGCGGTAAGCCAGCCGGCTGCCGCCCATCATGAACAGCAGCAAGAGCGGATCGAGCACGAACACCGAGCGCGGGATCGGGTCGGCGAGCCTGAGCAGCACCAGCGCGAACGGCACGACCAGGGCAGCCGCACCCACCGCGAGCACGATCAGCCGCAGGTCGTGCAGGCTGGCGTAGCGCCAGATGCCCCGATACAGGCCGAAGCGCCAGAAGATCACCGCCTGCACGCACACCGCCACGGGCAAGGTGTGCAGGGCGATGCCGGCGTACTCCGGCGGCAGGTCCAAGTTCAAGCGCAGCCAGAAGGCCAGCACCCAAGCGACGGCAGCCGCAGCGATGTCGTGCAGCATCGCCAGCGCGGTGCGAGGGTTGATGCGCATCGGCACGATCATCCTAATGCGTCTGCGTCCGCGCGCGCCAGCGGCGATCCACCGTGAGCCCCGCCAGCACATACGCAACGATCAATGCCGCGAAGATCAGCGCTTGCACCGGCGCCGACTGGCGCAGCGCGAGCAACGCGGCAACTGCGCTGACCAGCATGAGCCCGTATTCAGCAAGCGCGAGCTGACGGTGGCTCCAACCGGTGAGCACCAGCCGCTGGTAGTAGTGGCTGCGGTGGGCTTGCCAGAATCGTTCGCCGCGCAGCGCACGCCGCACGAGCGTGACGCTGGCGTCGACCACGAATGGAGCGAAGACGACCAGCGGGAACCACAGCGGCCACAGGCCGTCGCGCCAGCCCAGCAGCCCGAGCGCCGCGGCCAGGAAACCCAGAGGGATGGAACCGGAATCACCCATGAAGATGCGGGCCGGCGGGAAGTTGAACATGAGGAAGGCAGCGGCGGCAGCCGCCACGCACAAGCTCGTCAGCGCAAGAGGCGCGTTGCCGGCCAGTCCCGCCGCCACGCCATAGGCGCAAAAGCCGATCACCGTCATACCTCCCGCGAGCCCGTCCGCGCCATCCATGAAATTGTACAGGTTGATCATCCACGCCACTGCCAGCGCCAGCAGCGTCAGCTCGATCCAACCGGCCGCAGGGAAGTAAGCCAGGACGAACGCGACCGCCGCGCCGAGATGCCCGAGCAGACGCCAGCTCGCCGGCAGGTGCTTCCAATCGTCGAGCAAAGACAGGAGCATCAGCCCGACAGCGAGCGCGACCAGGAGCACGTCGCCTCCCGCGATCAGCATGCCCACCGCCAATCCGGGCACGACGCCCAGCCCACCCGTCCGCGGCACCGGAGCGGCGTGGAGCGAACGCGGGTTGGGGTGGTCGAGAAACCAACGCTGAGTCGCGGGCAGCAGGAGCAGGCGCAACAGCGCGAAGCTGAGAGCGAAGGCGAGTGCAGTTACGAGGATCGAAGGCAGCCAACGGGTCCCGCATGCGGCGGTATTGTATCCGGCTCTCAGGCCTGGGCTGCCTTGCGGCGCGCGGAACCAGCGCGCCGTCTCCAGCAGACCCTGATCCACGCTGTAAGGCGGCGTCCACCGCAAGGCGGCGCGGATGGCCGTCGGCGTCCACCTGTAGCGAGTCGACCAGACGATCTACCGCCGCGGTCTTGCCGCTCAGCGCTCCAGCCAGGCGCAGCAGCCGGACGGGCACGGGCACCAGCCGCGCGGGTCGATTCAGCGCGCGCGCCAGGCGCCGCACGAGCTCCGGAGCTGGACAGATCCTCTCCGTCGCTGACCAGCCACGTCCTCCCGCCCGCGCCCTCGTGCTCGAGGCAAGCTCCGGATCGCATCCACGAGGTTGCCGACATAGAGCAGGCTGCGCCGGTTGTCGATCGCCGCCAGCGGCAGCGGCACGCCGCGGGCGACCGTGCGAAGCAGTCGCAGGAAGTTGGCGCGCACCCCGGGCCATAGACCAAGGGCGGGCGCAGGATCGTCCACTGCGTCTGGCCTCCGGCAAGCGTCTGCTTGAGCGCCTCCTCCGCCTCGAGCTTGGACACTGCATACGCATCCTCGGGATGCGGCGCGTCCATCTCCGTGAAAGGCCGCACGCTGCGCTCGCCGTGAACTTTGGCCGAAGACAGGAAGAGCAGCCGACGCACACCGGCGCGCCGCGCGGCAGCCGCAAGCGAGCGCGTGCCCTCGACGTTGACTCGACGGTACTCCGCGAGCGCATCGGTAGCGGTGTCCTCGAGCATGTGGACCCGCGCGGCCAAGTGAACGACCGCGTCCACGCCCGCCACGCTGCGGTCCAATCCGTGCTCGGGCCAACGTCTCCGACCACAACGGTCGCGGCGGCATCGGGTGGCGACGCGCCTGGGGTGTTGCGCACAGCGCGGCGCACCTCGTGGCCGTGTTGCGCCAGATCGCGAGCACAGCGCACGCCCGACGAAGCCGGTGGCGCCCGTCACCAGCACTCTCATCGGCCCAGACACCCTTGATACACGCCCAGCGTATCGGCCACGACGCGCTCGATCGAGAACTCCTCGACCGCGCGCTCGCGGCTGCGCTGGCCCATGCGCAGGCGCAACGCGTTGTCCTGCAGCAGTCGCTTCAGCGCCATGGCCAGGGACGCGCTGTCGCGCGGAGGAACCAGCAGGCCGTTGTCCCCGTCGCGAACGACCTCGCGACAGCCGGGCACGTCGCAGGTGACGATGGCACGCCCGCAGGCGGCCGCTTCGAGCAGCGCCTTGGGCAAACCTTCGCGGTAGGACGGCAGACAGACGAGGTGACAGCGCTGGAACACCTCCACCATGTCCTCGCGCCAGCCCCAGCACTCCACCACGCCTTGCCTCTGCCAACGCTCGAGATCCGCTGGCGAGATCGCGGCTGGATGCTGCGGATCGGGCTCGCCCACGAGGGCGAAGCGTGCAGCTACGCCTTCGGCGCGCAGCGTTCGGGCCGCTTCGACGAACTCCATCACGCCTTTGTCGCGCAGCAGGCGCGCTGGCAGCACCACCAGTGGCGTGCCATCGGGCTCCGGAATCGGTGTGAATCGGCTAATGTCCACGCCCGAGCCGCGGATCAGCGCGACTCGGCCAGCATCGATGATGCCCCGCTCTACGAGCGTGGAGAGGTCATCCGGGTTCTGGACGATGAGGCGGCTGTTGGGACGATCCAGCAGTAGGTGATAGCCGGTCTGGACGATCCGACCCAGGATGCGGGCGCGCAGGTCGTTGGAGCTTTCCAGATAGCCGAGACCGGCGATGGCGTTGACCACCGCAGGCGTACCGGTGAGGCGCGCGGCGATCGACCCGTATAACACGGGCTTGACGGCGACGTGGTGCACGATGTCGGGACGCTCGCGCCGGTAGACACCGACGATCTCGCGCAGCGCGCTGAGCTCCCGGAAGGGGTTGTGTCCATGCCGGGACCAGTGCAGCGGCACGAGCTTCAAACCGGCGGCGCGGATCGCCTCGGCGTGCCGCTGCACGCGCGTAGCCACCGTGACATCGTAGCCGCGGCTGCGCGCCGCGATCCCCAGCGGCAGGCGATGCGAGCAGAAGTACCAATCCTCGGTGACCAGGTATAGCAGCCGGGGGGCGCTCATGCGGCCCGCCATCGCTCGAGCCAGGCCTGGAACATCAGCACGACCCAGATGTAGTGCTGCCAGTTGCGCGCACCGGATAGATGCTCGGCCCAGCGTTTGCGGATCGGTTCGGGTTGGAAGAACCCTTCGCGGGTCAGGCGCGCAGAATCCAGTAGCGATTCCGCCCAGTCGCGCAGCGGGCCGCGCAGCCAGGAGTCGAGCGGGATGCTGAAGCCCATCTTCGGACGCTCGATCAGCTCGCGCGGCACGTGGCGGTACAGCACGCGGCGCAGCAACCACTTGCTCTGCCCGTCGCGGATCTTCATGTGCAGCGGCAGACGCCAGGCGAGCTCGACCACGCGATGATCGAGCAGGGGGACGCGGCTCTCCAGGCTCACGGCCATGGATGCGCGATCCAGCTTCACGAGGATGTCGTCGGGCAGATAGCCGAGCGCGTCGAGAACCATCATGCGCTCGGGCAGCGTGCGCAGGCGGTCCGGGATCGGGCGCAGCGTCCACGGTGCCGCCGTCTGCGATGCGCCGACCACCAGGTCCGCCGGCCAGTGCGAAACGAGCGCCTCGTACAGCTGCACATCATTCTCTCCGCCCAGCAAGCGAGCGAGCTTATGCAGCTTGTCGCCCGCCGCCTTCGGCCGCATGCGCTGCGGCAGAGCGAACGACAGCGTTCCCGACCACGCCGTCCCATGCCGCAGGCGGCACCGACGTGATAGCGCCGCTCAGCGCCTTGCGGCCGGCTCGAGGCAGCCAGCCCACGCGCCGCCGAATGGCCTCGCCCCAGCGGTAGCGGTTGTAGCCGCCGAACAGCTCGTCGCCGGCGTCGCCCGACAGGCTCACCGTGACATGTCGGCGCGCGAGCTGAGACACCAGGAAGGTCGGGATCTGGGAGCTGTCGGCGAAGGGCTCGTCGTAGATCTGCGGCAGCTTGGGCACCACCGCGAGCGCTTCTTGCGGCGTGACATACAGCTCGGTGTGAGCAGTGCCCAGATGCGACGCAACGCGCTTGGCATAGCGCGCCTCGTCATAGTCCTGCTCGGCGAAACCGATGCTGAAGGTGCGCACCGGGCGGTTGCTCTGGGCCTGCATCAACGCGACCACCGTGGAGGAGTCGACACCGCCGACAGGAAAGCGCCGAGCGGCACATCGGCAACCATCTGCCCGGCGACCGCCTCGCGCAACCGCAGCTCCAGCACATCGGCGGCCTCTTCCGCCGTGCCGGTGAACGGCTCGGAGATACCGCGCTCGACCGCCTGCTCCAGCGACCAATAGGCGCGCGGCTCGGGTAAAGCGCGCGCACCGAGCTGGTCTGTGTCGAGCGAGAGCAGGCAGCCAGGCAGCAGCTTGTAGATGCCCTCGTAGATCGACAGCGGCGCCGGGACGCAGGCAAGCTGAACATAGGCCGCGAGAGCGCGCCGATCGATGCGTGGCGCGAACCCCGGGTACGCGAGCAGCGCCTTGAGCTCGGAGGCAAACACGAAGTCGCGAGCGGCGAATCCGTAGTAGAGCGGCTTCTCTCCGAGGCGATCGCGCGCCAGATGCAGTATCCGCTCCTTCGCGTCCCACAACGCGAACGCAAACATGCCCACGAAGCGCTGCAGCGCGCCCTCGACGCCCCAGCGCTCGAATGCGGCGAGCATGACCTCGGTGTCGGAGTGGCCGCGCCACGCAGGCGCAGCGCTATCGCGCTCCAGCGCCGCGCGCAGATCCCGGAAGTTGTAGATCTCGCCGTTGAAGGCGATGACGAAGCGCCCGCTCGCCGAGAACATCGGCTGGTGCCCTTCGCGCGAGAGATCGACGATAGAAAGCCGCCGGTGGCCGAGCGCGACGCCTGCTTTCTCATCGACCCACTCGCCGCTGTCGTCCGGTCCGCGGTGGCGCAGCGTGTCGGCCATGCGCTTCGCCATCGCCGCCATCTCACCCGCCCCCGGGCCCGGGCTGCCCCAGTAGCCGGTCAGACCGCACATCTGGCTAGATATCCTTCCAGGCTCGCACGGTGACGCCGGACCGCACGTAGCTCGCCTCGCCTCCGTACACCAGACCCGCCCCCGATGCGCGGGACCCGGCGTACTTCAGGAACAAGCGCAGGTTCCTGAAGTAGTCCTCCTGGAACGTCTGCCCAGACTTGATCTCGATCGGGAAAAGGCCATGCCGGTCTTCGACCAGCACGTCCACTTCCGTCCCGATGTTATCCCGCCAGAAATAAAGGTTGGAGCTTTGCCCGGCGTTGTAGCGATGCTTGAGAAACTCGCCCACGACGAAGGTTTCGAACAGCTGTGGACGCGCCGAGTGGATCGCCATGTGCCTCGCGTCCTGCACCCCGATCAGGAACGCCGCTAGGCCGACATCGTGGAAGTACAGCTTGGGCGTCTTGACCAGGCGCTTGCCGAGGTTCTCGAAGTGAGGGGGAAGGCGGAACACGAGGTAGCTCGCCTCCAGGACCCCCAGCCAGGCGCGCGCTGTGTGGTGAGCGATGCTGCAATCGGCGCCCAGGCTGTCCAGATTGAGCAGTTGCCCGGTGCGCGCCGCGCACAGCCCCAGAAACCGCTGGAACAGGTTGAGGTCGTGGACATTCGTCACCTGCCTGACGTCGCGTTCCACGTACGTTGTGACGTAGTTCCCGTACCAGGCCGCCGGGTCAAGCGAGCCGGAGTACAAGGCTGGATAGAAGCCCCTGTAGAGCAGATCATCGACACTACCGCCCGCCAGTCCCGCCGCCATCAACTCGCTGACCGCAAGTGGCAGCAAATGGACGATCCCGACCCGACCGGCAAGGCTCTGCGTGATTTTCTCCAGCATGCGGAAATTCTGCGAGCCGGTGAGCACGAACCGCCCTGGCCGCTGGTCCTCGTCGACCAGGGTCTGGATATAGGAGAAGAGTTCCGGGGCATGCTGCGCCTCGTCGAGCACGGCCCCGTCTGGAAATTGGGCCAGGAAGCGCCGGGGATCGCTCAACGCGAAGGCGCGTTGGTCGGCGGCCTCCAGGTTGACGTACGGCTTGTGAGGGAAGGCGGCGCGGGACAACGTCGTCTTGCCCGATTGCCGCGGTCCGGTGATGGAGATCACCCGAAATCCGCGCGCCAGGCTCTCGACCGTCTTCAGGGCGCTGCGCGGGATCATTGGCATCTGCTGATCTGTAATCCGATTGCGGGATTGTAAAAACAACCACCGACCGTTGCAAGTCCCGGCCGGGCGGGGCCGATGGCAACATTAGCGGGCGTATGCCTGGCAACCACGCCACACTTCGCCCCACCGCGTCGCGTCCTGTGCGCTGAACGGGAGTGCTCGATGGCGCAGTAAGCGTCGCGACAGCGAGGTGGCGATGGCGAAAGCGTCGGCCCCTGCCTTTAGGGCCTGCATGCCTGCGCCGATGACGGCTTGCGGCCAGGCGCCATCACGGCGCGCGAGCTTGAACAAGCCGCGGGAGAAGTAGTAGCGGCCGAGCCAAGACTTGCGCACCGACAACGTTTCCTGCCGGTAGCCGACCAGCGGCTCGGGGAGCGCGGCATAGCGGCTCGAGCGCCAGGCGCGCAACAACAGATCCTGGTCCTGTGCCTTGCGGCAAATCGGATCGTAGCGCCACTTGCGGAACCATTCGATGCGGCCCATCCACGTGGGATGCGCCAGGTAGAACCCGGACAGCGGCCGCGCGCAGATCGCTGCGTGCGTGGTGCGCACGTCGTACAGGCCGGTCGGCTCGCCATCATCGCCGAAGACCATCATGCCGGCGCCGAGGAGATCCACCTCCGGATGCGCCTCGAGAAAGGCGAGCTGGCGCTCCAGGCGCTCCGGATACGCGATGTCGTCTGCGTCCATGCGCGCGAGATAGCGGCCACGCGCCAGCTCGATCGCCTGGTTGAGGCGCGCCGCGAGCCCACGGCGCTGCCCATCCACGACGATGCGAAAGCGCGCATCCGCGTAGCGCTCCGCGCGCGCCAGACCATCGTCGCTGGACCCGTCGTCCATCAGGATCAGCTCCCAGTCGGTGCAGCTTTGGGCGAGCAAAGAGCGCAACGCCTGCTCAATGGTCCTCGCGGCATTGTGCATGGAGAGCGCGATGCTCACCGCCGGCGTGTCGTCCACCGATATCAACTCTCCCGATAGAACACGCGGCCGGGCCATCCGGCCGCGCTGTACGTGCGCGCTCCGGCAAATCTCCAGCTCAGCTCGAACAGCAGGCGGCGGGCCGCGCGAGGGCCGCGCTGCGCACCGAACAGCATTCGGGCAGGCGTGCTGAGCAGTGCTCTCAGCACCCGCAGCGGCGGCGTGACCCGGTGCCGCACACAAAGGCTCTCGAAGGACTCGTCGGCAACCCGCAACGGTATGGGCGGCGAGCGCGTCGCGGTACGCATGCCCGTCGCTTTGTCCAGCAGTGCAGCGAACCGCCGGCTGTAGGTATGCTCGCGCCGGGTACGCTCGTGACCCGCCACAGCAATGCGGTCGCGAGCGTCAGGGCGTTCGAGATAGTAGCGGATCTTCTCCGCCAGCTCGTCCCGCGAGTCGAAGGTTTCGATCTCCTCCCCTGAGCGATAGTAGTCGGTGAGATGCGGAGCGCTCTCGGTGAGCAGAAAGCCACCGGCGCCAGGCACTTCGAATACGCGCGCCTTGATCTGTCGCGAGCGATAAGGCCTCAAGCCGCGCAGCTGGGTTCCGGAATCACCGAAGCTCAGGCTGACCACGGACTCGCGCATGATGCGTGGGATATCCGCTGCGCGCACGGGCCCGTTGGGCCAGCCGTGGCCGAAGCAGTCGATTTCGATCCCGCGCCTACGCAGGTCCTCGATGCAGCCGCGGCGATTGCCGTAGGCAGTGCCGATGAAGCTCACCCGGTAGCGGCACTGCGCGGCTGGGAGCGGCGACGCCAGCGCGGCGTCGCTCGCCGCCCACTGAGTGAGCGCGAAGTTCTTCAGTCCGTCGCTGCGCGCCTTCTCCAGGGCCTCGGGGTAGGTCGTCGCGTAGCAATCGAGGTGCGGCGCGACGAAGCGCGCGTACTGCTCGTACTTCCAGGAATCATCGGTTCCCCAGTTGAGCAGCAGCGCTCGGCCGCTTCGGCGAATCAGATCCAGCGTCTCGGTCCAAACCTCGTAGCCCATCAGAACGCAAAACACCAAGTCGGGTTGCACGCGCTCGACCGTCTCCAGCAGCCTGCGGTTCATGTCGGCAAAGTCGCTGTAAGGCGTGCGGTCGAAGGACTCGAAATGGGTCACGGCATAGCCGAGCTGGGTGAGCGCGGGCAGGAAGTTCACGTACTCGTACCCCAGGTCGCGCGCGGGATCGCCGTAGTTGTGCTGCCCGAGGACGCAGAGCGCCTTCATGGCCGCCCCGGCTCCACCGGCGCACGCCGCGCCGTAACGTGATAACCGACCGTAAAGCGGCTCTCGCGGTCGAAACGGTCAAGCACTGCGCAGACCAGGGGCACCAGCGAGGCCCAGCACGGGTATCAGCAGCAGCCAAACGGGCGTCCACAGCAGCGTCAGCAGCAACGGGCATGCGCAGAGCGAACGGACGCGTGCTGTACGCGAAGCGAATCGACTCCTGGCCGAAGAAACGCAAAGACCCCGCATTCGACTCGATCTGGATCCGATCGAAGCCGGCCTCGGGCAAGAAGCGTTGGTACCAGTACGGCGTATACCCGCCGTAGAAATGGAAAGGCTCCTGGTGAATGCCCGAGCCCAGCGGGGCGGTCAGGATCAGCACATCCCTCCGGCTTCAGGATACGCGCCAGCTCGCGTACCACCCGGATCGGCTCGGGCACATGCTCCAGCATCTCCGTGCACAAGACTGCATCGAAGCTCGCGTCGGCCACCGGGATGGCTCGTCGCGTCGCAGACGTAATCGATGGCGCCGTAGCCGCCGTGCCGAAGTTGATCGGGCTGCAGCTGCGTGAAATCCTGACTGCGGTATTCGCAATGCGCGAATGCATCGCGATACGGACCCGAGCCTGCGCCCACGTCCAACACCCGGCTGCCGGGCCGCAGTCGTTGAGCCTGCTGGCGAACCCAGCGATCTCGATCCACCTGGTTGAAGTTGAGCAAGCGGCTCGACTTGATGAGCTCGCGCACCGTCTGGAGCATGTCAGCGGCGGTTGCGGATTTCGTGATTGAAGAACAGCCGGGCGACGGTGAGGCCGAGGGTGCCCAGCACCACCGCTTTCTCGGCCCCGGACAAATCCGACGCGGCGATGGAAGCGCGCCCGGCTCGCAAGAACGGCAGGTACGTGAACTTGACCCAGCGGCCGCCGGCCACGCGTTTCACCACGTAGTCGGCGCTGTCCACACCCGCTGTGTAAAGCACTTCGGGCACGATGCGGATCTTGCCGACCGTGAGCAGCCGCAGGCTCAGGTAACAGTCGTAGAAATCAAACCAATGGGTCTCGGTCCGAAAAAACTCGAGACAGTCGCGCCGGTGCAGACCGTACAGCAGAGTCGGCATCGGCGTGCGCAGGAAGGCGATCAGGTTATACGCTTTAGAGCGCGCGGGATCGAGGCGCGGGACAGCAGGCTCTTCGACGCGACCGCTGACTCGGTAGAGGGTCCGAAAGCGCGACATCACCGACACGATATCGGGGCGGTCGAAGCCCGCGACACACCGCTCCACGAAGCAGGCGTCCCAGTCGTCATCGTCCGCCGCCCACATGAAGTAGCGGCCGGTCGCCTGGCTCAGCACGAACTGAAAGTTGCCGCTCGGGCCCAGATTGGTGGCCTGGCGGTGAAAGCGCACTCTGGCGTCGCGCGCGACGATGTCCGCAACGGCCGGTTCGGTGCGTCGATCCGGGCTCGCGTTGTCCGAGACGATGATCTCCAGATTCTGGTACGTCTGGCCAGCGATCGCTTCCAGCGTCCGGCGCGCGCCCTCGGGGCGGTTGTAGGTGGGAATTCCCACGCTCACGAGCGGTGTATCCGGGACCTCTCCGTCCGTCACCGTCCCCTCCAGCCGGCTTCATCCACGTAATTGGTATGTGCTCCGAGGTCCAGATAGCGCGGTCAGCGGAACGCCGAGCGTGTCCAGCACGAACGCGACGATCAGGTCTTCCCCGCACTGGGACCAGGACGGCTTGTAATACACGCCCGCCTTGCGCCGGAGCCAGCCGGCTGCACGTCGCGCGAAGCCCGGTCCTGAGCGCACGGACATCCGTTAGCCCCCCTTCGGCAGGAGTGTGCGCAGCACGAATCCGCGCCCCGTGCTGGACGCGAGCACCGCCCCGGCGCTGGCCAGCAGCCCCACGGTGACGATCCAGATGATCTGCGCTAGCCGCGGGAACTCGGCGGGAAGCATCCACGCGCCCAGCGCTGCCGTCAACGAGGCGGCCGCCAGCGGCGGGAGGACATCGCGCAGCAACCAGCGTGGCGTTTCTCGGGGCAGGATGCCGGCGTGCATGAAGGGCACGCCCACCAGCAGGTACAGCAGGTTGATCACGACCCATGCCGAGGCTCCGCCGGCCATGCCGAAGCGATCGACCAGAATCCACGCCAAGGGTGCCATGAGCAATGTGGCGACGATGTTCAGGATCACCACCGGGCGCAGCGAGCCCGTCGCCAGCCGCAGAGCGAAAGGTGGATTGACCAGTGCGTTGATCGCGTTACCCGCTGCCAGAAGGGCGAGCGGCAGCGCCGCGGCTGCGGCGATCGCCTGATCCCCTGTCCACAAACGCAGGATGATGCCGGCAAAGCAGACCAGCGTCGCAGCTACCGGCAGGACCGTGGCGGCCATCACCTGAGTGGCCTGGCTGTACGCGCTGCGCAGGCCCGCGCGGTCCTGCTGCGCGGCCAGACGACTCAGCCGCGGAAACGCGGCGGTGAACACCGGCATCACCAAGTGGAACAGTACACCTGCCGCGGTCGCGGCCAGCGTGTAGTAGCCGAACTGCTCGAGAGGCAGAAGGCGGCTCAGGATCACCTTGTCGAGTTGCGTGAGCACGGCGGAAGAAGCCGCAATGCCCGCCATGCCCAGCGCCATGGGCAGCAGTCGGCGCAGCAGCGCCGAACGAAACTGAGCCGGGGCCGCGCCCCGCGGGAGGTAGCGCCAAAGCAGGAATGCGGCGGCCAAAGCATGTGCGGCGCTGCACAGCGCCTGCCAGACGAAAAACGCCTGGATGGTGGGCGCGACCCAGGCCAGCACTGCCACTGCACCCAACGCTCGTACCGTCGCTACCGTCGCGGCCAGCGCGTTCTGCGGGACCTGGCGCTCAAGGCCGTTCAAGCCGCCGTTGTACAGCGCGATAGGCCACTGCGCGGCGATGGTCAATCCGATGAGTAGAATCGCCTGCGTCACGCTCTGCGTCGACAGTGTGCCCGGGTTGACCCAATGGCGCGCAATCGGCGTTGCCAGCAGCGCGACGATCGCTCCTGCCAGCACACCCATCCCCCAATACACCGGCTCCAGCGTGCGCAGCAGATCGCGCTGCTTTGCGCTGGCACCCGTCTGCACTTGCAAAGCGGCGAACTCGCGCGTTACCGCCGACGACAATCCGAAGTCGAGCAGCGACAACAACGCGACCAGCGAGGCCTGCACTCCCACCAGCCCGTACGCCTCCACCCCGAGGTAGCGCAGGTAGACGGGGATGAAAGCGAGTGAGACGAGAGCCGCCCAGCCCTTGCCGAGATAGTTGGCGACCAGGTTCCCGCGGAAGGCGCTCAATGCGGACGCCCCGGCTTACCGATGGAAGAAGCTCGTCACGCCCTCGATCACGCGCTCGATGAACTCGGGCTTCATGTTCGAGTGCAGCGGCAACGTCAATACCTCGTGCGCGACCTTCTGCGTCACGCTCAGATCGCCGCGGCGGCAACCGCGAAACGCGGTGTGCTCGTGCACGGGCAGGAAGTGGATGCCCACGTCGATACTGCGCGCTTGCATATGGGCGATCATGCGTTTCGCGCCGGCCGTTCAGCACGCGCAAGCTGTAGATGAAAGGCGACACGTCCGTGAAATCCGTCGCCGGCACACGCAGGCCGGCGATGCCGCGGAAGGCGTCGCTGTAGGCGCGGCACACCCGCTGCCGGCTGGCGATGAACTCATCGACGCGCTTGAGTTGAGACACGCCGACGCTGGCCATGATGTTGGTCAGGTGGTAGCGGTAGCCTTCGCTGACTACGTCGTAGTCCCAGGCGCGACGGTTCTTGTAGCGCTCGGTAGTGTCCTTGTCCACGCCCAGCAGGCGCATGCGTTGCATGCGATGCAGCTCCTCTTCGCTGCCGGTGACCACGCAGCCGCCGTCGACGGAAGTGACGATCTTGACCGGGTCGAAGCTGAACCAGGTGACGTCACCAAAGCTGCCCAGCCGGTGGCCTTTGTAACGCGTACCGAACGCATGCGTTGCGTCTTCCAGCACGCGCAGGCCGTGTTGCTTGGCCAAGCGGTACACACCGTCCATATCGCAGGGTATGCCGGCAAAGTGCAGCGGGTCGATGGCCTTGGTACGGGGTCCGATCAACGCCTCGGCCTTCTCCACGTCGATCCCCAGGTTGTCGTCGCGCACGTCGCACAGCACAGGTTCGGCGCCGCACATGCGGATCGCCTGATGATCCGCAACGTAGTTGAACGAAGGTGTGATCACCTCGTCACCCGGCCCGACTCCGGCCGCGCGCAGACACAGGTGAAAGGCCGAGGTGCCGGTATTGGTTGCGACGACGTAGCGGCCCTGCAATCCGAGATAGGCGGCGATCAGGTCTTCGAACTCCTTGGTGATCGCGCCCATGCCCAGCCAGCCCACGTGCAGCGCATCGGTCACGTGCTTGAGCGTGTCCACGCCGATTGCAGGCGCGAAGACGGGAATCTTCTCCATTGCCTTCAGTCCTTCACGCAGCGCAGGTAGCCGTCGGGTCGCGACCGTGATCAGCAGCTTGTGCTCGATGTCTCGGTCGATCTCGAACCGGTCGTTGCCCTGCAGAAATTGGTGCACCGCGGTCTTCGGGCCATTGCCCGGTCCCCAGGGCACGGTTGCCTTGCAGGTCGGCAGGCATGTCCTCGAGAAGGGTATCGAACACCACCAGATAGCAACCCTTTGCTGACCAGCGGCGAGTACTGCTCCAGCTCACGCCGCACATGCTCCAGCGTGTGGTTCGAGTCGAGAATCACCATGGCACGCCTGCCTCCCGACCTCCCGGGCCACGCGCTCCACCACCGCAGGGTCGACCGAGGAGCCCTCGATCAACGTGATGCGCTTCGCCATCGGGTGGCGCTCGATCTCGACACGGTTGTGCGGCCGGATCTCGATGTCCACGCCGATCACGCGTCCCTCGCCGCCGAGCAGCTCCATCAGCGAGGCGTAGATACACGAGAGAGCCGCCGTGCGCGATACCGGTTTCGACCACCACGTCCGGCCGCGTGCGCCAGATGATTTCCTGCAGCGCCACCATGTCCTGCGGCGTCTGGATGATGGGTCGCCCCATCCAGGTGAAGTTGTAGGAGTAGCGGTAGCGTGTCACCTCGCGCACCCAGATACGCGACAGCGCCTGCACGTCGCCATCGGCCGCCAGTCCTCGGATGTTGGCCGCCACCTCCGCGGCAAAGCGTTCGGGCTCGCTCATTTGAACCGTCTCCAGTCAAGCGTCCCGGAATGGATGAAGCGCGCTCCGTCGCGTCCGAGGTTCGCGATCAGATCGAGGATCGAGACGTAGGGAGTGAACTCGCCGTGCAGCTGCGGATACGGAGTCTTGCGATAGTCCATGTACTCGACGCCAATTCCGGCGCGGTCAAACGTTTCGTGCTGGAGGTAGTTGCGCGCGCCGTGGCCGGTGACATAGGTTCTGCCGCCCAGCGTCTGCACGATGGCAAGCACGCGTTCGCTACCCGAGCCTCCGATTCCCAGCTCCTCCACGCGCACGACTTTGCGGCCCTGATCCAAGCCGAAGAAGGTCATCACCGCCTCCACGCCGGCCACCACGACGTCCATCAGGCGCTCGGACCTGCGCGCATAGGTCTGCTCCGCCAGCTCCAGCGCCTCGCGACGAAACGGGGCGCCGGCGAACGCCTGCGCCAGGAAGTCCAGATGGCTGCGACGCCAGTCCTTGCGGTCATCCACCAGCACCTCGGCGATGGTCTGTCCAAGCGAGAGCCCGCGCAGTGGAACGGTCAGCCAATGCGCGCCCTTCTCGGTCTTGATCTGCACCCGGTTCACGAAGCTGCCCTTGGAGAACTGCACGTCCGTGTAGTGCACGTAAACATCCGCCAGACGAATCTGCTCGAACAGCCCGACCCAGGGGAACAACATCGGCTGCGAGATGACCACGACCGGCCGCGGCAGCTGCGACGCCGGCTCCGGCATGACCGCCACCTCTCACCCTCGCCGGCGCGCCGGGTTACCGGCCAGCGAGACAGCGATCGCCCCAGGATCCGAATACCACCGAATTGGGCGCCACGATGCAACGATCGCCCAAGACCGTACCAGGCATGATGACCGCACCTGCTCCGATCCAGCAACCCTTCCCGATCCTCACCTCGGCATACTTGCGTACAGGGTCGGGCGTGCACATTTCCGCACGGCTATCCCCATACTGGGTGGTCACAACCACCTGCGGTCCAAGGTGCGTGTAGTCCCCGATCGATAATCCGCCCTCACCCAGCAGCATGCACGAGCTGGACACTACGACGTGGCTCCCGAGTGTGATACGACAGCCCCCACGCGACCCATAGATATATGCGGCAGTTTGCAGCGTGCACTGCTTTCCAAAAGTAACGGACCGCCAATATTTTATTGTGACAGCGCGTTCCACCAGCACATCGTACCGCCACAGAATGTTCCATAGATTCCACTGCAGGCGCGCCCATTGGCGGACATTTTTGAGCAGCACAGGTTCAGCCTTCGACCCGCCCCTTCAGCGCCAAGAGAATGCTCCGATAGCTAGTTAGCTGATGGATCTCATCGTCACTGAACCGAACGTCGAACTCGTCTTCTAGGGCAAGCATGATCTGCATCTGTTTGAGTGAATCCCAGTTCTTGATATTTCCAGGGCCTGCGTCGTTGGTGACTTCCCGCTCCTCGAGACCCAATACCGCGGCGATGGCTCGCTTAAGACGTTCTTCCATGGTTTGTTCCTGCTAAAGATTCTCTCGGCAGTGTAGTTCGCAACTACGGTACATCTGTCCCTCCCGAGATCGGGCCGCGCTTGGACGACAGCAGCTCGATGAGACCGAAGCCGCCCACGTAATAGAAACTGACCTCTCGCCCTCCGAACAGAACGGCGGGCTTTGCCGTGCGTACGCAGACTACCCTGTGGCCCGCTGTCTTTATGGCGTCGACCGAGGCCTTAACATCAGATGTTTCATAGCAGGTGTGGTAGACCGACTCTCCCGCTCGCTCAAGAAGCTCTGATACGGGACCCGAAGTGTCCGTCGGGTAAACGAGCTCGATCGAGGGCATGACGGAGTGGGCGCACCAGACCAGGTTTACGTTCTGCTCGACGTCGAGCACCACCTTGCCGATCCGGTAGCCGAGTCGATGAAGGAAGTCGGTCGCGCTGTCGGGCTTGCGCACAGCAAGTCCAAGGTGGTGAAAGCCTAGTCCGAAAGCCTCAAAGCTCATGAGGACAATGCCAAAGCGATGTTCACCGGCATGCGCGTTCTCAGCGACTCCTCGAGAGACAGTCCAGCATAGGGCACGACCAGTTGCGCCTGTATCCGCAGCCCCACCCGGTTGACCATGTCCGTCACAGCGCTCGGCGACTCATACAGAAAAATATGATCCACAGCCGGAGCATTGATGGCCGTGGTAACGAAGGCAAATCCTCCGACCTCGCACGCCAACTGGACTTTCTCGAGGAATCGCAAAGGCTGCTCGACGTGCTCGAGCACTTCCCCCATGACTATGGCCGCGTACGAGGCCTTCCCAACGTCGTCTGACAAGAAATCCTTGCAACTGATCCTGACGTTCGCAAACTTACCAAAATAGCCGCTCGCGACGATCGACTCGGTCATCGCGCAGCTGGTGGGACTGATGTCTACACCCTCGAAGGTTGCAAACGAAGCCAATCGCAAAGCCGCGAGGAAGAAGACACCGTGGCCTGGGCCGACCTCAAGGTAGCGACCGCGCGACGTGCGCGGCAAGACTTCAACAAAAAATCTACGTATCCGTCTATGGTTCGGCCATAAGTAGGTCGTTAGCGCAAGCCCGTACATGTACAGGCGCATGTACTCGTCGTTGAGGTAAACGGAGTCAGCCACCTCAGCATACGTGTGATAGCGGTATCGACCATACCGCTGAAAGAATACCTGCTCGCGGAGGGTATCGCGCACGATGGTGTTGTAGCACCTGGCGAGATACCCAAGCTCCAACCCCTGCCCCTGGCAGAACTGCAAGTATGCCTCCAGTTCGTCCAGCTCCTCGGCGAGGATCTCCTGGAGGCTGGACTGCAGGAAGGGAACTTGCAGCGCGTTCTCGCGAGCGATTGCGTCGACTAGTGGGCTGACAAGATGAGGCGACGGCATCACGCCAGTTCCTTCGCAGAGTCGACTGCATCGTCCTCCCGGACGTCGATATACGCGACATCGGGCGGGCTGAACTCATTCGGATTGACCTCGTACAGTCGGCGGTCTTGGGTACTTTCGAGCAGTTGGAAGCCCGCTCGGTCAAAGAAGTCTGCGACCTGGATGTTTTTATTCGTTGAGAGGAAAAGTCCTTGGACTCGTTTCATCCCGCGTTGCTGAAGCTCTTTCATCAGATAGTTCAGGAACGCGAATTCGACGTCACGACCCAATACTCGGCAGCTTAGCAGGAGCGTGTCTATGCAGGCCGTCGTCTCGTCCTCGGAAAGGATGACGATGCTCAACCCGGTAACGCCGTAGTCTCCGAACCGATCCACGACGCTGATCGCCTTGACGAGGTATCGGCTGTCGCCGATCATGCGGGCGATGTCGGCCTCGGTGTAACGAGTCGTAGTGAGATTAAACTGGTTCGTCTTCTGCGTCATCTGGGCTATCCGAGGCGCTATAGCCCGGGCATCGCTGTGCACTCTGATACGGAGCTCGAGCGAGCGGACATAGTCTTCGAGGTTCGTGGAGCTCTCCTCTACCTGCTGGCGCTCGACCTCCTTTTGATATAGCAGCGTCTTGTGAGCATCTTCTGCCGAGGTTGAGAGCTGGAAAAATAGCCCGGCGTGCCGAGTAATAAGGCCCGGGTACTCGTGCAGGACAGCGGGCACTTTGATGGTGATCACCTCGGGCAGATGACGACGGACGAGGTCCAACTCGAACTCCGAGTCATCCACGAAAACGATACTATCTAGCGCGATGTTCCAAGACTTAGATAGCGCACGAAGGTTAGTCACCTTATCGTTCCAATTCACGCGAACGCCGGCAAAGTTTTCCGACCGCAGCAGCATGTCTGGATGACCTGACAACACGCGTTTTACGTCTTCCGGGTTGTTCTTGCTGCAGATACCCAGGAGCACGCCGTGGCGCTGTAGCTGGTACGCAATGGCTTGGACCTCCTGAAAGGCACTTCCGTCCCGCGTACGGCTGGACATCTCGATTCCATCAAATCCGTCTTCACCTAGAACTCCCTTCCACAGGGTGTTGTCGCAATCGAACACCAGCGCCTTCTTTGCCCGCCCCGTCGCCGACAAGAAATAGGGACGGACTTGTTCGGCATAGCGTTCGAAGAAGCCGAGCGTGTACAGCGCCTTGCTGCTCGTATACAGGCGCAAATCGACGCTTCCCGGAATTGACTGCTGAGCCAGGATCTTGTCTATGTCGACGATGACAGTATTCGCGGGGGCAGCTTCCCGTGTAGCCGCGTTGGCATGGCGACAGAAGCGCTCCAACGCAGTCTCGCGCAGGCTCTTGTCTGAGAACACCAAGGATGACTGCGCATTGACCAGCACTAGTGGTCTTCGCTGCAGATTTCTGAATGCAATTGAAAGTTCTGTGCGGAACTTTGCTAGCACATCCTCGAACTCCCGCTCACTCAGCAGCCCTGCTCGGTAGTGAAACCCTTCGATGACGTTCGCCGCTTCCCAAAATATCACCACCGCGTCGGCTTCGGCGAACGAGGCACTGTCCTGAACGATGTTGTCGTAGGTCCCGACTTCTACGACTGCGTTCACGCCATAGGAGCGCAGAGCGTATTCCAGTATTTCTTTGAGCGGGGCGACGGTGATATTGGAAAGCAGGGCAATATGATATGCGCGGCCGGTCAGCTCTTTTTCGAGACGACGATTCTGTTTCAACAGATCTGAATACTTCAGGCCGAACATAAAGTCCAATCCCGCATGCACCAACCAATTGACCCTGCTGTTCGAACGCGATCCTTCGACAATCGGATCGCCCGAGGGCCCCTATGTTCCGACTGTTCGTAGAGGGAGGACCTCCTTTCAGTCTTCTTCTCCTCCGCGTCGTCCACCCGCCTGCCAAGCGCTGTGCCACAGCGTTCTCTGGGAGACAGGCTGCAGCGCTGTGCGTCTCTATTCCCGCCGAAGATAGAAGATCCGAAGATCGCGTCCTCGCCAGGCTTTCACTCCCTCGATAGTGCTACGCGCAGTCCGAGGGTTCAATCCGACCATGACTACATCAATCTCTACAGGCAGTTCAGCAGGCGAAACTACCGACTTCCCATAGAACTTCCGCCCGCGCAAATATCGATTCTGATCTACGAAGCATGCCACTCGATCCACGTTGCGGAGCGCAGAAGCGATAAAATTACCGTAGAAGCCTGCACCATAGATCGCGGGATGCGATGTCGGCGGTAGTTCGGCCTCGAAGCGGCGCACGCGGGCCGCGGCGTCACTCCAAAAGCGCCCCATCTCGGCGGCGCGCTCGCGGAGCTGCGCGATCGCTCGAGACTCGCCCGTCGAGACCACCACGGCTTCGCTGCGGCGCGCAGTGACCACAAAGGCCGCGTCGTGCGATTCATCGTCGATTTCTACAATCTCAAACCCGGCACCGGCCAACATGCGGGTGAGAGATGGGGCGGAGAAGTGGTTGATATGATCGGCGACCACGAAGTCGGCGATATTGGCGTAGGCGTTGGGAACGATGAAATAGAACGTTCCTTCGGGCTTGAGCAAGGTCCTCACCTTGGCCAGGGCACCCTCGAGATCGCCCACGTGCTCCAGGGCATAGAAGGACAGCACCACATCCACGCTGCCCTGCCAGGCGCGCGCCGGTTCGCCCACTGCCCGAGTCGCCGAATGCGACGAAGCGCTCCCAAAAGGCGACGTACTTGTCGCTAACGTCGAAGACCATCGGGATCACGCCGGGCACGCGATCCGCTACCCTGCGCAGCGTCGGCGCTTTGGCGCAGCCGTAATCGAGGACCCTCTGGCCGGACCAGCAGGCTCAGCTTCCGGAGCAGCGTGTCGGCCTGGTGTTCGGCGCGATAGATGGCGCGGCCGTCGATCACCTTATACAGCTGGTCCTCCTCGTCGCTGGCGAGATTGATCTCGTATTCCTGCGCGTAGTACTGCACCAGATTCGGCAGCTCCGAGGTTTGCAGATGGCCGCAGTCATTGCAGAAGTACACGCGGGTGCGCCCTTCGATCACCTTGTTCATGGTGGTAATCGACGCGTTGTCGGCCGACTCGTACACGGGCTCGCGCAGCGGCGCGCCGCAGACGTTACACGCGGCTTGCATCATCCTCGCCGACGAAGCTGCCCGGGAACAACACCTCGATGTCGGTCCCGGCCGTCACCGAAGCGGGCCATCCGAGCTGGATCCCGTTCGGCTCCCGGAAGTTGAAGTAGCGCAGCTGCATGGACCAGCGCGAGCGCTGCGCCTGGTTGTGGCCGGACTGGTGCAGCGTGAGGTAGTCCATGATAAGAAGGTCGCCTGGCCTCGACAACGGTGACGCGACCGGATAGCGCCGGACGGTGTCCTCCTCTTCGGCCAGGCCGATCTGATACGCGCCGGGCTTATCGGCGTAGCGCCCGCCGCGCCGGTAGCGGGACAGGCCGTCGCGGTGCGACCCGACGCAGATCTGTACCGGTCCCATGGCCTGCGTCACTTCGGCGAGCGGGCTCCAGAACACGAGCCCGTCCAGGCTCTGCGGTTGGAATAGAAACTCCTGGTGCCAGTGCGAGCGGTACTGCTCCTCGCCGGGATTGTCGATGCGGATGCCGAAGCTCGCCGCTCCGATCCCCGCCAGATCCGTGCGGCGCAGCGCCTTGAATAGCGACTCGTTCTTGCTCGAAGCCAGCAGACGGATGAACGCGGGAATCAGCTTTGCGGCATCGTATACAGCTCCGCCAAGCGCACGGTCGAAAGCGATGAGCGCCTGGAAGCCGGCGTCAAACGTCTGGGCAGAGAAAGAAGGTCGCCGGATGGCGAGCCTGTGCTTGCGGATCAGGACACCGATCAGTTCGTACAGCGCATGCTGGATCGGTTCGATCTCGCCTCGCACGTCGTAGAAGCCCGGAAGCAGGAGATAGCCGTCGCGCTCGAACTGCGCGATCTGCGCCGGCGTCGGAATCACATCCGCATTCATGCGCGCTCCAGCCGGGGCAGAGTACGGTCACGCTCGGACATCACCGGCTCGGCGATCGGCCAGGTAATGGCCAAAGAGGGGTCGTCCCACCGCACCCCTCCGGCAGACTCGGGATGGTAGGCCTCGCTCATCTGATAGAACACCTCCGTGTCCGGCTCCAAGGTCTGGAAGCCGTGGGCACACCCTTCCGGGATGTAGAGCATGGCACGATTGTCCTGACTGAGCTGCGTACCATACCAGCGCCCGAAGGACGGAGACCCTGCCCGCAGGTCGGCGACCACGTCGAAAATCGCCCCGCGCGTGCACCGAACCAGCTTCGCCTCCTGGTGAGGCGCGTGCTGCAGGTGCAACCCGCGCAAGGTTCCGCGTCCGCGGTTGAAAGACACGCTGCATTGTACCAAGCGAGGATTCAGGCCGCGGGTCTCGAACTCGCTCACGCACCAGGTGCGCGCGAAGAACCCGCGCTCGTCCTCGACCGGCTCGATCTCTACCAGGAAGGCTCCGGGGATCGCTGTAGGCGTGAACCTCACGCCAGCACCTCCACGCGCGGGATGGGCACCACGAAGCGACCACCCCACTCGCGCACCGCGCGCATCTGCGCGAGGATTTCCTGCTGGAGGTTCCAGGGCAGGATCAGCACATAGTCCGGTCGCGTTTCCAGGATGCGCTCGGGCGGATAGATCGGGATATGCGTACCGGGCAGGAACTTGCCCTGCTTGTGCGGGCTCCGGTCGACCGTGTAGTCCAGCAGGTCGCTACGGATTCCGCAGTAGTTGAGCAGCGTGTTGCCCTTGGCCGGCGCGCCGTAACCCACCACGCGTTTGCCCTGCTCATGGGCCTCGAGCAGGAAGCGCAGCAGCGCGCGCTTGGTCGCACGCACCTGCTCGGCGAAGCGCGAGTAGGCATCGAGCGCATGAAGGCCGGCTGCCTCCTCGCGCGCGACCAAGCGGTCGGGTGCCGGCGTCATGCGCTGCGCGGCAGCCTCGGCGCGGCAGGCATACACGCGCAGCGATCCGCCGTGGGTCGGCAGCTCCTCCACATCGAACACCACGAGCCCTTGCGCCGCCAGTACGGCCCGCGCCGTGCGCAGAGAGAAATACGAGAAGTGCTCGTGATAGATGGTATCGAACTGGTTCTCCTGCATCAGCCGCAGCAGATGCGGGAATTCCAGCGTCAGCACGCCGTGCGGCGCGAGTAGAATGCGCAGGCCTTCCGTGAAGTCGTTCAGATTCGGGACGTGCGCGAACACGTTGTTTCCCACCAACAGGTCAGCGATCACGCCGCGCGCGGCCAGAGCGCGGGCCGTATCCGCACCCAGGAAGCACACCTCGGTAGGAATGCCCTTCGTGCGCGCCACCTCGGCCACGTTGGCCGCCGGCTCAACGCCCAGCACGGGGATGCCGGCGCCGCGGAAATACTGCAGCAGATAGCCATCGTTGCTCGCGATCTCGACCACCTGGCTCGAGCCCCCCAGGCCGAAGCGCTCGATCGCCATGCGCGCATACGCTTCGCAATGTGCAAGCCAGCTGTCTGAATACGATGAGAAGTAGGCGTAGTCGCTGAAGATCTGCTCGGGGCTCTCGAACTCCTCCAGCTGCACCAGGAAACAGCTTCCGCACACCCACGCGTGCAGCGGATAGAAGCGCTCCATCGCGCCCAGTTGCTCGGCGGTGAGATAGGCATTCGACAAGGGCGACATGCCCAGATCGGCGAAGCTCTCGGTGAGCGGTGCGTGGCAGAAGCGGCAAGCGCGCTGGTTCATTGTGTGCAAGCCACAAGAGCGTAGCGGTCCAGTTGCGCTAGAGTCGCTGCGCGCAGATCGGCGCCTATGCGGCAGGCGGCATACCATTCGTCGACCCACGCCAGCGTCTCGCCCAGCGAGAGCTTCGGCCGCCAGCCGAGACGTTGCCGCGCGTGGCTGCTGTCCAGGCGTAGCAAGTAGGTCTCGCGTGGGTGCTCCTCCGGATCCTGCTGCCAGCGGCCCGGCGGATTCCAGCGCGCCAGCAGCTTTTCCACCACTTCCTGGACCGTGCAGGTGTCGGCGTCGTCCGGTCCGAAATTCCAGGCTTCGGCGAGCGCGGCTCCGTCTTCCGCCATCAGCCGCTGCGCTAGCACGAGGTAGCCCGACAGCGACTCCAGCACGTGCTGCCACGGACGCACCGCTTTGGGGTTGCGCAGCCACACGGGTTGGTCAGCGAGCAGCGCACGGTACACGTCCGGAACGAGCCGATCCTCGCTCCAGTCGCCGCCGCCCACGACATTGCCGGCGCGGGCAGTGGCCACCCGAGGTCCACCAGCCATGAAGTACGAATCGCGGAAAGCCTGCGTCACCAGCTCGGCGCAGGCTTTGCTGTTCGCATAGGGGTCGCGCCCACCCAGACGGTCGTCTTCCCGGTAACCGCGAGGCCAATCGCGATCCTCGTAGCACTTGTCGCTTGTCACTACAACTGCAGCGCGGACTGAAGGACTATGGCGGACCGCCTCGAGCAGGTTCGCCGTGCCGAGCACGTTGGTCGCATAGGTCTCCACCGGCTCGCGGTAACCGCGCCTCACCAGCGACTGGGCGGCAAGATGGAGCACCACCTCTGAGTCGCTTGCCGCCAGGGCGCGGCGAAGGTGTGGCAGGTCGCGCACGTCGGCCTCAAGATGTTGGATGCCGTCTGCGACACCCGCGTCCCGGAATAGGCTGGGACCCGGCTCTGGCGCCAGCGCGTAGCCGGTCACCCGCGCGCCTAGCCGCGTAAGCCAGAGGCTCAGCCAGGCGCCCTTGAATCCCGTTTGGCCGGTGACGAAGACGCGCCGGCCGCTCCAGAAGGATGCGCTTACCAGACCTTCCACGGGGCCTTGCCTGAGTTCCACAGCTCCTCGAGATGGGTCTTGTCGCGCAGCGTATCCATGGGCTGCCAGAAGCCGTGGTGCGCAAATGCGCTGAGCTGGCCTTCCCGTGCAAGGCGCTCGAGGGGTTCGCCTTCCCAATGGGTAAGGTCGCCCTCGATGTAGTCGATGACGCGCGGAGACAGGACGAAGAACCCGCCGTTGATCATGCCTCCATCGCCAACCGGTTTTTCCTCGAAGCGAGCGACCCGGCTGCCCTCGAGGCTCAACGCTCCGAAACGCGCCGGCGGCTGCACCGCTGTCAGCGTGGCGAGCTTGCGCTGTTTGCGATGGAACGCGATCAGGTCGCGGATGTTGACGTCACTCACGCCGTCGCCGTATGTGAAGCAGAACTCCTCGCTGCCCAGCAGGTGAGCGACGCGCTTCAACCGACCACCGGTGATGGTTTGCTCACCCGTATCCACCAGCGTCACCCGCCACGGCTCGCTGTTGGTCTGCAGCACTTCGACCCGGTTGGCCGCCATGTCGAAGGTCACGTCCGAGGTGTGCAGGTAGTAGTTGGCGAAGTACTCCTTGATCATGTAGCCGCGATAGCCGCAGCAGATGATGAAGTCGGTCAGCCCGTGGGCCGAGTAGATCTTCATGATGTGCCACAGGATCGGCTTGCCGCCGATCTCGATCATCGGCTTGGGCCGCAGATGCGACTCCTCGCTGATGCGGGTGCCGAGCCCGCCTGCCAGGATGACGACCTTCATCGACCGCTCACTCGTGAAAGTCGTACGCCGAGTACCCGTGCTTCTTGACCAGATCGTCGCGCTCGGCCAACTTCATGTCTTCGCGCACCATCTCCGCCACCAGCTCGCGGAAGCTGATCCGGGGTCGCCAGCCGAGCTTGGTGCGCGCCTTGGTGGCGTCGCCCAGCAACGCCTCCACCTCGCTAGGCCGGAAGTAGTGTGGGTCCACGGCGACGATACAGCGGTCGAGGTCGTCGTAGCCTTTCTCGTCCGCGCCGCGACCCTTCCATTTCACCGCAATGCCGAGCTCGGCCGCTGCAGCGGTGACGAAGTCGCGCACCGAGTGCTGCTCGCCGCTGGCGATCACGAAATCCTCGGGCTCGGGCTGTTGCAGGATCAGCCACTGGGCCTCGACGTAATCCCGGGCATGGCCCCAGTCGCGCTTGGCATCCAGGTTGCCGAGGTACAAGCGATCCTGCAACCCCAGTTTGATGCGCGCCAGCGCGCGGGTGATCTTGCGCGTGACGAACGTCTCGCCGCGGGTCGGGCCTTCGTGATTGAAAAGTATCCCGTTGCAGGCGAAGAAACCGTATGCCTCGCGGTAGTTGACCGTTATCCAGTAGGCGTACAGCTTGGCCACGCCGTAGGGCGAGCGCGGGTAGAAAGGCGTGGTCTCGCTCTGCGGCGTTTCCCGCACCAGGCCATACATCTCCGAGGTTGATGCCTGATAGAACCGCGTCTTGTCCTTCAGGCCCAGGATGCGGATGGCCTCCAGCACGCGCAGCGTGCCCAGTGCATCCGAGTTGGCGGTGTACTCCGGCTCCTCGAAGGACACCGCCACGTGGCTCTGCGCGGCCAGGTTGTAGATCTCGCCGGGCTGAACCATCTGGATGACGCGAACCAGGCTGCTGGAATCGGTCATGTCGCCGTAATGTAGAACGAGGCGGCGATTCTGCTCGTGCGGGTCCTGATACAGATGATCGATGCGGTCGGTGTTGAATAGCGAGGTGCGCCGCTTGATGCCGTGCACCTCGTAGCCTTTGCCGAGCAGGAACTCGGCGAGATAAGCGCCGTCCTGGCCGGTGATGCCCGTGATCAGGGCGACCTTCTTCATGAGAAGTTAGAGGCAGGACATTGATAAAGATGGTGAATCATAGCATAGCGACTGCCGCGGATCGGCGATCCCTCCTAGGCTTTGATGCCATAATGCCCAGGCAGGAATTCACGGCCAGCGGCCACGGTTCTTAAGCTTCCTTCCCTCTACGATGGCAGACCGGTCCATGCTGATACCACTCATCCTTTCCGGCGGCAGCGGCACACGGCTGTGGCCGGTCTCGCGCGAGGCCCATCCCAAGCCGTTCATCAAGCTGGCCGACGGGCGCAGCCTGTTGCAGAGGACCGTCGACCGTCTCGCCGTGCTCGAGGGGACGGAGGAGGTCATCACAGTCACCAATCGCGAACACTTTTTCGTCACGCGCGACGAGTACGCCGCCGGCGGGGCACCCTATCGCCATTTCTTCGTGCTCGAGCCCTGCGCCCGCAATACCGCGCCGGCGGTCGCCGTCGGCACCTTGGCCGCGGTCTCACGGCACGGGTCAGAGGCCATGCTGTTAGTGCTCCCCGCCGACCATCTGGTGGAAGACGAAGCCGGCCTTCGCCGCGGCCGTACGCGCCGCCCTGCCGCTTGCAGCGCAGGGCACGCTCGTCACGTTCGGGCTGCGCCCGGCCTATCCCGAAACCGGTTTCGGCTACATCGAGCGCGGTGAGCCGATCCCGGGGAGCGCGGGGTTCGCAGTAGCGCGCTTCACCGAGAAGCCTTCCAGCGAGGTGGCTGCGGCGATGGTGGAATCGGGGCGGTACTACTGGAACGCAGGCATGTTCTGTTTCCGAGCAGCCAGCTTTTTGGAGGAACTGGCGCAGCACGCTCCGCAAGTGCTGGAAGGCGCTTCGCGCTGCTGGGAAGCGGCCCGGATCAAGGAAGACCGCGCCGAGCTGCCAGAGGATCTATTCGCGACGCTGCCCGACATCTCCATCGATTACGCGGTCATGGAGAAGTCCACGCGCGTGGCGGTTCTGCCGGCCGCGTTCGGCTGGAGCGACGTGGGCTCGTGGAAAGCCCTCAGCGCGCTGGTCGAAGCAGACGATTCGGGCAACCGCGCGCAGGGGGAGTGCTTGTTCGTGGACAGCGAGAATTGCTACGTGCAGAGCAGCGGCCGAATGGTGGCAGCCGTCGGCGTCAACGGTCTGGTCATCGTGGATACGCCGGATGCGTTGCTGGTCGCGGACCAGGAGCACTTGCAGGACGTCAAGAAAGTCGCACAGCGGCTCAAGCTCGCCAATCACGAGACCTACAAGCTGCACAAGACCGTGCTGCGCCCCTGGGGCAGCTACACCGTGCTGGAAGAGGGCCCGGGGTTCAAGATCAAGCGCATCGTGGTCAAGCCAGGCGCGAGTCTCAGCCTGCAGATGCACTATCACCGCAGCGAGCACTGGGTCGTGGTGTCCGGTACCGCCAAGGTCGTTAACGGCGAGCAGGAGCTGCTGGTCCGCACCAACGAATCCACATTCATCCGCGCCGGGCACCGGCATCGCCTCGAGAACCCGGGCAGGCTGGACCTGGTGATGATCGAGGTGCAGAGCGGGAGCTACCTGGGAGAGGACGACATCGTGCGCTTCGACGACCGGTACGGGCGCGGGTGACGCGGCGAGTGTCCAGCGCGCAGCAGCCCAACAGCTTATCGACCAGCGAACGCCATCACGCGTAGCCGTCAGGCGCATCAACCGCGTCACGGAGGTTGGTCGCATCCGCGGCCGAGACGGTCGTGACGAACGCCTCGGTTGCGCTGTCCCGACTTGACTATAGCCCTGCTCGCCTGAGGGCCGGGTTGAGCTCGGCGCGCAACGGTAGAGCGCGCTCGTCGAGCGCGAATGGTCGAGGAGAAAACCCGAAGTCGTTGGCGGCCTCGGAATGGTCGAAGCACATATCGATGTTCATGCGCGTCGCCATTTCCGTGGATAGACCTCGCAAGCCCGGAAGTAGCTTCGCGATAGCGATGATCGCGCGAAATAGCGGTAGGGGAATCCTAAAAATACGCACAGGCCTGCGCAGCTGGCTAAACACAGCCTCGACCATCTGGCGATACTCGAGAGTGCTACCCCCGCTCAAGTTATAGGCCTTCCCGAACGTCTCAGCCTTATCGAGGGCTGCCACGCACGCGCTCGCGACGTCTTCAGCATGAACTGGCTGTCGGAGCCCACGAGCATCCCCGACCACAGGAAAAAACCCGAAGCGTCGAACACACCTCGCGATGAACATGACGTTGCGATCCAGGCCGCAGCCATAGACCAGCGTGGGCCGAAACAGCGTCCAGGCGATCTCGTATCGGTCGCACAGCTCGACAAGGTGACTTTCGGCTGCCTCCGTCTGCCGCATGTGCTCTCGTTCGCGGCGATCCGAAGAATCACCCTTGTAGAAACGGCCAGTGGTGCCCAAAGCCAAGATACGCCGTACACCGAGTCGTGCAAGATCGGGAACGAGCCGCAGAAGCGAAGGCAAAGGCGCCAAGACGACGGCGGCGCCAAAGCTCCCTGCATCTTTCAACGCGTCGAGCAGCATTGTTGGCTCGTACTCTCGCCAACCGATGCCAGGCCGGGGGTCATCCTTGGCTTGTTCCCCCCGGCGGGTCAAAGCCACGACCTCGAACCCTCGCCGCGCCAGCAGCGGCAGCAAGAAGAAGCCAACCTGGCTGGTTGCACCCAATACCAGGACTCGCCGGCTCAACGAGTCCGGCCGCTCCATGTTACGCTTCCCGCTCGCTTCTCTACTGGCCTCACCGTCTTCAATTCGCATACTCAGGGCGACCTTCGAGAGCAACGCGACAGCGACCCTCACGCCGAACCGCACCCAGACTGCGCCCACAACCAGCCACATGAGCACTCCAGGGTATCTTTGCCGGAGGAACTTATTGTAGAAGCGGATCATTCCGCGGTGCTTGTAGAACTCCACCCGCACCGGGCGGGAACGACTGCTCTGGCCCTTCTTGTGCAACGTGCGCGCGAATGGTACGAATAGCACTTTCCACCCGGCCTGTCTGAAGCGAACGCACCAATCCAGGTCTTCGCAGTGCATGAAGTATGACTCGTCGAGAGCGCCTACACCTTCTATTGCGGAACGGCGAGCCAGCAGGAAGGCGCCCGACAGCGCCTCCACGTCGACCGTATCCGAAGGAAGTGGCTCTTCGTTCATCAAGAAGCCACGAAACCGAGGGTGACGCGGAAATAGCCTCTGTAACTGCAGTACCCTGACCAGCGAGCGCCACGGGGTAGGCAAAGCGCGTCTGCATCCAGCTTGCTCCGCTTCCATCCTCGTTCAGAAGAAGGCATCCAGCCATTCCAGCATCGGGACGGGCGTCGAGAACACGGACGACCGAACGAATGGTATCCGGCTCGACGACACAATCGGGATTGAGCAACAGGATGAAGTCGCCTCGCGCGTGTTCAATCCCGATATTCACGGCCTTGGCAAAGCCGAGATTCCTCAGGTTGCAGATGATCTCGCGGCCAGGGCGAGCCCCGAGCACAGCCTGGGCTTTTGCAACCGTCCTGTCCTGCGAATCGTTATCGACAAGGATGAGTTCTACCGGTACATCGGACGCAAGCACAGAAGTCAGGCACCCGACGATATCTCCCTCCGACTGGAAGGTCACTATGACGACCGATACCAACGAAGGGGCCACGACGGCCTCTCCGCTCTGGCTGTCGCAGCGCGGTTCCATCTCTCCTCCTCCGTCTGTCGCTCGCAGGCCCCGCCGCGCTGATCACCGCGCGGGACCAATCCGCTACCACTCCGCCCAGCCAAGTTTGCTTGCCTCTACGAGGCGACTGCTTCAACTTGTCGACTGGGTTCGCAACCCCGGGTCTTCCCCTCGACCGCGTGACGAGCCATTGTCAACCCAGTCCACTCCGTTGGCAAGGACTACCAAGGGAGGCGCTAGGACGGGCTTATCTTGGTCGTGCCTTGTCGACCCCGTTGAATTCGCCGCGCTTCGCGAGGGCGCCCCGACGCCGTCAGTTACGCACAGGCCACCCTCTCGCCATCGCCCTCAAGAGCACCTTCACACAACGCCTCGCCTGGACTTCCCAACTCCCCTTGGACGTCTCTGGAAGGCGCCAAATCGAGTTCGAGCTTGGCGCTCAAAGCTGGAGTACCCTATCCTTTCAGAAATCTGCAAGCTAGCCACTTTACGAATATGTGATAAGGACGATTGCGTCAGAACAGTAGGCGCGTTCTTCACGTATGTCCGGACAAGGTTCCTGTCCATGGTAACCGGCGAAATTGCTTCGCTTGGCCGTCGTGCCCGAGGCGATGTGCTGCATCGCGGCGTCTGGCACGCATATAGGGCCTACGAACAGGATCGGGCGGTACTTCCCCGCCAGCTCAGGCGCGCGCAGGTGTTGGACCTCTTTCCACAGGGTCAGCCGTGCCCGATCGGGATGCCGGCGTGCGCAACGGCGCGCTTCTGCGCCCGCACGCCGCAGGCACTGGGGCACAGCGACTGACTAGTAACAACTCAGGCAGCCACTTCGACACCCTCTCGAGTCCGCCCGCGGTCCCGGCGGCGAAGGTGGCGGCGATCGTGGTCACCTTTGATCCGGATCGTGACCTGCTCCTACGCGTCATCGACGCGGCAGCGGAGCAGGTGAGCGGCCTGGTGGTGGTGGACAACGGGTCGGGCAACGATGTCGCGACCTGGATAGCGCAGGTGCGGTACCCGGAACGCATCCAGGTGCTGGCCCTGGGCGACAACTTCGGTGTTGCCTACGCACATAACCGCGGCATCGAATGGGCGCGGGCGAACGGATATGCGTATGCGCTGATTCTGGACCAGGACAGCGTGCCTGCGCCGGACATGGTGGCGCGGCTACGTTCGGCACTTGAAGATCTGCGGGCTCAAGGGAGGAGGATCGCCGCGGCAGGCCCGAGATACGTAGACCCCGACACGGACCAAGACTCCTACTTCGTTGCGTTCGATCGCTGGCGAATGCGGCGGCACTACTGCCGGAACGCAGACCCGCGGCAAAAGGTGTTTGTTGTCGACTTTCTCATCTCATCGGGCTCATTGATCCCACTCGAAGTCCTTGCCGAGGTGGGAGCGATGGATGAGGCGATGTTCATCGACCACGTGGACACGGACTGGTTCCTGCGAGCCAAGTCGCTCGGCTACCACTCCATTGGCGTCTGCGACGCCGTGATGGAGCACCGGCTCGGCTCGCACAGCGTCCCCGTCAGGCTGCTGCGCCAGCATCACGTCCACGTGCACAGCCCTCTCCGACTCTACTATCTGGTACGCAACAGCTTGCTGCTATATCGCAAGCCTTATGTCACCTGGCGTTGGGCGATGTTCGATCTGAAGCGTCTGCTCCTGATCGTGGTCTTCTTTTCGCTCGCGTGCGCGCCGCGTCTTCGCAACGCGGCGATGATGGCACGCGGCCTTTGGGACGGATTGCTCGGGCGCACGGGGCAGTACCACGGCAGCGGCTAATATGTCCTTGGCGCGCCCTGATTGCCATGGTCCCTTTACGCACTCCGAACCCCAATGTGCTTCTGTTGACGGGCGGCAACGAGACTATAGAGCCAGACGGGACCAGACATGAGGGGTCGTGGCTGCACGAGGGAATTTCTTTTGAGCGTTGCTGATCGGCAACGGGAAGGGACGACCGGAATTGCGTATGAAGTAAAATAATGATTTTGTAGACCTCATCGGCAGCTCAGGCGAGACTATAAGCTCATCCAAACCGATTAGATCATTAGACGCCCCGTGGTTGCCCCTGCCGTGCGACAGCTAGTTGCAAGAACGCAAACGTACTACCGCATGCACGGTCTTTCAGCCACGCTGTCGAAGATCATCGCAACGGCGACGCGAATGGGATTGCGGGCGGAGCGGACCAACGTCGATCCGCCCTGGCTTGAGGTGGTCGGCGTGCCGTTTCGTTGGGGCGGGCTAGACATGTTAGGCCCGATCGATGCGGGCACGACCATCATTCAGGAGATCCGGACGGACCTTAAGCAGATCGATCGGATCGAGCTCCTGCTTGGTACCTACGTCCGATGGAACAGCAGCGTAAACGAGGTTTCGCTGCTGGACGCCTCCGGAGCGATCATTTGCCGGGAAACGTTTTCGTCCCGGTCGGTCGCCAACAATCAGTTTCGGGCTGTCGTGCGTCCACGCGTTCCCAAGCCATCGTCGTCCGATCGCTTGTTTCTTGTGATTCGCTCGCCGAACGGCTCCCGCCATAGCGGCATAGGCGTATGGCGATCGCGAAACGGCGCAGGATGCCTGTGGCTGGGGAGCCAGATCGGCGATCGCGATATCGAAGAATGTCTCCGGGGGCGAACGAGAACCACCGGCTCAAGCGGATGCCCGGGAGTCTCGTGTATCGCGTTGTCGGGCGTCGAGCGACGACCGAGGCGCGCTATCGGCAACCGCCCTGGCCCTCGGACTTTGAAACCCGCCAAGCGTCACCTCGAGCAATGGTTGTGGGGAACCGCGGGACCACCCCCTCATCGGAGGCGGCTGCGAAGAGCATAGCTCGCTATGCCCTTCTCGAGGCTGGCATCAGGCTGGAGCAAGGATTGGTCGACGTCCTGTTCGTAGATGGATTGGAGATGGACGATCAGCTAATGGCGCTGCTTAAGCGGGCTCATGCGATGCACGTCCCATCCGTCTATCTAGCATCCTCCGAAAGTGCGCTGAGGAGACGCCCGGTGGATCTGCCGAAGGCCAAACATCCCGTGGCCGGATTCAACCCGGAGGATGATCAAGCGTTCGCGAAGCTGCAGGCGTTGCGAGCGAGTACGTTCGTCGCTTGCTCGTCGCCGGACGCAGCGGCGGAGGTGGCGCGTTACGGCAAGCGCGTGCTGGATTGGGCAGCGGAGCCGTCAGGGCGCGCCGACGAAATGACGGCCCTGAGCGTGACGGCGTTGCGCGCCTATCGGCGCTTGCAACGCCCCCTGGTGAGCATTGTCACGATCCTCTACAACAAGGCGCGCGGAACTCCCGGCGGTCCTCGAGTCCTATGACCAGCAGACGTACGACGGCCAGATCGAGATCGTATTCGTGGACGACGTCTCGCCAGACGACTCGGTCGCGGTGGTCGAGCGCTGGTCACGGGAGCGCGCCGCGCGCGCGGGAAGCCGGTCCCTGACGGTTCGAATCGTCCGGAACGAGAAGAATCTCGGCAACTGCCGCTCCCGCAATGCCGGGCATCGCCGCCTCCACCGGGGACGTCCTCGTAGTCGTCGACGCCGACTGCCTGCTCAACCGGGACTTCGTCTTGCGTCACGTCGAGGCGCACGCGTTCGACGATTGCGAGGTCGTCGTCGGTGCCATGAACATCGAGACGAGGGGACGCGACCCGCTCGAGGTCCTGGCAGAGCATGAGCGCGACCCGGGTCTCGCGCTTGTGCACTCGGAGCTGCAGGATCGCACCAACAAGACGAGCTTCCTCAACTGCATAACGCGTAACTTCTCGATCAAACGGGAGGCGATCGCGGAGGAGCTATTCGACCCCCTCTTCTCGTACTCGGCGGATCCCGCGTCCGGATTCGGCTGGGAAGACATCGAGATGGGTTACCGGCTGTACAAGCGCGGTGCGCGGATCAAATTCGTCGAAGAGGCCTTCAGCGTTCATATCAGTCCCGCGTAAATCGGACCGCAAGGCACCAAGCCGGCCCGTTCCCTGCGAAATTTTTGTCGGCTGTTCGAGAAGCACCCCGAGCTGGGCCTCGTGGCGCGGCGCTGGGCCAGTGAGACCTTTTCGAGGATCTGCGAATGGGCGCACGCCACTGGCGTGGATATCAGCGCGGACCGCGCGTGGGTCGCAAAAGCTCTCGGGGAAAAGGCCCGGGTACAGATACCTGCCCAGCGGCAGAGGCGTCGCCGCGTGCTCACGTTCCGCTGGCACGTTCCGCATCAGTACGAGCTCTACAAGTTACCGTTCGACTTCACCTTGCTGACGGGCCTCGGGAGTCTCATGACCGAAACGTGGGAGTTCGGCCAGCGGCCGATGCCCGCGAACGCCCGTTTCGCGCGTTTCGACGAAATCGATCCGCGACACTACGACTTTGCGATCCTTCACTTCGATGAAAACGTCCTCGCGCCGGAGCACACGAACGGGGTGATCGGGCCGGAATGGGGCAAGGCGTTCAAGTGGTTTCGCGAGCAGCTCGACATTCCGATGGTGGCGGTATGCCACGGGACGCCACAGTTTCGGGGGCAGTACGACATCGGCTACCAGGGCCCTGACCTCATGCAGGTCATCGAGTCGGAACGGAAACGGATGGTGGACTACCTCGGTGACATCACGGTGGTCTGCAATTCGCATCAGGCGGAGCGGGAGTGGCAGTTCAAAAAGTCCCGGGTCATTTGGCACGGGTTCGACCCCGCTGAGTTCCCACCCGCAACCTATGAGCGAGGCATAGTGTCGCCGCTTGGCCCTCTTGTCCTTTCGCGCCCTCACTATCGGGGCTACTTCCTTTATCGGGAAGTCTTCGACGGGTACTTCGACGAGCTCAGACCCGAAACTCTCCGAGTTCCCGAGCCACATGTTGCCTACAATGGCAATGCGTATGCGTTGGCGAAGTACCGAAACTATGTCGACGAGCTTCGGCGCTACACTGTCTACTTTAATCCAACGCTCCGCTCACCCATGCCGCGGGCTCGGACGGAACCCATGGTGTGTGGCGTCGTGCCGGTCAGTGCGCGGAACCACGACGTCGAAATGTTCATCCAGAATGGTGTAAACGGCTTCTATGGCGAGAGCGCCGACGAGCTGCGGGGTCAGCTGCGATTCCTGATGCGGAATCCAGACGAGGCTCGCAGGATTGGAGCGAACGCGCGCCGTACGGCGATGGATGTATTCAACTACGACCGCTTCCTCGACGAGTGGCTTAAGCTGGTCCGCGAGGTGATCGGATGAGCGCGATTGCGCACACCACGCCGATCAGACTCTCGTCCGAGAAGGCTTCGGTGGTCGCCGGCTCGATACCCGCGATTCGTGTCGATCGGCTCGGGAAGTGTTATCAGATCTATGACCAGCCACAGGATAGGCTTAAACAGGCGCTCGTCCCGCGGCTGTTCCATATGGTCGGCAAACCGCGTCCCACCTATTTCCGCGAGTTCTGGGCGCTTCGGGACGTGACTTTCGAAGTCGCGCGGGGCGAGGCCGTTGGCATTATCGGTCGGAACGGTGCCGGAAAGAGCACGCTCCTGCAGATAATCGCGGGAACATTGACACCGACATTGGGAGGCGTCGAGGTTCGTGGGCGGGTCGGGGCACTTCTCGAACTCGGGAGCGGCTTCAACCCGGAGTTCACGGGCCGTGAGAACGTCTTCCTAAACGCCTCACTGCTAGGCCTGACGACGGATGAGACGCGCGAAAGGTTCGACGAGATCGCCGCATTTGCAGACATAGGAGATTTCATCGAACAGCCGGTAAAGACTTATAGCTCCGGCATGATGATGCGGCTCGCCTTTGCCGTTCAGACTACTGTGGTGCCGGAGGTCATGATAGTTGATGAGGCGCTCGCCGTCGGTGACGTCCGCTTCCAGAAAAAGTGCTACGAGCGCTTGGAGGCATTCCGGGCGGACGGCGGGACCGTGCTGCTCGTCACGCACGACACGAACGCAATCGTACAGCTCTGCACGGCAGCGCTTATCCTCGAGGGCGGCCGACTGTTCGAGATGGGTGAACCGCATCGAATAGCCAAGTCCTATCACCGCCTCCTCTTTGGGGCCAACGCCGCGAAAACCGTAGTCAGTACGGGAACTGGCTCGGGTTCTGAAGGAGCGCAGGCCGACGCGAGTCGGGTTTAGCCGCTGGTGCGCCTACGGTGCTCGCTGCCGCGGGGGCGGTGGCAAGCCCGTCCGCGCGTGAGCTTGCATACGGCTCGAGGGAGATCGTGATTACAGAGGTGGGCATTCGCGACGACTCGGGAGCCCCGACATCTCTCCTGGAACTCGACCACGAGTACACGTTCTTCTTCCGCGGCCGATTCATGGTGGACTTTGGCACTACTGTCGCCTTCGGCTTCACCATTAGCAATCCAAAAGGGATTGAAGTGTATGGAACCAAGGGTCAGCAGCATGGAGCCGTGTTGCAAGGCGCTATCGCCGGTACGAAGTTTGAGTGCCGCATGCAACTGCGCATGATTCTGGTCCCCGGCGTGTACTTCCTGTCGGTTGCGCTGGCACCCGAGTATGACGTGACGCCGGCCGGAGACTCATTCTTCCAATACCGCTTCGATGCGATCGAGTTTCGTGTCATCGGAAATCCGCCCTGTTTTACGACCTCTATCGTCGATCTGGGCGGCTCACTTTCAGCACAGGTCTTATGAGGAAATATTGAAAGAGCTTCCCCAACTTGCGTGGACCCCCGAGCTTGCAAGCCGCTTCTGGAGCGATCTCGCTGGTACTGAGTTCCAGTTGCAGACCGCGTTCGCTCGCTGGGCGTCACCAGAGCTTGTTACTCTGGTTGCCCAGCATCTTGCCCGCGGCAGTCGTGTCCTAGACTTCGGCAGTGGTTACGGGCTCTTCCTCGTCCGCGAGTTGCTGTGCCGTGGATACAGCGTCGCGTTCTTCGAGCCCAGTTTTCCTGCGGATGCCCAGCGTCCCGATTTCGAGGGTGAACCGAACTTCCTGGGACCAGTGCGCACGCTGGAAGAGGAAGCGTACGATGCGGCGTTTTGCTCGGAGGTTATCGAGCATCTAGAGGACACTGACTTGGATGCAGCGCTCTTGTTCTTGCGGGCGAGCCTAAAGCAGGGTGGTACACTGATCGTTACTACGCCAGAGAACGAGAACTTGTTCTTGGCAAGTCGCTACTGCCCGACCTGCCGTCAGCTCTTTCATCCGTGGGGCCACGTTCGAAACTTCTCGTCGAATGACTTGGAGGTGCTGTTAAAGAAACACGGCTTTGAGGTTGCCGAATTACATTCGGTAGATTTCTCTTCGTATCGTGGCCCGATTGAGGAGCTCAAAAGCCTTAAGCGGTTTCTTGCTGCGTTTCTCACGGACTGCGAAGAAGCGGCTGACGCACTTCTTGATACGTCTGTCGGTGCGGTACTTCACGCTTCAACAGCGTCCCGACTCAAGCGATATCTCGCCGAGCTAGGTAAGTACCGCGAGCCGAGTCCCACAATCGATCCGCATCGTCAGCATATTGGTGCAGGGGGGACACTCGTAGCGATCGCCAAGAAAACGGAGACCCCCTAGCGGGGAGTCTGTCACGCTATGTGTGGCATTGCAGGGCTTTTTCACGCACATGGCCTCGTTTCCGAAACGCAAGGACGCGAGGCTTTGCTTCGCGCCATGACGGACAGCATGGTCCATCGTGGCCCGGACGCCGAGGGTCTCTGGGCCGACGACCGCGGGCGCTGTCGACCTCGGGCACCGACGTCTCTCGCATCATCGACACATCGGACGCCGGCCGGCAGCCGATGGCCAACGTCGGAGGCCGATGGGTCATTGCTTTCAACGGCGAGATCTACAACTTCCAGGAACTTCGCTCCGAGCTCGAGGCAGAGGGGATGGCCTTTCGTGGACGCACGGATACCGAGGTGCTCTTGCAAAGCCTTGTCCTGTGGGGTTTAGACGCGTTACCGAAGCTCGATGGGATGTTTGCTTTCGCCGCCTTTGACCGCGACTCTGGCGAGCTGATCCTGGCGCGCGATCCGTTCGGCGAAAAGCCGCTCTACTATATGGAATTGCCGGGTGGCGGGCTGGCATTCGCTTCGGAACTCCACGCCTTGCAGTGCGTGCCGAGCTTCGCTCCGGAGGTCAGCCTGGATGCAATGGCGGAGGTGCTGATGTTCCAGTACATCGGCGCCCCCCGGACGATCTACAAGGATGTCAAGAAGCTCGAGCCCGGTCATTGGCTGGTTGCCAGACAAGGGGAGCCAACACGGCTAGGGCGCTACTACGAGTTCCGGCCCGGAGTCCACGGATTTGACACGCGTCCTTTGGGACAGGTTGCGGACGAACTTGAAGCGCTGTTGGTGAAGAGTATCCGGCGGCGTCTGATATCGGACGTACCGCTCGGAGCGTTCCTCTCAGGTGGCGTGGACTCATCGACCGTCTGCGCGTTGATCACTCAGAGACTCGGGCGACCTCTCAAGACTTTCTCGATCGGGTTCAAGGGTGCCCCCGAGAGCGAGCACGAGGCCGCCCGCGCGTTTGCTCGTCACCTCGGGTGTGAGCACCACGACCAGATCCTGTCACCCGATGCGAGTGCGTTTCTTGCGGAGATCGGCCGCATCCTGGATGAGCCGAGCGGCGACAGCTCCTGTATGCCGACTTACCTACTCTCACAGTTTGCAAGGCAGAATGTCACAGTCGCAGTATCGGGGGACGGTGGTGACGAGATGTTTGCGGGCTATGGCCGGTATTTCGCGACGCTTGACGAAGAAAGTGCGTTCCAGGCCGGTAACCTCAGAGAGTTCGAACCCGGGCAAGCCTACTACGCCGACAGGATTCTCGTGTCCACCGAGCGATACGTAGAGGAGCTGTTCGGCATAGTTCCGCCCGTGCTCGCTTTGCATCTGGATCATCTGCGCGCGCAGATGAATCAGGCTGAGCCGCCGCTTTTTTGTCGGTTGCGCAAGACCGACGTCGACAACTACCTGCCGGGTGCGGTCCTGCCCAAAGTCGATCGAATGAGCATGCAGCACTCGCTCGAGGTGCGTACCCCATTTTTGAACACCGAACTGGCAACCTTTGCCGAGCGACTGCCGCTCTCCAATCTATACAGCGCAGGCAAGGGGAAGCGCGTCCTTCGTGAGGTGGCATATCGCTATCTGCCGCGGAAGCTGATAGACGCGCCGAAGAAGGGTTTCGGCATCCCGATGTCAAAGTGGGCGCGCGACCAATTGCTTGGCGTTGCCGGAAAGCTCCTGGAAGGGGGTAACTGTCGCCTCCGGGAAGCTCTCGGCGACGGGGCAGTCCAGCGTTTCCTCGACAGACAGCGATCGCGTGGCGGCTTCTCGGCCTACCAGGTCTGGGCACTTGTTACGCTGGAGTCCTGGCTGCGCCACCATCCTGCAACATTTCCGAAGTTCGACGCTCGGCCACATCGCCAGGGTGACGACCAGCTCGAAAAGCATGGCGTCACGAGCGGACAAGCCGGGTCGCACCCCCCTAATTGCCTGGCCACTGGGGAAAGGGCGGTTCGCCATGATCGAGGACCCCACCCTGCGACTCGACGCCGGGGAGGATGCAAGCGAAGCGGAACTGCGGCAGCGCGCTGACCTGTTAGAACTCCTGCTGTTTATGTCGCCTGTTGATCGCGACATGGCTTCGGTTGACGGGGTCGTCCCCCGCGCGGATGCAAGCGAGATCATGGAGATTCCGGGGTGGGGCCAGGACGTCGGTGATGCCGACCTTCGCCGGTATGCCGCGCTGAACGGCGCCACGCTGATCTTTCCGGACGCGGAGGCGATGAAGAGACTAGATGCGCGCGAGGTGTCCAAACTGTCCCGGTTGGGCGTGTCGCATTTGGTGTTCTTTCATCCGTACCGATACGATCGGGCCCTCGTGCGCTTGCGGCTCAGGCAAACGTCACTGGCGGCGCGCTTGCGCCGCGCGGCCGTGCTATGGCCAAAGCGCGTCGCATTCTTCAATCGACTCGTCGTACGAAGCACCGGCGGTGCCCGATACAGTTCCCTTCACCTAGCTCGGCTACCCGCTATCCGCGATGTCGAATTGTCAGGACGATTCATGCTGTTTGAAGGACTGCGGCAACTTCCGCCGGCCCACGTAAGCCACGAGGACATTGCGCAGCTCGGGGGCGGACGATACTCGATTTGGTCCCAGCACTGCATCTTCTCGCCTTCGAGCAAAGGCCGTCTTCTGAGCCGGCCATACTGGATCGTGGAAAAGACCCCGGAGACGGAACCCTGGCTCGAGATCGTGCCGGAGGCGGAGGGTCCAGATACCGCTGAGATGGATTGGACACAGTTCTTTGATATTCTCGAGAGGAGGCTTACCGCCGAGGCGGACATGTCTCGAACAGTCCCGTTACAGCACGGGGATAAGAGTCATTCTTCTGACGCACGCGCTTCCGCCCGGTGGAGCCGAACGCCAGTGGTGCTATCTGGCTGCCGGGCTAAGGTCGCTCGGGTTTGACGTAGTCTTTCTTGTGACCGGGTCGCTGCATGGCGCCAATGGCCATTATGTCCCGCTTCTCAAGTCACAGGGGTTCGAACCCATGTCCCTCGCGGCGCAGCCTCTAGCAGAAGTGGCTGCGCATGCGCCAAACGATGAAGAAGAGAGGGCGCTGCTATTACCGCGTGGTAGTCCGTTCGGTTTGACGTTGACGCTGCTCACGAGTTACTTGCATCGAACCAGGCCGAAGGTCGTGATTGCCCAGCTTGATATGACAAACTTGCTCGCCGGCGTGGCAGGCCATCTGGCGCAGGTACCGAACGTCATTCTCTCGTTTCGCAACTACAATCCGTCTCACTTCTCTTATCTCTCTGCGCCCTGGCTCAAGCGCTGCTACCAAGCCCTATCGCTCTCGGGCCGAATCACGCTATCGGGTAACTCACGCGCAGGCAATGAGGATTATGCCAGCTGGATCGGCATTCCTCGGGATAGGGTTGCCTGGATCCCCAACGCCATCGATCCGGCGGATTTTCCTGATCCACTGGACAAGCAGCGGGAGGATCTCTCACACGAACTCGGACTGACAGATGGGCAGCCGATAATTCTCGGTGTATTCCGATTGTCGGAGGAAAAGCAGCCAGAGACGTTTGTACGGGTGTGTAAGCTCGTCGTGCAGCGAGTACCGTCAGTCCGCACGTTTATCGCCGGGGTCGGACCCATGCAACAGGAAACAGAAGAGGCGATCCGGCAAGCCGGATTGAGTGGGCGAGTCACGCTACTGGGGCTACGCACCGATGTGGCGGTGCTTATGAGTATTGCGTCGGTGGTCCTGCTTACATCCAGGCACGAAGGCATGCCGAACGTGCTCATGGAGGCTCAACTGTCGGGGATCCCGGTTGTCTCCACGAGAGTAGGAGGAACTCCAGACTGCGTCATTGACGGGGTTACGGGCCTTCTTGCCGATAGGGATGACGTGGACGGGCTAGCGGACAGGTGCGTCGCGATATTGTCGGACACCGAACTTGCAGCGGCCATGGGGATGCGGGGTCGTGATCTGATGCGAGCTCATTTCGGGAAGGAACGAGTCGCCTCACTATATGTGCAACTCGCGACGGCCGGTTCCGTTGCTATGGATCTCTCCACTTCATTCATGAAGGAACACATTCCTTCGTTGTATGTAAAGGAGGAGTAGGCGGGTACCCCCTCTGACGCGGGATACGATTTCGTGCACGTACGCCGTTATAGTTCTTTCATGACAATTCGTACTCGACGCGGTCGCCGCAACGCTTTGGTCGTCGCGACCATATCGACATACTTGGTCATCGTCGGTGCGTGGCTGATCCTGACGCGTGAGATTCCGTCACCGGGAATCGTTCGGATCCTCCGGGCGATGATCAGACGCCCTTATCGGGCAGGGGTAAAGGACATCCGCTACGAATGCGGCGCGTGTTTCACCGCAAACGTGCCTGACAGCCTCCTGTCGGACCTGGAAAGTGCTTCGCGCCTCGTGGTGTTCGAGGACGGGCGACCACTGGGCCCTGGTCATGCGAATCATGCAGACATCCGAGCACTTGGTTACGGTCGATACTCCCATTGGGAGGGGAAGGTGTATTTCAGCACCTCGGACAACTCTGACCCCCGTCAAAACGGACGACGATACACCGTCGAAGAGATGCGGTGATCGCCGGTCGTGGCAAGGCTATCGAAGAGCGGGTTCTGCCGCTGCTGTGCGACCCGGAGACGGGCACACAACTCGTGCGCGACGGCCCCGCATATGTCGCTGGCGCGCGCAAGTACCCGATCGTGAACGGCATTCCCCGATTCGTCGCGAGCGACTTGTATGTCGACTCGTTCAGTTTCGAGTGGAACATTCACGAGAAGACGCAGATCGACGTGTTCCGTGACGACCAGCCCTCGGAGAAGGAGTTCATTGCGAAGACGGGGTTTTCGCGAGAATTTCTCGCTGGCAAGTTGGCCCTCGACGCCGGCGTAGGCGCCGGGCGTTATACCGATGTCGCGAGCCGCTGGGGAGCGGACGTCGTTGGGGTCGACCTCAGCTTCGCGGTGGAGGCATCACAGAGAAATTTCGGTGCGCGCGAAAACGTGTGGATTGCGCAGGCCGATATTGGTGCCCTACCTTTCCGGGACGGTTCGTTCGATGTGATCTTCTCGATCGGCGTCCTGCACCATACACCGGACACTCGAGCTTACTTCGCGAAGCTCGTGCCGCTCCTGAAGCCCGGCGGCGTGATCGCGGTCTGGGTCTACCCACGTCAAGGTGACTATATCGTTCGGGAGCGCTGGGTGCGGTTTGTCAATCGAATTCCAGACCGGTGGTTCTATGCGTGGTGTCGGTGGTTCGTCCCTTGGGCCGAGGCGCGATTGAATCACCCGCTCGTTGTAGCGATCCGCCAGGTCTTCCCTTTCCCAACGCATGGCCTTGGCGTCGAGTATGACATTTTGGATACTTTCGACGGGTACTCGCCGCATTACCACTGGATCCATTCCCCTGAAGAGGTAGAGGGCTGGTTCCGCGAGACGGGTCTAGTCGAGATTACGCGGCCGAGCGATTGGGACACCTGTGTTCGCGGGACAAAGCCCGCGTGACCCGCGTCGTCGAACCTCGGCTGAGAGCGGCGCGGGCGAGCTCGTACGCTGACATGGGCATCGGGCTTCTGCGCGAGATCAGCGGACAGTTCGTCTCGCGAAAGACGCGGACGGGGCTTTTGGATTAATCCTTACGGTACTCTGGGCCGCAGCCGAGGTCGGTTTTTTCGTCCGTTCGGTTAACGGCTTCGCGGCGAAGCCGGCCTGGACGCCGACGCTGGCCACGTTGCCGCCCGATAGCCTCTGCTCTAGCCGCGGTGTTGCGCGCCGCTCTGCATCCCGGTAGACGATCCCGGAGATCGCCCGTTAGACGGTCCAGATCGATCGCGGAGTCCTCGGGTCGCACGTAGAGCGATAGATAGCGCGCCAGAAGCGTGTACAGATACTTCCTCATCGGATGGGATCCCGATAAGCATGCCTGCCCATCCAGAGCGGCACAGCAAAGTATGCTACGGCCCCTGGTATTAGGAGGGCAACAAAGAACGCGCCATGGATCGCAACCGCGAGCACCAATCCTTCTCCAGGATCGCGGCCGAGAGGCACGAAGCCCGACAGGATCGAAGCATGGAAAGTACCGGGACCAGAAGGGGCGGCCGGCAACGCAAGACCGAGCGCACCCGCGAAAACGAGTATGAGGGACTCCAGGTATCCGAGTTGGACACCGACCATCCTGCCTATCAGCGCATAGGCGAGGGCGTAGAGGCCGCACCAAAGCGATATCGTTACTAGGCTGGAAGCACCATATTGCCGCCCAAGCCGACCGTGGTCGCGTAAAGCGAGTGCCAGAAGCTCACTTTGCGCCCGAGCAGCAGATACCAGCGGAAGGCAAACGCCGCAATTAGGACAGTCGCGACCAATCCGAACCATAGGCCGTAGTGCCAGTCGAATCGTGATAGGGCTCGACCGACCTCACCGAGGTCGACGAGCGCGAGCAATACAACAAAAACGACCACCCTCACGGCCATTGGGAGCCAGAATCGGCTGTTTCGAAACTGGCCTGCGGCCATGATTGCCACTTTCTGTGATGGGGCTACGCCGAGCTCGTCGGCGTAGGCGCTTAATCGCTCTAAACACGAGGACAGCCCACGCTACATTTCCGAAAAGGACAAGTGGGATCGCTGCCTCCAGCATTCTTGGGTAGCCGTCAATCGCTGGTGCAGAGAGCCAAGGTAACGGCACGGCTACCGGGAAGATAAGGAGGTGCCGACCGAACAGTAGCGCAAATAGCAGCATGGCGACAGGGCCAGCGACGATTCCGAGTCTGGTCTTGTCCATCAGTAAGGAATCCGCCGGCCCAGGGAAAAGTATGTGCCGCTGCACGCGCGTAAGATAAATCATCCTGTCGTACACAAAGCGCCCTGGTACGTCGGCATGAAGGCCCACATCGGGATGGATGCCGTCTCGCGGTCAGGAGCAAGCCGCCCTGTGCGGAGACTCCCCTCTGCCTGCATATATTGGCCAAGGAGGTTGGCTGAGCAACCCGCGATCCAGTGTGACGCGCGCGAGAAGGGCCAGTGCAACCGGCCCTTGACTCAGGCGCGCTCATCGCCGCACCTGTAGCGCACCTTGACATGCTTCCACGGATGTTTGACCATCCAGAAAGATGTTCACCCATGGCACGCACTCGCCAGCGGTTGGTGTTGCGCAGCAAGCTCCGAACTACTCGACGCCCATGACTGGGACCCTTTGCCGCTGTATGGGGATGCGCACCCTCCGCCCAGCCTCCAGGCGCGTGCGATCGCAGGCCCCCGCCTCTCGGGCCGCCTAAGCGGTGCCAAGGCAGCTGAAATGCACTACTGCACGGCCCTAACTTGGATCCGGCACCGCGGGAACGACATCCCCGTTCTGCCCTGGATTGCCGCCAAGTATCTTGCTGTGGCGGTCTGCTGCCTCACTGCGTTCGTCGCCATCGTGGAATGGCGGCTGGGAATCGTGGCGGAACAGGGACGGGTCACGTCGGACCCCTGGCAGCGCGAGGACGTCCGCATCGGTCGGATGAACGCCGCCAAAGTGAAAGCAGTTCTGGAGAACCCGTTGTGGCGTTCGGCAGGGATCTCTCCCGAGTCGACCAAGGCGAGCGGCCGGACACGCGTCCTTGTTGTCGGCGACTCCTTCGTCTGGGGCGACGGCTATGTGAACGCCAACGACATCTGGTGGAGACAACTTGAACGGGAACTACATAGAAGGGGGTATTGGAATGTCGAGGTCGTTGCCGCTGGGTTCAACGGCGCGTCTACCCAGTACGAGCTTGCATTTCTGCGTTCCGGGGGCCTCACCGCGGCTGGGGTCACCCGATCTGGTCGTTCTCGGATACGTCACGAACGATCCAGACGTCCGCGACGCGAAGGGCATACCGCTGGTCAAACAGATCGCCGTCGGTGACGTTCCGCTGCGCCAATTGCGGGTGTTGGACCGATCGATCGGACGCGTTGCACCGAATCTCGCGGGCCAGCTCAGACAGAGGCTTACCGCCAAGTGGCAGGCGGGCATTCGCGACGCCTACCCATACAATGAGTGGGAGCTGAAGCTCTTGGAACCCCCCAACATCGACGCCTACCGCGAGGTAGTCGGTGAGATGGGGGAGTTTTTGCGTGGGACAGGCAGACCGTCCTTCGTGGTCACTTTGCCGAACTCTCCCGACCCCGATCAGTTCGGCGCGCGCCTTGCACCGATTGGACCGATCTTTCAGTCCGCTGGCTTGCCCTTCCACGATCTGCTGACTTGACTTCGTTCGCGAGTACCCACCGGGCGGCGAAGTCCTGCAGTGGGGCATCAACCCGGCGAATGGCCACCCCGGCACTGTAAGCACGCGCTTCTATGCGCGCAAGACTGCGGATATCCTGGAGAGGGAGTATCCGAATCTATTGGGGCCCAAATCACTGCCGCCGGCGTCACGTCGACCCAGGATCAATGATTGGATGCCACCGGCTGCGGATGTCCGCCACATCCGTGATGGCGAATGGGACTTTCTTTACCCATCTCCGAGCGACGAGCTGCTCGAGATGCCGCTCGGAAAGCGGCATATGGTGCTCGCATTCGACGAGCCCGTTCCCATCGAGCGTCTGCGTCTTGCAGGAAATGCGTTGGTCGCTGCCGAAGTCTTCCTCGCCAGCATCGATCCCGCTACTGGGATAGAACGGAAGGAGCAAGTCGATCTCGGTCGCCAGTCGGGCAACGTGCTTGCATGGGAAACGCGCGAGGTCCGCGGGGCAGACCGGGTCAACACCATCAGGATTGTCGCCGAGCTTGCACCCAACGCGGCAGGTGGCCGAAAGCCGCAGGCTCCGCCTTGCGATCGATTCCGGAAGGAACGAGGTCCTGCCATGACGACGCCACATCCTCGGTATCTCCGCCTACTACCACGACTCGGCGGCTGCGATCCTGCGCGACGGAGAGATCGTTGCCGCGGCGCAGGAGGAGCGCTTCACCCGGATCAAGGGCGACTCCGCGTTCCCGCACCATGCGGTGGACTTCTGCCTCGCGCAGGCCGGCGTGACCGAACATGACGTCGACCACGTTGTGTTCTACGAGAACCCGCTCGTCAAGTTCGAGCGGCTAACCACCATCTATCACCTTACCGCCCCGAAGAGCCTCCGAAGCTTCCTTCGATCGTTTCCGAAGTGGCTGACGACCAATCTCTGGCTCGAGAACGAAATCCAGTCGGAGCTCGGCACGAGGAAGCGCATCAACCTCGGGGACCATCATCTGTCGCACGCGGCGAGCGCTTTCTTCCCGTCGCCTTTCGCCGAAGCCGCGATCCTCACGATCGATGGCGTCGGCGAATGGTCGACGGCGACCTTCGGTGTCGGACGCGGCAACAGAATCGAACTGTTCAAAGAGATCCGGTTCCCGAATTCCGTCGGCCTCCTGTATTCGGCCTTCACTTACTTCACCGGGTTCAAGATCAATAGCGGTGAATACAAGCTGATGGGCTTGGCGCCCTATGGCAAGCCCGTCTATGCCGACATGATCACTCGAGAGATCGTGCGCATACAGGACGACGGGGCGATCCAGCTCAATCAGAGGTACTTCGACTACCTCGGCGGTCTGACGATGACCAACGAGGCCTTCGCAGCACTGTTCGGCGGCCCGCCGCGCCGGCCCGAATCGCCGATCACCCAGCGGGAGATGGACATCGCCGCGAGCATTCAGGACGTGCTGAACCGGATCGTGCTGCGAATGGCCGAATTCGTCCGGCACGAGACTGGCATGAAGCACCTCGTCATGGCTGGCGGGGTCGCGCTGAACGTAGTGTCGACCGGCCTCCTCTCGCGGACCGGCCTCTTCGACGAGATCTGGATCCAGCCTGCGGCGGGCGACGCCGGCAGCGCCCTGGGTGCGGCGCTCTGGATGTGGCACATGGTTCTCGGGCATCCTCGTGTACCCGCGCGGCCCGATGGCATGCTCGGGTCTTTCCTGGGTCCCGACATTGCGGCGGCGTCGCCGCAGGACGATCAGGTCCTGCGCGAGCGGAATGCGATCTGGCACACGTACAGCGACGCCGACCTCCACGCAGCGCGTGGCGGAGCTGATCGCTGAGGGCAAGGTCGTGGCCGTCGCACGCGGGCGGATGGAGTGGGGACCTCGGGCGCTCGGCGCGCGCTCCATCCTCGGGGATGCGCGGTCGCCGAAGATGCAGTCCCACATGAACCTCAAGATCAAGTTCCGGGAGAGCTTCCGGCCGTTCGCGCCCATGGTGCTCGTCGAAGACGCGACTCAGTACTTCGATATCCGTCAGGAGAGCCCCTACATGCTCTTGGCATACCCTGTCCTGGAGTGCCGGCGCATCCGGCCGACCGAGGCGCAGCAGGAGCTCTGGGGCATCGATCTGCTCAAGGTGCCGCGGTCCGACGTCCCGGCGATCACGCACGTCGACTACTCGGCTCGGGTGCAAACGGTCGACGACGTGCGTAATCCCTTCATGCACGGCGTGATCTCGGCGTTCAAGAAGCTCACCGGATGCAGCGTGATCATCAACACGTCCTTCAATGTTCGCGGCGAGCCGATCGTCTGCACCGCGCACGATGCGTTCCGGTGCTTCATGGCCACGGAAATCGATGCACTGGTTCTCGGAAACCGGGTGTTGCTTCGTGAGGAGCAGCACGCATCGGCGCTAGACGAGAAGCAGCGCAACGAGTGGCTGGCGAAGTTCGAACTCGATTGAGGGTGGCCATGAGGTATCTGGAACGACGCGCCGCGCGCCTTGCCTTCGAGTCGCTGAAGAAGGAAATCATCTTCGGGATGGTGATCTCGTCGCTACTTCTCGGGATTGGGACCTGGCGGTACTTCGTGGTCATCGGCGCGAACGATCGCCTGTGGGCCGCCGCCGCCATCCTCGGCGCGATCGGCTGGCTGGTGACGCTGCTTGTGCCGTCCCTCTGGAAGCTGCCGGAGAGAGCGCTGGGATTCTTGACGCGAAAAGTAGGCGGTGCGCTTTTCGCCGCACTGCTGACGCTCATCTACGGGGCACTGATCGTCCCCGTCGGGGTCTTGCTGAGGAAAATCAGCGGCCCCGGACCGATCGTGATCTGGGACAAGGCGCAGCCAGCGGGCGGGCTCGAAGGCTGGCGTCCGAAGGAAGTCGCGTTCGAGTTGCAGGTCGGCCGCCGCGGGAAGCCGAGCCTAGCCAAGCGATTTTTGACCGTGCTCCAGTTCTTTGCGCGTCGAGGGCATTACATCTTCTTGCCGACTCTGGTCGTGCTGCTCGCGTTGGGCTTGGTGCTGTTCTTCGTGAAGTCGTCGGCACTCGCGCCGTTTATCTACACGTTGTTTTGACGCACGCATCAGGCAAGGTCCGTTTGAGGTACCTAAGCATACGGCGGAGCGTGGCTGGAAGGTCTCCTTTCTGCAGACCACCTCTGTGGACCGTCGTTCGGGTACCGCGGCAAGTGTCGCCAGCGGCGGCCCGAGAAGCTTCGAACCGAAGCTCTCGGAAAGCTTCGCTACCTGGCAGGTCACTCTGCCGGATTGCTTTGGAGAAGTGGCGGATGTTACCTTTGACGCCTATTCTCCCAACGACCATGGCGCTCATTCGCCCGACGAAGTAGAGGCGTGATATCGCGAAACCAATCTCGTCGATGTGCGCCGGCCGAGCAGCTGGCAGACATGCATAACTGAGTGGCGCCTCGTAGTGCACGCCCAGCTGATCGGTCTTGAAGAACAGTTAAGCATGGGCGCACAGCTGCGAGAGGCCGCGTATTCGCTCACAAGAGAGGCCGGCTCACGATCGGAACGGAGCCTTTATGACGCACATGCATGAGGCTTTGTGCGGGCACCATGTCAGCTCGATGCACGCTTTCCCACACTCGCGGAGGCTGAACGGGCTAATTGCGCTTGGCCTTGGAACTCTTACGTGAACCATAAACTGCTGCGTGTCGCGCTCCAAGTCATTTCGCTCTCCACGTTTGGCGTCTGGCTTTGGCTCGAGGTGCTACCACCTACCATCTCAGTTGCGATTCCTGCCGGCGATCTGCAATGGGACTCGGGACATGCATACATCTACCGATTGCCAGCGATCGGATTCGCGCCCGGTGCCACCGTCCGGGCTGACGGGCCCGCTACGCCCAGCGCATCGTCGTTGCGCTTGCTTGAAGACGATCACCCGCTCGGTACGCCTCACGCACCCCACGCAACCATCCGAGAGCAAGGCCACGGCGCCTTCTCGCACTGGGGCGAACAACTCTATTTTTCCTCATCAGACGGGGGCTCGCCGGCTAACAACGGACGGGCATATCGTGCTGAGGCGCCACTGACACCGAGCTTATGGCTTCGCGGCATCGGCGCGTTAGCTCTTGTATGGATCGCGCGCCGGGTCGCTAAGCGGTTAGCGAACGCAAGACTCGGCCAGAGAGTTCTTGGTACATCTAAGCACCAAACTGCAAAAGAGCTGAGAACGACGTTAGTTCGGGAATCTTCTTATCGCCAATCGAGCTACAGTCAAATAGCTCTCTTCTCCATGCTCGTCATAACCTCGGTTGCGATCCTCAGTGGCCTGATTGATCGTTACTACTTAGGCGCGTTTGAGGCCGATGCCCAGTCGACGATCGAACTCACTCTGGCGGCCGCCACGGGAGAGGTCTTTCTCGGAGGGCCGATGCCCTACTCTTACCCTCCGTATTTCGACGCCCCGTACTTTTTCTACGCACTTTCGTACTACGTTGCGCAACTTCTCCAGGCGGTGAGCGTCATTTCACTTGACGTAGCGCCTACTCCGCAGAGCATTGCGACTCTGGCGATCAGACATGCGAATCTGGCCGCGTATTCAGTAAGCGTTGGTACTTCGTTCCTAATATTTAGGGAGCTCTCGGGCCGGGTCGCAATCGCGCTCCTACTCGCCCTCTACTTGTTGTTCAGCCCGCACATGTTGAACATCGATTTGATGCGAGTGGATCATGTTGTCCTGGCGCTCTTTTTGATCAACCTCTACTTCACCCTGCGGGTGGCTAGGTCCGAGTGCAGGCTTTGGGTTCACGTATTTTTCGGGTTAGTCGCATCTGCGCTATGTCTTACGAAGATCACTTCGGTCTTGTTTCTCGTAGCACCTCTTTTGGGCTATGCGCACGCCATCAAAGAGCGAGGGATTCGCTTGTCGGGTGCCATTCCTTGGGCGGTGTCCTTTGGCGTCAGTGGGCTCTTCTTCCTCGCGCGATTTATCCCGAACGAGCTCGCCTCCCCCGGCTTTACCTTAAGGACCGCGCTAGCCAAACTCGCAGAGGTCGAACGATGGGGCGCCGTAATTCCTATCGCTCCCCGATTCTTCTTATAACTGGGACCAGTTTCAGAACTACGGACCTCCTTTCCTGGCTATTTCCTGCGCGTCCTTCCGCTTGGATTACTTTTCGTTTGCTTAGAGAACGCCGATCCTTCGCGGAAACTGCTGATCGTAGGCTTGCTGGTACTCTTTAGCCTAATCGGCTACTTCTCGTTCAAGATATCCCCGCGGCTTTTACGTCCTCGCCCCGCTTTATCTCGCGGTAATTGCTCGGGATCTTTGGCGCTTCGTTCAGCAACCAACAGACCGTTCTCCTGGGAGAAAGGGCTCCCGGGGATATCTCTAGCCATTGGCATTTGTTCGGGTTGGGTTCTTAACTGGACTAACGTGGCCGATAGCCGAGTACCGGCGTGTCCAGCTGGCAGCCGCCTCGCGCCAGGAAACGATACGCGTGACAAAGCTAGACCCGATGACCTGGCTATCGCAACACCTCTCGGCGGGTGCCCGCGTCACTATTCCCAAGCACTCTGAGTGGGCCAACCCGCCATTTGACGGGCTTCACTACGACGTCGGTGATCGATTTCTTGACTTTCCCTATCTGGAGTCGGCAAAGATGGCCGACTACCTTCCGCCGTCGCTCGAAGATGTCGAGAAGTCCACCGACGTCATCGTCCTGAATGACTTCCACGTTGATCTGTACTTGAGCAGCTTCTCGAAACTTCGACGCTTGGACCGACGCCGCGAATGGGAGGAGTTCTTCAGCCTGCTTCGCCGGACCTATCCGGTCAAACGGTTCGAAGGCGGCGACTTCCGCTTATTCGGTGCGCGTGGTTGAAGTGATTACCGTGCATACGACGAGAGAGTGAATGATCCGCGCGCTATCCGAGGCTTCAGCATCGTCCCGCGCTATCTGCCGAGCGATATTTTCAGCTCGAGAATGAGAACGAGTAAGGCACGGATCCGTTTGTGCCAATGTAGCGTGAGACACCTACCCTCGTAGAATTACTGTCGAGAGGTAGGCGCATCATGTCCGAGAGGAAGAAGTTGAAGATGATTTCGTCGTCGCCGGCGACATCGCCTGCGGTCGCCGCGGCAGTGGCCGTGCCGGATCCGGAAGTGCGCGCCGTGGCGAAGCGGCGGCAGTTCAGCGCCGCGTACAAGCTTTCGGTGCTGGAGGAGGCCGACCGTTGCGCGAGTCCGGGGGCGATCGGCGCGCTGCTGCGCCGCGAGGGCTTGTACAGCTCGCACTTGACGATGTGGCGGCGTGAGCGCGACGCAGGCGCCTTGGCCGCGCTGGGTCGGCGACGGGGCCGCCAGCGCGATGCTCACCGCGGAGCAGAAGCGGCTGGCGGCGTTGCAGGCCGAGAACGCTCGGCTCAAGCGCGAGCTCGAGCAGGCGCGCACGATCGTCGAGGTGCAAAAAAAACTCTGCACGCTGCTGGGGCTTCCGACGGCAGCGTCAGCGCGAGAGCAACGGGAGCGAATCTTGAGCGCGGTGGCCGAACTGGTGCCCGCCATGGCCACGCGGCGTGCGCTGCGTGCGCTCGGGGCGGCGCACGCCACCTGGTATCGCCGACGCGCCCCGCGCCAGCGCAGCGGTTGCGCGACCGCGGCCGGCCGCCGCCGCTGGCGCTCTCCGGTACCGAGCGCGAGGCGATCTTGGCGACGCTCAACAGCCCGCGCTTTGCCGACTGCCACGCCCTACACGGCTTAGGCGCGGCTGCTCGACGAGGGGATCTACCTCGCCTCGGTGCGCACCTTCTACCGGGTGCTCGGCGCCGAGCGGCCTGGTGCACGAGCGGCGCGACTCAGCTCGTGCACCCGGCGCACGTCAAGCCCGAGCTCGTGGCCACCGCGCCCAACCAAGTCTGGTCGCTGGGACATCACGCGGCTGCGCTGCGACGCTGAAGTGGCAGTACTTCTACCTCTACGTGCTGCTCGACATCTTCAGCCGCTACGTGGTGGGGTGGCTGGTGGCCAGCGCCGAGAACGCCGGGTCTGGCCAGCGCGCTGATCGAGGAGACCTGCGACAAATACGGCATCGCCCGCGACACGCCTCACCCTGCACTCGGATCGCGGCAGCCCGATGCGCGCCAAGACCACCGCCGAGCTGCTCGTCGACCTGGGCGTGGCGGCCTGCTTCTCGCGCCCGCGGGTGTCCAACGACAACCCGTTCTCGGAGGCGCAGTTCAAGACGCTCAAGTACCGGCCCGAGTTCCCCGAGCGCTTCGAGAGCATCGAGCACGCCCGCGCGCATCTGCGCGCGTTCTTCGCCTGGTACAACGACGAGCATCGCCACTCCGGCATCGGCTTCATGACCCCGGCGACGGTGCACTTCGGCCGCGCACCGGCGATCGACCAGCAACGCGCATCGCGTCCTGCACGCGGCCTACGCCGCGCATCCCGAGCGCTTCAAGGGCCGGTTGCCCACACCGCCTGCGCTGCCCACGCTCGTCGGTATCAATCTGCCCACACACCCCAACCCACGGAGACCCGCCAATGACGCTGACCACGACACCCGCGTTGCTCACTAATTTCCACAACCAGGTGTCTCAAAGTCATTGACACATTCCGGATGCTTGAAGTGTCGGAGCGTTCGCGATCGCGCTTGTTGGACAAGTGATTCACGCACGAGCCGATCGAGCGTCGGTGGAGAGCGATCGGGACGAAGCGATCGACGTATCCGCTTTGAGGACGCAAAACGCACCGAAGCCTGGTCCATGGGCAGCGCGTGGAGATTGAGTCTTCCGAGCCCGACGGCCCCTCGTGAGTGACCTCTGGCGGTGCGCCTCAGGTCGCGAGGCTAGGAGGCGACGGCCCTCCACGCTCAGCAAGCAGGTTCGCATACTGGCTGGGTTCGAATCCCACCGATTCCAGCCTCATATTTCCGATAGGCCGACAAACGAAGCGGTGGCACCTGAGGTGCTGGAGCAACTGTTCCGCTGAAGTGCCCGCGCGCTCGAGTCCGTACGGCCAGAACTCGAGCACCACGCGGATCTCGTAATTTTCGGTGAGCACTCGCTCCGCGCCGCGCAGGGCCGCGAGCTCCGCGCCCTGTATGTCCATCTTTATCACGTCCACGCGTTCGCCAGGTTTGACATAGTCGTCGATTGCGGCCGACGGAACATTCACCCCGCGGCGACCCTCGCCATCGTCGTAGGTATGGTGGTCAACGTTCAAGTCGTCAGCGACGTATAGGCGCAGCGTACCGGAGCGCTCCGCAACTGCCGCATGCACTGCCGTCACTTGCGGCAAATCTGCAACGGCTCGTTCGAGCAGCGCGAAGTTACGCGGCTCAGGCTCGAACGCGATGACACGGCCCGTCAGACCCGTTAGCTCAGCGAGAAACCGCGTGTAGACACCGATGTTGGCCCCGACGTCCAGCACAGTCATGCCGGGTCTGACGATCTTGGCGAGAAGCGCTCGCTCTTCGCGGTCAGACCATCTCTTGTAGAGCGCGTAGATCGGACGGTAGGCTACCGGCCAAAGCTTGTATAAAAGGTTTCCAATCTTCGCAACCTGGATGTTCAAGGAACGCTCCGCGTCACGTGCTTCCCACGCCTTACTAAGCCGTGCATAAGTAGGTGAACATTTTCCGCGTTTTCGACTCCAAGGATAATGATCCTGGAGGAGACGAAGAATGCGGAAAGAAGACGGTCGCAAGCTCTCGCACGCGACGCTGGAGGAGATGCGCATCCGTGCGGTGAGGCGGGTTGAAGCCGGTGAATCGCCCGAGGACGTAATCCGCACGCTGGGCTTTTCGCGCCCGCGCATCTATGAGTGGGTGGCCGCCTATCGGGAAGGCGGGATTGAAGCCCTGCGGGCGAAGCCGGTCCCTGGACGCCCGATGAAGCTCTCGGCCAAGGCGCTGCGCTGGGTCTATGAGACGGTCACCACCAAGAGCCCGCTGCAGATGAGGTTTGAGTTTGCGTTGTGGACGCGGGAGATGATCAGGGAGCTGATTCGGGAGCGATTCGCTGTGCGACTCTCGGAGGTCTCGGTGGGTCGGTTGCTGAGAAAGCTGGGCTTGTCGCCGCAGCGGCCGCTGGCCCGGGCCTATCAGCGCGATCCGGAACTGGTCGAGGCCTGGATGCGAGAAGAGTATCCGGCGATCGTCAAGCAGGCCAAGGGCGTGGGGGCGCATATCTACTTCGCCGACGAGGCGAGCGTGCGCTCCGATTACCACAGCGGCACGACCTGGGGGAAGGTGGGTGAGACACCCGTGGTGCAGAGAACCGGAGCGCGATTCAAGGTCAACGTGATCTCGGCAGTGAGTCCGCGGGGCCAACTGCGCTTCATGTGCCAGGAGGGGCGGTTGACCGCGGTGGTATTTATCGAGTTCTTGACCCGCTTGCTGGTCAGCGAAGAAGCGCCCATCTTTCTGATCGTCGATGGTCATCCCGTTCACCGCTCTGCGGCCGTCAAGCGCTTTGTCGCTCATGCTCAAGGCCGGCTTCGGCTGTTCCACTTGCCGCCCTATGCGCCAGACCTCAATCCCGACGAGCTGGTGTGGAGTCAGCTCAAGCATCACAAGATCGGAAAGCTCGGGATCAAGGGACCGGACCACTTGAAGCGCCGCGTCATCGGTTTCCTGCGCGCGATGCAGAAGATGCCCGCCTTGGTGCGCTCGTTGTTCCATCATCCCAGTGTCCGCTACGCCGCGTAGTCAAATGATCGGATACTTTGTTTCGGCTTAATAAGTGGCGCTCGTCATGGTTTGCGAGCTTCGATTAGTAGCGATCCCCCGAAATGCCGCAGTGGCGTCCGATCAAGGACCGCCTCGAGGCTCCGAGTAAAGGCGATCAGAGCCACAGGAGTGGACGGGTGAAGAAACTCATAAGGGCGAACGCTGATTGAGATGAATCCGGCCGCCTCCAAATCGCGTCGGATCCGCCCGCTCGTAAACGCATACTCGTCAGGACTATCCCCGAGCGCTCGCTTCAAGGCGGGGATGCTCTTCTGTAGAAAGATTTGCGGGTTGAGCAGATTCGGTTCTGAGAACCTAAGGACCCCACTTGCTTTGAGAACCCGGAGGAAGCTCTTCAGCGCACGGCCCCACTCCAGATGATGAAGGACCGAACATCCAATAATGGCATCAAAGCTCGATTCCGGAAACGGCAGCTCGTGCGCATCGGCGTACTCGAAAGTCACGCCTGGGGCCTTTTGGGCCGCGACGGCCAGTAGATCGGGTGAAATATCGATGGCGGTCAGATGGCGGTAAACGCAAGCCAGCCCCGCCGTGAAGGTGCCTGTCCCTGCGCCGATTTCAAGAACGTTCCCATCCTTGTCATCCAATGCCGAAGCGAGGTAGTCGAGTCGGCGCTGCCAGCGGATTCGCCCCGCCGGCGTGTTCCACCCCCAATTCGACTCGTTCGTTCGCAGGATCTCGAGGCCGTGCTGGCGCTCTCGTTCAAGGCGTTCGCTGAGATTCATCTGAGTTGCTTCCGGCTAACACTGCGTAGCGTTTCGAATTTCCCTTGACTCAGAGGAATTTCAGCTTTCGCGCCGCGAAAACCAACATCGCAAGCAGGATTGCCCCGTGGCGCCAGCGGGAAATGTTCGTCGTCCCATACGTGCGTCCACGATAGACAATCGGGACCTCTGCAAGCCTCAGCCCCATGCGCGCCGCTCCGAAGATCAAGTCGAAGTCCCCGAATGGGTCGAACTCGCCAAAGTACGAGCGGTGCGCGGCTAGCCTGTCATAGTTCGCGCGAGACAGAACCTTGGTGCCGCACAACGTATCCTTGAAGCGCTGCCCGATAACAAAGGAGAAGGCTACCGCGAAGAACTTGTTCACGAGTAGATTCAGGAACCGCATCGCCTCCCTCTCCATCGGATACACGAGGCGGCTACCATTGATGAACTCGCCTTTGCCCCGCGCGATCGCGTCGTAGAATTTCGGCAAATCCTCGGGCCGTACGGTCAGATCAGCGTCAAGGATCATGAGGATCTCATTTTGTGCCAGTCCGAAGCCCTTGCGGACCGCGTCGCCCTTGCCGCGGCCATCTTGCTGCGTGGCCACTATCCTGCGATCGGCACCATAGCGCGCTACCACTTCCTGGATACGGCTCCACGTATCGTCGCTCGATCTCCCTCCACGAAGATCAGTTCGTCGGCTGGCCCCATGCGCGGAAGCCGTACGACAGCCTGCTCAACATTGCCCATCTCGTTGCGTGCCGGAACGATCACGGACACGGATGGGCGCCAATCCGAGAGACGGGGCACTGGCCGGGCGACAAGTACGTTGAGCATCGTGAACAGCCGCAGGCCTGGGAGCGGCGCCAGGTACCGGTTCACGAAAGCCGACACCAGGGGAATATAGATGGGAATAAGGACCCGGCTATCTAAACGCACCGTCTCGAAATCCGCGAGTTCGAGCAGGTTAGCTATGTCGCCATGCGACAGCCAGTTGACCTCTGGTAATCTCTCCCGCCAGCCCATGCGTGTGGCGAGCCGCATCAGGGGACGCCAGAGCGCGCTGTAATAAACGACGAGGAGTCGGCACTGGTCTCGCACTCGCCCCCTAAGAACTTTCAGATAAGCCTGGATATCGCGCTCGTAGTGAAGCGTGCCGTTGAGGACGACATAGTCCGCGTCAATTGGCTCGAGAACCTCTGTCCCGGCGGCGGTGTTGCGAGCCGCTCCGCATCCCGGCAGAAGAACCCGGAGATCGCTTGTTAGAGGGTCCAGATCGATCGCGGAGTCCTCGGGTCGCACGTAGAGCGATAGATAGCGCGCCAGAAGGGTGTATAGATACCTCCTCATCGGATGGGTTCCCGAGAGGCGTGGTTGCCTTTCCAGAGCGGCACGGCAAAGTATGCCACCGCCCCTGGTATGAGGAGGGCAATAAAGAACGCGCCATGGATCGCAACCGCGATTGCCAAACCTTCTGCGGGATCGCGGCCGAGAAGCACGAAGCCCGAAAGGATCGAAACATGAAAAGTGCCGAGACCAGAAGGGGCCGCCGGCAACGCAAGACCGAGTGCACCCGCGAAAACGAGTATGAGGGACTCCAGGTATCCGAGGGGAATGCCGACCATCCTGCCTATCAGCGCATAGGCGAGGGGATAGAGGCCGCACCAAAGCGATGTCGTTACTAGAATAGGCCATGCCAGCGTGCGCGCTCGGAGGGCGCGCGCGAGTCGGTCAAGGGGGCCGTAAGCGTGGCGGTAGACCGAAGGCCCAATTCGCACTGCTCTGAATATCTGACGCACGACGAGAATAAGCGTGCCTTGCCTTGAAAGCCAGAGGCAAGTACTGTTGCGGCAAGGACGTGAACGCGGTCAAAGAAGCGACCACCCGCGCGGCATGGCCTACCACCCTCGCCTGCCTCGAGCTGGATCGCAATTACGCCGACAGCCGCCACGAAGAGCAGGTCGATCACCTTTTCCAGCAACAGCGCACTGATCGCGAGATGCGCCCCGCCTTGGTCGCGCGCGTCGCGAATACGATGCGCAAGACATCGCCGCCTCGAGCTGGAAGCACCATATTGCCGCCCAAGCCGACCGTGGTCGCGTAAAGGGAATTCCCGAAGCTAACCTTGCGCCCGAGCAGCAGGTACCAACGGAAGGCAAACGTGGCAATAAGTACGGCCGCGACCAATCCGAACCATAGGCCGAAGTGCCAGTCGAATCGCGATACAGTTCGACGAACCTCACCGATGTCGACGAGCGCAAGCAATACGACGAAGATGACCACGCTCCCGGTCATTTGAAGCCAGAATCGGCTGCGTCGAAACCGGCCTGCGGCCATGATTCCCACTCTCTCTGACAGAGGGCTACTCGTGAGCTCGGCGGCATAGGCGCTTAGTCGCTCAAACACGAGGACAGACCCCCCTGCCACATTTCGAAAGGATACGTGGGATTGCTGCCTCCTGCATTCTTGGGTGGCGGTCAATCGCTGCTGCAGAGAGCCAAGGTAACAGCACGGCCTACTGGGAAGACAAGGAGGTGCCGACCGAACAGTAGCAGGCCGACAGGGCCTTGACCTGGAGAACACGAGCCTTGCGGCGTTGGAGTCACACGGGATCATCTTCAGGCTAGTCGGGGTACATCCCTGCGATCATCTCCTGGCTGTACCCGTCCCAACGCAGCTTGGAATCGGCAACCTTCCTTGCCAGGACGACCGTTGCCTGAGGCCCAAGACCGAAGCTTGCCTCCACCGCAAGTCGATTCGCCACCTGCGCGACCGGTCTCGACAGCCCGAGGTCGCCTGTCTTCAAGATCTCGAACCCGGTGTGAGTATTGAAGAGCGCAGACCAGCCGTACCTGCTGACAGCGGAAGAAGTCCCACGGGATCTCATGAACTGGCCAGAAATAGGGCGTATGGATGTAGCACAGCCCCCCCACTTTTAGCACCGCTCCGATTTCGAGCACCGCTCGCCATGGCATGTATAGATGCTCGAATACCGACACACTGTACACAACATCGACGGCCGCTTTGCCGAGCTGGCTCGACATCGTGTGCACGTCTCCAACAACGTCGACGTTGTCCCCGGGCTTGATGTCTAAGGCCAAGTACCGCCAGTTATTGGCGACCCGCTGCCGAACCAGTGCACTCTCCGCCCCGCGGCCCCCGATTTCGAGAAAGGTGCCAGATTCCCTCTCCCGCATTAGCTCAGCAAGATGGGCAAAAGCCTCGTCGTGATAGCTCCAGTGGGATTCAGCGAGCTTGGAGAGGGCGAACTCCACCAGGCGACCGCTCTTCAAGCGGACTTGAATTTGGCTCGCCTCCACCAGTTCCCAGGTGTCGCGCGCCAGTTCGGAAGGCCTTCCGTATATGTCGCTCGATGTTCCCAACCGTAGCGAGAGCACCATCCGCAGGAAATGCCCGGACCGGCTCTCAAGGAGCTGAAGCAAGACATCTCCGTGAGGCAATCGGAGCTTTTCGAGGAGACGGAGCGTCCTGCGGCCGAAGGTCGAGCGCGAATGCTTTCCAAACAAGAACCAAAGCAACTCCGCACGCCTAGGTAAGACCCGCCGGACCCTTGACGCCGCTCTAGCCGTCACGAGATCGCAGTCAACGATTGAGTCGTCCTCCGCGAACAGCTCGATATCGATCTTTAGAAACTCATCGAAGACTGACAGTCGTCTGCAATACACATGGCATCCCTGAGAGTACATCGGCATCCATCTCGGGGGAACCGCCAACAACGCCTTGTACTCGCGTCCATTTGAGTTGGGATCACTATTGTCTGAGCTCGAAAAGAAGATATTGCTACCCCAGTGTGAATATGCCCCGCGGCCTACTTGGTCGACGACAGTATGGGCAGCATGTGGGGGCCCCAAGGCGACGTTGTCCTCGTACACGACGAGGTTTGAGCGATCACAGCCAGGTAAATCGGATGCCCAGCACAGCTCCTGTGCATCCGCGACCCAGCAACTTCCGCCACGTTGTCCAAATGGTCGGCGGAGAATCTGCGCAATTGGAAGAGATCTTTGATCAAGACCTTTCATAGGGCATCAGTCCGGAGCGGTGGCCCAGGTTGTTTGGACACAATTTCGAGGCCGTTAAGTGGTGAACTGCCAGTGAGCCGGAAGGCCAGTGCATCGCGTCCAGTTACCATCTGCAGGCTCAGGACGAATGGGCCACCCGGGTTCTCACAAGGAGACAGGCTGGCCAAGTGCTTGATACGGGCAGCGGCCGATGTAGGGACTCTCGCGGCCATTGAAGGCCGGATTGCCACTGTGCGCAACTCTAGTAGTGCCGTGACCCTCCCACTGATCTGAAGCTAGCTAGGGGTCGGATTCAACGTGCTGCTGCATGTGAGTCGGAGTTACGTCGACTTGCGTAGACCCTACCTGAGGCCCCGAGCCCAGATAGCGAGATCAGAGAACATCGGCGAAGCCCCTACGCGTCTTCTGGAACCAAGCGAGCCCGAACAGGGCGACTACTAAGCTAACAAATGTATAGGCAAGGAGAGCACCAAGTGCCGGCGCGCGCCCCCACACCATCAGTTCCCGTGCTTGCTCGACGGGAAAGGTGAGAGGGTTAAGCTCAAGCAGGGGGCGATAACGCTCCGGAAGCGCTGCAGCCGGGTAGAAGATCGGCGACAGAAACATAAGCACCGTCGTGATAATGCCAGTGGTCTGAGCGACATCCCGCAGATACACGGCCGTCGATGCCAGGAACCAGGTGCACCCCATCGTCAACAGCACGAGGGGCAGCACCACCAGTGGCAACAGTGCGATGGTCCAAGGCAAATAGCCTTTGACAATGACGAAGAGCACGGTCCAGACGCCAACGCTGACCACCGCATGGAAAAGCGTCGCCCCCATTGCGACCCACGGCAGGATGTCCAGGGGAAACACAACCTTCTTCACAAAGTTGGCGTTGCCGACAATGAGGGCCGGGGCACGATTGACGGATTCGGCGAAGATGCCGTACACAATCATTCCTACGAACAGGATCAACGCGAAGTCAAGCTTGCTATCACTCGCACCCTCACCCCACTTCGCCTTGAAGACCACGCTGAACACAAACGTATAGACAGCGAGCATGAGAACTGGGTTGATAAAGGACCACAGCATGCCCATCAGTGAGCCGCGATAACGTCCGACGACCTCGCGCCGGACCATCTGAATGATCAGAGACCGGTTTCTCCACGGGCTCGAAAACAGCATTGCGAACGTGCCAAGCCAGAAACGCATGCCTGTCGACGATATTTCAGAAGGCGAGGTAGGTAATGGAGAAACGGAACGCATCATTTCACTGCAGCGCAACAACGGTGACGGTTCGCACCGTCACTTCACCAAGCAAGAGTGCCCGTGGCTCACCTGATCATCGAGGACCGCTTGTCCTTGGCAGAGCGGGGCGCCGATCGCGTAGACCGCTGACCAATCAGATCCGCCAGCGGCAGCGTGACGTAGCCCAAGCCGACCAAGACAATAGTCTGTGTCAGCATTGGCCTCGACTGTCACGCGAGGATTCCGTAGTACTCCCGGTACCATGCCACGTAACGCGCAATACCCTCCTCCAGAGGGGTCGAGGGCCTGAACCCGACGGCGCGGCTGAGATCGTCCACGTCGGCATAGGTGGCCGGCACGTCGCCCGGCTGCATGGGCAGCAGGTTCATCTGCGCCTTGCGGCCAAGCGCCGCCTCCAGCACCTCGATGAAGCGCGTCAGCTTGACCGGCTGATTGTTGCCGATGTTGTACAGCCGATAGGGCGCATAGCTCGTGGCCGGGTCCGGTTTGGTCATGTCGGCGCCCGGATCGCCTTTGGGCACGACATCGAGGATGCGCACGACCCCCTCCACGATGTCGTCGACGTAGGTGAAGTCGCGCTCCATCTCGCCGTGGTTGAACACGTCGATCGGCCGCCCCTCCAGGATCGCGCGAGTGAACAGCGCAGCGACATGTCCGGCCGGCCCCAGGGCCCGTAGACCGTGAAAAAGCGCAGCCCCGTCACCGGCAGGCCGAACAGATGGCTGTAGGTGTGGGCCATCAGCTCGTTGGCCTTCTTGGTGGCGGCGTACAGGCTGACCGGATGGTCGGTGTTGTCGTGCTCGCTGAAGGGCAGCTTGCGATTGGCGCCATACACGCTCGAGGTGCTGGCGAACACCAGATGCTCGCAGCCGTGGTGACGGCAGGCTTCCAGGACATTCAGAAATCCCGTCACGTTGCTGTCGACATAGGCCTGCGGGTTCTTGAGCGAGTAGCGCACGCCGGCCTGAGCGGCGAGATGCACCACGCGCGCAATGTGCTCAGCAGCGAACAACGCCAGCCACCGCTTGCCCGTCGGCGATATCCAGCCGCTGGAAGGAGAAACGGGAGTGGGGCTGCAGCTGCGCGAGCCGGGCAATCTTGAGGGACGGATCGTAATAGTCGTTGAGGTTGTCGATGCCGACGACTTCGTCGCCGCGATCGAGCAGCCGCCGCGCGACGTGCATGCCGATAAAACCTGCGCAGCCGGTGACCAAGATCTTCACGTCTCTTCCTCAGACATCTCGTCACGGTTGCGCAGGTTTCGGTGAAGGCTAACTTGCCTTGCGCAAGTTAAGCGCAAGCGGCCGGAGCCTCAAACCTGCGCAGCCGGTGACCAATACTTTCATCGACTCCCCCGTCCGGGCCAAGCGCGAAAGCCGCGTATTGTAGTCGGATTGGACCCCGCCCTGCCTTCACCGCGCTCGCGGCGGATGGAATGGAGCCGGGTGCCGCTACAATGCCGCGATGCGCAGGATCCTGCTGGTCAAGACCTCCTCGCTCGGGGACGTGGTGCACAACCTGCCGGTGGCCACCGACCTGCGCGCCCACTACGCCGGCGTCGAGATCGACTGGGCGGTGGAGGAGAGCTTCGCTGACATCCCGGCGCTGCATCCGGCCGTGTCTCGAGGTCATCGCGGTCGCGCCGCGACGCTGGCGGCGGACCATGCTGAGCCCCAACACCTGGCGCGAGATCGCGGAGCTGCGCGCGCGGCTGCAAGCGCGTGCATACGATGTCGTCATCGACACCCAAGGTCTGATCAAGAGCGCCCTGATCGCCCGCCTGGCGCCTGGACGCCGCTTTGGCCTGGACTGGATCAGCGCCCGCGAGCCGCTGTGGCCGTTCTTTCACCGCACCATCCGTGTGAGCTGGAAACTGCACGCGGTGGAGCGCAACCGTCAACTCGCCGCGACGGCCCTCGGGTATACCACCGCGGTCGAATGCGACTACGGGATCGCGCCGCCAGCCGAGCCACTGGGAGACTGGGCCGCGCAGTTGCAGCCGAGCGGCAGCGCGGTCCTGCTGCACGCCACCAGCGCAAGGGCCAAGCTGTGGCCCGAGCAACACTGGGTCAAGCTGGGCGGCCATCTGCACCGGGAGGGTCTGCACGCAGTGCTCCCTTGGGGCAGCGACGTGGAACGCCGCCGCAGCGAGCACATCGCCGGGCTGCTCGAGGAGGCGACTGTGCCGCCGCGGATGTCCTTGCGCGAGGCGGCCGGCCTGCTCGGCCGCGCGCGCGTCGTGTTCGGCGTGGACACGGGCCTGACGCACCTGTCGGCGGCTCTGGGCACCCCCACCATCGGAATCTATTGCGCCACCGACCCGGCGGCGACCGGGCTGTACGGGGCGGCGAGCGCAGTGAACGTCGGAGGCCGGGACGGTCCACCTGACGCGGCAGCGGTGATCTCGGCGTGGCATCAGCTTCAGCCCGCGACCACCGCAGCGCTGCAGCCATGAGCCTGTGGCGCGCGGTCTACTCCATTCTGCTGCATCTGCTCATTCCGTTCGCGCTCCTGCGTCTGGTCTGGCGCAGCCGCCGTCAGCCGGCGTATCTGCATCACATCCCGGAACGGTTCGGGTTCTATTCCTTTACTGTCCCAGCGCCCGTGATCTGGTTGCATGCCGTGTCGGTGGGCGAGACGCGCGCTGCCGAGCCGCTGGTGAAGGCTCTGCGGGAGCGCTGGCCGGACCATCGCGTCCTGCTGACGCACATGACGCCCACCGGCCGCGAGACCGGCGAGCAGGTGTTCGGCGACGAGGTCTCGCGCTGCTACCTGCCCTACGATCTGCCCTGGGCGGTGGCGCGCTTTCTGTCGCATTTCCGGCCTCGCCTGGGGCTGCTGCTCGAGACCGAGCTGTGGCCGAACCTGATTCACGCCTGCCACGCCAGGTCGATCCCGCTGTACCTGGTGAACGCTCGGCTGTCCGAGCGCTCGGCGCGGGGCTACGCACGCTTCGCCGGATTCACGCGGACGACGCTGCGGGAGCTGGCGGGCGTGGCCGCGCAGACCGAAGCCGACGCGCAACGGCTCACCGCGTTGGGCGCCCCCCAAGTGACGGTCTGCGGCAACCTCAAGTTCGATCGCTCGCCGCGCCCGCAGGACCTGGAGCTGGGCGAACGGTTTCGCAGCTGGTTCGGAGAGCGCCCGGTATTTGTGGCCGCCAGCACCCGGGAGGATGAAGAGGAGAAGGTACTGGCGGCGGTGCGAACTGGCCGCTCGACCGCGAGCTGCTGACTGTGATCGTCCCGCGCCATCCCCAGCGCTTCGACGCGGTCGCGAGGCTGCTGGCCGAACGGGGGCTGGCGTACCAGCGCCGCAGCGAGGGCAATCCGGTGGCGGCGAGCACGACCGTTTTCCTGGGCGACAGCATGGGCGAGCTGTATGCGTACTACGCGGCATGCGACCTCGCCTTCGTCGGCGGCAGCCTGCTGCCGCTGGGTGGCCAGAATCTGCTCGAGGCCTGTGCCGTGGGCAAGCCGGCTCTTGGTCGGCCCGCACACCTTCAACTTCGAGGAGGCGACCCGGCTCGCAGTAGACGCCGGCGCAGCGCTGCAGGTGCGGGACGAACGGGAGCTGGGTCGGGTGCTCGCCGAACTGCTCGCCGACCGCGAGCGGCGCAGCCGAATGGGTCAGGCAGGTCTGGCGTTGATGCGCCAGCATCAGGGCGCGGCGCAGCGCATCGTGGCGCTGCTTCAGCCCGCATCGCGCCGGTAGAGGTGTGCTTCAGTCACCACCGCGTCGATCGGTTGATCGTCGGGGCCGAACGGCAGATCGTCCACGACTTGCAGCTCGAAGGCGGGGGCGATGAGCGGCGCGTGGCTGGGCCATTCGCGGATCAGCGCGTCGTAGAAGCCACCGCCGTAGCCAAGCCGCCCGCCGCTCGGGCGTGAAGGCCACCCCGGGGACGAGCACCGCGTCGATCTCCCGCGGATCGGCCGGGGGACAGCGCTGCGGATCGGGCTCTCGGATGCCCCACACTCCGGGAAGCGTGTCCAGGTCCGGATCGTCCACCCGATACAGCGTCAGGCTGCGGCGGGCGAGGTCGATGCGCGGCAGCACCAGCGCGCAGCCCCGAGCCTGCAGCGCGCGCACGAACTCGCCGGTATCGAACTCGCTGCCGAAGGAGAGATAAGCCAGCACGCAACGTGCGCGCTCGAACTCGGGGAGGTTCAGCAGACTCGCCGTGATGGCACGGCTCAGGCGAGAGTGCTCGGCACGATCCAGCCCAGCGCGTCGGCTCAGGATTTCCTTGCGCAGCGCTTGCTTTGTGCTGGCGAAGCGCGGCCCTGGGAGGCTGGGCGCGGTCGGTCATCGACTCCGTGGCGCCGGTCTGCTGCCGCGCTTCGGCCTCGGATGGATCAGTTCACCGGCTTGAGCAGGCGGTTGACGTTGTCCAGATCGACCGGCGTAAGTCTGCCGACGGCTTGCTTCAGCTTGAGCTGTCCGACGATGGTCACGTAGTAGGCCCGATACAGGTCGCGCTGGGCGGTGTACAGCAGCCCTAGGGCGTTCAGCACGTCGACCTGAGTACGGACCCCTACCTCCTGGCCCAGCTTGGTCGCGTCCACCGACAGCTGGTTCGACGCCACAGCCTGCCGCAGCGCCCCGATCTCGGCCAGCCCGGTACGCACCCTGAGAAACGACTCGCGAACGTTCTGGGCCACGGTGCGCCGAGCGTTCTCGTAGTCTTGCTCCGCTTTGTTCTTGTTCGCGATCGCCTCGCGCACCCGCGAGCTGATCGCGCCGCCCTGATAAAGAGGGTAGTTGAGCTGCAGCCCGATGATGGCTTGCGTGATGTTCTGCCCGACGGCGAGCTGGCTGCTGTTCTGGCTGTTGTAGGTGGCCGATCCGACCGCGTCTATCGTCGGGTAGTTGGCAGCCCGGTTGCGGTCGACCTCCTTGATGGCGATCTCCAGGTTTGCCTTGGCGATCTGCACCTGCAGACTATTGGCGTACGCCGCCTGCACCCACGCTTCCATATCGTTGGGCTCGGGCAGGCTCAGGGTGATTTGACCCTTGCCCTCCGGTTTGGCGAGCGGCCCGGGCGCCCGGCCGATGATCTGCTGCAGTGCGCTGCGCCGAACTTCGATGTCGTTGCTGGCCGTGATCTCCGCGGCCACCTGAAGGTCGTAGCGCGCCTGCGCGTCGTACGTGTCGGTGATGGTGGCGGTGCCGACCTGGAAGTTGCGCTTGGCCTGCGCCAGCTGCTCCGCCGTGGCGACCTTTTGCGCTTTGACCGTCTCCAGCTCGTATTCGGCTAGCAGCACATCGAAATAGGTCTGCGCCACACGGATCATCAGATCCTGGCCGGCGAATGCGAGCTGGCTTTGCGCCTGTGCCACCAGAATCGTGGCCTGGTCGTACACCGCGTTGTTCTGGAGGTGGAGTAGAGGCTGAGTGATGTTGAGCCCCGCGCCCCAGCTGGGCCACTCCTGATGGCCCGGGGGTAGAGTGCTTGTACCGTTGAAGTACTGGTATTGCGCCGAGTTGTAGTTGCCGTTGGCGGTGACGTTCACGTTCGGCAAAAACAGCGCGCGCCCCTGCGGCAGCTTCTCCTTCGAAGCCTCATAGCTCGACCTCGCGGCCGCGAACACCGGGTCCGATTGCAGACCCTCGCGGTACACCGTCAAGAGGTCGTCGGCCGCGGCATGTCCCGGATGCCAATCCGAGTACGAGCCAGGCAAGAGCTTTCAGGCGCATCTTCTTCACCTCAATGGTTGCCATTCCCGTTCACCACCCCGGCCGCTGGGAAGCCCCAGGACGACCGGGCGGCAACTCAGAACACGAAGCGCTCGGGCTGCGGCACGTTGCGCAGCGGCGCTATGCAGGTCTCGAATAACCCGACTTCGTTGTAGACGCCTTCGCTCATGCTTGTCACCAGGCGCGCGGTCATCACGGGCGGGTCCCCACCACGGCAAGCAGCCGCCCCTGGGGCTTCAGCTGAGCCTCGAACGCCTTGGGCAGCAGCGGCACCGAGCCCGTCAACACAATCGCGTCGTAGGGTGCATGCCGCGACCAACCCCGGCCCGCGTCGCCAGTTTCCAGGGTAACGTTGCGCACGCGGCGTTCGGTTAGCTTCGCGTCTGCGGACTCGGAGAGCTCGGCGTGCAGCTCGACGCTGTACACGTGCCCGGCCAAGGCGGCGAGCAGGGCAGTCATGTAACCGCTGCCAGTGCCGACTTCCAGCACGCGGTCGCTGCCCTTCAACGTCAGCTCCTGCAGCATCCTCGCCTCCAGCTTGGGCGCCAGCATCACCTCACCATGGCCGAGCGGGATTTCCATGTCCACGAAGGCCAGCGGACGATACTTGTTCGGCACATACTCCTCGCGCTTCACCGCAAACAGCGTGTCCAGGACCCTCTGATCCAGCACCTCCCACGTGCGGATCTGGCTCTCGATCATGTTGTACCGGGCCTGTTCGAGATCCATGGGACTGAAGCTCTAGGCAAGAAAGATGCCGGATTGTAGCAAATTCACCGGGTTGCGCACCAAAGCTAAGATTCTTTCCTAGTCCGGGCCTAGTCCAGGGTTTCCCGGTATCGCAGCAGGGCGATGGTGCTGGCTCCCAGAAGGAACAGCCCGATCGTGCAGCTAGCCTCCGCTTGCAGGAACAATGTATCTAAGACAATGAGTTGGCTTCGAGACCGTCGAGTTTTTTGTTGCATCGGGAAGGGGATTCGCGTAGGTTTGGAGTTACGTTAGGGGTCCGGCGAAGCCGGTGAGAAATACCCTTTGAACCTGATGCGGGTCATGCCGCCGTAGGGAAGCGTCGCGAACTCGACCTTCGCTTTCGCTCCCTTCGTCTCGAGTCTCCACAGGAGCGAACCATGGTCGCCAATCCCAAGTTTCTCGCCGCCACCGCGCAGGTCGACGAGGCGGCGATCCAGCCGCTGCCGAGCTCACGCAAGGTCTACGTGCAGGGCTCACGGTCCGACATCCGCGTGCCGATGCGCGAGATCGCGCAGAGCGACACTCCAGCTTCGCTCGGGACGGAGAAAAATCCGCCGGTCTACGTCTATGACACCTCGGGCGCTTACACGGACCCCGAGGCGAAGATCGACATCCGCAACGGCCTGCCGCCGCTGCGCGCCCAGTGGATACAGGAGCGCGCCGACACCGAGGAACTGCCCGGGCCGACCTCGCAGTACGGCGTCGAGCGCCTGCGCGATCCGCGACTGGCCGAGATGCGCTTCAATCTCAAGCGCCGGCCACGTCGCGCCAGGTCCGGTATGAATGTCAGCCAGATGCATTACGCGCGACGCGGCGTCGTGACTCCGGAAATGGAGTTCATCGCGCATACGCGAGAACCAGCGGTGCGAACGTCTTACCGAGCTGATCACGCGACAGCACCCCGGCGAGTCGTTCGGTGCGACGCTCCCGAAGACTATCACGCCGGAGTTCGTCCGCGCCGAAGTCGCCCGCGGCCGCGCCATCATCCCGGCCAACATCAACCACCCCGAATCCGAGCCGATGATCATCGGCCGCAACTTCCTGGTGAAGATCAACGCCAACATCGGCAACTCGGCGCTGACGTCGAGCATCGCGGAGGAAGTCGAGAAGATGACGTGGGCGATCCGCTGGGGCGGCGACACCGTCATGGACCTTTCCACCGGGAAGCATATCCACGAGACCCGCGAGTGGATCATTCGCAACTCGCCGGTGCCGATCGGCACCGTTCCGATCTACCAGGCGCTGGAGAAAGTCGACGGCAAAGCCGAGGAGCTGACCTGGGAGATCTTCCGCGACACGCTGGTCGAGCAAGCCGAGCAGGGGGTGGACTACTTCACCATTCATGCCGGCGTGCGGCTCCCCTTCATCCCGCTGACGGCCAAGCGCATGACGGGCATCGTCTCGCGTGGCGGCTCGATTATGGCCAAGTGGTGCCTGGCGCATCACCGCGAAAGCTTCCTCTACACACACTTCGAGGAGATCTGCGAGATCATGCAGGCGTACGACGTCTCGTACTCGCTCGGCGATGGCCTGCGGCCCGGGTCCATCTACGACGCCAATGACGAGGCCCAGATCGCCGAGCTGAAGACGCTGGGCGAGTTGACGCAGATCGCCTGGAAGCACGATTGCCAGGTGATGATCGAAGGACCGGGTCACGTGCCCATGCACCTGATCAAAGAGAACATGGAGCTGCAGTTGAAGTACTGCGACGAAGCGCCGTTCTACACCCTCGGGCCGCTCACCACCGACATCGCGCCGGGCTACGACCACATCACTTCGGCCATCGGGGCAGCGATGATCGGCTGGTACGGCACGGCGATGCTGTGCTACGTCACGCCCAAGGAGCACCTCGGGCTGCCCGACAAGGACGATGTCAAGGACGGCATCATCGCGTACAAGATCGCGGCCCACGCGGCCGACCTGGCCAAGGGCCACCCTGGCGCGCAGATCCGCGACAACGCGCTGTCCAAGGCCCGCTTCGAGTTCCGCTGGGACGACCAGTTCAACCTCGGCCTGGATCCGGACAAGGCCAAGCAGTTCCACGACGAGACGCTCCCCCAGGAGGGCGCCAAGCTCGCACACTTCTGCTCCATGTGCGGCCCGCATTTCTGCTCGATGAAGATCACCCAAGATGTGCGTGAGTACGCCTTAGCACAGGGAATCTCAGAAGACGAAGCGCTGGAGAAAGGTATGCAAGACAAGGCAGTCGAGTTCGTGCGCAAAGGTGCGGAGATCTACAGCAAAGCGTAAGCCAGTCTGCCCGATTGACTTCGTGCAGCGGCGAGCGCAAGCTCGCCGCTTTTTATTCCGCTCCGCACGCTGACTTGCCCCATGGACTGGATTCTGCTGGGTAAGGCCCTCATCCTCGGCGTCGTCGAAGGCCTGACCGAGTTCCTTCCCATCTCCAGTACCGGCCATCTCATCCTGGCCGGCGACCTGCTCGATTTCAACGACGAAAAAGGCAAGATTTTCGAGATCGTCATCCAGTGCGGCGCGATACTGGCGGTGTGCTGGGAGTATCGCGCCAAACTCGCCGGTGTCGTGGGCGGGCTTTTCAGCGACCGCGGCGCACAGCGGTTCGTGCTCAATCTAACCGTGGCGTTCGTGCCGCTGGCGGTCCTGGGGCTGCTGTTCGGCAAAGCGATCAAGGCCACGCTGTTCAAGCCGGTGCCGGTGGCCATCGCCTTCATCGTCGGCGCGTTCGTCATCTTGTGGGCGGAGCGTCGCGAACACCGCGTGAGCGTGCAGTCGGTGGATGAAATGACCTGGAAAGATGCGCTCAGGGTCGGCATCGCTCAATGCTTCGCGTTGATCCCGGGAACTTCGCGCGCCGGAGCCACGATCATCGGCGGCCTGCTGTTCGGGTTATCGCGCCGCGCCGCCACCGAGTTTTCCTTCTTCCTCGCGATACCGGTCCTGTTCGCAGCTTCCGGGTACGAGCTGTTCAAGCACCGGGAGCTATTCTCGAGCGCTGACCTGGGAATGTTCGGCGTCGGCTTCGCTGCCGCCTTCGTGTCGGCCTTCTTCTGCGTGCGCTGGCTGCTGCGCTACATCATTCGGCATGACTTCACGGTCTTTGCCTGGTATCGCATCGCATTCGGTCTGATCGTGCTGATCACCGCATACACGCACATCGTCGACTGGTCCGTCGACTAACTCTGCGACCAGGGGAGCCCTGCGACACGCCAGCCGCCCGCCGTATTGCGGTGGTTGTTGGCGTCCTTCTTTCCTTCGAAGCCCTCGAGCACGTTGTAGCTCTGCGTGTAGCCGGCCGCGGCCGCCGCAACTGCAGCATGATGGGAACGAGTCCCGCTGCGGCAGATGAACATCACCAGCGATTCGGGATCGACCTGCTGGCGAAGCTGTTCGACGAAGTAGGGGTTGGGCTTGCCGTCCGGATACGACTCCCACTCGATCTCGACCGCCCCGGGAATGCGTCCCACGTAGTCCCATTCGGCGTGGGTGCGCACGTCGACGAGCTTGGCGGCCGGTGCTTTCTGCACTAACTCATAGGCCTCGGCGGGCAGCAGCTCGCCTTCGTAGGAAAGCTTCCTCTGGGATCCGCGGGCGTTAGCGGCGGCGAGGATTTCTGAAATGCTGGGCATGGTGGTCTCCATAGAGCTACGAGCCGCCATACATCCTGCGGCGCGGAGTTCAAAGTCTACGATTCCTGGTCAGCGAGATATCGGATAGCACAATAGGCTCTGATATCATGCACCAGCTCGGTGCGGAGCATCACAACGCCGCACCAGCCCTGAGCACCAGGTCCCTGTTCAGCAACGTTAAGAGCTTGTACGATAAGCGTTTTCTGCCCAAAAACCCTGGGCATGCTTTCTGCTAAAACCCGTTGCGTTTCCTCGTCCAGGAATCAATAACTATATTCTTTTGCTAGGAGAAACAAGATGGTGACGGCAGCCGACGTAATGAAGATGGTCAAGGACAACGAAGTCAAATTTGTCGACTTCCGGTTCACCGACACCCGCGGCAAAGAGCAGCACGTCTCGGTTCCTGTCAAGGCCTTCGGCTTGCACAAGTTCGAGGATGGGCACGCGTTCGACGGATCTTCCATCGCCGGCTGGAAAGGTATTCAGGCTTCCGACATGCTGCTCATGCCGGACCCTGCCTCGGTTCGCATGGATCCGTTCACCGACGAGCCTACGCTGATCCTCACCTGCGACGTAGTCGAACCGACCGATGGCAAGGGTTATGATCGCGATCCGCGCTCCATCGCCAAGCGCGCCGAGGCTTATCTCAAGTCCACGGGCCTGGGCGACACCGCTTACTTCGGCCCCGAGCCGGAGTTCTTCATCTTCGACTCGGTGACCTGGAATGTCGACATGTCCGGCTGCTCGGTGCAGGATCGTCTCGGAAGAAGCGCCCTGGTCCTCGGGCGAGGAACTGGAGGGCGGCAACAAGGGCCACCGCGCCCCCATCAAGGGCGGCTACTTCCCGGTACCGCCGGTCGATTCGCTGCAGGACATCCGTTCCGCGATCTGTCTGGCGCTCGAAGAACAAGGCGTGGAAGTAGAAGTCCATCACCACGAAGTCGCGGCGGCCGGCCAGAACGAGATCGGGACCAAGTACGCTCCGCTGGTCACGCGCGCCGACTGGATGCAGATCCTAAAGTACACAGTGCACAACGTCGCGCACTCGTACGGCAAGACGGCCACGTTCATGCCCAAGCCCATCGTCGGAGACAACGGCTCCGGCATGCATGTCCACCAGTCCATCTGGAAGGGCGGCGAGAACTTGTTCGCCGGCAACGGCTATGCGGGGTTGTCCGAGTTCGCGCTGTATTACATCGGCGGCGTCATCAAGCACGCCCGCGCGCTCAATGCCATAACCAATCCGGGTACCAACTCTTACAAGCGTTTGGTCCCGGGCTTCGAAGCCCCGATCAACTTGGCTTACTCTGCGCGCAATCGCTCGGCCGCCGTGCGTATCCCGTACGTCTCCAGTCCCAAGGCAAGGCGCATCGAGGTACGCTTCCCCGATCCGATTACCAACCCTTATCTCGCCTTCACCGCCATGATGATGGCCGGCCTGGATGGTGTGCAGAACAAGATCCACCCAGGCGACCCGGTCGACAAGAACCTCTATGACCTGCCGCCGGAAGAGGCCAAGAAAATCCCGAACGTCTGCTCCTCCCTGGAACAAGCGCTGGAGTACCTGGACAACGGACGCGAGTTCCTGACGCGCGGGGGTGTGTTCTCAAACGACATGCTGGACGCGTACATCGACCTGAAGATGGAGGAGGTCACCAACTTCCGCATGACTACGCATCCGATCGAATTCGCGATGTATTACAGTCTCTGAGCGTCAACTACGGGGATGTTGCGCAAAGGGGCGGGGTGTTCCCGCCCCTTGTCGTTTTCGACTCGGGAGCGCAGATTGATAACCGAGCACAGCTGTCATAGACTGCCGCAGGGTGGGCTCGCCGCCCGCTGGTCAAGTACATCCGGAATCCCCCATGCGCTCCCTGTTGGCAGTGCTCATTGTGTGGCCCTTCGCGGCATCCGCCTTGGCCGAGACTTGCAAGTATGTCGACAGCGAGGGGCGCATCATCTATTCCAACGTGCCCATCAAGCGGGCACGCAAGGTGACCTGCTTCCAGGCGCCTGCGCCACCGCCCGAGCCGAGCAGCCCACGCGTGGCGGGACCATCCACTGGCACCAGCGATGCGGGACGCCCGCGGGTAGAGCCCAACACTCAGCGTCAGCGCGACGAGGACCGCCGCAAGATCCTCGAAGACGAGCTGGCGCGCGAGCAGAAGGCGCTGGACGATGCCCGAAGAGCCCTGGTCGAGCAGCAGACGCAGCGCTCCGGCGACGAACGCAACTACTCGCGGGTTCAGGAGCGCCTCAAGCCGTTCCAGGAGGCGGTCGCGACGCACGAGAAGAACATCGCTTCGATCAAGCAAGAGCTGGCGAGCTCGAAGTAGAGCGCCAGGCTCCTGCACACCTGGGTTGGACCCTACGGCTGCGCTTGCATTGCTCCCATAGGCCCCGCTGCCCGTCTCCGAGGCTGTGCGCAGCCCCGCGATTCCGCGACGCACAATATCTCGCCAGAGCTATGCGCCGTCCCCATAGCTGCAGTTCCCTTGGCAGACGCTGCAGTGCAGAATGACAAGATGAGCAAGAGTGGATCGGTCGTCGCGAGATTCCTGCCACGCGGGGTTGGGCAGCGGGAAAAGCAGTTCGCTTCGCCCGGCCTCGATGCCTTGGCGACAGCCGTGCTCTTCCTGGGTCCTGAGCTGTCCGTCGTCTACGCCAACCCAGCGGCGGAGAATCTGTTCAAGTTCAGCAGCCGCAACATCGTGGGTCACGGCCTGGCAGAGGTGTTTCGCAACGACTCGCTGTTGTCGGCAGCCATCCACCACGCTCAAGAGCGCAACTGCAGCTATCTGCAGCACGAGTTGAGCCTCACCACTGCCTCACAGGAAAAATTCGACGTCAGTTGCACGGTGACGCCAGCGGAGATCGACGGCGTGGACGGCTACCTACTCGAGTTCAATGAGCTCCATCAGCAGCTGCGCATGGCACGCGAGGAGCGGCTGCAAGACCAAACGGAGGCCAACCGCTGGCTGATCCGCAACCTCGCGCACGAGATCAAGAACCCGCTGGGGGGCCTGCGCGGCGCCGCCCAGCTCCTCGAGCGCGAGCTCGAGCGCCCCGAGCTGACCGAGTACACCCAGGTGATCATGAAGGAGGCCGATCGGCTGCACACCCTGATGGATCGTCTGCTCACGCCACAGCGCTTGCCTCAGCTCGCGCCGTTCAACATCCACGAGGCCGTGGAGCGCGTGCGCAGCCTGGTGCTGGCCGAGTTTCCCGACGGCATCCGCATCCGTCGCGAGTATGACGTAAGCCTGCCCACGGTCGAGGCCGACAAGGAGCAGATCATCCAGGCGCTGCTCAACATCGTGCGCAACGCGGCACAAGCGTTGAAGGGCGACGGGGACATCTTGCTGGCCACGCGCGTCGCGCGTCAGGTCACGCTCGCTCGCAAGCTGCACCGCCTGGTCGTGATGATCCAGGTCATCGACGACGGGCCGGGCGTACCGGAGGAGCTGCGCGACAAGATCTTTTTCCCGCTCGTGTCAGGCCGCGAAGGTGGAACCGGACTGGGCCTGACACTGGCCCAGAACATCATCAGCCAGCACCAGGGCGCGATCGAGCTGGAGAGCGAGCCGGGCCGGACCCGCTTCACCATCGTCTTGCCGCTGCGCTCCGGCAGCGCCTGAGAAAGGCGGGCGGGCAAACCGACAACCCATGAAACCTGTCTGGATCATCGACGACGATCGCTCCATCCGCTGGGTGTTCGAAAAGACGCTCACGCGCGAGGACATCAGCTTCAAGATGTTTTCCTCGGCACAGGAAGCGCTCAGCGCGCTCAACTCCTCGGCGCCGCAGGTGGTGGTGAGCGACATCCGCATGCCGGGCGGCTCGGGACTGGAGCTGTTGCAGAAGATCAAGGAGCGCCATCCCAACCTGCCCGTCATCATCATGACGGCGTACTCGGACCTGGAGAGCGCGGTGGCGGCCTTCCAGGGCGGGGCCTTCGAATACCTGCCCAAGCCGTTCGACGTGGACCACGCCGTGGACCTGATCCGCCGTGCCATGGAGGAGAGCTTGCGCCAGGACGACGTGGCCGAGGCGGCGGAACCGGGCCCTGAGATCCTCGGCCAGGCCGCGTCCATGCAGGAGGTGTTCCGCGCCATCGGGCGGCTGACTCAATCGCACGCGACGGTGCTGATCAACGGCGAGTCCGGAACCGGCAAGGAGCTGGTGGCGCGCGCCCTGCATCGGCACAGCCCGCGTGCGCCCAAGCCTTTCATCGCCATCAACACCGCGGCGATCCCCAAGGACCTGCTCGAGTCGGAGCTGTTCGGGCACGAGCGCGGCGCGTTTACCGGCGCTCAGAACATGCGGCGCGGGCGTTTCGAACAGGCGGAGGGCGGCACGTTGTTCCTGGACGAGATCGGCGACATGCCGCCAGAGCTGCAGACACGCCTGCTGCGCGTGCTGTCAGACAGCCATTTCTACCGGGTCGGCGGCCACCAGCCGATCAAGGCCAACGTGCGCATCATCGCGGCAACCCATCAGGACTTGGAGCAGCGGGTCAGGAGTGGGTTGTTCCGCGAGGACCTGTTCCATCGGCTGAACGTGATTCGCATCCGGCTGCCGGCGCTGCGGGAGCGGCGCGAGGACATCCCGCTGCTGGCCAAGTACTTCATGGGCAAGAGCGCCAAAGACCTGGGCGTGGAGCCGAAGCGGCTCACCGACACGGCCGTCAAATATCTCATGGGCCATGATTTCCCCGGCAACGTGCGACAGCTGGAGAATCTGTGCCACTGGCTGACGGTGATGGCGCCGGGTGTGAACATCGACATCCACGACCTGCCGCCGGAATTCCGCGAGGAGCAGGGGACACTCACCAGCGAGAGCTGGGTCAGCGCGCTGGAAAAGGAGGCCGAAAGCGCGCTCAACCGCGGGGAGCAGAACATCATGCATGAGATGACGCGTCAGTTCGAGCGCGCGCTCATCCTCAAGGCGTTGGCCCATACGGGCGGTCGCCGCATCGAGGCTTCTCATCTGCTGGGAATGGGTCGCAACACACTCACTCGCAAGATTCAGGAGCTGGAAATCGAGGGTAAGGAGGTCGAGGCCAGGGAGTGACGGGGTTGCGGATCGTCAACCGGTGACGACCGGCACTCGTCGCCGGTTACTGCAATTCAGTCACGACCGGCGCGTGGTCGGAGGGCCGCTCCAGCGCCCGCACGCTCTTATCGATACGGCTGGCGCGCGCTCGCCCGGCCAGCTCCTGGCTGAGCAGGATGTGGTCGATGCGCAGGCCGAGGTTGCGCTTGAAGGCGTTCATCCGGTAGTCCCACCAGCTGAACGACCGGTCCGGCTGCTCGAACAACCGGAAGCTGTCCTTGAGGCCCAGACTCAGCAGGCCTCGGAACGCAGCGCGCTCGGGCTCGCTGAACAGCACCTTGCCCTCCCACAGCCTGGGATCATGCACATCGCGCTCTTCCGGCGCGATGTTGTAGTCGCCGAGCAGCGCGAGCTGCGGGTGCGCCTTCAGCTCGTGCGTTAACCACTGCTGCAGGGTGGCGAGCCAGGACAGCTTGTAGCGATACTTGTCCGATTCCACGCTCTCGCCGTTGGGCACGTACACGCAGATGACGCGCACCCCGTCCACCGTCGCCGCCAGCACTCGTTTCTGCTCATCCGCGAAGCCCGGCATCGCAGCGGCCACGTCGCTGGCTGGAACGCGTGTGAGGATGGCTACGCCGTTGTAGGCCTTCTGACCGGTGAACAGCGGCTCGTAGCCGGCCTGGCGCACCTCCTGCGCGGGGAAGTTTGCGTCCTCCGTCTTGGTCTCCTGCAGGCACACCACGTCCGGCTGCTCGCGGCCGAGCCACTCCAGAAGGTGCGGTAGGCGTACCTTGAGGGAATTGACGTTCCAGGTGGCAAGCTTCACCGGACTCGACGTGCGCGCGGCCCGTGGCTACTGGCGCGTGGGTTCGGTTACGCTGCTTTGAGTGGCTGCCTCGGCGGGCGCTCCGGGTTTGCCGGTCGCCTGGGCGGGTTTAGGCGCCGCGGTCGCTGCGCGTGCTGACGGCATCGCCCACTTGGGGTAGCCCGCCGCGTCGAGCGCGGTGTTCCAGGCACTTTCTTCCCACCCTCGCACGACCTGACTGCCGAGCTTCATCACCGGGACTTCCAGCTTACCCCCGATCAGCGCTTTCAGCTCCTCGGCTGCGGCCGGATCACGCGCATTCTTCTCGGTGAAAGGAACGCCGCGCTGGCTGAGCAGCGCCGACGCCTTGCTGCAGGCATCACCGCACTGGTCCGCGGTATACAGCGTCACCGGGAAGTTCTTGACCGCCTGCTGCAACGCGTAGGGAACCGGTCCATCGGAGGCCTTATCCCCGAGCTGCTTTCGCTCGGTGGTCTTGGCTTCGGGTGGGGGCAGCTGATCCGTGTAGTGCACATTGCCGTCCTTGTCCACCCACTTGTACAGCTTGCCCGCGACGGCCGGGCCGATGACCACCATCAGGGCGACGATCAATGCAAGAGCTTTCATGTCCGATCTCCGTGGCGTTCAGATGACGGTCAATGCGTCAAGCAACCGCCATGCCGCTATGACGCAGGAGCGCGTCGATCGTCGGCTCTCGTCCCCGGAAGGCGACAAACGACTCCAGCGCAGGGCGGCTGCCGCCCACACCCAGGATCTCTGTCCGGAACCGCTCGCCCGCCTCGGGGCTGAGCACCCCCAGTTCCTCGAACAAGCTGTAGGCATCCGCCGAGAGCACTTCGGCCCACTTGTAGCTGTAGTAGCCGGCGGCGTAGCCACCGGCGAAGATGTGCGAGAAGTTGTTGGGAAAGCGGTTGTACTCCGGCGGGAACAACACCGCGACCTGCTTGCGCACGCGCTCCAGAAGCTGCAGCGGAGTCAGCGCACTCGTCGGGGTCGTGATCGTGGTGCAGGTGCATGTCGAACAGCGCGAACTCCAGCTGGCGCACGAACTGCAGCCCGCTCTGGAAGTTCTTGGCGGCGAGCATCTTCTCGAACAAGTCTCGCGGCAAGGCGTGCAGCTGAGCAGGCGCTTCGCCGTTGTCCGCCCGCGCACTCATCCCCTGCACGACATCCCATTCCCAACAGAAGTTCTCCATGAACTGGCTGGGCAGCTCCACCGCGTCCCATTCGACGCCATTGATGCCCGACACCCCGCGCTGCTCGACGCGCGTGAGCAGATGGTGCAGACCGTGGCCGAACTCGTGGAACAGCGTGATGACCTCGTTGTGCGTGAACAGCGCCGGCCTGCCCCCGGCCGGCGCAGAAAAGTTGCAGTTGAGGTAAACGACCGGGGTCTGGATACCGCTGTGTGTGCGCCTGCGGGTGATAGCATCGTCCATCCAGGCGCCGCCGCGCTTCGATGGCCGCGCGAACAGGTCGACGTAGAACTGTCCGATCAGGTCCCCCTTCGAGGCTTCGGCGTCGCCGCGGTGGTGGATCTCGAAAAAGCGTACGTCCGGGTGCCAGGTCGGCGCCTGGCCGGGCGTGATGCGGATGCCGTACAGCGTCTCGACCAGCCGGAACATGCCCGGCAGCACCTTCGTTTCCGGGAAGTACTGCTTCACTTCCTGCTCGGAGAAAGCGTAGCGATCCACGCGCAGCTTCTCGGATGCCCAGGCCACGTCCCAAGCCTCGAGGGCTCGTCAGCCCCAGGCACTCGCGGGCGAACTGCGAAAGCTCGTCGAAATCGCGTTGTGCAAACGGCCTGACGCGCGCCGCAAGGTCGGCCAGGAACGCTAAGACCTGATCCGGGGAGCGGGCCATCTTGGGTTGCAGCGAGACTTGCGCATAGCTCTCGTAGCCGAGCAGCCGGGCCAGTCTGCGCCGCAGCTTCAGGATCTCGTCGATGAGCGGCGTGTTGTTCCACTCCGGGTTCCCGAACTCCGCCGCCCGCGTGACGTAAGCGCGGTACATCGATTCGCGCAAGGAGCGGTTGTCGGCGTACTGCATCACCGGCAAATAGGAAGGCATGTGCAGCGTGAGCTTCCAGCCTTCCACGCCGTCAGTTTGGGCGGCCGCGCGAGCCACCTCCAGCACGTCCTCGGGAATCCCCCTCAATGCGGCTCGATCGGTGACGTAATGCGCAAAGGCATTGGTGGCGTCCAGCAGGTTGTCGTTGAAGCGCGAGGAGAGCTTGTCGAGCTGGCTGCGCACCTGCTTGAACTCGGCCTTCTGGTCCGGAGGCAGCTCGGCCCCTCCCAGACGGAAGTCGCGCAGCTCGTTGTCGACGATCTTCCTCTGCTCGCGCGTCAGGCGATCGAACCCGGGCGCCGCGCGCAGCGCCTTGAACTTCGCGTAGAGCCGCTCGTCCTGAGACAGCTCCGTGTAGTACTGGCTGATCCTGGGCAGGTTGGCGTTGTAGACCTCGCGCAGGGGCGGGCTGTTCATCACCGCGTTGAGGTGCGCCACCTGGCCCCAGGCGCGCGACAGGCGCTCGTTGGCGTCGTCCAGCGGTGCCACGAAGCTGTCCCAGGTCGGTTCTCCAACGGCGGCGGCGACACGCTCCACCAGGGCACGGTTGTCCCGCAGCAGCTGGTCCACGGCCGGCGTCACATGCTCCGGCCTGATGTCGGGGAACCGGGGCAGTGCGGAAAAATCGAACAGCGGATTGCTCACTCGCGTAGGCCTCACGTCCGTTCAAGAGGTGCATCGAACACGATCTTGCCGCCGACCACCGTATAGCGGACGCGGCCCTGCAGTTCCATCCCGAGAATCGGAGTGTTCTTGCCCTGACTGTGCAAGGCCCCCCGCTCCACACGCCACCAGGCCTCGGGGTCGAACACGCACAGGTCGGCGACCTGTCCTGCTGCGATGCGCTGGGCCGGCAAGCCCAGCACCCGCAGAGGCTGAGTGGTAACTCGCGCAAGCGCCGTAGGCAAGGGCACGCGCGCCTCGTGCGCCCATTTCAGGGTCAGCGGCAGCAGCAGCTCCAGCCCGGTTGCGCCCGGCTCGGCCTGCGCGAACGGCACCTGTTTGCCGTCATCATCCACCGGGGTATGGTCCGAGCAGATGGCGTCGATCGTGCCATCGGCCAGCCCGGCACGTAGCGCCTCTCGATCGCGCTGGCTGCGCAGGGGGGGAATCAAGTTGCAGTTGGGGTCGAAGTAACCGATATCCAAGTCGCTCAAGTGCACATGGTGCGCGGCCACGTCGCTGGTGATCGCCATGCCTATGCGTTTCGCTTCGCGCACCATCTCCACGCCCTCGGCGCTGGACAGGCGGCAAAGGTGGATGCGCGCATCGGTCTCCCGGCCCAGGATGAGGATAGCGGACAGGGCAACGGTTTCGGCACACACCGGGATGCCGGCCAGTCCCAGTCGCGTCGCTACCTCCCCGTCGTGGGCTACGCCGCCTCGCGACAGCGTCGCGTCCTGTGGGCGCAACCACACCGCGAACCCAAAAGTCGAGGCGTATTCCATCGACCGCATCAGCACCTGATTGTCGGTCATGGTGGCGCCCGGCTGGCTGAACGCCACGCACCCGGCATCGTGCAGCTCTGCCATCTCGGTCAGCCGTTCGCCGCTGAGCCCCTGCGTCAATGCGCCCAGCGGGTAGACTCGGGCCTGGTTGAGGCTGCGGGCGCGGAACTTCAGCATTTCCACCAACCCCGGCTCGTCCAGCGGAGGGTCGGTGTCGGGCGGGCACACAAGGCTGGTGACGCCACCGGCCACCGCGGCCTGCATCTCGCTCTCCAGAGTGGCCTTGTACTCGAGGCCGGGCTCGCGCAGACGGGCCGAGAGATCTACCAGCCCGGGCGACACCACCAGTCCGGAGGCGTCCAGCACCCGCTCGGGCTTGAACCCGGCCGGCGCCGCACCCACAGCCGCGATCCTACCGTCGGCGATGAATAGATCCTGCGTGCGCTCGCTGTCGGTAGCGGGGTCGATGAGCCTCCCATTCTTGATCTGGATGTTCATGGATCAGCTGTACGTAATCAGCCTCTGCACTGTGCTGAATGCAGAATGCCGCAGACGCGAGGCCGGCATCAGTTACCCGCGAGGATGCCCATCACCGCCATGCGCACTGCGATCCCGAACGTCACCTGCGGCAGGATCACCGACTGCCGTCCATCGGCCACCGCGGAATCGATTTCCACGCCGCGATTCATCGGGCCGGGGTGCATCACGATGGCATCCGGCTTGGCACGCGCGAGCTTCTCGGGCGTCAGCCCATAGGATTTGAAGAACTCGCCGGCGCTGGGCAGCAGCGCACCGTTCATGCGCTCGTGCTGTAGGCGCAGCATCATCACCACGTCCACGTCCCTCAAGCCAGCTTCCATATCGTGGAACACGTGCACGCCCAGGTTCTGGACCTGACGCGGCAGCAGCGTGCGCGGCCCGATCACGCGCACCTCGGCGACACCCAGGGTCGTGAGGGCATGGATCTCCGAGCGCGCGACGCGCGAGTGGAGTATGTCGCCGACGATGGCCACGCGCAGGTTGTTGAACCCGCCTTTGTAGTGGCGGATGGTGAACATGTCCAGCAGCGCCTGGGTGGGATGGGCGTGGCGCCCGTCGCCCGCGTTGATCACGTGGATGTCGGGGCCGACGTTGCGCGCGATCAGGTGCGCGGCCCCGCTTTCGCTGTGACGCACGATGAACATGTCGGCGTGCATCGCGGTGAGATTGGCGACTGTATCCAGCAGCGTCTCGCCCTTGGTCTGTGAGGAGGTCGCGATGTTGAGGTTCACGACGTCCGCCGATAGCCTCTTGGCGGCAATCTCGAACGTGGTACGGGTGCGCGTGCTCGGCTCGAAGAATAGGTTGAAGATGGCCTTGCCGCGCAGCAGCGGCACCTTCTTGACTTCCCGCTCGGTCACCGAGACGAAGGAGCGGGCGGTGTCCAGGATCTGCAGCAGGATCTCGGGAGGCAAACCCTCGGTCGTGAGCAGGTGTTGGAGCTTGCCCTCGGCACTGATCTGGAGGTTCGCGTTCATGGGCCTCTCACGCACCTCCCGTTAGCAGGGCGAGGCTGAAGCGCCCGGCCTGGTCGCGGCGCAGTTCGATGGTCTGGTCGAGCTCGATCTCTACCGCCGCACCCACGAATTGCGGGCAAATCGGAAGTTGTCGGCCACCTCGATCGACCAGAGCGGCGAGCCGGATGGAAGTGGGGCGCCCGTAATCGAAGATCTCGTTCAGCGCCGCGCGGATCGTGCGCCCGGTATAAAGCACGTCGTCCACCAGGATGATGTCGGCGTCCTCGACTTGAAAGGGAATATCCGATGGCCGCACGCCGGCGCGCAGTCCGGTTCTCTTGTAGTCGTCGCGATAGAAAGCGACGTCGATCGTGCCCATGGGGGTGGACAGCCCGAGCAACTGGTGCAGGCGCTCCGCGATCCACACTCCGCCCGTGTAGATCCCTACCAACGCAGTGCCGGGGCCGGCATCGCGCCGGATCTGCTCGGCCAGTTTGGCAATCAAACCCTCGGCGTCAGGCAGCGTCATCGCGCGTTGTGAAGAAGGTTTGCAGGATATGCACAGCGGCGACCTGGTCGAGCAGTCCCTTCTGACGCCGGCCGCGTACGCCGGCGGCGGTCAGCGACTGGCGAGCGGCGTGGGACGTCAGCCTTTCGTCCACCAGCTGCGTCTCGATCCCGAAGCCTCGTTCGAGCTGTGCGGCGAAGCGGCGGCAACGCGCGCTGAGCGGGTGTTCGGTGCGGTCCATGTGCGACGGCAAACCCACCACCAGCAGCACCGGCGACCACTCCCGAATCAACAGCCCGACCTCCTCCAGGCGCGCCCGATCCGACGCGGCGCTGATCGTCTCGAGGGGATGAGCGATGCCCAGCGTCAATTCGCCTACCGCGACTCCCACGCGCCGCGTCCCGAAGTCGAAAGCCAGCACAGTCCCGGAACCCCGGCTACGGAGCGCCGAGTGGCGAGGCTGGGCGGCGCGCGCGGTCCTCACTCGGCGCTCAGCGCTCGAGATTCGGGACAAATTCACGCATGACCGACGTCATCGGATAGCCGGGCCAGGTCGATCCCCAGCAGGCTCATGGCGGCGGACAGGCGCTGCTCCGCCGGCAGTTCGAAGATCACGTCCAGGTCGGCGCCTACCGTGAGCCATGCGTTCTGGCTCAGCTCCTGTTCCAGCTGCCCGGGGGCCCAGCCAGCGTAGCCCAGAGAAACCAGCAGGTGCTCCGGCCCGCGCCCCTCCCCCACTGCCTGAAGGATGTCGCGCGAGGTGGTCAGCCCGATCTGAGCGTTGATTGACAGGGTCGACTCCCAGTCGCCAGGTGGTCGATGCAAAACGAATCCGCGATCCACCTGAACCGGGCCACCGAAGTACACGGGCAGGCGGCTGCGGGTCTCGTCGCGCAGCGGAATGTCGATCTGCTCGAACAGCATCTTGAGCGTCATCTCGATGGGCCGGTTTACCACCACGCCCAGCGCTCCCTGCTCGTTGTGCTCACAGATGTAGGTGAGCGACTTGGCAAAGTTGGTATCGACCATGCTAGGCATGGCGATGAGGAAGTGGTGGGTGAGGTCCACGGGGATCAGGCAAGACGATGTCGTTATTGTAAACGGCCGTAGGGGGTTCAACAAACTCGCGCCCTTACAGGAAGTTACCGACCCCATCCGGGCTGAGCCCAAGTCCGCGCGGACTGCACTTCGCGAGGTCGATTTGCTAACATCCAGCTGCCGCGATCCTCGCGCGGCGAACCAACAGGGCAACTTCCTCTGGCGACAGACAAAGAGCTCGCGACCTTCCTCGCAGAAGTCGAGCGCCGCGCGTTCAAACAAGCGGTTTTCGCTGTCCGCGACGAGCATTTGGCTCTCGACCTGGTGCAGGACGCTATGCTCAGGCTGGCGGAGAAGTACGCGGCGAAGCCCGCAGCGGAGCTTCCGCTGCTGTTCCAGCGCATACTTCAGAACACCATCCGAGATTACTACCGCCGGCAGAGGGTGCGCTCCCTATGGACGATATTGCTGTCCTCGCTGCAGGGAAAGCAAGAGGAAGAGGACCACGACCCGCTGGACACTTTGGAAGTTAGTGAAGGCCCCGGCGTGATTGCGGGACCAACCCAGGCGCTGGAGCGCTCGCAGGTGATCGGGCTGATCGAGGACGGCCTGAGGAGCCTGCCCGCACGTCAACGCGAGGCTTTTCTCCTGCGTTACTGGGAGGATCTAGACGTACAGGAAACGGCCGCGGCGATGGGTTGCTCGGAAGGCAGTGTAAAGACTCACTGCTCCCGAGCCGCTCACACATTGGCACAATTCCTCAAGGCTAGAGGAATAGAGCTATGAACGAACAGGATTTCGCGGAGAATATCGCACGCAAGTTGGACGAGGGCCTGGATGGCTTGCCGCCAAGCACGCTTTACCGCCTCCGGCTGGCGCGCGACGCCGCTTTGTCCCGCGCGCATCTTGGGGAGTCGGAACCTCGGCTGGCCGGTTCCGCGCGCTTGCTCAACCGCCGTGTTCTGGTACCCCTGTTTGCACTGATCCTGGGGTTGTCCCTCATGGTTCTCTGGCAGCAGCAGCCGTCACCGCAACCGGACTATGCGGAAATCGACGCACAGGTGCTGTCGGACGAACTTCCGGTGACTGCATATCTGGACACGGGGTTCGAGGTTTGGTTGTACCATCACACAGCAGACTAGTAGTCGCCTGCCTGTCGCTGTTCTTGTGCCTGCCGGCAGGCGTCCATGCTGGCAAGAGCCCCTTGGAAGAGCCCGGGCCAGAGTGGGGGCAGCTCACACCAGAGCAGCAACGCATCCTAGCGCCCTTGGCTGAGGAGTGGCCCAAGATCGAGGGCCCCCGACGCCATAAGTGGATCGGGATCGCTCGCCACTACCCCAAGATGACGCCTCAGCAGCAGGAGCGGCTCCAGTCGCGGATGAAGCAGTGGGCCAGCATGACCCCGGAGCAGCGCACGCAAGTGCGCGACCGCTACAAGAAGCTGAAGGAAATGCCTCCGGAAAAGCGGGAGGCGATCCACCGCAAATGGAAGGAATACGAAGGCCTGACGGAGGAGGAGAAGAAAACGCTTCGTCAGGCTCATCCGGTACGTCCCGCCCCCCAGCCCGGGAAAACGCTGACCCCAGATTAGCGGGGCGAGCGTCCCCCGACCCTCTCGTCGCCACGGACACAGGATCCGCCCCTGCCGTCACGCCGCCCCGCCTCGCAGGCCTGCTCCCGAGGTTTGCAAGCTTAGTCTACGAGGCGATCCTGCTCACGCCCGTGCTCTTCATCGCCGCCTACCTGTTCCTAGCTATGACACATACGGTGCGCACACCGGTGCTGCACGCGCTGTTTCAGCTCTGGCTCCTGGGCGTGCTAGCCGCTTACTTCGCGTATTGCTGGCGCCGTGGCGGGCAGACGCTGGCCATGAAGACCTGGCGCATCCGGGTCGCGCGGCAGGACGGGTCTGCGTTGTCCCCACGCGAGGCGGTGGCGCGCTTTGCCCTCGCCGTGTGGAGTTTGTCTCTGTTCGGAGCGGGGTTCTGGTGGGGCTTCGTAGATCGGGAGCACCAGTTTCTGCACGACCGGCTGATCGGGAGTCGTCTCTACCGCACCGGTTGAGGAAAGCCACCTGCAAGCAGTGAGGTTACGGCGCCGTTCCACACGGCACCTGCCCCACAACGCTTGCCACCCCGAACTGGCAACCCGTGGTCGTGTCAACGCCGCTCGAGGCGCCGGATCATGAAGATCGCAAGCGCCAGGAACGCCGCGGTCGGCACAAGGCCCGCAACGATGGGCGGCCACGCTGCGAGCTGGCCCAGGTGGCCGAACAGCCGGCTGATGAGGTGGAAGCCCAGGCCCAGCATGATGCCGGCGAAGATCTTCGCGCTCACGCCCCCCTCGCGCACGTTCAAATAAGCAAAGGGCAGTGCCAGCACCATCATCACCAGCACCGCGAACGGGTAGACGATCTTGTTCCACAGCGCGATCTCGTAGCGCGTGGAGTCCTGCCGGTTCTCGCGGAGGTGTCGAACATAGGCATACAGCGTCCACAGCGACATCTTCTCGGGCGGCACCAGCAACACGCTCAGCACGTTGGGCGTGAGCACTGAATGCCAGTCCTGCGCAGCGGTACGCGCCACTGAGGTGTGCGTGTCCTCGAAACGGGTCTGCACTACGTCGCTCAAGCGCCAAAGGTTGGAGCGCACGTATTTCCCCTCGCGCGCCTGGCTGATGGTGCGCAGGCGATACTGGTCGTCGAACTCGTAGATGCGCACATCCTGCAGCGTCGCGTCGTACAGCACGCGCGCCACATTGACGAAGCTCTCCTCGTCCTTGACCCACAAGCCGGAGCGGAACGCCTGGGCCACCACGCTGCTGGTCTGCTCCAGGCGCAGCTTCTTGGCCGCCTCCTCGGACATCGGCGCCAGGAACTCACCGGTCACGAACGTGGCCACGGCGAAGACCATGCCGGTGCGCAGCAGCGTAACCGCCATGCTCAGGATCGACACACCCGAGGTCCGCATCACCGCGTACTCGGAGTGGATGACCAGCTGCGCCAGAGCGAACAGCGTTCCGATCAGCGCCGCCACCGGCAGCAGCTCGTACAGATGCCCCGGGATGCTGAGCGCTACATAGGTCAACGCCGCGTACAGGCGGTAGCCTTCTGTGCCGACGTCCCTCAGCTCGTAGATCAGATCGAAGAAAGAAAAAAGCATGATCAGGGCGGTGAGCACCAACAGGATGCCGCCCACGATCTGGCGGGAAAGATAGCGGCGCAGGATTTTCATCCGCGGCGCAGAAACTGAAAGCGGAAGCCGTACATGCGGCGATACAACAGCAGGACTAGCACGAGGACCATCGCTAAATGGACGCTCACCATACCGACCCAGGGGTTCACGCTGCCCTTCGCAACCCAGGCCTGGAAAATGTTGATGAGGTTGATATACAAGAAGAACAGGAACAACGCCGTCATGACGTTGGCGACACGCCCGCTGCGGGGGTTGACCACGGACAGCGGCAGCGCCAGCAACGCCAGGATCAACGCCGACACCGGCAGGGCAACGCGCCAGGTCAGCTCGGACAGGTTGAGCCGTGTGGGATCTTCTAACAGCTGGCGCGTGGGCAGCGACTTCTGAGTTGGAAAGAACGCCGTCGTCCTCTCATTTTGCTGGATGCGCATGGAGTAACGCTCGAAGTTCTCGATCCGGTAGTCCGCCTGGCCGGGGGTTCCCTGATACCGCCGGCCATTGAGCGCCACGATGTAGCGGTCTCCGTTGTCGGCCAACTCGGTGTAACCGCGCTTAGCCACCATCACCCACTGCCGCTCGTTTTGCTCCGAGTACACGAAGATGTTGGCCACCTGACTCAGGTCGGAGCTGACCTTCTCGACGAAGAACACGCGGTCGCCGCTTTTCGACTCCTTGAACACCCCGGGGGGCACCGCCGTTACGTCGTCCCGGTTCTCCAGTTGATGGCGGTACTCCTCGAGTTTGCCGATGGCCCAAGGCATGAGGTTGAAGCTGAACACTGCGACGAGCAACACGATGGGGGTCGCATAGGCCAGCACGGGCTTGAAGAAGGCGAGCAGCCCGACGCCAGAGCTCTGCCACACCACCATCTCGGAATCCCGGTACACGCGCGTGACGGTGAGCAGCACGGAGCCGAACAGCGTGCCCGACAACAGCACCGGAAGATAGCCCAACACGGAGAAACCGAGCAGGATGAGCACCGCGTCGGCCGGGATCCGGCCGCTCGAGGCGAACCCCAGGAACCGGATCAATTGGGTCGTGAACATGATGACCAGCAGAACGAGGAACACCGCGATGCCGGCGGCGGTGAACTCACGCAGCGTGGAACGCCAGAAGATCATGGCCAGCAGCGTCCGCGCACCAGGACGCTTTGACTTTTCGGGAGCCGTGACGTGATAATTGCCGCTCTTTAAGGGATTAAATTCATTGATTAAAAGAGGAGCTCCAGTTGGAATTTAGCATAAAAGCAGGACGCCCGGAAAAGCAGAAGAGCGGATGCGTCGTGGCGGGTGTGTTCGACGTGCGTCGGTTGACCGACGCGGTGCAGGCTCTCGATCGCGCCAGCAACGGCTATCTCGCTTCCATCCTGCGCCGCGGCGACCTGGACGGCAAGCTCGGCTCGACGCTCTGGCTGCACAACGTGCCCGGCGTGACGGCCGAGCGCGTTCTGCTTGTGGGCTTGGGAAAGGAAGAGGAGTTCGGCCCGAAGGCATTTCGTGAGGCGGTCCGTGCAGCGGTTCGGGCACTGAGCGAAAGCGGCGCATCGGATGCCGTGTTGTACCTGGCCGAGCTGCTGGTCGACGGTCACGATCGGGCTTGGAACGCCATGCAGCTGGCGGTAGTCGCGGCGGATGGCATGTACCGCTTCGACCGGCTCAAGAGCAAGCAGGACCAGCAGCGGCAGCGAGTCAAGCTCGCTCTCGGCTTGATGGACAAACCATCCGCCGAAGTCACGCGGTCGCTTCAGCGCGGCGCGGCGTTGGCGCAGGGCATGAGCCTCGCCAAGGACCTGGGCAATCTGCCCAGCAACATGTGCACGCCGTCCTACCTCGCGCGGCAGGCGCAGGAGCTGGCCAAGCAATACAAGCTGCCCTGCCGGATCCTGGAACAAAAGGACATGCAGAAACTCGGCATGGGCGCGCTGTTGTCCGTCACCAAGGCATCGCACGAACCTGCCAAGCTGATCGTCCTCGAGTATCACGGCAGCCCGAAGAAGCAGAAGCCGGTAGCGCTGGTCGGCAAGGGCATCACCTTCGACACCGGCGGGATCTCGCTCAAACCCTCCGGCGAGATGGACGAGATGAAGTACGACATGTCCGGCGCCGGAGCCGTGCTCGGAACCATCAAGGCCGTGGCGCAAATGCGGCTGCCCGTCAACGTCGTGGGCATCATCCCCAGCTGCGAGAACATGCCGGGCGGTCACGCGAGCAAACCCGGCGACATCGTCACCAGCATGTCCGGACAGACGGTCGAGATCCTGAACACCGACGCCGAAGGCCGCTTGATCCTGTGCGATGCGCTGACCTACGCCGAGCGGTTCGATCCGTTGGCGGTGATAGATATCGCGACGCTGACCGGCGCATGCGTGGTCGCGCTGGGACACGTCGCATCGGGCCTGTACGCAAACGACGACGGACTGGCGGGCGAACTGCTCGAAGCCGGTCAGCAGGCCTGGGACCGGGCGTGGCACATGCCGCTGTGGGACGACTATCAGGAGCAGATCAAGAGCCCGTTCGCGGACATGGCCAACATCGGCGGCCGGCCCGCGGGCAGTGTGACCGCCGCCTGTTTCCTGTCGCGCTTCGCCAAGAAGTTCAAGTGGGCTCACCTGGACATCGCGGGCACGGCATGGCGATCTGGCAAGGACAAGGGCTCAACCGGACGGCCGGTGCCGTTGCTGACGACGTTCTTGATCCGCCGCGCAGAACGCCGTCAGGCAACATGACTCAGATCGACTTCTACGTACATGTCGAGAGCACGCTGCACACACTATGCACGCTAGCGGCGAAGGCGCTGGCCAAGGACATGCGCGTGATGATCCTCACGCCGGACGCACAGACCACGGAGCGGGTCGACAAAATGCTCTGGAGTCAGCCGGCCATCGGCTTCTTGCCCCACTGCCGCGCTGCGCACCGCCTTGCGCCGGTCACCCCGATCATCTTGGACCACCTGCCCGACCCGATCGTCCACGAGCAGGTGCTGGTGAATCTATGCCCGGAGTGCCCAGCTGTATTCAGCCGCTTCGAGCGGGTGATCGAGATCGTCGGGCTGGACGCGGCGGAACGCGACTTGGCGCGAACTCGCTTCCGCTTCTATCGCGATCGAGGCTACGACATCCGCACCCACGATTTGGCCAGTTGATGTGCAGATTCGGCCGGACATTCCCTCCATGATCGACGATCCAAAGCGCTCAGCCTCCGGCACGGACGAGCAGGCCGATGCCGATGATCTGTTCGGCAAGCTCGACTCGTTGATCCAGAAGCATCAGGGACGCAGCGCGCGGCGCCCCGCCGAGGGCGCGCCGCTGCTCACCGAGCCGGTTGAGGAAACGCCGGCGGCGGGCGCGGATATCCCGGTTTTGGAGGATACGATCGATCCCGGAGCGCCGGCGGCCGATGGTGTGCCCCGCCTGATGGCTGAGAAGCGGCGGCAGCTTCAAGTGGCGTTGTATCTGCGGTTGCGGCAGCGCCTGGACCACGAGCTGGACGCGGCGCTCGCCGACGATCGACGCCTGGGAGCGGTTGCGGTCCATCCCGCATTCACGCGTGCAGCGCAGGAACTGCGCGCCGTGCTGCCGATCGTGGTGCGTGAGTCGGTGGAGCAGGTGTTCGGTCTCGAGTCGCTGGAGGCGCTGCTCGGTGGCCCGGCAAAGCGCGACAGCACAGATCGCTGAGCTATAATCCGCCCCTTTTGCATCGCCGCTGGCCCTGCATGGAACTCCCCAAGAGCTTCGAGCCCCGCGACATCGAGGGCCGCTGGTATCCGCTGTGGGAGTCACGCGGCTACTTCAACGCCGCGGTCGACCCGGGTCGCCCCGCCTATTGCATCCAGCTGCCGCCGCCCAACGTGACCGGGACGCTGCACATGGGTCACGCCTTCCAGCAGACGCTGATGGACGCGCTGATCCGCTACCACCGCATGCGCGGCTTCAACACCAACTGGGTTGTCGGCACCGACCACGCCGGGATCGCCACGCAAATCGTGGTGGAGCGCCAGCTCGAGGCCGAGGGTGTGAGGCGGCGCGATCTCGGCCGGGAGAAGTTCGTGCAACGGGCGTGGGCCTGGAAGCAGGAGTCGGGCTCGACGATCACGCGCCAGATGCGCCGCCTGGGGGCTTCCGCCAACTGGAGCTACGCCGACACGGAAGGACAAAAGGCGGGCTACTTCACGATGGACGCCCGCATGTCGCGCGCAGTCGTCGAGGTGTTCGTGCGGCTCCACCAGCAGGGCTTGATCTATCGCGGCAAACGGCTGGTCAACTGGGACCCCGTGCTGGGCACCGCGGTGTCCGACCTCGAGGTGGACAGCGAGGAGGAAAACGGCACGCTCTGGGAGATTCGCTACCCGCTGGATGACGGCACGGGAAGCGTGGTGGTAGCGACCACGCGACCGGAAACGATGCTGGGCGACGTCGCCGTAGCCGTGAACCCGCGCGACGAGCGTTACCGGGCGCTGATCGGCAAGCGGGTCGTGCTGCCGCTCACCGGGCGCAGCATCCCAGTGATCGCTGACGATTACGTCGACCCGGAGTTCGGCACCGGCTGCGTCAAGATTACCCCGGCGCACGACTTCAACGACTACCGGGTTTGGGAACGGCACGCCCCAAGTGGAGTGTTTGTTGGGCTACCTACTAACGGCCTGATCTCCATTTTCACCCTCGAAGGTAAGCTCAAGAGTAGCCCGCTCGACGATTTCGACCCCTCTTTCCGGGCGGCTCCCGATCAGCATGGAGTCACGGCACTCACGCGCGAAGGTGTTGCCGGGCGTGCTACGGTCGATCTCTTACCAAAGAAATACCAAGGCCTAGACCGATTCGAGGCCCGCAAGCGCGTGGTGGCTGACCTGGAAGTGCAAGGGCTGCTGGTCTCCGCGAAGCCGCACAAGCTGAAAGTGCCGCGTTCGGGGCGCACCGGCGTGATCGTCGAGCCGATGCTGACCGACCAGTGGTTCGTCGCGATGGAGGGCCTGGCCCGGCGCGGGCTCGACGCCGTTGCCGCGGGCAACGTGAGGTTTTTTCCCGAGCACTGGGCCTCCACCTACAACCATTGGCTCGAGAACATTCAGGATTGGTGCATCTCGCGACAGCTGTGGTGGGGGCACCAGATCCCGGCGTGGTACGACGATGCCGGCAACATCTACGTCGCCCGCACCGAGGAGGACGCACAGCGGCAGGCTGCCGCCAAGGGCTATAGAGGCCGGCTCCAGCGCGACGAGGACGTGCTGGATACCTGGTTCTCCGCGGCTTTGGTGCCGTTCACCTCACTCGGCTGGCCAGATGACACGCCCGATCTCGAGTTGTTCCTGCCTTCCTCGGTGCTGGTGACTGGCTTCGACATCATCTTCTTCTGGGTCGCGCGGATGATCATGATGACGCTGCACTTCACGGGCAAGGTACCGTTTCGCCACGTCTACATCAACGCTTTGGTGCGCGACGCCGACGGCCAGAAGATGTCGAAGTCGAGGGGCAACACGCTCGACCCGCTCGATCTGATCGACGGCGTCTCGCTCGCTGACCTGCTGGCCAAGTCGACTGTAGGTCTGCTGCGCGCCGATCATCGCGAGAGGATCGAGCAGTACGTGCGAAAGAACTACCCCAACGGGATCCCGGCGTTCGGCGCCGACGCTCTGCGTTTCACCTTCGCGTCGCTGGCGACCTTCGCGCGCACTCTCAATTTCGACCTCAACCGTTGCGAGGGCTACCGCAACTTCTGCAACAAGCTGTGGAACGCCGCGCGCTTCGTGCTGATGAATACCGACGGCAAAGACTGTGGCATCGACGACTCGTTACCCGTCGAGCTGTCTTTCGTCGACCGCTGGATCGTGAGCCGCCTGCAGACAGCCGAGGCGGCGGTGGAGTCGGGTTTCCGTGACTACCGCTTCGACCTCGCGGCGCGCGCCATCTATGAGCTGGTGTGGGACGAGTACTGCGACTGGTATCTCGAGCTGGCCAAGGTCCAACTCCAATCCGGATCCGAGGCGCAGCAACGCGGCACCCGCCGCACGCTGGTGCGGGTGCTCGAGGCCATCCTGCGGCTCGCGCATCCGTTCATCCCCTTCATCACCGAGGAGCTGTGGCAGAAGACGGCGCCGCTGGCGGGCAAGGCCGGGGAAAGCGTGATGCTTGCGCCCTATCCACAAGCGCAGGTGGAGAAGATCGACCGCATCGCCGAGGCCGAGGTCGCCGAGCTCAAGCGGCTCACCGATGCATGCCGCAACCTGCGCGGCCAGATGAACCTGCCGCCGGGGCAGCGCATTCCGTTGCTTGCGGTCGGTGATCCCGCGCGCCTCGGCCTGTTTTTCCCCTACATGCGGGCGCTGGCGCGGTTATCCGAAGCGACCGTCGTGGACGCGCTGCCGGACACCGAGGCGCCGACGGCGATGGTCGGCGACAGCCGATTGATGCTGCACATCAAGGTCGATGTCACTGAGGAGCTTGCGCGTCTGGAAAAGGAAAGCGCGAGGATCGCGGGCGAGGTCGCGAAAGCCCGCACCAAGCTCGGCAACCCCGGCTTCGTCGAGCGCGCACCCGCAGCGGTCGTCGCGCAGGAAAGGGAGCGCCTCGCCTCGTTCGAGGCCACCTTGAACCAGTTGCGCGGGCAACTCGAGAAGCTGCGCGCGTAGTTGGAGAGCTCAACCGCGAAAGCTTGGTCTGCTGCGTTGGGCCGATGGCCGTGCGTGACCCTGGGTTTGCGCTGCGCTTCATCCCGGCTACGTGGCTCCGTCGGCGCATCGCCAACGAACCGCGCGTCGGCCGTGGTCACAAAAAAAGCGGGCGCCTTTCGGCGCCCGCTTGAGTGAGATCTTAAGCTTTCGTTGTTGTTAGAAGCTGTGCTTCAGGCCGACCGTCAGGCCATAGATGTTGGAACCATAGCTCAGCGGCGCACCCACGCCACCGGCGGTGGTGTAGTACTGCAGCTGTTGGTTCTTCTGGTAGTCCAACACCACGTACGCCTGGGTCTGCTTGGACATGGTGTGGTAGTAGCCCGCGCCGACCATCCAGCCTCCGGTGTCGGTTGCACTGCAGCCCTGGCCCGGGAGCGAGCAGTCGCCGCTGTTGGCCTTGATGAACTGGCCGCCCACGTAGCCGGTGGAGAGGTTCCACTTCACGCCGATCCCGTACGCGTTGCGCTTGTACTCGCCTGGCCGGCGACTGCTCCGCCCGCGAAGGTTCCGTCGGTCTTGTACTGCAACCTGCTCGAAGTTGGCGAAGATAAAGACGTCGCCGAAGGTGTAGCCCATGCCGAACTGGACGCCCTTGTCGCTGCTGCTCGTCGAGGAACCAGCAGCACCGTTTGCGACCGCACCACCCTGCGGGTTGATTGCGGCCAGGCCGAACATATCGTTGTGGTCTTCATACGCGGCCCAGGCCTGGATCGGCAGCGACGTGCCGACGTACTTCACGCCAGCACCCCAGAGCTTGGGGCTGATCCCGGGGGCGCCGGTCGCCGGGTTGGCGTTGGTCTTGAAGGCCGGCAGCGTGGTATAGACACCGAACGTGAAGCCGTTGAAGTTCGGGCTGTTGTACCAGATCGCCTGCGAGTCGCGGCGATAGAAGTCGGCGCAACCGACACCGCCGTTCGCGTTCACGCAGTTGGCTCGGGTTGTTTGCGGTGTCGAACACGTCGCCGAAACCCGGCGTGCCCATCATCTGCAGGTTGCCGCCCATGCCCGGCCGCGCCGTCCAACGGGTCTACCGTGTAGTAGTAGGCCTCGTACAACATTTCATTCGTGCCGTACCACACGCCGCCCCAGCTGTCGCCCACCAGGCCGATGTGGCTGTTGCGGTTGGTCGCTGCGTTGGTGGCCGATCTGGAAATTAGCCGTCAGCTGATAGGCGAAGTCCAGCTTCAGGCCGCCGCCCAGGTCTTCCAGCGAAGCGATGGTGATGTTGGAGTAGTTGGTGTTGATGCCCCAGTTGCTGCCGGTGCCGCCGTTACCGTTGGTCGTCACGCTGGTCGCGCCGTCGGCTCGACCGTGAAGTTTTGCCCGGGCACGGTGGCGCCGACGATGGTGTTCGATCGCACCGTTGCTTCCGCCCTTCTGGTTGACCAACGCCGGGCCGGCGTTGATGCTGCCGCTGATGGTCACGTCCGCGTAAGCCGCAGACGCCGCGAAGGCGGAGCCGACGGCCAGAGCGATCAGAGTTTTCTTCATACCATCTCCTTGAGTGAGGCTTGCGAAATTCTGGTCTAGATGCGGGCTTTGGCGACTCTCCCTCCAGTTTCGCCCGCTTCCGTTGCCTGCTCCCGCTCGCGCGGGGGAGGTGAGGTGATTCTGCCAAAGTGCAACACTTATCGGCAACGAATTGCCCGTAGATTAAGTATTTTGCGAGCGATGTGTTGTTTTCTTGCAACAGCAATTGTTTCAGATCTCGAACAAGCGTGCCAGCTCAACACCTGGATCAGAAGCACGCATGAATGCTTCGCCGACTAGAAAGCCGTTGACTCCATGCTGTCGCATCAGAGCGACATGCTCCGGGCTCGAGATCCCCGATTCGGTAATCACCAGCCGGCCGCCCGGAATGCGTTTCAGCAGATCCAGCGTGGTTTCGAGACGGGTTTCGAAGGTCCGCAGGTCCCGGTTATTGATTCCGAGAAGCGGGGTCCGCAACGCTAAGCGCCGAGTCGAGCTCGGCCGCGTCGTGCACCTCCACCAGGACAGCCATCCCCAGCGTCGCGCTGATCGCTTCCAGCTCCAGCATCTGCGCCACATCCAGCGCGGCTGCGATGAGCAGGACGCAGTCCGCCCCGAGGACGCGGGCTTCGTAGACCTGGTAGGGCTCCGTGAGGAAATCCTTGCGCAGTGCGGGCAGGCCGCTGGCCAGGCGGGCCTGCCCCAGATGCTCCGGCCGGCCCTGAAAGAATTGAACATCGGTGAGCACTGACAGACAGGCAGCACCGTGTCGCGCGTAGCTTGCAGCGATCTCCGCCGGGCGAAATTCCTCCCGGAGCACGCCTTTGCTGGGGCTGGCCTTCTTGATCTCGGCGATCACCCCGGGTTGCCCGCCTCGATCTTCGCTCTCAGCGCGCCGGCGAAGTCCCTCGGTGGCGGGGCGGCCTGGGCCTCGCGCCGAATCGCCTCCAGGGGTTTGGCGCGGGCGGCGGCGGCGACCTCCTCGCGCTTGACCGCCAGAATCCGCTCCAGGATGTCCGGCTGAGTTGCAGCCCGCTTCATTACTGGCTTGCTGTCTTGAACCGGCTGGAGAATTCGACCAGCTCGTCGAGCTTACGGCGTGCAGCGCCGCTCGCGAGCACGCCGCGGGCCTTCTCGACCCCGGACTCGAGCGAATCCGTCAGTCCGCAAACATAGATCGCCGCGCCCGCGTTCGCAGCCACGACATCGCGGGCAGGGCCCTGCTCGTTGCGTAAGGCCGCCATCAGCAGATCCCGCGATCGCGCGCCGTCGGCCACCTGGATGTGCTGCAGCGCGCTCACTGCGGATGCCGAACTGGCTCGGATGGATCCTGTACTCGCGGACCTCTCCGTCCTTGAGCTCGGCCACCATGGTCTCGCCGCCGATGGAGATCTCGTCCAACCCTTCCAGGCCGTACACGACCATGACATGGCGGCTCCCCAGCCGCTGCAGGACGCGCGCCTGAATGCCGACCAGATCGGGATGGAAGACGCCCATGATCTGGTTGCGCGCGCCGGCCGGATTGGTCAGCGGCCCGAGGATGTTGAAGATCGTGCGCACACCGAGCTCGCGCCGGACCGGCGCCGCGTACTTCATCGCCGTATGGTGGCTGGGGGCGAACATGAAGCCCACGCCTACTTCGGTGATCGAGCGGGCGACTTGGTCCGGGGTGAGCGCGATGTTCACGCCCAGCGCCTCCAGCACGTCGGCGCTGCCCGACTTGCTGGAGACCGAACGACCGCCGTGCTTGGCTACTTTGGCGCCAGCCGCGGCGGCGACGAGCGCCGCCGCCGTGGAAATGTTGAAGGTGTGGGCGCTGTCCCCGCCGGTACCGCAGGTGTCCAGCAGATGCACGTGGTCGGGGACTTCGACCTTGGTCGCGAACTCGCGCATCACCTGCGCCGCGGCGGCGATCTCGCCGATCGTCTCCTTCTTCACCCGCAGCCCGATGGTGATGGCGGAGATCAGCGTCGGCGAGACCTCGCCGCTCATGATCTGCCGCATCAGCGAGAGCATCTCCTCGTGGAAGATCTCCCGGTGCTCGATCACGCGCACCAGCGCTTCCTGTGGCGTCATGCATCCTCCCCCACCTCGATGCTCCGCATCAATGAGCGCTCACGAAATTGCGCAGCAGCTCGTGGCCGAACTGAGTCAGGATCGACTCGGGGTGGAACTGGACGCCCTGTACGGGCAGGCTCTTGTGCTGGACCCCCATGATCTCGCCGTCGTCGGTCCACGCGGTGACCTCCAGCACTGCGGGCAGCGAGTCGCGCTCGATGACCAACGAGTGATAGCGCGTGGCCTCGAACGGCTCGCGCAGTCCCTGGAATACGCCCCGACCGCCGTGATGGATGAGTCGAGACCTTCCCGTGCATCACCTGCCTGGCGTGTACGATCCTGCCGCCGAACGCCTGCCCGATGCTCTGATGACCGAGGCAGACGCCGAGGATCGGGATCTCGCCGGCAAAGCGCCTGATCAGGGGAACCGAGATCCCCGCCTCGTTCGGGGTGCACGGCCCCGGCGAAATCACGATCTGGGCGGGCCGGAGCGCGGCGATCTCGTCCAACGACACCTCGTCATTGCGGAACACCACCACCTCTTGCTTCAGCTCGCCGAAGTACTGCACCAGGTTGTAGGTGAACGAATCGTAGTTGTCGATCATCAGCAGCATGTCACACCTCCCGGCCGGCCGACGCAGTCAGCCCGGCCTGCGCCATCTCGGCCGCGCGCAGCACGGCGCGCGCCTTGTTCTGCGTCTCGGTCCACTCGTTGCTCGGTACCGAATCGGCGACGATGCCGGCGCCGGCCTGCACGTACAACCGATTGCCCTTGATCACCGCCGTGCGGATGGCGATGGCCAGATCCATGTCGCCGTTGAACCCGACGTAGCCAGCGGCGCCGGCATAGATCCCGCGCTTGGTAGGCTCCATCTCGTCGATGATCTCCATGGCCCGGACCTTGGGGGCGCCTGTGACCGTGCCCGCGGGGAAGGACGCGCGCAGCACCGACAAGGCGTCCAGCCCTGGTCTGAGTTTGCCCTCCACGTTGGACACGATGTGCATGACGTGCGAATAGCGCTCGACCACCATGTTCTCGGTCACGCGCACGCTGCCGACCTTGGCCACGCGTCCCACGTCGTTGCGACCGAGATCCATGAGCATGACGTGCTCGGCTCGCTCTTTGGGGTCCGACAGCAGCTCCTTCTCGTAGGCCAGGTCCTCGTCGCGGGTCGCGCCGCGGGGGCGAGTGCCCGCGATCGGGCGCAGGGTGACAGTGTCGCCCTCCAGCCGCACCAGGATCTCGGGCGAGGCACCCACCACGTGGAATGCGCCCATGTCGAAATAGAACATGTAGGGCGATGGATTGAGTGCGCGCAGTGCCCGGTACAGCGACAGCGGCGATGCCGTATAGGCATGGCTGATACGCTGCGACAGCACCACCTGCATGATGTCGCCGTCGAAGATGTAGCGCTTGGCGCGCTCCACCGCCTCCATGAACGCGTCCTCGCTGAACTCGTGCTGGACGACACCGGGCTCGGTCGGCTTCTCATCCGGCACCGGCACGCTTTGACGCAGCTTCGCGGCCAGCTCCGCCAGACGCGCCTTGCCTTTGTCGTAAGCGCCGGGCTCGCGCGGGTCGGCATACACGATGAGAAACAGCTTGCCCGACAGATTGTCGACCACGGCCAGCTGCTCGGATAGCAGCAGCAGGATGTCCGGGGTCTCGAGGCTGTCCGGTTTTGAGGTGCGCGCGAGCTTCCCTTCGATGTAGCGCACCGTGTCGTAACCGAAGAACCCGACCAATCCGCCGCAGAAGCGCGGCAACCCCAGACGCAGCGCGGCCTTGAAACGGGCCTGGCACGCTCGCACGAAATCCAGCGGGTCTTTGTGCTCCGAGGCCTGCAGGAGCCGGTCGTGGCGGTACTCGGCGCAGTGGTGGCCGCGAACCTCGAAGCGCGTCTCGGCGGGAAGCCCGATGAACGAATAGCGCCCGAAGCGCTCGCCGCCCTGCACCGATTCGAGCAGATACGACCAGGGGCGGTTGGCGAGCTTGAGGTAGACCGACAGCGGCGTATCGAGGTCGGCGAAGGTTTCCAGGACCAAAGGGATGCGATTGAACCCCTTGGCGGCGAGCTGCCTGAATTCAGACTCGGTCATGACGACTCCGCGAATACTGGTGAAACGAATACTGCTGAAACGGGAAAAACTTAAAGCTCGATTGCGCGCACAGCAAAAGGTAGCGGGCGCCAGTAGCGCCAGCTGCCCGCTGCGAGCAACCAGATCTGTCCCGTGTTCACAGTTTCGCGGATCACGACCGGATAAGAGTAACCAACCTTGCGGCCTCGACGAGGTCGCCCACTATAGCATCGCAGTCCAGTTCACGCACGTCCTCGGCGCTGTAGCCATACGGGACACAGAACGCCGGGCAGCCGGCGGCCCGCGCAGCCAGCGTGTCGTTGGCGGAGTCGCCAATGACCAGCAGCTCGCAGGGCCGAGCGCCGAACTGCTGTGCGCAATACAGCAGCGGCAGCGGATGGGGCTTTTGGCTTGGCAGGGTGTCGCCGGCCACCACCAAGTCGAAGAACCCGCGCAAGCCGGTGGCTTCCAGAAGAGGCAGCGTGAAGGATTCGGCTTTGTTGGTGACGCAGGCGAGCTTCAGGCCCGCGCGCGCAAACCGGCGAAGCCCTTCCTCGACTCCGGGGAACGGCCGTGTGCGCAGCGTCAGCGTGTCCCGATAGTGGCGCTCGAACAGATCAAGCGCACGCTCGAGCTCGGTGGCGGCCGGCTCACCATCCATCTGCCCCGTGAGCAGCCGCTTAGTCAGCCGCGGTATGCCGCCGCCGATATAGCGCTGGATACTCTCTGCTCCCGTCGCCGGTCGGCCGAGGTCGGCCAGCATGCGCTGCGCGGCCTCGGCGATGTCGGGTAGCGTATCCAGCAGCGTGCCGTCCAGATCGAAGGCGGCCGCTTTGACCGCCACGGGGAACTGCATGCAGCCGCCTCAGAGCTTCGCCAGCTCGGTGCGCATGGCGACGATGGTTTCGGCGTAATCGGGCGTAGCGAAGATCCCCGAGCCGGACACGAAGGTATCAGCGCCGGCGCGTGCCACCGACGCGATGTTCTCCACCTTCACTCCGCCGTCTACCTCCAGCCAGATGTCGCGCTCCAGCTGGTCGATGCGGCTGCGCACAGCGCGCAGCTTGTCCAGCGCGTAGGGGATGAACTTCTGGCCGCCGAACCCGGGGTTGACCGACATGATCAGCACCAAGTCCAGCTCGGTCAACACGTGGTCTAGACACGCGAGCGGTGTCGCTGGGTTCAACACCAACCCAGCGCGGCATCCGGACTCCTTGATCAGACGGATGGTGCGGTCCACGTGTTCCGAGGCTTCCGGGTGGAAACTGATGAGGTCGGCGCCCGCCTCGGCGAAATCCGGCACGATGCGGTCTACGGGTTTCACCATCAGGTGCACGTCGATGAGCGCGCTAGTGCGGGGACGCAGCGCCTTGCACACCATCGGCCCGATCGTGAGGTTGGGGACGTAGTGGTTGTCCATCACGTCGAAATGCACGAGGTCGGCGCCGGCTGCGATGACCCGATCCACTTCCTCGCCGAGGCGGGCGAAGTCGGCCGAAAGAATGCTGGCGGCGATGCGGAAGATGCGCTGTTTCGACATGGACGGGCGGGACGGGCACGCGAAGGGCAGATTGTATCCGCAATCCTCAACGCGCTGCGCCCACGCGCCTTGCCAGGGCGCGCGAAATCGTGTGCAATGCCTTGATGGAAACCAAGCAATACCAGATCACGGTGCGAGCGCGCTCGACCTATGTTCCCGAGCAGTCGGACGAGGACGGCGGACGGTTTGTGTTCGCCTATACGATCACCATAACCAACACCGGCACGGTCGCCGCCCGCCTGATCAGCCGCCACTGGATCATCACCGACTCCGACAACCGCGTGCAGGAAGTGCGCGGCATGGGTGTGGTCGGCGAGCAGCCGACGCTGCAACCACAGGAAAGCTTCGAATACACCAGCGGCACCGCGATCGCGACGCCGGTAGGGACCATGCGTGGAAGCTACCAGATGGTCGCGGAGGACGGCACTTCGTTCGACGCGCCCATCCCCGAGTTCACGCTCAGTATTCCTCGCGTCCTGCACTGACCCGGGCGGTCGGCGCGCGAGACGAGCGGCGCGCTGAAAACACCCATCCGTCCCCGCCAACCCGTGGGATCATGCGCCCGCCTCGGGTCCATTGCGGTCTTTCCCGCCCTTGCGCCTGGGCAGGTCCACCACACGATAAAGATCAGCAACAGCAGGGCGACACCCGCCTCGATCAGGAACCAGATCATGTTTGTGCGTGTCGCATTGTGCGGACGTGTTGAGCCACGATAAGGAGCGGCGCCTTGCATCCATCCGCACTTGACGCAACGCGCATCGCGAGAATGGATCAGAGCTTCCCTAGCGGCGTTTGCTATACTCGCGGCCCGTCGCGCCCGACTTGATTGTATGAGGACTGTACCCAGCGGTGTTGCCCTGATTTGCCTTGCGCTGGCAGCCTGCGCAGGTGTACCCAACAAGGCGCCGCCACGAGCGCCCGCTGCGGCCTGCCCGCAGCCTCCTGCGTCCCCACCAGCCGCTCTCCCGCCGACGCCACCGCCCATTTCGCTGGCCAACAATCTGAGACCGGCCGCGTGGAACGATCTGCCCGGTTGGACCGAGGATTCCGCTTTGGACGCGTTCGCGACCTTTCTGCACGGGTGTACAGCGCTCAAGAATAAGCCTGAATGGCAAAAGGCATGCGCGGACGCCGCTGACACCGGTCGTGACGATGCCAGCCTGCGCCGGTTCTTCGAGGCGGGCTTCACCGTTTATGCAATCGTCAACCCCGACGGCACGGCTGAGGGCACGATCACCGGCTACTACGAACCGCTGTTGCACGGCAGCCGTAAGCCGAGCCCCCAATATCGCTACCCGGTGTTGGGCGTGCCCGACGACTTGCTGGTGGTGGACCTGGGCGAGGTCTATCCGGATCTCAAAAACCTGCGCCTGCGCGGCCGCGTCGACGGTCGCCGCGTCGTGCCCTACTACAGCCGCGCCGACATCGAGGCTGGAAAGAGCGGCGCCGCGGGCCGCGAGATCCTGTGGGTGGACGACGCCGTGGACCTGTTCTTCCTGCAGATCCAGGGTTCGGGGAGAGTGGCCCTCGACGGTGGCGAGGTTGTGCGCCTGAGCTATGCGGAGCAAAACGGCTACCCGTATCGATCCGTGGGGCGGCTGCTGGTCGAGCGCGGAGAGCTGACGCTGGATCAGGCTTCCATGCAGGGGATCAAGGCCTGGGGCATGCGCAACCCCGACAAGCTGCCGGAGCTGCTCAACGCTAATGCGAGCTACGTATTCTTCCGCGAGCTGCCGGTCGATGCGAGCGGTCCTCCCGGGGCGCTGGGCGTGCCGCTCAGCGCCGGGCGCAGCTTGGCGGTCGATCCACGTGTGGTTCCGCTCGGCGCCCCGGTGTTCCTGGGCACAACCTGGCCCAACTCCACCCTGCCGCTCAACCGGCTCATGGTGGCGCAGGACACCGGTGGGGCGATCAAAGGTGCGGTGCGTGCCGATTTCTTTTGGGGCAGCGGCGACGATGCTGCAGCACAAGCCGGCCGCATGCGCCAGAGTGGACGCATGTGGGTGCTGCTGCCCAATGGTTTCCCGCGCAGCCCAGGTTCTCCTAGTCCCTAAGGACCCTGCGGCGCGAAGCGCACTTTGACCACGATACGGCTGCGCACCGGGCGGCCTTCGCGTTGCGCAGGCTCAAAGCGCGCCGTCTGGAATGCCAGCAATGCAGGCTCTTCGAAGTAACCGGCCGGGTCGGCTGTCACCACCGACAGCTGCTGCACCGCGCCGAACTCGTCGATCTGCAGCAGCAGCGTCACCTCGCCGAGCATGGCCGGGGCGGACGCGGGGTACGCCGGTTGCACCGGCACCAGCGGCCGAGGGTACAGATCGAGATCCTTGGCCTCGTACCATGCGGGATCGACGAGCAGCGGCACCTCTGCGCTGGGCAGGCGGCTGTCGTCGATGCGGGCTTGCGCTGCAGCTGCTCGCCCGGGACCGGGCGCTGGATCGCCGACCGCAGCCAACACGAGCTCGTCAGCGGCCGGGGCGAACGCAGCTTCAGCTACGGCAGAGCGGCGGCGGGAACCGCCCGTAGCCCTCGGTTCAGCCAGTGACGCCTCCGACGCGAGCCGAGCCACGATCACCGGCGCGGGGACGGACTCCGATGGGCCTACGGCGATCCCGTAGATCAGCGACAGGTGCAGCGCACTTGAAAGCGCCAGAGCTAGAAGGAACCGCAGCGCGTCATCGCGCCCCATGATCGCCTCGCCATCGCGCTAGGTCAGACGCTCCGAGTCCAGGGTCGTCTGCGCCTCAGTTGGTCTTCGCGCTGGACAAGAGCTTCTCGATCTGGGCTGCCGAGATAGCGCCGGGTACCCGGTCGCCGTTGGCGAACACCAGCGTGGGCGTGGCGTTGATCCCGCGCCGGGAACCGAACTCGACCAGCTTGTCGACCGGGTTGTCGCAGGTAGGCGCGGCGGTGGGTGCGATCCCCTTGTTCAGATAGTCGTCCCAGGCCTTGACCTTGTCCGGCGAGCACCAGATGCGCTTGGCCTTGTCGCTCGCCTGCGGGTGCAGCCCATCGATCGGGAACAGGAACATGTAGATCGTGACGTTGTCGAGCTTGGCCAGATCTCCCTCGATGCGCTTGCAGAACGGGCAGTCCGGGTCGGAGAACACCGCCATCTTGCGCTCGCCCTTGCCCTTCACCTTCTTGAACGCCATCTCCAGCGGCAGCTCGTTGAAGGGAATCATCGGCGAGCTTGCGCTTGCGCTCCGCGGTGAGGTTGCGATCGGTCTTGGTGTCGATGATGTTGCCTTCGTAGATGATGTACTCGAAGTTCTCGTCGGTGTAGACGATCTCGTTGCTGATCACCACTTCGTACAGCCCGAGATAAGGCAGCTTGGTCACGCTCTGCACATCGGCCTGCGGGAATTTGGCCTGCACCCCTTTGCGGATGCTAGCCTCATCGGCATTCGACGCGGCGGCGGCGAACAGCACCAAGACGGCGGCCAGGGAGACAAGTCGTTTCGGCATGAGAATCCTTGCGTGGTGGTGGATCGAGCCTCAACCCAGCGCCCGCCGGACCAGCAACGCCTTAAGCGGGAGCAGGCGGTCGGTGAGGTTCAGGCCAAGATTGCGGAGCCAGACCAGCGGGGCGACCGAGTTGTTGAACAAGCGTTGCAGCCCGTGGGTGGCTGCGGTCATGGCGAGGATGTCTTCCTTTCTCGCCCTCTCGTAACGGCGCAGCAGCGCCCGGCTGCCGGCGTCGCGCTCCTGGCCGCGCGCGGCGAGGACGGAAGCCAGCTCGCGCGCATCCTGGAAGCCGAGGTTAACGCCCTGACCCGCGAGCGGGTGCAGATTATGCGCGGCGTCCCCCACCAGTGCAAGGCGCGGGGCAGTCCAGTCGCGCACCCGAATCAGGCGCAACGCAAACCCGGCGGGTAACGTGATCAAACCCAGCTTGCCCAATGCGCTGCGGGAGGCGGTTTCGACCTCGGCACATAGCTCCGCGGGGCCGAGCGCTAGCAAGTGCTCGGCCAGGTCCTGCCGCGCAGACCACACCATCGATGCGCGGTCGCCGGGGAGGGGCAGGAGTGCCAGCACGCCGTCGCGTCGGAACCACTGGAACGCTGCCCCGCGATGCGGCTCGCCGGTCGCGAAGTTGGCGACCACTGCAGTCTGTCCATAGGCGTTTTCCGAAACCGCGAGGCCGGCCTGGCTACGCAGCCAGGAATCTGCGCCATCCGCGGCCACCAGGAGCTTGGCCGGCAGCTCCTCTCCACTCTCGAGGCGGAGTGTGGCGTGGCTGGTTCCCCAGTACACGGCTGCGCATACCGCCGGGCTGAAGAGCGTGAGATTCGGCTGGCCGCCCACGGACTCGCGCAGCGCAGCCGTCAACACGGAGTTCTCCACAATGGTGGCCAGCCTTGAGACATGCGCCTCGTAGGCGCTGAAGCAGAGCTCGCTGCCCGGGCGATCGCCGAAGATGCGCATGCGCATCACCGGCGCCATGCGCTCAGCAGCGATGGGCCAGGCGCCCAAGTCCCGCAGGAGAGCCTCGCTCGCAGGGCTGATCGCGTAAACGCGCGCATCCCAGTCACCGGTGTCGAGACTGTTCGGGCGGCTGCGCTCTACCAACGCCAGTTTCAAGCCGCTGTCGGCCAGCGCGCGCGCCAGGCACAGCCCGACCAGGCCCGCACCCACGATCACCACGTCGAAGTCGAGGGAACGCATGATCGCATTGGACGGCCGTAATGGCCTAACGTTCTGATTTACTTTGCGTGTCGACGCCGCCAGCCGCCCTCAGCGCCTTGACATGATCCGGTGCGCTCAGTACGCTTTCGACCCCTGTCAGTTTCGGGCGTGGCGAATTAGCTCAGTGGTTAGAGCAGAGGAATCATAATCCTTTGGTCCGGGGTTCGAATCCCTGATTCGCCACCAGTACCACTGCAACGTCCCGATCCCCTGTAGCTCAGCGTCCTTCCTGGCCCTCCGCCCGTTCGACCGTCCCACATCGGTGTCGCACATGGCACCTCGGGTGCTTGGCCCGCGGAGACATGAAGAACGCAGGCGCAGCAACCAACCTCCAGCGTCGAGGCGCGGTTTGCTGCTGCCCACGACGCATCCCGCAAGACCTGATCGAACACCTTCCAAGCACATATCGCGGTGGTACAGCACGGAGTACACACCCGCTGATGGCGGCGTGGCGCCCTTCTTCACGTCGTTTCCAACCGACACCACATCCCGGTTGGGTGTTCGGCGCGCTGCTCAAGTTCGCCGGCTTTGTGACGCTACTGTAACAATGTGGGAGCCGGCAGCGCTCGACGGCGAGAACAACAAAAGAGCCGCTTGACTGGCACCCGACGGCGGTTACGTTCTACGGAGGTGAACGATGACAATGTCGTATGAAGAGCTCGATCTGCGCGGCCGGCACCTCGTGGCGCACCTGCGAGCCTGCGCGCGCTACGCAGAGAAGGTGAACGGGGTGGACACTGCGTCCATGGTCGGTCGTCTCGAGCGCTTGGCCGTGCACTGGAACTCAGCGGTTACGTTGACGCTCGCGGTACGCGGCGCTGTTTCGTCTCCGACTTTCGGCGACTGGTTACGCAGGCATCAGATCCCCTTGGGTACCGCACGCAAGCTGTTAGGGAAGTAGCGCCATGTTGTGGGCCCCGACCATCTTAGCGACAGCGTTCCTCGCGCCGGCGGAGCGCTCGGTTATCGTCAAGAACGAACTTCAACAAGCGGGATAAACGATGGTCACTCGGATATTTCTGGCAGTATTCGTCGTGCTCACCCTCGTCTGCGGTGGGGTCGCGATTTACTACAACCGCGTTTTCGAAGGTCTGCAGCTGGCGCTGGCTGAGACCAAAGCCCAGCTCGCCGACGCGCAGGCCCGGCTCAAAGGGCAGCGATCGGAGCTGCCCGCCAGCCAGTCAAGACTGGCTCCTTCCTCCAACTCCAAGATCCGCAAGTAAGCGCGCCATATCTCGCTCCTGCGCTGACGTGTTTTCTGGCGCACCCTGACAGACAGCGCGCTGCGAGCGTTTCGCTCCGCAGAGTAGACTCCGAGCCATCAACAGCTGTGACGCCGATGGACACCAGGGGCCGGTGTACAATCGCCGCCCTGGACCCTGCAACTGATGCATGGGACTTGCAGTCCCGGCGTGGAAACTGTTGATTGTTAAGAACTCCGGCGATTTTAATCAGCATCCCCGATCCGCCACCATAGCGCTGGCCTACGTGTCGCATTTGTCCCGCGCAGTTCCGCTGAGCGCGTTGCGCCGCATGGCCGTCGGCGCGGCGCTGGGTATCGCTTTGTCGGTCGTCGCAGCAGTTGCCTCAGCCGCGCGCACCCTGCCAGGCGACGCCAAGTTCGCCGAGGACGCCGAGTTCAGCTACCCGTACGTCAAAGCAGGCAAACAGACGCTGCGCCTCGCGGTAGGCGCCAGGATCTACAACGAGCGCAATCTCATCATCATGCCTGCGACCGCGCCGGCGAAAGCCAGCGTGCTGTTCAAGATCGACATCAACGGCGAGATCTCCCGCGTCTGGATCCTGACGGACGAGGAAGCGAAGGCGTATGAGGACAACAAGTAGGTCGGTGCGACATGGCTGGTAAGGTGTACATCAAGACCTTCGGCTGCCAGATGAACGAGTACGACTCGGGCAAGATGGCCGACGTTCTGGCCGACTCGGAGGGGCTGCAAGCCACCTCGGATCCCGAGCAAGCCGACCTCATCCTGTTCAACACCTGCTCGGTGCGCGAGAAAGCGCAGGAGAAGGTGTTTTCCGACCTCGGCCGCGTCAAGCACCTGAAGCGGCGCAATCCGGGGCTGCTGATCGGAGTGGGCGGTTGCGTGGCGAGCCAAGAGGGGCGGGCCATCGTGGAGCGCGCGCCGTTCGTCGACGTGGTGTTCGGGCCGCAGACGCTGCACCGACTGCCGCAGCTGATCGAAGCGCGCCGGCGCACGGGGAAGCCTCAGGTCGATGTAAGCTTCCCGGAGATCGAGAAGTTCGACGCGCTGCCGCCGGCCCGCGTCGAGGGAGCGACCGCCTTCGTTTCCATCATGGAGGGATGCAGCAAGTACTGCAGCTTCTGCGTGGTGCCCTACACGCGCGGCGAAGAAGTCTCGCGCCCGCTCGACGACGTGCTGACCGAGGTGGCTGGACTCACCGATCAAGGCGTCAAGGAGATCACGCTGCTGGGGCAGAACGTCAACGCCTACCGCGGGAAGATGCAGGGCGGCGAGATCGCCGACCTTGCGCTGCTGATCGAGTACCTGGCGGAGATGCCCGGTCTCGAGCGCATCCGCTACACCACTTCCCACCCCAAGGAGTTCACTCAGCGTCTGATCGACGCGTACGAACGCATCCCGCAGCTGGTGGGCCACGTGCATCTGCCCGTGCAGTCCGGCTCGGACCGTGTGCTCAGCGCCATGAAGCGCGGCTACACCGTGCTGGAGTACAAGTCCATCGTGCGGCGGCTGCGGGCGGTGCGGCCCGGGATTTCGATTTCCTCGGATTTCATCGTCGGGTTCCCGGGCGAGACCGAGGCCGAGTTCGAAGCCACCATGCGGCTGGTGGACGAGGTCGAGTTCGATCACAGCTTCAGCTTCGTCTACAGTCCGCGCCCGGGGACGCCTGCGGCCAACCTGTCCGACGCCACGGCGCGCGAGCTCAAGCTCGAGCGGCTGCAGCGCCTGCAGGAGCGCCTCGAGCGTCAGGCGCAGTGCCATCAGCGACGCGATGGTCGGCACGCGTCAGCGCGTGCTGGTCGAGGGCGCTTCGAAGAACGATCCCGCCGAGCTTGCCGGCCGCACCGACAACAACCGCGTGGTCAACTTCCCCGGGCCCGATAGCCCCGCTCGGCCGTCGATCGGACAGTTCGCCGACCTGGTCATCACCGCCGCCCTGCCGCACTCGCTGCGCGGCAACCTCGCGAGCACGTAGCCCTCCTTGAATCCGGTCCAGATTTCCTTCACTCCGGTGGACAACGAACGGTTGTCCAACTTGTGCGGCGTCCTGGACGAAAACCTTAAGCAGATCGAGGCCGCGCTCGACGTCAGCATCTCGCGCCGCGGCGAGAACTTCTCCGTGTCCGGTGAGGCGGAACAGACGCAGCTGGCGGCGGAGGCGTTGCGGCGCTTCTACCAGATGGCCGCCCAGGATCTATCCGTGGAGGACGTGCAGCTCGGCCTGATCGAGGTCGCGAATCCTCACCGGGCACCCGCCACCGCCGACGGCGAGCCGATCCTGCTTACGCGCCGGCGCGACCTGCACGGCCGCACGCCGCATCAGGTGCAGTACCTGCGCCAGATCCAGGAATACGACATCACCTTCGGCATCGGCCCTGCCGGCACCGGTAAGACCTACCTGGCTGTCGCCTCGGCGGTCGACGCGTTCGAGCGCGACGCCGTCAAGCGCATCGTGCTGGTGCGCCCGGCGGTGGAGGCCGGCGAGCGGCTAGGCTTTCTGCCCGGAGACCTGGCGCAGAAGGTCGATCCCTATCTGCGCCCGCTGTACGATGCGCTTGTACGACCTGATGGGCTTCGAGAAGGTGGGCAAGCTGTTCGAGCGCGGCTCGATCGAGATCGCGCCGCTCGCCTACATGCGCGGTCGCACGCTCAATCATTCCTTCATCATTCTGGACGAAGCGCAGAACACCACGCCCGAGCAGATGAAGATGTTCCTCACGCGCATCGGCTTCGGCAGCAAGGCCGTGATCACCGGCGACGTAACCCAGATCGACCTGGCGCGCGGCCAGAAGAGCGGACTGGTGGACGCGCGCGAAGTGCTCAACGAAGTGCGCGGCATCGCCTTCACCCTGTTCACCAGCGAAGACGTGGTGCGCCACCCGTTGGTGGCCCGCATCGTCAACGCCTATGAAGCGCGCAGCAAGAGGGAGCAGCCGTGACGCCCGCATCGCCGGCGCAGCGCGAGCACCGATTCGCGCTCAGCGTCCAGTACGCGTTGCGGTCCGTGCACCTGCCGTCGCAAAGGCAGCTTCGGCGCTGGGCGTCGGCGGCGCTGGCGCAGGATGCGAAGGTCACGCTGCGCATCGTGGGAGAAACCGAAGGCCGGCGCCTCAACCGTGAGTTCCGCGGCAAGGACTACGCCACCAACGTGCTCACCTTCGCTTACCCCGAGCAGCGCCCGCTGGCCGGCGACATCGTCCTATGCGCGCCAGTGGTACGGCAGGAAGCGCAGGCGCAGGGTTTGAGCCTGGCGGCGCACTACGCTCACCTGGTCGTGCACGGCATGCTGCACCTGCAGGGCTACGACCACGAGCGTGCCGCTGCAGCCCAGGTCATGGAGTCGCTGGAATCTGAAATCGTAACGCAGCTGGGGTATCCTGACCCCTACGCTGTACAGGTCTGAGCGCTCGCTGCCTCGTTCCGGGCGCAGGCCGCACTGCATGGATCCCCACCCTAAACCGTCCCTACTCGAGCGCATCGGCGCGATCCTGATGCGCGAGCCGGAAGACCGGGAGCAGCTGCTGGAGCTGTTGCAGTCCTCCTACGAGCGCAACCTGATGGATGCAGACGCGCTCGCGATGATCGAGGGCGTGCTGCAGGTTTCCGAGCTGCATGCGCGTGACATCATGGTTCCACGTTCCCAGATGCATGTGGTTGATATCCACGACCCGCCCGAGAAGTTTCTGCCCCAGGTCGTCGAGTCCGGCCATTCGCGCTTCCCGGTCATCGGCGAAAGCCGGGACGACGTGGTCGGCATCCTCCTGGCCAAGGACCTGCTGCGCTACTTCGCCGGGCAGGAGCACAACGTGCGCGAGATGCTGCGGCCAGCGGTGTTCATCCCCGAGTCCAAACGGCTCAACGTGCTGCTCAAGGACTTCCGCCGCAATCGCAATCACATGGCGATCGTGGTCGACGAATACGGCGGGGTGGCGGGCCTGGTGACCATCGAGGATGTCCTGGAGCAGATCGTCGGCGACATCGAAGACGAATACGACTTCGACGAAACCGAAGCCAACATCTTGTTGGACCGCAACGGGCTCTATCGGGTCAAGGCGCAAACCTCCATCGAGGACTTCAACGCCACCTTCGGCACCGCGTTCAGCGACGAGGAGTACGACACGATCGGAGGCCTGCTGCTGAGCCGCTTCGGGCGCCTGCCCAAACGCGGCGAGGAGATGGTGCTCGACCGCCTGCGTTTCCGCGTGCTGCGCGCGGACAGCCGGCGGCTGCACTCGCTGCTGGTCGAAAAACTGCACGCTCCAACTGAATGAAGCGCAGCGGGCCCTCGCTGCGCGTCCGGTTGGACCTCGTGCCGTTGAGCCCCGGGGTGGGCTGGTTGTTTCTCAGCGCTCTGCTGGGAGCGGTCAGCGTGCTGGGGTTCGCCCCCGTGTATCTGTTCCCGGTTCCCATTGCCACGCTAGCAGGCCTGGCGTGGCTATGGCGGCGCAGTGACAGCGCCGGGCAGGCCCTTGCGTTGGGCCTAGGGTTCGGGCTTGGGTATTTTCTTACGGGAACCAGCTGGGTCTATGTCAGCATGCACGATTTCGGCGGCATGGCCTGGCCGGTGGCAGGATTCGCCACCGTCTTTTTCTGCTCCTACCTGGCCTTATTCCCAGCCGTTGCAGGGTGGGCCTTCGCGCGTTTATCGGCACCGCGTATGGGCGCGGTTGACGATCGTGTTCCCGGCGCTCTGGGCGTTGGCCGAGTGGGTGCGCGGCTGGATGTTCACCGGCTTTCCGTGGCTCGCGGTGGGCTACTCGCAGTCCCCGAATGGACCGCTGTCCGGGTTCGCGCCGCTGCTTGGCGTTTACGGTGTGTCGCTGCTCGTGGCGGCCAGTGCCGGCTTGCTGATATGGCTCGCCGCGGCTCTCGCAGCCACGCGCGGCGAGCCGCCGCCAAGCCGGGCGCGCGCGATGTTGTCGCATCCCGCGCTGGTGGTCCTGGTGCTGCTCTGGTTGGTGGGCTGGGTGCTGCAGCGCGTCCATTGGACGGCGCCGGCTGGCGAGCCGGTCACGGTGAGTCTGGTCCAGGGCAACATCGAGCAGGACATAAAGTGGCACCCGGAGTCGGCGCGGGCTTCGCTCGAAACTTATCTGGAGCTCGCGCTGCGCACGCACGGGCGGCTGATCCTGCTGCCGGAAACCGCGCTCCCCGTGTTGAACGTGGACCTGCCCCAAGATTACCTCGACGCGCTGACGCGCCCCGCGCGCGCGAGAGGCGGCGACGTGCTGACGGGCGTCGCCGAGTACGTGCAGGCGGACCCGCCGCGCTACTACAACAGCGTGATGAGCTTCGGGACGCGGCCGACCCAGGCCTACCGCAAGTACCATCTGGTGCCCTTCGGCGACTACGTTCCGCGCTGGGGCTTTCTCACTTGGATCATGAGCACGCTGCAGATCCCGATGTCCGACTTCTCCCGCGGGGAGCGTTATCAACGCCCTCTGGACGTCGCCGGCCAGCGCGTGGCCATCAATATCTGCTACGAGGATGCGTTCGGCGAGGAGATCATCCGCCAGCTTCCCGAGGCGACGCTGCTGGCCAACTTCACCAACGACGCCTGGTGGGGCAAGTCGGCGGCATCCGACCAGCATCTGCAGATCGCCCAGATGCGCTCCCAGGAAACCGGGCGCTACATGCTCCGGGCCACGAACACGGGTGTCACGGCGATCATCGACGAGCGCGGGCGCGTCGTGGACAGCGTCCCACAGTTCGTCATCGCGGTGCTGGAAGGACGGGCGCAGGGGCGCAGCGGAAGCACGCCCTACATCTTTTGGGGTAACTGGGCCTTTCTCGCGCTGGTCGCCGCTGGCCTGTCAGTGCCGCTGTTTTCCAAGCGCTTCCGCGCGGCGGGTCGCGTAGCTCGAGAAACCAAGTAGAATCCAATCCGCCTCCGTCGATACCGCGCGAGGCTGCCGGGCGCATCACCGCGAGCAGCGATGAACTTTCAGGACCTCATCCTCCAGCTTCAGACCTATTGGGGCAACCAGGGCTGCGCGCTGCTACAGCCCTATGACATGGAGGTGGGCGCGGGCACCTTCCACACCGCGACTTTCCTGCGCGCGCTGGGTCCCGAGCCCTGGCGCGCCGCTTACGTGCAGCCTTCACGCCGCCCCAAGGACGGACGCTACGGCGCCAACCCGAATCGCCTGCAGCACTACTATCAGTATCAAGTCGTGCTCAAGCCCTCGCCCAACAACATCCAAGACTTGTATCTCGACTCGCTGCGCGAGCTGGGCATCGACCCGCACCGCAACGACATCCGCTTCGTCGAAGACGACTGGGAATCGCCCACGCTCGGCGCCTGGGGCCTGGGCTGGGAGGTGTGGCTCAACGGCATGGAAGTCACGCAGTTCACCTACTTTCAGGAAGTGGGCAGTCTGGTGTGCAAGCCGGTGCTGGGCGAGATCACATACGGCCTGGAGCGCTTGGCCATGTATCTGCAAGGCAAGGACAACATCTACGATCTGGTTTGGGTCGGTGGGGTGACTTACGGCGACGTTTATCATCAAAACGAAGTCGAGCAGTCGACCTACAACTTCGAACAGTCCAACGTGCAGATGCTGTTCGAGCACTTCAACCAGTTCGAGCGCGAAGCGAAGCGGCTCATCGAAGCCGGCCTCCCGTTGCCGGGCTACGAGATGGTGCTGAAGTGTTCGCACACGTTCAATCTCCTCGACGCGCGCGGCGCCATCTCGGTAACCGAGCGCGCCGCGTACATCGGCCGCGTGCGCACGCTAGCCCGGCTTGTGGCCCAGGCGTACTACGATTCCCGCGAGCGGTTGGGCTTTCCGATGCTGAAATCACCGAAGAAGGCTGCGTGAGGGCGTGAGGCACACGCTGCTGGTCGAACTGCTCAGCGAAGAGCTCCCGCCCAAGGCGCTTTACAACCTGGGACTGGCTTTCACTCGAATGGTGACGGCCAGCTTAGCGGAGGCGGGCTTCACCACGTACGACCCCGATAAGATCACGGAAGCGTTCGCCACCCCCCGACGTCTCGCAGTCCTGGTGCCCGATGTGCTGGCCGTCCAGCCGGAGCGCTCGGTTGAACGCAAGGGCCCGTACGTGGCGCAGGCTCTCGATGCGCAAGGGAAGCCGTCGCAGGCGCTGCTCGGGTTCGCAAGAAGTTGCGGCGTGGCCGTAGAAGTTCTCGAGAAATCGTCCGATGCGAAAGGCGAATTCTTTGTGTTCCGTGCGACCAAGCGCGGCGAACCTTTAGACGCGCATCTGCCGCGCATAGTAGGAGACACTCTCAGCAAACTCCCGACCCCAAAGGTCATGCGTTGGGGCGAGGGCGAGGCGCAATTCGTGCGGCCCGTGCACGGGCTCGTGATGATGCTGGGCAAACGCGTGGTTCCCGGCGAGGTGCTGGGGCTGTCCAGCACTAACCGTACGCTCGGACACCGCTTCATGGGCAAGGGGCAAATCGAGATTCCGAGCGCGGACGCCTACCGTGATCATCTGGCTCGCGAGGGTCGCGTGATCGTCGACTTCAGGCAGCGGGAAGATCAAATCGCAGCCGCATTGCAGACCGCCGCAGGGGAGCATGGTGCGGCGCTGGTGGCTGACCATGAACCGTTGTTGGAGGAGGTCACCGCTCTGGTCGAGTACCCAGTCATCTACCAAGGTGAGTTCGACCCGGCGTTCCTGCAGGTTCCACAGGAATGCTTGATCCTTTCGATGCAGCAACATCAGAAGTATTTTCCGTTGCTGGAGCGACGGACAGGCAAGCTGCTGAATCGGTTTCTCATCGTCAGCAACCTCCAGACGGACGATCCGAAGAACATCATCCAAGGCAACGAACGCGTGTTGCGCGCGCGGTTGTCCGACGCGAAGTTTTTCTACGACCAGGACCGCAAGACCAGGCTGGCTGATCGCGTCGAACGCCTCGCCAACGTCGTCTATCACAACAAGCTCGGGCAGCCAGCTCGAGCGCGTGCAGCGCATTCAGAAGCTGGCCAGCTCGATTGCCGAGAAGCTAGGCACCGATGTGAAGAAGACGGAGCGCGCGGCCTGGCTGTCCAAGGCGGACCTGCAGACCGATATGGTAGGTGAATTCCCCGAGTTGCAGGGCACGATGGGTCGCTACTACGCGCTACACGACAAAGAGGACGAACTGGTGGCGCGCGCGATCGAGGAGCACTACCTCCCCCGCGTCGCAGGCGACAAGCTGCCTGCGGACAACATCGGCTGCGCGGTCGCGCTGGCCGACAGGCTCGATGCGCTGGTCGGCATCTACGGCATCGGCCTCGCGCCCACCGGGGACAAGGACCCCTATGGCCTTCGCCGGCAAGCCCTGGGCGTGCTGCGCATACTTTCCGAGAAATCCTTGCCCCTGGATCTGGTCGAGTTGCTGAACCTCGCCAAGCTCAGCTTCGCGCCGGGTGTCCTCCACGATAGCGTCGCGGTGGACTTGCATGGCTTCATGCTCGAGCGGTTGCGCAGCTACCTTCGCGAGCGCGGCTTCGCGCAGGACGAGATCGAGGCGGTGGTGAGTCAGCACCCGACTCGCATCGATCAAGTCGTTCCCAGGCTGGAGGCGGTTCGGGTTTTCCGGATGCTGCCGGAAGCGGAGAGCCTGGCCAGCGCGAACAAGCGCATCCGCAATATCCTCAAGAAGACCACCGTCACGCAGACCGTGCCCGACCCGGCGGTCCTGCAGGAAGCGGCGGAGAAGGATCTCTTCGCGGCCACCTCGAAACTCATGCCGAGGGTAGCGTTCGCTGTGGGAGGAGAGAGACTACACCGAGGCGCTGCGCCAGCTGGCCGGCGTGCGCAAGGAGGTAGACACTTTTTTCGACCAGGTCATGGTCATGACCGACGAGCCGGTGATCCGCAACAACCGCCTCGCGCTGCTGTCGCAGCTCGAGCGCCTCCTAAACCAGGTGGCGGACATCTCCAAGCTCGCGTCCTAGCGTTTCAGCCGAGGCCAGCGCGGCTCAGAGGTCGCGCAGCCCACCCGGGGGTGTGGATTTAATGCGCTGGAGCAGTGGCGCCATCGCACCCGCGGTGCCGTAAATCACCGAGGAGCGATCGATCTTCCGGTCGTACTGTTGGGCCACGAGCACGAACCGGTCCGTTTCCCAGAAGCGGATCTGGTCGGAGAATTGTCCGGCCATGCCGCTGCGGAGGGTGACGCTCCAGTCCTTGCCTTCCCCGAACCGGGCTGACAGGAACGGCAAGATGTCGGCGAAGCGCGCTTCAGGAAAATACACCGTGACCTGCGCCAGATGGCGGTCGATCAAACAGCGCCTCCACCGCGTTTAGCGGGACACCGCCCAGGGTCCAGAGCGCCCCCGTCAACGGGGACGCAGCGACGGACATGCGGGTCCGCACGATCCTGGTGGCAGGCCAGTTCGGCCCCTTCGAGCACGCTGGTGAGCTCGCTGCCCACCAGCTCGGGTGCCAGGCCTTCGAAAACGTCCTCGGCCCCCAGGGCAGCCGCGGACAGCACCCCCCAGCAGGAGGCGACCAATGCGGCTGCTAGCCGGATGCGTATCAAATCCTCCCAAACTCCTTGATCACGTGCTGCTGGCGACGGCTGACCGGCAACCGTTCGTCCAGCCCACGCAGCTTCACCACCCACCCGCTCTCGGGGCCACCCTCGGTACCGCGCTCGAAGCTCTCGATGTGATCGCGCGACACCAGATAGCTGCGGTGGACGCGCACGAACTTGTCGCGGAACTCCTGTTCCAGCCGCGTCAGCGACTCCTCGAGCAGATACTCGCGCTCCGTGGTGCGGATAGTCACATATTTCAGTTCGGCGCGCATGAACAGCACCTTGTCCATCGGGACCAGGAGCACCCGCCCGCGCTCCTGCACCGAGAGGTGCCTGCGCGGCTCTGGGGTGAGCTGCTGCAGCACGTCCAGGCTGAGCGGCGTGATCGAGCGCACGCGCGACAATGCATCGTGCAAACGGCGCAGCCGGATCGGCTTGACCAGGTAGTCCACTGCGTGCAGCTCGAACGCCTTCAACGCGTAAACATCGTAGGCGGTCGTGAAAATCACCGATGGCGCGTCGTCCAGCTTCTGCATGTGCTGCGCCGCCTCGATCCCGTCCATCTCGGGCATGCGGATGTCGAGCAGTGCAACATCCGCCGGCGTGTGCTGCAACAGCTCGATCAGCGCGCAGCCGTTGGCCGCTTCGCCCACGACCTCGAGCGCGAAGCTCGCCGCGCAGTCTTCTAGCAGGTCGCGGATGCGGCTGCGGGCCGGCGCCTCATCGTCGGCGATCGCGATGCGCAGGGCATGGCCGTGCCTGTTCACCGCGCCTCCTTGCGGTAAGGGATGACGATGTGGACCTGGTAGGCGTCGTCGGTGATGCTGCTCTTGAGGCTCGCCTCGGCGTCGAAGTGCAGGGCCAGACGCTCGCGGATATTGCCCAGCGCCATCTTGTTGCCGGCGTGGTGGTCGCCGTCCTGGCGGTAGGGATTGCGCAATACCAGGTGGACCTCGTCGCGCACCTTGTACACGTTGATGCTGATCACCCCGCGTTCCGAACGCGGCTCGATGCCGTGATACACGGCGTTTTCCACCAGCGGCTGCAGAACCAGGGGCGGGATGAGCGCCTCGCCGGGCATGTTCTCGGTATGCCACTCGACTGTGAGTCGCTGGCCGAGGCGCAGCTCTTCGAGGTTGAGATACTGCCGGGTCAGCTCCACCTCGCGTGCCAGCGTGGACAGATTGCGGTTATCCGCCATCAGCACGCGGAACAGATCGGCCATGTCCTCCAGCGCGGTCTCGGCCCGCTTGGGCTCGGCTCGGATCAGACTGAGGACGGCGTTGAGGCTGTTGAACAGAAAATGCGGCCGTATGCGCGCCTGCAAGGCCTGCAGTCTGGCCTCGGTAAGCGCGGGCGATAGCGCGCGGTTGCGCAGGTGGAAGTAGTACAGGATGAGCCCCGTGGCAACGGCGATGAACAGCCAGTAGCGCTCGAGCTGGCCGGAGGTATCACCGCCGAAGAATTGTTCGCCGACTCGATACACCACGGAGACGACGAGCATCTCGATCAAGACGACGACCACGATCCCGATCCAGTATTCGAGGCTTCGCAGCCAGCCGCTGAGCCCCGACAGCGCCAGAATGCTGAGCACCAGCACCGGCTGCACCGGTGCGGACACCTCCAGAAACCGCGGCAGCACAGCCTGCCAGCTGCTGGCCTGAGCCAGCGCTAGAACGCCGGACAACGCCAGCACGATCAGGACTACGCGCAGGATCACGCCCAGATTGCGAAAGTCCGGCAGAACGTCCCGGTGGACGTTTTGATTTATACTCTTCACCGCTCCAAATACCTGTCTGAACGGGCTTTTCGGCCCCAGAGCTGACTGTTTGCGGGACATCGGAGCACAGGATGTGCCAGCGCCTGCCGGCCCGCGCAGTGAGGCCCGGAAAACCCCGGTCACACCGATGCAAGACGACACCTCTGACGACAAAGCGTGGTCCGGCCGCTTCAGCGAGCCGGTCGACGAGCTGGTCAAGCACTACACCGCCTCGGTGAGCTTCGACCAGCGGCTAGCCGAGTTCGACCTCCAGGGCTCGCTCGCGCACGCGCGCATGCTGAAGAAGATCGGCGTCCTGTCGGCCAAGGACTTGAAGGACATCGAACGCGGTTTGGCGCAGATCCAGGACGAGATCCGGGCGGGTCGCTTCCCATGGTCGGTGGACCTGGAGGACGTGCATCTCAATATCGAGAAGCGGCTCACGGACCTGATCGGCGACGCCGGCAAGCGGCTGCATACTGGGCGCTCGCGCAACGACCAAGTCGCCACCGATGTGCGTCTGTGGCTGCGCGCCGCACTCGATACGATCGACCGCTTGATCCGGGCGCTGCAGACACGGCTGGTCGATCTCGCCGAACGGCATGCGGACACCGTGATGCCGGGTTTCACTCACCTGCAAGTCGCTCAGCCGGTCAGCTTCGGACATCACCTGATGGCCTACTACGAGATGCTCAAGCGCGACCGCAGCCGGCTAGCCGACTGCCGGCGCCGCGTCAACCAGCTGCCGCTGGGCGCGGCAGCGCTCGCCGGCACGACCTACCCGATCGATCGCGACATGGTGGCTCGCGAGCTGGGATTCGAAGGCGTGTGCCTGAACTCCTTGGACGCCGTCTCCGACCGCGACTTCGCCATCGAATTCGCGGCGGGTGCGGCGCTGCTCATGACGCATCTGTCGCGCCTGTCCGAGGAGCTGGTGCTGTGGATGAACCCGCGCTTCGGCTTCGTCGCGCTGGCCGACCGTTACTGCACGGGCTCCTCGATCATGCCGCAGAAGAAGAACCCGGACGTCCCCGAGCTGGTGCGCGGCAAGACCGGGCGGGTGAACGGCCATCTGGTGGCGCTGCTCACATTGATGAAGGCGCAGCCGCTGGCCTACAACAAGGACAACCAGGAGGACAAGGAGCCGCTGTTCGACGTGGTGGACACCCTCATCGACACGCTGCGCGTGTTCGCCGGCATGCTCGAAGGGCTGACAGTGAACCGAGAGGCCATGCGGCGAGCCGCATTGGAGGGCTTCGCCACCGCGACCGATCTGGCCGACTATCTGGTGAAGAAGGGACTGCCGTTCCGCGACGCGCATGAGGCCGTCTCGCGTGCAGTGCGCTTCGCGTCGGACCAAGGGCTCGATCTCGCCGCGCTTCCGCTCGCCGAGCTGCAGCGCTTCTCGCTCCTGATCGCGGGCGACGTGTTCGAGGTGCTCACCGTGGAAGGCTCGCTGCGGGCCCGAAACCACGTCGGCGGCACGGCACCGGAGCAGGTGCGCACGGCGATCGCGCGTGCGCGGGACGAGTTGACGCGTTAAGCATCCCGATGGTCATTGGCGCGTGGAACGCGGTTGCAGATTCCATAGCGCGCGCCACCGGCGAGCCATTCAGGGTCGACCAAGCAAAGCCGCTCGGCGGCGGTTGCATCAATCAGGGTTTCCACCTCCAGGGCGGCGGGCGCGAGTTCTTCGTCAAGCTCAACGCATCGTCGGCGCTGCACATGTTCGAGGCCGAGGCTGCTGGCCTGCAGGAGATCGCCGCAACCCGCACGGTGCGCGTGCCGCTTCCGATCTGCGCTGAAGCCGATAGCGTGCAGGCCTGGCTGGTGCTCGAGTACTTGCCGCTGTCGAGCAGCGGACCGCATGCCTCGGCGGCGCTGGGCGAGCGCCTGGCGGCGATGCATCGGACCACGCAGGAGCGCTTCGGCTGGACGCGCGACAACACCATCGGGTCCACGCCGCAGATCAATGCGCAACTGTCGGACTGGGGCGTGTTCTGGGGCCAGCATCGATTCGGGTACCAGCTCGATCTGGCAGCGCGTAATGGTCACAGGGCCGCGCTCGAGCACAGCGGCGCGCAACTGCTGGAGCGGCTCCCAAAACTGTTCGCGGGTTACCGGCCTGCCGCCTCTCTGCTGCACGGGGATCTGTGGGGTGGCAACGCGGCGGCCACCTCCGGCGGCGAGCCGGTGCTCTTCGACCCCGCGGTGTACTACGGCGACCGGGAGGTCGACCTGGCCATGACCACGCTGTTCGGCGGTTTCGCGTCGGAATTCTACCGCGCGTACCACGACGCCTGGCCGCTCGACCCTGGCCACCGCGAGCGGCGTGACCTGTATAACCTCTATCACGTCCTCAACCACCTCAATCTGTTCGGCGGGGGTTATCTGCGCCAGGCTCAGGAGATGATGGATCGATTGCTGCGGGAACTGCGCTGACCCGAACTTGAGAACTGGAGCCCAAGCTGCTAGATTCGCGCAAAGGTCCAGCTGGAGTCACCTCCCGCTGGATTGCTTTTTTCCGCACGGCAGCACATTCGAGGCGTCATCAAGAACGCCCCATCCCGGGGGAGAGCCATTGAGTCGTCGTCTGTCTGAACTTGCGTGCACGTTCGTGCCCGGCACAGTCGAATCTCGATAATGCAGCAGCTCCCAGCGGTCATCATCGACGGCATCCTCTACGCCTCCTGGATGTTCATCATCGCCGTGGGGCTCACGCTGATTTACGGCGTGATGAAGATCCTCAACGTCGCCCACGGCAGCCTGTACGCGCTCGGGGCATACACGGCCGCCACTTTCGCAAGCTATTGGCTGGCACATGGTCACGCTCCGTTCGGCAGCTATGGCGTCCTGCTGGTCGCCGCGCTCGTGGTAGGTCTGACCGCCGGTCCGCTGATCGAGCGCGGCTTGCTGCGCTTCATGTACGGGCGCGACGAAATCGTGTTGGTGCTGGTCACCTACGCTTTGTTTCTGATCCTGGAGGATTTCACCAAGCTGCTGTTCGGCGTCGATCCGATTTTGGTTGCGGCGCCCTACGCTCTGCTTGGCAACCTTGAGATGGGCCATCTCATCTATCCGGTCTACAGCCTGGTGTTGGTGGCAGTGTCGATCCTGGTGGGCGTCTCGTTGGCGCTGGTGCTGAGCCGGACGCGCCACGGCAAGATGCTGCGCGCAGTGATCCATGACCGAGAGATGAGTGGGGCGGTGGGCATTAACGTCTCGCGCGTGTACCTGGTTACCTTCACCGCTGGCGCCATGCTTGCGGCGCTTGGCGGGGCGATTACCGCGCCCACCACTTCGGTGCAGCCCGGGATGGGTGCGGAGGTGATCGTTCTGGCCTTCGCCATCGTCGTCGTCGGCGGGTTGGGGAGCCTGGGGGGTGCAGCGCTGGGGGCCGTGATCGTGGGCCTGGTGCGCTCGGCCGCCGTGCACTACCAGCCGGAAGTGGAGCTGTTCAGCGTGTACGTGGTGATGGCGCTGGTGCTGATCGTGCGGCCCAAGGGGCTGTTCGCCGCGCCGGAGCCGCGGAAGATATGACCAGGCTGGTTCGGTGCGCACGCACATGAGGCGCGACGCTACGCTCACGCTGCTGGGAGGCGCGCTCGTGTGCCTTCTGGCCGTCGGGCCATTTCTGCCGCAGTGGGCGCTGTCCTTCCTGACCGTGGCGCTCAACCTCGGCATTGTGGTCCTAGGGATGGCCCTGCTCATGCGCACGGGCCTAGTGTCGTTCGGACAGGGGCTCTACTACTGTCTGGGAGCCTACGCGGCCGGCGCGCTCGATCACTTCCACGCCGCCTCGGACCTGCTGCTGATGGTGGTCGCCGGCGCTCTCCTCGCTGTGCTCGTCGCGCTCGTGCTCGGCTTGCTGATGGCCAAGTACCGCGACATCTTCTTCGCCATGCTGAGCCTGGCGTTCTCGATGATCTTGTATGGCTTGTTGGTGAAGACCTCGGCGTTGGGGAGCACGGACGGGTTCGGATTGTCGGTCAAGACGTTCGCGGGCATGGCGATGGGCACCCACTGGGTACGCTACGGCATCTTTGCGTTCGCTGCGGTGCTTGCCGCCGCCAGCGCTGCAGCGATGCAGGCCTACTACGGCTCGCATCTCGGGCGGCTGGCGTGGGCGATCCGCGACAACGAGCTGCGAGTCGAGTACATGGGGGCCTCCGTACACCGGGTTATCCATCTCAACTACGTCATCGCAGCGGCCCTGGCCGGCATCGGCGGCGCGCTCATGGCGGCCGCCATCGGCCACGTTGACCCCGAGACGACCGCCAACTGGACGACTTCCGGCGAGTTTGTGTTCATCGCCATCCTGAGCGGTTCCGGGAGCGTGCTGGCGCCTTTTCTGGGCGCCGGCATCTTCGAAGCCGTGCGCACCTTCGCGCTCGAGCGCTTCCCGAACACCTGGCAGATGGCGTTGGGTATCACCATGCTGCTGGTGATCATGTTCCTTCCCGGCGGGCTGTGGTCGATCTTCCGTCTGCGCCGCCGCGGAGCGTAATGTGCCGGCCATCCTCGAGGCGCGCAACCTCAACAAGAGCTTCGGCGCGGTCACTGCGGCGGCGGACATCAACGCGCGCATCGAGCAGGACAGCGTGGTCGGGCTGATCGGGAGCAATGGGGCGGGCAAGACGACCTTCATCAACATGGTGACCGGGTATCTCATGCCCACTTCCGGCCACATTCTGTACCAGGGCCGCGACATCACCGGTATGCGGCCGCGCCGCATCACCCAGCTCGGCATCTGTCGCTCGTTCCAGATCCCACAGCTGTTCAACACGCTGTCGGTGCACGAGAACCTGACGATTGGCGTGGGAATCGCCGCTCGCTCGGCGCGTACGCGGCGCGGGGCGGCTGGTGCGGCGCGGGAACGCAGAGAGGCCGAGCAGCTTGTCGATCGCTTCAACCTGAGCGGCTACCGCACCCAGGCCGCTGGCCTGCTGCCCGAAGGCGTGCGCAAGCTGCTCGACATCGCCATGGCGGTGGCCGGCGGCCCCAAGGTTCTGCTGCTGGACGAACCCACGAGCGGTGTCTCGGCGGAGGAAAAGTTCCGGCTCATGGACATGGTGATGGGCGCGCTGCACGCCGAAGGGGTGACCGTGCTGTTCGTCGAGCATGACATGGACGTCGTCAGCCGCTACACGCACCGCGTGCTGGCCTTCTACGAGGGCCGCATCATCGCCGACGGCGACCCGGACACGGTGCTGAAGGACGCCGAGGTGCGCCGCTACGTGATCGGCGAGCAGATCCACGCTGCGCGCAAGGAGACCGCCGGTGCTGCGCGTTGAAGGCCTGGATGTGGCGATCGGCCCGGTCGGCATCCTGCGCAACGTCAACCTCGAGCTGCCCTCGGGCCAGTTCGCCGGGTTGATCGGCCGCAACGGCGCCGGAAAGACCACTCTGATGCGCTCCATCATGGGCATCCTCCCGCCGCGCAATGGGTCGGTCCACTTCGACGGCGCTACGCTCGACGCGCTGCCCACGCACATGCGCGCGCGCGGCGGCATGGGCTACATGCCCGAGGACCGCAGGCTGGTGCCCGATCTAAGCGTCGAGGAAAACGTGCTGATGCCGGCCTGGGCTACGGGTCAGCCCGACATCCAGGCGCGGCTGGCGAAAATCTACGAGATGATTCCGGAGGTCGAAGCGTTTGCGCTGCGCAAAGCCATGCTGCTCTCGGGCGGCCAGCAGAAGCTCGTGGCGCTCGCCCGCGCCCTGATGTGTGGCACCAAGCTTCTGCTGCTGGACGAGCCATTCGAAGGCGTTGCCCCGGTGCTCGCCCGCCGCCTGGCCGAGGTCATCGCCGGCTTGAAGCAGCAGGGGCTGTCGATCCTGCTGACCGAGTCCGACCTGTCGCACTCGAAGGAGCTGTTGGACGCCCTCTTCATCATCGATCGCGGGGAGGTAAGTCCCGCGCCGCTGTGATGCCCTCGCGCGAGCAAGACCCAGGTTCAGCGGCGCTGGGTTCTTAGTCTAGCAAAACAAAACCCCCGCACACCGGACCGCGCCCCGGCTTCCTTCGAGACGCGGTCCGGGAACCCTGAATCCCGGTTCGTCAATTCTTCCGCGTCGAGTTCACCCGGGAGACGCGCCTTGGGTCGCGGTGTAGACGGCGTAGATCGACTGGCTTGCGATCATGAACAACCGGTTGCGCTTGGGACCGCCGAAGGTGACATTGCCGCATATCTCGGGCAGCCGAATCCGGCCGAGCAGCTTGCCCTCCGGGCTCCACACCGTGACTCCACTGTAGCCTACAGCGCGGCCGGCATTGCTTGCCAACCAGAGATTACCGAACACGTCGGCACGGAAGCCGTCCGGACCACACTTCACGCCATCGACCATGCAGTCGGTGAACACCTTCTGGTTGGACAGCTTGTTGTCCGATCCGACATCGAGGACATGAACGTCGCCCTTGCCGGCCGGCCCAGTGCTGGAGACGTACAGCTTCTTGAAATCGGGCGAGAAGCACAGGCCGTTGGGGTTCGGCACCTTGTCGTCGGGGATCACCGCATCGAGCCGGCCGCTCGGGTCCCACCGATAGACCTGCGTGGGCAGCTCCTGCTTTGTATCGCTGACGCCGACGGGCTGACCGACCCGGTTGTTGAGCTTGCCTTTCATGTTGCTCTTGCCGCCTGCGGGATCGGGGGTACCTTCGTAGAGTTGGGCACCGTACGGTGGGTCGGTGAACCAGACGCTGCCGTCCGGATGCGGGACTACGTCATTGGGCGAGTTGAGCCGCTTGCCCTTGAAGGAGTCGGCGAGCACCGTGATCGAGCCGTCGAGCTCGTAGCGGACGACGCGCCGGGTCAGATGCTCGCAGGAGAGCTGCCGGCCCTGGAAGTCGAACATATTGCCGTTGCTGTTGTTGGAATTCGTGCGAAACACGGACACGTGGCCGTCGTCCTCGATCCAGCGCATCTGCCGGCTGTTGGGGATGTCGCTCCAGAGTAGGTAGCGTCCTTCGGAGTTCCACGCCGGGCCCTCGGCCCACAACGCCCCGGTCCACAGACGCTGAATGGGTGCGTTCGGCTGCGCGAGGCCATTGAAGGACGGATCGACCGCGAGGACGTCCGGATCCCAGAAATAAACGTTCGGCGCACCATTCGGGCCGAAATCTCGCGGCGGGCTGGTCACCGTGGTCGGTGGGGCGATCGGCCCCATCGCTTCCGCACCCAGCGCGCCCCGCACTCCTAGCGCGACCGCACCCGCGCCGAGGCCCGCAAGGAACCGGCGGCGACCGACGCCTGCCGATCGGTCGCGCTGCTCCGGCTCGTTGAGATCGGACAACTCCTGCTGTCGGGTTGGTTTTGCCAAGTCGATGAATTTATGCAGTTGTACTCGTTCCATGGCTGACTCCTCGATCGTTTGCGTTCTTGGGTTTGAGGCTCCTCCACCACGAACCGGCGCCCGCTTCGCGCGTGCAGCGCGCTCAAAACACCGCGCTAAGCAGAACCGCGGCTCGTACGAGGTGCAGCGGTTTTGGGGTTCGGTAGCAGAGCGCCCCTTGTACAACAAGGGGGGTTTGCTTTCAATAGGCTTACGCAGCTGCGGTGCGACGAAAAAAAGCCCGCATGCCATCGCATGCGGGCTCGTTCCTCGCGTTGTCTGCTATCAGGTCAGCGGAAAGCCGACTGCGTTGACGTAGATGGCGTAGATCGACGTGCTGCCGGTCATGAACAACCGGTTGCGCTTGGTGCCGCCGAAGCACGAGGTTGGAGATGACTTCCGGTGTATGCAGGAAGGCGAGCAGGGTCCCGTCGGGCGCATGCACGCGCACGCCGTTGGTGTCCGGGCCGCCCCAGCCCCAGCTCGCCCACACGTTGCCGTCGGTGTCGCAGCGGACGCCGTCGGTGAAGCCCGGCGCGAAGTCCGCGAACACTTTGGGATTGCTGACGCCGGTGCCGCTGCTGTTGACATCGAACACGATGATGTTCGCGGGAAAGTTTGGGCCGTCGGTTGCGCCCGTGTCGACCACATAGACTCTCTTGAAGTCGGGCGAGAAGCAGATGCCGTTGGGGCGGCGCATCGGCCCTTCAGCGATGATGCTGAGCTTGCCGGTCTTAGTGTCGAAACGGTATACCCGGGTCGGCAGTTCGAACTCTGCCTTGTGCCCCTCGTAGGGCCCGAGGATGCCGTAGCCCGGATCGGTAAACCAGACCGAGCCATCGGCGTGAACCGCCGCGTCATTGGGGGCATTCAGTTTCTTACCCTCGTAGTTGTCGGCAAGCACTGTCCACATGCCATCGTATTCTCTGCGCCGCACCCGACGCGTGTCGTGCTCGCAGGCGATCAGCCGGCCCTGGTTGTCCCGGGAATGCCCATTCGAATACCCAGATTCGGTCTGGTACACGCTCACGTGTCCGTCGTCCTCGGACCAGCGCAGCACGCGATGGTTCGGAATGTCGCTGCAGAGCAGACAGCCCCAGTCACCGAACCAAGCCGGCCCTTCGAGCCATAGCGCAGCGTTGTTGCCCATCCCGTGCCAGATCCGCTGCAGCGTTGCGTTGCCCTGCCGTCCGCTGAAGCGCTTGTCCTTAACTTCCCATGCAGGCTCGGGATAGGTGACAGTCCCTTCACCGGTCCAGTCGCGGTCTCTGCCCCATTTGTCCAGGGCGAGGGCATCGGTTGCCGCAGCGGCGGTGGTTGCAGCGGCTGCCGTTAGAAATGTTCGTCTTGTCATTTCCATTGTTGAATCTCCTCCTGAGAATTGGTTTGATTGCGTGAACGGGCGTTCAGCTCCGATCCCCACGTCGGCTCTTGCGCGAGGCCACTGATGCGTTCTCCTCCATGCGCCCGGACACAGGTTACAACATTTGCACCAATGTTTCATCTCGTGACATCACGGTAATCCAGCGGCGCTTCACCGCGTATCCTCCGGCCCGTGGAGAACCGGGGAGCCTATGCGAAGCAAGACCCGCCTCTGTCTGTCGTGCGCGAAGGGGCGTTAGAATTCCCACGCCTACGAAGGACTGCCGATGAGCCATACCGATTCTCAGCCAACGCCAATCGCAGAGCACCTGAAGCGGCTCATGCTGCTGCGCAACGTCCTCGCCTGCGCGCTCGTTGCCACTATGGGCGCAGCCGCGTCGCTCCTCAGTGTGGATCTGCGCTGGGGTGCAATGGCAGGCGTTTTGCTGCTGCTCCCCACCGCAAATCTGCTCGCGCACCTTCGACTTCGGCACGCAGCCGGAATACGCGACGGCGAGCTGTTCGCGCACCTGCTTATCGACGTTGCAGTGTTGTCCGCGTTGCTGTACCTGAGCGGCAGGGTCCACGAATCCGTTCGTGTCGCTCTATCTGCTGCCTCTGGTCATCGCCGCGACCACCTTGCCGCCACCGTTACGCGTGGGGCATGGCCGCCGTAACGGCAAGCTGCTATGGCCTGCTCTTTTTCTTCAACTTACCACTCGCCGGCATGCATTCCGGCCACGATGAAGCCGGTTTCCACCTGCATCTGGTCGGGATGTGGGTCAACTTCGTGCTGAGCGCCGGGTTCATCGCGTTCTTCGTGGCGCGCATGGCGCAGGCGATTCGCAGCCGCGACGCCGAACTGGCCCGGCAGAAAGAGAACGCGCTGCGCAACGAGCGCATCGTCGCGCTGGGCACGCTGGCCGCCGGGGCGGCGCACGAGCTCGGGACGCCGCTGTCCACCATGGCTGTAGTCCTGGGCGACTTGGCGAAAGACTACGCAGACAAGCCTGACCTGGCCCGGGACCTGATCACCCTGCGCCAGCAGGTCGAGACCTGCAAGCAGACCATCACGCGCATGGTCGCCGCCGCCGGTCAGGCGCGTGCAGAGGGCGGGGGCGCGCAGCCGGTGGACGAGTTTCTGCGCGAGACGCTGGAACGCTGGCGCTTGCTGCGGCCCTCGGTAAGCCTGACCGAGCAGCTCAGCGGATCAGCACCAGCGCCGACCATCCTCACGGAACAGACCCTGCAGCAGGCAATCGTGAACCTGCTCAACAACGCGGCGGACGCCTCGCCGGAGAGCATCGAACTGGACTGCAGCTGGGGGCGCGATCGGCTGCGGCTGGAGATCCGCGACCGGGGTGCGGGCCTGAGCGACGAGGCCGAGCTACGCGCCGGCCACGGATTCTTCAGCACCAAGCCGCAAGGCGAGGGCAACGGCATCGGCCTGCTGCTGGCCAGGGCTACGCTGGAACGGCTGGGCGGGAACCTGCGCCTGGAAGGGCGCGCCGACGGCGGCGTCTGCACGCTGCTCGAGCTGCCGCTGGGCCGGTTGGCTCCGGGACAACGCGCGTGAGCCACGCGTCCGCGCCCGCGCTGCTGTTGGTCGACGACGATCCAACTTTCTGCGACGTCATGCGCCGCGCTCTCAGCCGACGCGGCTTCCGCGTCGCGCTGGCGCACGGCGTGAACGAGGCGCTTGCGTGTGCGCGCTCCGAGTTGCCGGCCTACGCCGTGATCGACCTCAAGATGCCCGGCGATTCCGGACTCAGTCTCATACCCGAGCTGCGCGCGCTGTCCGATGGGGTGCGCATCGTCGTCCTGACCGGCTACGCCAGCGTCGCGACGGCGGTGGAGGCGATCAAGCTGGGCGCGACCCACTATCTCGCCAAGCCGGTCGATGCCGATGCAGTGGTGGCTGCCTTCGGTCGGGCGGTGGGCGACCCCGCCACGCCCGTCCCTCAGCCGGCCGCTGTCGGTAGACCGACTCGAATGGGAGCACATCCAACGCGTGCTAGCCGACAATAGCGGCAGCATCTCCGCCACCGCGCGCAGCCTCGGCATGCACCGCCGCACCCTCCAGAGAAAGCTCTCGAAGCGTCCGGTCCGCGACTGACTCCCAGCGGTGCGACGATATGTCGCATTCTTGCCCTGCGTGCGTCTGCTATCCTGCGGTTCTTCTTCGCACATCGTGCGCGAAAAGAAGATCCCATGGACCGTCGCTTGGCCGTCGTCCTCTACGTTCGCAACCGCTCTGTCCGCTCCAGCCTGCGCGCATGCCGGCTGCGGCAGCGCTTTCTGTACGGTCAACGCCGACTGGGGCACACAGGGGCTATGGACCGAGCCTGGCGGCCGGGTCGATCTGCGCTTCGAGTTCATCGACCTGAAGCAGCCCAAGCAGGGCGCGACGAAGGTCGGTCTCGGCGAGGTGCCGGAGGAAACCGAGGAAGTCCAGACCATCAACCGCAACTGGATCGCGGCCTTCGACTACAACTTCGACGGTCATTGGGGCGTGAGCGCGACGGTGCCGCTGGTCAATCGCTATCATAACCACATCGTGGATCCCGAGGATGACCCGACGCCCGAGCAATGGGCATTCACCGAGCTTGGAGACGTGCGCGTGCAAGGGCGGTACCGGTTCAGTTTGGGCACCGACGCGCCCATGAGCGCGGGAGTCGCGCTCGGGTTGAAGCTCCCCACCGGCAGCTTCACCGTCACCAACTCCGAGGGCGTCGCGGCCGAGCGCATGCTGCAGCCTGGCACCGGGACGACCGACGCGCTGGTCACGGTATTCTTGAGCCGTCCGCTGTCTCCGAAGGACTCGATGTTCGTGCAGCTCAGCTTCGAAGCGGCACTGGACAGCAGGGATGCCTACCGCCCCGGGAATCGCATCTATCTCAACCTGGGCTACAACCGCTGGTTGACATCGCGACTGGGGTTGCAGCTGCAGCTCAATTTCGCATACAAGCGGCCTGAGGAGGGCGATAACGCCGAGCCGGACCTGAGCGGAGGCAAGTTCATCTTCTTCTCACCCGGCCTCAGTTTCGATCTCTCCCATGCGTGGCAGGTTTACGCCTATCTTCAGTTGCCGCTCTATCAATACGTCAACGGTGTGCAGCTCACCGCCAATTGGGCCGCCCTGGCGGGCGTGAGCTGGCGCTTCTGAACCGGGGCGGAAAGCTCCGCTCCAACCCACAACCTTCCTTTCCGCCAGTCGCACGCGGTCTCCTCCGGGCCCGCCCGACGGGGTAAACTTGCGGCCGGCGCCGGTAGCTTCGGAGTGCCGCCACTATTCGCCCATGCAGTCTGGTCGCCCATGCATTCTGGCCGGGCGAATTCCCGGGGAGACTCACGATGACCGCGAAAAGCCTGCTGGAGCTCATCGGCAACACGCCGATGCTCGAGATCACGCGCCTCGACTGCGGGAAGTGCCGGCTGTTCGTGAAGCTGGAGAACCAGAACCCGGCAGGCTCGATCAAGGATCGCATCGGGCTGTCCATGATCGAAGCGGCGGAGCGCGACGGCCGGCTCAAGCCCGGCGGCACGATCATCGAAGCCACCGCCGGCAACACTGGCCTCGGCCTGGCCCTGGTGGCCGCGCGCAAGGGTTACAAGCTGGTCCTGGTGGTCCCGGACAAGATGGCGCGTGAGAAGATCTTCCACCTGCGCGCGCTCGGCGCTGAGGTGATACTCACGCGCTCGGACGTGGGCAAGGGCGACCCCGAGTACTACCAGGACATGGCCGAGCGCATCGCCGGCGAAACCGGCGCGGTCTACGTCAATCAGTTCGCCAACCCGGCCAATCCCGAGGCGCACGAGGAAACCACCGGTCCCGAGATCTGGGAGCAAATGGAGCATCGACGTCGACGCCGTGGTATGCGGAGTGGGCTCCGGCGGCACGCTGGCTGGACTGTCTCGCTTCTTCGCGCGCGTGTCACCACAGACGGAGATGGTGCTGGCTGATCCGGTGGGCTCCGTGCTGTGCGACTACGTCAAGACCGGCAAGTACGGCGCAGGCCGGGAGCTGGGTGGTGGAAGGCATCGGCGAGGACTTCATCCCGCCCATCGCCGATCTCTCGCGCGTTACGGCGGCCTACTCGATCAGCGACGCGGAGAGCCTGAATACCGCGCGCGCGCTGCTGAAGGAGGAGGGTATCCTGGGCGGTTCTTCGTCCGGCACCCTGGTGGCAGGCGCGCTGCGCTACTGCCGGGAGCAGAAGCAGCCGAAGCGCGTCGTCACCTTCATCTGCGACACGGGCAACAAGTATCTGTCGAAGATGTTCAACGACTACTGGATGGCAGACCAGGGATTCCTGAAGCGCGACAGCTACGGCGACCTGCGCGACATCATCGGTCGCCGCGCCGACGAGCGCGCGGTGGTGACCATCGGGCCCGAGGACAAGCTCATGACCGCTTACGCGCGCATGAAGCTCTACGACATCTCGCAGATCCCGGTCCTGGAGGGCGAACAAGGTGATCGGCCTGATCGACGAATGGGACCTGCTGTCTGCGGTGCAGGACGATCCCGGCAAGTTCCGCCAGCCGGTGCGCAGCGCGATGACCCAGCGGCTGGAAACCGTCGGTCTGAAGACGCCGCTGGCGTCGCTGATGGACACTTTCAACAAGGGCTACGTTGCAATCGTTCTCGATCGAGGCAAGTTCTGGGGCCTCATCACCCGCATCGACGTGCTCAACTACCTGCGGCACAAAGCGCCATGACAGACAAGTCACCCTCACGCGAGCCCTCTCCCGTCAAGGGAGAAGGGGCTTCATTCGGATTTGCTACACGCGCCATTCACGCCGGGCAGGCGCCCGATCCGACGACGGGCGCCGTGATGCAGCCGATCTACGCGACGTCCACGTTCAAGCAATCCTCGCCCGGGCGTGCACACCGGCTACGAGTATGCGCGCACACAGAACCCCACGCGCATGGCCTTCGAGCGCTGCATCGCCGATCTGGAGAGCGGCGCGCACGGGTTCGCGTTCGCCTCTGGTCTGGGGGCTATGGCAACGGTGCTGGAGCTGCTGGACCAGGGCAGCCACATCGTCGCGGTGGACGACATGTACGGCGGAAGCTGGCGGCTGTTCGAGCGCGTCCGCAAGCGCAGCGCCGGGCTGCGCGTGACGCTACGTGGACCCTGACCATCCGGAAACGATCGAGAAGGCGATCCAGCCCGACACCAAGATGATCTGGGTGGAATCCCCCAGCAACCCTGCGCTCAAGGTCACCGATCTGGCGGCGGTGGCGCGAATGGCACGCTCTCGCGGCATTCTCGCCGTGTGCGACAACACGTTCGCCTCTCCCGCGCTACAGAGGCCGCTCGAGCTCGGCTTCGACCTCGTGCTGCATTCGATCACCAAATACATCAACGGCCATTCCGACGCGGTGGGCGGCATCGTCGTCATCGGCGACAACCGCGAGCTGAAGGACAAGCTGGAGTTCATGCAGAACGCCATCGGCTCGATCATGGACCCGTTCACTGCGTTTCTCGCGCTGCGCGGCGTCAAGACACTACCCCTGCGCATGCATCAGCACTGCTACAACGCCTTGACGATCGCGCAATGGCTGGACGCCCATCCAAAGACCGAGCGGGTGATCTATCCCGGCCTGCCGAAGCATCCGCAGCACGCGCTGGCTGCCCGACAGATGCTAGGGTTCGGCGGAATGATCGCGGCCTACCTGAAGACCGATCTCGCAGGCACCAAACGCTTTCTCGAGCGCTGCGAGTTGTTCACGCTGGCAGAAAGCCTCGGCGGCGTCGAGAGCCTCATCGGCCATCCCGGTCTGATGAGTCACGCATCGCTGCCTGCGGAGCGGCGCGCGCAGCTCAAGCTCACCGACAATCTGGTACGCCTATCGGTGGGGATCGAGGATGCCGAGGACCTGATCGCCGACCTCGAGCGTGCGTTGGCCGCAATCTGACGCTGGGGCTGTTTCGTGTCGACATTGCTGCGCCCGCGTCTGATCTATTTTGCGATCTTCCTCGCGTGTGCGGGGCTTGATGGGCTTCGGCCTGTATCTGCAGCACGTGGGAGCACCTGGAGCCCTGCCCGCTGTGCATCTTCCAGCGCTACGCGTTCGTGGTCACCGGCCTGATCGGGCTGGTCGCTGCAATCCACGGCCCACGGAAGATAGGCGCCTGGATTTACGGCGCGCTCCTGGTGTTGTCCGCTGGCACCGGCGCCGTGATCGCGGCTCGCCAGACGTGGCTCCAGCACAATCCGCCCAACGCGCTGGATTGCGGACCCGATCTCGCGTACATGCTGGATTCGCTGCCGCTCGCGCAGGTGCTGCCCAAGGTGTTTAAAGGAGAGGGCGACTGCGCCAAGGTGGTGTGGAAGTTCCTCGGCCTGTCCATCCCCGAGTGGGCGCTGGTGTGGTTCGTCTTGTTCATCATCGCAGCGGCGCTGGCCATCGTCTTGGCGCCGCGCAACGCGCGCCGGAGCTGAAACACGACTGCGCGCCGAGCTTGGTTACGGTCTCGAAAAGCTGTTGGAGCCGCGCCCGGATAACACGCTCGGCCCCCCGCACGCGGGCGATGGAAAACTGGACCGGTCAGCCGCTCTTCACGTCGGGCTGCGGAATCGTTGGGCCCCGGCCGCGCTTGTAGACCATGACCGTGCGCTGGAACGTGATTACCACCGTTCCATCCTGGTTGAAGCCCGTCGTCTTCACGGTGACGATGCCCACGTTGGGACGCGACTTCGACTCGCGCTTGTCCAACACTTCGGATTGCGAATAGAGGGTGTCGCCTTCGAACACCGGATTGGGCAGACGGATCTCGTCCCAGCCGAGGTTGGCGAAGACGTTCTGCGAGATGTCGGTCACGCTCTGGCCAGTGACCAGCGCGACGGTGAAGGTCGAATCCACGAGCGGGCGCTTGAACTCGGTTTGTGCCGCGTAATGCGCGTCGAAGTGAATCGGTGCCGTGTTCTGCGTGAGCAGGGTGAACCAGATGTTGTCCACCTGCGTGACCGTCCGACCGAGCGGGTGGCGGTATACGTCGCCCACCTCGAAGTCTTCGTAGAACCTGCCCTTCCAGCCTTCTTTCACCGCCATATCTCGATCCTCGCGCGTCAGGCCGCGGCTAGATGGCTTTTTCGCGCTGTAGCCGGGCAACAAAAGCTTGGTCGAAGCCCAATTCGAGCAGGATCGCGCGAGTGTGCTGCCCGACCGACGGAATGGGGTCCATGCGCGGCTCGCCGTCGTCCAGGTTGACCGGAGGGAGCAGCGCCTGGATGCGCCCCCCCGGCGAGTCCACTTCCCGCCAGCGGCCGCGCGCCGTCAACTGTGGATGGTTCCAGAACGCCTGCATGTCGTTGAGGCGCGAGTTGGCAATCTGCGCTGCGTCCAGCCGCGCGATGATCTGTTCGTCAGTCATCCGAGAGAAGACATCCACGATGATCCGGGTGAGCGCCTCACGGTTGGCGTCGCGGTTGCTGCTGCCGCTGAAGCGCGGGTCCTCGGCCAGCTCGGGCTTCTCGAGCACGGTCGTGCAGAAACCGGCCCACTCGCGCTCATTCTGGATCCCGAAGAACACGGTCTTGCCGTTGCCCGCGGGGAACGGTCCGTACGGATGAATGGTGGCGTGCGCAGCCCCGGTGCGCGGAGGCGGCTTTCCGCCATAAGCAGCGAAATAAGCCGGATAGCCCATCCATTCTCCCAAAGCTTCGAACATGGACACGTCGAAGGCGGCGCCTTTGCCCGTCTTCTCCCGTCGATACAGTGCGGTGAGTATGCCGCTGTAGCCATACATGCCGGCGGCGATGTCGGCGATGGAGATGCCGGCCTTGCTCGGCGTGTCGGGTGTTCCCGTCACCGATACCACGCCCGATTCGCACTGGATCAACAGGTCGTAGGCCTTCTTCTGGCTGTAGGGCCCGTCCGGTCCGTAGCCCGAGATGTTGCACACGATCATGCGCGGGTGCCGCTGCACGAGCGCTTCGGAGGACAAACCCAGCCGCGCCGCGGCGCCGGGAACCAGGTTCTGCACGAATACGTCGGCCTTGACCAGAAGGCGCTCCAATATCGCCTTGGCGTCGGGGTGCTTCACATCCAGCGTCAAGCTTTCCTTGGAGCGGTTGAGCCACACGAAATGGGAGGACTGACCGAGCACCGTCTGGTCGTAAGCGCGCGCAAAGTCGCCGACCTGGGGACGCTCGATCTTGATGACACGCGCGCCCAGGTCGGCCAGCTGCCGCGTTGTGAACGGGGCCGCGACAGCCTGCTCCAGTGAGACTACGGTTACCCCTTGCAGAGGGAGCATCGCTGCATCGGGGCGCTCGGGCCGCCGGGTCAGGTTTTTGCGGAGTCGGCCAGAGCGACGCCGACCATCGAATCGCGCGTGGCGAGCGTCGCCAGTCGCTCCTCGCTCCAGCCTTCGGTGCCGGCTGGACGCAGCGGCAAGACCAGGTAGCGCATGTCGGCGTTGGAGTCGTGCACGCGCACTGTGACGTGATCGGACAGCTCGAGTCCGAACTCGCGTAGCACGGCGCGCGGCTCGCGCACGACGCGTGAACGATAGTTGCGGCTCTTGTACCAATCGGGCGGAAGCCCGAGCAGCCAGCGTGGATAGCAGGAGCACAGGGTGCAAACGATGACGTTGTGGACCTCAGGGGTGTTTTCGACCACGACCAGCTTGTACGCACCGTGGTCGAGGCCTACTTCCTCGGCCGCCGCGTTCCCGTCGGTCAGCATCCGTTGCTTGTACTCGGGATCGGCCCAGGCGCGGGCGACCATCTTGGCGCCGAGCCCTGCGTTGCGCCCGTCCATGTCCTCGATCTGGCGGCGCACCTCGTCGGCGGTGAGGATGCCCTTATCGATCAGCAGCTCGCGCACAGCCACTTCCATCATCTGGTAATAGGTAAGCTTGTCCGCGGCGTCTGGCAGTGTGGCGTGCGGGTGATCGTGGTCGTGATAGTCGCTCACGGGTGCTTTGCCTCCGCCGGCTCCAGCCAATGCTGATAGATTTCCACGTCTACCGTGTCGCCGCGGCTACCCGCGTAATCAGGCCACACCTCGCGCTGCAAGAAGCGCACGCGGTACAGCGGTTGCGCCGGCAGCCCGCTGCGGGCATACGCCAGCTCCTCCGGGTTGGCGTAGGCGCCGCACAAACGCTCGACGACGCCGGCATGTCCGCGGATGTACCACGGTATGCGTACGTGCCCAGGTGGGTAAGCTCGCCGCACGCGCACGCGCTCGCCCGGCTTGAAGCGGACTTTGGCTTTGGCCACGCTCACAACTCACCTCGCTCGTGCCGTTGCTCGACCTCGGCCATTCTTCGTCCCAGCTCGTCGATGGTGATGACGCCACGCTGAATCAGCGTCTGGCTGATGGAGTGGATCCAGCGCTCGTAGTAGCTCATCGCGTCGTAGGCGTCGGCGCCGAGGCTCTCGATGTTGCGCCTGAGCTCGTCCACCGTGATCAGGCGCCGGTCCTTGCGCGACAGCAGCACCAAGAGAGCATCCACGCGCTTCTCCCACAGCGCGTAGTCGTGCTCGGTGCGCGCGACGGGGCCGGCAGGCTGGCCGCCCATGTCGTGGTGGCTGCGCGGCGGGTTCGGGCCGGCTGCGTCGCTGATCGCTCATGGGCGGATTATAGTCGCGCACGCGCGCGGCTCACTTGGGCGCGGGCGTGACCGGACCTCCGGACGCCGACTTGCCGCGCTGCCGATGGCGACGACGCTGCAGCGGTGGCGAGGCCGGCGCTTGGCCCGGGGCGCCGGCAGCCGTGACCTTGGCGCCGTCCGCGACGGTGTTCGGCAGATTCAGCGCCACGCGAACATTCTCCTCCAGCCCGCTTTCGATGCGGATCACCTTGCCGTCGGTTCCCGCCACGTTGATGGGAGTGAGCTTGATATGGCTGTCGGGCCCGACCACCGCCACCATCCGTTTGCCCTCCCGCATGACCAGCGCCGGCGCCGGCACCTCCACGTAACTCTTCGCGGGTATGAGCAGGTTCACGTTCACGAAGCTGCCGGGGATGAACTCGCCCTTGCTGTTGTCGAAATCGACCTCCGTCAGCTGCGTCCGGGTCCTGGTATCCAGCTCTCCGGCCACGCGCGCCACCTTGCCCGTCCCCTGGCGGACCGCGTTGGAGGCATCCACCACCTCCGTTGGCGTGCCGACATGCACGTTGGGCGCCTCGGACTGATCCACGTACACCGTGACGCGCAGGCGGGACGGATCCGAGATCGTCACCACCGGGAGCGCCGAGCTCTGGTTCGATGTCGCGTTGGTGACCAGCGCCCCGAGGTCGACGTAGCGCGCGGTGACCACCCCGGCAAACGGTGCAGTCAGCACCTTGTAGGACGTCAGCGCCTTTATCCCCGCCACCTGCTGCTCCGCGAGCCGCACGTTGGTCTCGGCATCCTCTGCTGCCTGCTCGGAGAAGAAGTGCTGATCGGCCAGCTCGCGTGTGCGCTTTGCCAAGCGCCGCTTGTTGTCCAAGTCGGCCACCGCACTGTCGTACTGGTGATCCAGCTCGGGCGAGGTGATCTCGGCGATGAACTGGCCGGCCTTCACGTGGTCGCCCTTGTCGACGGCGATCCTGGTCAGGTATCCGCTCACCTTCGCGTACAGCGTCGCCGTCTTGTACGGCAGCGCCTCGCCCAGCAGCGTGAGCTTGCGCACCGCCGGCCCTTGCTTCGAGGTGGCCACCGCCACCGTAGGCCCGGCCTCCGCGACCGCCGCGCGCTCCTTCAACTGCGTGGCGAGCTCGCTCTGCTTCGCATGCCAGAAGTAGTACACGGTTCCGGCCCCGACGGCGACCAACACGGCACCGAACAGGTAGAAGCCGAAGAACGATCCCTGACGTTGCATGCGCAAGCTCCGGAAAGACCCCTATTGATGTTATGCGGACTCGCCGCGCGCCTCGGCCGCGAAGCGTTCGTCCAGCTCGTGCAGCGTGGGCGGGCCCTTGCGCAGGAAGGTATAGATGACCGGCACGACGAACAGCGTGCCGAAGGTGGCGAGCGCGAGCCCGCCGATCACGGCACGGCCCAGCGGTGCATTCTGCTCGCCGGCTTCGCCCAGGCCCAGCGCCATCGGCACCATGCCGATGATCATCGCCAGGGCGGTCATGAGCACGGGCCGCAGCCGCGTCTTGCCGGCCTCGACCGCGGCGTCGATCACCGACATGCCGGGATGGGCCACCCGGATGTCGTTGGCGAAGCTGACCACCAGAATGGAGTTGGAGACCCCGATCCCCACCGCCATGATGGCACCCATCAGCGACATGACGTTGATGGTGGTCCCGGTGAGCGCCAGCATCCACAAGATGCCGATGAGCGCACCGGGCACCGCCATCATGATGATGAACGGATCGACCCAGGACTGGAACAGCACCACCAGCAGCGCGTAGACCAGGATCACCGCCAGGACCAGTCCCAGCAGCAGGCTGGTGAAGGAGTTCTGCATCAGCTCGTACTGCCCGCGCACGATGATCTTGGCCGCCTTGGGGAAGTCGGCTGCGCTGACGATCTCCGCGATCTTCTTCTGGATGTCTGTTACCACGCTGCCCAGGTCGCGGCCGTCGACGTTCGCCGCGATATCGATGACGCGCTGAACCGTGTAGTGGCTGACCGATTCGAAGCTCGTCTCCGGCCGCAGCGTAGCCAGGTTGGACAGACGGGTCACCGGCGCGCCGGGCATCGCGTCGAGCGCGTGAGGAAGGAGCGCCGTCGATGACCGGTCCGACCGTCGGGGTGACGGCGGTCGACATCAGGTCGTCCACGCTGGTGATCTTCTCGATCGGCGTTTGCACCACGACGGCGTAGTTGACCCCGTTGGGCGCCAGGAAATAGGACGGGTTGACGAGCGAGCTCGATGACAGCGTGGTGAGCACGCTGTTGGCCACGTCGCGCTGGGTGAAGCCGAGCCGCGCCGCGCGCAGCCGGTCCACCTCGACCCGCAGCCCGGGATAGTTCAGCACCTGCAGCTGCCGCACGTCCACGGCGCCCGGGACTTCCTCGATCGCCTTGCGCAGCCGCCCGGCATACAACTGGCCGCGCTCGAAGTTGAAGTCCTGCACCTGGACGTCGATGGGAGCGGGCAGGCCGAAGTTCAGCACCTGCGTGACGATGTCGGCGCTCTGGAAGTAGAAGGTCGAACCCGGAAACTTGGGCGGGATCTGCTTGCGGATCTCGCGCATGTACTCGGCGACCGGGCGGTGCGGTGCCTTGAGCGAGATCAGGATCTCGGCGTCCATCCCGCTGATGTTGTCGGTGGGGACGAAAGCGAGGTTGAAGAAGATCGGCACGCCCACCATGTCGTTGATGGTCGCGAGCTCCCGCTGCGGGATCAGCTTGCGGATCTCGTCCTCGACCTGCAGCACCAGCTTCTCGGTCTCCTCGATGCGCAGGCCGACGGGGGCGCGGTAGTGCAGCTTCATGATGCCCACGTCCACGGGCGGGAAGAAATCGGTCCCAACCACACGTACGAGCACGATGCTCACAGCCCCGAAGGCCGCCATCAACATCAGGACAAACACGCGGTGGCGCATCAGCAATCCCAGGATGCTTCCGAACCATTCGCGCATCCCGTCCAGCACGCGCTCGCGCCCCTGATTGAAGCGCTCCGCCACGCTCATCCGACCGGCATGCCCGGAATGCTCGTGCTTCTCGCCCGCCAATAGATAGCGCGACAACATCGGAACCAGCGTGAAGGACAGGAAATACGAGGCGAGCAGCGAGAACACCACCGACAGCGCCAGCGGGGTGAACAGGTACTTCGAGACGCCGAACAAGAAAGTCACGGGGAAGAACACGATGCAGATCGCGAGCGTGGCCATGGTGCGCGGCAGAGCCACCTCCCGCGAGCCGTCGAGAATGGCCACGGTGAGCGGCTTGCCCAGCGTGCGGTTGCGGTGGATGTTCTCGACCGCCACGGTGGCGTCGTCCACCAGGATACCGGTGGCGAGCGCGAGCCCGCCCAGCGTCATCAGGTTGATGGTGTTGCCGGTCAGGTAGAGGCAGATGATGCCGGCGAACATCGAGCAGGGTATGGAGGTGACCACCACGAGGGTGTTGCGCCAGCTGCCGAGGAACACCAGGATCATGAGCGATACCAGCAGCGCCGCGATGATGGCTTCAGACGCAACGTTCTGGATCGCGGCCCGCACGAAGACCGACTGGTCGAAATCCAGGCTGACATCCAAACCCTCGGGAGCGGCAGCGCGGATCTCCGGCAGCATGGCGCGCGCGGATTCCACCACCGTCAGGCTGGAAGCGTCCGCTGCCTTGAGGATCTGCAGGTAAGTCGCCCGCAGCCCGTTCACGTGGACGATGTTGTTCTGCACGGCGAACGAGTCGCGGACCGTGGCGACGTCGCCGATCAGCACCGGCACGCTGTTCACCACCTTGATCGGCATCTGGTTGAACAGATCCACCGAGGGCGGGCTCGAGTTCATCATGACGTTGTAGTCGATCTCGCCGAGCCGCGCGGTGCCGGCCGGAATCAGCAGGTTCGAAGTGATCAGCGCATTGACCACGTCGTTGGGCGAGATCCCCTTGGACTGCATGAGCGGGGGATCGAGGTCGACCTGGATCTGGCGCAGCTTGCCGCCGAAGGGTGCGGGAGTCTGCAGGCCTGGAATGGTGAACAGCTTCACCCGCACGAAGTTGAAGGCGTGGTCGAAGATCTGCCCCTCGGGCAGCGTCTTGCTGCTGAGGATCATCTGCACGATGGGAACGGTGGCCGGGTTGAACCGGATCATCACCGGCGGCGTGAGGCCGGGCGGCATGATGCGCAGCGCCGTGCCGTTGACGGCATTGATCTGCGCGATCGCCGCGCCGATGTCGGCGCCCGGGTGGAAATAGACTTTGACCAGCCCGACCCCGGGAATGCAGTGCGACTCGATGCGCTCGATGCCGTTGACCGTAGTCGAGTAGGCGCGCTCGCTGATGATCACGATGCGGCGCTCCATCTCCTCGGCCGACAGGCCCGGGTAGTTCCAGCCTACGAACACGACCGGGATGTCGATCTTCGGGAAGAAGTCGACGATCATCTGCCGCATCGACAGCCAGCCCAGCAGCAGGATCAGCAGCGACAGAACGGCGATCGTGTAGGGGCGGCGCAAGGCGAGCCGCACCAGACCCATCATGGCTAGGCCAACCTCCTCTTCGGATTGCGGAAGCGACGCGGACGGCAGCCCGGATGCCAGATATTCAGCCGCCGCTGGCGTGAACAATGATAAACACTTCAGGCCCAAACCAGAAGCGCCGGGCCTGCGCGGACACCGGTGGACAGGCTGGAAATCCACGCCTGGCGCGGGTTTCCGAATTTCGGAACGAGGCGTCTCAGTATCAGCGAACGCGGATCAGGGATCCGCGGGCTGAGGCCATAGGTAGACAGCGAGCGGCTGCTGCCGCTGCAGGCCGGTGACTCGATACGCGACACGTCACGCGGTGAAGGTGTGCAGGGACAGCGGCAGCGTATGGATGCGCTTGCCGGTGAGCTGGAACAGGGCATTGGCCAGCGCCGGCGCGGTAGGCGGGGTGCCGGGCTCGCCCACGCCGCCCGGCCTCTCCTCGCTCGGGACCAGGTGCACTTCGATCCGCGGCGCCTCGTTCATGCGCACCACCGGATAGTCGTCGAAGTTGCCCTGCTCCACCTTGCCGCCCTTGAACGTGATGCGACCGTAGAGCGCGGCCGACAGCGCAAAGATGACCGAGCTTTCCATCTGCGCCTTGACCTGCTCCGGGTTGATCGCACGGCCGCAGTCCGCAGCGCAAACGACGCGTTGCAAGCGCGGCCTGCCATCCTCGATCGAAGCTTCCACCACCTGCGCGGTCCAGCCACCGAAGACCGCCACGCACGCGATCCCGCGGCCCACGCCCTTGGGCAGCGGCTTGCCCCACCCGGCCTTGTCGGCCGCCAAGTCCAGCACCGCGCGCAGGCGCGGCTGCTTGTCCAGCAACGCGCGGCGAAACCGATAGGGGTCCTTGCCGGCCAGCACCGCCAACTCGTCGATGAACGTCTCCGTCACGAAGGTGTTGTGGGTCGCCCCCACCGAGCGCCAGAACCAGATAGGCACGCCGAAGTCGTGCTTGACCCAGTCGACTTTGATGTTGGGAATGGCGTAGGGCATATCTGCCAGCCCCTCGACCGCAACCCGATCGACGCCGTCGGGCCGGATCAAACGCTTGAAGCCGGTTGCCTCGGCCAGCGATGGCACCACCACCTTTGCCTGCACCATCACCGGATTCCCCGCGGCGTCCACGCCGCCGCTGATGTGCGTGTAGGAAATGGGGCGATAGTAGGCGGAGCGCATGTCCTCTTCCCGGGAATAGATGACCTTCACCGGCGCAGCCGACGGCCTTGGACGTCTCCACCGCGGCGATCACGAAGTCCTGCGCCGCCCGCCGTCCAAAGCCTCCGCCCAGGAACAGGGTGTGCACTTTCACCTGTTCTGGGTCGAGGCCGGCGGCCGCCGCGGCGGTCTGCTGGACGGCGGTCTGCGCCTGACTGCCGGTCCACACCTCCACCTCGTTCGGCTTGACCCACGCGGTGCAGTTCATGGGTTCCATGCAAGCGTGCGCCAGGTAGGGCAGGTGGTAGCCTGCCGAGATCGTCCTGACGAGTTTGAAGGTTCCGACATCTCCTTCGCGCAGCGCCGGGATGCCGTCGAGCTTAGCGGCCTGCTCGAGCGTAGCGCCGAGGTCGTCGGAGGACCGGCCGGTCAGCGTGCCCTCGCCCCACTCGATCTCCACCAGCTCGGAGGCCCTGCGTGCGTGCCAGTAGGTGTCGGCCACCACGGCCACACCCCCCGAGATCGGAATCACTGCCTTCACACCCGGCGCCGCTTTGGCTTTGTCGCCACTAAAGCGGCTCACCGGGGCCCCGAGCGCTGGCGCCTTGATGACCACTGCGTTCAGCATTCCGGGCACGCTCACGTCGATGCCGAATCTCGCCGAGCCGTCCACCTTGGGCGGGGTATCCAGGCGCTTCACTGAGCGGCCGACGATCTTGAAGTCCTTCGGGGATTGCAACGGGGGATCCGTCGGGACGGGGATTGCCGCGGCTTTGTCGGCCAGCTCCGCGTAGGTGAGATGCTTCCCACCGGGGCCGATCACCATACTGCTGTCGGTGCGCAGCGTCGCGGGATCGACTTTCCACGTCTGCGCGGCGGCCGCGACCAGCATAGCGCGCGCGCTGGCGCCCGCCTTACGCAGGACCTCCCAGTTGGAGCGCACCGACGACGAGCCACCGGTAATCATGATCTGCATCCCCGGCCGGTTGTAGTCCGAGTGCGCGGGCGATTGTTCCCAGCGCACCTTGCTCCAGTCCGCGTCCAGCTCTTCAGCCACGATTTGTGGCAGCGAGGTCAGCACTCCCTGCCCCATCTCAGAGCTACCGACGATCACGGTAACTACGTTGTCCTTGCCGATGCGCAGAAAAGCATTGGGCCTGAAGCCGGCCGGTTTGCCGGACTGGTCGGCTGCCGCGCCGATCGGGCCCGGCAGGCAGAAGCCCAGCAACAGCACGCCGCCAGCGGCAATCGAGTCCTGGAGGAAGTTGCGCCGACTCGGGTTTTCGATCGCGTTCATTTCCGTTCCCCCGGAGGCAGATCGCGCTCAGTAGGAGCGGGGCAGCCCCAGCACATGCTCGGCGATATAGGCCAGTATGAGGTTGGTGGAGATGGGCGCCACCTGGTATAGCCGCGTCTCGCGGAACTTGCGCTCCACGTCGTACTCGGCGGCGAAGCCGAATCCGCCGTGGGTCTGCAGGCAGACGTTGGCCGCCTCCCACGAAGCGTCGGCGGCCAAAAGCTTGGCCATATTCGCCTGCGCGCCACAGGGCTCCCCGCGGTCGAACAATTCGGCGGCCTTGAAGCGCATCAGATTGGCCGCCTCAACGTTGACGTAGGCGCGCGCGATAGGGAACTGGATCCCTTGGTTCTGACCGATCGGGCGCTCGAAAACCACCCGCTCTCGAGCGTAGGCAGTAGCCTTCTCCAGGAACCAGCGGCCGTCCCCGACGCACTCCGCAGCGATAAGAATGCGCTCTGCGTTCATGCCGTCCAGGATGTAGCGGAAGCCCTTGCCTTCCTCTCCGATCAGGTTGTGGGCCGGGATCTCGAGGTTGTCGAAGAACAGCTCGTTGGTCTCGTGGTTGGGCATGTTGCGGATAGGCCGCACCGTGATCCCCTTGCCCGCCGTTGGGCCCAGTTCAACGAGGAACACCGACAGACCTTCGGATTTCTTCTTGGTCTCGCTCAACGGCGTGGTGCGCGCTAACAGCAGCATGAGATCCGAATGCTGCACGCGCGAGGTCCACACCTTCTGGCCGTTCACGACGTAGCGGTCGCCCTTGCGCACCGCGGTGGTCTTGAGCTTGGTGGTGTCCGAACCGGTGGTCGGCTCGGTGACCGCGAAGGATTGCAATCGCAACGCGCCGGAGCCGATCGCGGGCAGGTAGCGTCGCTTCTGCTCCGGAGAGCCATGCCGCAGCAGCGTACCCATGATGTACATCTGGGCATGGCAGGCACCCGAGTTGCCGCCGGAGCCATTCACCTCCTCAAGAATAACGGAGGCTTCGGTGATGCCCAGCCCCGCGCCGCCGTATTCCTCGGGAATCAGCGCCGACAGCCAGCCTGCTTGTGTCAGGGCGCGCACGAACTCCTCCGGGTAGGCGTGCTGTTCGTCGAGCTTGCGCCAGTACTCGGGTGGGAAGGTAGCGCAGAGCGCGCGCACCGCGTCTCGCAGATTACTAAAGCTCTCGCCGCTTTCGGAACTCATCGGAATGTTCGCACCGTTGAACTCTGCCAACGCCGGGATGGGCCGTCCGTCTTCTCGGGGAGGGGCAATGCTGCAATGGCGAGCCGCTGCCGTCAACTCATGCGGGGACCTAAAAAATGACAACCACCCAGATCCTGAAGAGCGTGCCGATCGCCGCGCTGCCGGCGCTGCCCGAGCCTTACCCCTACTTCACCACATGCTTGCTCTACTTGCTGCAGCAAGCGAAAAAAAGGCTGGCGAGCGCCAGCCCTCTACAACAAATGTTGGACAGCGCAGTCTACTTTGCCAGGATCTTTTTCAGCTCTCCGCTCTGGTACATCTCGCGCATGATGTCGGCTCCGCCGATGAACTCCCCGGCCACGTACAGCTGGGGAATAGTGGGCCAGTTGGAAAACTGCTTGATGCCCTGGCGAATGTCGGCGTCGGCCAGGACGTCGACCGTGGCCACCTCCTCTGCTCCACACGCCTCGAGCATCTGAACCGCGGCGGCGGAAAAACCACACTGAGGCGCCTCGGGCGTACCCTTCATGTACAGCACCACCTTGTTCTCCGTTACCTGCTTACGAATGCGTTCCTGCGTGTCCATAGGGTCACCTCAAAACAGTAAGGGTATCCCGCTCGTGGAATACCCTTTGACTTGGCGGCAATAGTAGCGCTTTCAAGCCCCTGCTTCAAGGACGCCGGCCGGCGGCGGCGCGCGCGATACCCGCGATATCGGTGCGGGCAATGACGTCGCTGAACCGGGCTGCATGGAATAGTTGCGCCACCGTCTCAGCTTGATCGTAGCCGTGCTCCACGATTAAGGCTCCGCCGCGCAACAAGTATTTCGGCGCCTGTAGAACGATGGTCCGCAAGGCCTCCAGCCCATCCGGGCCCGCAACCAGTGCAAGGCGGGGCTCTGCGCGCAGATCACCTTCCCGCAGATGTGGATCGTGCGCCGCTACGTACGGCGGATTGGACACGATCAGTTCGAACTGCCCACCGCCAACCGGCTCAAACCAGCTACCGACACGGAACTCGATATTGGTCACGTGTTGCTGCCGCGCATTACGCTCCGCTACCGTCAGCGCAGCCTGCGACACATCGCTGGCGACGACCCGGGCCGCAGGCCGAAGCTTCGCGAGGGTGACAGCGATGCAGCCGCTGCCGGTCCCAAGATCCAGCACCGTGGCGGCAGCGGCTTCGGGTAGCCGCTGAAGGGCCATTTCCACCAGCAGCTCGGTCTCCGGACGCGGGATCAGTACCGCTGGTGTGACCTCAAAGCTCAGTCCGTAGAACTCGCGCTCCCCCAGGACGTAGGCCATCGGCTCGCCGCCCAACCGGCGCGCGAAGGCCTGCGAATAGGCGTGTGTGGCGCGAGCCTCAGGCACGCGCTCCGGATGCGCGAGGAGGACAGCCAGATCGCCACCCAGCGCGCGCGTCAGCAGGATCTGGATCTCCCGCCGCGCCTCTGGCAGCGAGATCTGGAGCGCCGAAGCGAGCGTCGCACTGTCCACGCGCAACAGCCGCTCCGCCGTCTCGACTTCCGGTGCGCTGCTCACCCCCGGCCGGGAACTCAAGCTTCCTCGGCCAGCGCGGCGAGCTGCTCGGTCTGGTGCTCGGCGATGAGCGCGTTGATCAGATCGTCCATGTCGCCGTCCATGATCTGGTCGATCTTATACAGCGTGAGATTGATGCGGTGGTCAGTGACCCGCCCCTGCGGAAAGTTGTAGGTGCGGACGCGTTCGGAGCGGTCGCCGCTGCCGATCAGCGACTTGCGCGTCGCGGCCTCCTTGGCCTGGCGCTCGCGCAGCTGCTTGTCCTTGATGCGCGCGGCCAGCACCGAGAGCGCTTGCGCTTTGTTCTTGTGCTGCGAGCGATCGTCCTGGCATTCCACTGCGATACCGCTGGGCAGGTGCGTGACACGCACCGCCGAATCGGTCTTGTTGATGTGCTGGCCGCCGGCGCCCGAGGCCCGGAAGGTGTCGACGCGGATGTCGGCCGGATTCAGCACCACCTCGGCGATCTCATCTGCCTCGGGCATCACCGCGACGGTACACGCGCTGGTGTGTATGCGACCCTGCGTCTCGGTGGCGGGCACGCGCTGCACCCGGTGACCGCCGGACTCGAACTTGAGCCGGGAGTAGGCCCCCTGACCGATGATCTTGGCAATGATTTCTTTGAAGCCGCCCACCTCGCCCTGGCTCTGAGATACCACCTCCACCCGCCAGCCGTGACGCTCTGCGTAGCGCGAGTACATGCGGATCAGGTCGCCGGCGAACAGGGCGGACTCGTCGCCTCCGGTACCGGCGCGGATCTCCAGAAAGATATTGCGGTCGTCGTTGGGATCGCGCGGCAGTAGCCGGCGCTGCAGCTCCGCCTCGATACGTGCGAGCTTCTGCTTCCCATCCCGGATCTCCGCGTCCGCCAGCTCCTTCATCTCGGGGTCGGAGATCATGGTCTGGGCGACATGCACATCCTGCTCGGTGGCTCGGTGCGCCTCGAACAGCTTCACCACCGGCGCGATCTCGGCGTGCTCGCGCGAGAGCCTGCGGTAATTGTCCAGGTCGGCGGTGGCGTTCTCCGCGGACAGCAGTTGGTTGAGCTCTTCCAGCCGGGCGGAAAGCTGCGCCAGCTTGGCGGCGATGCTCGACTTCATTCGCGGCCGCGGATCAAGTAGACCCGCTCCAGGAGCTTTACCAGTTGCTCGCGGTCGGCTTCCTGGGCGTGATGCAGCGCGTGGGTCGGGGGATGGAGCAGCTTGTTGGTCAGGCTCTGGCTCAGGTGTTCGAGCACGCGCTCGGGCGATTCACCCTGCTCGAGCCGGCGTATCGCGCGCTCGACTTCATGGCGGCGCGTGCGCTCGGCCTGGTCGCGCAGCGCCCGGATCGTCGGTACCGCGGCACGCGTTCCCAGCCAATGCATGAAGTCGTCGACGCCCGCCTCGATGATGGCCTCGGCTTTGCTAACGGCGCCCTCGCGCACGTCGCGGCCCTCCTGCACGAGCTTGCCCAGGTCGTCCACGCTGTAGAGGAACACGTCGTCCAGCTCGCCCGCCTCGGCCTCGACGTCGCGCGGTACAGCCAGGTCGATTATCAGCATCGGGCGGTGGCGTCGCGCCTTCAGCGCCGTCTCCACCAGCCCCTTGCCGATGATCGGTAGCTGACTCGCCGTGCAAGTCACGACGATGTCGTGGTGGGCCATGAAGTCCGGCAGATCGGTGAGCGACTGCGCGCTGCCTTCGAAGCGCCGCGCCAGCTCCTGCGCGCGCTCCAACGAGCGGTTTGTGAAGGTCATGCCGCGCGGGCGCTGCGCCGCAAAGTGGGCGGCGCACAGCTCGATCATTTCGCCGGCGCCCACCAACAATATCTTCTGCTGCGAGATGCTGGGGTAGATGCGCTCGGCCAGCCGCACAGCGGCCGTCGCCATCGAGACCGAGGCCGCACCGATCTCGGTCTGACTGCGCACCAGCTTGGCCACCGAAAAGGTCTGCTGGAACAGCTTGTGCAGCACCAGCCCCAGCGTCCCAGCCGCTTCTGCGTAGCGCACCGCCGTCTTCATCTGCCCCAGGATCTGCGGCTCGCCCAGGACCATGGAGTCCAGACCGCTGGCCACGCGGAAAGCATGCTTTACCGCCTGCTCCCGGGGCAAGGTGTAAAGGCAGGGCTCGAGCTGCGAATCCTTGAGCTTGTGATAGCTTGCCAACCAGCGGATAGCGGTGGACGGCTCCGGCGTGCTGCAGTAGACCTCGGTGCGGTTGCAGGTCGACAGAATGGCCGCCTCACGCACCGGCTCATGGTCGACGAGGTCGCGCAAAGCCCCCGGCAACCCCTCCGTGTCGAACGCTATGCGCTCGCGCACGGCCAGTGGCGCGGTGTGGTGGTTGACGCCAAAGGCGAACAGCTGCATCCGGCAAATGAACTTGAAGAACGGATCCGGACGGGGCGCTGCGGGCGATCATCTGCCCAGTCCCGGCCGGCACGGGCTGACGATCGAGGCGCCGTCAGCTCAACTACGGATTATAAGGCAACCGCACCGCCGGTCAGCGCTCCAGACCCGCCCTGCGCAGCCGGTGCACCAGCACCCGCATCACCTGGAGCGCGAACTCGGGTCGCCGTGTCACCAAATCGATGAAGCTGCGCTCGTCCACCGGAACCAGCACGCAGCGCGTCTTGGTGATCACGGTGGCGCTGCGCGGCTCGGCGTCGATGAGCGCCATCTCACCGAGGATCCCGCCGGCTCCGACGGTCTCGAGCGCCTTGCCGTCAATCAGGATCTGCGCCTCGCCTTCGGCGATCACATACATGATGTCGCCGCGATCCCCCTGTGCGAAGATCAGCTCGCCAGCCGGGACCGATTTGAGCCGGGCGTCGCTAGGCAGCAGGTCGACCAGTGACATCGAGGGCCTCCAGGCGGGTCAACGAAAGGCGTAAGCATTACGCCGAATCCAGGTTGGGGTCAAATGCGCGTCAACGAGCATGTGCGCAGTTCGCGTTCGGCCGCTCCTAGCGATAACTTCCCGGTCCGCGCACGGGTGGCGCGCCGCGCGCTGCTCATGCGGCACTCCGCAACCTCTGGGTTCGCACTAGAATCGGCAGGGCGGGCGCGGCCTGTAGTGAAATCTCGATCCCAAAACCAGAACCGCATAGGTCCAAACGATCTGTGTCGCTCAAGGAGGAGACCGCTTCTGACGATATCCCGTTCGTCTTCGGCTGCAATGCCGCGCGAGCGCGTGAGGGCCGACCCGTCCGCTTCCAACTTGAGGATCGCATCGCCATGTCGCCACTGAGGCGCGTACAACGCAGCGCCCAGCTGCTCGGCCGGGTTGTGCTGGCTTCAGCCTTGCTGGTGCTGCTGATACTGCCGCGCTCGGTCCCGGCGCAGACCCCGCCTGCGCAATCTCACAAGTTCAAGCCGGAGCTGCGCAAGTTCATCGGTTACATGGTACGCACGCACGGCTTCGAAGCGCGTGCCCTGCGCGCCTTGTTTGCGAACGCGCGGAAGAATCCGGACGTAGTGCGGGCGATCTCGGCGCCCGCGACCAACCGGCCCTGGTACCAGTTCAAACAACTGTGCGTGGATGACGTGCAGATTGCCGACGGCGTGCGCTTTTGGAATGAGAACGCCGCACTTCTGGAGCGCGCAAGGCACGACTTCGGAGTGCCGGAGGCGATCATCGTCGCCTTGATCGGCATCGAGAGCCGCTACGGCCGGTACGCCGGCGGCTTCCGCGTGATCGACAGCTTGTACACGCTGAGCTTCGAATGGCCCAAGCGGACTGACTATTTCAGGGGAGAGCTCGAGCAGTTCCTGGTGTTGGCACGCGAGCAGGGGTGGGATCCGGCCTACGTGGAGGGCTCCTTCGCCGGAGCGCTGGGCTGGCCACAGTTCATGCCCAGCAGCTACCGGCACTTCGCCGTCGACTACAGCGGAGACGGCAAGATCGATCTGTGGCGCGACATGGCCGACATCGTCGGCAGTGTGGCCAGCTATCTGCGGGAGTTCGGTTGGAAGGAGGGAGAGCCGGTGGTTGCGCTCGCCCACGTGGACACGGCGGACCCAAAGCCGCTGCTCGAGCTTGGACTCAAGCCGCAGCTCAGCCTGGCGCAGTGGCAGGAGCGCGGCGTGCAGAGCCCACCCGGCATCACCGGATCGATCTCGGCGAGCCTGTTCACGTTGGATCAGATGGACGGCCCGGAGTACTGGCTCGGGTTCGACAACTTCTACGCGCTGCTGCGGTACAACTACAGCCGCAACTACGCCATGGCCGTGTACCAACTGGGGGAGAAAATCAGCCAGGAGCGGGAGCGGCTGGCGATCGTCGCTACCAAGTAGCATCGCGCTGGCAGCTGTATGGCCCGCGGCGTCTGACCTTCGGCTGGCTTGTTGCGCCCAGACCTTAGGGTTATCCTTCGAGGGAGACGCGGCGGGTGCCCGCAAGGAACGGCTGAGCTCTCCGGTGCCAATCCACGATTGGCGGCTATCGCATCGTCGCGAAAATGGAGCCGGACGCCGGTGTCAGGCCCCACGTCTTGACCCCCGAAGGCCTGCCGAGCGACGCGTCATTCGCCGCTCTTAGGGACGGCAACCGGGTCCAGCAGGGATAGGTGAGCTGGCTGTAATCCCACCTACATGCGGATATCGCCTGCGGAGACTTGTCGCAGCTCCGGCATCCTTAACTTTGGTCCTATTGTTCGCGCTCGCATCGAAGAGGCAACCTATGGCGCAGCCCAATGAGCCTGGACAAGTTTCAGACGCTAAGCGGACCAAGGATCGTAGCGAAATGGATGAAACCATGACGGCAGACGCCGATCGCACGCGGAACGTGCCGACGTTCGGCGATTCACTACCCAAGGGCGCATCCGAGGCCCGTGACTTGCCCGAAGGGGCGCAGCCCGCGTTCCAGCAGGTCGGCCGTTACCAGATCCTGGAGCGGATCGGCCGGGGCGCGATGGCCACCGTCTATAAAGCCTACGATCCAGAGATCAACCGCACGCTGGCCCTGAAGTTCCTGCAACCGGACCTGTGCGTCGAAGAGGAACACCGCAGCCGCTTCCTGCGGGAGGCCAAGGCGGCAGGTGGTTTGTCTCACCCCAATATCGTCACCGTTTTCGACGTCGGGGAGATCCAGGGGCGGCCTTACATCGCCATGGAGTTGCTCGAGGGCACGCCGCTCAGCGAGATCATGCGGCCGGGCGTGGGCATGCCCATTCGCGATGTCGTCGAAACCGGTATCCAGTTGGCGCGAGCATTGGATTATGCCCACAGCAAGGGCATCTTCCATCGCGACATCAAGCCCAGCAACATCATGCGCCTCAAGGACGGCAACACCATCAAGGTCACCGACTTCGGGATCGCGCGCATCGATGGCGGCGCAGACACCCAGCATACGCTGGTAGGCACGGTGCTGGGGACGCCCCAATACATGTCCCCCGAGCAGGCCATGGGCGAGAAGGTGGACGGGCGCTCAGACCTGTTCTCGGTCGGGGTGGTTTTATATCAATTGTTTGGCGGCCATGCACCCTTCGAGGCCACCAGCATCGTGACGCTCGCGCATCGGATCGCTCGGGAAGACCCAACGCCCATTGAAAAGCTACGCCGCGACATCCCGCCTGCGCTGCGACGCGTGGTCGAGAGGTGTCTCAAGAAACAGCCTGACAAGCGCTTTCAGACCGGCCGCGAACTGGCCATGGCGCTGGCCAAGGTCATCCGCGACATCAACGAGGAAGCCGACAGCCAGGGGCGGCCGCGCATCGTCCCGCTGCGCGTGAAATGGACGATCATGATGGCAGCGGTAGTGGCTGTCACCATGGCGCTGACCGCGACCATCGTAATTCAGCGTCAGTATGCGGCGATGATGGGCCAAATGATCGACTACGGCGCATCTCTCGCGAAATTCTTGGCGACGGAAAATGCAGTGCCGGCGCTGGCGGGAGAGTGGGTGGCTATCGAGGTTTCCGTTCAGGAGATCCTGCGCAGCCAGGACTTTCACGCCATCACGATCCTCGACCGCAAGGGCATCGTGCGCGTAAGCAGCGATCCCGCGATCGCGGGACAGCCCTACCAGCCACCCCCTGGAGCAAAGCCCGTGGCGTCGCGCGCAAACGGTGTGAACGCCCAGACCTACGACACGCCCGACGGGCAGACGGTGCTAGACTTCGAGGCACCCATCACCTTTCAGAGCAAGGAGATCGGGCGCGTGCACCTGGGCATCCTGGAGCGGCCGCTGTCGAGGGTCGCACGCCTGAGCTCATTGATGATGGCGCTGCTGGTGTCTGACCACGGTGGCTGCGGTCGTCATCGCAACCTACCTGATCGCGGATCGCTACTCCAAGCCGATCAAGCTCCTGGCCGAATCGATGGCAGAGATCGGAAAGGGGCGTTACGACTACCGCATCGCCGAGCAGCGCAAGGACGAATTCGGGCAACTGTATCGTGAGTTCGACAACATGGCGCAAGCGATTCAGAAGGGTTCGGAGTCACCGCGCTCCGAGTCGCCGGGCTCGGATCCAAGGTCTTAGCCCAGCAGACCCTGGCTGCGGCCGCCGGGATGTGTGGAAACGCGTCAGGCGCGCCCTCTCCCCACTGCAAGAGAACCGCTTCTGTCTGGTTGCTCGCTCTGGCCATCGCAGCGGTCGCCGGCTGCGTTACCGTTCCGCCCCCCGCACCACCGGCTCCCGCTTCAGCTTCCGCTCCCCCTCCCGATACGAATGACGTGCCGCCGCCTTCTTCGTCGCGCCCGGCGCCCGCTGCGCCCAAGCCGAGTACCGACCGGGTTATCGCGAAAGACGACCATTTCGTCATCTACAAGCCCCGTCCCGGCGACACGCTGCGCTCGCTCGCTCGCGAATACCTGGGCGACGAGGAGCGCTATTGGGAAATTGCCGACTTCAACAGCGTAACGCGTGCCGAGCCGGACCAGGCGCTGGTGATTCCATTGAAGCCCAGCAACCCGTTGGGCGTGGCGAGCGGCGGGTACCAAACCGTTCCGATCCTGGCGTACCACCGCTTCGGTGAGCAGGTTTCCAAGATGGAGGTGACTGCGGAGGCGTTCGCCGCGCAGTTGGACTACCTCGCTGAAAACGACTATCGCGTCGTCCGGCTGCGCGACCTGGAAGATTTCCTCGCAGGCAGGCGACCGCTGCCAAGTCGCGCTGTGGTCATCACGATCGACGACGGCTATGCCTCGACCTACGAGTATGCCTTTCCGCTCCTGAAGCAGCACGGGTTTCCCGCTACCGTGTTCCTCTACACCGACTTCGTGGGCGCCAAGGATGCCCTCACATGGGCCCAGATGCGTGAGATGGTCGCCTCCGGCTTGATCGACATCCAGGCGCATTCCAAGACGCACGCTAATCTCTCCTACCGCCTGCCGGGAGAGAGCGATGAGCGCTACCGGGAGCGACTGGACATGGAGGCGCGCGTGCCGCGCGACGTCCTGGAGCGCAAGCTCGCGGTCAAGGTCGATGCGTTCGCCTATCCGTACGGTGATGCAAGCGAGATGCTGATCGAACGCCTGAGAAAGCGAGACTATCGGTTGGCGGTAACCGTCAACCCCGGCGCCAATGCCTTCTTCGCCGACGCCCTCCTGTTACAGCGCAGCATGGTCCTAGGAGATCAGGACCTCGAGACGTTTAAAGCCAAATTGCAGATATACCGCGAAGTGGATCTGCGATGAACGGATGGCGCGGGGCCAGTGCCCTGGTCATCCCCTTCAGCGTCCTGCTCCTGGCCTCGTGTGCGCCGGCACCAGCACCCGTACCCGTGGTGCCGCGCGAGGCGGGCGCTCCGTCTCCCGCACCTGCCCACGTCCCTCGCTCCACCCCAGAGCTGCCACTGGAGCAGCGCGAACGCGAGCGCGCAGAAGCCCTGATGCGGGAGGGTCGCTGGGCAGAAGCGGCCACCCATTGGGAGATCCTGCAGTTGCTGCGCCCCGACCAGCAGGACTATGGGAAGAAGCTGGCGGAGGCGCGCTCCCACTCGAGCAACGCCGCTACCGAGCATCTTCAGGAGGCTCAGCAGGCCCGCGCCCAAGGGCAGACGAGCCGCGCCGCTGTGCTTTACCTCAAGGCGCTGGGTGCCGACCCCAGCAACAGCGAGGCGGCACAGGCGCTGCGGGACATCGAGAAAGAGCGCGCCCGAAAGTCCAACTTCGGTCCCTCGGCCGGTGGCGGGACCGGGGAGATGTCTCTAAAGGTCCGCAGGTCTTCAAAGCCCGCGGCGACCCCTTCCACGGCCAGAAGGCCGCGACCTGGACTCTGCAATCCTTTTGCTGCACCAGGCCGACTACTCCGCAGCGGTGCAGACGCTCGAGACCTATGTGCGCAAGAATCCTCACGATGATCTCGGCAGGCGGACGCTGCAGGACGCGTACGTGGACCTCGCCCGGCAGCGGACCAAGGAGGGTAAGAAGGAAGACGCCCTCGCATACTTGGAGAAAGCGCATGGCCTGCGGGACAACAAGAGCAATCCCGAATCGACCCGTGCGATTCAGTCCTTGCGCAAGGAGATGGGCGAGGATTACTACCAGCAGGGCCTGCGCGCGCAAGCTACCAACCTGAGCGAAGCGATCCGCTTGTGGGAAAAGACCCTAAAGTACGATCCCGAGCACGTTCAGGCCGCGCGCCAGCTCGAGCGGGCTCGAAAAATGGAGCAGAACCTGCGCTCGATCCAGGATGCGGAAAGCAAACCGTAGGGCGGAGCTGTCCGTCCCCGCTACTTGACGCCTTCCAGATGTTTCTTCAGTTCCTCGGCTCTCTGCCGTTCCAGCCGCGCGGTCTCGTTGTTGGGATCTAATTCCAGCACCCTGTCCCACTCCTTGATCGTCGTGTCCAGATCTTGCCGGCGGAACGCTTCCCGGGCTTTGCGATCGTGCAGCGCGATGAGTTCTGGTTTGAGCTGTTCCGCTGCTGCGCGCGGACGCTGGTCTTTCGGCTCCAGTCTGAGCGCCTGCATGAAGAGGTCATAGGCCTTGTCCTTGTCTCCATCTCTGACCGCCTGCTGGCCATCTTGGTACAGGTGCTCGGCCTGTGCGGATTTGCCCGACCCTACGCTCTCGCCCTTTTCGATCGCGGTGAGAGGGACCGCGTGAGCTGAGGGTTCGGTCCCAGGGACTCGGATAACCTGGCCCGCCCGCAGACTGCGCGGCACAGCAATGTTGTTGTAGCGCGCGAGGATGTAGAACTTGTATTGGTCCTTGAGGAAGACTTCGGCGATCTTGGACAGCGTATCGCCCGGTCTTGCGGTATAGCGGAATGACTTAGCGCCCAACATCCCCGTTGGGTCGGCGGTGATCTGATTCATCAAGCTGTCGGCCAAAACGTTGTTGTGGTCCAGGGAGAGGGCTTTGACCAGCTCCGCCTTGGCTTCGGCCTCCCGACCTTCGTCCAACAAGGTGACGGCGTGCAGGGCAAGCTCCTGTGCCTGGGCCTTGTCGGCAGCGCTTGGGGCCGCAGGAGTGGCCGGACTCGGCGGTTGCGCAGCCGCCTCGGCCGCCGGCGGGCTCGGCTGTTGGCTCGGAGGAGCCGGGGGTTGGGTCGGCTGCGGACTCGGCGGAGGCGCCTTCGAAGGTGTGGCGCACGCAGCGAGCAGACCCGCGCTGACAAGCAAGATGACTAGGGACCGCATGCTCTAACTTTGTTGTTCTGTCCGATCGCCCCTGGGAGCGGGCCACGCAACGGCCTAGAAAACGCGATGGGCCTTCATCGAACTTCTGGTTATGTTCGCTCGCGGCGGCATCACGTCCGCATGTTCGCTTAGCCCCGGCACGGCCTATTCTAGTCCAGGAGCCCTAAGCTGCGCGATCCCGCTCGAGGTTAGGCGTCTCCTGTCAGACCCCGGCCACCGCGATCGTGCGTCACCGCGTACTCCGCAGGTCCGCGCCGATCAGCGGGGGGTGCTGAATCTCGGCGATGGGAGCACTCTACAGCCAGGCCGTTGAGCTTGGCACCCCAACCAAAGTGATATGCCACTAGAAAGGTAGCCTGACGCGCTGGTTCTGAGGCCATAAACAACATGCTTAGTGCAGACATGTTAGCCATATCCGGGGCGCGTGTAACGGCGGCGTGACATCTAGCAGAGAAGCAGCAGATTCCCAGACCCAACGTCACGAAAATGTTGCACGCCGTGTCCCGAAACTTGTTGTGCCACTTGCCTCCTGGGATCGCGTTCGCGCGGCCTAAGCAGCAAAGCCCTCAGAACGCATAGAAATGGAATTGACCTTCGAAGCCGTGCAGCGAGTGGCGTCCCGCATCCCTCGCATCCACGAGCGTGCCTAGGCGCCTCCTGGCGGCTTCGCTCAGCAGACGCGCTTCGCCGAGCGAGCCGGCCAACTTCTCCATCCGGAAGACGAAATGCACTTCGCTACCGGAGATCCTCTGCTCTTCGCCAACCGACACCCCGCCGAGCATGACCGACCCCAGATGGGTCACGAAGCGGAACGGTGGGCGGCCCTCGGCCTGCAGCTGGCGCAGCGCCTGATGCGCCTTGTCGATATCCGATCCCATCCGCTCATGGTCGTGCCAGAATGCGAAGAAGCCGTCGCCGAGAAACTGGTTGATGCGCCCGCCGTATTTTTCAATGGCTTCTTTGCACTGCGCCAGCCATTGGCCCGTGACCAGCGGCAGCGTGTCGGCGGGCAACTCGGCGATCAGCTTGGTGGAGTCGATGATGTCCGCCACGAGCAGCCAGCACTTGGCCCAGCGGACGTCGATGACGGTCTGATCGGAAGCGAGCACGCGAATTGGACCGTTGCGGTGAACCGGGGTTGCCGAAACACGTACTGGAACCCGCCGATAGCGAGCGTAGCGCCGTCGCGCAAGCGTGTGGGTTGGGCGATGCGCTGACCATTCACGTAGCTGCCGTTTCGGCTGCCGAAGTCCACCAGCCAGAATTCCTGATCGCCCTGGGCTTGGATCACCGCATGCCGGCGTGAAACCGTGTCGTCCTGCAGCATAATCTGGTTGGACTCGGCGCGGCCCAAGGAACAAGACCCGCGAATGGGCGTGCGGTTGCCACTGGCATCCTCGAGCCACGCGGGCCAGCTGTCCGGAAGGTCGGTCATGAAGAAAGTATAGGCCCACCTGTCCCCGCCATGAAGCCCGAAGCCGGCACCCAGCGGCCTTCTCCAAGGGTGTGGCTCATCGCCGCGAACGCGACTGATTGGACCTGGGCCCGCTCGTCTTGTCTCTGCATCCCACCAGGTTGCCCGGTCGACATGCTTCTGGCAGATCGCGAACATCGAGTAATGACGAATGCTATGATTGGCCGCAACCCGTCACGGCTCTCTGGCCCGATCCACGCCGCGGATCCCTCCGTTCGATAGCTGTGCCGCTTCTCGCGGTTGATCGAGCCCATCACCACATTCTGCGAGCGAGCATTGCCTGATCTGCTGATAAAACTCTACGAACTGCCGGGTGCGGGCTCGAACCCGGGTGGTTCGTTGCCCGACGGAGTCCATGTTCGTGTAGCGATGGCCTACGAGAAGGACGCCGTGGTGGACTGGGTCCGGGAACACTTCGGCCCGGCCTGGGCCAGCGAGTGTGATGTCGCGTTCGCGAACCGGCCGATCTCCTGTCATATCGCGACGCGCAGCGGCGCCATCTTGGGCTTCGCCTGCTACGACAGCACTTGCCGCGGCTTCTTTGGGCCGATCGGACTCATCGAGGGTATGCGCGGTCACGGGATCGGGCGCGCGCTGTTGCTTTCCTGCCTCGACACCATGGCCGCTATCGGTTATGCGTACGCGGTTGTGGGCGGAGTCCAGGACATGGAGTACTACGCGCGAGCCGTGGGCGCAATCGAGATCCCCGGTTCCGTCCCCGGGGTGTACCGCGATCGGCTGAAGAAGCCGGCCCCGTGACGCAAGAGCGGTTGACAGTGGCCGGTTGCGGATGTCAACACGCGCTACGAAGGACGAGGCCAATCACCTTCGCGCCGTCATACGCGACGCGTGCCTGGCAGTTGCAAGCATCGCCGCGATACACGACTTCGCGCGAACCGCCGAAGGTTCCCCGCTCCTCAGTGACGGGGTAGTCCCAGGCGATGCCGCACCCTGTTGTGCCGAAGGCATTCGTCTCGGCTGCCTGCAGCAAGCTCTTGGCCTCGGCTTCGTCAAGGCCCTTGAGGTTGGCGCGCTGTTCGAAGAACTCGATCCGCGGATCGATCCGAGCTACCAATGCGCCGCTCTTGGAAAATTTGTAGGCCAGGCGCAAACCCTCAGCTTGGACTGAACGCACACAGCTGCGTGGGGGACCGAGGCGCTGCTGGAGCGCCTGGTACAACGGCCCGTCCTCGATGCGGCGCTGGAACGACGGGTACGCCTTCTGCAGCTCCGCTGAGGCTTGCGATAGCTCGCCGGTGCAGACCGGCGGGCCAGCCCTGATCCTTGCATCGCTCTTGTTCGCACCCGACCCGCAGGCTGTGACCAGGCCAAAGATCGCGAGCGCAGCGAAGTAGTGCCTGATCGTCATGCGCCTCTCTAGAACTGCGCGTGCCATCGGATCAACCCGCCTTCCATGTCCAGGAACACTTTGAGTCCCGGCAGACTGCGGATGGTTGCCTTGATCTTCTCTGCATCCTCTGTCACCGGCTGAACATCGAATGCCTCGCCGGATAAATGCTTGCTGAGCTTGGCCAGTTCGGCGTCCGGTAACGCATCGATGACGCTCGCGAGCCCTGCCTCGATCTCCTCCTGGCTCGTCTTGTCCGGGTTGTCATCAACCCACTTCTGGCACACGTCGCGAGCGATGGTCTTGGCGTAGGTCTGCTCGATCCACTTGCGGTTGAGAATCACATTCTCCGACATGGCCCTCGCTTGATCTCTATTATTGCGACGTCCGCTCGTGAAAATCACGCTGGGATGCGCCTTCTTCAGCTCGTACGCAGCCTTCTTGGCGGTTACGGCGAGATCGAGCGCTTCGATATCAGGATCCGTCTGAACGGCCGAAGCATCCGCGGCCGAGCCCGACGCTGTAGCGAATCCCGATGGAGCCGGTGACGGTGTTAGTGCCGACGTGCCGTCCCGGATTGCATCCAGCTTCTCGCCCTGGTCCATCCGCTCGGGACTCGCACCTGCCGCCATATTCCGTGTCCTCCATTCGAGATGCCTCTTGTCCATACATCGAAATCAGTACGCGTTGGCTGTGCGGAGCGGGTCGCGTGACGTTCGCGCCAGCACCGCACGGTGAAACTGTGAGAAACTCTCGGCCACCAACACGGAAACCTATCGCTCCGCGCCATCCGCGGGTCCGTCGAAGCATGGCTTAGCGCCATATTTATTTACAATTCTTGTCGTCAGCTTCGGCAGGACGGTAGAGTTCCTTCAGAACAAGTTGAGCCCGGCGCACTGGATATCATGCCTGGCGCTTGGTTGTAGTGGAGACCCGAGGCCGCGTCAACGTTGGATCCGAGACGCTGGCCCGAAGTGACTAAGCAGGGGGGTACGGCAGTGGGATGTTTTCCGGGGCTTGTTGCCCCGCTCATGTTGTCCGTGGCCGCGTGGCCTGTATTCGCCGCGCTCGATGTGTCGCCAGTTCCCGACACTCACGCTCCGAGAGTCAATCAAGCGCTCCTTTGGCAGCGTGCTTTGCTGCCAGGCGTCGGCGTAGCCTGGACAGTCCCGAGCCACCGGCATGTCCGCGGGGCGTCCCCCAAGGCGACCGCGTCGGGCAAACTCGAATACGTTCGCTCGAGTCCACGCTCGCCCGTCGATTACCTGCGTCCTCATGACTGCGCGGTCGAGCCAGATGTAACAGCAGGTCCCGACGAGTCGATGCTCGAGGTGCTCGCTCAACTCTCAGCGCGCGCCGCGGAGGAGACATCCGTTTCACAGGTCGCGGAAGTGGTGACACCGCCTCAGCCCGACCCGATCCCCGTTGTCGTCGTCGCGGCTGCGCGCCCCGAGCCGCTCCCGTTGTCGACGCGAGGCTGGTGCCGACCCCGTTAGCGCCCGTCAGTAAGTTGGATATCAAGGAGCCGGATCGAGAGTTGGCCGAGCGATTCGTGCGTCTAAGACTGACCTCGGCCGCCGCTCTGGTGGTCGACCAGGAGGAAGGCAATCTGCTCTACGCGAAAAACCCCGATGCGGTGCGGTCAATCGCTTCCATCACCAAGCTGATGACCGCGATGGTCGCGCTGGATGCCGCCCTTCCGCTCGACGACCGCCTCACGGTCCAGCCTGCAGACGTGAGGATCTCGAAGGGCAAGGAGTCGCGGCTCAAAGTCGGCGTTTCCTTGACCCGGCGCGAGATGCTGAAGCTGGCATTGATGTCCTCTGAGAATCGCGCGGCTGCGGCGGTGGCGCGCACCTATCCGGGCGGTCCCACGGCCCTCGTGGAAGCGATGAACCAGAAGGCGCAGGCTCTGGGCATGACCGACACTCACTTCCTGGAACCTACCGGCTTGGACGCACGCAACGTCTCGACGGCGCACGACCTCGCGCTGATGGTCAATGCCGCCTACGGATATCCCCTCATCCGCGAGTTCACGACCAGCGACTTGCACGAGGTGCCAGCCGCGGACCGCCGCCACAGAAGCGCGGTAACCTACTATTACAACTCAAACCGCCTCGTGCGCGACAGTGAGTGGGACGTCGGCCTGTCGAAGACGGGCTACATCGGCAAAGCAGGCCGCTGCCTGGTGATGCAAGCGACCATCGCCGCGAAGCCGGTGATCATCGTGCTGCTGGACTCCTTGGGCAAGGTCTCGCGCGTCGCCGATGCCAACCGCATCAAACACTGGCTCGAAGGTCCCGACCTCGCCATGCCAGCGAGGATGCGCGACAAACCGCGCATGTGAAGGTAAGGCCCGAGCGAGGAGTTTGCCCGGGTCCGTCAGCCAAGCTTTCAACGACGGTGGCTATCGATACACCAGCTGCGAGCGCATGTCCTTGCGGATGATTCCCGCCATCGTGCGGTACTCCGCGTCCACCTCGGGTGCGCAGACGCCACTCGGGACCCGCCGTTCCATCACGCGTACCACGGTGACCGTGTTGTCTCGCCTCACGTAGGTAGCCTTGTAGAAACCGTACTTGCCCTCGAACTGAGCGCCCCGCGGGATGGCGAGAATCTCGGCGTTGTCCGGCAGGCGATAGACGAATTCTTCGGTCGACGAACCGCCCATGCACACGAATTCGCGCGTGTGCGGCGGCTGAGTGACGATGCGCGCAAAGCTGCCGATCGACGCTGGCCCCGAAAACGGCGAATATACATAGACAGCACCTGGGCCCGGCAGGTTAATGGCGTCGTTGACCTCGTAGCGGCTGCCGTAGCTGTAGCTGTCCGCTGCGCGCGACGTGTCGGCGCGTATCAACGTGCCAGTCCCGGTGAAACCGTTGCTCGCCAGGGCGCGCCGGACGATGTCCTCCTCGTCCCGGGGCTGCATGTAGTCGAACCAGGGCTTGATGCCTGAAGCGAACTGACCTCCGGCCTCGACCTTGGTTTGCCCTTCTGCCGTGGCATCCGGCCGAAACCGGAGCTCGGTCTTGACTCGAACCCAGTTGGATCGGTAATCGATCTGCGGAGTCCGCCGAATGGCGGCGGGCATCGCGGTGAGCACGACCGGCTTGCCGGCAACGCTGTACGGCAAAGACCCGAATGGCATATCTTCCGCCGTCGAGTCGACGTACAGATCCAGGCTCGGGATGTAGTTCATCACGTGATTGAAGGCGTCCGCAACGGGAAGCTCCGGCAGCTTGTAGGAGCTGCCGCTTTGCACCAGCGCCGGCGTGCTTGCGATCCCTCTGGCCTCCAACAGGGCCTGCAGCAGGGCCGTGTGGTCCTTGCAGTCGCCCAGCTTGTTGGCAAGGACCCGGTCGACCTCGTGCGGCACGACCGATCCCGCGCCGACGCAGTTGCCCGCGAAGCGGATGTTTTTTCCAACCCACTCGGACAGGACTTTGACCTGGTCTCGCGCGCTCCTCGTGTCTTTCGTCAGGTCTTCGGCCAGCGCCCGGACCCGCTCGGTCACTGCCGACTTGGGCCTCGCGCGCACTTCGTATGCTGCGCCAATCGACTCGTAATCCTTGAAAGTGGTGGCGAGGATGATCGGCCCGTCGTCCATGGATGAAACGGCCTCGGCCTCGGGCTTGCTGCGCTGCTGGTTGCGGAACTTCCAGAGCCAGTGGCGCCGGCCCTCTCTGCTGGCGATCTGTCCACCCTCCACGCCGCGGGCAAAAACGCGGAGCTTGAGCGATTCCGGCGCCGACAGGCGGATCTGTACATCATCCAGCGGCTCGTCGGTGGAAAGCGGGTGAGCAAGCGAGAAGTGTCCGGGGAACAGCGCTTCCTTCTGCGTCAGCCGGTAGGAGAAGACCACTGTGTCGCCAACGCCCACCTCCGGGAAGACGACCGTCTTCGTCTTCAGGTCAGAGAACATGGGATCCGCTTCTCCCCTGCCGGTGTTGCCTTCGACTTGATAGTTGTTCGCCGGCGCGTCGATGCGCCGTCCATCCTTTTTCAGCGTATAGGCTGCGCGGATTTCGGCGTCCTGAAGCCGGTCGCTGAAGGTGACGGATGTGCGGTTTGCGCCTTCGACACCCTGCTCCGCAAGCACTTTGAGCGCCCATTCGTGTGTTTCGACATGGGTGCCATCGTTGTTTACCTCGTAGGTCGCGTAGTAGTACTCGTACTTCGTGAAGGCACCCGCGGAGTCGTCCTCACGCTGGTCGGCGCGGGCGAGCCAGGGTGTCAGCAGCAATGCCACTGACCAGACTACGGCGACACAGTGAATCCCGATTCGCGCAATACCCAGCATTCAATTCTCCCGGCGAGCCTGACCCATACGCGGTCTGTCGGCACGTAGATAGCAATAATCGTGCACATCTCTCCACCTGCGATGAGGAGACCGGGGTTGGCCCATTTGCGACTTCAGTGCTGGCATTCCCAGCACCGGGTCGAGTACGATGGATGATCTTCAGGCCCCGCGCGGGCCCGGAGCGGCCGCAAAGAGGAGCAGACGGTGTCATATGACTTGGTGATCAAGAACGGGACGGTGATCGACGGATCGGGGCTACCCCGCTACCGCGCCGACGTCGGCGTGCGTCACGGACGGATTGTCACCATCGGGCGGATCCGGGATGAGGCAGCCGAGGCCCTCGACGCCGAGGGCCACGTCGTGGCGCCCGGCTTCGTGGACGGTCACACGCACATGGACGCGCAGGTCTTCTGGGACCCGCTCGGGACATCGTCGTGCTACCACGGGATCACCACCGCCGTGATGGGAAACTGCGGCTTCACGCTGGCGCCCTGTGCCGCTGCAGACAAGCACCTGGTCATCCGCAACCTTCAGCGGGCCGAAGATCTCTCACCCGAGGCGATGGAAGCGGGGATCGACTGGCGGTGGACGACCTTTCCCGAGTTTCTCGACTGTGTGGAGTCGCTGCCCAAGGGCATCAACTACGCCGGCTACATCGGTCACTCCGCGCTGCGAACATACGTCATGGGCGAGCGTGCGTTCGAAGAGCAAGCCGGCGAGACCGACATGGCGGCAATGGAGCGCGAGCTGCGCGACGCGATCTGCGCTGGCGCCGTCGGCTTTAGCACCTCGCGATCGCCGAGCCACGAGACTCCGCAGGATCGCCCCGTCGCCAGCCGCATTGCCAGCTGGGACGAAGTGCGGCGACTCGTCGGCGTGATGAGCGAGCTGAATGCAGGGATCATGGAGCTGGCGGGCGAAGGCGTGGACCGCGCTCCTGACGACCCCGGCCTGCGCCACTATCACGTCCGCCTGCGCGAGCTCGCCGTCGAGAGCGGACGGCCGATCACGTTCGGCGTGTTCAGCCGGCGCCGTGTCCCCGGCGTCTGGCGCAAATACCTCGCCCTGCTCGACGAGACGGCGGCAGCGGGTGGCCGGATGTTCGGGCAAGTGCACAGCCGCTCCCTCAGCGCGCTGCTCTCTTTCCGGACCCAGCTACCGTTCGACCAACTGCCGGTCTGGAGGGAGGTGCGCGCGCTTCCGCTCGCCGAGCAGCGCCGTCGCCTGCGCGACCCCGAGTGGCGCCGCCGGCTCGTCGCGGCGTCCGAAAGTCCCGACAACCGGAGACGTGTCGGCACGGAGGCACGGAGCGCCGAGTACGATTGGCTGTTTGTCTTCGACACCGTTGAGGGACCTCACCGTACGGTGGCGCAGGTTGCGCGAGAACGCGGTCAGCATCCGGCCGACACCATGATCGATCTCGCGCTCGAGAAAGACCTCGAACGCTTCTTCCTCCAACCGCTCGCGAACGAGGATCAGGACTACGCACTGGAGCTGATGCGCCACCCGCGCACCGTCACCACCTTCTCCGATTCCGGGGCGCACGTGTCACAGCTCATGGACTCCTCGCTCCAGAGCCACCTGCTGTCTCACTGGGTTCGGGCGAAGCAGGCATTCACGCTCGAGGAAGCGGTTCGGATGATCACGCTCGTGCCGGCCACGCTATGGGGGTTCGCCGATCGTGGTCTCATCCGCGAGGGAATGGCTGCGGATCTCGTCGTCTTCGATCCGGACACGATTGGCGCGGAGATGCCGCAGGTCGTCGATGATCTTCCTGCCGGCGCACGACGCTTGGTGCAGCGGGCGCGCGGGATCGCGGCGACCGTAGTCAACGGTGAAGTGCTGCTGCGCGACGGCAAGCACACCGGGGCGCTCCCTGGTCAGCTGCTGCGCGGACCTCTCGCTGCGCGGGCGTGACGCGCCGACCTGCGCAGACGACGGAGGGGTGGCGCCGCTATAGCCAGGGTGCTCTGCCCTGAGCGCTGACGAACACCAATCGATCGGGTGACTTCGTCAGCTTGACGACGCTGTCGCTGATGGCGATGTACGTATCGAAGTGAGTGTTGTTCGACGTATCCAGGTCCCACACGCGCTCCTGTTTCGCAGCGACCCACGCCCGGAACTTGCTCAACTTCTTTCCGCCGCCGCCGAAGAACTCGGTCAAGCGCCGGAACAGCTTCGGGAAGACGACACCGGTGCTCTCGAGCTGAGAGATTGATCCGGACGGGGCGCCGGTCAGTGTGCGGTCCGCTCCCCAGATCCCTCGGCCCGCCTGGCGCGCCTGCTGCGCGGCGCTCGCGAGCTCGGTCCGAAGCTCGGCGAAGAGCGTGTCGTAGAACAAAGGGTACGCCTCACCCGCGACCAGCATCTCGTAGTTGAGACTTTTCCGGAGCAGCGCAGCGTCCAGGTGCACTTCCGCCCCGTCCTTTCCGGGAGGATCTCCCGCGAAAGCGAACGACACCGGGCGTCCGTGGACTTCGAGGGAGCGGCTCAAGATATACCCCCGAGCGCCATCGTGTGGGGCGGGCGGCTGCACACGGATGTTCCGCGGCGCCTGGTAATGAACGGGGTCGAGGTTGGCTTTCGTCACAAGGTGGTCGCGGGCCTGGTCAGCCAGCGGCCTCGGCTGGTGCGTAACGCCCCCCTTCCCCGCGGTGAAGTGCAGCTCAAGCGCGTCGATGCCTTCGAATCTGAGCTGCGTCGACTTGATCGCCGTGAGCCGGTACGGACTCATCAGTCTCTGAAGGCGGTCGAGCAGCTTGGGCTTGTCGGGATGGAACTGCATGGAGTCGCCGTCCGGTTCGAATCCCGTGGGGTTTCCGTTCTTCGTTCGATTGACGAGCCTGAAGGTTCCTTTGATCGTGATGAAGGGCATGATCGACCTCCTGCATTGGTTAGTGTGGCTGCATCTTCACGCAGGGCGTTCGCGGATTGGATGACGTTGCTTGCGCGATACACTGGTGACTGCAGCGTGTATGCGTTCCACTTGCACAAAGACTAACAAGAACCCGGTTACGGATGGCTTACAGATCGACTGATCCGAGCGGATCATGTCGTCTTACTGGAAGGAGTCACGCCAACATCCGGGGGGCCTGTGTGCTGCGAGGCGGTGCAGGCGCGCAAACCTCACGCGTTGTTTGGGAGTGTTACGTCGACCAACGCCAAGGGCACGTCTTGAAGGAAACTACTTGCTCTTGGACGCAGGCTAGTGCGAGGGCTTCTGCCATACAGCGGATCTCGCTAAAGGTGTAGCTGCTGCACGACGATAACCGCCCTGAGTGCGCTGCCAGAACCACCGATACCCTTGGCCGATGGCCCCCGGCAGCACAGAGGGATCTTCTATAACCAAAGCGATATGCCCTTGCGTCTAGAACGGCCCTACCCTGAGCGCTGTCCGATCGGACCTCGTCGTTTGCCTTGGAGGATCGCGCCCATGATGCCAACCAAGATTCCCGTACTCAAGCCCAGCGTGGAGTGGACGCTAGAGGAGCCCGTGCTGTCAAATGCGGGAGAGGATATGGCCCTGCTCTTTTACGCTTTGCTCGATGACGAAGATCTGAAGGAAGTGTTCGGCGAGTTTCTCGTTCCGGCCGAGTCAACCCATTAAAAAACTCCGCCCGCGCAGCAGCGAGCCCTGGAATCGTTTCCCGTAGCCCGCTACTTCCGCCTTGGGGGGCTTCCCTGTTTGTGAGACCTACGAAACTCGTCAAGTAGGAATTCCTCGTCCGTTGGCGCAAGGTCGAAGCGCTGGCACGCTTGTTCGATGAGATCGAGCGTCCAACATCTCTGTTCGGCTAGCCAGACTACGGCGCGACGCAAGGCCTCGCCTTTCGGCACGAGAGGCTGAGTAGACATAGGTCAATCTCACCAGTGTTCATGCTGACCTTCGACACGGGTCAGAGGTTGCTCAAGGATGACTCTGCTCCCGCCTTTTCCACATCGGCGCATCACGATGGGCACGAGCTTCTATCGGGATGGACGTACTGTGCGATCGAGGAATTCGGGAAGGAAGTCGCCGCTTCCCGCGTACTGATCTAGGATCCGCCCACTCCCGATGTAGTCAGGTCGTACATCCGCGTCGTTCGTCTGTCTTGTAGCCTGACCGCTATCGCGATCCGCCACTGTGGCGCCCTTGTTCCGTACCCCGACGGTCGGCGGCGCCTGTTGCCCACGGCGCAACTCCTCGAGTCGCTCTCGGCGCCGCTCCAAAATCTGGAACTGCTGATAGGCCGAGCAGGATACAAAGGGGTAACAGGGGCTGTACCAGTAGCCCCATTGCATCAGCGCACCGTCATAAGGCCATACCCAGACGATCGCCGGTCGCATCGTGGTCTGCGCGTGGACCGTAGGTACTTGACCATATTCGAGGCCTGCTCCCACTGCGGCCAATGCCGTAAGCAGCACCGTGCGAACCATCAATGATGCGCGCATGCTGATTGCCGATCATCGGCCCAGGAGTCGGTGAACCTCGTTCCCGTATACGAGGAACGACCCTTCGACGTATTCACAGCGGCGCCCCAGACGGTCCTCGAGCAGGGCCCGCACCGGCGGGAGAAGAGAGGCCTCGATTGTGATGACGTAAACTGGGTGCTTCCCGCCGGGCATCAGGTGTGCGTCCACGAACGCATTCGGCCTCTGGCTGTGAAAAGCGAGGTGGGCTTTGATGGCTGTCTTGACAGCCGCTGGACTTATGGACCCGCTCATCCCGTCATTGTGCCACCAATCGGAAGAATCCATGAAACCGCTAGGCTGATGGGGCCAGCGAGTAATCGGGCCTCAGTGCACTCTCCGCCACGAGGTCGCCGCAGCCACGTCACAGTTATCACACAGGCAATCAAAGCAGCGTCACGCTCAACGGAACCGAGCCCACGCTCAGATCGGAGACGCTGGACCTTCTGGACGGGCGCAAGCGGCGAGGCTGACTGATTAGACTCAGCCAGAGAAGAAACACCAGCGTCCTAAATCATGTCGTGCGAACCGGGCGACAACGGCGAGCGGCTCATAGCGTGCGGACCCGTCCTTCGAAGGTCTCGTGATCTAGGCCCGCGTCGATGAGCACGGTATACAGATTCGCTCTCGCCTGATCCACCTTAGTCAGCTCTATGCTGATGGCTTTCACGTGCTTCGCGGGCAGCTTAGGTTCCAGCTCGCGGATCCGGGTTTCCCACTCCTTCGCACGTAAGGCTGAATAGTTGATGCCCATCGTCTTTCCTTAAGAATTCACGGCGTACCATCGGGGGGCCTCTTCTTCGGAAACCCCGTAGCCTAGCCCCCTATTGCCCTATCCCACGCTCCACAACCAAAATCCAAGACTTACAAAGCTTTAGCCATCCTTAGCGTGCAGTCTTGTGCAAATCGGCGAACGACCCCTGACGCGGGCCGCCTCCGCACTCAACCGTGATCCCGTCGGAAACTGAGCCTACTGATGCATCCAGAGCCGATGGAGTGCGAGTATTGCGAATTTGACTGTATCCGGATCGCCTCAAGACGGCGAACAGTATCTCCATACAGCCTGCTGTAGTCTTCATCTACACGTCGTACCACGCTTGTCCATTGCTCTTTCTCGGTGTTTGTCTCGACGGCGATGACTTTGATGCTCAAAGAAAGCCGGATTGATTCGCTCCAGGTGGACTCCTTCGGCCTAACGATGTCCCAAACATAGCTAAGTACTCGTCCACCGTGAAAGTACAGCAGGATCTGTAGCACCTGGTCGTTGTTGTTGCGTTGGGGAAAGGAGTCCACTTTCCAGCTCCAACTGACAACGTTGAATTCGGCCACATCGATCGAGACCTTGCGATTCAGAGAGAAGGAAGAATCATTTGCCCGCAAGCAGAGTGCGGGCTCTCCCGCAGGTCCACTGGCCTCTTGAAACGCAAAGTCCGCCGCTCCCTTTTTGATTCTTAGTTCCCACGGTGCAGGAATGCCGTCCGCGTTCTTGGCGCCTTGCAAAGGTATGTCAACTACTTGCGCTGTGACCGAAGTTGCATCGCCAAGCACTGAAACCAGAAGCATCGTCAGAAAGAAAGATCGAAGGGCGATCCAGAGGGTTTTCGCAGACACGATATTTTCTGTGTTCAATGCTATTGCTTCGCGGACGAGGGCACGGCAATGGGAACGGGGACCAGTGCGGGGACTAGACGTATAGTCAGGAGCGCGGTTGTATCGTAAGTCATGGATATTATGGTGGCCAAGGGCGGAATCGAACCACCGACACAAGGATTTTCAGTCCTCTGCTCTACCAACTGAGCTACTTGGCCACTCCACTTCTACGACAGACGAACCACCGACACAAGGATTTTGGCTTCGGCCGCGAGCCCAAGGCTCGCTTAACATCGACAAACCGATGTTAGCCTACGCCGCAACAAGCGCGGCGACGTCTGTCGCCTCACGTGTTGTCAGTCCTCTGCTCTACCAACTGAGCTACTTGGCCACTTCTACGACAGACGAACCACCGAGACTACGCAGCAATAAGCGCAGCTTTTCGCTTTACGTGTTGTGACTCCAGCCGCGGGCTGAAGCCCGCTTAACATCCGCAAGCGGATACTAGCCTTCACCGCAATGCGCCGATGAGCCGGCGCATTGTCAGTCCTCTGCTCTACCAACTGAGCTAATGGCCACGCGCTTCTGTGGCTTGATTCGGTGCGGAGGGGGCCGCCCGAGGAGCGCGCATTATAGCGGCTGGCAGAGGGCCGTGTAAGGCTGCGGGACAGCATGGGAGATCTCTCACCCCAAGCCCCC
>CAVPKE010000016.1:0-333430 GCA_963705615.1 uncultured beta proteobacterium | reverse complement strand
CAAGAGTTCAACTTCGAGCGCCCGCACGAAGCACTCGACATGCAAACCCCAGCCTCGCTATACCAGAGCTCAGCGCGTGAGATGCCGGACAAGTTGCCCCCGCTCGAATACCCCGACCGATTCGAAGTGCGCTATGTCAGCGCCAACGGTGGCATTCGCTGGAACAAGCGCTGGGTGAACGTTTCCATCACCTGCGTAGGTGAATATGTCGGACTCGAAGAAATCGACGACGGGGTCTGGAACATCTCTTGGGCCACTCAAGCTTCAACATCTACTCGAAAGGCATATTTCGCATTGAAGACGCTTTGGAACGTCTGAATCGGAAAAAAGTGTAACCTATGTCTCCGGACTATTCTGTTACCGATGTCCGGACCGCTCAGTTGGTATCACGCTCCGATGGCCAGTGCAGCGATCTTGCCGTTGTTGAGGGTAAACTGTTAGCGAATCTGAGCCGGGCTTCCAGGAAAGTTGCCGCTGACTTGTGCGGTCGCGATGGTCTGCCCGTCGACCTCCGCGAGACCAGTTATGTGTGCAATCGGTTTATATTTCGCAATCGCTCCGTCAATCCACGCCTTGATGCCTTCGCCACGGTATTCGTGCGCCTCATCACTTACGAGCGCGTCACCCGTGAAGAGTTGATTAAAGTCATCGGTCTGCCCGGTGTTGTGTGCGTGGAAGAAGGTGGCGATGACTGACGGCAGTTCTGCATTCATCGTGTTCTGCCTCGTGGTTCGAGAAGGTCAGTGTGCAAGCAACGCCTAACGCGATGCGCATAACCGGTGCCCAAACGGCAAGCGCAGCGCTGCTGTTTTGGCGTCCGTGTTCATGCGCGGGTTAGGGCTCCACCATATGAAGCCTGAAGCCCTACGAGACGACGATCGATGTCTCTCCAGGCCGGCCTCTCATCGGCAAGCAACTTCCCGTAACCGTCGGATCGAACGAATGAACTCTTCGATGCCGAGACGGTAAGTAATGCGGCCTTTCTCTTTGCATTTGTTGAGCGATTCTTGGTAGAGACTGACAACCTCGTTCGCGATCCTCTTGTTTGAATACCAGAGGCCTACCTCAAAGAACCGCTCGGTGTGTTCGGAAAGGGCAAGGGCGTGCTTCGACCCTTCCCGAATTCGCAATTGAACTCTGCCAACGTCTCCATGATGTCGAGGCAACGCATCACATGCCCAAGGTCATACTTATCCATTTCCACTCGATCTGGTCCGACGAAGTGCCAGCATAGTTGCCAGAGCAAGGGAGGAATGTGTTTTCCGACAATATCGCCCTCAAGCCCAGCCATCAGAGCGAGGTGCGCCATTCCTTCCAACAGCTTTGTTGCGATCCCCGACCGCCCCGCCACAGGTATAACTCGTAGAGAAGATCAAAGAGCAACGAGATGCGAGAACTAGTCCGAGGGAGAACCCGGATCTCGCAGATTAGCAGGTCAATTTGAGAAACCAGCTCTTTCGTGTACCGGGGTCTGGCTGATGCACTCGTCTCGATTCTTGGACCTGAAGCTCCCAGGAGCGTTTGTATTTCCGTACCTCGCCCGGGCGATAAGACTTTCCGAGGCCACGCGTCCCTGTGACTTGGCTGTGGCGACAGCAGAGAACGCGCAAGGTTGTCGGAGTCGTTGTCACTCGGCTGACCATTAATGTGGTGGGTCTGGACGTCTGCCTCGCACTCGGCAGATGCAACACACGTGCGCCGATCGGAAAAGAACCTCCTCCTCCGAGCCGAGGCGGAAGCTTCGGTCTTCTTTGCGCGGGCGCGATCATCTCCTGGAGCCCTAACGCCAAAGCTAACCGGGCGCTGACGAGCGAAGCGAGTCAGGAACTCAAGAGCGAAGCTCTTGGGCGCTCTGCGGTTCAGCGCCGGGTTAGCCGGCTGTCTGCCAACTACTCCTCAAACCAGTACTCGCCCGCTCGTTTCCGCTGTCAGTGATTTCGCCCCCGGCGCACGCTCGCCACTGCCGTGCAACTGACCACGCATGCCCTTGAATTTGCCTGTGCCGCCGACAAAATTCTCTACGAATACGAACTTGCGCCCCTCACCACTAGCGGTTTGCGTCGTGCCGGTAAAACGGCTAAAGACCTTGTTGCCGTCCTCGAGCGTATAGACGCTGTATCCGACAAAAGGGCCGCTTTGGTTGACGAAATCGGTCATGTCGGTCATGACCCTCTCTTTCACTATGACTCCACCAAAGGCCAAGTCACGCTTCGGATACTCCATGCGGAGCTGGTAGATGCGCACTTGATGCCCAGGCTCATCGCCCACGTCGATGGTGTATTCTCCGAATACGCGTTGGGCCCCTCGGGGTACGGGTATCGTGTATTTTTGCTGCGCCCCGACCTGGCTTGCTGCACCGAGCGCGGTTGCGCCGATGAATACGACGAACAACGCGGTCAGACGAATTGTGCTCATGGCATTACCTCCTCATGTGGCTCGAGTCGATCCACTCCTGAACCCGCCAACTACTTTCTCTATCCAATACTCGCGGCTCGTTCCTTGTGTCAGTGGGTTTGCCCGGGGGCACGTTCGGCACTGCCGTGTAGCTGACCGCGCATGCCTCTGCAGCTTCGAACCGCGGTATTTCATCTTGGGACGGCTAACGTAGAGCTAAGCGGTCGGAGAAGCAACGCTTCGGAGACTCCGCTTGAGCGCCGGGTTGGGCGTCGCATGTCGAAGGTTTATGTGGCAGTGGGAGCCTCCGCGCGCAAGAGGGCCCATGTGGTTTATCGGATAACCTCGTCGGCGCGCAGCATGATTGACTCCGGGAAAGTCAGCCCCGGGCCTTGGCGGTTTTCAGGTTGACGACTAGTCGAACTGCGCCATTGTTCGAGCGGCAGATCGCTCGGCTTGGCTCCCTTCAGTAGCCGGTCAATGAAGGAAGTCGGCAATGCGCTGGTAATTCTCACGGCCTTCAGTCCATAGGATATCCAGCCCTCCTGCGCGGGTGAGTTGGTCCATCCAACTCATTGTCGGCACGCGGTCCTCGAGCGCTTGCTTGGCGATCCGAGAACGCTCGGCGTAGAACGCGCCGGAGTACACCAGCCGGCCCGCGCCGCTCTCCTCTGCTTCGCGGTCTTGAATGCTGCTTTGAAGTCGTACGGCGCGCCCAGTTGCACTGGCTCGAGCTTGATGTGGAGCGTATGCGCCGCGCGCTTGACCTCGTCGAGCTGTCGCTGGCCGAAGGAATCCCAGAGCACGGCGACCCGCGAGAGGCCTGGCAACGTCTCCTTGAGCAGTTCGAGACGCTTTCCCATCAATTCGAGTTGGCGCGTGTAAATCCCAGTGACGTTTGCGTCCGGGCGGTTGTCACTCCGATTAACCCAGAAGCCACGGGGTCGTAGTCAGACGAGATCGTCACGATCGGGATCGTGCTGGTAGCCTCCTTCGCTGCGCGGACTGCGGGCTCTGTTCCTACGACGATCGCGTTGACCTTGAGCTGGACCAGTTCCTCGGCGAGGACTGGCAGACGATCTGCCTGGCCCTGCGCACTTCGAAACTCAATCCTGATGTGCGCCCTCGACATGTCCCAACTCCCGCAGCTCCTTCGAAAGGCCTCGACGAGCGGATCGTCCGTAGGATGAGGCCGTCGCGAGAAAACCCACGACTGGAACGCCACTCCGTTCCTGCCCGCATGTGACCGGGAGGCAAGGCCGCGGATCAGCGGTACCAAGCAAAAACAAACGTCGGCTCACATTACTACCTTGGCCAAGGTTCGCTCTGCATAGATCGGCTCCACCCGCTGCTCGCGACGCCCAACTAGAAGTAGACCCCATGATAAACCTCGACAAACACAACGCAAGCTTATGCGGGTATATACAAGTTGCTGGCGGCATAAGCGATGCGCATGTTGGCGGTTGCTACAGGCATTGGCCACCTGGGTCGGTACGCGTACTAGCCACCGAGAGGGGAGGCAGGTCCGGCACGGCCACCACACGGTCGGCGAGGCCGAGCCGCCTGGCGACGCCGATGGGTACTACCCACAGCTTGTTCTGCGGCAGCCAGCGTCCGCCGGCGTCCTTGACCCGCTTGCGCAGTTGCTCCTCGTGGAAGTGCACGCGTAGGCCGACCAGAACGGTGGCCGTCCCGGCCCCTCACCTTGCCGCCGCGCTCGTTGCGCTGGATTCCATGGGAGCTGTTCGATCACCAGCTCGACGGTCTTGTAGCGTACGTGCGCGACCGCATCGTAGCGGTATCGGACGCAGACCAACCGCTCGCCGAACTGGGTCACGAGCTTTTTCGTGCCCTTGTTGCCGGGCTTCAACGTCACGCGCGTCTCCATGCGTCCTCCGGTGAGACCGATGGCGTGTGTGCTTTCGAGGAAAACGTACTTTGCCAAGGGCCATGACCAGGGTTCTACTGGACAGAGCGCTCACCGCGTGAGCTAGGGGCTCACGGGTTCGACAGCCGATGAGAGCAGTCGCCTTACACCGCTGGAACCAGACGCCCAAGCAGGCTATGGCGCTGCAGAGCGAGCTGCGCGAACGCGTGGTGCGCGTCGACCGCCTGAGCGAGGTCCGCCACGTGGCTGGAGTCGACGTGGGCTTCGAGGACGACGAGCGCACAGCACGCGCGGCCGTGGCGGTGCTCAGCTTTCCCGGCCTGGAGCTGGAGGCATACGCCATCGCGCGCAGACCGGTCCGCTTTCCCTATGTGCCAGGGCTGCTCTCCTTCCGTGAGGCGCCGGTCGTGCTGAAGGCCTTCGAGCGGCTGCGCAGTGCGCCCGACCTGATCCTCTATGACGGGCAGGGCGTCGCGCACCCGCGCCGCTTCGGCATCGCCAGCCACGTCGGTCTCCTGCTCGATATCCCGGTCATCGGAGTCGCCAAGAGCAGGCTCATCGGCGAGCACGCCAAGCTGCCCGCCGCGAAGGGTCGCTGGGTGCCGCTCATGGACGCGGACGAGATCATCGGCGCGGTGGTGCGCACGCGCAGCGGCGTCAAACCGGTTTACGTCTCGACAGGGCATCGCGTCAGCCTCGAGAGCGCGGTGCGGTACGTGCTCGCGTGTTGCACTCGCTACCGGCTGCCCGAGACCACGCGCTGGGCGCATCGGTTGGCTTCCGGCGCGGACGCTCGCAACGCCCTACCTGTAGTGGGTCAACGAAGCACCCGATAGTGCAACCCGGGTTGCGCTGCGCTTTACCCAGGCTACGTAGGCTGCCTGCGGCGTCGTTCGATCCTGTAGCGTTGCGACCGCATGCTGCGCCGCAGCTATGACCGGCCTGCTCAGCATGGTTCGTTTCTTGCCGTTATCCGGTATGAGTGCTCGACTCAGCGGGCGGCTTGCACCGCGGGCAGTGCTATCCTGCCATTGGCGGACCTGCTCTGCGTCGAGCGCGTTCAGTCGAGGCGGAATGGGTCCGCGCATAACGATTACACACTTCGATCGAGGAGCGGCTATGACAGCCAAACTCACGACCCTGGCCAAGCAACTCACGCTCGCTGCCGTTCTGGGCGGGCTTTCCTGTGCGGTGGCAGCGCACGACCTCACGTTGAACGAGTGTCTCGAGGGCGGCGACTTCATCATGCACGCTGCCATGTCCCGCGAAAACGGCATGACGCGCGAGGCTTTCCTCGAGCGCATGGAGAGCGATATCCGCCTGATCCAGGCGTTTCCTCCACAGCTGCGCTGGTTCGTCCAGGACGAGGACGACGAGGAGTTGCTTGACCTCGGCGGCCCGGCTGGTTTTCGACTCACCGCGCGAGCCCGAGAGTCATCAGTCGGAGTTCCTGGCGGCGTGCACTGCGCGCGTGAGCGCTACCACCGATGCCCGCGCCGCCTCCGTGGAGATGAACCCGCCCACGGAAGTCGACGCTTCAGAGGACAACTGACCGCGCTGGTCTGCGCAGGGCCCCCGCCCCAACCCTCCTCCGCGCGCGGGGGAGGGTGTGCGGGCGCAGGGTTGCAACTCTCATCCCCGACCGAGTTGACCTATACTAGGCGCAGGTCCGGCGCCAGCGTGCGCACGGACGCGTATAACCCAACTCGGGGGAGACTGCTGACCATGGACGTCAAGCTCACCCGGCGCCAGTTCTTCAAGGTCTGCGCGACCGGGATGGCGGGCTCCAGTCTGGCGGCATTGGGCTTCGCGCCCACGGCGGCCTTGGCTGAGGTCCGCGAGTTCAAGCTGCTGCGCACCACGGAGACACGCAACACCTGCACCTACTGCTCCGTCGGCTGCGGCATCATCATGTACAGCCTCGGCGACAAGGCCAAGAACGCCAAGGCCGAGATCATCCACATCGAGGGCGACGCCGACCATCCGGTCAATCGCGGCACGCTCTGTCCCAAGGGCGCGGCCCTGCTGGATTTCGTGCACAGCCCCAACCGGCTGAAGTATCCGGAGTACCGGGCCGCCGGCTCCAGCGAGTGGAAGCGCATCTCCTGGGACGATGCCTTCACCCGCATCGCGCGGCTGATGAAGGACGACCGCGACAAGAACTTCGAGGCCAAGAACAAGGACGGCGTGACGGTGAACCGCTGGCTGTCCACCGGCTTCCTGGCCGCCTCGGCGTCGTCCAACGAAACCGGCTACCTCACCCACAAGGTCGTACGCAGCCTCGGCATACTGGCATTCGACAATCAGGCGCGTGTCTGACACGGACCTACGGTGGCAAGTCTTGCCCCTACGTTCGGTCGCGGCGCGATGACCAACAACTGGGTTGACATCAAGAATGCCAACCTGGTCCTGATCATGGGCGGCAACGCCGCCGAAGCCCACCCCTGCGGCTTCAAGTGGGTGACCGAGGCGAAGGCCCACAACAAGGCCAAGCTCGTCGTCGTCGATCCGCGCTTCACCCGCTCCGCCGCGGTGGCCGACTACTACGCCCCGATCCGCGCCGGCAGCGACATCGCGTTCCTGGGCGGGGTGATCAACTACCTGCTCACCCACGACAAGATCCAGCACGAGTACGTCAAGGCCTACACCGACGTGAGCTTCATCGTGCGCGCGGACTTCGGGTTCAAGGACGGGCTGTTCTCCGGCTACGACGAGAAGACGCACAAGTACGACCGGGCGAGCTGGATGTACGAGCTGGGCAGCGACGGCTACGTCAAGACCGATCCGACGCTCACGAACCCGCGCTGCGTCTTCAACCTGATGAAGCAGCACTACTCGCGCTACACGCCCGAGGTGGTGAGCGGTATCACCGGCACGCCGCAGGACCAGTTCCTGAAGATCTGCGAGATGATCGCGGAGTGCTCCGCGCCCAATCGCGTGATGACCATCCTGTACGCGCTCGGCTGGACGCAGCACTCGCAGGGCTCGCAGATGATCCGCACCGCGGCCATGGTGCAGCTGCTGCTGGGCAACGTCGGCATGCCGGGCGGCGGCATGAACGCGCTGCGCGGCCACTCCAACATCCAGGGGCTGACCGACCTGGGGCTGCTGTCCAACCTGCTGCCGGGCTATCTGACGCTGCCGACCGAGAAGGAGACGGACTACAAGGCCTACATCGAGAAGCGGACGCAGAAGCCGCTGCGTCCGAACCAGATGAGCTACTGGCAGAACTACCCCAAGTTCCACGTCAGCCTCATGAAGGCCTGGTTCGGCAATGCCGCCACCAAGGACAACAACTGGTGCTTCGACTGGCTGCCCAAGCTGGACAAGCAGCACGACGTGCTGCAGGTGTTCGAGGACATGTACCAGGGCAAGATGAACGGCTACTTCTGCCAGGGCTTCAACCCGCTCGCCGCGTTCCCCGACAAGCGCAAGCTGGCGCGAGGCGTTGTCCAAGCTCAAGTACCTGGTCATCATCGATCCGCTCGCCACCGAGACCTCCGAGTTCTGGCGCAACTTCGGCGAGTACAACGACGTCGATCCGTCCAAGATCCAGACCGAGGTGTTCCGGCTGCCGTCCACCTGCTTCGCCGAAGAGGACGGCTCGCTGGTCAACAGCGGCAGCTGGCTGCAGTGGCACTGGAAGGGCGCCGACCCGCCGGCGGAGGCCAAGGCCGACACCGAGATCATGGGCAGCCTGTTCCTCAAGGTGCGCGAGCTGTACAAGAAGGAAGGCGGCGCGTTCCCGGATCCGATCCTGAACCTGACGTGGCCGTACCTGATCGCCGATGCGCCCTCGCCCGACGAGCTGGCCAGGGAGTTCAACGGCAAGGCGCTGGCCGACGTCATGGATCCCAAGGACCCGAAGAAGCAGACCGTGCTGGTCAAGGCCGGCGATCAGCTCGACGGCTTCGGCCAACTGCAGGACGACGGCACGACCGCGTGCGGCTGCTGGATCTTCAGCGGCGCCTGGAGCAGCAAGGGCAACATGATGGCCCGGCGCGACAACTCCGACCCGAGCGGCCTGGGCAGCACGCTGGGCTGGGCGTTCGCGTGGCCGGCCAATCGGCGCATCCTGTACAACCGCGCGTCCTGCGATCCCTCCGGCAAGCCCTGGGATCCCAAGCGCAAGGTGATCGCCTGGAACGGGCAGAAGTGGGCCGGCGTCGACGTGCCGGACATCAAGCCCGACGCGCGCCCGACGAAGGCGTGGGACCGTTCATCATGAACCCCGAAGGCGTGGCGCGCTTCTTCGCCGTGGACAAGATGGTCGAGGGCCCGTTCCCCGAGCACTACGAGCCGTTCGAGTCCCCGCTGCGCCAACAATCCGCTGCATCCCGACAACCCGCTGGCCCGCAACGATCCGGGCTGCCGCGTGTTCAAGGACGACCGCGAGACCTTCGGCGAGGCGAAGGACTATCCGTACGTGGCCACCACCTACCGGCTGACCGAGCATTTCCACTACTGGACCAAGCACGCGCTCATCAACGCGATCCTGCAGCCCGAGCAGTTCGTGGAGATCGGCGAGGAGCTGGCCAAGGAGAAAGGCGTCAAGCACGGCGACAAGGTCAAGGTGCGCTCGAAGCGCGGCGAGATCGTCGCCGTGGCGGTGGTGACCAAGCGCATCCGGTCGCTGGACGTGGAGGGCAAGCGCGTTCACACCGTCGGCATCCCGATCCACTGGGGCTTCAAGGGGGAGACCAAGCCCGGCTACCTCGCCAACACGCTGACGCCGTTCGTGGGCGACGCCAACACCAACACGCCGGAGTTCAAGGCGTTCCTCGTCAACGTAGAAAAGGCCTGAGGAGGACGCCATGGCACTGCAATCTCTCGACATCGAGCGCCGCTCCGCCACCACCACGCAGCCGCCCGACCAGCGCCAGACGCTCAAGGTCGCCAAGCTGATCGACATCAGCAAGTGCATCGGCTGCAAGGCGTGCCAGAGCGCCTGCATGGAGTGGAACGACCTGCGCGACATGGTGGGCACAACACCGGGACCTACGACAACCCGCGCGACCTGACCGAGAACTCCTGGACGGTGATGAAGTTCTTCGAGGTCGAGCCCGACGGCAAGCTCGAGTGGCTGATCCGCAAGGACGGCTGCATGCACTGCGCCGACCCGGGCTGCCTCAAGGCCTGTCCCTCGCCCGGCGCGATCGTGCAGTACTCCAACGGCATCGTCGACTTCCACGAGGAGAACTGCATCGGCTGCGGCTATTGCGTCACCGGCTGCCCGTTCAACGTCCCGCGCATCTCGAAGAAGGACAGCAAGGCCTACAAGTGCACGCTGTGCTCGGACCGCGTATCCGTCGGGCTGGAGCCGGCCTGCATCAAGACCTGTCCGACCGGGGCGCTGGTGTTCGGTTCCAAGGAAGACATGATCGACCACGCCGAGGAGCGCATCGCCGATCTGAAGGAGCGCGGCTACAAGAAGGCCGGTCTGTACGATCCGCCTGGAGTGGGCGGCACGCACGTGATGTACGTGCTGCAGCACGCCGACCGGCCGGAGCTGTATGGTTTGCCGAAGGACCCGAAGATCAGCCCGTTGGTGAGCCTGTGGAAGGGAGCGGCCAAGCCGTTGGCGCTGATCGTGCTGGGCTTGGCTGCGCTGGGTAGCTTCTTCCACTTCGTCAAGGTCGGGCCCAACGAGGTCGAGGAAGACGAGAAGGAGGGCAAGTGAACAAGACCAATCTCATCGAGCGGTACGAGCCGTCGGACCGGATCAATCACTGGTTGGTTGCCATCACCTTCGTCTTGCTGGCGTTGTCGGGGCTGGCGCTGTTTCATCCTTCCATGTTCTTCCTCACTAACCTGCTCGGCGGCGGACCCTGGACGCGCATCCTGCATCCGTTCATCGGTCTGGTGATGTTCGTCGCGTTCGTCGGCCTGGCGGTGCGCTTCTGGCGCCACAACGTGCTCGACAAGAACGACGAGCAGTGGCTGAGGCAGTGGGAGGACGTGATCAATAACCGCGAAGACAAGCTCCCCGAGGTGGGGCGCTACAACGCCGGCCAGAAGGTGCTGTTCTGGGTCATGGTCGGGTGCTTGATCCTGCTGCTACTGACCGGGTTCGTCATCTGGCAACCGTACTTCGCCCCGGTTTTCAACATCACCGTGGTGCGCATTGCGGTGCTGCTCCATGCGATCGCGGCTTTCGTCCTGATCCTCGGCATCATCGTGCACATCTATGCTGCGATCTGGGTCAAGGGCAGCGTGCGCGCCATGACCCGCGGCTACGTCACACGGGCCTGGGCGAAGAAGCACCACCCGGCGTGGTACAAGGAACTGACGAGCGGCAGCGGACCCAAGTGACGACCGCCAACGGGTCGTCATCCCGGCGTACGCCGGGATCCAGACTGAGCTCCTTTCCCGCAACGAGGGAGCTCCCTCTCCCCTGGCGGGAGAGGGCAGGGGTGAGGGGGTATGCTCGCGCCCCTCCGCATTCCGTAAGGACAAATGACTTCTCAGATCATCCAAGACGGCTCTGTCGCCGGCCAGATCCCGGACATCCCGGCCTTTCGCCCGGTGCCGGCCGATGTGTTCGCCGAACGTGGCGAGCGTTTGCAGACGCTCGCGTCCGGCCACGCGCTCGAGCCGTACCTGCGCTTTGCCGCATCGCTGGGTCTCGCGCAGGCCGGGGTTCTCCAATCATTCCCCGATCTCCCGCTGCCTGATGAACACACGCTCGCGCACTGCCGCGAACACGGCCTTCCTGCGCTTTCGGTTGACGGGCATCGACGTGACCCCGCCTGGCGACGCGGGTTGACGGAACTCACCACCAGGCTCGAGAGCGATGTGCTTCCAGCCCAGGCGCTGAATGTCCTGAAGCGCATTCGGTCCGCCGGCCAGGACGAGCTCGAAGCGACTGCCGCCGGCCTCCTGGCAGGCGCGTACACGGAGCTGGATCCGGGCGAAGCGCCTTTCATCGCCTCGGCGTTACAAGTCTATTGGGCGAAGATGGCGCTGCAATTGGGCGGGCGCGCCACTGCGAATCCTGCGCAGATCGGACTGTGCCCCGTATGCGGCTCCCACCCGGTGGCAAGCGTGGTCCGCATCGGCGGCGCGCAGCAGGGTCTGCGTTACCTCGTTTGTTCCCTGTGCGCCTCCGAGTGGCACATGGTGCGGGTCAAGTGCTCCGCCTGCGGATCGACCAAGGGCATCTCCTATCTCGGTGTCGAAGGCGGCGGCGACGCCATCAAGGCCGAGTGCTGCGACGAGTGCAAGACCTACCTCAAGATCTTCTATCTGGAGAAGGACACTTCGATGGTGCCCGTCGCCGACGACCTCGCGTCGCTGGCGCTGGACATGCTGGTGGACCAGGAAGGCTACAACCGCATCGGGCCGAATCTGCTGTTTTTGCCGGGCTCCGGATCATAGCCGGCGCCCGGCGGTACAATCAGCCGCCTGGCACGGAGCGGCTGACATTGAACAAGCCTATTCCCTCATCTCTGCTGGCCTCGCGCCCTGGCGTGGCGGCGTTGCCCTCGGTCGACCGGGTGCTCGGGATTGCCTTTGTTCCACGCCTTATCGAAGGGCACGGACGCCTTGCGGTGAACGACGCGACCCGTGCGCTGCTCGCGGAAAAGCGCCAGGCGATTTTGGACGGCGCTTCGCCCCAGTCGGTGTGGCCTGCCGGCGAGCAATGGATCGAAGCGGAACTGGAGCGGCGGCTGGAAGCGGCGTCAGGTCCAAGCTTGCGCGCGGTGTTCAACCTCACGGGCACCGTCCTGCACACCAATCTCGGGCGCGCGCTCATGCCGGAGGAAGCGGTGGACGCCGTCGCGATGGCCATGCGCTCAGCGGTGAACCTCGAATACGATCTCGCGTCCGGCGGGCGGGGAGAGCGCGACGAATTGGTCGAAGGATGGCTGTGTGAGCTGACCGGCGCTGAGGCCGCCACTGTGGTGAATAACAACGCGGCCGCGGTGCTGCTCGCGCTCAACACTCTCGCGCAACGCAAAGAGGTGATCGTCTCGCGGGGAGAGCTGATCGAAATCGGCGGCGCGTTCCGCATGCCCGACATCATGGCGCGCGCCGGGGCGAAGCTGGTCGAAGTGGGGACGACGAATCGTACGCACCTGCGCGACTACGAACAGGCCATCGGCGCCAAATCGGCGCTGATCGCGAAGGTTCACGCCAGCAACTATGCGATCCAGGGCTTCACCGCAGCGGTGCCCGAAGCCGCATTGGCAGAGCTTGCGCACCGACACGCTCTTCCGCTGATGGTGGACCTCGGCAGCGGTTCTCTCATCGACCTTGCGCAGTACGGTCTGCCCAGGGAGCCCACGCCCAGGGAGTCGATCGAGGCCGGAGCGGATCTGGTCACGTTCAGCGGAGACAAGCTGCTGGGCGGCCCGCAGGCGGGTGTCATTGTCGGGCGCAAGGAGTTGATCGCGCGCATCCGCAAGAACCCGCTGAAGCGAGCGCTACGCGTGGACAAGATGACGCTGGCGGCGCTGGATGCGGTGCTGCGGCTGTATCGCCATCCTGAGAAACTGGCGCAGCGGCTGACCACGCTGAGACTGCTCACTAGGGCGCGGGGCGACATCGAGGCGCTCGGGCGAAGACTGCTAGAGCCGATGGGGCGAGCGTTGGAAGGTCGCGCAACCGTCGAGCTGCGCGAGTGCCAGAGTCAGATCGGAAGTGGCTCGCTGCCGGTTGATCTGCTTCCCAGCACCGCGCTCGTCGTGTCTCCGCTGGTCAGCGGTCGCGGTTCGGGCACGGCGCTCAGCGTCTTGGAGCAGCGCTTGCGCGAGCTTCCAATCCCCGTGATCGGGCGCATCGCCGAAGGCGCGCTATGGCTCGATTTGCGTTGCCTGGAAGATGAGCCTGCATTCGTGGCGCAACTCGGGCGGCTTGCGTGAAGACGCGCGCCGCAAACAAGCAACGGCGCGAGTAACCGCGAGCAGTGGAGCGCGTCCCCTCACCCTACCCTCTCCCAGGGGGAGAGGGACCCTATTTCTAAATCAGCGTGTCCGTGAGCCGGCACATGTTCTGCAGCCAGCGCTTCGCCGGGCTGCGCTGGCGCCACCGCTCCAGCGTGATCTCGTCGCTGTCCCCGATATGGCGGTCCTGGATCCTGCGCAGATCGGCGACGACTGGCGGGTCGTAAACCAGCAAGCTCACCTCGCTGTTCAACGCGAAGGAGCGGATGTCCAGATTGCTGGAGCCGATCACTGCAACAGAGTTGTCGATACTGGTGTATTTCGCGTGCAGAAACGCGCCGCGATAGAGGTAAATCCTCACCCCGGCAACCAACAGATCCTCGTAATAGGACTGTTGGGCAAACTGCACCACCGGCTTGTTGGAATGACGCGATACCACGAGGTTAACCTGGACTCCGCGTGCCGCCACCGTCCGCATCGCAGTGAGAAAAGTCGCATCGGGGACGAAGTAGGGCGTCGTGAGATCGACGCGGTGGCGTGCGCCGTAGATCAGACTCACCAGCACCTGCTGCGTGTTGCCCGCCTGGTGACCGGGTCCGCTGGGCAGGACTTGGGCAGCACTGCCGCCGGCGGCCTGCGGTTGCGGGAACAAGGTGTCGTCGGTGATCTCTTTGACAGTCTCCTGGGAGCGGTCGGCGAGCAGGACGGCCTGCAACTGTTGGACCACGGGCCCGACCACGCGCACTACCAGCTCCTCGTTGGTGAGGCCGCGATTGGCGGTGTCGTCGACGATGTTTTGCGATCCCACGTACCCGACCTCGCCGTCAATCACCGCGATCTTGCGGTGGTTGCGCAAGTCCAAGCGCATGCGGCCCGGCCGCAGCACGCGCAACGGCAACAGAGGCACCACTTCCACTCCCGCCGCGCGCATGCGCGGCGCAAGCTTGTGCAAAAGCGGGCGGGAGCCCACGCTGTCCAGCAAGAGCCGGCAGTTGACGCCGCGTCCGGCCGCTTGCTCGATAGCTTCGACCATCCGCTGCCCAGTGTTGTCGTCAGCAAAGATGTAGTACAACAGATGCACGCTGTGTCGCGCTGTCTGGATGTCCTTCAGCAGGCGGTCGAGCGAGTTCTGATAGTCGGGAAGCAATTCGATGCGGTTGCCGCCGGCCACATCGAAGCTACCGAGGTTGCGCGCCAGCCGCGCGGCGAGCACGATCTCAGGGGCTGACTGCGGCACAGAATGCACGGGGCCGGCGAAGTGCTGCGGCATCTTTTGCATCAGCTCGATGATGCGGGCCTGCTGCGCGAAACGCCGCGGCGGAAGGTACGCGCGACCGATCAACGCATACAGGATCAGGCCCAACGCCGGCAGGAAAAAGATGAGCAGCAGCCACGCCCGCGCCGAGGCCGGTGAGCGCCGTTGAGGCACATATATCAGCATGACGATCCGGACCAGCCACTCGCTGATCACATACGCGGTACCCCAAGTCAGCATCGGGTGTCCCCCCTCATGAGAGTGCGCAGCCGTTCGCGCCGGAAGTACACTACGCACGGTCGGTGGCTGCCGCTCGTATCGCTGCTGTGAGCTCTGATCTAATCATAACCTGCTGCGCCGCGTTCCCGCGTGTAGCGAGACTCGCGACGTCCTAGATGATCGTCGGCACCGCAGGTCACATCGACCACGGCAAGACCTCGCTGGTGAAAGCGCTCACCGGTGTGGATGCCGATCGCCTGCCGGAGGAGAAGGCGCGCGGCATCACCCTCGACCTGGGGTATGCCTATACACCATTGCCCGGCGGCGATGTGCTCGGTTTCATCGACGTTCCCGGCCATGAGAAGCTCGTGCACAACATGCTCGCCGGCGCAACCGGGGTCGACTTCGTACTGCTGGTGGTCGCCGCGGACGATGGGCCGATGCCGCAGACGCGTGAGCACCTGCAGATCTTGGATCTGCTTGGCTTGAGCGCCGGGGCCGTGGCGCTGACCAAGACGGACGCGGTCAGCGCCGAGCGCATGGCGCAGGCCGAAGGCGAGCTCGCCGCGCTGCTGTCGACCTCGGCGCTCGCCGCTGCGCCGGTGTTCCGCGTATCCAGCGTGACGGGAGAGGGCGTGGACGTGTTGCGCCACTACCTGGAGGCGCAGTCGGCTTGGCTTCCCGCGCGCCCTCACCGAGGCCACTTCCGGCTGGCCATCGATCGCTGCTTCACGTTGGCCGGCGCCGGCACGGTTGTCACGGGGACCGTGTTCTCAGGCCGGGCGGCGGTGGGAGACACACTGCTCCTCTCACCGCCCGGCATCGAGGTGCGGGTACGTTCGATCCATGCGCAGAATCAGCCGGCCCAGCAGGGCGTTGCCGGGCAGCGCTGCGCGCTCAACATCGTGGGCGAAGGCTTCGACAAGAGCCAGGTCCAGCGCGGCCACTGGCTGCTCGCGGCGCCGGTGCACGCGCCCACCCAGCGGCTCGATGTGCAATTGCGTCTGCTGGCCTCCGAGCGTGGGCCACTCGCGCACTGGACGCCCGTGCACGTCCACCTCGGCGCCGGCGAGGCGATGGGGCGGGTGGCGTTGCTAGAAGGCCAGGAGCTGGAGCCGGGGAAGGCTGCGCTCGCGCAGCTGGTGCTCGACCGCGCGATCGGCGCGCTTCATGGCGACCGTTTCGTGGTCCGCGACCAATCGGCCACCCGAACCGTCGGCGGAGGCAGCGTGCTCGATCCCTTCCCGCCGTCGCGCGGCCGCCGCACGCCACCACGGCTGGCGCTGCTGCGCGCCTGGGGCAGCGCAACCCCGGCCGCAGGACTGCGCGCGGCGCTGGAACACAGTCCGTTCGGTGTGGACGCGACGCGCTTCGCTCAGAGCTGGAACCTGACTGAACAGGAGATGCAGGCGCTGGTCCACGCCGCAGACGCGCGTCTGGTAGGGGCCCGGGAAGCGCCGCTCGCGTTGTCGTCTACGGCCTGGTCCGCGCTAGGACATAGGATTCTGGCCGCGCTGGCGGCGGAGCACGAGCGTGCGCCCGACATGATTGGGGTGGGTCGCGAGCATCTGCGGCGGCTCGCAGCGCCGGGTCTACTGCGAGGGGCTTTCGACGAAGTGATCGAGGAGTTGCGCGAACAGGGCCGCATCCACCAGAGCGGACCCTGGCTGCACGCGCCCGATCACCGCGTGAAGTTGACGCCTCACCGAGGACAAGCTGTGGGCCAAGGTCTATCCGCTGCTGGAGGAGGCCCCGTTTCAGCCGCCGCGGGTACGCGACCTCGCGCGGACGCTCTGCGATAGAGGAAGAGGCGATGCGGCAGTTGCTCAAGCATGTCGCGCGCACCGGCGCAGTGTTCCCGGTGGCGCACGATCACTACTTCTCCCGAGAAGCGGTCGCGGCGTTAGCGGACATCGTGCGCGCAGTGGAGGGCCAGCACGGGTGTGTTGGCGCGGCCGAGTTTCGCGACCGCATCGGGACTGGCCGCAAGCTCGCCATTCACATCCTGGAGTTCTTCGACCGTGTCGGCTTCACGCGGCGGGTGAGGGACAGCCATGTCTTGCGTCAGCCGGCGCTCTTTGCCCAAGACGAGCCGAGTGCGGGCTAGGAGCTTCCCTGTGCTGCACGCCGCGGAGCGGCGGTGTCCCGACCGGGCGCAGCGAGCCGCGCCCGGTACGGTGTCAGTCTTTTGTTCCGACCGTCAGAGATTGCTTGCAGTCGTGGTAGAACACGGCAGCGAGGACCTCGAACTCCGGACGATCCTTGCCGTCCTTGACCCAGCGGTCTGCGGCCTTCCAGCCCTCGAACGCGACCTCTTCGTACTGCCGCCGCTGACCCAGATCAAGCGCGTCGAGCACGTAGATCGCGTCCGCTGGAATCTCAGTATCGCCCATGAACATCTTCTTGAGCGGTGTCTCGGGGATGTATTTGAACACAGCCGGGGCACCCAGGAAGCGCGCCTGCGCGCCCCATGCGGCTCGCACGCCGATCGTCTGGCAGTAGCGCATGGCGGCCAAGGCCGGCGTCTCGTCGGCCTCAGGCTCCGAGTCGTGGCCGAAAGCGGCGCATGAAAGTGCGAAGACGACTGCTGCTGTAATGGCTCTGATCATGTGAACCCCCATAAGCGCCGCCATCTGTGCTGATGGACTGCTGGCCCATCGACGCATCTGGAATCCTGGCCTTGCTGTACTCCAGGATCTCGCACGCACAGAATTTCTGTCCGCGCTCGTTTTCGGCTGCTTTACACTGGTTGAACAAAGGTGGACCGCAACCGGTCCTGTCTGTCAAGCAGCATTAACCGGGCCCGCGCACGGGCATTTGACCTTTTTGCGCGGGTGGTAGAGGGGGGTGAGATTAGACGGCGACCGCCGGGTGCTTAGGCGCGATCGCTCGAGGCAGCGGCGGTGCGTGTAGCGGTTACAAACGAAGCGGTAAAGGAGGCGTCACCGGATCAGAGGTATCTCAGGCCGCCTGCAGCTGGCCGCGAGCTTCGCCGCGAACCGTGATCGGACCCGATCCGGCATCAGCGACTATCCGATCGACAATCTGCTCGAGCGCGTTGAGGAGCTCGTCGGCTTCCATGTTGCTGAGCGTGTCCTGCTCGAGGTCCACCTCGTAAATGACGTCATCGCGCATCACGGAGAATCGGTGTCCTCCATCTATGTGCTCGTGATCCATCGACGCGTCTGGGATCGCGATGCTCAAGTAGATCGAGATCCAGCACAGCGTCAGACTATCGTCGAGAAGGTCCATCTCCACAAGATCTGTTGTCATTTGCATTTCTCGCTGCTTCACATTGAACATTAGTGAGACAAACGCACCGGCAATCGCCGCTGTCGTGTGCGATTCAGCAGGAACCATTCCCATGGCGAAAGCTTTCACCTTCAAGTGAGCCTCGTTTTGACTTGTTGTTCACTCTGGTTCGCGATGCGGTGTCTGCGCGATGATCTCGGGAGGTACAATCGATCCGCTGCGCGGCGCGACGGTAGGGAAGAGAAGCGTTCCCCGGTGGGGCGGCTGGACTTCAAATCCAGCAAGGGTCGTCAGCCGATTCTTGGTGGGTTCGACTCCCACTCTCTTCCGCCATGTTAGGATGACAAATTGACGGAAACGGGCCCGTTGTTCCCGATGAACGATCACGCGCGATTTCTCGCCACCTACAACGAAGTTCCGGTCCAGCGCTGGGAAGGCGGTCAGGCCAGCGCAGCGCGCGACCGCGTCGCGGAGGAGGTGCCGCTCGCGCTGATCTACAACGGCATGCCTCATGTCGTGATGATGGCCTCGCCTGCGGATCTCGAAGACTTCGCGCTCGGGTTCAGCTTGAGCGAGGGCGTGATTCAGACGCCAGCGGAGTTGCGCGCTGTCGAAACGGATCGGGTCGGCGACGGCATTGCGGTGTACATGGATATCGATGAGAAGCGCGCCCTCGGACTGGAAAACCAGCGTCGCAACCTTGCTGGCCGGACGGGCTGCGGGCTATGTGGTGCAGAGACAATAGAGCAGGCCGTGCGGCATCCCGCGGCTGTCAGCAGCGGGGTGCGCATAGCGCCGGAGGTCTTGCAGTCTGCGCTTGCACAGCTCGCGGCGCGGCAGGAATTGAATGCGAAGACCGGCGCCGTGCATGCGGCTGCATGGGCCACGCCCGATGGCGAGCTGGTTGCGGTGCGCGAGGACGTCGGGCGCCACAACGCGCTGGACAAGATGATCGGAGCGTTGGCGCGGGAGGGCCGTTCCTTCGAGCAGGGCTTCGCCCTGATCACCAGCCGGGCCAGCTTCGAAATGGCGCAGAAGGCGGCCACTGTCGGCATCACGCTGCTGGCAGCCATCTCCGCACCCACGGGCCTAGCCATACGCCTGGCGGAGGAAACAGGACTGACGCTCATCGGCTTCGCCCGCGGCCGCCAGTGCAACGTCTACACCAACCCGCAACGGCTCACATCGACTTGAGCGCCGCCAGGCGGAAGGCATCGGCCACAGTTGGCGGACTAAGCAACGTGATTGTGGGGGCGGACAGATGCAAAGCCGGATGAAACTGGAGCCGGTCATCGAGCAGAGCCGGGCAGGTCACAAGCCCACGGTGCGAGAGGCGACTTTCCAGTTGCTGCGCACGTTCGGCATGACCACCGTGTTTGGCAACCCGGGCTCCACCGAGCTGCGCATGTTCCGGGATTGGCCGTCGGACTTTCGCTACGTGCTCGGGCTGCAGGAAAGCGTGGTGGTGGCCATGGCCGACGGCTACGCGCAAGTGACGCGCCGGCCGGCATTGGTGAACCTGCATTCGGCGGGAGGCGTAGGGCACGCGCTGGGCAGCGTGTTCACCGCTTACCGCAACCAGACGCCGCTGGTGATCATGGCGGGTCAGCAGACGCGCGCGATGCTCCCCACCGAACCGTTCCTGAGCGCGCGCTCGGCTGTCGAGTTTCCGCGCCCGTACGTGAAATGGAGCATCGAGCCGGCGCGGGGTGAAGATGTACCCGCCGCAATCGCTCAGGCCACCTACACTGCGCTGCAGCGCCCCTGCGGGCCGGTATTCGTCTCGGTCCCCGAGGATGACTGGGACGTGCAGGCGGAGCCGGTCGAACCGCGCCAGGTGAACGTTCAGTTCGCGCCCGACCCCGGCGCGCTCGACCGTCTGGCCGACGCGCTCAACTCCAGCCGCCATCCTGCCTTGGTGGTCGGCGCAGCCGTGGACCAGGATGGTGCCTGGCCGCTCGCGATCCAGCTGGCAGAGCGCCTGAATGCCTCCGTCTGGGAAAGCCCGATGTCCGGCCGACGCAGCTTCCCCGAGGACCATCCGCTGTTCGCTGGCTTCTTACCGCCGTTGCGCCAGCCATTGGCCGACCGCCTGGCTGGGCACGATGTAGTCCTCGTCATCGGCGCACCGGTGTTCACCTACCACGTCCACACGGGGGGAGCTTTGTCCCCGAGGGCACGCAGCTGTTCCATCTCACCGACGATCCGGAGCAGGCCGCCCGCGCACCCGTGGGGACCAGTATCCTGTGCACGATTCAGCTCGGGATCGAGCAACTCCTCGCGCAGACTTCGCACGTGCAGCGCGCAGCCCCGAGGGAGCGGCAACGGCCACCGGCGCCGCCGGCGCGCGATCCTATCGGCGGCGAGTTCGCGATGCACACTATCGCCACCACCATGCCGGCGGATGCCGTGATCGTCGAGGAAGCTCCCTCGCATCGCAACGCACTGCACGACTATCTTCCGATTCTCACCAGCGGCGGCTTCTACGCCTGCGCAAGCGGCGGCCTCGGGTTCGCGTTGCCGGCCGCGGTGGGCGTCGCGCTGGCCGATCGCTCGCGCAAGGTGATTGCGGTGCTCGGAGACGGCTCCAGCCTGTACACCATCCAGGGGCTGTGGACTGCCGCGCAGCTCCGCCTCCCCATCATCTTCGTCATCCTCAACAACGCCGGCTATGCCGCCGTGAAGTCGCTCGGGGTGCGCATGGGGATAGCGGAGATGCCGGGCAGCGACATTGCGGGGGTCGATTTCATCGACGTCGCACGCGGCTTCGGGTGCCGGACCTCGCGCGTCGATCAAGCGGCGCAGCTGGCGCCGACGCTGACCCAAGCCTACGGCTCGAACGAGCCGTGGCTGGTCGATGTGCGCATGGACCGCGCGGTCCAGAAGCTCTACTGAACCGGGGTCCTGATTGACCGGGCGCGCTCGTTGCGGCCGCCCTTCAAATGGCGTGCGGTTGCGTTCGCGGCTGATCCCTTCATCCCCAACCGTCGCGCCGTGGACCCGGAGTCCGGGCTGGACGCGGTAACACGTCAATTCAGCACGCGCGCGCCTTCCTTGGAGCTTGGCGGCTCGGCAGTGGGAAGTTTCAGCGTGAAGCCCCATTCGGCCTTCTCCACCGCATGTTGCAGCAGCTTCATCAAGCCGTGCAGCAGCGGCGCGTCCAGGGTCAGAAAGATTCCCTGGCCTCTGGCCGGCAGCAGACCCAGAACCATACGACCGTCGTCCCCTTTGCGCCGCTGCAGCCGCGCTACGAGTAGAGGATGGTCGCCCAGGGGTCTCGAGCGGGTGGATTCGTCGTAGGACTGGGAGAAGCTCGCCTGGCTCAACGCCTTCTCGTGGTGGAAGTCGAATAGAGCACGCTTGCTGAGTGGATCCGTCGCACGCGCCGCGATCTGCGGCTCGGCTTCCGCGACGCCGACCAGCAGCGGCCACAGGCGCAATACGCAGCGGCGCGTGAGCCAAAGCAGGGCCTCTTCGCTGTCGGCGGTGGAAACCCGCATCAACAACCGGTCCTGCCCGGCGTCGAACTCGATCTTGAGCTGATGCAGGCGCATAGAACTTCAATGATACCCGGGCCTCTGGCCCTGGCACTAGACGCCAAGAAGCGACTTGAGCTCCCCGAGGACCGGCATCTGCGCGAGCGCCTCGGCAGGCAGCTTGTCCCAGTCGATGCCCGAGGGGGCGGGAAGCGGCTGCGCGACTTCGATCAGCTCGGTGGGTGTGGCGATGATCGACACCGGCACGTCGTGCTTCTCGGTCGGAAACTCCACCAGGATCTGCAGCGCATGCACCGTGGTGGCTACGCGCACTGCGGGATTGCCGAGCTCGCGCAGGATGGCGTACTCCAGATCCGCATAACCATGTCCTTTGCCCAGGCGGCGGCCGTCGCGCGTGACTGCAACAGAGCCCATCACGATCGCATCGATGCGAGGCAGCCTGTCCAAAGGCAATGCTTCACCCCAATGGCCGCCCATCTTCATGCTCGCAGCATCCCAGTAGTGCTCCTTCGGAATCCTGTCGGGGTCCAGGCAGTAGAACCCGCCCTGCAATCGAGGCGTGGGCGTGATGACTGTGATCCCGCGGTCGAGCAGGCCCTTGCGCACGTAGCGCTGTGGCGAGTCCGGATTCACCTTGACGCACTTCGCGCTGCCAAACACAGGGTGCTCGAGCAGACGGGCAGCCGCGCGATCCGCGCCGTCGAAGTTCGGAATGCGTCCCTTTAACGGAAACGGGAAGCGCGCAACTTTGTGCTCGACCAGCGCATTCCATATCGCCTTGCGAGCCTCGGCCTTATCGGAGAAGCGCTGCGCGGGCGGAGACGGCGGCCGATTCGGGGCCCAGGGACGAGGTCGATTCGTTCTCACGCTGCAAATCGTACGACGGAAGCATCGCTGCTGTCCCGCTGCGTCGCGCTTGCATGGCGTTGAGAATGCGTCCTATCGGGCAGGTTCTGCCGGCGGTGTTGAGGCCAGCGCAGTCCGCATCGGCCCGAAGCGACTCAAGGAAGCCGACGCAACTTGGCGCGCGAGCTCCTCCTCGTCGCGTAGCTCCAGCCTCGTGCACTCGTGTTCGACATACCCCCACCAACGATTGGCTTTGTGGCAGCTGAAGCCAAAAGTCCCGATATAGAGCAGCGTGGCATCAGCCGGCACCTCGAGTTGAGAGGCCCCGGATTGGCCAAAGCCTAGCGCGGCGCGTTGAGCGCCGGGCAGTGCGAACCGCGTGCGGTCCGCGGCGAAGGCCAACTGGTAGGCGCCCGGCGGCAGCGTGACGAACCCCCAGCCTGCGTCCCTGGATTCCGAGTCCAGCTGTCCCGAAGCGAAGGCCTTGCCAGGATCGAGCGGGTGTCCCGCCGGGCCAACGTTGACCAGATAGTGCCATCTCCATCGCGGGACAGTCGATAGCGTCGCCTGCGCCGGCTTCCCATCATCGTCCACTGCGACCCGGAACAGAACGACCGCGCCGCGAACGTCTCCCTTGCGCTGAGCACCAGCTTCACTCGGAAGGCTGGTCATCCGTGTGGTGCTGTCCGCGCAAGCCACCGCGAGGGCAACGAGAACGATGAACGAAGACCTCGCTCTCACGCCTGGCATACTCAGAAGCTCTTCTTCAGGCCCACGAAAATCCCGTGCGGCATCAACTGCAGTACCAGTGGCTGGTCCCGCTGCTGCGCGTACCAGCCCGAAAGCCCGCCCACTACCCACCCACCAATCACGTCGGTTTGCCAATGCGCCTGGGCTTTGATCCTGCCGATGCCCACGTAGAGCGGGACGATGCCAAGCAAGTAGACGGCCGGGTAGTCTTTTCCGTATTCGATCATGTAGGGTGTCACGAGCGAAGCCGCCTCGGCCGCCTCTCCGCTGGTGAAGCTGCAGTTCGAGCTGCAGGTGAACCAGCTGTTCGGGTCGGGATTGTCTCTGGGGCGCGCGCGCCTGAAGGTGGCCTTCAGCACTTCGGTCGACACGCCGGCGATGATCTCGGAGTCGATCCCGCGCCACGCTGTGTTGCCCAGCCGCGTGCCGCCCCCCTCGTACAGCGCCAACCCGATCTGACCTACGGTCATCGTCAGCATCAGTGTCCGGTAGACGTTAGGGTTCCAGATCCCCGACTCGTCCTCGGGCACCAGATGGTCGATGCCCGCCCGTGCCGGAGCAACCAGGACCGCGGCGCACAGGACGACCATGAGTGATCGCAAAACCAAGGGCTTCATACGTCGTTCAGCGTGTCCATCCCGTGTTCGTGCCGGACCTGTGGCGCAAACGGACACCTCTTAATAACCGATCAAGCTTACCGGATGCTGACGACACAGCTGAGCCTGCGGCGCAGGTTACAAGACCTAACCTGACATGCGTTTGACACGCTGATACAGGGGGGTTCACGCAGGATGGATTTGCCCCTCACTGCGCGACACGGCTCTGCTGCCAATTGCTAGCAACGCAGCCGGTAGGTGGGCAACTGCTAGGGGCTCGCGCGCCGCAGCAGGTTCTCAACGACAGAGGCAAATCATGTCGTCATGCTCATGGTCACGCGTCGGCCGCATCATCGGCCTGGCCGACTTGCTCTCGTCCGCTCCGATCGCGCGCCGAAGAGGCCCGGGAGTATGGTCTTGGGACAGCTAGCCGAAGGTGGGGAACGGCTCGAACTTCACCGCGCAGCACCGCGCGCGTGTCATTGAAGCCCAGCCAGCCCTGCATTACCGTGGCATAGACGCGCCGGAAGTCGGTCGTGTAGACCAGGTTGTCGCCAGCATCCAGCTGATCCAGACTCGGTACCTGGCCATAGTGTCCGCCCTTGACCGGCTTGCCGGCCAGGAACATCACGTTGGCCGTGCCGTGGTCGGTGCCCAGGCTGGTGTTCTCCGGCACCCGCCGGCCGAACTCCGAGAAAATCATCATCGTCACGTCCTCGGCGCGTCCGATCCGCTCCATGTCGCGGAGGAAGCCATACACGGCATCGGAAGCGTAGGTCAGCAGCCGCTGGTGCAGGTCCGGCTGCTGCACGTGGGTGTCGAAAGCGTTGTTGCGGTACGCCACGTAGTACAGGCGCGCAGGCAAGCCGGCCTCGATCAGCGCCGCCACCTTGGGCAGATGCAGCGGCACGATCCCGTAGTCGATGGGTGATGCGTACTTCGCCCACGCTTCGCGCACGAGCGCAGAGGAGTCCTGCGCGCTGCGGGCCACGTCCAGCAGGTAACGGCGCGCGGGGTCCATGCCCGGATCGGCTTGCGCCACCTTCTCCAGCAGCGGCTTTTCGCTATAGAAGGCGTTGCGCGTGAATTTTTCCGGGTCGTCGAAGACCACCGGAGTGTGCAGGCGGCTGCGCACCGCCAGCGACTGCGTCGCGTCGATGTTGACGATGTAGCTGGGCGTGGGCTCCGGTTGCATGGCATCGGCAAGCCGCCCGACCCAACCGTACTCTTCGCCGCTGTTGGGGGCCGCGGTGTGCCAGTAGGCCATCGAGGTGAAGTGCGAGAACGAGGGATTCTCGTAGCCGCAGCCGTGCACGATCGCGAGCCTGCCGTCCTTGTACAGGCGCTCGAAGCCGGCCATGCCCGGGCTGAAGCCGAAGCGATCGTCGATCTTGCGCAGTGTCTTCGGCTTGATGCCGATGTGCGGGCGATGCCGGTAATAGGCGTCGTCCGAGTAGGGCACCACCGTGTTCAACCCGTCGTTGCCGCCGGACAACTCGAAGATCACGAGGATGCGATTGGCGTTGCGATCGTCCGCGGCATGGGCGAGCGCCGCCTGACTGAACAGCAGCGGCAGCCCCAGCCTGCGTGCCATCCCGAGGCTCATGCCGCCCAGCGCGCCGCGCAGAAACTCGCGCCGAGCGATCGGGTGGTCGCGTTCAGGCAGCGTTTTCATGGCTTGTTCTCTATCCGAGCTGATATTCCGGCAGGCTCATCATCAGGTGCAGGAGGATGCGCAGCGGATCCTCCATGTAGCTGGAGGCTTCGCCCACCTGCTCGGTGCCCAGCTCCGCGGTGAGAAACTCGATCAGTTGCTGGCGGGTTTCCGGCGCCATGGGCACGCGCAGGAAGCGGTGTGAGAAATAGTCCACCACGTCGGCGGTCGTCTTGCAACCATCGCCGATGACCATGCGCCGTGAGATCCAACCGCGCCGTCGTGCGCGGGATCGGCTTGACCTTCTCCACGGCCATCTGCCAGCCGCGGTAGCTGGCATAACGGGTGTTGAAGTCCTCATCGCGGTCGGCCATGACGTTCGATATCGCCATCATGTCCTTGTCGCCGTCTTTGCCTACCGGCTTCGTGGCGGTGGAGATGTCGAACCCGGCGCGGATCTTCTCGTGCACAGCGCGAATCTCGTTCCCGGTCGGGTAGACGGGGTAGCGATCCTGCGGAATATAAGTGATATCCGGGAACACAACGTCGAGGGCGAAGTTGCCGCGCTCGATCAGCAGCCCGGGCGTGATCCAGCTGCGGCCCTGCGCCCAGCCGGCCACGGTGGGCGGGTGGAACAAGTGCTGCCCCAGCGAGCCGGTGGTCTCGTTGAAGTCGGGCACACCGGGAACTTCGCGCAGCCCGAGCTTGCGGTAAGTCGACACGACCAGCTCGACCGGACTCTTGATGTGCGTCGCATAGGATGGCGGGCTATAGAAGTCCCGCGACAGGAACATCGTCTCGAGCAGCGGCGCGAGCTCGTAGTCGTTCGCGCGCAGGACATCACCCAGCGCTTTTCTGGTCGCGGAGGACAGGTCCTGGCGCACGAAGTACCGATACAGCTTGGCGGCAATGAACTCGGCGGTGACCGGCTGCTTCAATATCAGGTCGATGACCGCGACGCCATCGAAGTCGCCGCTTTGACCCAGGACTGTTTTCGTGCCGCCATCGTGCTTAGCCGGATCGATCTGGAAGGTGAGGTCGCGGAAGTTCCAGCCGGTGAAGGCGCGCGCGGCTTCGCGGATGTCCTTCTCCGAGTAGTTGCCCACGCCCATGGAGAACAGCTCCATGATCTCGCGCGCGAAGTTCTCGTTGGGCGCGCCTTTCACGTTCACGCCCGCATCCAGGAAGGCGAGCATGGCCGGATCCTGTGCCACCCCGATCAGCAAGGTGCGGAAGTTGCCCGTGCCCTGGTTCTGGAACAGCTCGAGCTGCTGGAGCATCTTGCGGTAGTCGCGCACCTTGTCTTCGTTGGTGGCGAAGTGTCCATGCCAGAACAGCGCCATCTTTTCTTGCAGGGGATGCTGGCTGTTGAGCATGCGATCGGCCCACCAATAAGCCACGCGGTCGGTTTCCAGGCGGCTGGCGCGCAACCAGTAGAAGAACTTGTTCACCACCGGCTGCATGCGACGGTTGCCGCCCGGCTTGACCTTCACACCGAGGGCCTCGCCCTGCTTCTTGGCCTCGTCGGTGGTGGCTGGGCGGCTGGGCGGGAAGGGGTCGATACCGGGGTCGAAGATGCCCGAGGGGTCAAAGGCCCTGAGCTGACTGTTGTCGACGGACTGATACCGGACCAGACGGTTGACCGCCTGCTGCGGAGTCATCGCCGCCAACGCTCGAATCTCCTCAGGTGTGCCGCCGAAGCCTGCGCGCTCGAGCAGATGCGCCGCGCGGTCGTAGCTCCAATCTCGCGGTCCGATGGGTGTGAGATCGTCGGTCCACGCCGCGGGGCCCGGGCCGGGGGCCGGCTCGGCGGCCCGCAGTGGCATCGACGTGGCGGCCAGCATGATGATCGACGGCGCGATCACGTCAGTGAAGCGGAGCAGCCTTGCCATGGTGCCGATCTCTGTGCGAGCCCAGATCTGCGCTGGGGACGAGACTTAAGTTACCAGAAGCCCGCCCGCGCAGGAATACGGAAAATCTTGATTCCGCTCAGGAGAGCAATGCGGCAAGCCCCGCCGGCGCAGGCGTGCGCAGCAGGAGGCCCTTCAGCTCCCAGGCCTGCTCCGGCGCGAGCTTCTCGAAATACTGGACTTCGCCTGACACCAGCGCGGCGAGCGCGATCCCGTCGCGAAACACCACGCGATTGGAGTAAAGCGCCGGCACCTTGGGGCCGGGCAGCAGAACTCCCGCGAGGTTGAGAGGATCGGCACCGCTGACCGCGCTGAGCTTTCCGGCCTTGTCTTCGTTGCGCGTTCCGCGCAGAACGCCTACCGCTTCGGGCAGTGCAAACTGCTCTCCCGAAAAACCGGCAACGAAGCGGCCGCCGCGGATCTCCCCGCGCGCCTCGAGCCGCCGCAAGGCCATCAGCAGCTCACGCCAGGGCGGCAGCCACTCGGCTTCCCGGGCCAACAGCCGCCAGAACACCACCCCGTAGCGCTTCAGCAGCGTGCGCGCGATTTGCTCGACGGTCTCGCGCGGGAGGTTGCGGCCGACTTCGTCAGCCTGTGCAGCGCGCCGTATCAACGCCCAGCGTCCGGCGTCTTCCACGCCGAGCAGCGCGGTGCGCCGCCGCCTTCCGCCCGCCAGCGGCTTGCGCCGTTCCGACGGCAGCAGCAGCGCGCGCAGCCCGCTGAAGCCGTCCGAGTTCACCAGCCCGGCCGCCACCAGCTCGCCCAGCGCTTCCTCGACGAAGGTGCGGGGCAGGTCGAGCCCCTGCACGATGTCGTCGAAGAACGAGGCTCCCTGCCGCACAAGAAAATCGGCTACCGCATGGGCACGTGAGCTGAGCGGCAAGTTTTCAGAGCGGGCCGGCTTTACCAGCGCCGTCCACACCGGCAGGTTCTTGCGGGTGATCAGGGTGACCGGGGTGCTGCGCACGGGGCTGGGCCCCTGCGCCCGTTCACGATTGAGCCTAGGGGCCTCCAGGCGCGTCCAGACCACACGCCCCGACAGGCACAGGTCGTCGAGCCAGGCCGGGTCGTAGCCGGAGACTCGCGCGGGTAGGATTTCGGCTTCCCAAGCCGCTGCCGCTGCTTCGAACCCCTCCAGCTGCGAGATGATCGCGGCCACAGCATCCGGACCCTCCATGCGTTCGTCCGGCGAGGTGTGCTGCCAGTCGAGCAAGAAACGCATGAAGTCGGCGGCGCCCACCGGCTCGATCTCCTTGCGCAGCCGCTTGACCGTGTAGCGGTTGATGCGTGCCAGCAGCCTGCGCTCGCACCACTCGTCCTGTGCGGCGCCGGCGGTGTAGCTGCCGCGCATCGCGAAGCCCTCCGACTCCAGCGCCAGAAGCGCGACATCGACGTCGACCAGCGGGACGCAGAGCTGCTCGGCGAGAACGCGTGCGGTGACCGGGCCGAGGCCCTCCAGCCGGCCGCGTACGATTTCGGTTAGCGCGTCCTCTCGGGTCCAGGCTTTCGCGGCATAGTCCTTGGGAACTGTGACGGCCGGCTCAAAGACTGCACGTGGATGCACGGCGAAGAACTCGGGCGCGCGTTCCGCAGCGACCCACACACTGCGCGGTGTGCTCGCGAGAGGCATCGCCCGATCCCAGTACTCTCCCCCTGAACGGGGGAGAGAGGTTCTTTGCTTGCGTCCACGAAGACCCCCTCTCCCGCCCGGGCGGGAGAGGGCTGGGGTGAGGGTGGGAGAGACACCAATGTCGCCCGGCCTGCACTGGCCAGCTCACCCAGCTCGCGTTCCCATCCTGCATTTGTGCGCGCTTCCTGTTGCGTCGCGTACCCAAGCCACAGCAGCGCATCGTGCAGCTCGTCGGCGTTCTCGGCTTGCGGCCAAGCCTCTTCGCGCACGCGGGCGATGGCCTCGGGATCGAGGCGGCCGATGTCGGCCGCGCTCTCGGGATCGAGCCAACGCCGGCTGACCACCGCCTGCGTGCGACGCTCCTCGAGCGGCGCATCGTCGAGGAAGGCGTAGGGCCGCGCGCTGAGAATTTCGAGCGCCAGCGGCGAGGGTTCGGTCAGATCGCGCCCGGTCACGCGAACTTCGCCGCTCTCGAGACGGCGCAGCAGGCGCTCGAAACCGTCGATGTCCATGGCCTGGTGCAGGCAGTCGGCGATGGTCTGCTGCACCAGCGGGTGCTCGGGGATCTCGCGATCCCCCACCACGTTTTCCTGACAGGCGAGCTGGTCCGGGAAAATGGCCGCAATCAAGTCCTCGGCCTCCATGCGCTGGAGCTGCGGCGGCACTTTGTCTCCGCCTCGGAAGCGCAGCAGCGCCAAAGCGATCGACGCGTTCCAGCGCCATCTGGTCATGAACATGGGCGCATCCAGCAGCGCCTGGACCAGCAGCTCGCGCACGCTCTTCGCGTTCAGGTAGCGGGCGACCTCGTCGAGCTGGAAGCTGTGCGTGGCGGTGAGCGACAGGATGATCGCGTCTTCGGTGGCGGCGGCCTGCAGCTCGAAGTTGAACTTGCGGCAGAAGCGCTTTCTCAGGCTCAAGCCCCACGCCCGATTGATGCGGCTGCCGTAGGGTGAATGGATGACGAGCTGCGTGCCTCCGGTCTCGTCGAAGAAGCGCTCGAACACGAGGTCGCGCTGCGTCGGCAGCAAGCCCAGCGCCGCCTTGGCCGCGGCGAAGTAGTCGACGATCTGGGCCGCGGCTTCCTCGGCCGCACCGACCTGGTCGACCAGGTAGCGCAGGGCGGCGTCCGGGTGCGCCAAGCGTGCGTCGAGCTCCTGGCGCAGGCGCGATACCGCGGCGGATACCTCGTCGGTGCGCGCGGGCGCTTCGCCCAGCCAGAAAGGAATGGAAGGCGGCAGGCCGTGCGCATCTTCCACCCGCACGCGCCCGGCCTCCACGCGCAGAATGCGATAGGACGTGTTGCCGAGCTGGAACACGTCGCCGGCCATGCTCTCCACGGCGAAGTCCTCGTTCACCGTCCCGACGATCTGTTCCTCCGGAACCAGGACCACGTTGTAGTCGGCCGTATCCGGGATCGTGCCGCCGGAGGTGATCGCGGTCAGGCGCAGCCCCTGGCGCGGGCGCAGCTTGCGGTTCACCGCGTCGCGGTGCACGACGGCCTGACGGCGACCGCGGCGCGTCGAGTAGCCCTCGGCCAGCATTTGCACCACCGCCGCGTACTCCTCGCGCGTGAGCGCGCGATAAGGCCAGGCGCGGCGCAGCAGCGCGTAGAGCGCATCCTCGTCCCACTCGCCACACGCCACTTCCGCGGCGATCTGCTGCGCCAGCACGTCCAGCGGCTTGTCTGGGCATGTGCAGCCGGTCCAGCTCTTCGCGCCGGACCGCGTCCAGGAGCGCGGTGCACTCCACCAGGTCGTCGCGCGAGAGCGGAAAGATGCGGCCCTTCGGCAGCCCACCGACCGCGTGGCCTGACCGGCCAACTCGCTGCAGCAGAGCTGAGATGGAGCGCGGTGTGGCGATCTGGCACACCAGATCCACATGGCCGATGTCGATGCCCAGCTCCAGCGAGGATGTTGCCACCAGGGCCTTGAGCTCGCCGCGCTTGAGTTTCTGCTCGGCGTTGAGGCGCTGCTCGCGAGCCAGGCTGCCGTGATGAGAGGTCACCTTGTCCTCCCCCAGCCGCTCGGTCAGTGCGCGTGCGAGCCGCTCGGCCAGCCGGCGCGTGTTGACGAACACGAGGGTGGAGCGGTGCTCCTGGATCAAGCTGGTGAGCCGCTCGTAGACCTGTCCCCAGACCTCGCCCGACATCACCGCTTCCAGCGGCGCTTCCGGCACTTCGATGGCCAAATCGCGCCGGCGCACGTGGCCGGTGTCGACGATGACGCAGGCCGGGGAGCGTGCGCTACTCGCATCAGCGTCGTTTTCGAACAGATCCTTCGCAGGGCGGCCGCCGAGCCCCACCAGAAAACGCGCCACCTCCTCGATCGGCCTCTGGGTCGCCGACAGGCCGACGCGGGTGAGGCGATTCCCGGTGATGTGCTCCAAGCGCTCGAGCGACAGCGCGAGGTGCGATCCGCGCTTGTTGGGCGCGAGCGCATGAATCTCGTCGACGATGACCGTGCGCGCGCTGGCCAGCGCCTTGCGCCCGGACTCGCTGGTCAGAAGAATGTAGAGCGATTCTGGCGTGGTCACCAGGATGTGCGGGGGCTTGCGCCGCATCCGGTCACGGTCGGCCTGCGGCGTGTCCCCGGTGCGCACCAGCGTACGGATCTGGACCTCGGGGAACCCGAGACCGGCGAGCTCCTGACCGATGCCGGCCAGCGGCTCCTCAAGGTTCTTGTGGATGTCGTTTGAAAGCGCCTTGAGCGGCGAGACATAGACGACCTGCGTTTCGTCGCGCAACTGGTGGCGCACGCCCTGGCGCACCAGGGCGTCGATGGCGGCCAGAAACGCCGCCAGCGTCTTGCCCGAGCCGGTAGGCGCGGCGATCAGCACGTGCTGTCCCGACTGGATCACGGGCCACGCCTGGAGCTGCGGCTCGGTGGGCGCGTTGTATGTGTGCCGGAACCAGTTGGCGACGGCGGGATGAAAGTTCTCGAGCGGGTTCATATGGGTCGACATTTTGCCAGCCGCGGCAGGCTCGTGGGGTGAGCCTCCCGGACACCCTTCTCCCTATGGCTGCACCACCACGAGCGGCACGGTCATCTCATCGATGCTCAGCCCTCCGTGCACCCCGATCTGGCGGTGCCGCGCCTCGCCCTGCACCCAGTCCTTGATGGTCCAGTTTTCTTTCATGATCAAGGTGTAGTCGCCGATGCGCTGCTTCAGCCTCGGGTGCGGTGGTCCGGGACCGAACCAGCCCTGGGCCATCAGCATCTCGCTCACGAAAAGCCGGGCCTGGTCCGCCAGCGCGCCGTGTACGTAGTCTTCGAAGTCACGCGCCCTCTCGGGGCGGACGTAGCAGTACGCCGCGCGACGCTCCCCGCACAGCGGCAGGCGCAGCATCGCTTGCAGGTCGGGGTGGTCGTCCAGCTCGATCAGCCGGTCCGGCGGCGAATCGATGAAGCCGTGGTCGGCGGTGACGATCACCGTCGCATTCAACCCCGCGGCCTGATCCAGGAACGCCGAGAACGCGGCGTCGAAGCGGCGCATCACCTGGTCGGCCCTGCGGCTGTTGACCCCATGCTCGTGAGCAACGGAGTCGAAGTCGGCATAGTAGGCGTAGACGTACCGACGCCCTCCGGGGGCTCGCAGGCAGCTCAGGATCGAGGCGAACAGCTGCTCCAGCGAACCGTAGCCACGCCGCTCGGCGCTGCCCGAGTGTCGTCGGTTGAACTCCGAGTCCACGATGCGCTCCGGCGACACTACGAAGGAGCGAACCGGGAGGCGGTCGAACAGGGAGGGCTGATCGAAGAAGCGCGCCGGGTCGAGCCCGAGCGCGGTCAACGGGCGATTGGTCGAGCGCGTGCGCATAGGCAGCACCGCGGCGACCGTATCCAGTTCGGGAATGTACATATGCCAGCCCGTGATACCGTGCTGGGCGGGCGCCAGCCCGGTCAGAAACGCGGTGATGGCGGTCGCGGTGGTCGAAGGAAACACCGAGGTCAACGACCCGCGCAGATAGTGGCAAAGGCTGCTGCCCGGGTAACCCTGCGTAAGGTAGCCATGTCCCAGCCCGTCCACTACGATCAGCACCACGCGGTCCCGGCTTGCCAACAGCTGTTCGAGGTCCGGGTGCCGAAGGGCGGGGTAGGGACCGTTGGGCGCTCCGAGGGCCGTTGTGATGCTCGTGATGAGGTTGAGAATGCTGCCCCCGCTGTAGTCCGGGAGGCTTTCTGCTGTTGCCAGAGGAGTGCCCACGGTCGCATGCTATTCAAAAGCGCAGGCCCGGGCAAAGCCGCCCGATTGGCCCGGTGGCGCCGGAGGTTGCATGGCAGCTGAAGACATCTTCGAGCCGCTGCGACGGCAGATGGTCGAGCAGATCGCGGCCGAGACCGGGATGCTGGCCAGCCAGCTGGGCCGCTCGACGCTGGCCGACCGCGTGATCGAGGTCATGGGCCGCGTGCCACGCCACACCTTCGTTCCAGCCGAGGTGCAGCCCTTCGCCTACCTCAACACGCCGCTACCCATCAGGCCACGGCAAGACCATTTCTCAGCCCTTTATCGTGGCCTTGATGACCGATCTGCTCGACGTGCACGAGGACACCGTCGTCCTGGAGATCGGGACCGGCTTCGGCTACCAGGCGGCGATCCTGGCGGAGCTGGCGCGGCAGGTTTACAGCGTGGAGATCATCGAAGGGATCGCTGCGCAGGGGAAGAAGCGTCTCACCGAGCTTGGGCTACAAGAATATTGCCCTGCGCCTGGGCAACGGCGCGCTGGGCTGGCCCGAGCATGCGCCCTACGATCGCATCATGGTGACGGCCGCGCCGGACCTCATCCCGCCCTCGCTGCTGCAGCAGCTCAAGCCGAGTGGCAAGATGGTGATCCCCACCGGCATACCCGATCAGCAGCAGTTGCTGCTGGTCGAGAAAAACGAACAAGGACGCATCTCCACGCGCGAGATCTTAGCGGTGCGCTTCTCGGAATTGGAGGAGGCCGCCGGCCTGGTCGGGCGCGGCTGAGCTGAACATGGGACGCAGCAAATTCTCGGCAGGAGCCGTGGTGCTGCGGCCCGCGGCAGAGGGCTGGCGCTATCTGCTGCTGCGCGTGTTCCACACCTGGGACTTCCCCAAAGGCGGCCTGGAGGCCGGGGAGGCGCCCTTGCAGGCGGCAATCCGCGAGGTTGAGGAGGAGTCGGCGCTCACCGCGCTCGAGTTCCGCTGGGGCGAGATTTACCGGGAGACGGCGCGCTACAGCGCAGGCAAGGTGGCCCGGTATTATGTCGTAGCCAGTCCCACCGGGAAGGTTTCGCTGCCCGTCAATCCGGAGCTGGGCCGGCCCGAGCACCACGAGTTCCGCTGGGTGAGCTACGCCGAGGCGAAGCGGCTGCTGCCGGAGCGGTTGCAGCCGATCCTGGATTGGGTGCACGAACTGGTCGAGTTACCCGAACCCGCCCAGCGCTGACCGCCCTCGTCGTCCGGTTGCGGTAACGCGTCTACTTGCGCTCCGACTTGGTGTGGTCGATCTCTCCGGTTGTGGCGTTGATCTCGATGGTGGCGACGCGGCCGTCGCTAGTGGACAGCTCGTAGGTGTAATAGGGGACGCCTTTGAAGCCGCTCAGCTCCAGCTGCATCTTGTTGACCTCGGCGACATGCGGGTATGCGCCAATCGCCGTGAAGCGCGCCGACTTCTCGGGAACCTTGATGCGGCTCACGAACTTCTTGTAGTCCTTGTTCGCCGACTTTGCGCACGGGAGCGCCGACGCTGCCCTCCGTGCACTTCATCGCCCAACGGTAGTCGTTGGGGGCGAGGACGTCGACTTCGAAACCGTACGGGTCCCGGTTGGAGGTGAGCTCCCAGCGGAGCACGATGCCCTCCTGCTTCTGCAGCGCCGCCTCCATGCAGGTCTCGAGCGCTGGAAACATGTTGTCGGGCTCGACAGCGAGGGCCGTGCCGCAACCGATACTCAGAACCCCGATGCCTAAAGCCCCGATGCTTAAAAACGCGGAGCTAAGAATCAATGTCCGGAAGGCAAAAATCATGGCGGCGCAGGTCTGTTTCAATCGGTGCATAGGTCTTCTCCTCGTCGTGTTGTTTGCGGCTCGTCTCTGGACGGCTACACCGGTCGCCTCTGGTGTGCGATCCGTGCGCCGGCGACAGGTTGGCACCATTCGCGCAGGTCTGCAACGGGCGCGGCGAGCGGGACAGGTAAGATAGCGCGATGCCGTTCTCGTACTTCGACCGCCTGTCGCCTGCGCGCAAAGTAGTCTACCTGCGCAGCGATGCCATAGAGAAGATTCAACTGCCTCCAGGTCCGCCAGTGGACCACCTCGTGCCGATGCTGGAGCAGGTGCTGAAGGGCGAGCGCCGGATCGAGGTGGAGAGGGTGAGCCAGGCGCTGCTCTCCAACCTTACGACGCGCCTGAAAGTGCCACCCGTGCGCGTGAAAGTGCTGACCGTGCGCCCGAGCGGAAACTGGGGCGAGCTGCATGGGCTCTACGAGCCCAGCGAGGACGGCATGCCGCCGCTGATCACGCTCTGGATGCGCACGGTGGCGCGCAAGCAGGTGGTGGCGTTCCGCACGTTCCTGCGCACCCTGCTGCACGAGCTTTGTCATCACCTCGACTACGAGCTGTACAAGTTTCCCGAAACCTTCCACACGGAAGGCTTCTACAAGCGCGAGTCGAACCTGCTGGCGCAGCTGGCAGGACCGTCGCCGCGCCAGGCGAGCCTCGCGCTCGCGGAAAAAGCAGACCAGCCCGAATGAGCGCGCCAGGGGCCGACCGCGAACGACCTGGCGATCACAGCGCCGCGCGCTAGAATGCGACCCGCGCCGGACGGATGAGTTCCGGCGGCTCCTCCAAGGACCACGCCATGTCAGCCGACGGCTCTCTGCGGGCGGTACTGTATGCGCTTGCCGCCAACTTCGCGCATTTTCCTCGCCAAGGCGTTAGCTGCAGCGATGACGGGATCTTCGTCCATGCTGGCCGAGGCCATCCATTCCTTCGCCGACTGCGGCAACCAGGGTCTGCTGCTGCGTCGGCATGAGGGAAGCCCGGCGCGCGCCCAACCGCGAGCATCCGCTCGGTTACGGGATGGTGGTGTACTTCTGGGCCTTCCTGGTCGCGGTCCTGCTGTTTACCGTCGGCGGCGCGTTCTCGATCTACGAGGGCACGCACAAGCTGTCCGATCCACACCCTCTGTCGTGGCCGGGTGTGGCGATCGCGGTGCTGATCATCGCGGTGGTGCTGGAGAGCTTCTCGCTCGCGGGCTGCGTGCGCGAAATCCGAAAGGTGGCGCACGGTCGCTCCCTGTGGCGGTTCTTCCGGCAATCGCGCAACAGCGACTTGATCGTGGTCCTGGGCGAGGACATCGCCGCGCTCGCCGGGCTGATCGTGGCGCTCGGCGCGGTATCGCTGACCCTGCTGACCGGCAATCCCGTGTTCGACGCGGCGGGCAGCATCCTGGTCGGAGCGATCCTGATCCTGGTCGCGGTGCTGCTGGCCATCGAGATCAAGGCGCTGATCACAGGCCAGAGCGCCGACCCAGAGGTCGAGAAGCAGATCCGGCACTTCTTGAGCGGTCGTCCAGAGGTCGCCGAGATATTGCAATCTCATCACCCTGCAGCTCGGCGATGAGATCCTCCTGGCGGTAAAGGCGCGCATGCGGGAATCGCAAGACGCACAGCGCCTGATCGACGACATCAACCGCGTCGGAGGCGGACCTGCGCAGAACGTTCCCGCAGATCGAGTGGCTGTTCTTCGAGCCGGACGACCGTCCCTGAGCAGCGGCCGGCGGGTCTGTGCGCCGCTCTCGGAAGGGTCACATCAGAGCCGGCCGACCCCGCCTCCCAAGGATCAGAGCTGCGCAATGGTATTCCCGCCGGCGCGGATATTGCCTAGAATGCGGCACACGGGTCCGGGGGACCGGATCCGCATTGCGCTGGGACGTTTGGCTGGCAGAGTTGTCTTAGCGTATGGGCATAGGAGATAGGAGTTTCGGGTGGCGCTGATTCTGGCGTTGGACATGGCAGGAATGCCCAACCGCTGGCTTGTCATGGAACAGGCCATCACCTATCACGCCCGTGACATGGTCGCCTGGTCGCTGGGCGATGTGGTGTGCACCTATCGCGGCGGGGTGTCCAGGTTGACCGGCGAGCGCTCCAGCCTGTCCACCAAGAGCATCGTCGCCATCAAGGGTTCCTCCGAGTTCGTTCGCGACCACAGGACGGAGCCGCACTTGACCAACGCCGCGCTCTACCGGCGCGACCGGCATATCTGCGGCTACTGCGGCGGGCGCTTCCGCGAAGGCGACTTGTCTCGGGACCACGTCATCCCGCTGCACCTGGGTGGCCGGGACCGCTGGATGAACATCGTCACCGCCTGCCGCTCATGCAACACGCTCAAGGGTGGCCGCACCCCAGAGGCGTCCCACATGCCGCTGATCTACGCGCCCTTATGTCCCCAGCCGGCACGAGCATCTGATCCTGCAGAACCGCCGCATCCTGCAGGACCAGATGGAATACCTGATGGCGCGCGTCCCGAGGCACAGCAGGCTCCACCTCGCCTGAGTCGCGACTACGCCCCTCTCGGCGCGCGGTGCGCTTGAATTCCAGGCAGCCGCCCCCATGAGTGTTTTTTCCCACCAGCGCCTCAGGCCGGCCGGACGTTGCTGCACGCAGCTGACAGCGCACGCCCAACCCAGGACGCCACTCTCTCGCCTCGGATGAAATACAAGGACTACTACAAGATACTGGGCGTCGAGCGCACGGCCAACGAAGAGCAGATCAAGAAGGCCTACCGCAAGCTCGCGCGCAAGTATCATCCCGACGTGTCCAAGGAGAAGGACGCGGAGGAGAAGTTCAAGGAGGTGTCCGAGGCCTACGAGGTGCTCAAGGATGCCGAGAAGCGCAAGGCGTACGACACCATGGGATACTACCAGCCGGGTCAGGACTTCCGTCCGCCGCCCGACTGGGAGCAGCAGTTTCACGCGAGTGGCGGCGGGGCGGCTTCGAGGATCTGGGTGACATCGATCTGTTCGACCTGCTGTCGGGGCTGGGCCGCGGCGGGCTTCCGCGCCGGCGGGGACCGGGTCGAGCGGGTGGCGCGTCTCCGCATGCGCGGGCAGGACTACGAGGTCACTGCGCACCTGAGCGTGGAAGATGCCGCGCGCGGTACCGAGCTCGAGATTCCGCTGCCGGTCACCGAGATGACCGAGGATGGGCAGCTACGGCGCACGACCAGGACGGTCAAGGTCCGTATCCCCAAGGGGGCCACCGACGGACAGCGGCTGCGGGTTCCCGGCAAGGGCGGACCTGGGCACGGCGGTGCGCCGGACGGCGACCTCTATGTCAACATTCAGCTGCAGGCCGCACGACTTGTTCCGCGTCAGCGGGCACGACTTGTATCTGGAGGTGCCGGTGGCTCCCTGGGAGGCGGCGCTCGGCGCCGACGTTCAGATCCCGACGCTGGACGGACGCGTAAGCGTGAAAATCCCACCCGGGTCGCGCGCCGGACAGAAGCTGCGGGTCCGGGGCAAGGGCCTTCCGCGGCCCGGCGGGGGCGAGGGCGACCTGTACGCCGTGCTGCAGGTGGTTACGCCGTCGGTGCTGAGCGAACGCGAGAAGCAGCTCTACCGGGAGCTGCAGCAGGCCTCGTCCTTCAATCCACGAGCGCACTTCAGCTAGCGGCAGGGGAGGCGACGATGTCCTCCGGCTTTTACGATCAAGCGCTGTTCACCGAGCACCTGGAGGTCGCGCTCGAGGAGCTGGCGCAGGCCTCCGGGCTTTCCGCCCATGAGATCGTCGAGCTGGTCGAGTACGGCGTGTTCGAGCCGGTCGGCGGGACCTCGGCTGGAGCTTCGGGCTGGCGCTTTTCCGCGCGCGCCATCGTGATGGGCCGGCGAGCGAGCCGTCTCAAGGCCGATTTCGACCTCAGCCTGTCTGCGCTATCGCTGGTGATGACGTATCTGCAGCGCATCGAGGAGATGGAAGCAGAGCTGGCCCGGCTGCGCGCGCAACTGCTCCGCTGACGGCGTGTTACCCCGCCTTTGAGTGCGGAAGGAAGATACAGCATGCGCCTTACATTTCGCGTGATGCTCCTGCTGTTGAGCCTCGCAGCCGCCGGCCTCGGTCAGGTGGCGTTCGCTGCGGACACGCCGGAAGCCCGCCAGCAGGCCGCCGAACGGCTATTCGAGCTGCCTGCGTACCGTCAGGTGGCCACCCGGCAAGTCTACGAAGCGATGAGGTCTCTGCCTGATCCGCAGTACCAATCGGCCATTGAAGCTTTGTCAGACCCCAAGGTAGTGCAAGTGTTGCGGGAGGTGATCGTGCGCAGCATGGCGCGAACCTTCAGCGTGGCGGAACTGGAGTCGCTTGGGCGCTACATGGCGACCGACGAGGCCCGCTCCACCGTCGAAAAGACCGATGCTTTCCAGGACGCCCTGCTGCGCGAGTTCCTCGCGGCGGGGCTGACCCATCCCGAGCTGGGGAAGTACCTGATACCGCGGTAGCGTATCGGTTCTTACTTCATCCCGATCGAGAACACGCCTTCCAGATCGACGCGCGAGTAGGCGCGAAACGCGATCAGCGTCTCCGTGCTCTCGATGCCTTCGATCCTCTGCATCCGGTTGGTTACGATGTCGGCGAGGTCCTCGTTGTTGCGCACCCGCACCATGGCCACCAGGTCGAAGCGCCCGGCCACCGAGTAAACCTCGGAAATCCCTTCCGTCGAGGCCAGCTTGTCTGCGACCTCGCCCACGCGAGCGCGTGCCACGCTCAGAAGCACGATTGCGGTCACCATGGAAAGCGCCTTCTCCGGTTGTGACAGACCGCTGCACCTTACCACCCCAGGGAAGCTCCGCACAACCTGCACAGGCGCGACTGCGGCGCTACTCGGCGCTGATCTGCACGTCCCGACGCTGGCGCACCGGGCGAGAGCGGGCCGAACCGGCGCGGAAATTGCTTGACAGCTAAAACATTCAGGACTAATAAGTCAACCCGCGAATCATCGCGCACCAACCATCGCCCACGAATGATCGGATACAGCCGCGCATGAAGATCGTCTGCATCGGTGGCGGGCCGGCCGGGCTCTATTTCTCGATCCTGATGAAGCAGGCCGACGCTGGGCACGAGATCACCGTGTTCGAGCGCAACCGCCCCGACGACACGTTCGGCTGGGGCGTCGTGTTCTCCGACGCGACACTGGACAACTTCCGGCAGGCCGATCCGCAGAGCCACGCCCAGATCCTGCGCAGCTTCCACCACTGGGACGACATCGACGTCTTCTTCAAGGGCACGAAGATCACCTCCAGCGGCCACGGCTTCTGCGGCATTGCCCGCAAGAAGCTGCTCAACATCCTGCAGACGCGCGCCGCAGCGCTGGGCGTCGAGCTGGTGTTTCAGACCGAGGTCGCAGACGACGCGCGCTTCGCCGAAGCCGATCTCATCGTCGCTGCGGACGGGGCCAACAGCCTCGTCCGGCGCAAGTACGCCGAGCACTTCAACCCCGATATCGACGTGCGCAAGTGCCGTTACATCTGGCTCGGCTCGCACAAGAAGCTCGAGGCCTTCACCTTCGCCTTCGAACGACACGCCGTGGGGCTGGTTCCAGCTTCACGCCTACCGCTTCGACCGCGACACCAGCACCTTCATCGTCGAGACGCGCGAAGAGACCTGGCTCGCGGCCGGGCTCGACAAAGTCGACCAGGACGGCTCGATCGCTTTCTGCGAGTCGGTCTTCGGCAAGTACCTGGACGGCCAGCGCCTGATGAGCAACGCGCGCCACCTGCGCGGCTCGGCCTGGCTCAACTTCAACCGCGTGCTGTGCGAGAGGTGGCATCACCGCAACATCGTCCTGATCGGCGACGCGGCCCACACCGCCCACTTTTCCATCGGCTCGGGCACCAAGCTGGCGATGGAGGATGCCATCGCCCTGTCCCGGACGCTGTCCGAGCAACCCGAGATCACGCGGGCGCTGGAGCTGTACCAGGAAGAGCGCAGCACCGAGGCGCTGCGGCTGCAGAGCGCTGCCCGCAACCGCATGGAATGGTTCGAGAACGTGGCGCGCTACACCCATCTGGACCCGCTCCAGTTCTCCTACACCCTGCTCACCGGCAGCCAGCGCATCGGTCACGAGAACCTGCGCCTGCGCGACAGCGGCTACGTCGATCGGGTAGAGACCTGGGTAGCCGAGCGCAGCGGACTGCCGGCGCAAGCCCGTTCCGCCCATGTTCACGCCGTTGCGGCTGCGCGGGCTCGCGCTCAAGAACCGCGTGGTGGTCTCGCCCATGGCGATGTACTCCTGCCGCGACGGCGTGCCCGATGACTTCTACCTGGTGCACCTGGGCTCGCGGGCGCTGGGTGGCGCCGGCCTGGTGTTCACCGAGATGACCTGCGTCGCGCCCGATGCCCGCATCAGCCCCGGCTGCGCCGGGCTCTGGAACGACGCAGCAGGCGCAGGCGTGGAAGCGCATCGTCGATTTCGTGCACGGCCGCAGCAGCGCTGCGATCGGTCTCCAGCTCGGCCACGCCGGACCCAAAGGCTCCACCCAGCTGGGCTGGGAGCAGATCGACGAGCCCTTGCCGGCGGGCAACTGGCCGCTGATCGCGCCGTCCCCCATAGCGTATGGGCCGCACAACCAGCTGCCGCGCGCCATGACGCGCGAGGACATGGACCGCGTCCGCGATCAGTTCGTGCGGGCCGCGCAGATGGGCGCGCGCATGCGGATTCGACATCCTGGAGCTGCACTGCGCGCACGGCTACCTGCTGTCCAGCTTCATCTGCCCGCTCACCAACCAGCGCACGGACGAGTACGGAGGCTCGCTCGACAACCGCCTGCGCTACCCGCTGGAGGTCTTTCGGGCGATGCGCGCGGTATGGCCGGACGACAAACCGATGTCGGTGCGCATCTCGGCGCACGACTGGGCGCCGGGCGGCAACACGCCCGACGACGCGGTTGAGATCGCGCGCCAGTTCAAGGCCGCGGGCGCCGATCTGATCGACGTCTCTTCAGGTCAGACCACACGCCTCGCCAAGCCCGTCTACGGGCGCATGTACCAGACGCCGTTCTCGGACCGCATCCGCAACGAGGTGGGCATCGCCACCATGGCGGTGGGCAACATCTTCGAGGCGGATCATGTGAACAGCATCATCGCCGCGGGCCGCGCCGACCTGTGCGCGCTGGCGCGCCCGCATCTGGCCGACCCGTACTGGACGCTGCACGCGGCGGCGGAGCTGGGCTACACCGAAGTGGAATGGCCCAACCAGTATCTGACCGGCAAGGCGCAGCTCGAGCGCAATCTGGCGCGCGCAGCGCAAATAGCCATCAATGTTTGACGGAGCGCTAAGGGGCCAGCATGCCGTGGTGACCGGAGGCGGGTCGCGGCATCGGTGCGGCGATTGCCGCTGCGTTGGCAGAGCAGGGCGCGACGCTGACGCTGATGGGGCGCGACAGCGCCCGGCTGGGGGCTCGAGCTCAGGCGCTGGCAGCACATGCGGTGACGGTGGACATCGCGGACGCAGACTCGGTGAGCGCTGCGTTCGCCCGCGCAACGGCGGCCGCGGGACCGGTCCACATCCTGGTGAACAATGCCGGCGTGGCCGCGAGCGCGCCCTTCGCGCGCACCGACCTCGCTCTGTGGACGCAGATGCTCGGGGTGAATCTGACCGGCACCTACCTCTGCTGCCGCCAGGTGATATCCGGCATGCTCGAGCGCCGCTACGGGCGGGTCGTCAACATCGCCAGCAGCGCGGGCCTGACCGGCTACGCCTACGTCACGGCATACTGCGCCGCCAAGCACGGCGTGATCGGGCTGACACGCGCATTGGCTCTGGAGGCGGCGCGCCACAACGTCACGGTGAATGCAGTCTGCCCGGGCTACACGGACACCGACATGGTTGCCGAGGCGGTTGCCAACATCGTGGACAAGACCGGCAAGAGCGAAGAACAGGCGCGCGCCGCGCTGGTCAGCCGCAACCCGCAACAACGGCTGGTGCAGCCCGAGGAGGTCGCGAATGCGGTGCTGTGGTTGTGCATGCCCGGCACTGCGGCGATCACGGGGCAGGCCATCGCCGTGGCCGGGGGCGAAGTGCTGTGAGAGCGACGAGATCCAGTGCCCGGGCGACTCGAGCAGCTACGCCCGTCGACTTGGAGACGCGCCTCACCGACGGGCACCATCAGGCGCTCAAGCTGTGGCTGCGTCTGCTCTCTTGCACCAATCTGGTGGAGGCGGAAATCCGCAGCCGGCTGCGTGCCGAGTTCGGCATCACCCTGGCGCGGTTCGACCTGATGGCCCAGCTCGAGCGAAATCCCGGGGGCCTGAAGATGAACGAGTTGTCGCGGCGCCTGATGGTGAGCGGTGCCAACGTCACCGGGTTGACGGATCAGCTCGAGAAGGAAGGGCTGGTGGCGCGGGCGGACGCTCCCGCCGACCGGCGCGCCTACACGGTCAAGCTTACGGCGGCCGGTCGTGCGCTGTTCGCGCGTATGGCCGCGGTGCACGAGCAGTGGGTGATCGATCTGTTCTCGGGTCTGACCTCGAGCGACAAGACGCAGACCCAGCGTCTGCTGGCCAAGCTCAAGCTGCACGTGGCGGGCGTGACCAACGGAACCGACTAGGAGGAGGAGATGGGCACAAGCAGGGATCCGAGAAGGGCCGCCGGCACCACCGAAAGCTTGAGCGGTTATCAGGCGCGGCATTTTCTGTGGTCCATCGACGGGCGCGTGGCGACCCTGACGCTGAATCGCCCCGAGAAGAAGAATCCGCTCACCTTCGAGTCCTACGCAGAGCTGCGAGACTTGTTCCGACGCCTGCAGTTCGCGCTTGAGGTGCGCTGCGTCGTGCTGGCCGGCGCTGGCGGCAACTTCTGCTCCGGTGGCGACGTGCACGAGATCATCGGACCGCTCACCCAGCTGGACATGCCGGGGCTGCTGGATTTCACTCGCATGACCGGCGAGGTAGTGAAAGCCATGCGCGCTTGTCCGCAGCCTATCGTCGCCGCCGTTGACGGCGTGTGCGCGGGTGCCGGTGCTCTGCTGGCTCTGGCCTCGGATCTGCGCCTGGGCACCGCGCGAAGCCAAACGGCGTTCCTGTTCGTGCGCGTGGGGCTGGCGGGCGCCGACATGGGCGCCTGCGCGCTGCTGCCGCGCGTGATCGGCCAAGGGCGCGCTTCCGAGCTGCTGTTCACAGGCCGCTCGATGAGCGGCGCCGAGGCGCTGCAGTGGGGCTTCTTCAACCGGCAGTGCACACCCGAGCGTGCTGCTTTCCGAAGCCCAGGCACTGGCAGCGGAACTGGCCAGCGGGCCGACTTTCGCGCATGCCATGACCAAGAAATGTCTGCATCAGGAGTGGAACATGGGGGTGGACGAGGCCATCGACGCCGAGGCCCAGGCGCAGGCGATCTGCATGCAGACCGAGGATTTCAAGCGCGCCTACCGTGCGTTCGCCGCGAAGCAAAAGCCCGTGTTCGAAGGCGACTGAACCATGACTCGCGCTGCCGGCCACACCCTCGATCACCTACAGCAGCTATCTGCAGCTGGACACGCTGCTCGATTGTCAGCGGCTGGAGAGCGCCAAGGCGCGCAAGCCGGCCCACGATGAGATGCTGTTCATCATCACCCATCAGACCTACGAGCTGTGGTTCAAGCAGATCCTGCACGAGCTCGATGCGGTCCTCGGCATCATGGGCCAGCCCGTGGTGCCGGAGCGAGAGCTGGGCCAGGTGCTACGTTATCTGGAGCGCATCGTGGCGATCCAGAAAGTGCTGGTCGAGCAGATCGGGATTCTGGAGACGATGACGCCGCTCGACTTTCTCGATTTCCGCGATCTGCTGGCGCCCTCATCCGGTTTCCAGAGCGTGCAGTTCCGCCACATCGAGAACAAGCTCGGGTTGCAACGCACGCAGCGCGTGGGCTACAACGCCATGCCCTACGAATCGGCCTTGCCATCCGCCTCGCGGCGCCGGGTGCAAGCTACGGAAGGCAGGCCCAACCTGTTCACGCTGATCGAGCAGTGGCTCGCGCGCATGCCGTTTTTGCGCTTCCGCGACTACGACTTCTGGCAAGCGTATCGCCACAACGTGCAGGCCATGCTGGCCAAGGACCGCGCCGCGATCGAGCACAACGAGATGCTGACCGCTGAGGCCAAGGCCATCCAGCTGCGCGAGCTGGACAAGACGCGCGAGAACTTCGACACGGTGTTCGACGCCGCGCACTACCAGGCGCTGGTCGACGGCGGGCAGCGGCGCTTGTCCTATCCCGCTTTCGTGTCGGCGCTGATGATCAGTCTGTACCGCGACGAGCCGATGTTTCATACGCCGTTCCGGGTCCTGACCGCGATGGTGGCGATCGACGAGAACCTGAGCCTGTGGCGCTATCGTCATGCCCTCATGGTCAACCGCATGATCGGCAGCAAGATCGGCACCGGCGGCTCCTCTGGGCAGGACTATCTGCAACGCACCGTGGAGGCGCACCGCATCTTCACCGACTACTTCAATCTGTCCACTTATTTGGTCCCGCGCTCCATGTTGCCGCCACTGCCGGAGGCGCTGCAACGGGAACTGGGCTTCCACTGGCATGCAGCTTAGCGCCCACTTCAGCCGACTTCTTCAGCTACTGCGGCGATTGGCTGCACTGCACCGCGCACAGCCATCACCCGTGGCCGGACGTGACCCGCGCGGCACAGCTGGCGTATTGGGACGACGCGGCGCGGCTGACCGATCGCAAGTGGGACAAAGTGTTCGGCGAGGTGCTGCCGGAGGCTCAAGGCCATGTTGCGCGTCATCTGCGCTTGCGCCGCCCGGAACAGATCGCTTTCGCGCCGAACACGCATGAGTTCGTGGTGCGCCTGTATTCCTGCCTCGACTGGCGTCGCCGCCAGCGCGTGCTGACGACAGCCCACGAGTTCCACAGCTTCGAACGGCAGACGCGCAGGTTGGAGGAAACCGGCCGACTGCTGGTGACGCGCATTCCCGCCGAGCCTTACGAGACCTTCGTCGATCGGTTCTGTGCGCGCCTGCGGCGATCCGTGCGACTGGTCTGGCTGTCGCAGGTGTTCTTCGATTCCGGCTTCCGCGTCGGCGATCTGGAGCGCATCGTCCGCGCATGTCCGCGACAGCGCGCTGGTGGTGATCGACGGCTATCACGCGTTCGCCGCTCTGCCAGTGGATCTTGCTGCGATTTCGCGACCGAGCGTTCTACGTGGCCGGAGGCTACAAGTACGCGATGGCGGGGGAGGGCGCGTGCTTCCTGGCTGTTCCGCCGGGAACCGAACTGCGCCCGTTGAGCACCGGCTGGTTTGCCGACTTCGCGGGGTTGGGCTCAGCTCAGGAAGGACCAGTCGGCTATGGCGATGCGGGCATGCGCTTCTTCGGCGCCACGTTCGATCCGTCGGGCCTGTACCGGTTCAACGCGGTGATGCGCTGGCTTGCCGAGCTCGGCGTGGACTTCGCTGCAGTCCACGCGCACGTGCGAGCGACTGCAGCGGCGCTTCATCGATGCACTGAGCCGCGAGCCCGATCCCTGCGCTGCCGCTGGACCGGCTGGTTCCGCCGGTCGGGGCAGCCGCGCGGGAATTTTCTGACGTTCGCGCTGCCCTGGGCGGCCGAAGCGGAAGGCGCTCTGACTCGAGCACCAGGTGAGCATCGACCGGCGCCGCGATCGGCTGCCGCTTTGGATTCGGCGTGTACCAGGACGAGGATTTCGTCGACCAGGTGGTGGATCGAGTGCGCGAGGCGTTAGCGGGGGTGCATGAGTGATTTGCCACGCAAGTCTCCCTCTCCCCAGCAGAAATGAGATCCCTCTCCCTCTGGGAGAGGGTAGGGTGAGGGCTCGGGAGAGGGAGCGTCGTCATGAGCGACAAAACCTATCTCGACTGGCCTTTCTTCGACGACGCGCATCGTGAGCTGGTTGCGAACCTCGAAGAGTGGGCTGCGCAGCAATTTGGCGGACATGCAGCATGGCGGCGACGTCGATAGCACTTGTCGCGACGCTGGTCGCGCGTCTAGGGCAGGGCGGCTGGTTGCGCTACAGCGTCCCGGGCGCCTTCGGCGGCGCGCTGGCGCGGCTCGAATCGCGCTCGCTTGTGCCTGATCCGCGAGACCCTGGCGCGTCACGCGGGGCTCGCCGACTTCGCTTTCGCCATGCAGGGACTGGGCAGCGGCGCGATCTCCCTGCACGGCAGCGAAGAGCTGAAGCGGCGCTACCTGCCGCGGGTCGCCAGCGGTGAGTGGATCGCAGCGTTCGCGTTGTCCGAGCCGGAGGCGGGCTCCGACGTTGCGGCGATCGACCACCAGCGCCAGACTCGAGGGAAGGGACATACGTCCTCGACGGAACCAAGACCTGGATCTCGAACGGCGGCATCGCCGACTTCTACACCGTGGTCGCGCGCACCGGCGAAGCGCCCGGCGCGAAGGGGCTGACCGCGTTCGTCGTGGACGCAGAGCGCCGGCGGGCTCGAGATCGCCGAGCGCATCGACGTGACGGCGCCTCACCCGCTCGCGACGCTGCGCTTCGAGGGTTGCCGCGTGCCCGTGCAGAACCGCTTGGGCGACGCCGGGGGCGGGTTTCAAGGTGGCGATGGAGACGCTGGACATCTTCCGCGCCTCGGTGGCGGCGGCCGCCTTGGGTCTCGCGCGGCGCGCGCTGGACGAGGCGCTGGCTCGCGCGCGCAGCCGCAAGATGTTCGGTCAGGTGCTGGCGGACTTCCAGCTCACCCAGGCCGCCATCGCCGACATGGCCACCGCCATCGACTCCTGCCGCGCTGCTCACCTACCGGGCGGCCTGGCTGCGCGACGTCAAGGGCGCTCGCACCACACGCGAGGCGGCGATGGCGAAGCTCGCCGCCACCGAGAGCGCGCAGCAGGTGATCGACCGAGCGGTACAGATCTTCGGTGGCCTGGGCGTGCAGAGCGGCCACATCGTCGAGCGGCTGTACCGCGAGATCCGGCCGCTGCGCATCTACGAAGGCGCGAGCGAAGTGCAGAAGCTGATCATCGCGCGAGAAACGCTGAAGACCTGATTGCGCCCCCACCCCAACCCCCGCTTGCCGGGGAGGGAGAGGAAGGGGCGGCCGCCGCCAGACTCGACAACACATGACGGTTTACTAGGGATGGCAGGGAAGCAAGCGTATACCGCCCACGTCGACACCTTCGCGCGGGACAACCTGCCGCCGCGCGAGCCAGTGGCCGGAGCTGATCTTCGAGATCCCCGAAGTGCGGTATCCGGACCGGCTGAACTGCGTGGTCGAGCTGCTCGACAAGACGGTGGCGGCCGGCCACGGCGAGCGTGCCGCCATTCGCTCGCCGGCTGGCGTGCTCACCTACGCGGCGCTGCTCGCGCTGGTCAATCGCATCGCGCACGTGCTGCGCGAGGACCTCGGCCTGGTGCCGGGCAACCGGGTGCTGCTGCGCGGGCCGAACAACCCGATGATGGCCGCGTGCTGGCTGGCGGTGGTGAAGGCCGGCTGCATCGCGGTGGCCACCATGCCTCTGCTGCGTGCCAAGGAACTGAAGCCGGTCATCGACAAGGCGCAGTGCAACGCCGCGCTGTGCGACGTCAATCTGCGCGAGGAGATGGAGCTGGTGCGCGCGCAGTGCCCGGTGCTGGGCGCCAACGCTCTACTTCAACACCGATGCGCCCGACTCTCTCGACGCGCTCGCGGCCTCCAAGCCGTGCGCAGTTCGCGGCCGCGGAGACGGCAGCGGACGACGTCTGCATCATCGCCTTCACCTCCGGCACCACCGGTGTGCCCAAGGGCACCATGCACTTCCACCGCGACGTGATGGCGATCTGCGATTGCTTTCCCGCGTTCCTGCCTGCAGCCCGACGCCGGACGACATCTTCTGCGGCACGCCGCCGCTCGCGTTCACCTTCGGGCTCGGCGGGCTGCTGCTGTTCCCGCATGCGCTTCGGCGCCTCGACCGCTGCTGCTCGAGAAGCTCACGCCCACCGCGCCTGCTCTCCGCCATCGAGCAGTACCGGCCCACCATCTGCTTCACCGCGCCGACCTTCTACCGGCAGATGGCGGCGGTCGCCTTCGACTACGACATCGCGAGCCTGACGCAAGTGCGTATCCGCCGGCGAGGCGCTGCCGCTGCCCACGCGCCAGCTGTGGGAAAAGGAGACCGGGATCCAGCTTGATCGACGGCATCGGCGCCACCGAGATGCTGCACATCTTCATCTCGGCGGCGGGAGACGAGATCCGGCCCGGCGCGACCGGCAAGCCGATCCCGGGCTATCGGGCGTGCGTGCTCGACGACGACAGGCAATCCGCTGCCGCCGGGGACGGTCGGGCGGCTCGCGGTGAAAGGCCCGACCGGCTGCCGCTATCTGGCGGACGAGCGGCAGAAGAGCTACGTGCAGCAACGGCTGGAACCTGACCGGCGACGCCTACCTGATGGACGAGGACGGCTACTTCTGGTACCAGGCGCGCACCGACGACATGATCATCTCCGCCGGCTACAACATCGCCGGACCGGAGGTCGAGTCGGCGCTGCTGCTGCATCCCGCGGTGGCCGAGTGCGGCGTGGTGGGTGTGCCCGACGAAGAGCGCGGACAGATCGTCAAGGCCTTCGTCGTGCTCAAGAAGGATTGCGCGCCGAGCCGCGAGATGGCTCGGGAGCTGCAGGAGTTCGTCAAGCAGACCATCGCGCCCTACAAGTATCCGCGCGCGGTCGAGTTCCGCGACGCGCTGCCCCGCACCGAAACCGGCAAGCTGCAGCGCTTCAAGCTGCGCGAGCCGCCGGCGTGATCGCAGCGCCACTCGATACGTCCTCCCGCGAACGCCGGTCCCGCCTCGCGAGGGCGAGGGCGAGCGGTGCATGCTCGAGTTGCTGACATCTCTCAATCTAGTCGCGCAACGCATCAACAGGCACACTCCCATGCAAATCCTCCAACCTCCAGGCTGGGCACGCCCGCGCGGCTACTCCAACGGACTCCTCACTCGCGGCCAGCTGGTCTTTGTCGCCGGCCAGATCGGCTGGGACGCGCAGTGCCGCTTCCAGACCAGCGATCTCGACCGGTCAGGTGCGTCAGGCCCTCGAGAACGTGGTAGCCGTGCTGGCGCAAGCCGGCGCCCGGCCCGCGCACATCGTGCGCATGACCTGGTACGTGATCGACAAGCACGAGTACATCGCTGCCTATTCTTCTATCGGGGCGGTGTACCGGCAGGTCATCGGCGCTCACTATCCGGTGATGACTGCGGTGCAGGTCAGCGCTCTGCTGGAGGACCAGGCCAAGGTCGAGATCGAGGCCACCGCCGTCATCCCGGATTGATCCTCTGTGCGATTGATCCCTCACCCCAGGCCCCTTTCCCGCAGTGAAGATGCGTCTCCCGGAGCGCTGCCGATGGCGGTGCGGGTCAGGGAAGGGCAGGTCCCTGTTCCCGCCGGGCATTGAAATGCCCGCAACGGCCCCGATATCGGCTCAATAGCGGCTAGGTCAGGACCAATCGACTCTACGCCGGAGGGGAGAAGATGAGAGAACGAAATTCCGCCAACTGGATGTGGGAGCAGGCGCTCGAGCTGCTGGAGCAGGCCGAGCGGTTGCACCGGCACTTCTTTGAGCCGGGCCCGCCACAGGCAGGCGTGCCGTGTTGGCAGCCGCCGGTGGATGTCATCGAGACCGACGGCGACCACTGGATCCTGGTGGCACTGCCCGGCGTAACGCCGCAGCGCGTGCGCGCGGCGATCGAGGGCGCCACGCTGGTCGTCCAGGGCGAGCGGCCGATGCCGGCCAAGTTCTTTCCCGGCGCCATCCGCCGCTTGGAAATCCCTTACGGTCGTTTCGAGAGACGCATCCCCATCCCTTCGGGCCGGTTCGAGCTGCGCGAGCAGCGCTTCGAAAACGGTTGTCTGGTGGTCGGCCTGCGCCGGGTCGCGTGAGGAGAGCCGTCGATGAGCATGGAAATGGAACGTAAACAGGGCCAGCCGGAAACGGGTGCGGTCGCCGCCGCATCTTCGTCGTCTCAGGGCGCCGGCCCCGCGCTGGCGATCCCCGAGGATGCGCTGATCATCGTCCCGGTGCGCAACATGGTCCTGTTCCCCGGCATGATCCTGCCGCTCAACATCGGCCGGGAGAGCTCGATCGCCGCCGCCCAACAGGCGGTGCGCAGCGAGCGCCCGGTCGGGCTGCTGTCTGCAGCGGGACCCGGCCAACGACAATCCCGGACCCGAGGACGTGCACCGGGCCGGCACCGTCGCGCAGATTCTGCGCTACGTGACGACGCCGGACGGCGGGCATCACCTCATCTGCCAGGGACAGGAGCGCTTCGTCGTGCGCGAGTTCCTTCCCGGCTATCCGTTTCTCGTCGCCCGCGTCGAGCGCATCACCGACGGTGCGCAGGCGAGCCAGGACATCGAAGCGCGCTTCATTCAACTCAAGAGGCGCGCGGCGGAGGCGCTCGAGCTTCTGCCGCAGACGCCGACGGAGCTGGTGTCTGCCCTGCAGGGCGTCACTTCGCCGGGCGGCCTGGCGGACATGGTCGCAGGCTTCTTGGACATCAAGCCTGCCGAAAAGCAGCAGATCCTCGAGACCTTCAACGTCGAGAAGCGCCTCGACCGGGTGCTGGAGCTGCTCGCCGAGCGCATCGAGGTGCTCAAGATCTACCAAGGAGATCGACGAGCGCACCAAGGCCAGCGTCGATCAGCGCCAGCGCGAGTTCATGCTGCGCGAGCAGATGAAGACCATCCAGAAGGAGTTGGGCGAAGGCGAGGAGGATGCGGGCGCGGAGGCCGCCGAGCTCGAGAAGGCTGTCGCCGAGGCCGGCATGCCGGAAGAGGTCGAGGCGCATGTCCGCAAGGAGCTCAAGCGCCTGGCGCGCATGTCCGAGCAGTCCGCCGAGTACTCGATGGCGCGGACCTACATCGACTGGCTGATCGAGCTGCCCTGGAAGATCGAGACCGAGGAGAAGATCGACCTCGCGGAAGCGCGTCGCATCCTCGACGAGGACCACTTCGGCCTCGACAAGGTGAAGAAGCGCATCCTCGAGTTCCTGGCGGTGCGCAAGCTGAACCCGGGCGGACACAGCCCGATCCTGTGCTTCGTCGGCCCGCCGGGCGTGGGCAAGACCTCGCTCGGCCAGAGCATCGCCAGGGCGCTCGGGCGCAAGTTCGTGCGCGTGGCGCTGGGCGGTGTGCACGACGAGGCCGAGATTCGCGGCCATCGCCGCACCTACGTGGGCGCGTTGCCGGGCAACATCATCCAGGCCATCAAGAAGGCCGGCAGCCGCGACTGCGTGATGATGCTGGACGAGATCGACAAGCTCGGCCAAGGCTTCCATGGCGATCCGTCTTCGGCGTTGCTGGAGGTGCTCGACCCGGAGCAGAACTCCACGTTCCGTGACGCCTACCTCGGGGTGCCGTTCGACCTGTCGCGCGTGACTTTCATCACCACCGCGAACGTGCTCGACACGATTCCCGGGCCGTTGCGCGACCGCATGGAGGTGATCCAGCTCCCGGGCTACACCGAAGAGGAGAAGCTGCAGATCGCGAAGAAGTATCTGGTCAAGCGTCAGCTCGAGCGCAACGGTCTACCGGCCGAGAAGCTCGAGATCACCGACGAGGCGATTGGGAGCATCATCCACGACTACACGCGAGAGGCGGGAGTGCGCAACCTCGAGCGCGAGATCGGAGCCATTGTCCGCAGCGCTGCGGTGAAGATCGCCGAGGGCAACGTGGAGAAGGTGCGTGTCGACAAGACCGACTTGCAGGAGATACTCGGCCCGTCCCGCTTCGAGGGCGAGGTGGCCCAGCGCACCAGTGTTCCGGGCGTCGCCACGGGATTGGCGTGGACGCCGGTGGGCGGTGACATCTTGTTCATCGAGGCGAGCCGCACGCCGGGCAACGGCAAGCTGATCCTCACCGGTCAGCTCGGCGACGTGATGAAGGAGAGCGCGCAGGCGGCGCTGACCCTGGTCAAGTCGCGTGGCGAAGGGCTAGGCATCGATGCTGTCGCGCTGGAGAAATCGGACATCCACGTGCACGTGCCGGCGGGCGCGATCCCGAAGGATGGACCGAGCGCTGGCGTGGCGATGTTCATGGCGCTCGCCTCGCTGCTGACCAACCGCGTGGTGCGCAACGATACCGCGATGACCGGCGAGATCAGCTTGCGCGGATTGGTCCTGCCGGTGGGCGGGATCAAGGAAAAGGTTCTGGCGGCGATGCGCGCCGGTATCACCACCGTGATGCTGCCCAAGCGCAACGAGAAGGACCTGCAGGACGTTCCCGAAGAGGCGCGCCGGAAGCTCCGCTTTGTTCCTCTGGAGACGGTGGACGACGCGGTGAAGACGGCCTTGCTCGGTTCACCTGCGTTCGAGCGTGACCCGCTGCCGGCGGATTAGCCGCTGCTCCTGACTCTGCCTGTCGCTCCTTCCCCGCGCGCGGGGAGGGTTGTGGCAGGAGCGAAACACCCCCATCCCGCCCTTCCCCCGCAAGCGAGGGAAGGAGACCGAAGCTCGGCGGAGCCCCGTAGCCTGGACGAAGCGCAGCCCCGTAGCCTGGACAAAGCGAAGCGTAGTCCGGGGGACATCATCCAACCACGGGTTGCGCTGCGTTCCACCGAGGCTACGAGGCCTCCGGATTCAGTCGGACGGCGCCGAGCGCTGTGTGGCTGCGATCGTTGTGGCACCCTCGTGAATTTCTCACACCCCCGCCGGTAATGCGTCAACGAGTCAAAGGGGTCCTCGACCGTACAGTGGTGACAACGGAAAACGCACTACGGACGGACCCAGACCATGACAACCAAGACCCTCACCAGCCTGCTGATCGGAGCGCTGCTCGCCGCTGCCGCCTCCGCCTACGCCGACGAGAGCCGCATCCAGGTCGCCATGGAAGATGGAAAGACGCGCGCCCAGTTCAGCGTTGGCGATTCGCGCTGCGTGCTGGTAGATGACCAGGTGCTGTGCACCCGCATCGCCAAGTAAGCGGCCTGACTCCGACCGACTAACCGATTTTCTCCTCCCTGAGCGATTGGGCCTGCCTCCCGGCAGGCCTTTTTTTTGGAACCCTACCGCCCGTGGCCGGGACAGAGCGGAAGCGTAGTCCAGGGGGACATCATCCAGCCCCCTACGACGTCTTACGAGAAAGGCAGGCGGCAGCGGCGCCACAAAAAGAAAACCCGCCGCGTTGGGCGGCGGGCACGAGCTTGCTTCCTCCCGGGTCACACGGCACGCCGTCGTTGATCGTTGTTCTAGGCCGGGGCGAGTCGCACTTGCGCTCGCCTTCGTCCGCAGGAGACCCGCCCAGATACTACACCCAACCGGGCCCATTTGCGATCCACCTCTGCCGGACGCGGGGAGAGGCTGGGGTCGGGACACGAGCCTATCTTCCCATCCCGGCCTTTCCTCGTAAGCAGGGCGAGGAGACGGGGGTGTGAATTTCTCACACCCCCGCCGGTAATGCGTCAACGAGCCAGAAGGGTCCTCAGCCGTAAAGTGTTGACAACAGAAAACGCACTACGGACAGACCCATACCATGACAACGAAGATCCTCACCAGTCTGCTGATCGGAGCGCTGCTAGCCGCCGCCGCCTCCGCTTACGCCGACGAAAGCCGGATCCAGGTTGCCATGGAAGATGGGAAGACCCGCGCCCAGTTCAGCGTTGGTGATTCCCACTGTGTGCTGGTAGACGACCAGATCCGCTGCACCCGCATCGCCAAGTAAGCCTCAAACCCAGCTCGGAGGACTCAGACCATGACGACCAAGACCCTAAGTAGCCTGATTATCGCTGGCGTGCTGGCCGGTTCGGCCGCTGCCGCTGTCCAAGTGATTGATCCTCCCTTGACGTCGGGACCGGGTACGTACACGACTGAGCCTGCCGCTTCTGACGCGGCACCGCTTCTTGTTATTCTGCCGAGTGCGGAGCGATTCGCTGCAACCTCTGCCGGCCTCAAACAGCGGCCCCCGCGGATCCTCCGCCTCACACGCTAGTTCAGCTGCGCATGAAGGCTGAGCCCCAAAGGTTCAACGTACGTTCTTCGTGGTTCCAGGACCGTTTGGCCACTTCGTCCGGCATGATTTCCAGCTCAGCGGAAATCTCGACCAGGTAGCCCTGCGGGTCCTTGATCATGATGAAGAGATTGTTCCCCGGACCGTGTCGTCCTGGACCCCACCACAGCTTGATCTTCAGGCTTGCCAGATGATCGGCCCAATCGCGGATGTCGTTCCAGCAGGTGCTCTCGTAGGCGTGGTGGTCGGGCCGGGTCTCCGGGCAGCGGAACACGCCGAAACTATGATGTTCGGGATCAGAGCGGAAGAAGCCGACCGTTGGCTCGCCTCGTCCATCGTCTTCGAAGACGTAGTCCGAAACGACGAACCCCAAGTCCTCTTCGTAGAAGCGCAACATCGGCGGCAGGGCGTTGGAGGCCACCACGACGTGCTGCAGGCGGCCCGGGAGCCTGGCGGCGGGCAAGCCCTCGGTTTGCGCGGGCAGTGGAAGGTCTGCGCGCGGGAGCCCAAAGACAGCTAAGCGCCCGTCTGGATCGCGCACCGCGAACGCTCCGGGTGCAAAGATCGCGCTTGGACTCTCAAGCGGTTCGACGCCTCGTCGGATGACATGCCGTCTGAAGGCGTCGAGCTGGTCTTGCGTCCGGACTCGGAACGCCATGAACGGCTGCGCCCCGCGCAGCCCTTGCCCGATGAGGATCCTTCGACCTGGCGCCTGAAGCAGGGCGCTGCCATCCTCCAGCTCTGTCGGAGTCATGCCCAACGCTTCCCGATAGAAATGGACCAGAGACACCGGATCGTCGCTGTCGATACGGATGTGATCCAGCTGAGCAGGCCAAAGCGGGCTTCTATCGAGCATCGGCTCTCCTCCAAAACACTTGTGTTGCGCGACCATCGCATTCTACTTTGCAGCAGGCTCGCGCGGCCGACCGCCCTGCGAAGCGTGCCCACGGCCTCGACGAAGCGAAGCGTAGTCCGTGAAGCAGCCCGGGCTACGCTGGGCCCTTCACCCCCGGCTACGCGTAGCGGTCTTTGGGACACGTCCCATGGTCGTCGCTGCACTGCGCAATAGACCCCGGGGCGTCCCCGGTGGAGCAACTGCCCCGAAAGCTTTAGAGTGGGCGCTGCGCTTCGCGGCTCGCCCGGACGAGGGGCCGGCTTACCAGAAAACTTGGAGGAGAAGACAGAGAGCATGGAAGAGCAGCTCAAGACTGCTGCACTCGAATACCACCGGCTCCCCACGCCGGGCAAGATCTCGGTCGTCCCGACCAAAGGGCTCATCAACCAGCGCGACCTGGCGCTCGCCTACTCACCCGGCGTTGCCTACGCCTGCAAGGCGATCGAGGCCGATCCCGCGCGAAGCCGCGAACCTCACGTCGCGTGCCAATCTGGTGGGCGTGATCACCAATGGCACCGCGGTGCTCGGGCTGGGCAATATCGGGCCGCTGGCCGGCAAGCCGGTGATGGAAGGGAAGGGCTGCCTGTTCAAGAAGTTCGCCGGCATCGACGTGTTCGACATCGAGCTGAACGAGCACGACCCCGAGAAGCTGGTCGATATCATCGCCGCGCTGGAACCTACGCTGGGCGGCATCAATCTCGAAGACATCAAGGCGCCCGAGTGCTTCTACGTGGAGCAGAAGCTGCGCGAGCGGCTGACAGATCCCCGTGTTCCACGACGACCAGCATGGAACCGCAATCATCGTAGGCGCGGCCGTGACCAACGGCCTGAAGGTGGTCGGCAAGCGGATCGACAAGGTCAAGCTGGTCTGCTCCGGCGCCGGCGCTTCCGCCATCGCCTGTCTCGATCTGCTGGTGCGGCTGGGCTTGAACCGCGAAAACGTCTTCGTGTGCGACAGCAAGGGCGTGATCTACCAGGGCCGCGAGCCGAACATGGAGCCGAACAAGGCCCGCTACGCGCGCAAGACCGAAGCGCGCACGCTCGCCGACGTGATGCCGGGTGCGGACATTTTCCTGGGACTGTCGAGCGCGGGTGCGCTCAAGCCGGAAGCGATCAAGAAGATGGCGGACAAGCCGCTCATCCTGGCGCTGGCTAATCCCACGCCGGAGATCATGCCGGAGGAGGCGAAGGCCGTGCGGCCGGACTCGATCATCGCGACCGGGCGCTCGGACTACGTCAACCAGGTCAACAACGTCCTGTGCTTCCCGTTCATCTTTCCGCGGCGCGCTGGACGTGGGCGCCACTCGCATCACCGACGAGATGAAGCTCGCCTGCGTCAAGGCCATTGCCGAGCTGGCGCAGGCCGAGCAATCCGATGTGGTGGCGATGGCATACGAGGGCGAGGAGCTCAGCTTCGGTCCCGAGTACATCATCCCCAAGCCCTTCGATCCGCGGCTGATCATCAAGATCGCGCCGGCGGTGGCGAAGGCGGCGATGGACAGCGGCGTGGCGACGCGGCCGATCACCGATTTCGACGCCTACCGCGACCGGCTGACGCAGTTCGTGTACCACTCCGGTCTCACGATGAAGCCGGTGTTTGCGCTGGCCAAGCAGCACCCGCGCCGCGTCATCTTCGCCGAGGGCGAAGACGAGCGCGTGCTGCGTGCCGTGCAAGTGATCGTCGACGAGAAGTTGGCGAAGCCGATCCTCATCGGCCGTCCCGAAGTGGTGGAGATGCGCACTCGAGAAGTACGGGTTGCGCATCAAGCGCGGGGCGGGAGTTCGAGATCGTCAACCCGGAGAGCGACCCCCGCTATCGGGAGGTGTGGACCGAGTACTACCGGATCATGAAGCGCAGGGGCGTGTCCCCGGACGACGCCCGGGTTCAACGTGCGCCAATCGACCACGCTGATCGGCGCCATGTTGCTCCACCGGGGCGACGCCGACGCCATGCTGTGCGGCACCTTCGGCCGGCACAAGGATCACCTGCGCCATGTCGCCAACGTCATCGGCCTGGAGCGGGGCGCCTCGATCTTCGCCGCCATGAACGTGCTGCTGCTGCCCAAGCGTACGCTGTTCATCTGCGACACCTACGTGAACGAGGATCCGACGCCGGAGCAGCTGGCGGAGATGACCGTGATGGCCGCCGCGGAGGTGCGTCAGTTCGGATTGACGCCCAAGGTAGCGCTGCTGTCCCACTCGAACTTCGGGACCGATGACTCGCCCTCCGCGCTGAAGATGAGCCGGGCGCTCGACCTGATCCAGAAGCGCGCGCCCGATCTCGAAGTGGAGGGCGAGATGCACGGCGACGCCGCACTGTCGGAGGAGATTCGCAACCGCGTCCACCCCGACTCGCGGCTCAAAGGTGAGGCGAACCTGCTGATCATGCCCAACCTGGACGCCGCCAACATCTCCTTCAATCTGCTCAAGATGACCGGCGGGGAAGGCCTGACCATCGGCCCGATCCTGCTCGGTGCAGCGAAGCCGGTGCACATCCTGACTCCGACGGCGACGGTGCAGGCGGCTAGTCAATATGACGGCGCTGGCGGTGGTGGATGCGAATGCGCATCGGTGATAGGGGCTAAAGCATCCATCGCGGGACCAGACCCGAGGATCAGAGGCTCGCAGCGCGTTAGTGATACCTAGTTGCCCGCCGGCAGCACGTAGCGTGCGACCTCCTGGTCGATCGCTCCGAAGATGGATTGCCCGGCGATGTCGAACATCTCGATGCGCACCCGGTCGCCGAAGCGCAGGAAGGGCGTCACTGGCTTGCCGGTCGCTATGGTCTCCAACATGCGCTTCTCGGCTAAGCAGGCCGGCCCGGCGCTGCGGTCGACATTGGAGATCGTCCCCGAGCCGATGATGGTGCCGGCTTCGAGCTCGCGCGTGCGCGCTGCATGCGCGATCAAGGCGGGGAAGTCGAACGTCATGTCGGCCCCGGCATTGGGGCGGCCGAACAGTTGGCCGTTGATGTGCACCGTGAGTGGAAGGCTGACCTTTGCACCATCCCATGCATTGCCCAGTTCGTCGGGGGTGACCGCCACGGGAGAGAACGCCGTCGCGGGCTTGCCGTGGAAGAAGCCGAACCCCTTCGCCAGCTCGTTCGGGATCAGATTACGCAGGCTGACGTCGTTCACCAGCATGAGGAGCTTGATGTGCGGAGAGGCGGCCGCCGCCGGGGTGCCCGTGGGCACATCGTCGACGATCACCGCGACCTCGCCTTCGAGGTCGATGCCCCAGTCCTCGTTCTCGACCAGGATCGCGTCGTAGGGCCCGATGAAGCTGTCCGAGCCACCCTGGTACATGAGCGGATCGGTCCAGAAGGAGGCAGGCATGTCGGCGCCGCGGGCTTTGCGCACGAGCTCCACGTGGTTCACGTAGGCCGAGCCGTCGGCCCATTGGTAGGCGCGCGGCAGGGGAGAGTGACAGCGGGCCGGATCGAAGCGGAAAGCGTCGGAGGCCTTGCCGGCGTTGAGCGTAGCGGAAAGCTGCGCGAGCTTCGGCGCCCTATGCGGCCAGTCTTCCAGCAGCGACTGCAGCGTGGGTGCGATGGCCGAGGCCACGACCGCGGTTTTGAGGTCGTGGCTGACGACGATCAGCACGCCGTCGCGGTCGCGCTCTACGGTCTTGAGGGTTGCGAGTTTCATGGCTTCGGTACAGTAGCATTCAACGCGTGAGGACGCTGCCAGAAAGCGGGTAGCGCAGCGACTGATCCCACCTCGTCCTACCCTCTCCCGAGGGAGGATGGCTCATGCGGCCGCTCGTTCCCCGCCGGCCACACCCCGCAGGAAGATCTCGGTCACGACCTTCGCCATGTCCTGATAGGCGAGCGGACCGTCAGCCCGCAGCCAGGTGAAGGTCCAGTTGATCATCCCGAACAGGATCATGGCGAGCGGCACGCGGAGCGCCTTCTTTCGGAACCTCGGCTTGAGCGCTGCGATCGCCTCCGCGAAGGCATCCACCACCTGGCGCTCTTTCGTCACCACCCGGCTCCGCTCCGCCTCTCCCAGAAACTTGACGTCCTGCACCAGCACCATGTGCTGGGCCTGCGAATGCTCGTACTCCTGCATGAAGCGCGCGACAAGCGCGCTGAAGTGCTCCGTTGGTGGCAGATCCCGCGCACGCACCTCGGCGACAATGCCGATAAGCGTATCCAGATAGCTGTCAGCGGTGTCGAACAGCAGGTGCTCCTTGTCGCGGTAGTAGTGGTACAGCAGCGCCTTGGACACCCCGCAAGCGCGCGCCAGATCGGCCATCGACGCACCGACGAAACCCTTCTCGGCGAACAGACGCGCCGCGGCCTGGAGGATGGCGGCGCGCTGCAGCTCGAAGGTCGGGGCTTTGCCTCTTGGCATCGTAGCGATCGTCGTAGCTGACCACGACGCGATCAGTGAGTCGGATGTGCCTGGCAGGTGAGCACGTAACCTGCGGCGATGTCGCGAGAGTCGAGACCGTAGTTCTTGTCCATGCGCACCTCGCCGGACAGCAGCTTGGCGCGGCAGGTGCAGCACACACCGCTCTTGCATGCGAAGGGCAGGTCGAATCCCGCCTGCAGCGCCGCATCCAGGATCGACGGGTCTGTTCGGCGAAATTCCAGCTCGCGTTGCACGCCGTCTGAGATCGACCGTGACGATTGCCTGAGGTGCGTCACCCGGCTCCGCGTGATGCTCGGCGATGATGTTCGGTACGCCGAAGCGCTCGGAGTGAATGTGCTCGGCCTGCAGGCCGCAAGCCTGGAGCGCGCTCTCCACCTCATCGATCATCGCGCCCGGCCCGCACACGAAAGCTTCGTCGATGGTATCGGCCGGCAGCAGAGTATCGGCGAAGGCTTTGACCTTGGCGCCGTCCAGCCTCCCGTTGAACAGCTCCACCTCCTGCTGCTCGCGGCTGAACAGGTTGTAGAGCGTGAAGCGCGACAGGTAGCGATCCTTCAGATCTTCCAGCTCCTCGTGGAACAGGACGCTGGATTGGCGCCGGTTGCCATACAGCAGGGTGAAGCGGCTTCTCGGTTCGCGCGCAAGGGTGGTCTTGATCAACGACAGGACCGGCGTGATGCCGGCACCGGCAGCGAACGCGGCGTAGTGCTTCGCGTGATCAGGGTCGAGCCGCGTGTGGAATCGACCATCTGGGGTGAGAACGTCGAGCGCGGCGCCGGCTTTCAACTGCGTGTTCGCCCATGTGGAGAACCTGCCACCGGCGACGCGCTTGATCGCAACCCGCAGGCGGCCGTCATCCACTCCTGCGCAGATCGAGTAGGTGCGGCGCATCTCCGCTCCGTCGATGCGAGTCCGCAGCGTGATGTGCTGGCCCTGAACGAACGCGTAGTCTGGCGCCAGCGCAGGCGGCACCTCGAACTCGAGGCTCACCGCCTCTGGCGTCTCGCGCCTGACCTCGGCGATGCGCAGGGTGTGGAAACGCGGAGTCATGCGTCGCCGGTCCGCACCCTAAACCCTCCACCCTTGCGGGGGAGGGCAGAGACGGGGTGAACGATGCGCAATGTGTAGAATGTTGCGATCACGAATCACGAGTCACGAATGACGGCCTCAGATCGGCTTGAAGTATTCGAACGGCTCGCGGCAGCGCTCGCAGCGGTACAGCGCCTTGCAGGCAGTGGAGCCGAACTCCGAGAGCCGGGTGGTGGTGCGTGCGCCGCAGCGTGGACAAGAAGGCGCGGGCGGGGCGAAGCGCAGCGGCTGCGTCCGTGCATTCACCGTTGAGTGGGGCGGTGCAATCCCGTGAGCTTGTAGCTTGGCGCGGCCTTCGCTGCTGACCCAGTCGCTGGTCCAGGCCGGGGAGAGACGTGTCTCGACCGTGATGCTGGATGCCCCGGCGTCCGCGTAGCGCTTCGCGAATGGCGATCTCGATCATCTCTGTCGCTGGGCAACCGGAGTAGGTTGGCGTGACGACCACCTTTACGCCATCGGGCCCGGCGTGCACTTCGCGGACGATGCCCAGCTCGCACACCGAGACCGCCGGAAGTTCCGGGTCCGGCACCTGCTGCAGCACCTCCCAGGCTTGCGCTTCCGTCAGCATGGATCGGCTCGCCTCTTACCACTGCGCGCCGGGATGGGCGCGCTGCAAATGCTGCATCTCGGCCAGGAGATGTCCCAGGTGCTCGCTGTGTCCGCCGAGCTTGCCGCGCGAGCGAAATGCCGTGCGCCCTGGGATCGCAAGCGTGGCCTCAGTCAGCACTGGTTGCACCGCAGCTTCCCACGCCGGCTGCAAGTCGGACCACGCCACACCCAGAGCCGCCGCTGCCACCTCGTCGTCGACGGCATCCTCGGTGAAGAACTCCATGGTATACGGCCACAGGTAGTCGAGCGCCGACTGCATACGCGCATGCGACTCTTCGGTGCCATCGCCCAGACGCACGACCCACTCGGCGCTGTGGCGCAGGTGGTAGCGCGTCTCCTTGAGACTCTTCTCGGCGATCGCCGCCAGCTCGGTGTCGCGCGAGCTCAGCAGGGCTTCCCAGAGTGGCCGCTGAAAAGCGGAGAAGAGGAAGTTGCGTAACACGGTGCAGCCGAAGTCACCATTGGGCAGCTCCACTAAGGTGAGATTTCGGTATTGATGGTCCGCCCGCAGAAACGCCAGCTGATCCTCGTCTCGTCCCTTCGCTTCTAGACGGCCCGCGTGGGTCAGAAGGAGCCGGGACTGGCCGATCAGATCGAGTGCGATATTCGCGAGCGCGAGCTCTTCCTCGAGGACAGGCGCGTGTCCGGTCCACTCGGACAGGCGCTGGCCGAGGATGAGCGCGCTGTCGGCGAGGCGCAGGACGTATTCGAGATGGGCGGTATACATCCGTCAGTCAGGGAAGGGATGAACGACTGCATGAGGGAGCCTCTCGCCCTCTACCTCCTTCACTTCCTTCATTACATGTGATCCACTTCGTCTGGCAGCTTGTAGAAAGTCGGGTGCCGGTAGATCTTGTCGTCGGCCGGATCGAACATCTCCGGCTTCGCATCCGGGTCCGAGGCGTGGATGTGATCCGCCCGCACGACCCAGATGCTCACGCCTTCCTGCCGGCGCGTATAGACGTCGCGTGCCGACTGCAGAGCCATTCCTGCGTCAGGAGCGTGCACGCTGCCGCAATGTTTGTGGTCGAGGCCGTTGCGGCTGCGGATGAACACTTCCCAAAGCGGCCATTCCTTGCGTTCCATGTGAACCCCCGTGACTCGTGGCTCGTGAACTGCAACTTCTCGACAATCAAGCAGCCGCGGCTTGCGTCTTGAGTTCTTGCTTGCGCGTATAGGCAAGCGCCGCCGCCCGCACCCAGGCGCCGTCCTCCCACGCCTTGACGCGTGCGGCCAGCCGCTCGCGGTTGCACGGGCCGTAGCCGTTGACTACGTTCCAGAACTCCGCCCAGTCGATCTCGCCATGGTCGTAGTGTCCGCGCGCATCGTTCCACTTCAGCTCGGGGTCGGGGAGGGTGACGCCGAGCACCTTGGCCTGGGGCACCGCGGCGTCGATAAATTTCTGGCGCAGGTCGTCGTTGGAGATGCGCTTGATGCCCCACTTCGCGCTCTGCTCGCCGTGCTGGGATTCGCTGTCGTGCGGACCGAACATCATCAGCACCGGCCACCACCAGCGATTGGTCGCGTCCTGCACCATCTCCCGCTGCGCGTCGTTGCCCCGCATTAGCGCGAGCAGCAGATCGAAACCCTGCCGCTGATGAAAACTCTCTTCCTTGCATACTCGGACCATCGCGCGGGCGTAGGGGCCGTAGGAGCAGCGGCACAGCGGGATCTGATTCATGATCGCCGCCCCGTCCACCAGCCAGCCGATTACGCCGATATCGGCCCAGGTCAGCGTTGGGTAGTTGAAGATCGAAGAGTATTTGGCCTTGCCGGCGTGCAGCGCTTCGACCAGCTCATCGCGCGAGACGCCTAACGTTTCGGCCGCCGCATACAGATACAACCCGTGGCCGCCCTCGTCCTGAACCTTGGCGAGAAGGATCGACTTGCGCTTGAGGGTGGGGGCGCGCGTGATCCAGTTGCCCTCCGGCAGCATGCCGACGATCTCCGAATGCGCGTGCTGCGAGATCTGGCGGATCAGGGTCTTGCGATAGGCCTCGGGCATCCAGTCCTTGGCCTCGATGAAGTCGCCGCGAGCCAGCTTGGCGTTGAACTCCTCTTGATATGCGGCGTTCTCGAGAGCAGTCGGGCCGCGCTTGGCGTCTTCCGGCTGCTGGTTGGGGAGATCGATGGCTTGGGTGTACATCCTGGTTCTCCTTTCAGACCTTCGGGCGCTTGTCGATGACCCGCTTGGCCTTGCCGATGGTCACCCGCTCGATGGCAAAGGGGTCCAGGACCTCGACCTGGGACGACACGCCGATGTAGCTCTTGATGTTGTGCTGCAGTTCGTGCGCCACCGTGTCGCGGTCCGCGTAACGCATCTCGGTCGTCAGCTCCACGTGCACGATCAGGCTGTCCAGGTGTCCTTCCTTGTCCGCGATCAGCAGATAGTGTGGAGCGAGCGCAGGCGTCTTGCAGATCAGCTCTTCGATCTGCGACGGGAAGACGTTCACGCCGCGGATGATGAGCATGTCGTCCGTGCGTCCCGTGATCTTGTCCATGCGTCGCATCGAGCGCGCAGTGGGCGGCAGCAGCCGGGTGAGGTCGCGCGTGCGGTAGCGGATCACGGGCAGCGCTTCCTTGGTCAGCGAGGTGAACACCAGTTCGCCTGGCGAGCCGTCGGGCAGCACCTTGCCGGTCTCGGGGTCGACGATCTCCGGGTAGAAGTGGTCCTCCCACACGACCGGTCCGTCCTTGGTCTCGACGCACTCGTTGGCCACGCCGGGGCCCATCACCTCGGACAGCCCATAGATGTCGACTGCATCGATGCCGGCGCGCTTCTCGATCGTCTCGCGCATGGCCTGCGTCCACGGCTCCGCGCCGAAGATGCCTACCTTGAGCGAGCAGGTCACCGGGTCCATGCCTTGCCGTTCCATCTCGTCGATCAAGGCTAGCATGTAGGAGGGCGTGACCATGATGATGTCGGGCCGGAAGTCCTGGATCAGCTGGACCTGCTTCTCGGTCTGGCCGCCCGACATCGGCACCACCGTGCAGCCCAGCCGTTCCGCGCCGTAGTGCGCGCCCAGACCGCCGGTGAACAGCCCGTAACCGTAGGCGACATGAACGATATCGCCGGGCCGGCCGCCCGAGGCGCGGATGGAGCGAGCCATCAGATCGGACCAGGTATCGATGTCCTTGCGCGTGTAGCCGACTACGGTGGGTTTTCCGGTGGTGCCGCTGGAGGCGTGAATGCGCACCACCTTCTCGCGCGGCACCGCGAACAGCCCGAAAGGATAGTTCTCGCGCAGGTCCTGCTTGGCGGTGAAGGGGAATTTGGCGAGATCGTCGAGCGTCTTCAGATCGTCGGGGTGGACACCGGACTGCGCGAACTTCCTCCGATAGTGGGGGACGTTGTCATACGCGTGGCGCACGCTCCACTGCAGCCGCTTGAGCTGCAACGCGCGCAGCTCGTCCTGGCTCGCGCGCTCAATCGGTTCCAGGTCACCGGGAGCTGGGGCGCGGACTGGCATGCCGGAAGGGCTATCCCTCCCCCTTCAAGGGGGAGGCTAGGAGGGGGATGGGGTCGATGCCTCTTCGCACTCTCTGTCCTTGCAGCCGTCCGCCGATCACAGGGGGACCACCTGCTTGTCTTTCGTCCGATGCGAACGGCCGCGGAGCACGGCCACGATCTGGCCCCTCTGGTTGGTGACCGTCACGTCGTAGATGCCTGTTCGCCCCGCGAGCCCGACTTCTCTGGCCTCGGCTGAAAGCAGATCGCCTTCCTCGGCAGGCGCCAGGAAGTCGACCACGATCCCGGCAGCCAGCGTGAGCTCGTTGCGGCTATTGCAAGCGAAGGCGAATGCCGAATCGGCCAGCGTGGTGATAAACCCGCCGTGACAGATCTTGAAGCCATTCAGCATGTCCGGGCGCACCGGCATGGACAGCCGCGCATATCCCGGGCCCATCGCTTCGATCCGCATGCCCAGGCTGCGCGAGGCGGTGTCCTCAGCGAACATCCCGGAGCCGACGCGCTCAGCCAGAGCTTGGGGGTCGAGAGTGCTGTCGTTCATCGTTGCAAGCGGAGCCTTGGAACCATGGGGAGACAGTTCTCCGGAGCCAGACCGAGCTAAGGCAATCAATATTATTGACCGACCGGTCAATCAAGAATAACTGAACGTCGCGCTCGCCGCAAGCGCTCTGGCACACCTGCGGCGCGCAGCATGGGATGGCTTTAGCGGGCCCGGTGGTTTTGGGACTACCATGGAGAAAGCGCCAACCGCGCCCCATTCGATCCTCCGCGCAAACGGGAGGGAGACGGGGGGTTGACGTGGAGGAGTGTTCTTCAGAAAAAACCAAATCGGGAGGATTGACCATGGGCAAATCAATCTTGGGTGGATTCGTTTTGGCGACCTTGGTCGCGATGATCCCGGTGCCCGTAACGGCGGATACCGGCGACGATATCGAGCGGCTCGAACTGCAGCGGACTCAGGCGATCGTCAACGGTGACATGGGGACGCTCGACGTCTTGTACGCCAACGAGTTCTTCTACAACCGGGCTGGCGGGGACTCCATGACCAAAGCGGACTTCTTCGCCTTTGCTACTTCCGGCGACGTTAAGGTCAGGAGACTGGTGGTTGAGGGGATGAACATCCGGGTCTATGGCGACACGGCGGTGGTGACAGGGATCCAGCATATCGACGTGAACCTCAAGGGCGAAGACAGGAAGATTGACTTGCGTTACCTGCATGTTTGGGTCAAGGGACCCGGCGGCTGGAAGCTGGTCGCACGTCAGGCTACCAATCTGCCGACTTAGAGCTGACTGACAATGGGAGGATTCATCATGAGCAAGTCCGTTTTTGGTGCGCTTATGTTGGCTGTGCTGGTCGCGTTCATCCCGGGGTCGGCAACCGCAGACACCGCGGACGACCTCGAACGCATTGAGCAGCAGAGGGGTCAGGCCATTCTCGGTGCCGACATGCCAACGCTTTACGCGATCTACGCTGATGAGTTCTTTTACAACCGCGCCGCTGGCGACTCCCTGACCAAAGGGGAATATCTGCCGATGTTCGCTTCGGGCGAGGTGAAGGTTCTGAGGGCGATGCGTGAAGGCATCGACATCCGCGTCTACGGCGATACCGCAGTTGTGACGGGCACACAGCGCGTCAACGTCAACATCAAAGGAGAGAATCGAAACCTTCATCTGCGCTATCTGAATGTCTGGGTCAAGCGGGGTGGCGGCTGGGTGCTGGTCGCGCGCCAGGCGACCAACATACCGGATTAGCACTGAAATCTGAGGCCTCTTGCCGAAACCTGCCCGGGACCGCGTCAGGGCAGGCTTCTACCTATCGCGATTCACGCGGTAGACTTCGACTGTCGCGCCGATGTTCTTGAGTTGTTCGCGGCTTAGCAGCTCGGTCCGATACTGATCACCGAGACGTCTTACAGTCTCAGGACCGGCCAGTATCTGGCCGGCTGGAGCAAGCCCGGCGAGGCGCGCAGCGATATTCGTGACCGGGCCACTGGCAGTGAAAGTCCAACGGCTGCCGCGGGCACCCTCGAAACGAGTCGAGCCAACGAGCGCAGGGCCTGAGTTGAGTCCCATGTGGATCGCGAGTGGACGACCCGACGTATTCCCCGTTCAGGCGCTCGGTGATATCGAGCAGCTGTATTGCGGTCCCGGCTGCCTGGCGGGCGTGGGTCTCGGGAGTCGATGCCTCGAAGATCGCCATGAACCCGTCGCCTGCCGTTTCGTTGATGTCCCCACCTGCGTCGTGAATCTTATCGAGGAAAGCCGAAAAATAGCTCTCGACCAACGCGTTCAGCGCGTTCGGTGACAACTCTTCGCTCAGGCGGCTATAGCCGCTCACGTCGCAGAAGAGTACCGAGACGTCCCGCTCAGATTTCTCGAGCTCGGGCGCATCGGGGTTCGCTGTGACCAGGCGTTTGACCGACTCGGGCACGAACCGGGCGAAGTGATCTTTCATCCGCCTCAACTCGGTGAGCTTGCGATCCACCGCGTGCTTGAGCTTGAGGGCGGTCTGAATCCGCGCCGTCAACTCGCGTGGGTTGACAGGTTTGGTCAAGAAGTCATCGGCACCCGCCTCGATGCCGCGGATTCGATCCTCGAGCCCGTCAAGCGCGGTCATGATGACAACTGGGATCAATCGAGTCTCGTCGTTCTCCTTCAGCCGACGACAGGTGGCGAAGCCATCCATGACTGGCATCATCACGTCGAGGAGCACCAGGTCCGGCCCCTCGCTAGCCACCTTCTCCAGCGCTTCCTGGCCGTTGCTAGCAGACAGGGTGTGGTAGCCGAGATCCTGCCAGCTCCTGCTCGAGCAAGTCCACGTTAAAGGGCTCGTCGTCGACGATCAGGATCCTGGATGTGCGGCTGTTGCGTCATGCGCCGATCTCACTTGTAATAGGCGTCCCGGAAAGTCATCAGCGTTCGGGGCGAGAACTGCAGCCGGTCGCGGGCGCCAAACACCGCCCGCTCCTGGTATCCGATCAACAGCAGGTGGTTGTCGTAGACGTAGCGTTCGAGCTTCTTCCAAAGCGCCGATGCGCGATTGACATCGTAGGTGCGCAACGCCTCCTCGTAGAGCTCATCCAGCGCCGGGTCCTGGATTGCCGATTCGTTCGGTTTACGCGAGTAGAGGAGGGTCATGGGGACGTAACCCGAGTGCGGGATCGTCCCGGCGGGCATGCTCAGGAGCAGGATGTCAAAGGACGGCGGAGCACGCGAACCGAACTTCGGAAGATAGAGTTCCTTGAGGAACTCGGCCTCGGAGGCTTCTCGGATAGTGACACGGATCCCGACCTCAGCGAGAGAGACGGCGATGATCTTTTCGACCTGCGGCGGCACCTCTTTGCTGACCAGCATGGAGAGCGTGAACCCGTTGGGATAGCCTGCCGCCTTGAGCAGACGTCCTTTGCCTCGGATGGATCGAACGGATAAGGCTTGAGCCCTGCGTGGTCCGGATCTTCCGGGACCGTGTAGCCGCCGATCAGCCGTCCGTTCCCGATCGTACCGTAGCGCAGAACATCCTCGCGGTCGATCGCCAGGTTGATCGCCTTTCGCACTCTCAGGTCCTTCAGTGGCGTGTTCGGCTTGAGGAGATTGAAGGGGCCGAGCACGAGCTGCGGCAGCCACGCCTTGACGATTTTCCCGCTCCCGGTCTCCATGAACTGTGTCGTCTTGCGGGGATTCAGGCGCCGCAGCAGATCGAGCCTACCTTTGGCGAGCTCGTCCAGCGCCAGCTCGGAATCCACATACCTGTAAATCACGCTGGAAACCTTGGGGTATCTCGGTCGCCAGTATTCGCGATTTGCTTCCAGCACCACCTCGCGGCGAGCCCTGTCCCAACGAACAAATCGGAACGCGCCCGTCCCCACCGGCTGCTGAACCAAAGCCGGGCCGTACCCGTCTTGGCGGAAGTACTTCGGGGGCAGCATTGGCGCCAGGTGCCCTAGACGGTAGAGGAACAAACTATCCGGCGCTTTCAGGACAACCTCGACCAAGTACGGGTCATCGATCTGAACCTGGGCGATCTCGGGGAACCAGGCGGTTGCGCTGTAAGCCTGCGACGGCGCGCATCAGGGAGAATCGCACGGACTCTGCGTCGAAGAGCTCCCCGTTGTGAAAGACGACCCCGCGACGGAGGGTCAGACGGTACCGAGTGTCGTTCAACCTTTCCCATTGCGTTGCGAGCTCAGGCTCGATGCCCCGGCTTGGTGAAACGGAAACCAGGCCTTCAAACACATTGTGGAGCAACTCCCCACAGGGCTGCTCCGCGCAAATGTAGGGATCGAAGCTGCTACCCTCTTCATAGCGACTGGTCGCGGCATTGAATGCGGTGGGCGCAGCGCTTCCTGGGCCGAAGCGCACCGTCTGAGCGATTGCCGGGACGCGCCACGACCAGCGACGTGGCCCCTACGAAGAACGCCAAAGCGGTCGGTTTCATGGGCAGGTCTGCTACTTTAGCTTCGCTAAAAAGCGGCCGATTTCTCGATCGATGATCTTGTTCGTGTCAGGGTCAAGTCCGCAACAGGCAACATGACCAAAGGCGTGTCGCGATCTCTACGAGGGTCGCGTTTGGGATGGAGTTTTTGGTGAAGGCGATTTCATCCGGAAGTACTGATGGCAGGTCCTCCTTCATGCTGATCAGCAGCACGCGCGCTTTGATCGATCTGAGCGCCGCCTGCGCATCGCCGCCAAAGCCCGACGTATCGCCAAGGTTGTACGTCGCCCACATCCTCAAGCTGGTAGTAGATATCGCGTGCGTCCTGGGGGGCATATGCGAGAAAATATCGTGCCAGAACTTGCGGAACGCGCGGCGCTGCTCCGGCGTCCGCACATTCTGCGCGAAACACGGTTCGGTATATATCTACGGGACGAAATTCACCGAAGGCCGTCGTGAGTCCTGCGGTCGGATTCGTCTCGTAATTCCCGCCGTGCCAGTCCGCGTCCAAGGCGATGATGTCCATCATGTTGTTGAGAACCCAACGCGTGTTCGGACCCGTTACAGGACTTCCCGCGATGGCGATGGCGCCGCTAATGTAGCTGGGGTAGCTGACGGCGAATTGATAGGCTTTCATTGCGCCGATCGACGGTCCCATCACCGCCAAGACATGATCCAGGCCGAGGTATTCCTTGAGCAACCTGTACTCGACGTTCACCGAGTCGAGGATCGTGTAGAAGGGAAAATCCATCTTGAACCCGCTGTTCGTGGGGCCGGTCGTGACGTCCTGACGGATCAGAGAGTTGCCGATGAAGTCCGTCGCGACGATGAAATATTTTTCCGGGTCGAGTGCCTTGCCGGGACCGATGAGATAGTCCATCGCATGATGGTCGGCGGTGAACTGGTGCATGATCAGTACTGCATTGCTCTTCGCTTTGTTCAGCTTACCGTGCGTGACGTAAGAAACTTTAAACTCCTTAATCACGTCGCCGCTTTCGAGTTTGAAGTCGCCGAGATTGACGACCAAGTGTTCGGGGTGGGGGCCAGAGGCGACAGGGGAAGGGGCGGGTGCCCCGGCAAATCCCACTGAACTCGCGAGCAGAGCAAGACCGCAGCCGAGTTGCAGTAGAACCGCGAAGCGATGCCTGACAGTCATGGTGTGTCTCCCTTTGGTTATCAGTTGTTCGTGCACAGCTCTACTCCGATCCGAGAAACCGGCGCAACTTGGCGAAGAGGATGTCCTCGTCCAAGGGTTTGCTGATGTAGTCGTCACAGCCGCTACCGCGCGCGTGCTCTTCGTCGCCGGTCATCGCGTGAGCCGACACCGCGATGATCGGGATGTGCCTGAGCGCCGGGTTCGCTTTGATGCGCCGGGTAGCCTCCCACCCGTCCAAGCCCGGGCAGCGACAAGTCCATCAGGATCAGGTCGGGACGGTCACGCTCCGCCCGTTCCACGCCTTCCAGGCCGTCAACCGCGGTCAGCACCTCGTATTCCTCCTCGAGCAGCTGCACCATGAGGTCCCGGTTGAACGCCACGTCCTCCACGACGAGGATCTTCTTCATCGCTTACCCCGCGTGTGCTCCGCTCTGGTACGTCTGCAAAGCCCCGCGCAGCTCCTGAATCAGACCTTCGCGGTCGAGGCTCAGCTTCTCGATCACGCTGCGTACGCTGCTCTGGAGGGCGCTTCGCTCATCTGCCGTCAGATGCTTGGCGGTGAGGACGATGACCGGAATCTGGCGATATCGGTCATCGGTCTTGAGCCGCTTCAATAGCTCGAAGCCGTCCATGCGCGGCATGACGAGGTCGAGAAGAATGACGCTAGGCCTGTCACGGGCAATCGCCTCCAGGGCTTGCTGGCCATCTTCGACTGCGGTGACCTGGTAGGGCTCGCCTTCGAGGAGCTGGCGAACCATATCAGCCACCATCGGATCGTCGTCGACGACAAGCAACGGGCCTCGGGCCTGGTGGACGCGACTCAGCGCCGAAAGAATGGCGTCCCGGTCCAGGGGTTTCAGGAGGTAGTCGAACGCGCCGAGGTGGTAGCCCAGGTCCTTGTTATCGATGATGGACACGACAACGACAGGGACGTCACGCGTCGTCGAATCCGCTTTCAGCTGGTGCAATACCTCCCAGCCGTTCATGCTGGGCATCATGATGTCGAGCGTAATCGCGTAGGGCTTGAGGTTCTTTGCCTTTTGCAGCCCGTCCTCCCCGCTAAGCGCTCCCACGACACGGTAGCCCGCCTCGGCCAGGTTCTCGCGCAGCAGGTAGATGACATCCGGGTCGTCGTCGATCGCCAGAATTACCCGCCCGTTCTCGCTGCCAGCGTCTCGGTTCCCTACTTCGTCGTGGGTTGTCGGTGAAGCCGCAACGCGGAAGTGGCTAGGGACCGTCACGGTGAAGGTCGAGCCGACTCCAACTTGGCTCTGCACTGTCACATCGCCCCCAAGGAGCCGGGCGAAATGCCGGCTGATCGACAACCCCAGGCCGGTACCGCCGTAACGGCGCGTGCTGCTGCTGTCCGCTTGGCGGAACTCTTCGAAGATCATCTCCAGCGCATCTGGCGGTATGCCGATCCCGGTATCCGACACTGCGATGGAAACCATGCTCGAACTCTGCTGGACCGAAACAGTGACCGTTCCCGCCTCGGTGAATTTGACGGCGTTGCTGAGCAGGTTGATGAGGATCTGTTTCAGCTTCTCGCCGTCGGTGAACAGGGCCAGCAAGCGGTCGGGCACGTCCTTTTGGAGGCGTAGCCGGTCGGTCTTGACCAGCGGCTCGACCGTTCGCAAGCACGAGTCGATCAGCTCCAGGAGATTGACCACCCCGGGACGGACCTCCATCCGGCCGGCCTCGATCTTGGACAGATCCAGGATGCCGTTGATGAGCTGGAGCAGATGGTCCGAGCTGATGAGTATCTTGTCCAGGTTCTCATACTGCTTCTCGGGCAAGATGTCCTTGGTCCGGCGCATGACCAGACGAGTGAAGCCGATAATCGCGTTGAGTGGCGTGCGCAGCTCGTGCGACATGTTGGCCAGGAACTCGGATTTGTGGCGCGAAGCGTCTTGCAGCCGCTGGTTGGCGTCTTGCAGCTCACGCGTGCGCGTTTCCACTCGCTGCTCGAGCTCCTCCGCGTGCCGGCGCACTTGCGCGAACAGCCTTGCATTCTCGATGGCAATCGAAGCGTGGTCTGCGAGCGCACTCAAGAGCTGCCGGTCCTCCTCGCCGAACTCGGCCCGCGCCGTGCTCGACAGCAGCAGCACGCCTGTGACCACGTTCCGCGCCTTAAGGGGAGCTGCCACCGCGACCGCAGTCCGGCCTGGTCGGCGATCTCACGGAACGGGCTGCTCCGATACTCCTCTGCATAGTCCTGAACGATGACTGGTTGTCCAGATTGCGGCGACATGCCCGATCAATCCCTCGCCTGCCTTGATGTGCAGACTTGCGTACGCCTCGGGCACCCAGCCGCTCACGGCCTGGATTTGCGAATGTGTCGGTGTTATCCTGTCGCAGCGCCAGTGCGCCAACTTCGCCGCCTAACAGGTTGCGCGCTCGGTCAACGATCAGCTTGAGCGTAGGCTCGAGGTCTACTTGCGCACTGATCTCCTGCGCCAGCTCATAGAGCGTGCGCGTTTCGGCCATCTTGCGTTGAATCGCGGCCTCATCCGCTTCAATCCTCGAAGCCATTTCATTGAACGCATTGGCGAGCTGCCCAATCTCGTCTCGGGAGCTGGCGGCGACCCGGATGGAGCGCTCCCCGGCCGCGATGCGATTCGCCGCTTCGGCAAGCCGTCGCACTGGAGTCGTGAACTGGCGCACGCGCACAGTGGTCAGAAACAGCGCGACACCGAGGCTGATTGCAGTGATGATCGCGAAGGTGCGCAGGATGACGGCGGTCGTGCGTTTGAACTCGTCTACGGGATAGGCAAAATCCAGTGCGACCACGCCCATGAGCGTCGGTGGCTGCCCGGCTCTGAGCTGGAACACCGGCATCGCCATCGCCATTCGCGGAGCGGCTGGGGATACGTATGCCTCACCGAGACTCAGGGTCTTAGCGGTCTTGAAAGACGAATCGCCATCTGCCGAGCGGCGGTCCGACTGGATTTGCCCATCGGTTACCTTGGCAATCTCGAGCCCGCCGGGATCGATGAAACGCGCCTGAAAGTAGACGAGGTCTCTGCTGTTGCTGTGCTCGATGAACCGCTTGAGCGACTGCTCGATCTCCTGCCGTGCAACTTCCGCTTCCTCCGACAGACCGTAGCGGGCGTTGTTGAAGTAGTCCCGGATCTTCGGATTGTCGGCGACGGCTCGCAGGTCGCTGTCGCGCTGGGTGAGGTAACGTACGCTGGACTTCTCCGCCTCGCGGCTCGCGGTAACAAAGCCCACGCCGGCGAGGATCAACATGGGCAGCGCGATCAGCGGCAAGATGATGGCGAGCATCTTGAGCTGGACGCCGAACCTTCTTGGCGAGCGACTTGCCGTCGTCATCCTGGTGCCGTACTCACGAAGAGCGCTCGTGACCTCAGTTCGACCGGAGGCGGATGCGTGAGGTGCCAGTTTGCCACCACTCCGACCAGTCCGGATCTACCCCTTGGGTTTCCAGGAGTTGACGTAGTCCACCTGCTCGACGCCGGCGGGCAGGGGCGCGATCTCCACCGGGTAGCGGGCGTCTATCATGACTGCGACTTCGTCTGTCTCCTTGCGTGCATGCTTGGCTCCGATCTCAAACGCCTTCGGATGCGGGCCATGCGTGAAGCCGCAGGGGTGCAGCGTTGCCATGCCCGGTCTGAAGTTGTCGCGGCTGAAGAACTGGCCGCGGTGGTAGAAGATGATCTCGTCGTAGTCGTCGTTGTTGTGGAAGAACGGCACCTTGAGCGCGCCGGGGTCTGACTCGATAGGGCGCGGGCAGAAGGTGCAGACCACGAAGTTCTTGCCCACGAACGTGGTGTGCGCCGACGGCGGCAAATGGTAGCGATGGCTCGTCACCGGCCGGATGTCGCGCCAGTTCACGCGCACCGCGACCAGGTCGCCGTGCCAGCCGATCGCATCCAGCGGGTTGTAGGGAAAGGTGATGGTGGCCAGCTTTCCGCGGCGCTTGACCACCACCCGCGTCGGAGTGTCCGTCTGTTGCTGACGGAAATCGTGGTCCATGCGCGGGGTATCCAGGATCGCCGGATCGAAGATCGCCTGCGGGCCCAGGAGGCCTTTCTCCGGTAGCTGGTATGAGCCTTCGGTCGCCTCGAGCAACAGCATCGTGGTCGCCGCCTTCGGCTCGATGCGCCACATGGCGCCGCGCGGCAGCACGATGTAATCGCCGTCCCGATAAGCCAAGTGGCCCCAATCGCAGAACAGATCGCCTTCACCTTCGTGAATGAACAGCAGCTCGTCGCCATCGGAGTTGCGCACGAGGTGGTCCATTTTCTTTTCGGAGCGCCAGAACCGCAGCTGGAGATCGCCGTTGTGTAAGAACGGGGCTGCCGTCCACGGGCTTGCCGGGTCGCTCGGGAGCAGGTTGAGGTCGAAGGCGTGCGGTTTGAGCTCCCCTTCGAAGCTGGTCCAGCCGGTGGGGGGATGCCGGTGATGGAATTGGACACTGGGCCCGAAGAAGCCCTCTTTGCCCATCTCGCGCTCATAGGTGCCCGAGGGCATGTCGGCGTGCGCCTGCCGGGAATGCTCGCCTTCGGCCTTAGGGAAGCTGATCCATTTCTTCGAGCTCATGGTTCTATCCTTCTGTTCAATTCTCCTCGACCCCCTCGCGAGCGCGCTGCATCGCTTCGCGCAGCACCTCGATGTCGCCGACATGATTCGCCAGCAGCAGGATCAGCCTCGCGTTGACCAGCTCGCTCTGCTCGTCGCTCAAGCCCCGGTGCAGCTCGACTAACGCTGCATAGAAGTCGTCCGGCGACTCCAGATTGATCTCGACGTTCAGGCCTGCCACGCTGCGAACTCCGGAGCGAGATGACCGGTCGCGCGCTGCACGGCATCGCGCGCGGCACGGATGTCCAGATGGCGCCAGCGCGCCGCGACGTGCTGGTCGGGACGGATCAGATAGAAGGCGTCCGGTGTAGCGTCGTAGCGCTGCACGAACAATCCCTGTGCGTCGTCGAATGCGTCGAGCCCCACGGAAGTCCAATCTCCAGACTGGCCCGGGCCGCAGATCACCAGCGGGTCGACCGGTTCCGGCAGGTTGGTGAACGCAGCGAGGCGCGAGCGCAGGTTCGGGTTGGCCGACTCCGCGCCCGCGAAGTAAATACCGACGAACCGACCTCCCAACTGGTCGAGCAGCCAAGCGCGCTCGCTGCCGATGGTCAGCGGCGCGTCTTCCGCGGGTGCGCCCGGCGTCGCGCGTCCGGCGAACGCGCTTTGGTCAGGCGTGCTCAGCGGAGTCTTGGTATAGGTATGCGGCGTGGACAGCCGCCCGCTGTTGACGAGCCGGCGCGCAAACGGAAGGTGCTCGGCGAGCTGCAACGTCGCGTCGCGGAACATCCGGCTTGCGCGGCTCTTCGGCGTGATGAAGTCTGTGCTGCGCGTCGAGTTCAGGATGTTCTCGTCCGCCGCGGGCACGCGCTCCATGTCGTAGGTGTCGAGCAGGCTCTCGGGCGCCTTGCCCGCGAGAACGCGCGCGAGCTTCCAAGTGAGATTGTCTATGTCCTGGATGCCACCGTTGGCGCCCCGCGCGCCGAACGGAGAGACCTGATGCGCGGCATCGCCGGCGAAGATCACGCGTCCGTGACGGAACTTCTCCATGCGCCGGCACTGAAACGTGTAGACGCTGACCCATTCCAACGTGAAGGGGTGAGCGGCGCCCGAGCATGGCCCGGATGCGCGGGATCACGCGCTCGGGCTTGCGTTCCTGCTCCGGGTCCGCGTCCCAGCCGAGCTGGAAGTCGATGCGCCAGACGTTGTCGGCCTGCCGATGCAGCAGGGCCGACTGCTGCGGGTGGAACGGCGGGTCGAACCAGAACCAGCGCTCGGTCGGGAAGTCCGCCTCCATCTTCACGTCCGCGATGAGGAAGCGGTCCCGAAAGATCTGCCCCTGCGCTTCCAAACCGAGCATCCGGCGCACTGGGCTGCGCGCGCCATCGGCCGCGATGACGTATTGGGCGCGGGCCACGTAGCGCCCGTCTGGCGTCTCGACTTCGACCAACACGTGATCGCCTTGCGGTTGAACGTCCACCACGCGATTGCGCCAGCGCGCGTCCACGCGGCCGGTCTCGAGCAGGCGCTCGACCAGAAACTGCTCCAGAAGATATTGCTGCAGGTTGATGAACGCGGGGTACTTGTGTCCTTCCTCCGGAAGCAGGTCGAAGGAGTACAGCAGCTTGTCGCGCAGGTACACTTTGCCGAGGTTCCAGACCACGCCCTTCGACATCGCGCGCTCCGCGCAGCCGAGGCGATCCAGGACCTCAAGCGTGCGCTTCGAGAAGCAGATGGCGCGGCTGCCTTCCGACAGGGCCGCTTCCTCGTCCATCAGCACGCAATCGATCCCGTGCAGCGCGAGGTCGATCGCCGCGCACAAGCCGATCGGCCCTGCGCCCACCACGATCACGGGGTAGTGGCCGGGCTGCCCCGAAGTCAGCTCGGGGGGTTTGCGGTATGCGAACAGATTCGTCCCCATCAAGAATCCCGTGTCCTCGCTCAGCCTTCCAGCGCCGCCCACAGCTCCTTGTCGCGCTGCGCGGTCCAGATGCGCGGGTCGGGGTACTGCGTGGCCTCGTCGTACGCGCGGCTTACGTCGAAGGGCATGCAGTGATCGAAGATCACCCAATGCCCGAAGCTTGGCTTCAGCTTGGAGTAGGTGTCCTTGTAGACATCCTTCAGCGGCTTGCCTGCGGCGGCGCCGGCGCGCACCGACTCGAACATCTGCGTGATGAAATCCTGCGTGCCTTTGAGGCCGGACTCGACCTGCTCGGGCGTGACGAGCGCATCGCCGCGGCCCGGCACCAGCTGTCTGAGGACCGAGCGCACGCAGCCGATCCAGTGTCTTTGGCCAGTCGCGCAGATAGGCGTCCCCAGTGTAGGGCGCGGCGCCATATTCCACCAGGTCGCCGCTGAAGAGAATCTTTTCCTTCGGCAGCCATACCACCGTGTCGCCGCGCGTGTGCCCGCGCCCAAGCTGAAGGATCTTGACCTCGCGCTTGCCCATCCAGAGGGTCAGCTCGTCCTTGAACACCAGCGTGGGCCAGGTCAGGCCGGGGATCGACTCGACCGACCGGAAGAGGCGAGGGAAGCGATCGATCTCGGACTTCATGTCCGCCTCGCCGCGCTCGACGATCAGCTCATACGTGTCCCGGCTGGCGATGATGTGCTCGGGCCGGTAGGCGCTGGCCCCCAGCACGCGCACAGCGTGGTAGTGGGACAGGACCACGTACTTGATCGGCTTGTCGGTGACCTCCCGGATGCGGCGGATGACATCCTGGGCCATGACCGGCGTAGCCTGGGTGTCGATCACCATGACGCCGTCGTCGCCGATCACCACGCCGGTGTTCGGATCGCCCTCCGCGGTATAGGCGTACGCGCCTTCGCCGAGCTGGACAAAGCTGATCTTCTTTTCGGCCAGATCGGCCTGCGAGGCGAACTTCTTCTCCATCGGATGCTCCTCTAAGCGATTCCCGTCGCCGGATCGTAGTTTCACGCGGCACGCGCGTCAAATCGCACGGAGGCGCAAGCCGTGTCACGGCACCGGTTTCAACACCCCGCGCTTGATCTGATCGAGCTCGATGGATTCGAACAGCGCGCGGAAGTTACCTTCGCCGAAGCCCTCGTCGCCCTTGCGCTGGATGATCTCGAAGAAGATCGGCCCGATCACCGTCTTGGTGAAGATCTGCAGCAGCAGACCGCCACCGGGGTTGCCGTCGATCAGGATTCGGTTGCGCCGCAGCCGCTCCAGGTCCTCGCCGTGCCCGGGAAGGCGCTGGTCCACCATCTCGTAGTACGTATCGGGCGTGTCGAGAAAAGCCACGCTGTTGGCGTCCCAGCGCTTCGACCGTCTCGTAGATGTCGTCGGTCGAAAGCGCGATGTGCTGGATACCTTCGCCACGATAGGCGTCGAGGTATTCCTGGATCTGGGAGCTCTCGTCGGCCGACTCGTTGATGGGAATGCGGATCTTGCCGCAGGGGCTGGTCATCGCCTTGCTGCGCAGGCCGGTGAGCTTGCCCTCGATGTCGAAGTAGCGCACCTCGCGGAAGTTGAACAGGCGCTCGTAGAAGCCGGCCCATTCCTTCATGCGGCCGCGGTGGACATTGTGGGTGAGATGGTCGACATGCGTAAGGCCCACGCCGGCGGGGCGTGGATCGACGCCCGGGAAAAAGCGGAAGTCGACATCGTAGATCGAGTGGCCCGCGTCCTTCTCCGGGTAGCGGTCGATCAGATAGATGAGCGAGTCGCCGATGCCCTTGATCGCCGGTATCGCGAGCTCCATCGGGCCGGGATGAGGTTCCACGCCCCAGGCGCCCAGCCCCACGGCGCGCTTGTAAGCAGCTGCCGCATCCTTGACGCGAAACGCGATCGCGCACACGCAGGGCCCGTGAATGCGAGCGAACGACTGACCGAAGCTGCCGGGTTCTCCGTTGATGATGAAGTTGACGTCGCCCTGGCGGAACAGCGTCACGTCCTTGTGGCGGTGCTTGGCCACGGCCCTGAAGCCCATGGTTTCGAACAAGCTGCCAAGCGCCTTCGGATCCAGCGCAGCGTATTCGACGAACTCGAAGCCGTCAGTCCCCATCGGATTGTCCCATAGGTCTGTCATGGCTCCCTCCGGAGGTGAGCAGGCGAGGGGATCATTATAGGCGCCGGCTATAATCGGGCATGGATCGCACCGAGCGCTTCTACCGCATCCAGCAGCTGCTGCACCAGAACCGTTCCGTTCCGGTCGATCGTTTCCTGCGCGAGCTGGAGATCTCGCTCGCCACCTTCAAGCGCGACCTCGAGTACATGCGCAGCCGGCTGAACATCCCGATCCTGTGGGATCGGGAGATCGGCGGCTACCGCTTCGACAAGGCGCGGCGGCGTGCAGGAGCTGCCCGGCCTGTGGTTCAGCGACCCCGAGATCTACGCGCTGCTGACCATGCAGCGCCTGCTGGAGAACCTGGAGCCGGGCCTGCTCGGCCCGCACGTCGCGCCCCTGCTCGAACGGCTCAAGGCGGCGATCGGCAGCGCCGATCATTCGACGGAAGAAGTGCAGAAGCGCATCCGCATCCTGCATCTCGCCAAGCGCGCGATGCCGCTCAAGCACTTCCAGCTGGCGGCCCGCGCGCTGCTGGAGCGCAAGCGATTGCGCATCACCTACTACACCCGAGCGCGCGACGAGGAGACGCAGCGCGACATCTCGCCCCAGCGTCTGGTCCACTACCGTGAAAACTGGTACCTCGACGCGTGGTGTCACCTGCGGCAGGACATCCGCAGCTTCGCGATCGACGCGATCCGCGAAGCCGCGATGCTGGATGAGAAGGCGCGAGAGGTCCGCGAGAGCGAACTGGACGAAGTACTGGCCTCGGGCTATGGGATCTTCTCGGGGCGGAACGTGGAGTGGGCGAAGCTGCGCTTCACAGCCGAGCGAGCGCGCTGGGTCGCGACGGAGCAGTGGCATCCCCAGCAGCGCTCGACGCTTCGATAGCCGACGGCTCCTATGTGCTCGAGGTTCCCTACAGCGATCACCGGGAGCTGGTGATGGACATCCTCAGACACGGTCCGGAGGTCGAGGTACTGGCGCCCGAAGATCTGCGCCGGAGAGTGCGTGAGGCGCTGCAAACGGCTCTGGAACTTTATCCCGCCTGACGCTCAACCCCACGTCACCAGCGGGCTAGCCACACGATGCACTCATCCGCCGAGCGTCAGGGCCGCCCGTCGCTTCAGCAGCGCGACAAGCTCTCCCGCCGAGAAAGGCCGTAAAATGCGTTCCTGTTGTCACCGTTGGCTCGACGCGCGGTTTCGGCCGCATGCGAGTTACCGGCTAAATTGGGGAGTGGCCAAGCTGGTCTAAGGCGCCTGGCTCTGAACCAGGAGATCGTGGGTTCGAATCCCACCTCCCCTGCCAACTAATCAGTAACTTGCGATCTCGCAATGGGACGAGGACGGTGCCTGTCAGAACGACGCCAAGGTGAGCGACGAGCGCGTTGGTCTGCCGATGATCGAATGAGCCGACATCGGCAAGCGTCCGCTAGAGTGATTTTGCAACGGCGATACCGGCAGCCGCGGTCAGGCTAGTCGGCGAACTGCCTCTGCGTCCGTTCGCGTTTGTCCTGGGCCTCCACGCTGAGGGTGGCCGTGGGACGCGCAAGGAGCCGGCCAATGCCGATGGGCTCGCCGGTGTCTTTACAGAAGCCGTAGGTTCCGGCCGTGATGCGCTCCAAGGCCTCGTCGATCTTCTTGAGCAGCTTACGCTCGCGGTCGCGGGTGCGAAGCTCCACGGCCTGCTCCTCCTCCTGGGTTGCGCGGTCCGAAGGGTCGCTCGCGGCTTCGGTTGCCTGCAGGTGCTCGGTGGTGTCGCGCACGTTTGCCAGGAGCTGGCTGCGCAGGGTGAGGAGTCGCTGCCGGAAGAACTGGAGCTGCGCCTCGTTCATGTAGTGCTCCTTGCGTGCGGCGAGGAGTTCGGCTTCGGTAAGCACTCTCTTGGTCATGGCCTCAGTGTCATCATGGGTTGCACACGTACTTGGCGAGGTGGCAGTGCAATTGTTGAGGAATGCCTCGCGCGATGAACACTAGCACCGTCTCGCGTTCCCCGCCAGGCTCCTACGGCCGGCCTTTCCGTGGCTCCCGAAGGCCTGCACACGGCGAATTAGGCGTTCACGGCTTCTCGTTCAGATAAACAAGAACTGACCACCGACGTTGCGTGTGAACTTACTATGATAAGCGAGCCTGGATCGATGCGCCGGACGTGCGGCTGTCGTTGTCATCTCGAGGTGCGTTATGCTTGTGTTTTTGCCGTCTGACAACACTGCCCATAGGGGGCGTGGCGCCACATGACGGCGTTGTGAGGAGGTTGCACATGGGAAAGAAGCTATACGTCGGTAACTTGGGCTATGGGATTGGCAACCGTGAGCTGGAACAGCTCTTCGCGGCTCATGGCACCGTGCGCTCCGCCGAGGTCATCACGGATCGCACTACCAAGCAGTCCAAAGGGTTCGGCTTCGTTGAGATGGAGACCGACCAGGAAGCGCGAGCGGCCATCGCCGCTCTCAACGGAAAGGAGATCGAGGGCCGGACCGTAACGGTCAACGAGGCTCGCCCCAAGGAAGGCGATGGTGGCGGTGGCAAGCGCGGTGGCTACGGCGGCGGAGGGCGCCGGTACTAGCAATCTCGGTCTGTGCAGCAGGTACAGCGGACAGTTCGTCCAGTCGAGAGCGGGCCCCTGCGCCGGATTTCTCTCCCCTGCTCGTGAATGATCAGGAATCTATCATTCACTTCTTACCGCCGCTGCTCATCAACACCAGCGCGTCGCGTTGCGCATCGACCGCACGTTCATCGTGCGCTACAACAACCTTCAGGCGGTCCCCGCATGATCGCTCCGTAGAATTTGCTCGCAAGCTTGCCGCGCGCGGGTACGCGAACATCGCCAATCTCGAGGGGTCGGCGTGTCTACCAGTACTAATCGAGCCGATGCTAACCGGGATGAGCCCGCTCCCGCTGGGCCTCGAAGGCTGCGAGGAGGTGTAGCGCATGCCTAATAACAAGATGACCAGCAGGAGCAACTAGCTTCGCTTTTCTTGATTTTCCCCAGCTAGCGCCTTTCCCGCTCCTTCCTGTGGGCTAGGCGCGGCCATCTTCACTTTGAACTCGTAATGCCCGCCAACGCGATACGAGACCCAGCATTGCCCCCAGAAAGGGCGGTTGGCCTCTAACGCTTTGATGATGTCTTCGTTCCCAGACCAGCCGCCGGTTGAGACTTGGTAAGTCCTGAAAGCGACCTGTCCGGTAAACGGGTTCCTCTGTTGCTTCCAGCCCCACTCGCCGATTCGCCAGAGTGATTCAACGTATTCCATCAGCCCTAGGTGATCGGTATCGGGCCAGGACCGGATCATCTCTAACTGACGCTCTTCCAGATGATGATCAGCTTCCATGCTTCTCTCGTTAATGCGCGCTTTTCTTCCTTCGCTCCGGGACTATTCTAGCTTTCTACCGAGAGGGCGACCTGGCGGTGCAGAACGCGATGGCGCCGCAGTCACGGGAGCAATCAAAGCCGGACAAGGCTGACTATGGCCCGGGCATGAAAACCCCGCCACGTGGGCGGGGTCAATGATCCAGGATGTTTCTTCTTCTTGTCTCTCTTTCTTGTTCTTGGTCAGTTAAGCTTGCGCCGCCTGGCGAACCCCAACCCGGCAACGGCAACGCCTACAAGTGCGAGGGTGCCCGGCTCGGGTACGGATACAACACTGCCGCCGCTGCATTGGTAATTCCTGCTCGTAGTCGAGCAGCTAAACTCATATGAGCCGTCGTCGGTTTGATACTTGTAGCCGAGGGGGTCAATCGTCGCGCCGTTCGCGAAGTCCCCCGTAACTTGTCAGCGAGAAGATATCGCTCGCGCCGTTTGCGAAGATCCCGCCGTTTGCCCCACCAGCGCAGTTCCTTCCACCGAACACGCAGACTTCGATAGTCTTGAGACTAGGGATATTGTCGAGTGCTGCGCTGATCATCCCGCCGTCATTGGGATCGTCGAAGAAGGTAACCTTGGTGGCATTTGGACCGATACCGAACCCAAACGCTGTCAAGCGCGCATCGCCGCCGCTATCAGCCAGGGTGCTGTTCGTCAACGAGAACTGAAGCGTCAAGGAATTATCCGTGAAACCAGCTGCTGTAATCTTTCCCGTACCGGTTAAGTCGTATTCGCCTCCGAAATAAGACCATGAGAAGTCAAATGAGTCATATGCGTTCTGAATAAGAAATGCGCTCGCATGACTAGAAGCCAGGGCAAGTCCTAGTGCAGCAATGGCTAACCTCGAGTAGCTCATTAAAGGGTTCCTCGTGGGTGTTTTCACTACTGGAGCAAGTTAAACACCATCTCTCCAACGTGTTCACCTCTCATGCGTTTTCCATTTTTTTCAATTAACAGAGGCGCTTTCCGTAAAGTCTGCCGACGGTCCCAGCCAATTCCGCTGCTCCACCGCTCACGACAGCGACGATGCCCGTCTGATCAACTACTCGCACTCGTTGCGCTAAGGTGCCACCGTCGAAATCTCTTACATTTCCCCTGTCGTGCTCGAGGAAGTCCTTGAATTTCCTGCGTGGTATACCGCTTGCGAAATCCGATGCTGACACCGGGCGCAAGTTGGTGGACACTAGTGCAAAAGTAGGAGGGAGCGATGAAGACGATCGCTCAGAGCAGGCCGGCGGTGAAGCAGCGGTGGAAGGAGGGAGGTTCCGGGTCGCGAAGCTTGGCGACCTGGATGGAGTGGCAGGAACTGAAGTTCATCTTGGTCAGCGTGGGGCTCCCGGTACTGCTCGTTGCATTGGTTGTCCAACTATTGCCGCTGTTGTTGCGGCTGTTCTAGACGCTACGTGCAGAGCCCGTCTACAGATCGGGCCTGCGTAGCCGTGGCACGGGGAGGCAAAAATGAGAGAGGGCGTCATCCCTCCGGTCCGGAGAGCTCCTTCGAATAGTGACCTCGAGGACACAAGTTCGGCTTCTTATGAGTCCGGGACGGGGCTGCTTTTCGTCGTGGTCCTCGTCGCTTTGTCGGTTATAGGGCTCAGCCTGGTGGCGTTTTCGCACTGACGCCCTGGCGTTTGCGGGGTCGCGGACGACACAGTACGCGACCAGGGTCGACGGGCCCCCAACGGAAGAACCGCCTAGGGAGCGGCAGCGAACGGCGTGAGGGGCTTGTTTGGCTTGCTACTGTACCTTTCGCCGTCTGTAAAGCCCCGCTCCCGCGAACGCAGCACCTAGAAGGGCTAGGGTGCCGGGCTCGGGAACCGAGACCGGGGCGGACTCGGCAGTCAGTACGAGGTCGTCGACAGCAGTCTGCGGCCCATAGCTGAAGAGCCGGATCTGGAGGGGCTGTCCAAGGAAATCAGAGCCGGTGCTGTCGAAGATCGGCAAACTGAACGTCTTGAACTGGCCTTGCGGTGCATCATTTGCATCGATGAAAGCGAGTTCGCATGAATCGCCACGCATGCAGTCAGCCCCGGCCATTAGGGAGATCCTGTACTCCGACGGGAAGCCAATGGGAGCCCCAACCCACCCGGTCAAGGCATAAAGCCTGTCCGGGGCAAGAGTGCCCAGCATCTGCTCCAGACCACTGCCACCACCCCCAGCGCTTGCGAGGTAGGCGACTTGGTTCCCCTCCGGAGCCTGCACAGTCCAGAAAGTTGGATAGTCCACAGGGGGGACGTTAATGTTCCATACCCCGCTGCTGTTGGTCCCGATCTGTCATCCAGGAGGTTACATTACCGGCCTCTGTGCAGTTGGCTGCCGTCCCATCGCAGCTTAGCTGGGGTGATTCGAAGCTAGCATTTAGAATGTCGATGTTGGCTGCCCCCGCATCGGCGGCGACCCACAGGAAAACAGATAGCCCCAGACCGAACAATGCGCGCTTCATCTCTTGGGTTCCCGACTTAACTGATTCCGACGTACCATAGTCGAAGCGATCCTTCAAGGTCCACGGCACCGATCAGCCGTCCACCTACCTCATCCCGCTTGATCCTCCGAAATGCTGCAAAAATCGAGCCTTAGCCAACATATCTAATACAAACAAGCTCTTGCACGTATGTGAAGTGTCTCTGCAAGGCGACGAGTAAGTTTTACCGACAAAGTTTGAGGGTTGGCAAAATCTTATGGACTTGCCACGCTGTCGCCAGGTACCGGATCCGGCCCTAGGCCGCGAACTCTGGTGCGGATCAAGGGCCCATGCCCGTTCGGCTCTCACCACCCGCAGCGGATGTCGCAGCCTTTCGCACTGTGGGGCGGTGTCCCTCAGTCCCTCAAGAGCGCCTAGAGGAGAACCCAGCCGGACGGCGCTAGTGCGTGAGGGTCCACAGCAAGATCGCCGCGATGCCGACAAGCGATATCAGCGCGAGGCGCAGATTTACGCGCGCACGGGCGCGCAACGCTTCGAGGACCTGCGTCATCTGAGCCTGGCTCTCCGCCATCGCACGCACGAGCTCAGCCGCCTGCCGCTGGTCCTGCTCTAGCCGCTGGACACGCGAAAGCAGCGCTGCGGCCTCCGACTGAGGGTCGCCAGCGAAGGTGTGTTGTACCGGCGGGATCTCCTCGGCCGCCGGCTTGCTCTTCACCAGCGAGACCAGTTTCTTCGCGCCGTCCACAATCAGCGGCGCGTTGGAAATGATCGTCGACCAGGGCAACGACTTCAGCCATAGAGGTGACATGAGCAGCCTCTTGTGAGGTTCTCAGCCGGAAGCCCGAAGCGCTAGGGGTGATCCGTCCGCCATTGTGCGCCGCCGGTTCACGACGTCGCGTGTGCTCGAGATGGCCGAAGCCGTGAGTCCAGCGCCTCGCAGTTATCATCCGCGCTCGCATCGGATACTGCGCCTAAAGCATACGCAGTGTCGCACCTTGGCGCCAGCACGCTGGTCCGGATGGGCCGTGGTTCGCAGCCGCTAGCCTCGTAAACTCTCAGTTTTAGCACCTGGCCGAAACCTTGCTCTGTTCCGATGTCGGAGCTTGTCTTTCGACCGCCGACATACCCCCATCCCTTTGCCATCAAGCATGCTCAAACGACGCATCACCGCGCGCGTTGAGAAGCCCTCGGCCGTGCCGAGGCGGATCTGTACAGTGTGCGCGGTCTCCATGGCGCTGGCCTTTGCAGTCCCGGCGTTTGGCGCGAGTGCGCCTCAGTTGCACGCAATGTGGCCGACGCTCAAGACTGCCATCCCGTGGACAGCGGGCGTCCTGGTTGTGCTCGGGCCGCTCGCTTACGCACTTCTGGGAAGGCGCCGCCCCCGCCTCGGGGCGAGTTTCAGCATCGAGTCTATCCGCCGCCTCTCACCCCGCGAGTTCGAGCGCGTGTTGAGCGTAAGCTTCCAGCTGCAGGGGTACGCGGTCGAAGAGCGGGGAGGCAGCGAGCTCAGCGAAGGCGTCTGCCTCGTGCTACGCAAGCCTAGCCAGAGGATCCTGGTCCGATGCATCCACCGCACTGGCGCGCAAGTCGGTATCGAGGCCGTGCGCGGGCTGCAAGAGGTCATGTCGCTTGAGGCTGCCAGCGGCGGCCTGATCGTGACTTCAGAGGAACTGAGTTCTGAGGCAAGGGCCTGGATCGCGGACAAGCCGATCGGCCTGATCGAGGAACGGGCACTGCTTGAGCTCGTCAACCGCGGCAGGGCACGCAGGCCGAGATCCGCGAACGTAGCGCTCCGGCGTGAGCCCTACCTGGGGCCGCCGCTGGCGGAGCTATTGGACTGCCCGCTTTGCGGGGCTCCGATGGTTCTTAAGCAGGACCAACTGAGTCAGCCCGAGGCAGCGTTCTTTGGCTGCTCGGTACCCCGCTGCCCCGGGACTCGTCCTGCCTGAACGGCTGCGCCAGCGCGCGGCATACCCTGTTCCGATCGGCACCCGGCGGTTCCACGGTTTTCGCCTGCTCCACTCGATATACTGCGAGCGCGAGCCGCAGAACGGGTCAGATCCATCGCGGCCCGGCAGGACAGGGAGGATGCGCGATGACGGATAGCGACCGCCTGGGGACTCTGCAGGCGCAACTGCGCGAGTTCGTCTCCGAGCGCGACTGGGACCAGTTCCACACCCCGAAGAACCTGGCCATGGCGCTGGTGGCGGAGGCCGGTGAACTGGTTGAGCATTTTCAGTGGCTGACGCCCGAGCAAAGCGCGCAGCTGCCTGACCACACGCGGGCCGAGGTGGAGCTGGAGGTCGCCGACGTGCTCCTGTACCTCCTGCGATTGTGCGACAAACTCGAAATTGATCCGATCGCGGCTGGCGCGAAGAAACTGGAGCTGAACGCCGAGAAGTACCCGGTCGCAAAGGCACGGGGAAAAGCGACGAAGTACGACAAGCTCCCGTAGACGTGACTCGTGAGTCGCGCACGCCGCATCAGACCGCCCGATCCTGCGCCGGTGGGAGCCAAGTCGTGTGTCCTAGGGGCGCCGCGCCGCCAATCGCTGTGCTAACCACGAATTGCGGGTCACGAGTCACGGGGTCAAGCGCATGCTCGCCTACCGTCATCAGTTCCATGCCGGTAACTTCGCCGACGTCTTCAAGCACGCGTTGCTCACCCGGTTGCTGCTTCTCCTCGCGCGTAAGGACAAGTCGTTCCTTTATCTCGATACGCACGCGGGGACCGGTCTTTACGACCTGTCCCACCCCTGGGCGCGCAAGCTCGCCGAGTACGAGGATGGAATTGCGCGACTCTGGGCACGCGGCGACATCCCGGAGCTGTTGCGTCCGTATATCGAGGCGGTGCGCGCGGACAATCCTGGCGGCGACCTGCGCTTCTATCCAGGCTCACCGCGCATCGCGCGCCGGTTTCTGCGGGCGGGAGACCGCATGGCGCTGTCGGAGCTGAACAAGCATGACTGCGCCAACCTTGCGAGCTTGTTCGAGGACGATAGGCAGGTCGTCGTGCACTACATGGACGGGTATCAGGCGCTTAAGGCGCTTCTGCCTCCGAAGGAGAGGCGCGGTTTAGTGCTCGTGGACTCTTCCTTCGATCGCTCCGGGGAGTTCGCCAGGCTCACCGAGGGTCTGGCGTTGGGCCACAAGCGCTTCGCCACCGGTGTCTACGCGCTCTGGTACCCGCTGATGGAGCCCGTCGCGATGCATGCATTCGAGCGTGGCGTGATTGCCGCCGGCATCCGCAAGATTCTCCAGCTCGAGCTGTCAGTGCTGCCGGAAAGCTGGACCGTCAGCTTGCGTGGCTGCGGGCTGCTGGTGGTCAACCCGCCGCACGGCTTCGTGGCGGAGGCGAAGTCGCTGCTCGAGTGGCTGAGACCGGTCCTGGCCGAGGGAGGTGAGAACCCACCCGGTACCCGAGCCAGGAGCGGCTTGCGCGTGCGCTGGCTGGTGCCGGAGTAGTAAGCTGTTCGCCACGGAGACTTCGACTTCCAGCATGAGCAAAGCACCGACTCCCCGGAGCAAGCCCCGCGCCCCGCTCAAGCCAGCGCGTGCACCGGCGCGCAACCCTCGATTGGGCGCGCAGACGCGCAAGATCCTCACGCAGCACTACCGCGCCAAGCACGGGGTGCGCTGACGCGCCTCCCTGCTCGGACTCCCGCAACGCGGGTGCCCGGGCGAGGTATGCTTTCTCCACGGATCCACGCCCCTCCTACCTTGAACGTAGCTCTGTTTCTGGCACGCGGCGCGCGCCTGTTCCCGGACCGGCCGGCGGTATCGCGTGGACGTCGCGTGGTTGCGACCTATTCCGAGCTGGCGCTGCGCGTGATGAAACTCTCTTGCGGCTTGCGGCAAACCATGGGTCTGCAGCCAGGAGCGCGCGTGGCGCTGATGATGAGCAACTGCCCCGAGTACATCGATCTTCTCTACGCGACCTGGTGGGCGGGACTTACGGTGGTCCCCATCAACGCCAAGCTGCACCCGGAGGAGGCGGCGTACATCCTGGAGCACGCCGATGCGCGCGTCTGCTTCGCGAGCCCCGATCTCGCTGCGTCGATCGGCGTGCTCCAGGGCCGGATCCCTGGCCTCGAGCGGGTGGTCGAGGTCGAGTCCGCGGATTACCGAGCGATGGCGTGCGAGACTTCGCTCATCGAACCGCATACCGCATCGCCCGACGATGTGGCCTGGCTGTTCTACACCAGCGGAACGACCGGACGTCCAAAGGGCGTGATGATCACGCACCGCAACCTCCTCGCCATGACTTTGTGCTACTTCGCCGACGTAGACCACATCGCGCCGGGCGACTGCATCCTGCATGCTGCGCCGTTGTCGCATGGCTCGGGCCTGTACAACCTTCCGCACATGCTGCGGGCCGCCAACCAGGTGCTCCCCGAGGAGGACCACTTCGATCCGGCCGAGCTGTTCGCCCTCTGCCGGCACTGGAGAGGAATGGCGCTGTTCGCCGCGCCGACGATGGTGCGTCGCCTCGTGGCATGGGCGCGCGAATATTCCCCCGACCTTTCCGGCTTGAAGACCGTCATCTACGGCGGCGGGCCGATGTACCTGGAGGACATCAGGCAGGCGCTGGCTGCGATGGGGGAACGTTTCGTTCAGATATACGGCCAGGGCGAGTGTCCGATGACGATCACCGCGCTGTCGCGCTTCCACATCGGCAACCGGCACCACCCGCGGTGGGAGGCGCGCCTGGCGTCTGCGGGTGTGGCGCAGTCGGCCGTGGAGGTCATTGTCGCGGATGCTGATGATCGACCCTTGCCGTCCGGTGAAGTGGGGGAGGTAATGGTGCGGGGAGAGGTGGTCATGAAGGGCTACTGGCGCGATCCCGAAGCCACCGCGCAGACCCTACGAGGCGGCTGGCTGCACACCGGTGACCTCGGGTCATTCGACGACGACGGCTTCCTCACGTTGCGCGATCGCTCCAAGGACTTGATCATCAGCGGCGGGTCGAATATCTACCCGCGCGAGGTGGAGGAGGTGCTGCTGCGCCACCCGGCGGTAAGCGAAGTGTCGGTGGTGGGGCGCCCGCATCGCGACTGGGGTGAGGAGGTGGTCGCGTTCTTGGTGCTTCACCCCGGAGCTCACGCGACGGAAGAGGAACTTGAGCGCCTGTGTCTACAGCACATCGCGCGCTTCAAGCGGCCGAAGCTGTACCGCTACGTAGATAGCCTGCCAAAGAACAACTATGGCAAGGTGCTCAAGAGCGAACTGCGCGATCGACTCAGGGCCGAGGGCTGACACGACTAGCGCGCCGCGGTCGCGGATCTCCACCAACTGCCGACGCTCAGCTTGCCCCGGATGCGAGCTGGCCCACAGCCCAGTCGAGAATCAGGGCCAACCGCGGCGGCAAGATATCCTCGCCTTCCTCGAAGGTGACCCAGCGGTATTCGAAGTCCTCCCGCCCACCGTCACCCGGCGGAATCCGCAGCGCGACGTCGCTCGTCTTCGACTGCGCCAGATAGTAGCGGCTGACGCTGCCGTCCTCCGACGCGATGGTCTCGCGAAAAGCATCGTCGCCCCAGCTGAGCTCGAGGTCTCCCAGGCCGGTTGCCGCGCGGGTCTCGTCCGCTGCGACCTGCAGAGGGTCTTGCCCCTCTGGCACCAGGGCCTTGGGAAAGTCCCAAACGCCAAAGTTGCGAACTGCAAGCAACCGGTAGCGCTCGCCGTCAAAATTGACGACGCATAGCCCGGAAGAGAGGGTCCTTTTCGGCGGCGGGTGAAATAGGGCCATGGCCAAATGCAGGACGTCGCGCGGCGGGCGCGCGTCCTGGTGTGACAGAAAAGACAACTAGTCATTGTAAGGGCATTCGCAGGTCGCGCATTGCAGCGAATTTGTTCCTTCGCAACGACAAGAAACCGCCGTGCGGCATGCGAGGTGAAAGCGTTGCGTAAGCGCGTGTGTAACAGAATGTACAGGGGTCAACGCTGGCAGCGCGTACGCCGTTATATCCGGCGTCGAGACCCTTGTCTCACGTTCCCGCTAAGGAGAAAGTCCTATGATCCTGCTAAAGACCGTCGTTTCCTTCGCCGTCGGTGCACTGTTGGCACTGCCAGCGCTGGCCCAGAATACGGCCGACGTCGTACAACGCGATGCGAATCAACAGCAGCGTATCGAGCAAGGCCTGCAATCTGGCCAGCTCACGACCAAGGAGACTGCAAAGCTGGAGAAAGGTGAAGCGCGCATCGAAAAGATGGAGCAGCGTGCGGATGCGGACGGCAAGATGACCGATGCGGAGAAACGGCGCATCGAGCAGGCGCAGAACAAGGAGAGCCGGCAGATCTATCAGGACAAGCACAACGCCCAGACCGGTAACCCCAACTCCGCTTCATCTCAACGCATGCAGGCCGACGTGCAGCGCAACGTCAACCAGCAGCAACGCATCGAGCAGGGGATACAGTCAGGCCAGCTCACCAACCGCGAGGTCGGCAACCTAGAGAAGGGCCAGGCGAACGTGAGCCGCAAGGAAGCCCGCGCTGGCGCCAACGGCCACATCAGCGCCAACGAGCAGCACCATATTCAGGCAGTCGAGAACCAGCAGAGCCGCAAGATTTATCGGGAGAAGCACAACAATCGCGAGCGCTGATCCCCCGGCGCCAGCGCAAGAACGCCCGCTTCGGCGGGCGTTTTTGTTGCGGCGACCGATGGGGCGACTTGACCCCGCGGGAGGATCCGCACGAGGCCTTTGCTGGTTGCCGGTGCGCGGACCTACCTGCGGTCCATGCGTATGGCAACCCCCCAAGAGCGCTTAGCCGACATGGCGTTATGTGCCCGGGGATGCGGCCCGAGGCAGCGCCAGCCGCACGGCTTGACGACCGCATAGGCCGGGTAGATTGGGTAGTAGCCAGGATACGCGGGGGCATAGGCCGCTTCATCGGCCGCGGCAGCCAGCCTGGTCTCCACCGATTGCCGCCAGAGAAGCTCGTCGAGGCGAGCGCGTTCCTTCGCACTATCGATTTCGTCGCGCCGCCGCTTGTCGGCGAACTCGGCCAGCTGTTCTCGTTCGGCGCGCAGCCGCTCACGCGCGTCTCCGGCCGCTTGCTCGCGCTGTGCTATGCATTCAGCCGTGCTGCACGCGCCCACCGCGGCGGTGATATTCGAACTGTGCAGCGCAGCGCGGGGACAGGGCGCATCGCTGTACAGCGTCTTGCCGTCCGGCACTGTGCAACGGTAGATGTCCGCCCGCGCCGTGCCCCATGGAACCGCGGCCAATACCACGAGAATTGCCAGACGCGCACCGGGGATTTGCACTGTTGACCTCGTTCGGATGTCGGCTCGGCTGCGTGTCGCGTGTGTATCGATTGCTCAGAAACCTATTATAGGCGGGTGCGTTCCAACCGCCAGCGGCCTTCCCAGATTTTGCCGAGGGCGGTTGTCCTGAGGTAGGCTGAGATCGTTGGTGCTGCCGCGCCCGAGGCCTTCCCGGAGCGGTTGCTTGCGGCGATGTCCACTGCGACCCTTTCTGATCAAGTCGTGCGCGTCCCCCTTTCCCTGCGCAGGGGCCTGCGCTGGACTCTGATATCGCTGGCCGCTCTGGCTGCGATGCCGGTCCTGACCGGCCTCGTCGTCGGCGCGCTGGGGATCTCTATCAGCGCCGCCCCTTGGCGCGGCCCCATCGCCCAGGCGGCCACCCAGGCATTAGGGCGCCAAGTCACGCTGCAAGGTCCACTGGCGTTGATCCCCACCCTGCGCCCGACGCTCACCGTTGGTGGCATTCGCATATCTAATCCGAGCGGCTACTCGTCGCCCGAGTTCGCCAGCCTGGGAAGAGCGCGTATGCGGCTTGAACTGCTGCCGCTCCTGCGCCACGAGATTCGCATCGTGGAAATAGACGCCGAGGACGTACGCGTGCGCTTGGAGCAACGCGCCGACGGACACGCCAACTGGGAGTTCAGTTTGCCGCCTTCGACGCCCGAGCAGCCGCAGGCGGCTGCCAGTCCCGGCAATCCCGTGAAGCTGGAGGCTATCGCTTCGATCGCACTCAAGCGCATCAACCTCGAGTACATGGGGAGTGGACGCAGTCGCTATTTCGCACTGGACGAAATGATTGGCGAGGGGGCAGCAGAAAAGCCGTTCGCGCTCACCTTGAAGGGGGCGGTGGAAAGAAGCTTCCCTTACACCGTAAAGATCTCCGGCGGGCCTCTGTCAGGTCTCAACTCGCGGAACAAGCCTTGGCCTTTCAAGCTCCACCTCGAGTTCGCCGGCACGGCGTTGGAGTTGGACGGCAGCGTCAAAGACCCGCTGGGAACACCCGCCGTCGACGTCACCTTCGGGCTAGGCACTCAAGATCTGGCCGAGTTGGAGCGTCTGCTGCAAACGAACTTACCGCCCGTTGGCGCGACGGGCGTGAGCGCCCGCGTGCAATGGGAAGGCGGCCGACTCCGGATCTCGGACCTGAATGGGGTCATGGGTGAGAGCGCCCTGCAGGGGGAGTTGGGACTCGACCTCACGGCAACTCGGCCACGGCTGACCGGGGAACTGACTCTGGGGGTGCTCGATCTCAGACCGTTCCTATCCGGCGACGCGCAACCCGCAAAGCCAGCAGAGCAGACTGACCTGGCCAGGTCCGCGGCGCAAGCGCAGGAGACTCTTGCGGAGCTGGAGAAGCAGAGTTACAGCCTTAAGGAGCTCGGGCTGCTGGACGCCGATCTGACCCTCAAGGTCGACAAGTGGATCGGGTTGCTGCTCGATGCGCGCGATGCCCAGCTCCGTGTTCTCATTCAGAACGGCCGGCTGAATGCGCCCGTGAAGGCCACCGTTGCCGACGTGCCGCTGGTAGGAGACGTGGCTGTCGACACGACCGCGGCGGTGCCAGACTTCATAGCTTCACTTGGGACCGAGCGATCGAAACTGGGCCGGCTCGCAGAAGTTTTTGCCCGGGTGCGAGGCGTGCAGGGTGAGCTGGGCCGCTTCAAGTTGCATGCGAAGGGCCGCGGCGATCACCTGGGGGCGATCGTGCGCACGCTCGACGTAGGGCTGGAGGTGGCGCAAGCGCGCCTGACCTACGGCAACGTGGAGGGCGGTAAGCCGGTGGAGTTCAGGCTCGACAGCCTGGAGCTGGCCATACCCGCCGGTCAGCGCATGAGGGGGCGCGCGCGCGGCTCGCTGTTGGGCGAAGCCTTCTCGGCGAGCTTCACCGGCGGCGACCTTCCCACGCTTACGCGTGAGATCCGCTGGCCGCTTGAGTTCGAGGCGCACGCAGCGGGGGCCAGACTGCGAGTGGACGGCGTGCTCGCTGCGCCCGAAGCGCAGCATGGCACCGACCTGCAGTTTCGGCTTTCGGCAGCGCGGGCAGGGGACGTCGCGCGCTGGCTCGGGCTTTCACGCGATGCCGCTGGTGCCGTAGCCATCGACGGGCACGTGCGCGTGGAGAGCGACGAATGGCACGTGAGCCCGTTTAGCGCCCGCCTGGGCAAGACTGCACTGAGCGCGGAGATCGCGCGCACTGGCATCCCCAATCAGCCACTGCTCCACGCCCAGGTCAGCGTAGACAACCTCGATGTCGGGGAGCTGGAGAGTATGTTGCCTCCACCCGATCCCCATTCACCGGCGAAGCCGGTGATCGATCTGCCAATACTGCCGCAAGGGATCAGCTTGCTGGACGCCGACGTCGACGTGAGGGTCAAGCAGATTGCCATGGAGCCCGCGGCGGTGACCGACGTCTCCTTCTCTGGTCGGGTCCGCGACGGGCGGATGTGGCCATCTCCGTTCAGCGCCAAACTCGCCGGCGCGACTTTCTCGGGTGCCATGGCGCTGGATCTGCGCGGGCAAGTGCCCGAAGCTTCGGTATGGGTCGCCGCCCAGAAGGTGGACATCGGTGGACTGCTCCGACAGCTCAAGGTGGTGAGCGACCTCGAGTCGCGCGCTGAGCTGCTCCGCGCCGAGCTGATCGGCCGCGGCAGCCGATTGGGCGAGATGCTGGAGCGTTCGTCGCTGCTGGCCGAGGTGGAGTCGGGCGAGCTCACCCTGCGCGACCCCAGCCGGACGCTGCAGCTGCCGATCCGGGTAAGCAAAGGGACGGCGCGCGCGGCACCCGCTGAACCCGTCACGCTCGATCTGGATGGCGCGATCGATGTGACCCCGGTGACCATCCGCATCAGCAGCGGTGCCTTGCCCGATTTCCTGAAAACCAGCAAAGACATGCGGTTCTCGCTCACGGCCGAAGCGGCCGGAGCGCAGCTGACGCTGTTGGGCAAGGTCGCGCTGCCCATCACGCAGCGCGAGATGCGCCTCAAGCTCTCCGCGCGCGGGGACCGCTTCGATAGCCTCAACCAGCTGGCGCACGTTGATCTGCCGCCTTGGGGGCCCTGGGAGCTGAGCGGGAAGTTCCGGGTCGGCGCCAGCGGTTACGAAGTTCCTGACCTGACCCTGCGGGTGGGCGAGAGCAAGCTCGACGGCCACGGGAGCCTCACCACCACGGGGACGCGGCCGCGACTGGACATGGACCTGAGAGCGCCCCGCGTCCAGCTGGACGATTTCAAGCTCGCGAATTGGTCGCTGGTCGAGAAGAAGGAGAAGAAGCCGGCCAAGCCGATGAGCGTGGAGGAGATACAGGCCAAGGCTAAGGAGGCGGCGGCGCAAGGCCAGAAGCTGCTCAGCCCCGAGGTGCTGCGCAGCCTGGATGCTTCCCTCAACGTCGCGGTGGAAGAGGTCTTGTCGGGTACAGACAAGCTCGGCAGCGGCACGCTGCGCGCGCAGCTTACGGAGGGCAAGCTTGTGCTGGATCCCGCGGAGGTGAATGTCCCGGGCGGCTCGGCACGAGTTGCGTTCTCCTACTACCCCACCGAAGCTGGCGTCACCGTGCAGGCCAACATTCAAGTGGAGCGATTCGACTATGGCATCCTGGCGCGGCGCATCAAGCCTGGCAACGACCTGCAGGGGTTGTTCAGCCTACAGATGCAGCTGGATGCGCATGCGCAAACGTTGGACGCCCTCATGCAACATGCGAATGGGCGAATCGATTTCGCCGTCTGGCCGCGCAACCTCAAAGCCGGCATCTTCGATCTGTGGGCGGTGAACCTGCTGGTTGCGTTGCTGCCGGCGGTGGATCCCGCATCGGAGTCCCAGGTCAATTGCGCAGTCGGGCGCTTCGATCTGCGCGACGGCAAGCTGACCCAGGACGAGATCCTGATGGACACCAGCCGCATGCGCGTGAATGGCGTTGGTAAGGTCGATTTCGCCACCGAAGCGCTTGCCTTCCGGCTGGTGCCGAAGGCCAAGTCGCCGCAGTTCTTGAGTCTAGCGACCCCGGTTCAGGTGAGCGGCAAGATCACCGACTTCAAGGTCAGTGTGGCCGGCTCCGATGTGCTGGAAACCACGGGCCGTCTACTGACGTCGATATTCGTGGTACCCATTCAGAAACTGACCCAGCGCAGTCTGCCACGCGACGGCGCCGACGTATGCGTGAAAGCGATGCGGGAAACGCGCGGGTGAACCCCGGCACAGCGCCGGGCCAAGCGCTGGCGCGCTTCCGCTTCTATGAGGAGCTGAACGACTTCTTGTCGTGGCAACGGCGCAGGCGGGACTTCGACTACCGCTGCGCGCGAGCGGCGACGGTCAAGAACGCCATCGAAGCGCTGGGCGTACCGCACACCGAAGTCGAGCTGATCCTGGTCAACGGCGAGTCAGTCGATTTCGGCTACCTGGTGCGCGACGGCGACCGCATCAGCGTCTATCCGAAGTTCGAAGCCCTCGACATCCGGGAGCTGCTGCGCGTGCGCGATGAGCCGCTGCGCCACATGCGATTCATCGCCGACGCGCACCTGGGCGGGCTGGCGCGGCTGCTGCGGATGCTCGGCTTCGACACGCTGTACAGCAACGCGTTGAGCGACGAACAGATCCGAGTCACCAGCCGAATCGAAGCGCGGGTGGTGCTGACGCGCGATCGCGAACTGCTGAAGTGCCGCACCATCACTCACGGTTGCTTTGTCCACGCGTTGAGGCCTCAGGAGCAGCTGCGCGAAGTCGTCGAGCGCCTTCAGCTCGGGGCGAGCGCCAAGCCCTTCACCCTGTGCCTGCACTGTAACCTGCCGCTGACCTATATCGACAAGGAGGCGGTTGCGGATCGCCTGCCGCAACGCGTGTCGGCCTTCTACCAGCGCTACTCCTGGTGCGAAGGGTGCGACCGAGTCTACTGGGAAGGCTCTCACTGGCGGCACATGCGCCAGCTGCTCGAAGGTTTGTGTCCCAAGCTGCCGGACTGACATCGCTGCCGCTGCCGCGTCTCAGGTAGAGCCAGAACTGACGCAATGTCTGCAACTGGTCACGTCGGAACAGTGACCTCCTGCAGCAGACCCATCGGACCTATGTCCCGCACGCACTCGAGCTGCGCTTTGTCCTTGACGAACAGCGAGCCGGCGAACCCCAGCGCGTTGACGGAGATGGAAGCGTACTGCTCGCGCGAGCGCGGGACCAGCAGCATCCACTCGCGTGTGAGCAACAGGTTGTAGGGTGCAGACTGGCGCCGCTCGCCCTGCGCCTCCCGTTCCCCGATACCCGCCGCGCGGCAGAGGTCGCGATAGATCGCCGTCAGAAGCTCTCCGGTGAGCTTGGGTCGCTCCCATATTGCGCCCGCTAGATCGGCATAGGCGTGGCGAAACGGCAGGCCAGGGACGGCGCCGACGCCGCCTGACAATTGCGCATGCCGAAGCAGCGGCTCGATCGGGATGTCGGCTTGTCCGGAGGCCAGCGGCAGCGGGACAACCTGGAGATGCTTGTGGTCCTGGCTGGCGCCAGCTTCGCGGCCGCCGTTGTAGAACCCGAGCGTTTCGAACTCGGCCATGCAAGCCGCCAGCGCGGCGAAGTCAGCGGCGTCGAGCAGTGTTTCCTGATGCTCGAAGGCACGCGTGACGATGAGCAGATGGTGCTCCAGGACGGGGAACTTGTTCAGCAGGATCGAATGCGTCCGCGATACGTGCGCCACGAACAGCATCGGATCGTAGGGGAGAAACGGATCGGCAGAGTTGGCCGCCTGCCCGGGGGTGCGTAATTCGGCCTTGTGCGCCAAGTTGGAAACACAGCGGACCAGAAAGCGTATGCCCCCGTCCTCGATTTCTTCTTGCTCGGTCTCGATCGGCCGCAATGCACCGCGCGCCAACGCCTGGCGCGTCGCTGTGGCGACGGCCGGCCACAGCTTGCCCGGTTGAAGCAGCGCGGTCGGCGTGGACAAGGCGATGCCCAAAGATCCCGGAGCCCGCCCGCGTTAGCGCGCCCCGGAGTACCTACGACTGCATCCGAGCCCGTTCAGCCCAGCACCTTCATTCCACGCGCAACGCCTGGTCTGGCCGCCATGACCGCGCCCCAGCGCTGCAGGTTGGGCAGGCCACCGGCCTCGTCCAGCAACGCCTTGCGGCTAGCGAAGTTGGGATACAGCATGAGGTCGGCGACCGACAGTTCGTCAGCCAGGAACTCGCGACCCTCGAGCCGACGGTCGCACGCGGCAAAGAAATCAACCAGCCGGTGCTTGAAGTAATCGACGTTGGCGGCGTTCTTCTCGGGAACCCTCGTGTCCACGTGAAATACCGCATTGCTGGCGCCGGCGACGTCGGTGGCCGCCTGCATCAGCCATTGCAGCGCGGCGGCGCGCCGGGCGGCGTCTCGAGGGAGCAGCTTGCCGCTCTTCTCGGCGGCGTAGAGCAGGATCGCGCCGGACTGCGACAGTGTGAGCGGCTTGCCGCCGGGGCCGTCGTGATCGAGGATGACGGGAATCAGTCCCGCGGGGTTGAGCTTCAGGAACTCGGGAGAGCGCTGCTCCCCTTTCGCGAGATCCACTTTGTGTGCGTGGTAGGGCAGTCCTGCTTCTTCCAGGGCAACCGACGCGCGCAGGCCGTTGGGGGTGGCGGCGAGGTACAAGTCGATCACAGTGGGCTCCTCTGTTGCCGAGTGGGAGAGGATTATATCTCCGCTCTGCGAGCTGCCCGCCTATTCAGCGCACGTCCAGCCTCTCGACCCAGACCACCTCGCAAGCGCCCGCCCCGGTGTCCTCGCGAGTCAGCGAGCTGCGCCAGTGCCACCCGTTCGGGCCGCGCACCTCCACCAGGTACCCCGACAGGCTCACGATCTGCCCGGCGCGGATGCCCAGCAGGCGGCGCTCGATCTCCTCGTTAGCGGGAATCATGTGCATGTTGGCGCTGTGGGTCTCGATTTCGCGCCGGGGAATCGGAAACTGCTTCACATGCCAGAAGTAGAACCTTCCGCTCTGACTGATGTCAAAAGCCTCCAAGACCGATTGGTCGGACATCGGCCCCCATCCGAGCGCGAGGTCGACAGGCGAAATGTCCGCGCCCTCATCGAAACGGTAACGCTCCTTGCTCAGCACGCGGGCCGCGAGGGAGAACGATTGCAGAGGCATGATCTGATATCCGCGCCTCGCCAGCGGCGCTGGTCCTACGTCGAGAGCCGACTGCACCGGCTCTGCGCTTACCAGCACGCCGGGTGGATGCACGATCGGTCGTGCGACCCAGTAGTCCCACGCACCCCAGGCGAGCGGGAGGATCAGCAGCCAGCGCCATGTCATTTGTGGGTTGTCGCGCGAGTCGTAGTCGGAAACCGTTGTGCAAATCCGATGCCTGAAGCGAGGGCCCACAGGCTTGATCGCCATGTTCCGCGGCGCGGCGGCTGCTCGGAACAGCGTGTGAACGAGGAATTGGCTCGATCGATGCCTCCCATCTCCCGAGCAATCGCACAGTTGAAACACCGCCGTAGCCGTTCGGTTGCGACGTTCAGCCTCAAGTCGGTTAACATTCACGCGTTAGCAACTGTTTGGTCGATACCAGCCTTCAACCGCGGACCGGCCGCGAATCACTAGGAGAGCGATGCACATGGCAACTCACACTGCGACTCTGGAACAGCTCTCAGCGAGCTCAATCAGCGCAACAGTTCTCAAACTCACGCCGATGTTGCTTGCTGCCGTACTTGTCGTCGGCTGTAGCACCAAGGCGCAGCGCATAGGCTCTTTATCCGGCGACCCGTCGATGGCCGAATCCGCGAACAGCAAGGGACGCGGGGGCGTGCCGGATGCAGCTCAGCCCGGCGCCGCGAATAGCCTTACGGCGTCGCAGAGTGGCAAGGAGTCCGCCGAAGCCGGCGCAGGGAGCACCAGCACACCTAACGATGCGAGCGGTGGCGACGATCTCGCGTCCAAGCAAGCGGACGCGTCGCCCTCGAGCGACGAAGCGGCCACGTCGTCTTCGAGCGATGGTGTTGGTGGCGCCGGATCAAGCGGCCGCGATGGTGCAGGAGGTGATCAAGCTTCATCCCTGGCTGGAGGCGCCGCCGGTGTCGCGGGGCGTGATGCCACGGGTAAAGGGAACACTGCTGCTCCTGGTCGTTCCGGTTCGGCACGCGGCGGTGTTCCCGGCGCTAGCGCGGGTGCTGGTGGATCTGGTAAACCGGGTGCCTCGGGCGGGAAGGACGCTTCTCCGCTAACTGGTGACAGTGCGGGCGCGGGCCGCGAGCGCGCTGGGACCGGCGATTCGTCCGGCCTCGACGCGGGCGGGGCCGATCTTTCCAGCGGTGGTGCTCTGGCTGGCCTCGAAAGCGACGCTGCTGTCGGGACAGGAGGCCGCAGGGGCGCCCCGGGACGGCGGGGGGTAGGCAGCAATGCCTCGGGCACGAGTGACGATCGCACTGGCATGGGAGGCTCCGCGGCCGGTGGTGTAGAGGGCGACGCTCGCATCGCGGCGATCGACGTCCCCAGCGGTAACGTGAAGGTCGACGAGGAGTATCGCCCCCAGACTCTGGGCGGCGTGTTGCCGTTGGTCCTGGGCGTGAACGAGGAGGGCCGCTTCGACTTCGACCAGTATTCGTTGCGCCCCGACGTCAAGCGAATCCTGGACGAGCTTGCCGGCAAGCTGAAAACGGCCGAATACGACCGTCTGGACATCGTCGGTTATACCGATCGCATCGGCAGCACCGATTACAACCGACGCCTGTCTGAGCTGCGTGCGTATGCTGTGGCGCAGTACCTCATGGGTAGGGGCGTTCCGGAGAACAAAATCCGCTATGAGGGCCGCGGCGAGAAAAGCCCGCTTACCCCGTCGGGAGAGTGCCAGGGACTGGCACGCGAGGAGCTCATCACCTGCCTGCAGAAGGACCGGCGTGTGGAGATCGAAGCCTCGATCCACCGCAAGCACGCGACAGTCATTCAGTGAACCGCGTGAGCATTACGGAAATAGCGCAGCTGGACCGGGGTCGAACGCGACTGCGGGTGTGAGCGTCGGCGCATACACGCCGCATCGCTAACGCCTTGTCGGCAGCGACTCAGTTTTTTAACGCCGCTTCGGTGGCTGCGTTGTCGCTGCAATGGCCGACGCCAGGCACCTCGCCCGCCTAAGGCTGGGCGTTACCGCCTGGAACGCCTGGCGGCGGCAATATCCGAAGCTGGTGCCGGATTTGAGCCGCGCCCTGCTTGTCGACCTTGACCTGCGCGGGATCAATCTTGCGGGCGCGCACCTGGCGCGGACCAACCTGCGGCAGACAACGCTCAGCCGCGCCAACCTCACACGCGCCAACCTCGAACGCGCCGATCTGCGCGCAGCCAGCCTGCGCCGCGCCAAGCTGGACTACGCCAACCTGACCGGCGCAATTCTCCGACACGCCTCGCTGGCCGAGGTGAGCGTGGAGGGCGCGACGCTGACCGGGTGTGAGATCTACGGCATCGCCGCCTGGAATCTTAGAGGCACGCCGAAGGATCAGTCCAACCTGGTGATCCGCGCCACGCGCGAGGACCCCGCCGTAACCGTGGACGACCTGGAAGTGGCCCAGTTCGTTTACCTGTTGCTGCACAATGAGAAGATCCGCAGCGTGATCGACACGGTGGGCCGCAAAGCGGTGCTTATCCTGGGCCGCTTCACGGCCGAGCGCAAGGCGGTGCTGGATGCGCTGCGCGACGCGCTGCGCGCACGCGGCTATGTGCCGATGCTGTTCGACTTCGACGAGCCCAGCAGCCGCGACCTCACCGAGACCATCGTGACACTCGCGCATATGTCGCGGTTCATCATCGCCGATCTCACCGACCCGAGGAGCGTTCCGCAGGAGCTGACGGCGATCATCCCCGATCTGCCCTCGGTGCCGGTGGCGCCGGTCGTGCTCGCCGCCCAGAAGGAATACGGCATGTTCGAGCACTGGAAGCGCTACCCTTGGGTGCTGCCGATCCTGCGGTACAAGAACGGCGCGGACCTGCTCAGCCGGTTGCAGAAGTCGGTGATCGAGAAGGCCGAGCGCAAGGCGCAGCGGCGGACCGGCGTGTCGCCGCCGCGTTGAGCCTGCGACCACCAAGGGGCAGCAGCTAACGCAGCGTGGCGTTGAAACGGGCCAGCGCCTGTGCACCGGGACACAGCTGCGTTTCGGCCAGGCTGTTGAAAGGCGTGTTCACCGTGTTGAGGTGGGCATGGAGATCTTCGGGCTCCGGATCCACATACAGCAGTCCAGTGACCACCTCGCCTCTTGCGTCATGCTGCTGCACGAAACTCATCGCCGAGATGCGATCGCTCGGGTCGTAGTCGGCGGCGAGCTTGCGCAGACGCAGCAGCGAGCCGTCGTGCTGCACGACCTCCTCCAGCTCTCCAGGCGCGTATTCTGCGGCGATCGGTTTGCGCGGCAACATCACGTCCAGCTGGTTCACCGCCTCGTTGTGCTCGCGCACGTAATCGTAGCTCTTGGTCGAGCCTTCGTGGTTGTTGAAGGCCACGCAAGGTGAGATGACATCGATGAACGCCGCGCCCGGGTGCAGGATTGCGGCCTTGATGAGCGGCGTCAGCTGTTCCTTATCGCCGGAGAAGCTGCGCGCCACGAACGTAGCCCCGAGCTGTAGCGCCAACATGACTAGATCGATCGGCGCATCGAAATTCAATGTGCCCTTCTTGCTCTTCGAGCCCTTGTCGGCGGTGGCTGAGAACTGACCTTTGGTCAGACCGTAGACACCGTTGTTCTCCACGATGTAGACCATGTTCACGCCGCGCCTCAGCGAGTGGGCAAACTGACCGAGCCCGATGGAGGCTGAGTCACCGTCGCCCGATACCCCGAGGTAGATGAGCTCGCGGTTAGCGAGGTTGGCGCCGGTGAGCACCGACGGCATCCGTCCATGCACACTGTTGAAGCCGTGGGAGCTGCCCAGGAAATAGGTCGGCGTCTTGGACGAGCAGCCGATGCCCGATAGCTTGGCGATACGGTGCGGCGGCAGGCCCAGCTCGAAGCAGGCCTGGATCAGGGACGCGCTGATGGAGTCATGGCCGCAGCCCGCGCACAGAGTGGAGACCGCGCCTTCATAGTCGCGGCGAGTAAGGCCGAGCGCGTTGCGCTCTAGCCCCGGATGCTGAAGTTTGGGTTTTGCGAGATAGGTCATCGGTGGCTCACTCGGCTCATTGCGCGATCCTGCGCAGCGGCGTCACCTTCAGCACTGCCACCTTCTCGGCGATCTCGCCGATGATGAAGCGCGCCGTGATGGGCGTGCCATCGTAGTGCAGCACCGAGATGAGGCGGGATGGATCGACCGTGCCCTCGTTGATTAGCAGCATGCGCAGCTGAGCATCGCGGTTCTGCTCCACTACGAACACCTGCTCGTGGTCGGCAATGAAGTCGTAGACCTCGTCCTGGAATGGGAACGCGCGTACGCGCAACGCGTCAAGCTGCACGCCGTCGCGCTGCAAGGCGTCCAGTGCCTCGTGCATGGCGGGGCTGGTCGAGCCGAAGTAGATCACGCCGAGCCGCGTCGAGTGCCGCGCCGGTCGCAGGACTGGTCTTGGCAACAGCTCCTTCGCCGTCTCGAATTTGCGCAGCAGACGCTGCATGTTGTCCACGTAGTCTGGCCCGGCTTCGCTGTAGCGCGCGAAGCGATCCTTCGTGGTGCCGCGCGTGAAATAGGCGCCGCGCGTCGGGTGCGTGCCGGGGTAGGTGCGGTAAGCAATGCCGTCGCCATCCACGTCGAGGTAGCGGCCGAACTCCTTGCCCGGCTTCCAAGTCCTGGGCGGTCATGAGCTTGCCACGGTCGTAGCGTCGCGCGTCATCCCAGGCCAGCGGTTCGCACAGGCGCTCGTTCATCCCGATGTCCAGGTCCATCAATACGAAGGTCGGCGTCTGTAGCCGCTCCGCGAGATCGAAGGCCTGCGCGGCGAAGTCGAAACATTCCTTTGGGTCTTCCGGGAACAGCAGGACATGCTTGGTGTCGCCATGCGAGGCGTAGGCGCAGGCCAAGACATCCGACTGCTGCGTGCGCGTAGGCATGCCGGTAGAGGGACCTCCGCGCTGCACATCGAATATCACTGCCGGGACCTCGGCGAAGTAAGCTAGCCCGATGAACTCCTGCATCAGCGAGACGCCGGGCCCGGAGGTGCAAGTGAACGCACGTGCGCCGTTCCAGGATGCGCCGATGACGATGCCGATGGAGGCGAGCTCGTCCTCGGCCTGGATGACGGCGTAACGCGCCTTGCCGGTCTCTGCGTCGTGGCGGTAGTTGCGGCAGTGGCGGCTGAAAGACTCGGCCAACGAAGATGAGGGCGTGATGGGGTACCAGGCGGCGACCGTCGCCCCCGCGTACACGCACCCCAGCGCCGCGGCACTGTTTCCCTCCAGGAAAATCTTGTTGCCGACAGCGTTGGTACGCTTGACCTTGAGTCCGATCGAGGGGAGGTAGCTCGCGGCGTAGTCGCGACCCATGTACAAAGCTTTGATGTTGGGCTCGAGCAGTTTCTCCTTGCCTTTGTACTGTTCGCCGATCAGCTTCTCGAGTTCGCGCAGGTCCACGTCGATCAGGGCTGCAAGGGCCCCTACGTAAATGATGTTCTTGAACAGCTGTCGCAAGCGCGCGTCGTTGTACTCGCGGTTGCAGATCTCGGTGAGCGGCATGCCCACGACGTGAATATCGTCGCGGAACTTGGAGTCGGGCAGCGGTCTGGTGGAATCGTAGAACAGGTACCCGCCGGGCTCGATCTCGCCCAGGTCCTTGTCCCAGGTCTGGGGATTCATGGCCACCATGAGATCGACCCCGCCCCGCCGCCCAAGATAGCCGGCCTCGGACACGCGTACCTCGTACCAGGTCGGCAGACCCTGGATATTGGACGGGAAGATGTTGCGCGGGCTCACCGGCACGCCCATGCGCAGGATGGCCTTGGCGAACAAGATGTTGGCGGAGGCCGAGCCGGAGCCGTTGACGTTCGCGAACTTGATGACGAAGTCGTTGGTACGGATTTGAGATTCAGGCGGCATGCGTCTTATCGAAACTGGCGGGCGCGCTGGCTCCCGAGAATTCAGCCTTGCGGAGGCTCTTGTCGCGGTTCCTCACGCGGCGGCGGGGTGGCCTGCTTTCTTGCGCTGATTCCGGCATGCGGGGCCCGCGTTGGTCATGTCCAGGAAAAACTTCTGCATGTCCCAGGCGCCGGTCGGGCAGCGCTCGGCGCACAGCCCGCAGTGCAGGCACAGGTCCTCGTCCTTGGCCATGATGCGGCCGGTCTTGAGCGCACCTGAGACGTACAGGTCCTGGGTCAGATTCTTGGCCGGCGCTCGCAACTGCCTCCGCAAGTCCGGCTCGCCGCTGTTCTCTGTGAAGTTGATACAGTCCATCGGACAGATGTCGACGCAAGCATCGCACTCGATGCACAGCTTGTCTGTGAACACGGTCTGCACGTCGCAGTTGAGGCAGCGCTGTGCCTCGGCGAAGGCGAGCTTGGGGTCGAAGCCCAGCTCGACCTCGACTTTAATGTCCTTGAGGGTGATGCGGGCGTCCTTGAGCGGCACGCGGTAGCGCTTGTCCTCGGAGATCTCGCTATCGTAGCTCCACTCGTGGATGCCCATCTTCTGCGACGTGAGGCTGACATGCGGAGCGGGCCGGCCGTGCACGTCCTCGCCATGGCAGAGCTTGTCGATGGAGATGGCGGCATCGTGACCGTGAGCGACGGCCCAGATGATGTTCTTCGGTCCGAAGGCGGCGTCACCGCCAAAGAAGACCCGTGGGAGGGTGGACTGCATGGTCGCGGAGTCCACCACCGGCATACCGGCCTTGTTGAAGTCAATCCCGACGTCGCGCTCGATCCACGGGAAAGCGTTCTCTTGACCGATGGCTACCAGCACGTCGTCGCACTCCAGGTGCAGCTCTGGCTCGCCTGTGGGTACCAGATTGCGGTGGCCGTAGTCGTCATGCACCGGCTTGACCTTCTCGAACACCACCCCAGTGAGCCGGCCTGCGTTGTGCGTGAAAGTCTTGGGCACGAGGTAGTTGAGGATTGGGATCCCCTCGTGCATTGCGTCCTCCTTTTCCCAGGCGGAGGCCTTCATCTCGTCGAAGCCCGAGCGCACGACCACACGCACGTCCTCGCCGCCTAGACGCTTGGAAGACCGGCAGCAGTCCATCGCTGTGTTGCCACCTCCAAGTACGATGACGCGCTTGCCGATGCGCTCCACGTGTCCGAAGGACACGCTCGACAGCCAGTCGATGCCGATATGGACGTGGGCCGCTGCTTCCTTGCGGCCGGGAATCGTGAGGTCGCGCCCGCGCGGTGCGCCGCAGCCCACGAAGACGGCATCGTAGTTTTCTTCGAGCAGCGCCTTCATGCTCGTCACTCGTTGCCCGGTGCGCAGCTCCGGCTGCAGATCCAGGATGTAGCCCACCTCTTCGTCGATCACGGTCTCGGGCAGGCGGAATTTCGGGATCTGGGTACGCATCATCCCGCCCGCGAACGGATCGGCTTCGTAAATCACGACCTCGTAGCCGAGCGGCAGCAGGTCTCGCGCCAGGGTGAGCGACGCGGGGCCGGCGCCGATGCACGCGACGCGCTTGCCGTTCTTCGACTTGGCGGGTTTGGGCAGGCGATCCCGGATGTCGTCCTTGTAGTCGGCGGCCACGCGCTTCAGACGACAGATGGCAACCGGCTCGGATTTCTGCGCCTGCCCTTCCTCGACCCGGCCACGGCGGCAGGCGGGCTCGCAGGGCCGATCGCAGGTTCGCCCCAAGATGCCTGGGAAGACATTGGACTTCCAGTTGATCAGGTAGGCTTCGCTGTAGTGGCCTGCTGCGATCAACCGGATGTATTCAGGAACAGGAGTATGGGCCGGGCAGGCCCACTGGCAGTCGACGACCTTGTGAAAGTAGTCTGGTCGTTTAATGTCTGTCGGGTTCAAACGCTCTCCTTCTTCTTGGCATCCACCTTGTTTTTCCGCGTGCGCACTTCGCCGCGCCGGTCGCGAATAGCGCGGAGCCGGTGTGCTGCCTTCTAAGTACCGCGCATCCTACCCCTGTCGGGCGACTTTCACCAGTGCTGGCAGGTAGTTGCGACGCATCGCCTGGCTTGCACGGTCCTTACGGCGGCGAGCCCCCGAGGGGGAGCCCAAGTATCACGCCGCCTCGCGGCCAGTGCGCCATCGAGACGCAGGGCACGCAATCAGTGCGCCAGCGCGCCTCACTTCAACCTCATCCACTGACATAAGTTTATGATTGTGGAGCTGTATCCGCACTGCGCGCGCGAAAGACGATGAGCACGGCGCAGGCCTGGCGGCCGGTTGTCCGGCAGCGGCCGGAGCCGCAAAGCCAGCGTTCACGGCCACCCTGTTCCGGACCACCGGATCCCGTCGGTCGTGGAGCGTCATTGCGATGCGGCCGCGTCTTGCGCGCGGCGGCGCAGTTTCTCCATCATCTCGGCTTCGCGTGGATTGCTGACCGGATCCGTCTTTACCAGAATGGAGTCGATCCTCCACGCGCCTTGCTCGAGCAGATACACGATGACCGTGTAGCGCGTCATGTCCGCGCGCGGCCAGCGATACAGCGCGCGCGCCATCTTGCCTGTGGTGTCCAGGTGCACGAAACTAAGCGAGTCCAGCGGAGGCAGCATCCGCGCAAACAGCGGAAGCCGCTCGCGGGTGAGCATGGGAGGGCGATCGCGGGACCCGGTCGTGCGCAAGCGCCAGTAGGCATCGAGGTCTCCGGTAAGCGCTACCTCCATGGACTTGGCGTAGAGCGCCTCGAGCGAGCGCACCAGCGGGTCCGCCCGTTGGTTGATCTGCTTGGGCGATTGGGCCATGCCAGTCCCGCACACAAGCAGCGAGACCAGCCCGTGGAGCAGGACCAGGCGTGGGACCAATCGCCTCCTCGGAGTTGCCGACGCGGACCAGGACCTCAACGGCGGGCCGGCTCGCCTGTGTCGTTCTCGAGGCCGTATTCGACGATCTTCTTGGCTTTGACCAGACGCGCAGACGCGCTGTTGAAATCCAGGAAGTGCCTGGCTCTCAGGTGCTCATCGAATGCCGCCTTGTCCTTGTAGATCTCGTACAGGAACACCTGATTGACGGAATCCCTGGGCACCAGCACATCGAAGCGTTCGCAACCCGGCTCCACGGAGCGCGAACGGTTTGCGTTTTCGACGATCATCGGCAGGAATTCGTGCAGCGCGCCCTCGTGCAGGTCAAAGGCGACGGTGATGACAAAGCGGCTCATTCGATCCCCTTTCAATGGTGGGCCTTGACCGGGTTGGTGTGCCCGACGAAGCCCGCCGCGCGGACGCGACGCAGCGTGAAGCAACCAGACGCGAGCGGTCTTCTCGACACGATGCCACGCGGCAGTATACTTTTGTGCGAAGACTCCAGCCCGGGGCAGTGTTTCCGGTGCAGCTCCCGCTGCGCTCTTCGCCTGCTTTTCGCGACTCAGTACGCAAAAAACCCCGGGACTTTCTCCAAGGGGCCGTGTATAGTTCCGGCCGGGGATTTGCACTCGCGTCATCCGGTCCGCGACTCGTCCCCTTCGTGGTCAAGAGCAGTCCTCGAATCCCTCAACTGCAACCGCATCTGCCTGAACCGGTTCTGAAGGCGTCAAGCCCGCAGCAGGCCGTGCTCAGGAGATTTTCATTACTTCATCGTTTTCGAATCTCGGTCTGACGGCCGAGCTGCTGCGCGCCGTCGCCGAACAAGGGTACGCCGAGCCCACGGCCGTTCAAGTGCAGGCCGTTCCGCTCGTCCTCGAGGGCCGCGATCTCATGGCGGCGGCGCAGACGGGCACCGGCAAGACCGCGGGCTTCGCGTTGCCTCTGCTACAGCGGCTCGCACCCCAGCGCGGCTCGAAGCCTCGTGCGCTGATCCTGGCGCCAACGCGTGAGCTCGCGGCCCAGGTGGAAGAGGCCATTAGCGTCTATGGCAAGTATCTCCCGTTGCGGACCGCGGCCATCTATGGTGGGGTCAGCATCATTCCCCAGGTCAAAGCGCTGCGGTCCGGCGTTGACGTGGTGGTGGCCACGCCCGGCCGCCTACTCGACCACGTGCAGCAGCGAACGGTGGATCTTTCCCAGGTCGAGATCCTGGTGCTCGACGAAGCCGACCGCATGCTCGATCTCGGATTCATCCGCGACATCCGGCGCATCCTCGGCCTGCTGCCGGCGAAGCGCCAGAACCTCTTGTTCTCGGCCACCCTCTCGGACGAGATCCGAGCGCTGGCCGGAGCATTCCTGCACGCACCGGCGGTGATCGATGCGGCCACGCGCAACGCTCCACCGGATCTGGTGGCGCAGGTCGCGCATCCGGTCGACTCGGGGCGCAAGCGGGAGCTGCTGGCGCATCTGATCGCGCGCGGAGACTGGAAGCAGGTCCTGGTCTTCACCCGCACCAAGCATGGCGCGAACCGCCTGGCCCAGCAGCTGGCGCGAGATGGCATCGAGGCCGACGCCATTCACGGCAACAAGAGCCAGTCGCGGCGTACGCGCAGCCTGGCGGATTTCAAGCGTGGCGAGATGCGCGTGCTAGTGGCTACGGATATCGCCGCGCGCGGACTGGATATCGAAGAGCTCCCACACGTGGTCAATTTTGACCTTCCGCACGTGCCGGAGGACTACGTTCACCGCATTGGCCGCACTGGCCGGGCGGGTTGCACGGGGGAGGCTGTGTCGCTGGTGTGCGCGGAGGAGCAAGGCCTGATGGACGGCATCGAGCGCCTGCTTCGGCGCCGAGTGGAGCGCAGGGTGATCGCAGGCTTCGAACCCGGCCGACCGAGCACCCGTCCCCCGCAAGCCGAGGATCGTGCTACGCCGCTAGAGCGACGGGGCACTGCGGGACCGCGCCGCAATTCGAGCGAGGAGCGCACGGCCTCGCAGGGCCGGCCCACCCAGGGGAACAAGGCGCCGGGAGGACCCAAGCGGCGTTCTCGCGACACCAACGCTGCCCGCTGGGAAAGTGATCCGGCGTCGCGTATGACCAAGCATCAGCCCGGGGTACGCAAGCAGATTGGGGGCGTGCCCCGGCAGCGAGCCCGGTCCGTGCCGGCTCTGCTCGGCAGCGGTCCGCGCAACCCACGATAGCAGGCTCGAGATCCACCCCACCCCGTGACAACCACAACACTCAGCATCGACCAACGACAACCCAGGAGTCCCAGATGAACATCTTCGTCGGCAACCTCGCACCGCAAACCACCGAAGCCGAACTGACGGAAGCATTCAAGGCGTTCGGAGACGTCAAGTCGGTTCAAGTCGTGCGTGAGATGTTTACCGGCGCCTCCAAGGGCTTCGGCTTCATCGAGATGCCCGGCAAGGCGCACTCGCTGGCCGCCATTGCGGGGCTCAACGGCAAGGAGTTTCACGGTCAGCCGTTGCGCGTGAACGAGGCGCGGCCCAAGACCAACGGCGGCGGTCGGCGACGCTGACGCGCAAGGCTTCCAGCAACGGCACCGGAAAAAAAAGACCCCGCCACAGCGGGGTCTCGATTAGTCTGCGGCTAGATCAATAATCCATGTCGCCGCCGTGCGGCATCGGCGCCGGCTTCTCGTCCTTGGGAAGCTCAGCCACCATGGCATCGGTGGTGAGGATCAGCCCGGCGACCGAAGCCGCGTTCTGGAGCGCGTAACGAGTCACCTTGGTCGGGTCGATCACGCCCATCTGCACCAGGTCGCCGTATTCGCCGGTCGCAGCATTCCAGCCGTAGCTGCCCTTTCGCTCCAGCACCTTCGAGATCACGACCGACGGCTCGTCCCCGGTGTTGGCTACGATCTGGCGTAGCGGCTCTTCCAGCGCACGCAGCACGATCTTGATGCCGGCATCCTGGTCGTGGTTGGCGCCCTTGATGTTGGCGATCGCCTGGCGCGCACGCAGCAGAGCCACACCGCCCCCAGGAACCACACCTTCTTCCACCGCGGCGCGGGTCGCGTGTAGTGCGTCTTCCACGCGCGCCTTCTTTTCTTTCATCTCGACTTCCGTGGCAGCCCCGACCTTGATCACCGCGACGCCGCCAGCCAACTTGGCTACCCGCTCCTGGAGCTTTTCCTTGTCGTAGTCGGACGTGGTCTCTTCGATCTGCTGGCGGATGGACTTGATGCGGCCCTCGATCGCCTTCTTGTCCCCGGCGCCGTCGATAATGGTGGTTTCTTCCTTGCCCACCTCCACGCGTTTGGCGCGGCCGAGGTCATTGAGGGTCGCGTTCTCCAGCTTGAGGCCGAGCTCGTCGCTGATCACGGTGCCGCCGGTGAGGATCGCCATGTCTTCCAGCATGGCCTTGCGGCGGTCGCCGAAGCCCGGGGCCTTCACCGCGCAGGTCTTGAGGATGCCACGGATGTTGTTTACCACCAGTGTCGCCAGAGCTTCTCCCTCGACCTCTTCGGCCACGATCAGCAGCGGCTTGCCGGCCTTGGCAACTTGCTCGAGCACCGGGAGCAGATCGCGGATAGCCGAGATCTTCTTGTCGTGAAACAGGATATAGGGCTCCTCCAGGACGCAGATCTGCTTGTCCGGGTTGTTGATAAAGTAGGGGGAAAGGTAGCCGCGGTCGAACTGCATGCCTTCGACCACTTCCAGTTCGTTGTTGAGGCTCTTGCCGTCCTCGACCGTGATCACCCCTTCCTTGCCGACCTTTTCCATGGCTTCGGCGATGATCTTGCCCACGGCCTCGTCGGCGTTGGCCGAGATCGCCCCGACCTGGGCAATTTCCTTGTTGGTGGTGACGGGCTTGGAGATCTTCTTGATCTCGTCGACGACGGCGTCCACCGCCTTCTCGATGCCGCGCTTGAGGTCCATCGGGTTCATGCCGGCAGCGACATACTTCATTCCCTCCTGCACGATGGACTGGGCCAGTACTGTCGCGGTGGTGGTGCCGTCACCCGCGACGTCGGAGGTCTTGCTGGCAACCTCCTTCAGCATCTGGGCGCCCATGTTCTCGAACTTGTCCTTGAGCTCGATCTCCTTGGCGACCGAGACGCCGTCCTTGGTGACGGTGGGAGCGCCCCAGGATTTCTCCAGCACAACGTTGCGACCTTTAGGGCCTAGCGTCACCTTGACGGCGTCGGCGAGAATGTTTACGCCCGCGACGATGCGGTTGCGGGCAGAATCGTGGAACTTGACTTCCTTGGCTGCCATATTTGTCTCCAGACACTTGTTACGCGTTCTCGAACACACCCATGATGTCTTCCTCGCGCATCACGAGCAGCTCTTCACCATGCAGTTTGACGGTCTGCCCGGAATACTTGCCGAACAGGACTTTGTCTCCGACCTTCACCGACAATGGCAGGACCTTGCCTTCCTCGGTGACTTTGCCCTTGCCCACCGCAACCACCTCGCCCGTATCGGGCTTCTCGGCTGCCGTGTCGGGGATGACGATACCAGAAGCGGTCTTCCGCTCCTCTTCCAGCCGCTTGACGACGACGCGGTCGTGTATCGGACGAATCTTCATAACGCAAAACTCCCGATGACTTGTCTGATTGACGGATGTGGACACTGGCGGATACCGCCAGCCCGCCAGATGGATTGGGGCAGGCCAAAAGGTTTTCAAGGGGCGACCGAGCGCCGGCAGAGCGGCTTGCGGAACACCGGATTCTCCGGCGACCGCGCTTGGCGGCGCTTTCGCGGGGACCTGCTGACCGCCGACCACGAGTCCGGATCAGAGCAATGAATGACGTTGCGAAAATGGCATACGCGCTGGCCGCTGCGCTGGCCTTTGGCTCAACCCCGCCCGCGCTGGCCCAAGACGGCATGGGCAAGGAGCCGGGCGCACGGCTGCTGGCCCGCTGCGAACCGGCGCGGCGCCTGGCCGACCAAGGCGGGCTGGACGGATTGAACTCCAGCGAGCGGGCCGACGCTCAGGCCTGCCTTGGATTCATCGAGGGTTTCGTCTGGGGCCATGCCTGGGCGTCGTGGCGCGAGGCGAAGGACATGTGGTTCTGCCTCCCCGCGGGCTTTTCAGGGGGCCAGGGCGTTCCAGTCGTGGTCGACTACCTTCAATCCCACCCGGACCGCCTGCAGGAGGATGCGCACCTGCTCGTGTTCCTCGCGCTCACGGCGGCCTACCCGTGCAAGCCCTAGGGGAAGCTCTGATCAAGTCTCACATGCGCGACCGAGGTGATCGGGGCCGAGGGTAGGACGGCAAGGCGTGTGTAGCCGGCCTCTCAAGGACGACGCGACGCAGTCATCGGCCCTGATCGCCCGGTCGCTCCCGAACGAGCCCGCTGTTGCACGGTCGCGGCAGGTGCCGCGCCTGCCGTGTTGCGCTCCTTGCGAAGGTACCTACCTTGCTGCGGAGCGACGCCTTGCAGTCATCCGCTCTGACGCCTCGCGCGTTGTGAGACTTGATCAGAGCTTCCCCTAGCCTTCACCGACTCACGATGTTCCTGCCCTTGTCCTTGGCTCGATACAGCGCGCGGTCGGCGGCCTTGACCACCTCATCCGGTGTTTTCAACTTGTCGTTGCTCTCGGCCACGCCGATGCTGATCGTCACCGACACAATCTTCCGCGGCGCCCGCCCGTCGCTCAGGCCGCGTCCCGCCGCGGTCTCGGCCGGACGATCGGCGCTGCGCAACGCAATTCTGTGCTGCGCAACGCTGGCGCGCACCGTTTCCAGTTCGGCCAGCACCTCGCGCACGCCTCTGCCAGGGAATACGAGCGCAAACTCCTCCCCGCCATAGCGGTAGGCCCGGCCGCCGCGGCGCACCCTCCCCAACTCGGCCGCTACCATCCTCAGCACCTGATCGCCCACGTCGTGGCCGTAGCTGTCGTTGAACTGCTTGAAGTGATCCACGTCCAGCATGGCGATGGTGAAATCGTGCCCCAGCCCCATGAGCCGTTCATTCAGGGCACGCCGGCTAGGCAATCCGGTCAGCTCGTCCCGGAACGCCATGCGGCGGGAGTCCTGCAGCACTCCGATCAGCAAGACCAGAGCGGCGCAGGATATGAACAATGCGAAGCTGTCCGGTTGCGCAACGTTCTCGCTGGCCAAGCCAAAAGCGACGAGGGCGCCCGCCATTGCCGCATCCACCGGCGTGTCCTGCGTCAGCGTTCGCACGCCTACTACGAGCAGGCTCAGCAGCATCACCGGGATGGCCCCCTGCGGGATTGGCGATGCCTTGAGCCAAGCGAAGTCGAACAGAGGCCCGGCGATCCATTCGGCAAAGGCGGTAACACCCGCTTCGATCAGCCAGAAGGTGAACGCCAGTTCTGCGGCGATCAGCAGGAGCCGGCGCAGCCCGAAGACGTTGAACAGGCCGCGCTCGGACAGCAGACTAAAGAGCGCCAGGTTTGCCGGCACGAACACGCACAGCGCCGCGAAGGCCGTGCGAGCCGGGGGCGCCTCGAGCCCGGCAACAAGCAAAGAGCGGTATGCAACGTAGCCGAGCGCGACACACAGTACGGCGAGGAAGGCGCGCCCACGGCCGAACCACAGGCTGATCGCACCCGCGAGCAGGAGCGCGGCATATGGGCCGTATACTCGGAGCCCGCTGAGCGTTGCCGGCAGCGTTGGGCCTTGCGTGGCCAGCAGCTGAGCGATGACCACCACCGCGGCCGAGATTGCCAGGCTGGTGAGGGCGTGAAGGGCGGGATTGCGCAATGAACTGGTCGTGTGCAGCGAGTCAGGAGGGGTTTGGACCGAACCGATTATAGGGAGCGATCGGGGTCCGGGCGAGCACGGGTGTAGCCGCATCGCGACAGACGCGCGTGGCCACGCATATAATCAATCTATCGACCCAATGGGACGTGGTCTGCAGCCTGTCGTCCCTCTCACTACATCGAAAAAGAGCACATGCTCACCACGCCGCTATGCGACCTGCCGACCCTGGCGGCCATGATCCCGCACGGCGCGAAGCTGGCGGTGCCTTCCGAAAATGCCGGTGTCGCGATGGCCGCGACGCGCGAGCTGGTTCGGCGCGGGGTGCGAAACTTGCACCTGATTTGCGTGCCGGTCGGCGGCCTCCAGGCCGACATCATGATCGGTGCGGGGCTGGTCGGCACGGTCGAGACCTCAGCGATCACACTTGGCGAGTTCGGCTCTGCACCGCGCTTCGCAGCCGCGCTGGGGCAGAAGCAAGTTCGCGTCGTCGATGCGACGTGTCCCGCCATATACGCCGCGCTGCAGGCGGCGCAGAAGGGGATTCCGTTCATCCCGCTGCGCGGATTGATCGGCACGGACGTGTTGGCCAACCATCCCGACTGGAAGGTGATCGACAACCCGTTCCAGGCCGACGACCCGATCGTTCTGCTGCCTGCAATTCGGCCTGACATCGCGCTATTTCACGCGCCTCTTGCCGATCGCAACGGGAATGTGTTCATTGGCCGCTGGCGTGAGCTGCTCACACTGGCACATGCAGCGCGACAGACTCTCGTTACGGTGGAGGCGATCACCGAGCGCGATCTGATGGAAGACGTGGACCTATCGCCTGGCGTGATTCCAGCGCTGTATGTCACGGCCATCGCCCAGGTACGGCAGGGCGCGTGGCCTGTCCGGTTCGGCGATCACTACCCGATGGATCAGGAAGCGGTTGGACGTTACGTCGCGGCGGCGCGCACCGAGGTCGGGTTTCGAGACTGGCTGAGCGGCTGGCTCGCTGGGCAGCCTGCTCAGGTGCCGGCGTGACCGTGCAGTACACCTCGACGGAACTGCTGATCTCGGTCATCGCGCGCTTGCTGTCAGGCTGCCGGCACGTAGTGACGGGTGCCTCATCGCCGATTCCCGGTTCGGCGGCGCTGCTCGCGCGCGAGCTCTCCGGCGGAACGCTGCACGTGAATGTTCTCGGTTCCACGCGCAACAACAGCTTTACCAATGGCGGAGTGGAGTTGTTCGATCTCGCCGCGCAGGGGCGCATCGACGCGTTTTTCCTCGGCGGCGGCCAGATCGACGGGGCGGCCAACATCAACTTGGTGGGAACGGGCAGCTATCCAGATCTGGAGGTGCGTTGGCCCGGCTCGTTTGGCTCCACCTATCTGTATTTCTTAGTTCCGCGCGTGATCCTGTTCCGCGAGGAGCACTCCCGGCGCGTGATGGTGCCGAAGGTCGACTTCATCAGCGCGCCCGGTGTCAGCGCGCCCAACACGTACCGCCCTGGTGGACCCTACAAAATGGTCACGGGGCTGGGCGTGTTCGGATTTGACCGGAGGCGCGGCCGCTTTCGTCTCGAGAGCGTTCATCCCGGACATACGCTCCAGGAGATCCTGGACAACACGGGATTCGAATTCGACCGCGACGCTGAAGCTCCGCTCACACCTCCCCCGGAGGCGCGCGTGCTGCAACTCCTCAGATCCCGCATACGCGGTGAAATCGCCGAGGCGTATCCGCGTTTTGCGGCGAGTTTGGCGAACTGACCGCGATCGCCGCAACGGTGACTCCCGCGGCGCGTGGCCGGGGTTACGATGACGCAGCAGCTTTCGCTTTTTCCCACCACGGAGCCGGGCGAGATCGACTCGGCCGGCGTCGGACTGGTGCTCCCCGCGCCGGTGACGGCGCTCTTGGCGCAAACGGCGGCCGCGCTTCCGAGCGGAATCTTCCTGGGCACTTCCTCATGGTCGTTTCCCACTTGGCGCGGTCTGGTCTACGCGGAGAGCTACGACCAGACCAGCGCTGGCTCGCGACGGCCTGGAGGCCTATGGTCGGCATCCGTTGCTGCGCAGCGTTGGAATCGACCGCACCTTCTACGCTTCGATCCCTGCGGCCGAGTTTGCGCACTACGAGCGACAGGTTCCGCCGGGCTTTCGCTTCCTGGTCAAGGCGCCCGCCCAGTGCGTAAGCCCCTGGCTGCGGGCCGAGGGCGGCAACCGTATGGCCGACAACGCGCACTACCTCGACCCCGGATTCTGCCGCCGAGCGGTTCGTGCTGCCCGCCATCGAAGGCCTAGGGGACAAGGCTGGGCCGCTCGTGTTTCAATTTCCGCCCCTGGGGCGGGCGATTGTCAGCCACCCCGCGGCATTCGCACAGCGGCTGTGCGCCTTTCTGGCCCGGCTCCCGCACGGTCCGCTCTACGCCGTAGAGCTGCGGGACGCGGCCTTACTGACCGATGACTACCTCGCTGCGCTGCGCGACACCGGCGTGCGGCACTGTCTGGGATTGCATCCGCGCCAGCCGTCCGTGCGCGAGCAAGCCCGGCTGCTGGACAAGCTTGCACCGGGTCCGCTGATCGTGCGCTGGAATCTGCACCCCGACTACGCTTACGAAGAGGCCCGAGAGCACTACCATCCTTTCACGCGGCTGGTCGACGAAGATCTTCCGACACGGGTCGCGCTGGCGCGGCTGTGTCTGGAAACCGTCGCTGGTGGGCACGCGGCCTTCGTGATCGCAAACAACAAGGCGGAAGGTTCGGCGCCGTTGACCGTGTTCAAGCTGGCCGGATTGATCGCGGAGGAGCTGTCTCAGCAGCTACGGGCGCGGCGAACGGACGGACAGGAACGATGAGAGGCTACCGTGGAGGCGGAAGCGCAAGGGTGGGCCACGCCTCCGCGCCAAGAAGAGGCTGCGGCCCGATCAGCACCACCGCTTTCTGCGCCAGCTCGCGCGACGAGCGGGTGGCACCCGCCTTGAGATAGCGCTGCAGCGCTTCCACCGCGCCGCTGCCGGGCGCGACGTCGATGGAGCGTCCGTGTAGGTCCACTGGCGCCCTGCGTAGCCTTCGGGAGCGTCGGGGGCGCGTCCGAACTTGGACTTGCCAAAATCGGCGCGTGCGGAGCGGCGAAACGGAAAGGGTGCCTCGGGATGCTCGGCGTAGAAAGACCAGACGCTGAACTCACGCACGCCGGTCACGCCGTTCAAGCGGTGCAGGGCCGCGTCCCCGCCCAGCGCCGTGCACAGCAGGCGCTTGCGGTAGAGGATGGCAAACTCGGGGTGGCGCGAAAAAAAGTCCTCGCGCTCCTCCGCGGCGATACGGGCGAGCCGCTTCAGGTCGGCCCGGGTGATGGGCTCAAACGAGCGTTCGGCATGCCATGAGCGTGAATATAGACTGCGCAGCAGGGTGCCGGGAAGCCACCCCCAGGCGCGGCCGGACTGCTCTGGGCCTGGAGGAGACCGGGATTGGGGCGAAGCGAAACCGGAAACAAGCGGGCGCCCTCGTTTTCCAATACCCTGATAGGGGCGTGTGCTTCGTGCATGCCTTGGGCCTAAGGAGTCGATCGTGAAAATCTACCTGTTCCTCGTGTTCCTTCTCGCATCGGCGTCGCCTGCCGCCTTCGGCGGCTGTCCGCCGCTGCTGGATCATCAGTACAAGACGCTTACAGGGCGGCGAGATCAACTTGTGCGAGTTCGCCGACCGTCCCATCCTGGTCGTCAACACCGCGAGCAAGTGCGGCTTCACGCCGCAGTTCGAGAAGCTCGAGGGGCTGTACCGGGACTACAAGAAGAAGGGGCTGATGGTCGTAGGCTTTCCATCCAACGATTTCCGGCAGGAGCTCGCAACCAACCAGGAGATCGGCGAGTTCTGCTTGCTCACCTACAACGTCGAATTTCCGATGGTGGAGAAGAGCTCGGTCACTGGCGCCCGGCGCCGATCCCTTATACAAGCAACTGCGTGAGGCGACAGGGGAACAGCCGAAGTGGAATTTCCACAAGTATCTGATCGCGCCCGGCGGCAAACAGGTGTACAGCTTTGCCACGAGGGTGGAGCCCGATGCGCCCGAAATCATGAGCAAGCTGAAGCCGCTGCTCCAGTAGGGCGGTGCTGAGCTGAATGCCCGGTCCACTGAAGGGAATCAGAGTACTCGACCTGTCGCGCGTGCTGGCGGGCCCGATGGCTACGCAGACCCTTGGAGATCTCGGTGCGGAGGTGATCAAGGTCGAGCGGCCGGGAACGGGAGACGATACGCGCGGGTGGGGTCCGCCGTTCCTCGAACGGGCCGACGGTGGGCAGGCATCGGACAGCACTTATTTCGCCTGCTGCAACCGCGGCAAGAAGTCGATCACGGTGGACCTGTCCAAAGCCCAAGGGCAGGCTATCGTGCGCCGCCTGTCGCAGCAGTGCGACGTGCTGGTCGAAAACTACAAGGTCGGCGACCTGCAGCGCTACGGGCTGGACTATGCGAGCCTGCGCGCGGTCAACTCGCGACTGGTCTACTGCTCCATCACCGGCTACGGCCAGTCCGGGCCGTACAGCGCCCGGGCCGGCTACGACCCCATCGCCCAGGCCATGGGAGGCTTGATGAGCGTCACCGGCGAGCGCGATGGAGTCCCGGGCGGGGGACCGCAGCGCGTCGGCGTCGCAGTGACAGATATGATGACCGCGATCTACGCGGTGGGCGGCATCCTCGCGGCGTTGCTTCATCGCAGCCATAGCGGCGAGGGCCAATACATCGATCTGGCGCTGCTGGACGTGCAGGTGGCTGCGATGATCAACATCGCGCAGGCGTATCTGTCCGCTGGAATCGTCGCGTGCCGCAACGGCAACGCTCACCCGAGCGTGGTCCCGTCGCAGGTGTTCGACTGCGCGGATGGTCAGCTGATGCTGGCGGCGGGCAACGACGGCCAGTTTGCCAAGCTGTGCGAGGTGGCTGGGCGCCCCGAGCTGGCGCGCGACCCGCGTTTCGCCACCAATGAGGGACGCGTGCGTAACCGGGAACTCGTGATCGCGACGCTGGAGAAGGTGATGCGCGGCAGGCCAGTAGCCTATTGGACCGAGAAGCTAGCGGCGGCCGGGGTCCCGTGCGGTCCAATCAACGACATTTCCGCAGTGTTCGCCGATGCGCAGGTGCGACACAGGGGCATGCGCGTCGAAATGCAGCACCCGCTCGCCGGTGTCGATGGCGCTGGTCGGCAGTCCCTTGCGATTGTCGGAGACGCCGGTGGAATACGACCTGCCACCACCGCTGCTCGGTCAGCACACCGACGAAGTGCTCGCTCGACTCTTGAGCATGGAACAGTCGGAGATCGAGCGCTTGCGCCGCGAAGCCGTAATCTGAACCTGGCGTTGTAGATCGACGCCGCGCGCGCTCTGCAGATCGCCAGCGTCGTGGATCGCAGACGCTTCATCGCAGAACCTTGCGTGCTGTGTCCACCTTGGAGCATCGAACCTCCCACTGTAGTTTTCTCTGCTAAGTGTCTAGCAACCGGCAGCTTTTTTTCTGGGTTCTCAGCGGCGATCGTGAATTTGCCTATCGCCCACGCTGCGGCGCCGCGACTCGATACCCCCGCCCGATGCAACTTTGGATTGCGATCAAGTAGGTCCAGCTTGACGCCCCGGAAACGTGGGTGTTACATACCGACAAGCGGATTAACCGGCGTGTCATATGCGGGCCTTAGCCTAGGCGGACCGAATCCTGTGACCCGATAGCGCTCACCCAAGCTTGCGTCGCAGCGCCCAGCGGGGTGGCGGCAGAACGCGCGACACGAAACCTACAATCAAAGTTGGCGCAGTTGCCTCGTCATCCCCACTTCGGTTTCACGCTGCTCGAGCTGCTGGTGGTCATCGTGATCATCGGGTTGCTGGCCGGCTACGTGGCGCCGCGCTACTTCGCTCAGGAGGGCAAGTCGAAGATCCAGGTGACGCGCGCGCAGATCGACGCCTTCGACAAGGCGCTCGACCAGTACCGGCTCGACACCGGACACTATCCGACCACCGAGCAGGGGCTGGCGGCGCTGGTCACCCGGCCCAACAACGAGCCCAAGTGGAGCGGACCCTATCTGCGCAAGGCGGTGCCGCCAGATCCCTGGGACCATCCCTATATCTACCGGCAGCCGGGCGAGCATGGCGAGTACGATCTGATCTCGCTGGGCAAGGACGGCCAGCCGGGTGGTACCGGCGAGGACGCGGACATCACGAATTACTGAATCGGGCTTCACATGCGCTACCAAGTCAAAGCCGTCAAGTCCGGCGGCTCGGAGTGGTCTCGCTGCTCCTGGATGCGCGCGACGATCGCGACGCCAACGAGCAGGTGCAGGCGCAGGGCTACAGGTCCTGGGGGTGCGGCCGGCGCACGCGCTGCCGCTGCCGCGATTCTTCGGGTCGGCGCGCTTCCCGCTGGTGCTGTTCACGCAGGAGCTGCTGGCGCTGCTGCGCTCCGGCATCAGCTTGCTGGAGGCGATCGAGACGCTGGCAGAGAAGGAATCGCGCGGCGCGCACCGCGACCGTGCTCGCGGGCCTCGCCCAGCGCCTCAAGAAGGCCAATCCTTTTCGTCTTCGCTGCAGGCGTTTCCGCAGACCTTCCCCGACCTGTACGTCGCGACCGTGCGCGCGAGCGAGCGCACCGGCAGCCTGCCCGAGGCGCTCGGACGCTACGTCGCCTACCAGACCCAGCTCGACGGCGTGAAGAAGCACCTGGTGAGCGCCTCGATCTATCCGGTGATCCTGATCGTCGTCGGGGGCTTGGTCTGCCTGTTCCTGCTCGGGTACGTGGTGCCGCGCTTCTCCCACATCTACGAGGACATCGGCGGAGATCTGCCCTGGCTTACGCGCCTGCTGATGGCCTGGGGCGCGTTCGTCGAGAAGCGCGGGGTATTGCTCCTCGGGCTGCTGGTCGCCGCCGTCGTCGGGATCGTGCTGTGGCTGCGGCAGCCGTCCGCCAACCGCTGGATCGCCGCCAGATCGTGCGCATCCCGGCAGTCGGCGAGCGCGTGCGCGTGTACCAGCTCACGCGCTTCTACCGCACCGTGGGCATGCTGCTGGCCGGTGGCACGCCGGTGACGCAGGCGCTGGGCATGGTGTCGGGGCTGCTCGATCAGCAGCTGCGGCAGCGGCTGGACGCTGGCTACGCGCAGCATCCGCGAAGGGCAGCCGATCTCGGTGTCGCTGGACGCGCAGGCGCTGACCACGCCGGTGGCGCTGCGCATGCTGCGTGTGGGCGAGCGCACCGGCCAGATGGGCGAGATGATGGAGCGCATCGCCGCGTTCCACGAAGAGGAGCTGGCGCGCTGGGTCGAGCGCTTCACGCGCATCTTCGAGCCGCTGCTGATGGCGCGTGATCGGCGTGGTGATCGGCGGCATCGTGGTGCTGATGTACTTCCCGATCTTCGAGCTGGCCGGGAGCATGCAATGAACCCGCGCGAGCTGGAATCGGCGCCGCTCATCCTGCCCGAGGACATCGCGCGGGCGCGCAGCCGCGCGCAGGCGAGCGGCAAGCGCGCCGTCGAGATGCTCGAGGAGCCGTCCGGGCTGCCGCCCGAGGCGCTTCGTTGCAGCGCTGGCGGCCACGCTCGGCTACGACGTGGTGCTCGATGGCCGAGCTGGACAGCCTCGAGCCGGCCTTCGACCTGCTGCCCTATACGGAGGCGCTGGCGCACGGCTGCGTGCTGCTGCGCACGCCGGACGGCGAGCTGGTGCTCGCGTTCGGCGATCCGTTCGACGCGGCGCTGCGGCCGTGGGCCGAGGAGCGCATCCCCTGCGCCATCCAATGGTGTCTGGCGCACGCGGCGGATGTCGTCGGCCTACCTGGCGCGCTACGGCGAGACCATGCGCGCGATGGACTCGGTGCTGACCGAGGCGGCGCGCGAGGAGGGCGGCCGCAGCCGCCTGGAGGAGCTGTCGCTGAAGAGCCATCAGCGAAGACGCGAAGCCCGGTGGTGCGGCTGGTGCACTCCACGCTGTACGACGCGCTCGAGAGCCGGCGCCAGCGACATCCACCTGGAGACCACCGCCACGCAGCTGGTCATCAAGTACCGGCTGGACGGCGTGCTCAGCATGATGGGCACGGCGCAGGGCCTGGACATGGCCGAGCAGGTGATCTCGCGCATCAAGGTGATGGCCGAGCTCGACATCGCCGAGCGGCGCATGCCGCAGGACGGCCGCTTCAAGGTGCTGGCCCAGGGCCGCGAGATCGACTTCCGCGTGTCGATCATGCCCAGCATCTTCGGCGAGGACGCGGTGCTGCGTATTCTCGACAAGCAGAGCCTGACCGACCACGTCAAGGGGCTTGAATCGCTGGACGCGCTCGGCTTCGACGCGCACGCCGCCGCGATGCTGCGGCGCCTGTCGAGCGAGCCCTACGGCATGCTGCTCGTCACCGGGCCCCACCGGCAGCGGCAAGACCACCACGCTGTACGCCGCGATCTCCGAGATCAACCACGGCTTCGACAAGATCATCACCATCGAGGACCCGGTCGAGTACCAGCTCCCCGGCGTGCTGCAGATCCCGGTGAACGAGAAGAAGGGCCTCACCTTCGCGCGCGGGCTGCGCTCGATCCTGCGCCACGACCCGGACAAGATCATGGTGGGCGAGATCCGCGACCCCGAGACCGCGCAGATCGCGGTGCAGGCCGCGCTCACCGGGCATCTCGTGTTCACCACCGTGCACGCCAACAACGTGTTCGACGTGATCGGCCGCTTCATGCACATGGGCGTGGACCCGTACAGCTTCGTCTCGGCGCTCAACGGCATCGCCGCGCAGCGGCTGGTGCGCGTGAACTGCACCCACTGCGCGCAAGACGTGGAGCCGGACGCGCAGCTGCTGGCCGAGTCGGGCCTCACCGCCGAGCAGGTGCAGGGCTGGCGACCTGCGCGCGGGGCGCGGCTGCGGCCACTGCCGCGGCACCGGCTTCCGCGGCCGCAAGGCGATCGCCGAGATCATGGTGCTCAACGACGAGATCCGCGAGCTGATCGCCGCGCGCGAGCCGATCCGGCGCGTCAAGGAGGCCGCGCGGCGCGCAGGCACGCGCTTCCTGCGCGAGGCGGCGCTCGAGGTGGTGCGCAGCGGGCGACAGCACGCTTGCAGGAGATCAACCGTGTCACGCTGGTTGGGTAACCCGTCTACCCGGTCAGCGCTTGCGCGTGGAGCTGCGGCCCGCGTCAGTGCGGCCTGGTGCGACGCGGGCTGGTTCCGCGCTCGCGCGGAGCTCTCGCCCGCGCGATCCCGGTCGAGGCCGGCGCGGGCAGCCGCGAAAATCCACCCGAACCCTGGCGCGCAGCCGTTGACACTCTCGACTGCGGCGCTGCGTGAGCCGCGAGGGCGAGTTGGGCGCGTCGAGATCGTGCTGTCGGACCACTTCGTGCGCTACCTGCTCATTCCCTGGAGCGAGGGACTGGTTGGCGACAGCGAGCGGCTGGGCTTCGCGCGGCTGGCGTTCCGCGATCTCTACGGGCATCTCGCCGACGCCTGGGACCTGTGCCTGGACGAGCAGCCGGCGGGCCAGGCGTCCTTCGCCTGCGCTGTGGATCGGGCGCTGGCTTCCTCGCTGCGCGAGGTCGTGGCGCGCGCAGGGGGGCAGCTCGCGGCGCTGATCCCGTCGCTGGCGGACTGCATCAACCGCCACCGCTCGGCGCTCAAGGCGCCGGAGTTCTGCCTCGCGGCCGCCGAGCCTGGGCGGGTCAGCCTTGCGTTCCGCTCGCGCGGCGGCTGGCAGGCGGTGCGCAGCCGCCGCATCGACGGCCCGTTGCCGAGGCGCTTGCCGACGCTGCTCAAGCAGGAAGCAGCGGTGGGCGACGCAACCGAGGGCGGGGTGCTGTATCTGTGCGCAGACGATCCGCCTGGCATGGCTCCGTTCGCAGTGCCGGGCTGGCGGGTGGTCCGCCTCGCCGAGGGCGGCTCTCGCCAGAGACCGGCAGCGGATCGCGCAACTGGTCGCAGCGGGGGTTGAACACCGACTTCGACACCGAGGCTTTGCGACCATGACGGTGCGTGCGGTACAGCTCGACTTTCTTGCAACCGACCGGTCGCGGCTCGCGCTTGGGCCCGTGGCTGCTGGTCGCTCGGTGCGATGGCTGCGGTTGCCGCGATGTCCTATCAAAGTCACCTCGCGCGCGAAGTGGCTGCGCGCGAGGCGCGGCTGGCCACGCTGCGCGGTATCGCGAGCCGCTCCCTGCCCGCTATCTCAGAGCGGGACTCCGACACCCCCGAGGTGCGCGAGCAGATCAAGAAGGCGAACGCGGTGCTGCAGCTGATGAACGTGCCGTGGGGTGAGCTGTTCGCGGCCATCGAATCGGCCGAGAACGGCAACGTCGCGCTGCTGGCGGTGCAGCCCGACCGCGCAGCCGCAGCGTGCTGATCGGCGGCGAGGCGCGCAGCCTGCCTGCGGTGCTCGCGTACATGGGGCGGCTGGAGCGCACCAAGCGGCTGCGCGACGTGGTGCTGGTCAGCCACGAGATGAAGAGCAAGGAGCCGGGACAGCCGGTCGCCTTCACGCTGTCCGCGGGCTGGCAGGAGGAGCCGATGAGCGCGCAGCCTGTTCACGTCCCGCGCCGCATGGACCGTCAAGCGCGCGCTCATCAAGCTGCGCTGGCCGGGGCTGGCCGGGTTGGCGCTCGTCCTGTTCACCGCGGGGCTCACGCGCGTGGGCATTCAATCCGAGCGGCAGCGCCTGCGTGCGCTTGAACGAGGAGGTGGCGAACCTCAGCGCGCGCCTGGGTCAGCGCGGGGCCGTCGAACGCTTCTGCCAGCGGGCGCAGTCAGCTGTCGAACTTCTACGCCTTCTTTCCGCTGACGGAGAACGTACCGGAACTGCTGGGGCGCATCCAGCGCGCTGCCATGCAGAATCAGCTGCTGCTGGAGAAAGGCGAATACAAGCTCAGCCGCGAAGCGGACTTTCGCCTGGCGCGCTATCAGGTGACGCTGCCGGTCAGCGGTGACTACGCCAGAGTGCGCGGTTTCGTCAACGACGTGCTGGAAGCGGTGCCGTCGGCGGCGCTGGACGAGCTGACGCTCAAGCGCGAATCCGTCGATCAGCCCGAGCTGGAGGCCAGGGTGCGCTTCAGCTCTGTTCCTGGGAGCGCAGTGATGAGAGTGAATCCCAAGTTGCGCGCAGCGCTGCTGATCGGCGCGCTGGCCCTCACGTTGGCGGCGGTGCGCTGGGCCGACAAGCTCACCGATATGACCGAGGCGAGCGCAGGCGCGGTGGCGGAGGCCGACGCCGCGGGCACAGGCCGAGTCCGAGGCCAGCAACCGCCACTGCAGCAGACGCCGGCGCTGGATCTCAGCAAGCTGCGGCGCGCGCCGGTCGCGGAGCCCGAACGGCGACCCGTTTGGCCCGCGCAGCTTCCGGCCTGCCCCAGCCAAGGTAAAGGCGATCGCCGGCCGCGGCGGCGCTCGCAGCGCCGCCCCCGCCTCCACCGCAGGCGCCGCCGCTGCCGTTCGCCTACATCGGCCGGCTGGCCGAGGATCGCGACAGCAACGGTGTTCCTCGCGATGGGCGACCGCAATCTCGTGGTGAAGCCGGGCGACGTGATCGACAACACCTACAAGCTGGAGGAGGTGAGCGACAGCGCAGTGGTGCTGACCTATCTGCCGCTCAGCCAGCGACAGACGCTTTCCATCGGAGCCCCGTGATGCACGCCTCGTCACCGCTGTTGGCTATCGTCTGTCTGTTGCCTCCTGGCTTCGTGCGCCGGCTGGCTCTCCTACGAGCAAGGGCGGGAGATGATGGCCGCTGGCGACAGGGTCGGTGCGCTGGCCAAGCTGGAGGAGGCGGTGAAGGCCGCGCCCAACAACTTCGAGTATCGGCAGACCTACGAGCAGGACAAGGCGCTCGTGGTCGCAACGCTGGGTGGCCGAAGGCGACCTGTTCCGCGGCTCCGGAGAGCTGGACAAGGCCGAGGCCGACTACCGGCAAGCTTTGCGCTATGACCCCGTCAACAAGGCGGCGCAGCGGGGCTTGCCTTGATCGAGCAGAGGCGCAAGAACCTCGCTGCCATCCAGGTCGCGCGTGCGGACGTGGATGCGGGTTCGCTGGACCGGGCGGAGCAGACTCTCAAGGCGGTGCTGGCGCAGGATCCCGAGCTGGTGCGAGGCGCGCGCCTTGCTCAGCCGCATCTACGAGAGGAGGGCCGCCGCGGCGGCATCGGCGCCGCCGGTTCTGAAATCGGCCTTCAGCAAACCCATCACGCTGGAGTTTCGCGACGCCACCCTGAAGTCCGTGTTCGAGGTCATCTCGCGCACCTCGGGCATCAACTTCGTCTTCGATCGCGATGTGCGCGCCGACACCAAGATCAACATCTTCGTGCGCAACACCTCGCTCGACGACGTGGTCAAGCTGATCCTGGTCACCAATCAGCTCGACCGCAAGCTGCTCAACGAGAACTCCGTGCTGATCTATCCCAACACTCCGGCCAAGCAGAAGGAATACCGGGAGCTGGTGGTGCGCAGCTTCTACCTGGCCAACGCCGACGTGAAGCAGGCGGTGAACCTGGTGAAGGGCATGGTCAAGACCCAGGACGTGTTCATCGACGAGAAGCTCAACCTGATGGTGGTCAAGGACACGCCCGAGGCGGTGAACGTGGTGGACAGGCTGGTGCGGTCGCTGGATCTCGCCGAGCCCGAGGTGATGCTCGAGCTGGAGGTACTGGAGGTCTCGCGCACGCGGATGCAGACGCTGGGTATCCAGTGGCCGACGAGCCTCAGCTACGGGAATCCGGCGCTCTCTACCGGCAGCACGCCGGGCACGGGGACGACGACACCGCCCGCCAACATTCCCTTGAATACTACGAACGGCCTCGTGTGGTTTACCGCCAACCCGGCGATCGTTGTCAACCTGCTGGCGCACGGACAGCGACAATAGACTGCTGGCCAACCCCAAGGTTCGCGTGAAAAACCGGGAGAAGGCCAAAGTCCACATCGGCCAGAAGGTTCCGGTCATCACCACCACATCTACCGCCAACGTCGGCGTCTCCTCCTCGGTCAGCTACCTGGACGTCGGGCTGAAGCTCGACGTGGAGCCCAACATCTATCTGCGCGACGAGGTCGCGATCAAGGTCGGGCTGGAGGTCAGCAACATCACGCAGACGCTGAACATCAGCGGCACCGTCGCCTACCAGCTCGGCACACGCAACGCGGCGACCGTGCTTCAAATCAAGAACGGCGAAACCGCGATTCTGGCTGGGCTCATCCAGGACGACGATCGCGTCAGCGCGCAGAAGGTCCCCGGCCTGGGCGACATTCCGATCGTGGGGCGCTTGTTCAGGAATCAGACCGACGATCGCGAGAAAACCGAAATCATCCTCCTGATCACGCCTCGCATCGTGCGCAGCATCAACTGGCCGCAGAGCGCGGTGCTGGATACGCCGGTGGGCACCGACTCGTCGATCGGGAGCCCGCCGCTGCGCATCGCGCAGACGTCCCCCGGTGCGCTCGCGCTGGCGCCCTCAGCAGGGTGGCGCTGCACCCGGCCGCCCCGCTGCGCCGCTGCCAGGAGCGCCCGCGGCGGCGCAGAGGCGGCGCCGGTTGAGCCCATGCCCGCGCTGCTGATGGCTGCGCCGCTCGCGGCCAAGACCGGGAACGAGTTCCTGGTCTCCGTCGGATTGCCGCCCGGCACAGCAGCGGTCAGCGCGCGCCTCGAGCTGGCCTTCGACCCGACGCAACTGGAGCCGATCGGTGCAGCCGTGTCCGCACCGGGCCGACTGCCGCTCAAAGTGGATGGCAGCGCTTCCGTGCGCTTCAAGGTCGTGGCGCAGCAGGGCCAGAGCGCAGTTGCGCGCGGAGCAGGTCGTTGGGCTCGATGCCGCCGGCGCGACTCTCCCCATGCTGGCGCCTGCTCCTGTAGACATCACCATCACGCCGTGATCGCGACGGTGAAGCGCGACGACTCGTCAATGATGCGGCGCGGCTTTACCCTGATAGAGCTGCGTGATAGTCGTGGCCATCATCGCCATCCTGGTCGCGGGTCTCATGCCCCTTGCCGAGCTGGCTAACCAGCGCGCCAAGGAGCAGGACCTGCGCGCTGCGCTGCGCGATATCCGGACCGCCATCGACGCCTACAAGCAGGCCGCCGACGAAGGACGCGTCGCCAGGAAGGCCGACGAAAGCGGCTATCCGCCGTCGCTGGAAGTTCTGGCCGGCGGTGTTGCCAACGAGAAAGACCCGGAGAAGCGCAAGATCTACTTCCTGCGCCGCATCCCGCGCGACCCGTTCTTCACCGACGCGGAAGCGCCTGCCGAGAAGACGTGGGGCCTGCGCAGCTACGACAGCCCACCCGACGATCCGCGCGAGGGCAAGGATGTATTCGACGTGTACTCGCTGTCGACCGGCAAGGGGCTCAACGGCGTCCCGTACAAGCAGTGGTGAGCGGTGACCAGGAATAGGCAAGCAGCGGGCAGCCTGGCTGCAGCGGCAAGCGGAATCCAGGACAAAGGCGGTGCTCAATACCGGCCGAGTCTGGCCGCGCGCAGCGTGCAGAGCGTGGGGCGACGCAGGCCACCACTGGCTGCGTCTGACGCAGCACGCCTTTACTCTCATCGAGCTCATCATCGTCCTGGCTATCCTCGCGCTGCTCATAACCATCGCGGTGCCGCGTTACTTTGCTCATATCGAGCGGGCAAAGGAAGCGACGCTGAAGCAGGACTTGGCGGTCATGCGTGACGCGATAGACAAGTTCCACGGCGACAAGGGTCGCTACCCCGACTCGCTGGAGGAGCTGGTCACGCTGCGCTACATCCGCAGCGTGCCCGTGGACCCGATCACCGAGAGCGTGAGCACCTGGAAGCTGATGCCCCCGAGCGACAGCGAGGCCAAGGGCACGGTGTACGACGTCAAGAGCGGCGCCGACGGCAAGAGCCAGGACGGCAAGCCGTTTGCAGACTTGTAGCGGGCGTACGTGCCCCATGAGCGTTGTCTTTTCTGCCTGGTAGAAGCTACCCGATTGTGTCGCCCTGTGGTGAGCCAAACCGGGACGATCCAGATATGACGCCGCTCAGCTTTTGGTTCGAGCTCAAGACTGATTCGGATGTGACCGCCGTGCGACCGGTCTTGTCCAACTTCGTCTTTCGACGTTGCGCGCCTCCAGGCAACCTTGGCGGCTACGCCCTGATCGCGCTGCTGATCCTAGTGGCAATCGTCGGCCTTACCCTCGGGGCCGTGTCGACGATATGGACGACCACATCGACGCGCGACAAGGAGCAGCAACTGTTATGGACCGGACTTCAGTTTCGCGATGCCATAAACAGCTACGTCAAGAGTTCACCGGGTGGCGCCCAATATCCCAAGCGCCTTGGGGACCTGTTGGAAGACCCACGGTTTCCAAACCTGCGGCGGCATCTCAGGCAGATATACCGGGACCCCTTCACCGGCGAGCCGAACTGGGGACTCGTGAAGAACGGCGACTTCATCGTCGGCGTCTACAGCTTGGCGCCGGGCGCTCCTATAAAGAAGGCCGGCTTCGCAGCGGGTCTGGAGTCGTTCGCAGAGGCGTCGAGTTACGGGGAGTGGAAGTTCGTCTATTCGGGAGAATCCGTAGCAGCTACTCAAGGCGGGACTCCACCCTCGCCGCCATCGCCCACCTCTGGTTTGCCACCGCTCGGGGCGGTGAGTCCGGCTCAGCCGGCAGCCCCAGTCGCGCGGCCGGAGGCGCAACGCTCACAGCCGTAGGGGGAACAACAGAGCCTGCGGCAAGTGCAACACGCAACGAAGGTCGATGTGCAACCTGTAGGTGTCAGCGGCCTGCAGAGGGTCGTAGAGTCGAGATCAGCGTCCGGCTCACCTTCTAGGCATGAACGGCGCTGCCAGCGGCTCACCCACAAACACGCCTTGCCCCGGCCACGCGACGCTCTTCCAGTAGGCTTCGATCAACGTGGCTCCCGCGACGTATCGACCGATCACAATCGCCGGGTTGGCGAATTTCTGCGGAAAGTTGCAGGGTTCCACGACCGTTCCATAGCTACCGGTGGCGCCCGCCTCGAGCCATCTCAGAGCACTCATCTGGTTGCTGTCTGTGAGCATCCCGCCGAAGGAGGTGAGATGATCGGCAATTGCACCGGGCAGGAAACGCAGCGTGTCCAGCCCTGCCACGGATGCCGAACCGGTGAAGTAAAACATCACGTCCTCGCGGTGCGTGAGCCTGTCTTGCCGAAGAATCTCGATGTTGACCAACCCGGCTGTGACGCTTTTCACCGTTGGATACACCGGAACCCGGCTGTCCCGCGCCTTGTCTGCGGTGAGGAGCAAATAGGCGGTTCCTCGGGGAAAGGTCCCGTCCGACTGGACACCGCGGTCGATCAGCGCTTTGATCTCAGGGGCGCGCCGCCAGGAAAGCTCACACGGATAACGTTGACCGCCGGAATGCGCCGGGCGTGTGCATAGTACTCGCCGACAGTCACGCTCAACGGATCGGCAGCGTTGATGATCACGGCGATGTTTGTGTGATCGATGGAACCAGCAGCGCTGGCGGATCGCGGCATTTCCTGTGGCATGGCCGGCGGGCTCAGGAGAGCCAACAAGAGCAACGCAGCGAGCTCACACGCGACATGACTGCGAAAAGAAAGAGGAGTTGGCAGCGCCGCTGGCGACCTCGCGGTGCGAAGGAGGTGAGGCCTTACACCAGGCTTCGTGGGCCAGTCGTTAGCGTGGGGAAGGGATGTGGAGTGGAGCATGGAGGTGAGGGCAGCGCGGGATTTTCAAGGGGTTGATCCGTGTGATAGCATCCCGTGCAGTCGAGAGGTAATTCCCCCGCGCGAGCCTGCGGACGTTTTTTTGCCGAGGCACACCTACGCGGATATGTCGGCGCGCAAGCTCAGAAAACGACTGGAGCCCCCTGTGCTTTTCCCGTTCAGATGCGAGAGCAAGACCGCCTGGATCTTGGTGTTCGCGCTCGTCCTGCAGGGCTGCGGATCGGGAGGCGACGACAAGACAGCCAGTCAGGTCGCAGCCAAGGTGAACGGTGACGAAGTCACGGTGCAGCAGATCAATCAGGCGCTGACGCGCGCGGGAAACATCCCAGAGGGGCAACAGAAGCAGGCGCAGCATCAAGTGCTCGAGCGGCTGATCGACCAACAGCTCTTGGTCCAGCAAGCGGTCCAGAAGAAGCTCGACCGCGAGCCGCGTGTGCAGGTCTGCAATCGAGGCTGCCAAACGCCAAATCCTGGCGCAGGCGTACCTCGAACAGGTCATGCAAGGCGCGCCCAAGACCACTCCCGACCAGGTCAAGGCGTTCTACTCGGAGCACCCGGAGCTGTTTCACGATCGGCGCGTGTATCGCTTCAAGGAGTTGGCTATCGCCGCGCCAGCCGAGTTCCAGCCCACGCTGCGGGCCGAGCTGGACCGCCTCGACAAGCAGCGCGACAAGAGCAAGATCATGACCCAGTTGGCCAACTGGCTGCAGTCGCGCAACATCAAGTTCCAGGCCAACCTTACCACTCAGACCGCCGAGCAGCTGCCGATGGAGCTGGTGGGAAGAATATATCGGATGAAAGATGGCGATCTTCTCATCATGCCGCGTGGCAACGCTATCGTCGTCTCCCAGCTCGACAAGTCTCAGAACGCGCCTCTGACCGAGGAGCAGTCTGGCCCGTACATCGAGCAGTTCCTGCAGAACCGCAAGCGCCTGGATCTATCCACCGAAGAGATGAAGCGCCTGCGCACAGCAGCGAAGATCCAATACGTCGGGGACTTTGCGACAAACGCAGGGAGCCGCGAGCAGAAACCCGCCGCAGCGCCCGCCGAAACGGCGCCCGCTGCGCAGCCCCTCAGCGCAACAGCAGGAGAAAAATAATGAGGTCGGCAACCAGCGAAAGCACGTAATACACATACAAGGTCATCTCGTCTGCAGTGACTGTGAGCTTCTCTCTGGAAGGAAAACGCGTGTGGGTCGCAGGCCATCGAGGCATGGCCGGCTCTGCTGTAGTTCGGCGCCTGGCCGGCGAGGGCTGCGAGCTTATCACGGTGACCCGTCAAGAACTGGATCTGCGCGACCAGCGCACAGTCGAGGCCTGGATGCAGGCGAAGCGGCCGCAGGTGGTATTCGTGGCCGCGGCGACCGTCGGCGGGATCGTGGCCAACGACACTCGCCCCGCAGAGTTCCTCTACGACAATCTCGCGATCGAGACCAATATCGTCCATGGCTCCTGGAAGGCAGGGGTCGAGAAGCTGCTGTTCTTGGGTTCGTCGTGCGTGTATCCGAAACTCGCTCCGCAGCCGCTGACCGAAGACGCGCTGCTGAGCGGTCCGCTCGAACCCACTAATGCGTGGTATGCGGTCGCCAAGATTGCGGGGATCAAGCTGTGTCAGGCTTACCGCAGGCAGTACGGTTGCGACTTTATCTCGGCGATGCCGACCAACCTGTACGGCCCGGGAGACAACTACGATCCGGAGCAGGGCCATGTGGTGGCTGCGCTGCAGATGAAGATTCATCGGGCGAAGCAGATCGGTGCCTCCACCGTCGAGATCTGGGGGAGCGGGACGCCGCGACGCGAGTTCTTGTACGTGGACGATCTGGCCGATGCTCTGGTATTCGTGATGAAACACTATTCCGAGGAGTCGCACATCAACGTCGGGACCGGCGAGGAGATCACTATCCGCGAGCTAGCCGAGCTGATCGCGAGGGTCGCGCAGTACGAGGGGGCATTTGTGTACGATCGCTCAAGGCCAGATGGCACGCCCAGGAAGGTCATGGATGTCCGACGTCTGACTGCGCTGGGCTGGACCGCGAACACGCCTTTGGAGCAGGGCCTCAGACAGGCGTACGAATCATACGTAAGCGGTCTGCAGTCGAGACAACTAGCCTAGATCCGTGTGGCGCGGCGCGCCGCGGTGAGTTTCTCTTTCGCCGTGTCGATTCTCGGAGCGCCAACGCGCCCCCGGTGGCCATCAGCTACTGCAACCAGAAGGAGAGATGTCTAGTGAAGATGCGAACGGGTGGGCTGTGGCTGGCCCTATGCTGGATCGGCGGCGCGTGTGGGCAGCAGGCCGCGGCGCAGGACGTGGTGGTGGGCAAGATGGGCAGCGTAGAGGTCAGGACCTCGGAGATGCAGCGCCTCATCGACGCACAGCCGCCTGAGGTGCGCCAGCAGATCACGAGCGGGTTGAACGAGCTCGACCGCCTTGTGCGCAGCGAGCTGGTGCGGCAGTCGTTGCTGATGGAGGCGAAGGCAAAGGGCTGGGACAAGAAGCCAGAGGTGGCGTTCCTGATCGAGCGGGCCAAGGAGCAGGCGCTGCTGCAGGTCTACATGAGCGACGTCGCGCGCCCGCCGGCGGGCTACCCGTCTGAGGACGAAGTTAAGAAAGCCTACGAGGCGAACCGGAGCGCCTTCGCTGTGCCCGCGCAGTACAACCTCGCGCAGATTTTCCTAGCCGTGCCCGAGAATACCGAAAAGCAAGCTGCGGCCGCTGCTCAGAAAAAGGCTGCGGACCTGGCTGCCAAGGCGCGAGTCAAGGGGGCCGATTTCGCCCAGCTGGCGAAGGAGAACTCGGAGCACAAGGACACAGCGCCCAAAGGCGGGGACTTGGGCTGGGTGCCGGAGACGCAGATCCTTCCGGAGATCCGCGCAGCGGTAGAGAAGATGGAGAAGGGCGACGTGAGTGCGCCGATCCGTACGCCAACCGGCTGGCATATCGTGAAGCTGGTGGACAAGAAACCGCCGTCGACACGCCCGCTGTCCGAAGTGCACGACGCGATCGTCGCTCAGATGCGCCTGCGGCGCGCGCAAGAGATTGAGCGCAGCTACAAGGAAGCGATGATCAGCCGCTCGCAACCCACCGTGAATCAACTCGAGCTGTCCAAACTTCAGGCGACTAAGTGAAAGCCTACTGTCGTTTTGCAGCATCACTGTATATACGGCTAATGTCACATTTGAGATCACAGAATATCAATGGCTTCTAAATTCGTTTGACGTGCGCTGCGATCCGCCGGTAGAGTTCCGCTCCCGATGCCAACAAAGCGGAGACCTTATGGACGCGCTGCATGAGGCGATCAAAAAAATTCACTCTCAACCACAAGATCCGACGTCGAGCACTTTGTGTGATTTGATCAGATCGCTCGACTCGGGCGAGCACTTCGATTTGAACAAATTGTATCAATTGAACTATTCCGATTTCTCGCTCGCGATGAACATTCTGAAACAGTGGCGGCTCGACAGCTATCGGTACGAGCGGGGCGCGTTGATGAAGGCTGCGGGAGATCCATCGCTCAAGCTAGACGTCAGTGCATTGCGCTACGGACGTTGGGAGGCGCCCACGCGGGCCTAGAGGTGTGGCGCGCGACTCGCGCGCGCATCAGTCGGGGCGCATGCCAACATACTTTGTGCGCGGAGCGAGGTAGCGAAAGAGGCCGCCGTTATTGGGCTTGCGGGGAAATCGGCGTGCCGCTTATGCACACTACTTCAAGTAACGCGTGAAGAATGCGGAGGAACCCGTACCTCATCGTGACTATCAGCTAGTGGCCTGATTGGTAAAAGAAAAGCAGGGTTGACCGAAGGCAGGCTGCTGTCGCTCTCAGTGCCACGCGGCTGAGTCCAGCCGAAAGAGCAGCCTTTACCCACAGAGTTGTCCACAGACCGACTCATTGCTTCGAGTAACGTCAGTCGACCGGGCCAGACACGGCACATTCCAACTTGGGCCGAGTCGCGCCGCGACAGGCGCGACTCAGGCAAGCGAGCCGAGGTCCGGGAATCCGCGACGTTGAGCGCGCTTTGAATCCGCGCAGATGGTGTCTCGGCGCACTATGCTTGCAGCATGTGCGTCCAGCGCCATCGCGGTCTTGAACTTGTAGACCGGACGCAGAGATTTGTCTTCGTAGTAAGGCATCATCTGCGGGACTAACGCTGCGAGGGACTGCAACCGCTTCTCGCTCGCGGGATGGGTGCTCAGCCAGTCGGCCTTCCCTTTCTCGCCGGTGGCGGCCAGCATTTTTTCCCACAACTTCGGGGCGGCATGTGGATCGTATCCTGCCTTCGCGGCCAGCTCGATGCCGATGCGGTCCGCTTCTGCTTCCTGGGTACGATTGTTGGGCAGCTGCACGCCGACCGTAGTCGCTATGGCGGCGCCCTGCAGTGCCGTCTGACCTGTTGCGCCGCCTCCCAGCACTGCGCTGGCGATGGACAGACCGGTCTGCTGGGCCACTGCCATCGACATCCGCTCCGCGGTGTGCTGGGCGAGCGCGTGCGCGATCTCATGTCCCATCACCTGTGCGATCTCGTCGTCGGTGAGGTTCAGCTTTTGGATGAGGCCGGTGTAGATGGCCATGCGTCCACCGGCCATGCACCACGCATTGAGCGTCTTGGGGTCATCGATCACCGCCACCTGCCAGTCCCACGTCGCGGTCTCGGGTCGATACTTGATCGCCTGCGCTACCAGACGCGCGGTGATCATGTCCACGCGCGCCTTGAGCGCCGGGTCATCGTTGACCTTCCCTTGCTTTTGCAGCGGGGCCAGAGTCTGCGAGTAAGCCTCCTTGGAGGCGCTGATCGCCTGCGACTCGGACACGATCATGAGTTGCTTACGCCCAGTGACGGGTGCACTCTTGCAGGCGCTGACTACAGCGGCGATGGACAGCAATAGAATGACGCGAGAAAGTGGCATGGCGAAGGTCTCCCGTCGGGATCGTGCAGCGGCGTCGATATCAGTCCCGAAATCGCAGTATCAGCGCGATTATAATGGATGCACTTGGGGGTTCCGAACAATGCATGAAGTTCCGGGGCTGGCGCAACGGCTCGAGGTCTCGCGCGCGAACATCGTGACTCTGGCCGTGGACGCCATCGTCAACGCCGCCAACTCGTCGTTGCTCGGCGGGGGCGGTGTAGACGGCGCGATCCATCGCGCTGCCGGACCGGATCTGCTTGCGGAATGCCGCAAGCTGAACGGCTGCCCGGCGGGGCAGGCCAAGATCACGCGCGGGTATCGTCTGCCCGCCCGTCACGTCATCCATACCGTGGGTCCGGTATGGTCGGGCGGCGAGCGTGGCGAAGCCGAAACGCTCGCGGCCTGCTATCGGAACTCGCTTGCGCTGGCCTCAAAGCACGGGGTCCGCACCATCGCCTTTCCAGCCATCAGCTGTGGTGCTTACGGCTATCCTCTGGACGGCGCCGCGCGAATCGCCGTGCGCGAGACCGCCGCATTCCTGGAGCAGGACTCCAGCCTCGAAAAGATCTACCTGGTCTGCTTTGGCCAAGACGTACACGATGCATACATCGAAGCGACACGCGCGAGGCTCGGATAGCATGGCGATGTATCGTTGCGCCGCAAACGTCGATCAGGGTTTCTACAGGAGAGAGCAATGGCCAGACATCGCAGCTTCGTTCCGCAGGGCGTTATCCCGGCGGTGCTGCTGCCGTTTCAAGAAGACCTGTCGATCGACGAGCCGTCCTATCGCGCTCATCTGCGTGACGTAGCGCGAGTCGAGGGCCTTTCGGCTCTGACGATCAATGCACATTCCTCGGAGGTCGCCTCCTGCACGCTCGACGAACAGCGGCGCGTTCTCGAAATTGCGCAAGACGAGGTGGGCTCCCGGCTTCCCTTGATCAACGGAGTGTACGCGGATGGCAGCCTCGAGGCAGCAGCGTATCGCGCGAATGGCGCACGAGGGCGGCGCATCGGCACTGCTGGTGTTCCCGCCGGGCGTCTACACCTTGGGTCAGCGTCCGGAGATGGCTGTGGAGCACTTCCGACGCATCGCAGAGGTCACAGACCTTCCGCTGATCGCGTTTCAGTATCCGCTGGCGGGCGGCCAAGGGTATCCCTTGTCCACATTGCTCGAGATCATCGAGACTGTGCCGACGGTGCGGGCAATCAAGGACTGGTGCATGAATCCCCAATTGCACGAGCAGCAGATCCGCACGCTGCACGCACTGACGCCTCCGGTGCACGTCCTCACCACCCACAGCGCCTGGCTCATGAGCTCGCTCGTGCTGGGGTGCGACGGACTGTTGTCGGGGAGCGGCTCGGTCATCGCCGAGCTGCAGGCCCGGTTGTTCCGCGCCGTACAGGCGAATGACCTGGCCAGCCGCCCGAGCCATCGACGAACGCATCTGGCCCACCGTCGGAGGTGTTCTACGCGCAACCGTGGGTGGACATGCACAACCGCATGAAGGAAGCGCTGGTCCTGCTCGGGAAACTCCCGCGCGCCGTGGTGCGTCCACCTCTGGTGAAGATCGGGGCGGAGGAAATCGAGCGAATCAGACGGGCGCTTGCGGAAGCAGGTCTGCTGCCCGGGGATGCGCGCAACCGGAAGACAGCCTAGGGGAAGCTCTGATCTATTCTCACGTGCGCGACCCAAATCGCTCGGTCTCTCTGGGCAGCGTGCGGCTTGGCTGGTGCTGCCCGCCGCCTCGCTTTATCATTGCCGCCTTTGCGTCCGTGGAGGACAGATGGATCGCCTGGGGGCGATGGAGATGTTCGTGCGCATCGTGGAAACCGGCAACTTCTCCGCGGTGGCGCGCCAGCTGGGGACTACGCAGCCCACCATCAGCAAGCAGCTCACCGCGCTGGAGAAGCAGCTGCGGACGCGGCTGCTCAACCGCTCGACGCGCAGCCTCAGCTTGACCGAGGCCGGTGCGACCTATTACGAGCGCTGCCGGCGCATCATCGATGAGGTGCGGGAAGCCGAGGGCGCCCTTGGTCAGCTGCAGTCCGCGCTCACCGGGACGCTGCACGTCAACGGCTCGATCGCGCTCGGCCAGATTTTCCTCGCTCCGCTGGTGCTACGATTCCAGCGGCAGTACCCGGAGCTCGCGATCGAGCTGTCGCTCAGCGATCGCTACATCGACCTGGTGGAGGAGGGCGTGGACGTGGCGGTGCGCATCGGCCGGCTCGCCGACTCCAACTTGGTGGCACGTCGGCTAGGCAGCACGCGCCGAGTGCTGGTGGCGACGCCCGCATACCTCGCCGCGCACGGCACTCCCGAAAGGCCCGAAGACCTCGCGCAGCACAGCTGCCTCCTGTACGCGTATCTCTCGAGCGGGAACGAGTGGACGTTCAAGGGTCCGGAGGGCGAGATCCGCGTGCGCGTTCGCGGCAACTTCAAAGCCAACAACGGCGAGGCCATCCGCCAGGCCCTGCTGGCGAACGTCGGGGTTGCGATGTCGCCGGACTGGCTGATCCACGACAAGCTGGCGAGCGGCGAGGTGGTAGCGCTGCTGCCCGAGTTTGCCCTCCCGCCGCTGGAGATCAACGCCGTCTACCCGTCCGGCAGGCACGTCTCGACGAAGGTCCGCACGTTCATCGAGTTTCTGCAGAACGAGTTCAAGGCGATTCCGGCGTTCGCCACGCAGTGACGGTTCGAAGACGGACGCGGGGCGCGCCGTCTAGCAGGGCACGCTTCGTTACGGCGCCGGCTCACTCGGATCGAAGTCCAGCTCGACGCGCGCCCCGTTGGGATCGAAGCAGAACAGCTGCCACGTGCCCGACTCCGGCTGACGCCGCAGATCATAGGCGATGCCGCGAGACTTGAGCTTGGCGGCCGTGACCGGCAGGTCCTTCGCGCTGAAGGCCATGTGATCCAGTACGCCGCGCGGGTCGGGTGGCAGAGCGCGACCGGCGATCACGTGAAGCACGGGCTGGCCGCCCGCGTACAGCCAGACCCCTGGGAAGCCGAGGTCCGGCCGTTGGCCCTCGGTGAGTCCCAGCAGTCCAACGTAGAAGTCGCGCGTGGCGTCCAGGTCCTTGGTCAGGACGGTGAAGTGGTTCATCGCAACGATCGCCATGTCGCCTCCTGATTCCCGCTATTCGTCATCGACGCCGCCAATCGGTTTGCGCCCGACCGTGATCAGATCCCCCTTGGGCCCTCCCTCGATCGTCAGCAGATATGCGATCACGTCGCCTTTCTCTCTGGTAGTGCACTCGCGCCGCATCAGCAGCAGGCAATTGAGCTTGAGGAAATTGTCCACCCGATGCGCGTCGGTGAGGCGGATCGGGTTGGCCGACGGCGCGAAGGGATCGATTACACGCTTCTTGGCGTGCTTTGGATCGGGGTGCTCCCAGTCGTTGATGACGTGGCAGGCGCGGCAAGGAATGTCAGTACGGTGCGCGCGCACCGAGTAACGCGGGTCCTTCAGATGGCACGAGGCGCAGCTCCAGACCCCAGCGCCCTTGATGACGTGCGGCTCGCGGTAGAAGGCTTCACCGCGCTCGGCAGAGAAGCCGGCGAAGTCCGGATCCTCGGTGCGAGCCTGCACGGCGTAGCGTTCCAGTATCTGCTGCGGCGTATCCGCCAACAAAGCGCCAGCGGCGACGAGCCCCGTTGCCAGCAATATTGCCCTCAGCATCTTCCGGCTCCGGGGGTTGCTGAGTCGCAGATCAGTCAGCTCCGCGCACGACGCGCCTGATGGACAGATGCAATCCAGCTCTAGGTCCGAGGCCGGCTGTGCACGTGCCCGTGCGCATGGCTGTGCCCGTGGTCATGGCCGTGTTCCTGATCCAGATCCACGGGGACCAGATTGAGCCGGCCGTGGCGGACCTCGGACTCGGCCATGAGCAGGTTGGCGAACGAGCTGATCTGCTGCGTAGCGCCGCGCAGGATCAGGGTCTCCATGCAGTTGTCGTGATCCAGGTGCACGTGCATGGTGGACAGCACGAGCTCGTGATGCTCGTGCTGGAGGTTGGTGAGCCGTTCGGCGAGGTCGCGCGCGTGGTGATTGTAGACGTAGCTCAGTGAGGCCACGCAGTAGGGCGCCTCCTGCTGCTGCAGCCGGAAGCTCTCCAGCTCGGCGCGCACGAGGTCGCGCACCGCCTCGGACCGGTTCTGGTAGCCCTTGCGATGAATCAACTCGTCGAACTGCTGCGCAAGGGATTCGCTCAACGAGATCGTGAATCGCTCCATATCGGTGTCGGTGTGGTTGTCGCGAGATGTTATCCGAAAGGCAGCAGCCTTGCGTCGCCGGAGGCGCTTCCTTTCGGAGTCATATGAATTTTGACACACATTTCTTAATACGCTATCTTACAAAAAGATCATACGGCACACTGCAAGAATTCAAACGGTTGCACCTGGTCCCACTCATGAAGGACCGAGGCAATCGGCCTTTCAGGGAGGAGCCATGGGTCGGAGAAGAGCGGAAGCTCGGCGGCGCGTCTGGTGCGCGCCATGCGCTCGGCATCGTCTGGGTCCTGTGCGGGCTCGTTGTGCTTGGGGATCAGTGTCGAGCCTCGCAGCGACGATGCGGAAGCCGAGGATGTTACGACGCCGCAGGAGGCAATGCACCCCAAGTGCGCACGGCGCAAGACGCACCAGCCGAAAGACGCCGCGCCAAGGAAACCACCACGCCGCAGGTCGAGATCATCGGCCACTACCAGACCGGGATCGAGACTTCCGACGCGGCAAGCGAAGGCTCGGTGACCTACAAGCTCATCGAGGATCGTCCGATCATGCGCCCCGGCGAAATCCTCGAGTTCGTCCCCGGCATGATCATCACGCAGCACAGCGGGGACGGCAAAGCCAACCAGTATTTCCTGCGCGGCTACAACCTGGATCACGGCACCGACTTCGCCACTTATGTGGCGGGCATGCCGGTCAACCTGCCCACCAATGCGCATGGGCAAGGCTACTCCGACCTCAACTTCGTGATCCCGGAACTGGTCTCGCGCATCGATTTCAAGAAGGGTCCGTACTACGCCGAGGAGGGTGACTTCTCCACCGTCGGCGCGGCCCATATCCACTACTTCGATCGTCTTACCCTACTCGACTGGCTTAGCGCTGGTAACGCTGGGAAGCTATGACTACACGCGGGCCCTGGTGGCAGCCTCGCCAGCGGTGGGAGACGGTCATCTCCTGATGGCGTTCGAATACCAGGGTACCAACGGACCCTGGGAAAATCCGGAGGATTTCAACAAGTACAACGCGGTCCTGCGCTACAGCCAGGGCAGCGCGCTGCGCGGATTCAACATCACCGCGATGGCGTACGACGCGAAGTGGAACTCGACCGATCAAATCCCGCAGCGTGCCGTGGACGAGGGGTTGATCCCGCGCTTCGGAGCCATCGATGCCACCGACGGCGGCCAGACCACCCGCTACAGCCTTTCATTCGAGGGCACCACGCCATTGAGCGGGCTGGGCAACCCGCAGTTCCAGATCGATGCGTTCGTCATCGGCTACAACCTGGACTTGTGGAGCAACTTCACCTTCTTCCTCGACGATACCGTCCAACGGTGACCAGTTCCATCAAGCCGACCGGCGCCAGATCTACGGACTGCGCCCGAACCTGGCCTGGGCCGGCAAGCTCTGGGGCGCGGAAAGCACGACGCGGGTCGGACTGCAGCTGCGCTATGACGACATCAACGTGACTCTCAGCAACACGGCTGCTCGACACGTTCGTGTCGCTCACGCGGCAGGATCAGGTCGGGGAAGGTACGGCCGGGGTGTTTGCGGAGAACGCTACACAGTGGACGAGGTGGTTCCGCTCGGTGCTGGGCATCAGGTTCGACTACTTCAACTTCGATGACACCAGCAGCAATCCCGTGAACTCGGGGCAGACCGATGCCAACATCACCTCGCCCAAGATGAGCCTGATATTCGGGCCGTGGTCCAAGACCGAATACTTCGTGAACGCGGGATACGACTTCCATAGCAACGACGCTCGCGGAGTGTTCACCGTCGTCGATCCCAAAACGGGGGACACGGTGACCCCGGTCACCCCGCTGGTCCGAACCAAGGGCGCCGAGCTTGGCGTCAGAACGGAGATCATCCCGAAGGTTCAGACTTCGCTGGCGCTCTGGATCTTGACCCAGGCGTCCGAGCTGGTTTTCGTCGGTGACGCCGGGACCACGGAGCCGAGCCGCGCCAGCCGCAGGGAGGGCATCGAGTGGATCGCGTCCTACCAGCCGCTTCCCTGGCTGCTGCTGGACTTCGAGCTGAGCCTGTCCAAGGCGCGCTTTACCAGCACTGATCCGGCTGGATCCCGACGCCGGCGACTACATTCCCGGTGCGATCCCTGCTGACCGCGCACTTCGGCGCCGCCATACAGAATCTGGGACATTGGTCGGGCGCTTTCGAGCTGCGCTATTTCTCGTCATACCCGCTGATCGAGGACAACAGCGTGCGCTCGAGCGCCGAGCACCCTGGCCAATGCTCGTGTCGCATACCAGTTCAACAAGACCTGGAGCGCGCGCTTGGACATCCTGAACCTGTTCAACACCCAGGCGAACGACATCACGCTACTTCTATACCTCACGCCTGCCCGGCGAACCGGCGGGAGGCGTCGACGATATCCACTTCCATCCCGTCGAACCGAGTCAATTCCGCTTTACCGTGACGGCTCGTTTCTGAGCGGCGGGGAGATCATCATGCCTGTTCGAAGAATCCTGGCCGGTGCCCTCGTCGCCGAGGTCGCGCAGCTTCTTGCGCTGACGGCGGCGGTGGCCGCCGACGTTCCCAAGGGGCGTATGTTGCATTCGAGGGGACCTGGCTTCGGCGTGGAGTACAAAGGGGTGGTGGTATCGGCGAGCCCGCGGCTGTGACTAACGCCCTCGTGCCGTCACGCCGTGCTGCATGCGGTCCAGCGCCTCCTCGAGCAGAGACCGTGGACAGCCGAAGTTCAGCCGAACATAGCCTTCCGTACCGAATACCCGCCCATCGTATAGACCGACGCCGGCGTTTTCAAAGAACGTCACGGGGTCGCGGATGGACAGTGCATTCACATCTATCCACGCTAGGTACGTCGCTTCGATCGGCGTGATGGACAAGCCCGGGATCCCGCGGATGCGCTCGATAACCAGATCGCGATTGACGCGCAAATAGTTCACGAGCGCAAGCTGCCAGCCGGCGCTATCACGATAGGCGGCGAGCGTCGCAGCGAAACCCATGGCGTTCACCCGCGGTACGATCCCGGCGGCGGCATGCGCGAGACGGGCGCGAAGCACCGCGTTCGGCACGACCGCGAAGGCGCAGCCCAATCCCGGCAAGTTGAAGGTCTTGCTGGCCGCCATCAGCGTGATGGTTCGTGCCGCAATGTCCTCGCCTAGCGTCGCGATGCAGACGTGAGGCTTGTCTGCATCCAGCACGAGGCCGCAGTGGATTTCGTCCGAGGCGACGATCAGGTCGTGCTTCTCGGCGAGACGCGCGAGCTCGCTCAGCTCTTCGCGCGAGAACACCCGCCCCACCGGGTTGTGCGGGTTGCAGAGCAGCAGCAGCCGGGTGCGCGGCGTGATCGCCGCCTCTAGCCGCTCCAGGTCCCACACCCACTTCGTCGCCTCGAGCCGCATCGGCACGCGCGTCACGGTTCGGCGCTGATTGAGCGGCCCCGAGAGAAAAGGCGGGTAGACGGGAACCGCGGTCACCACGTCGTCACCGTCCTGCCCGACGGCTCGGCACACCAGGTTGATTCCAGTTACCAGCCCCGGCACCCACATCAGCCACTCGGGCCGAATCTTCCAGCCGTAGTCACGCTCCAGCGCCGTCACGATAACGTCGTTGAGCTCCTCGGGAGGGTCCGTGTAGCCGAACACGCCGTGCTCGGCGCGCCGCTTGAGCGCATCGATGATGGCGGGCGCCGAGCGGAAGTCCATGTCGGCCACCCACATGGGGATCACGTCGCGCCCGGCGTACTTGTCCCACTTCAAGGCCGCGGTGCCGCGGCGGTCGATCACTTCGTCAAAGTCGAAACCCATTTTCAACCGCAGAGACGCACAGAGCGCAGAGAAAGGGCGAGTTTAACCGCTATAGAGGCCAGCGACGCTAAGATAGAGGCCGCTCATGATCTGCTTCTTGGTTCGTCCTCGGTGCTCTCCGTGAGACGGTGGTCGATCTGAGCTTTGTGTCTTCTCTGCGCGCTCTGCGTCTCCGCGGTTGAATGGAGTTTCAGTGAAAGTCCCGAGAGCGGGCCACGAGTTGGCCGAGGAGGCGCGCTATGGTCGGCGAGCTTGCCCGCGATTAAATGTACTACGTCACCTTGGCGTTCGAGCACGCCGTGCACGGCGAGCAACTGGGACCCCAGCAGCGCGCGCCGCTGCTTCTCGGCCACGTCGCGCCAGACCACCACGTTGATCATGCCGGTTTCGTCCTCGAGCGTGACGAAGATCACGCCGCTGGCAGTGTCGGGGCGCTGGCGTCCGATCACGATTCCGGCTGCGCGGGTGAGCTTGCCGTGGGGCAATTGCTTCAGTTGCGTCGCCGTGACCATGCGCAAGCGGTCCAGCCGCGGACGCAGCAGTGCCACCGGATGGCGCCCGAGAGTGAGGCCGAGGCTGGCATAGTCGGCCACCAGGTCCTGGCCTTCGCTGGGCGGCGACAATGACGGCGTGATGTCGAGGATCGGCGCGTCTTCGAGCACGGGCGGCCGCGGCTCGACGCCGGTCACGGCCCACACCGCTTGCCTGCGATGGCCGACGATGGAAGCGAGCGCGCCGGCTGCGGCCAGCGCGTTCATGTCGTGGCGGCTGAGTGCGGCGGCGCGAGCGAGATCCTCGAAGAGAAGTCCGCCTCTCGCTCCGGGAGAGGGTCGGGCGTGAGGGGAGGGCGTGCAGGTTCGCGGCTCATGCTGAGACAGTTGCGCTGCGCGCTTCCACTAGCCGCTCGGCGGCGTGCTTGAGGCAGGCCTTTCACCATGCGCAGCCCCAAGCGAATAGCAGGCTGCGCTTCCTCGCTTCGCTGCGGCCGCTGCTCCACGCTCCAGCGTGCAATCCCAATCGCTCACCAGCACATCCACCGGCCGCACCTCGACGCCGTGGCGCTGCGCGTCCTGCACCAGCTGGGACGGCGCGTAGAAGCCCATGGGCTGGCTGTTGAGCAACGCGCAGGTGAAGGCGGCCGGCTCGTAGCACTTGAGCCAGCACGACACGTAGACCAGCAGCGCGAAGCTGGCCGAGTGCGACTCGGGAAAGCCGTACTCGCCGAAGCCCAGGATCTGGCGGTAGATCTGATCTGCGAACTGCTCCGGCGTAGCCACGCTCGCGCATGCCGTCCTTGAGCCGCTGCTCGAAAGGCTCGCAGGCCGCCTCTTCGTCGCCAGGCGGCCATCGCGCGCCGCAGGCGGTCCGCCTCGCCCGGCGTGAAGCCGGCCGCGACCACGGCGAGCTGCATGACCTGCTCCTGGAAGATGGGCACGCCCAGCGTGCGCTCGAGCACCTTCTTCACCGCCTCGGAGGGATAGGTGACCGGCTCTATCCCTGGCCCGGCGGCGCAGATAGGGATGCACCATGCCGCCCTGGATCGGGCCGGGGCGCACGATGGCGACTTCGATCACCAGATCGTAGAAGCACGTCGGCCGCATGCGCGGCAGCATGGCCTGCTGTGCACGCGACTCGATCTGGAACACGCCGATGGTGTCGGCGTGGCCCATCATCTCGTACACGCCGGGATCCTCGGCCGGCACGTCGGACATGGCGAAGCGGCTTGCCGCGGTAGTCGCTCACCAGATCCAGCGCGCGGCGGATGGCGGTGAGCATGCCCAGCGCCAGCACGTCCACCTTGAGCAGGCCGAGCGCGTCGAGGTCGTCCTTGTCCCATTGGATCACCGTGCGTTCGGCCATGGCGGCGTTCTCGATCGGCACCAGGCGCGAAAGCGGTCCGCGCGAGATGACGAAGCCGCCCACGTGCTGCGACAGATGGCGCGGGAAACCGACGATGATGTCCACCAGCGCGATCAGCCGCTGGATCACCGGGTTGTCGGGATCGAAGCCGGCCTCGCGCAACCGCTCCGGCCGCACGCGCCGGCCGTCCCACCAGGCCAGGCTCTTGGCCAGCCGGTCCACCTGGGCGAGATCCAGCCCCAGCGCCTTGCCCACGTCGCGCAACGCGCTCTTGGGGCGGTAGGTGATGACGGTGGCGGCGAGCGCCGCGCGGTCGCGGCCGTACTTGCGATAGATGTACTGGATCACCTCCTCGCGCCGCTCGTGCTCGAAGTCCACGTCGATGTCCGGCGGCTCGTTGCGCTCCCTGGAGATGAACCGCTCGAACAGCATCTCCATGCGCGCCGGGTCCACCTCGGTGATGCCGAGGCAGTAGCACACGGCGGAGTTGGCGGCCGAGCCGCGCCCCTGGCACAGAATCCCCTGGCTGCGCGCGAAGCGGACGACGTCGTAGACGGTGAGGAAGTAGGGCTCGTACTGCAGCTCGGCGATGAGCGAGAGCTCGTGCTCGACCAGCGCGCGGGCCTTGGCGATGTCGACTTGCTGGCTGGCGGCGAAGCGACTGCCCCAGCCCTGCGCCGCCGAAGACGGCGCAGGTGAAGGGCGACAAGTGAAGGGTGAAGGGTCCCTCACCCCCGACTCCTCTCCCGCGAAGGCAAGAGGGGCCACCAGCTCGCTGCCGAAGCGCCAGCGGAATCCCTCTTCCGTGAGTTTGCGCAGCCAGCCCGCCGGCGTTTCGCCTGCAGGCACCAGCTCCTCGGGGTACTCGTAGCGCAGGCTGTCCAGCGAGAAATGGCAGCGCTCGGCGACGTTCAGCGTCTCGATCAACAACTCGGGCGGGTAAATGCGCGCCAGGCGCTCGCGCCGCCGCAGATGGCGCTCACCGCTGGGAAGCAGCGTATGGCCGACGCTCGCGACCGGGCACTTCAAGCGGATGGCGGTGAGAGTGTCCTGCAGCGCGCGGCGCGCACGCAAGTGCATGTGCACATCGCCGGCGGCGACGAGCGGCAGGCCGCTATCCTCGGGACAACCGATCGAGCCGGTCGAGCCGTGCGCGATCGTCGGGTCCGCACAGCAGCTCCGCTGCGATCCATGCGTTGCCCGGGAAGCGCTCGCCGAGCCAGCGCGCATCGTCGAGGCTCGGTTCGGCTGCGGGCAGCAGCAGAGCGAGGCAGCCGGGCAGGCCGCGCTCGAGATCGGCGCGAGTGAGCCGGTATTCGCCCTTGCGTCGCCTGGCGCCGGCCGCGGGTGATCAGCTCCGAGAGGTTGCCGTAGCCTTCACGATCGGTGGCCAGCAGCACGACGCGTAATGCAGAAAACTCCCTCTCCCCTTGCGGGAGAGGGCGGGGGTGAGGGGGCAACGTGAACTCAGCCCCCACGATCAGCTTCAGCCCGTGTTCTTTCGCTGCCACATGGGCACGCACCACACCGGCCAGCGAGCACTCGTCGGTGATGGCGAGCGCCGAATAGCCGAGCTGTGCGGCACGCTCCACCAGCTCTTCCGGGTGCGAGGCCCCGCGCAGGAAGGTGAAGTTGGTCAGGCAGTGCAGCTCGGCGTAGGAGGGAAACATGCGCTGGATGCGAAATAAAGTGCGGGCCAAGAACTGCCGGAGGGCTTGCCTCGTGTGCTAGGCGGCCCCGGCCTGTAAACTAAACGGTCGCTACCTCGATGTTCCCGGGGCCCTTCGCAGGAGAACGCCGTGCCGGATTCAGCCGTGGATTCGAACCCCAAGGTGCGCGGCGTTTGCCCGCACGACTGCCCCGACACCTGCACCTGGGAGGTGACGGTGCGCGACGGTGTCGCCACTCGGCTGGTGGGCGACGACAGCCATCCTTTCACCCGCGGCGGCTTGTGCGCCAAGGTCGCCCACTACCTCGAGCGCGTTTACAGTCCGGACCGCGTTCTCTATCCGTTGCGGCGTAACGGATCGAAAGGCTCCGCGAGTTTCGAACGCGTGAGCTGGAACGAGGCGCTCGAGGACATCGCGCGGCGCCTGCGCGGGATCATGGACCAGCATGGTGCCAGCGCCATCCTGCCCTACAGCTATCTCGGTACTCAGGGCTTGATCCAGAGCAACAGCCTGAGCGCGCGCTTCTTCGCCCGGCTCGGTGCGACGCGGCTGGAGCGCTCCATCTGCGGTGGCGCTTCCGGCGCCGGGCTGATGGCGAGCAACGGCACTGGCGCCGGCATGCTGCCAGAGCAGATCGCGCACAGCCGCTTCATCATCTTGTGGGGCACCAACACTATCGTCACCAACCTGCACTTGTGGCACTTCATCCGCGAAGCACGCCGCAATGGCGCGCGGCTGGTGGTTATCGACCCGCTGAAGACGCGCACCGCGACCGATGCCGACCTGCACATCCAGCCGATGCCGGGTACCGACGCGGCCCTGGCGCTGGCGATGATGCACGTGATCGTGAAGGAAGGTCTGCATGACGCGGACTATGTGCACACTCACACGATCGGCTTCGACGCGCTGCGCGAGCGCGTGAACGACTACACGCCCGAGCGCGTGGCCCGCATCACGGGCATCGACGCCGAACAGATCGCGGTTCTGGCGCGCGATTACGCCACGGTACGCCCGGCCTGCATCCGCACGCTGGTCGGGATGGAGCATCACGCCTTCGGGGCCATGACGTTCCGCACTATCGGTTGTCTCTCGGCGCTGGTCGGAGCTTGGAAGGAGCTCGGTGGCGGACATCTGCACATGACGGCGGCGCTGCACTTCACTGCGCTTAACGTGCCGGCGGTGCGCATGCCCCAGTTGGAAGATGCCTCCATCCGCTCCGTCAACATGGCACAGCTCGGCCAGGCGCTCACCGCGCTCAGTCCTCCAGTGCGCGCGCTGATCGTGTTCAACAGCAATCCAGCCGCCATCGCACCCAACCAGCAGCGCGTGTTCGCGGGCTTGCGACGCGAGGATCTGTTCACCGTCGTCCTCGAGCAGTTCATGACCGATACCGCTCGGCATGCCGACTACGTGCTTCCGGCTACGACGCAGATCGAGCACCTGGATCTGCTGTGGTCCTGGGGGCATACCTATCTGGCGCTGAACCGGCCGGCTGTCGCTCCGGTGGGTGAAGCGCTGCCAAATACTGAAATTTTTCGCAGGCTGGCGGCCGCACTCGGCATGAGCGAGCCGTATCTGTTCGACTCCGACGAGCTGTTGATCCGAGCCGCACTGTCCGGCGGGCACCCTTGGCTCGAAGGCATTACCTACGAGCGCCTGTGGGAGCAAGGCTGGGCGCCGTTGAATCTTCCGCCCGATTGGAAACGCTTCGCCGCGGGCGGTTTCCCGACCGCGTCCGGGAAGTGCGAGTTGTATTCGGCGGATCTCGCCGCGAAGGGCTTTGACCCGCTGCCTGCGTACGAGCCTGCGCGCGAAAGTCCTCGCGGAGATCCAGCCCTGGCGTCGCGTTATCCGCTGGTTCTGATGAGCGCCAAATCCGAGCTGCATTTTCTTAACTCCAGCTACGCGAATCTGCCCAGACAGCTACGAGCCGCGCGCGAGCCGCTGCTCGACATCCATCCGCTCGATGCGCAGGCCCGCAATGTTCCCGATGGAAGCAAGGTCCGGGTGTTCAATGACAGAGGTATGGTCGAGGTCCGCGCCCGGGTGGGTGACCGCGTGCGGCCGGGTGTCGTGTCGCTGCCGTCGGGTTGGTGGGCCTCGCTCAGCCCGGGCGGCACGTCGGCCAACACGCTCACTGCTGACGGGCTCAGCGACTGGGGTGGAGGCGGGGATTTCCACGACACGCTGGTCGAAGTGGTTGGTTTGCAATAGCGTCTTGTCATCGCTAGGTCGACTGATCAAGCGAACATGCCTTGCAGGAACCAGGCTTTGTTTGCATCGCGCTGCCGGAACACCCAGAACGCCCCGCCTGCGGCATCACACGCGACGAAGTAGTCGCGCAGCACGTCTTTTCCGTCCCACCATCCGCTCTCGATTCGCTCCGGCCCCGCGAGCAGCGTGAGCTTTGTACCCAGCACCGGCAGGTCGCCTTCGCTTCTCAGCCGCTGCGGCGGCTCCATCAGCCACAGCGGACGCTTGGCGCGCTCATCGCTTGCCGTGCCGGTGCCCGGCTCGCAGCAGCGCCAGGCCAGCTCGGGCCGATGGTCGGGATAGCTGGCAATGCTGTACACCGACTCCGAGCCCAGGCGAGCGCGCAGATGCTCGATGATCAGCCAACGCTCTTCCTCGGGCAGGCGGTCCTCCGGAAACAGCGAGAGATTGCGCGAACCGAGCGGCCGGGTTTCCACGCTCTCCAATGCGATAGCTTCCACGCGGTCGGGCAGGGTGACGGTCGACAGCCGCTCGCGCAGCAACGTGAGGATGCGGTGCGGATCGCGGCTGGGTACCGAGAAGCCCAGCGTCACGATCGTCGGCCGGTGATCTTCATGGCGCAGGACGAGCTTGAGCCGCGTGATCCCCGCCTGCTTCATGCGCAGATATCCGGCCAGCTCCTGGATCAGACGGTTGGCAGCGAACAGCAGCGGCTCGGTCTCCTGCACCGGCGCGGGCAGAGCAAGTTGCGCCCTGTAGCGGGAGGGCGCGACCCATGGTGCTCGCGGATCGGGCAGGCGGCCCAATGCGCGATCCAGCTCGTCCAGCAGAGTTTGGCCGAAGCGGCGCGCCAACCCGTCGCGCGGCAGTGCCAGACATTCACCGAGGGTATGCACGCCCATGAGGGCGAGCATGCGGATGATGTCCTCGGGCTGATCGAGCAGGCAAAGCGGTAGTCCCGCGAGCGCAGCTTCCAGCGCGGCAATATCGGTGATGGTGGAGCCCATTCCAGCGCGGGCCAGCAGTCGCGCGGCGGTCGGCGTGGGCGCCGCGGCAATGGCCGCCGTGTAACCCAGATGAGCCAGATCCTGGCCGAGATGCAAAAGCAGCGGCCGTAATCCTCCGAACAGTCGCAAGCTGCCTTCGATTTCCAGCAGTAGAGCGTCGGGCTGCGCCACGTTCACCTTTGAGGTGAACTGGCCGGCCCAGGCTGCCGCACCTTCGAGGGCTTTCATCTCGGACGCGGGATCGCGCGGGCGCTCGAGGAGCTCGGGCGCTAAGGCGATGGCGGCGGAAACCGTCATGCCCGGGGCGATACCGTGGCGGCGCGCTTGCGTGTTACAGGAGAGGACTTCGGGTCGGTTGCCGCCGGTGGTTATGATCGTGGGGCCAGCCGATGGACTCGCGCGCATCGTGAGCTGCAGAGAAAAGTCGGAGAAGTGCAGGCAGGCCCAGAGCATGGCGCATGGAATTTCGACGGTTTGTTATGCAAAACCATGTGGGACTCGGCGGTAACGGAGCGGGTGAGGCGAAAACACGCGAGGCATACTGACTGTCTTCGGACCAGGCTCGGGACAGGCAGGACTTGCCGGACATTCCACGTCCAGCGAGAGCGGTGGCGCCCAGCCGCCGCCCCGGCGCTTGAGGATCTGCAGCTCGAGCCTGCCGCGGCTGGCGGTCAGTTGTATGCGAAGTGGCGCGGGGGAGGGATGAGCGGCATTACGCGTCGAGCCGAACACCACGCCCAGGCTCTTGCCTTCCTCGGCGGCGAGTTGCAGGCGGCGCAGCGGTGTCCGCGGGCCGGAGCCGGGCCAGGCCAACACCGCTGCGCAGCTGCCAGAGCGCAGACAGCGCTCCGCTGCCCACAGGCTCTCGCCATCCGACCTGGTCTCGACCACCACCAGGCGCGCGAGATTCACACCCAGAGACTCGAACCCCGGTGCGAAAGGCCGGTGCGGCGGCGCTACCAGCACCAGCCATTTGTCATCCTTTGAGAGACGGGCGAGTGCCGGCAAGAGCAGGCGCAGCTCGCCGATGCCGCGTTGATTGGTGAGCAGCTCGGTGAGCGCTGCTCTAGGCCAACCGCCCCCGGGAAGCTGGGCATCCAGCTCGGCAAAGCCGGTAGGAATGCTCTCGACCGCGACCTTGGCGTACTGGTCGCCGCGCCAGATGGCGGGGTTGCTGAGGACGAGATCGAGAGCAGGAGGCATGACCGCGACGTACGAAGGGCGAGCTGTAGACAGTGAGTGAGACAAACGGACCCTCTCCCATTAAGGGAGAGGGAGTGTGGGCATCTGTGTAGAGATGGATGGGAAAATTCTCCAGCTACATCATCCGCGCGCTGTCGGACACGCCGCTCGTTGTCCCGCTGCGCCCCTTGATCGGGTAGCGCATGGTTGCGCTTTGCTCAGCCGAGATCTTCCCCAGCTTAACCAGCCGGGCTTCGATCGCGATCCGGCTGCGCTTGTGCTCCTGGGCCAGATCGAGGACGGTCTTGCCCGATTCGAAGGCTTTGCCCAGCCGCGCCTCTTCCTCATCCGACCACGGTCGTCCCGCATTTTCGGGCTGGTTCTTCTGCGGCGCGCTGCGCTCCCGTGTGCGATTGGGATTTTCCAGCGTCTGGACGGCGTAGTAGAGCGCGCGGACCGTGTCTGGATACTGATAAGGGCTACCAGAGGGAAACTGTTCACCCGTGCTGGGGTCGATACCGTCCGCCAAGGCCTTGAGGATACCGAGTGCTGTGTCGCGTTCCATGCTGTTTCTCCCTTATAAGCTCTTGCTGTTCCGAATGATTCCCACGCCGAGGCCCTCGATGGCGAAGAAGTCGCGCTTGAGATCCACCAGGATGGGTTCGAAGTCCGGGTTCTCAGGCAGCAGCTGCACCTGGTTACCCTGACGCCTGAAACGCTTGACCGTGACCTCGTTGCCGAGTCGCGCCACCACGATCTGGCCCGAGCGCGCTTCGGACGTGCGGTGCACGGCCAGCAGATCTCCTTCCAGGATGCCGGCGTCGCGCATGCTCATGCCCCGTACCTTCAATAGATAGTCGGCGCGAGGGTTGAACAGAGCCGGGTCGAGCTGATAGCGGCCCTGGATGTGCTGCTCTGCCAGGATCGGGCTGCCCGCAGCCACCCGGCCTACCACCGGAATGCCCAGGTTCTCCCGCAGGCGAATGCCGCGAGAGGCGCCCGGCAGCATCTCGATGTAGCCCTTGCGCTCCAGGGCTCTGAGATGATCCTCGGCGGCATTGGCGGAGCGAAAGCCCAGCTGTGCAGCAATCTCCGCGCGGGTAGGCGGAAAGCCGGTGGCCTGAAGAAAATCGGCGATCAGTTGCAGCACTTCAGCCTGACGTGCGGTCAATTCGTCCATGCCTGTCCTCCCGTTACTGTGATTATATACAGGTATCGAGAGTTTGCAAGAGGTCGAGCTAAAACTCTGCAAACGCAACTCGGATCCTGCTGTCTGACTCGCTTCTTTCCCGGATCTGTTACTTCTTTGCTGCACCCTGCTCGTGCATCAGGCCTGCGCGCGAGCACCGTTTCGGTGCCGCGCACTTCTCCCACACGTTCGTTCATTCCCTCAGCCGCGTCCCCGAAAACAGCACAAAAGCATGAACTAAGAACAAAAAAGCACGACGCCCGGATGGCTCTCAAATTCGCTCGGCACGCTTGTTGCGGAACCGCTGCACCGTAAGAAGGAGGAGCTTCGGTTCGCACGCGTAGCGCTCGACATCCGCGCCAAGCTGCGCACCGAGCATGGATCGTATTCGTTCGTCAACCTGACAGGGGGTAACGCTCAATGAAAAGACGTCAATTTCTAAAGACCTCGGCCGGGCTGGTAGCCGCTACCTATGCGCCTTGGTCGACCAGTGTGTTCGCCGCCGACAACACGCCCATCAAGGTAGGTGTGCTGCATTCGCTGTCCGGAACCATGGCGATCAGCGAGACCGCGCTGAAGAACACCGCGCTCATGACGTTCGAAGAGATCAACGCCAAAGGCGGCGTGATGGGCCGCAAGATCGAGCCGGTGGTCGTCGATCCCGCCTCCAACTGGCCGCTGTTCGCCGAGAAGGCCCGCCAGCTCATCACCCAGGACAAAGTCGCAGTGGTGTTCGGCTGCTGGACCTCGGTATCGCGCAAGTCGGTTCTGCCCGTCTTCGAGGAGCTGAACGGGTTGCTGTTCTATCCCGTGCAGTACGAAGGCGAAGAGTTGTCGCAGAACGTGTTCTATACCGGTGCCGCGCCTAACCAGCAGGCGATCCCTGCCGTCGAGTATCTGATGGGCGATGAGGGTGGGTCGGCCAAGCGCTGGTTCCTGCTCGGCACCGACTACGTTTACCCGCGCACGACAAACAAGATCCTGCGCGCCTTCCTCAAGTCCAAGAAGGTCGACGAAAAGGACATCGAGGAGATCTACACGCCGTTCGGCCACAGCGACTACCAGACCATCGTCGGCAACATCAAGAAGTTCGCCGCAGGCGGCAAGACGGCAGTGGTGTCGACTATCAACGGCGATTCCAACGTGCCCTTCTACAAGGAACTGGGCAACCAGGGATTGAAGGCGACCGACGTTCCGGTCGTGGCCTTCTCGGTGGGTGAAGAGGAACTGCGCGGCATCGACACCAAGCCGCTGGTGGGCCATCTGGCCGCGTGGAATTACTTCGAGTCGGTCAAGAATCCGGTGAACGATAAGTTCATCGCCGCCTACAAGGCTTGGGCCAAGAAGAACAGCGTGCCCAACCTCGACACCGTGGTCACCAACGATCCGATGGAAGCTACCTATGTCGGCATCCACATGTGGGCGCAGGGCGTAGAGAAGGCGAAGTCGATCGAAGTCGACAAAGTGCGGCCGGCCGTGTGCGGGCAGACCTTCAAGGCGCCGTGCGGCTTCACGCTGAAGATGGATGAGACCAACCATCACCTGTGGAAGCCGGTGATGATCGGCGAGATCCAGGCGAACGGTCAGTTCAACGTGGTGTGGAAGACCAAGACTACCATCCGTGCCCAGCCGTGGAGCCCATTTGTCCCCGGCAACGAGAAGAAGCAGAACGTGTAGGTAAGGCGCCTGCACGGGGCAGCAGGGTCGGCCGGCGGCCGGCCCTGCTTCGCCTCGCCCTCGGGGGCTCTGGTGCCCTCGGGCTTTCGTACCCGACCCTGGTAGGGATGCGTTGAGTTCTTCGTTGACATCAGCGCTGCGGCCGCTGCTGGCGTTGCTGGTGGTGGCGCTGCTGGCCGTCGCTCCCTCGACGTGGGCGCTGGACGCCGACGTCGTCAAGAAGCTCGCCAGCGAGGACGCTTCGACCAAACTGCAGGCCATCGCCCAGCTGGCGAGCGCGGCGGACCCCGCGGCGTTGCCTGTGCTGCGAAGCGTTGCGCGACGGCACGCTCAATGTCGCACCCGACGGCCGCGTCGTCATTCTCGACGGCACTGTCGCCAAGGATGCGACTACGGGAGAGCCGCTCGCCGCGCTCCCAGAAGGTCTCGAGCCTGTCGGCATCAACAATCGCGTGCGCGGTGCCCTCCAGTCGGCGCTGTCCGCGTTTGCGCTGTTCTCTTCAGATCGCGAGACGCGCCTCAAAGCGGCGCGCGGAATGGAGAGTTCGACCTCCGAGTCGCTGCTGCCGATGCTCAGCAAAGCACTGGAGAAGGAGGTCCGATCCGCAGATCCGCGCGAGCCTGGAGCAGACGCGAGCCGGCATCGCGATCAAGAGCGCCGATCCTGCCCTGCGGCTGGCAGCGGTCAAGGTGCTCGGTGAGAGCAACCAGCAGCGAACCAAGACTCTCGCTTCTGCCGCTCCTGGAGAAGGACTCCAACGACCAGTTCGTCGAGCCCGACGAGAAGGTGCGCGAGGCGGCGGCACTCGCCATCAAGACGATCGACCGCCGGGTCGTGCTCGGCGACTACGCAGGGCGGCTTTTTACCGGATTGAGCCTCGGGAGCATATTGCTGCTGGCCGCCTTGGGCCTGGCGATCACCTACGGGCTGCTCGGCGTGATCAATATGGCGCACGGCGAGATGATCATGATCGGCGCCTACGCGACGTATGTGACGCAGCAAGTCGTAAGGAGCCATTTTCCCGGCCTGCTCGAGTGGTATCCGGTGCTCGCCGTGCCGGTTGCATTTGTGTCGGCAGGCCTGGTCGGGATGGCGCTTGGAGCGCAGCGTGATCCGCTGGCTATACGGCAGGCCGCTCGAGACATTGCTCGCGACCTGGGGCATCAGCCTGTTCCTGATCCAGCTGGTGCGCCAGATCTTCGGCGCGCAGAACGTGGAAGTGGCCAACCCGTCCTGGATGTCGGGCGGCATCCAGTTCGCGAACGTGACGCTGCCCTACAACCGCATCGTGATCATCGTGTTCGCGCTAGTGATTCTGTTGCTCATGTGGCTGACGCTATCGCGCACCCGGCTGGGCCTTTTCGTGCGCGGCGTCACCCAGAACCGCAGCATGGCCTCTTGCGTTGGCGTCAATACCGGGCGTGTAGATCTGCTCGCGTTCGGCCTGGGGTCGGGCGTCGCCGGCCTGGCGGGCGTAGCCCTGTCGCAGATCGGCAATGTCGGGCCGGAACTGGGTCAGTCGTACATCATCGACTCCTTCATGGTGGTCGTGCTGGGTGGGGTGGGGCAGCTCGCCGGCACGGTGTACGCGGCGCTTGGGCTGGGGGTGGCGAGCAAGCTGCTCGAGCCGCACATCGGGGCGGTGCTGACCAAGATCCTGATCCTGGTGCTGATCATCGCCTTCATCCAGAAGCGCCCGCAGGGGCTGTTCGCCCTCAAGGGGCGCGCGGTGGAAGCGTAGGACACGTGCGCACCCACGACCTGCCCGCGTTCCTCTCCGCCCAGCGCCAACCGCTGTTCGGTGCGAAGGGATGGACGGCGCTGTTGGCCTTCATCCTGGCGGTCGCCGTGGTGGTGCCGGTGCTGTTCGTGCTGGTGCCCGCGGGCAGTCCGTTTCACCTCTCGGCTTATTTCGTGACCCTGGTCGGCAAGATCATGTGCTACTGCATCGTGGCAGTGGCCATGAACCTGATCTGGGGTTACACCGGCATCCTCAGCCTCGGCCACGGTGTTTTCTTCGCACTCGGCGGCTATGCGTTCGGGATGTACCTCATGCGCATGATCGGGCGCGAAGGGCAGTACCAGAGCGACCTGCCGGACTTCATGGTATTCCTGGACTGGAAGGCCTACCCTTGGTACTGGTCATTCACTGACCACTTCTGGTATTCGTCTCTGATGGTCGTGTTGGCGCCGGGCTTACTCGCATTCGTATTCGGTTTTTTCGCGTTCCGCTCGCGCATCAAGGGCGTCTACTTCTCCATCATCACCCAGGCGCTGACTTTCGCGTTCATGCTGCTGTTCTTCCGCAACGACACCGGGTTCGGTGGCAACAATGGCTTCACCGACTTCAAGCGCGTCCTCGGCTTCCGGATCGCCCAGCCCGAGACGCGGGCGGCATTGTTCGCGATCACCGGCCTGTATCTCGCCGGAACGATCGTGCTGTCCCGTTCCATCATCCGATCCAAGCTTGGGCGTGTGCTGACCGCAATCCGCGACTCCGAGAGCCGGCTCATGTTCTCGGGTTACAACCCGCTTTGGTATAAGCTATTCATCTGGACGCTGTCGGCGGTGATGTGCGGCGTTGCGGGCGCGCTCTATGTGCCGCAAGTGGGAATCATCAACCCGAGCGAGATGTCCCCGGCTAACTCGATCGAGATCGCCATCTGGGTGGCGGTCGGTGGTCGTGGCACGGTGCTTGGCCCGGTGGTGGGGGCCGCCCTTGTGAACGGGGCCAAGAGCTTCCTCACCCAGTCCTTCCCCGAGTACTGGCTGTTCTTCCTCGGGCTGCTGTTCATCCTGGTGACCCTGTTCCTGCCCAAAGGTGTGGTGGGCATTGCGTCGACGCTGCGGCGAACCACCCTGCCGCGTGGTGCGGGACCGATTCGCGGAGAGGAGGGAAAGACATGAGCCGCCTGCCGAGCATGGGCGCGGCGGAGGGCTTCGGCGCAACGATCGGACGCGTGGCGCGAGAGGGGGTGGACGTCAGCCACGGCCCGATCCTTTACCTCGAGGATATCACCGTCACCTTCGACGGTTTCAAGGCCCTCAACAAGCTGACCTTGACCGTGGATGCGGGCGAGTTACGTTGCGTGATTGGCCCCAACGGCGCGGGCAAGACCACAATGATGGACGTAATCACGGGCAAGACTCAACCCGACGCCGGCTCCGCGTTCTTCGGACAAACCATCGACCTCACGCGGCTGAGCGAGGCCGAGATCGCACAGGCCGGCATCGGCCGCAAGTTCCAGAAGCCCACCGTGTTCGAGAATCACACCGTGTTCGAAAACCTGGAGCTGGCCATGAAGACTGACAAGCGCGTGTGGGCCAGCGTGCGGGCGCGGCTTGACCTCTGAGCAGCTCGACCGCATTGCCCAGACGCTGGACCAAATCCAGCTCACGGGCGAGGCGGACCGGCCCGCGGGCGTGCTGTCCCATGGGCAGAAGCAGTGGCTCGAGATCGGCATGCTGCTCATGCAGGAGCCGAGGCTGCTGCTGCTGGACGAGCCGGTCGCGGGAATGACGGACGAGGAGACCGAGCGCACCGGAGAGCTGTTCACCGCCTTGGCCGGCAAGCATTCGGTGGTCGTCGTCGAGCACGACATGGAGTTTATCGGCCGCATCGCCAACCAAGTCACTGTGCTGCACGAAGGCAGCGTGCTGGCCGAGGGACCAATGGACAAGATCAAGAACGACGAGCGCGTGATCGAGGTCTATCTGGGCCGCTGACCATGCTCACTATCGAAAAACTGAATCAGCACTACGGCAGCAGCCACACTCTGCGAGACGTGAGCTTCGAGGTCCCGAGGGGTCAATGCGTCGGGCTGCTGGGGCGCAACGGTGTGGGCAAGAGCACCCTGCTCAAGTGCCTGATGGGCGTGGTTCCCGTGACCAGCGGCAGCATCAGCATCGACGGACAGGAGATCACCAACCTGCCGCCGTTCGTGCGCGTGCGGCTGGGGTTGGGTTACGTTCCCCAGGGGCGCGAGATTTTTCCCCGGCTGACGGTGGAAGAAAATCTGCTCATGGGGCTCGCCAGCAAGAGTCACGGCGGACCGTCCGACATCCCGGACGACGTATTCGAGATGTTCCCGGTGCTAAAGCAGATGCTGCGGCGGCGCGGGGGCGACCTCTCAGGCGGCCAGCAGCAGCAGCTCGCGATAGCCAGGGCCCTGGTGATGAAGCCAAAGCTGCTGATCCTGGACGAGCCCACCGAGGGAATTCAGCCGTCCATCATCAAGGAAATCGAGCGGGTGATCCACGCCCTGTCCGGGCGCGGGGATATGGCGATCCTGTTGGTGGAACAATACTTCGAGTTCGCCCGCGAGTTGGCCGACCAGTACGTGATCCTACGCCGCGGCGAGATCGTGAAGCGCGGGCTGAGCGCCGACATGAACGCCGACGAGCTGCGCAGTTACCTTGTGGTATGAACCTGCGTGACCTGCAAGCGGGGCCGGAAGCGGGCGGCTGGCAGGCGAAGTTGGAGCTGGGCTACGACTACGAGGACAGGGCAACGCGCCTCACCAGGCGGCGACACGTCGGGCCGCTCATGGTGCAAAAACCCTTCTACCCCGAGGGCAGGGAGCTTTGCCACTCGGTGCTGCTTCACCCGCCGGGCGGCGTCGCGGGTGGGGATCGCCTCGAGGTAGAGATTAGCGTAAGCGCTGGGGCGCACGCGTTGATCACGACACCCGGTGCGACGAAGTGGTACCGGTCGGCGGGACCGGTCGCAGAGCAGCGGACGACGCTGGCGATCGGCGCCGGCGGAAGCCTCGAGTGGCTGCCGCAGGAGAACATCGTTTTCGATCGCGCCCAGGCGCGGATGAGCACGCGGGTGCAGCTTGAGGAGGGCGCGTGCTACATCGGTTGGGACATCACGCGGCTGGGCCGAACAGCCTGCGGCGAACGCTTCGACGCCGGTGAGCTGTGCAGCCGCACCGAGGTTCTGCGGGCCGGGCGGAGGCTGTGGGGCGACTATGCGCAGATTGAGGGCGGCGCGGCGCTTCTGCGATCTCCGGCCGGCCTCGCGGGACGCCCGGTGATGGGGACATTCCTCGCGGCCGATTCGGCGATCGAGCGCCGGCTCCTGGACGCGGGCCGTACAATCGTGCCGCCCGACGATGCGCAATTCGGCGTGACCGCGCTCCCCGGAGTGCTGGTGGCGCGTTACCTCGGCGATTCCGCCGCCGCGGCGCGTGCGTACTTCGTAGACTTGTGGCGCCTGGTGCGGGCCGCGCTGTTGAGAAGGGATGTATCGTTGCCTCGGATCTGGAACACGTGAGGCGCTGGAAAACAGACGCTGGAAACCGGATACTGGACCAGCCTGACAAACCTCCCTGGGAGTGGCGATGGAGTTGACGCCAAGAGAGAAGGACAAGCTCCTGATTTTCACTGCCGCCTTGTTGGCCGAGAGGCGTAAGGCACGCGGCCTCAAGCTGAATTATCCGGAGGCGGTAGCGTACGTCACGGCAGCGATTCTGGAGGGTGCGCGCGACGGCAAGACCGTAGCCGAACTGATGAGCTTCGGTACTACGCTGCTTGGGCGCAACGACGTGATGGAAGGCGTACCCGAAATGGTTCCCGAGATCCAGGTCGAAGCGACGTTCCCAGACGGGACCAAGCTGGTTACCGTTCACCACCCAATCACGTGACTGTCTCGTAGCCCATAAGGGAGCGAAACGGCGAACCACGAAACGCGAGCCATCAACCTGAACCACCCCTCATGATTCCAGGAGAAATAAAGACGTTGCCTGGCGAGATCGAGCTCAACGCGGGGCGCGAAACGATCACGCTCGAGGTGGCCAACACCGGCGACCGGCCGATCCAGGTGGGCTCGCACTACCATTTCTACGAGACCAACGCTGCACTGCGTTTCGACCGCGAACGCGCGCGCGGCTTCCGGCTCAATATTGCAGCCGGCACGGCGGTGCGCTTCGAGCCGGGGCAGGAGCGCAGCGTTGAGCTGGTCGCCTTCGGCGGCGAGCGCGTGGTCTATGGCTTCCTGGGCAAAGTGATGGGAAAACTCTCATGACGCTCAAGATCCCCCGGTCGGCTTATGCCGAGATGTTCGGGCCGACCACCGGCGACAGGCTCCGGCTGGCGGATACCGACCTGTGGATCGAAGTGGAGAAGGACTGCACGATCTACGGTGAGGAGGTGAAGTTCGGTGGCGGCAAGGTGATCCGGGATGGCATGGGTCAGAGCCAGCGGCGCGCCACCGACGTGGCCGACACCGTGATCACCAACGCGCTGATCGTAGACCACTGGGGCATCGTCAAGGCCGACATCGGCATGAAGCACGGCCGCATCAGCGGCATCGGGAAGGCCGGCAACCCCGATGTACAACCTGGAGTGGACATCGTAATCGGTGCGGCCACAGAGATCATTGCGGGCGAAGGCATGATCGCTACTGCAGGCGGGCTCGACATGCATATCCACTTCATCTGCCCGCAGCAGATCGAGGAGGCGCTCATGTCCGGCGTCACGACGATGGTTGGCGGAGGCACCGGACCCGCTACCGGAACCAACGCCACGACATGCACGCCTGGCCCGTGGCACATCCACCGCATGTTGCAGGCGGCGGAGGCCTTTCCCATGAACCTGGGGTTTCTCGGCAAGGGCAATGCGAGTTTGCGCAATCCGTTGCGCGAGCAGGTCGCAGCGGGCGCGATGGGCCTGAAGCTGCACGAGGACTGGGGAACGACGCCAGCTGCCATCGACAACTGCCTCGCGGTGGCCGACGAGATGGATGTGCAGGTGGCGATCCATACGGACACCCTCAACGAGTCCGGTTTCGTGGAGACGACATTGGCGGCGTTCAAGGGGCGCACCATTCATACCTATCACACGGAGGGTGCAGGAGGCGGCCACGCGCCCGACATCATCCGAGCGTGCGGCGAGCTGAATGTCCTTCCTTCCAGCACCAACCCGACGCGGCCGTATACCGTAAACACTCTGGACGAGCACCTCGATATGCTCATGGTCTGTCATCACCTGGATTCGAGCATTGCGGAGGACGTGGCCTTCGCCGAGTCGCGCATCCGGCGCGAGACGATCGCTGCCGAGGATATCCTGCACGACCTGGGCGCCTTCAGCATGATGTCCTCGGATAGCCAGGCGATGGGGCGCGTAGGCGAAGTGATCATGCGCACGTGGCAGACTGCCCACAAGATGCGTGTGCAGCGCGGTGCATTGCCGCAGGACAAGGCTGGAAACGACAACTTCCGCGTCAAACGTTACATCGCGAAATACACCATCAATCCGGCGCTTACTCATGGGATGGCACACGAAGTAGGGTCGCTTGAACCGGGCAAGCTGGCCGACGTCGTGTTATGGCGTCCGGCCTTCTTTGGCGTCAAGCCGTCGCTCGTCATCAAAGGCGGGATGATCGCTGCCGCGGCGATGGGCGATCCGAATGCGTCGATCCCGACGCCGCAGCCAGTCCACTATCGCCCCATGTTCGGTGCCTTCGACCGGGCCTGCCACGCGACTTCGGTGACATTCGTTTCGGGTGCGGCGCTGGAGCACGCCGTTGGGCAGCATCTCGGCCTGCGTAAGCGTCTGGTCGCAGTGAAGGGCACGCGCCGACTGACCAAGAAGGACCTCCGCTTGAATGACGCGACACCCCGGATCGAGGTGGATCCGGAAACCTATCAGGTGCGCGCGGACGGCGAGTTGCTCACGTGCGAGCCGGCGTCGGTGCTGCCCATGGCGCAGCGCTATTTCCTCTTCTGATGATGGTAATCACCAAGCGCTGCGCGCCACGGCAGAAGTGGGATGGCGAGCTCGTGTTGCCGTTCGAGCTGCGCCAGAGAAGCCGCTTGCGAACCACCCTCACGTCGGGCGAAGAGCTGGGGCTGTTCCTGGAGCGCGGCGAGGTCCTGCGCGATGGGGATTTTCTGTTGGCCGAGGACGGACGCGCCATCCGCGTGGTCGCCAAACAAGAGCGGGTCTTGAACATCGCTTGTACGGACCCCGAAGCGCTGGCGCGTACCGCGTATCATCTCGGCAACCGTCACGTCCCTGTTCAGGTTGGAGCCGGTTGGCTGCGCATCGCCGACGACCACGTGTTGCGTCAAATGGTGGAGCGATTGGGTGCATCCGTGGTTGCGAGCGAGGCTCCCTTCGAACCCGAGGCCGGGGCGTATGCGCCGGCCCACAGTCACCCGGCACCCGCGGCCCACGGCGGCATCATCCACGAGTTTGGCGATCGCACCGGCCGTCACTGATCTTATGCCGTCGTCACATGAGGAGGATCTCGCGCTCGTGCGGCTGCTCCGGCTCGCGAGCCCGATCCTGCCGGTTGGCGCGTTCAGCTACTCCCAGGGCCTGGAGACGGCAGTCGACCTCGGCTGGGTGCGCGACGAGGCTTCGGCGCGTGACTGGATCGGCGATGTACTGGCGTATAGCGTCGCCAGTTTCGAAGCGCCCGTCTGGTGCAGGTTATATCGCTCCTGGGAGGCCGGTGACGCCGACGCCGTAGCAGCTTGGAACGAGGTCTTCCTGGCTGGAAGGGAGTCCGCGGAGTTTCGCGCGGAGACGGTGCAGATGGGGTACTCGCTCCGAACCCTGTTCCTGGACAGCGGGGAGTTCGACGCTTCGCAGCTCGGCTTGCTACGCGCCGTCCAGGATCCCGCGTTCCCGACTGTTTTCAGCTTCCCTTGCGCGGGATGGCGGATTCCCGAACGGCAGGCGCTGCTCGGCTACCTGTGGGCATGGCTCGAAAACCAGGTCAGCGCGGCTATGAAGACCGTCCCGCTCGGACAGATGTCGGGACAGCGCCTGCTGACAGCGCTGGGCGCCCCGCTTCCGGGGCTGGTGGACGCGGCTCTGAAGATGGAAGACGACGAGCTCAGCAACTGCGCGCCGGCGCTGACGATAGCGAGCTTCCGCCACGAGACGCAGTACAGTCGATTGTTCAGATCTTGAAGAGCTGAGCAGGCTCTTGTTGCTGTCCTTCTTGGTTGATGAGTCCGAACGTCGGGGAGGCGCCGGTGAACGCGCACGCGCTTAGAGTAGGAATAGGCGGGCCGGTCGGCTCAGGCAAGACCGCGCTCACGCTCGCGCTGTGCTGCGCGATGCGTAACCGCTACGAACTTGCGGTCGTGACTAACGATATTTATACGGAGGAAGACGCCGCGTTCCTCGTCCGTCATCAGGCGTTGCCGCCGGAACGCATCATCGGCGTGGAAACCGGCGGCTGCCCGCATACGGCGATCCGCGAGGATGCATCGATCAACCTGGAAGCCGTGGCTCGGCTTGCCGCCAGATTCCCGAGACTGGATGCGATCTTCGTCGAGAGCGGAGGCGACAATCTGGCAGCGACCTTCAGCCCCGAACTCTCGGACCTGACCCTATATGTGATCGACGTAGCCGCGGGCGACAAGATCCCACGCAAGGGCGGGCCCGGCATTACGAAGTCCGACCTTCTGATCATCAACAAGATCGACCTGGCACCGATGGTGGGTGCTTCTCTCGAGGTGATGGACCGCGATGCTCGCAAGATGCGCGGCGAACGGCCCTTCGTGTTCACGAATTTGAAGACTGGCCAGGGTTTGGATCAGATCATCGCCTTCGTAGAGACGCGCGGAATGCTCCTACACGAGCCTGAGAAGCGGAGCGCCGCGTGGGAGTCTGGTTGATGGGAATGCAATCTGGTTGTGCAGTCAGTCGGCGTTCTGCACAGGGTCGGTGCAGAAATGTGGCCTGATGAGGAAGGGGCGCAGCCGCGCCGCTAGTTGTCTAGCGCGACAACTCCATGAAAACGAGCCGCTAATTATCTTGTTTGCGCGCAGTGGCACGCCAGTTGCAAACACGTTGCTCAGAGGCACGCGATCGCTTGCGATACGTAGCTGAAGACGACCGCGCTGCCTTTGGTAGCGAGTGTCTACCTCCGGACAGCGCTGCCAACTGGTGACCGAATTTCCGATGTCTGCCAGGGTTGGCCTGCGGTGACTTCAGCGTCCCGCAGGCCCTTTTTTTGCTGCTAGGGCAGATAGTTGAAGCCTTGGTGCCTCTTCTCCCACTCGCGCATGCGCCGCTCCAGATCGGAGATGCTCGCGCTCTGCGCGAGGTACTTCTCCATTTCGCGGGTTTCCGCGTGCTCGATCCAGCTCAAGATAGAAGAAATCAACTTCTTCATTGCCATGCTCCTATCGGTTTACGGATGCCGTGTCGCACCACGCCATATCAGCAAGCTTTGTGCCATGGAATCATATGCGTAACCACAATTTTAAGCTTACGGTGCTGCAGTGCAAGATCGGGGCTGTGAGGCTCTATTTCAAGGTCTCAGCGGTGGCTGAAGTGCCTGATCTAGAGGGGAAAAAAGATCAGCGACCGCGAGTCCGAAGCGGTATAGACGGAGGTTGGCACGGCCGGTAGACTGGCCGCCGGTAGGTGAGAACCAGACTGCGCGCGGCTCACTCAGAATAGAGATGGACGGAATGGGACAATTCGCGTCACGGCTTATCGCCGCGATGTTGCTGGCCTCGGCCTGGCAGACCGGCGTTGCACAAAACAGTCCACACGACGGCATCGACCGCAATCTCCTCCAGCGCGACCAGCAAGAGCGCGAGTTTCACGTCCGCCTTTACGACTCGGCCCGGGCCGCAGGACAAGGCGCCCTCGTTCCCCTTCCTCCCGTTCCGCATTCCTTCGTCGGCCCCGAGTTGTACCAGCCGCCGGGCGCGACACCTGGAGGAACAGCCAGCGTCCCGGCGCCAGTCGCTGGGTCAGATCGACTGCAGCTAGACGACAGTCAGTTGCGTCGTCAGCTCGAGCTGCAGACGCAAGACAAGTTCATAGATGAAGCAAGCCGACAGCAGCAGAGCCAGATCCAACAGCTGCAGTTCGGCCGCGAGAATCAGGCCCAGCACCTCCAGCAGCAGATTCAGCGCGATTCCAGCAACCTCATGCAGGGGTTGCACTGAGTTTCCGGAGTTGCCCGCAACCGATCGTTCGGTGGAGTAACAAAGCGGAGACGGCTGTGCGAAGACTTCCCGATTTAGCAACCGGTGCTGGCGCTGCCCTGTTGCTGCTCGCTCTGACCACGCCGCCGGCATTGTCGGCCGCGGATGCGGCTGGCGTCGACACTAGGCTCGAGCAGATCCTGGCTGGCTCGCATCGCGACCCCAAGAATGTGGCCCGTGACGTGTACCGTCATCCCAAGCAGGGGCTGCTCTTTTTCGGCATCCAACCGGACATGACCGTCGTCGAGGTCTGGCCCAGCGGCGGGTGGTGGACAGAGATCCTCGCCCCGTTGTTGAAGGACCGGGGAACATACTATGCAGCTTGGTATGCGACGCAGGCCGAGGGGACCTCGGATTCCGCGAAAGAGCAGGAAAAGAAGTTCGACGCCAAGCTTGCCGCGCGGCCGGACCTCTACGGTAAGGTGATCAAGACGCACTTGCTCGCGCCCGCGTACGTCGACGTGGCTCCCAAGGGTTCCGTCGATCTCGTACTGACCTTCCGAAACGCGCACAACTGGGCCAAAGCGGGTAACGCCGAGGCTATGTTCAAGACCTTCTACGATGTGCTGAAGCCTGGAGCCATCCTCGGCGTGGTGGACCACCGCGCGAGGCCCGGCACGGCGTTCCAGCGGCAGGTCGAAAGCGGGTACCTGACCGAGGAGTACGTGATCGGGTTGGCGGAACGGGCAGGTTTCAACCTCGCGGAAAAGTCCGAGATCAACGCCAATCCAAAGGACACCACCGACCACCCGAGAGGCGTATGGACGCTGCCACCCACGCTCGCGCTGGGCGACAAGGACCGCGACAAGTATCTCGCCATTGGAGAGTCGGACCGCATGACGCTGAAGTTCGTCAAACCAGTGCGTTGATACCTGCGGCTGCGGGCCGATGCTAAACTCACTGCGCCTCGAGGCATTCCCGACCGATTCATCGTTCAACCGGCACAAGAAGAGGAGAACCATTCAATGAGGTCGGCTCGTGCAGTGGCTTTTCTAACGGGTTTAGTCGGTTTCTTGTTATGGGCCGGCCCAATCAGCGCGGAAGAGGACGCGGCTGGATTCGTCCGGATCGCGCCCGAGGATATCCCGTGGAAGCCAATCCCCGGATACGGCGGGGTTCGGGTAGCCGTGCTGGTCGGGGATCCTTCGAAGCCGGGACTGTACGTGGTTCGAGTCAACTTCCCGCCCGGAATCATGACCCGACCGCACTTCCATCCGGAGGACCGCTATGCGGTGGTGCTGAAAGGCACCTGGTGGACCGGGACGGGCGACGAGTTCAATCCCGACACGACCGTGCCGCTGAAGGCGGGTAGCTTCATGAAGCACCCAGCAGGAGCGCACCACTACGACGGCTCGAAGGACGAGGAGGTGATTCTGCAGCTCACCGGCTACGGCCCGAGCGGCACCACCATGATCCGTCCCGAGGATGGACACACCGGACCTTCCATGAAGCAATAGCATCTCTAGGCGACCCCGACCAGCGCCGACAACGCTGCCGCCCCTTTTCCCGCGCGGCCTGTGTGTTCGCGGGCCAGCGTGCAAACCGGAACACCCGTGCTGTCCGACATCCAAATCGCCCAGGCGGCGAAACTGAAGCGCGTTGACGCGCTCGCGGCGGAGCGCCTCGGCATCTCCGACGAGCATCTCGAGGCCTACGGCCACTATAAGGCCAAGGTCGCGCTCGATTACCTGGAGACGCTGAACGACCGGCCCGACGGCCGGTTGATTTTGGTTACCGCGATCACTCCCACGCCTGCAGGAGAGGGCAAGACCACCACCACGGTCGGGCTGGGAGACGCGCTCAACCGCATCGGCAAGAACGCGCTGATCTGCCTGCGTGAGCCCAGCCTCGGGCCGGTCTTCGGGATGAAAGGCGGCGCGGCCGGAGGCGGCTACTCTCAAGTCGTGCCGATGGAGGACATCAACCTCCACTTCACCGGCGATTTCAACGCCATCCAGCTCGCCAACAATCTGCTCGCCGCGATGCTGGACAATCACGTCCATCACGGCAACGAGCTCGGACTCGACGTGCGCCGCATTGCCTGGAAGCGCGTGCTCGACATGAATGACCGCGCGCTGCGCGACATCGTCGTGTCGCTGGGTGGCCCTAGCAACGGCTATCCGCGCCAGGATGGTTTCGACATCGTGGTCGCCTCGGAGGTGATGGCGATCTTCTGCCTGGCCACCTCGCTGGAAGACTTGAAGGCGCGGCTGGGAAACATCGTGGTGGGCTACACTCGGGACCAGAAACCGGTCCGCGCTCGCGATCTGCAAGTGCATGGTGCCATGACCGTGCTGCTGAAAGACGCAATCAAGCCCAACCTGGTGCAAACGCTGGAGAACAACCCGGCGTTCATCCATGGCGGGCCTTTTGCCAACATCGCTCACGGCTGCAACTCGGTCATCGCGACCCGAGCGGCCCTCAAGCTGGCCGACTATGTGATCACAGAGGCCGGGTTCGGCGCCGACCTGGGTGCGGAGAAATTCGTCGACATCAAGTGCCGCAAGTCGGGCTTGAGACCCGACGCGGCGGTGATCGTGGCCACCGCGCGCGCGCTCAAGTATCACGGCGGCGCGGACCTGAAGAGCGCCGGTCAAGAGAACCTGGAGGCGCTGGAGAAGGGCATGGCCAATCTCGAGCGGCACGTGCGCAACGTGCGCGAGGTGTACGGATTACCCTGCGTGGTCTGCATCAATCATTTCAGCCACGACACCGCCGCCGAACTGGCGTTGGTCCGGGACAAGATGCAGGCGCAGAGCACGCCGATTGTGGTGGCCCGGCACTGGGCCGAAGGCGGGGAGGGTGCGGAAGGTCTCGCGCGCGAGGTGGTTCGCGTCATCGACGAGGGGAACAATGGCTTCCGCTTTGTCTACGATGACGATCTGCCGCTCTGGGATAAGGTCAACACCGTCGCCACCAAAGTCTACGGCGCCGCTGATATCGGCGCGGACGCCAAGGTGCGCGCCCAGATCGCGAAGCTTCAGGCGGAAGGTTACGGCCGCTACCCGGTGTGCATCGCCAAGACGCAGTACTCGTTCTCGACCGACGCCAGCCTGCGCGGTGCACCCACCGGGCACACGCTGAATATCCGTGAGGTACGGCTGTCGGCCGGCGCCGAGTTCGTGGTCATGGTGTGCGGGGACATCATGACCATGCCGGGCTTGCCCAAGGTGCCAGCGGCGACCAAGATCGATCTGACGGCCGATGGAAAGGTAGTCGGGCTTTTCTAGTTCGGTCAAGGGTGAACAGTGAGAGGTAAAGAGTGAGGCGTGGCCAGTTACGCTACGTGTGACGAGTGACGCGGCGTCAACAACTAGACTTACAACCACGTGCCCAACTCCGAGTTCAAACGCATCACCGCGCTGTCGGTCGGAGCGGAATGCGCGCGACCGTCCACGGTTGCAACTCAGCAGGATCTCCATTGGCTGCGCGAGAACATCCCGTGCCAGGCCGCCTGTCCTGCTGGGACGGATATCCCCGGTTACCTCGAGGCCGTCTACCACGGGCGCTTCCAAGAGGCCTACGAGATCAATCTACGCGACAACATCTTCCCCGCGGTGCTCGGGCGCGTCTGTTCGCGTCCGTGCGAAGCTGCTTGCCGGCACGGCTGGGCGGGTAACGGCGAGCCAGTTGCGATCTGTTTCTCCAAGCGCTCGGCCGCCGATTTCTACCATCGGCAGCCGATCGTCCTGCCGCCGCTGCTCCCGCCTTCGGGTCGCCGCGTGGCGGTCGTGGGCAGTGGGGTGGCAGGGCTCACCGCCGCGCGCGAGTTAGCGCGCTTCGGTCATGTTGTCACCGTGTACGAGAAGCACAGCACGCCCGGTGGCATGCTGAATCAGGGTATCCCGGCGTTCCGCCTGCCGCGCGACCTCATCGAGTTCGAGGTCGGCCAGGTGCTTGCGTTGGGCATCGAGTTGCACTGTAACGTGGAGGTTGGTCACGACATCCCGCTCGCTCAGCTGGTTGGGGAATTCGACGCGGTAGTCTTGGCCGCAGGAACCTTGCGGCCCAACATCCTCGATCTGCCTGGGCGCGATGTCGTGGGGGTCGAGCATGGACTCGACTTCCTGCTTCAAGTGAACGAGTTCGGCCGACGAGAGATCGGTCGGCGCGTGGTGGTGATCGGCGGCGGCTATACGGCCATGGATTGCGCGCGTACCGCGATCAGGTTGGGCGCTGCGCGCGTCGCCGTATGCTACCGCCGCAGGCGGCTCGAGATGATCGTACTGCCTGGTGAGCTTGAGGAGTTTTTGGAAGAGGGCGGCGACCTGCACAACGAGAGCGCGCCGGTCAGCCTGCTAGGATCGAACGGCAAGCTCGCTGCGGTGCGCTTCGTGCGCACCCGCCCCGGGGAGCTTGGCCGCGATGGGCGACGGCTGCCGGTGGAGATCGCCGGCAGCAACTTCGAGATCGATGCCGATAGCGCCATCCTCGCCACGGGCCAGTTCCCCGACAGCCGGTGGATCAACGGCCCGCTGGCGCGGCAGCTGGTCGGCCCGGATCAGTGGTTGTCGAGCGGCCGCGCGCAGCAGACTGCGCAGCGCAAGATTTTTGTTGCTGGCGACTTCGCGCTCGGCGCTACCACGCTGATCCAAGCCATCGGTCACGCCAAGGAGTGCGCCGCCCAGGTGCATCGCTACTTGGCCGGCGGATCCAACATACGACAAGTCGCGTCGGTCAGCCCGAGCTTTCAGTCAAAGGTCCCAGGCGGAGCGACCACTGGGCGCACACCCGAGATGAACGCCATTCCAGTCCATCGCATGCCCACGCTCCCGCTCGACCGGCGCGCCCTCGCCGACGAGGTCGAGACCGGCTACGAGCAGCCGCAAGCCCTGCTCGAGGCCTCGCGTTGCTACCTCTGCCACTACAAGTTCGAGATCGTCGACGCGAAGTGCGTCCTGTGCGACGAGTGCCTGAAGGTCAAACCGGTTCCCAACTGCATCGTCGAGGTCGCCGCCCTGTTGCGGGACGACGAGGGGCGGATCACCGGCTACCGTCGGGTGGAGCAAGGTAAGACCGATTCGCTCTATTACAACCGGCTGTGGATCGACCAGAACGAATGTGTGCGATGCGGGCAGTGCGAGGCGGTGTGCCCAGTCAACGCCATCACCATCCAGAAGGTGTCGCTGGAGACCCGGCTCGCTCCTTGAGGGAGTCGCTCAGATCCACTTGCCACCCTGCGTGACGGTGAGCGTGCCTCCGCCCCACAGCGCAGCATCCAGAAAGAAGCTCAGCACGGCGATGAAGAGGCTGGCGAACAACGCCGTCCAGAAGCCCTTGACCTCGAAACCCTTCACCACCGCCGACACCAGCATCAACATCAGCGCGTTGATGACCAGCAGGAACAGGCCGAGCGTCAGGATCGTGAGAGGCAAGGTGAGCAGAACCAGGATCGGCCGAACGATAGCGTTGACCAGCCCCAGCAGCAGCGCGGCCACCCACAGGGCGCCGGGACTGGAGTAAGAGATGCCTTTGAACACATGGCTAGTGACCCACAGGAGCAGGGTCAGCACAGCCCAGTGAATCAAGAAAATGATGAGTCCGTGGGGCATGGCGGTCGGATTGTCTCCGAACCGGGCGTGCGCGTCTAGTGCGCTCGCATGTAAGCCGGGCTGTCACATTTCGCCGCTAGACTGCGCTCCGCAGTCCTTCCCCTGGGAGCAGCACCGCTGAGGATTTTGATGCTCTCGGACGTGTATTTTCCCCGCGTCAACGGGGTGTCCACGTCCATCCAGACTTTTCGCAACCAGCTCGCGCGGCTCGGCCACGAGAGCTGGCTGATCGCACCGGCCTATGGTAGCGCCGCGAGCGAAGAAACTGGCATCCTGCGTGTCCCCTCGCATCGCGTGTTGTTCGACCCCGAGGACCGGCGCATGGAGCTGCGCATGGTCCTGCGACATCTGCCCCAACTTCGCGACCGCCATTTCGACGTGATCCACATCCAGACGCCGTTCGTCGCTCACTATGCCGGCGTTCTACTGTCGCAACGGTTGGGCCTGCCACGGGTGGAGACCTACCACACCTTGTTCGAGGAATACCTTTACCACTATGTGCCGGTCGTGCCGAAGTCTTGGATGCGGGCGCTGGCACGGCGCTTCTCCCGCAACCAATGCAACAATCTCGACGCACTGGTGGTGCCCTCGGGAGCTGTGCTGGAGGTTTTGCGCGCCTACGGCGTGAGCGTGCCGATCGAGATCATCCCCACGGGCATCGAAATGGACAAGCTTGCAGGAGGGGACGGCGGCGCGTTCCGTGCGCACCACGGAATCGCGCCTGGACGGCCCACGCTCGTGCACGTTGGGCGCGTGGCATTCGAGAAGAACATCGACTTTCTGCTGCGCGTGCTGGTGCGGGTACGGCAGCGAATTCCCGGCGTTCTGCTGGTTATCGCAGGTGAAGGGCCTGCGCTCAATCAACTGAAGCGCTTGGCGACGCGTCTTGGCCTGGACGGCAGCGTGCTGTTCGTCGGCTACCAGGACCGCAACCAGGCATTGCTCGACTGCTATCGGGCAGGCGACGTCTTCGTGTTCGCCTCCCGCACCGAAACCCAGGGACTGGTGCTGCTGGAAGCGATGGCGGTCGGAGTGCCGGTCGTGGCGGCCGCCATCCTGGGCACCAAGGACATTCTCGGTCCGGAGAGAGGAGCCCTGGTAGCGGCGGTCGACGAAGTGGAGTTCGCCTCCAAAGCAGTCGCCCTGTTGGAGAACGACGAGCTGCGGGAGAGACTGAGCCGAGACGCTCAGGATTATGCCCGCGAGTGGGATGCTCGCCGCATGGCCGAGCGCTTGGCCGAGTTCTACGCCCAGGTGCGAGAGCGGCGGCCGCTCGCGAGCGCGGTTTCCGTCAAGGCCGCTGCGAGCAGCGCGTCAGATTGACGAAAGGTTCGCCGGGGCACCGACCCGCCAAGGCGGTGGCCAACGGGACGAACTGCGATGATCGACATCCAAAATAGAACGGCCGCCCTAAGGCGGCCGTTTGGACTTGGTACGCAGCGATTGTGCGACTGCGGCCTACTTGTCGACCTCTAGGTCGCCTGCCAGGCGCAGGCATTCGGAGCGCTTGATGTCGTAGTGCTCGGATGACCTCTCCTCCGCCTCACGCGCGAGATATTCGAATCGATCGGCAGCCGCACGCAGTGCCTCTACAACGAAGGTGCGGTCAACGTTAGGCGGGAATGTGTATCTCATTGTGGTCCCAGGGTTGGCTTCCCAGGTGTTACAAGCACGACCTGGACCAGGAGCGGTGCTTAGAGAGGTCTAGCGGGGCTTGGTAGCGGCTGGAATGGGTAGATCCGGCCAGCGCGGGTGCGATGACCGGGCTCATCGATCGCATGGCCCCCAGGTTAGCGCGCGTGCCCACGCCGTGTCAGATTGACGATGCCGGCGTCCACGTGTCCGCTGGGGCCCGCCTGGGATGCCGACTGGACGTGGGCGAGCTGATCGTCGAAGTAGAAGTCGGGTTCGAACACGCGAAGGAACGGGCCTTTGTCCAGGCCGCCGAGGAACATTGCTTCGTCCACCTCGATGTCCCAGCTCATCAGCGTACGGACGGCGCGGTCGTGCGCCGGAGCGCTGCGGGCAGTCACCAGCGCCGTGCGGATGCGCATCGCAGAGTCAGGCGGCGGATTTTTCTGCAGAGCGTGCAGCGCCCGCAGGAACGGCTGCAGGGGCCCAGGCGGAAGCGGTTCGCCGGCGCGCGTGCGCTCGTGCTCCTCGAACGCCGGCAGCCCGCGCTCCTGATAGACCCGCTCTGCCTCATCGCTGAACAGAACGGCATCGCCGTCGAACGCGATGCGTACCTCGTGAGCGTGCGACTCCACAGCGTCGGGAGGCTTGGCGTATACCCGTGCCGCCGGAAAACCCGCTTCGAGCGCCAGGCGCACGTCGTCGGGATTGGCCGAAAGAAACAAGTCGGCCTTGAGCGGTGAGAGATAGCCGTAGGGTGAACGGCCGCGCAGGAACACGCCGCGCGTGATGGGCAGGTTGTGGTGCTCGGCCGACTTGAACACGCGCAGCCCGGTGACCGGATCGTTGCGCGAGAGGATCACCACTTCGACCTTGTGCGCGGCGGGCGTGTTGAAGGCGAGCAGCTTCTTCACCAGCTTGAACGCCGCGCCCTGTCCGGCCGGCTGGTCCAGGCGTGAGAGCTGGAGCTGCTGGTAGGAGCGCGGGTCGTTCTCATCGAATTCCGCGTTTTCCTCCTCGAAGTCGAACAGCGCCCGGGAGGAAAGGGCCACCACCAGTTTGTCATCGAGGTTCGCAGGCACGGAAAACTATCCAGGCATTTGCTGTTGACGGTGCATCTCCACCCCAAAGGTCCGTTCGGCCACCGCCCAGAGTAGAATAACCGCATTGTTCACCGCTTGCCGGGAGCGAACCCGATGGGCAACCCGATCGAACTGAGCGCCACGGCATTCGAGGCCGAGCACAAGCTGCGCGTGGTGCACGTGACGTGTCCGCACGATTGCCCGGACGCCTGCTCCATGCGCGTCACGGTGGAGGAGTCGACCGGCCGCGCCATCAAAGTGGAGGGCGACCCGACCCACCCGATCACCAAGGGTTACCTGTGCAACAAGGTCAACAACTACTTGGAGTACGTTTACAACCCGAACCGCGTCCTTTATCCGCGCCGCCGTGTCGGACCCAAGGGCGGCAACGCGAAGTTCGAGCGCATAGGCTGGGACGAGGCACTGACCGAGATCGCCGGGCGGTTCAAGGGCATTCTCTCGGAGTTTGGTCCTGAAGCCATCCAGCCCTTCTCCTATTCGGGCACGCTCGGCATCATCGGCTTCTCGGGCATGGGCGAGCGCTTCTTCAACAAGATGGGCGCGGCGCGCCTGCAACGCACGATCTGCACCGCCGCCGGCGCGGCCGCGCTGACCTATACGTTCGGGCGCGTGGGCGAAGCCAATATCGAGGACATCCCGAACATGGAGCTCGTACTCTTATGGGGTACGAATCTCGTCAGCACCGGCGTGCACGCGATGCCCTTCATCAACCAGGCGCGCGCCAACGGTGCAACCATCGTCGCCATCGATCCCCGCGTTACTCGCACAACTGCCCTGGCGGATTGGCATCTGCAGCCGCGTCCCGGAACCGATGCGGCTCTGGCGCTGGGGATGATGAAGGTCATCGTCGATCATGGCCTGCACGACGAGGCTTTCCTGCGCAGCCACACGGTCGGGTGGGATCGCCTCATCGCCGAGAAGCTGCCCCAATATCCGCTGGACCGAGTTGAGCAGATCACTGGCGTGCCCGCTGCCGACGTCGAAAAGCTCGCGCTGCTCTATGGTCGGACAAAGAAATCCTTCATCCGGCTCAACTGGGGCATCCAGCGTCATGCCAACGGGGGCATGATGACGCGCACGATTTCGCTGCTGCCCGCCATCACCGGCGCGATGACCGGCGGCGCGGGCGTATGCGTCAGCACGGGTGCCGAGACGCGCGGCGTCAACATGGCCAAGCTGCAGCGCACCGACCTGCTGGCCGGACGAACGCCTCGCACGATCAACATGATCCAGCTTGGCCGGGCGCTGAACGACACCCGGCTCGACCCGCCGATCAAGGCGCTGTTCTGCTGGAACAGCGACCCCGCCAATTGCGTGCCCGACACCATCGCTGCACGCCGCGGACTTATGCGCGACGATCTTTTTGTCGTCGTGCACGATACGTTCTTCACGGACAGCTGTGCTTATGCCGACATCGTACTGCCCGCCGACACTCAGCTCGAGCATGCGGACCTGCACGGGGCCTACGGCAACTATTATCTGGGGCTGAGCCGGCCCGCCATCGCCAAGGTAGGCGAGAGCCTCGACAACACCGAGATGTTCCGACGCCTGGCCCGCGCCATGGGCTACGCTGATCCGTGCTTCTCCGACAGCGACGAAAAGATGATCCGGGAGTTGCTGGACCCGGCGTTCAATCCGCTGTTCGAGGGTGTCACTTACGAGAAGCTCGAGCAACAGGGCTGGGCGCGCGCGGCGGTGGATTCTCCCCGGCGCGGCGGCATCAACAGCGGGCGCTGGCCCACACCGAGCGGCAAGATCGAAATCTACTGCGGTGCGCTGGAAAAACTCGGGCTGGACCCGTTACCCACCCATCTCCCCGAGAAGGAAGGCTTTGAGGACGCCGAGTTGCGGCGCACCTACCCGTTGCAGGTCATCAGCGCGGCGACCCACTACTTCATCGGCGCCACCTTCCAGCACGTGGCGCGGCTGCAGGAGATGACTGCGCGCCCGACGTTCGAGCTGAGCCCGCAGGACGCTCGCGAGCGCGGCATCGCCGACGGCGATTTGTGCCGGCTGTACAACGATCGCGGCGAGACCTTCGGCTACGCGCTCGTCGTCGAAGGGCTGCTGCCGGGAGTGGTTGGCGCGCCCAAGCAGTTGCAGGGCTCGAAGATGCGCAACGGCGCGAATCTGAACGCCCTGACCAGCCAAGAGGTGGCAGACATGGGCGGCGGGCCGGTGTTCTATTCGACGTTGGCTCAGCTCGTGAAGGTAACCGACCCCGCCACCGTCGCGACCGATGCTGCTGTGTCTGCACCCTCCGCGCATGCGCGTTGAGACCACGAGCGAGCGCAAGCAGCACCGCTGAGAGCAATCCATGACCGCAAGAATCATCGATGGCGCGGCCATCGCAAAGGACATCCGCGCCCAGTGGAAGGCGCGCGCCGGAACCCTGGCCGAGCGCGGCGTCATCCCCGGACTAGCGGTCGTCCTGGTCGGCGACAATCCGGCGAGCCGCGTCTACGTGCGCAACAAGATCAAGGCCTGCGCCGAGAACGGCGTGCACTCGGAACTGCACGAGTTTCCGGCCGATGTGTCGGAGCAAACCGTGCTCGCACGCATCGAGGCGCTCGCCATGGATGCGAAGATCCATGGCATTTTGGTGCAGCTACCGCTCCCGCCGCACATCGACAACGGGAAAGTTCTCGAAGCCATCCCGGTGGAGAAGGACGTGGACGGATTTCATCTCTACAACCTGGGCGGCCTGGTGGTGGGGGAGAGCGTGTTTCCACCTTGCACGCCCTATGGCGTGATGTGCCTGCTGGACTACTTGAAGATACCCATCGAGGGACAAAATGCGGTAGTGGTCGGCCGCAGCAACATCGTCGGCAAGCCGATGGCGTTGATGCTGCTGGCGCGCAGTGCGACGGTCAGCATCTGCACGTCCAAGACCCGCAATCTGTCGCAGTACACCTTGCTGGCGGATATCCTCGTGGTGGCGGCGGGCAAGCCGCGGCTGGTCACAGGCTCGATGGTGAAGGAGGGCGCCGCAGTGATCGACGTCGGTTTCAACCGTCTCGCCGACGGCAAGGCCGTAGGTGATGTGGACTTCGAGTCGGTGCGGGAGCGTGCAGGATGGATCACTCCGGTTCCCGGCGGCGTGGGTCCGATGACCATCACGATGCTGCTGGCCAACACGATCCAGGCTGCGGAGCGCTACGCCGAGAAGCACACGCGCATTCCGGCGTGAATTTTCCTGTCCTTCGCGGCAAATGCGTCTTGCCTTTCTGCATCGTCTGCGCGCGGTCTGGAGAGCTCCCACGGTGTTCGAAAGCCGTCGCGACGCCGCCCTGAAGCTGGTCGAGAGGTTGGCCGGCTACAAGGGCAAGAACCCGCTCGTGCTCGGCATCCCACGCGGCGCCGTTCCCATGGCCAGGCTCATCGCCGAACAATTGGGTGGGGAGGTGGACGTCGTTCTGGTGCGCAAGCTGCGGGCGCCCGGCAACCCGGAGTTGGCGATCGGCTCGGTCGACGAGTCGGGGTGGACACACGTGGCCGACTACGCGGCTTCAACGGGAGCCGACGCGCGTTATATCGAGGAAGAGAAGCAGCGCCAGCTCGACGTGATAGCGCGAGCGACGCGCTCAGTACACGGCGCGGACGTACAGTCGTCGATCCCGCTGGCCGCATCGTCATCGTCGTCGACGACGGGCTGGCGACCGGGTCTACCATGATCGCTGCCCTGCACGCGCTACGCCAACGCAACCCGGCCCGCCTGATCTGCGCAGTCCCGGTCGCGCCGCCCGATACCGCTGATACGGTTGCGAAGGACTGCGATGAGTTGGTGTGCCTCGAGGCCCCTGAGCATTTCTACGCAGTGGGTCAGTTCTACCGACACTTTCCCCAGGTCGAAGACGACGAAGTCGTTGCTGCGTTGAAGCCTATTTGAGCAGCGGGATCGCGCAAGGAGCGTATGGATCCCGATCGGGTGGCGGGTCCAAGTCGCCCCATTTTCAGCGCAGCGCGCTCAAGCGCATCGGAATTCGCCGCCGGCCGAACTGGCCCTTGAATGCCTCGAAGCGCCCGTTGACCTGGTTGCCGCACGAGAGGCAGCGGCCATCACCGGTGAGGTGGTACCTTCAGGATCTGGTGCCAGTCGCGCACGATCAGCTCCTCTCCGCAGGCCGGGCAGAAGGTCGTACCGCCCTGGGTGTCGTGAACGTTCCCCGTGTAAACGTACTGGAGCCCTTCACGCAGCGCAATGTCGCGGGCCCGCGTCAGGGTGGCTGCTGGCGTGGCGGGCAGGTCGTCGAGCTTCCAGTCGGGGTGGAACGCCGTGAAATGGAGCGGAACATCGGTGCCCAGAGCGCTGACGATCCACTTGCACATGGCGGTGATCTCTGCGTCCGAGTCGTTCTTGGTCGGGATCAGCAGCGTCGTGATCTCGAACCACACATCGGTCTCGTGCTTGAGATAGACCAGCGTGTCCAGCACCGGCTGCAGGTGTGACCCGGTGAGCTTGAAGTAGAACTCATCGGTGAACGCCTTCAGGTCCACGTTGGCCGCGTCCATCTTGGCGTAGAACTCGCGCCGCGGCTGGTCGTGCATGTAGCCGGCGGTCACCGCGACCGTCTGGATGCCGCGCTCGTGGCAGGCGTCGGCCACGTCCATGGCGTATTCGGCGAAGATCACCGGGTCGTTGTAGGTGAAAGCGACGCTCTTACAGCCGCTGCGTGCTGCTGCCTCGGCGATAGCCTCGGGGCTCGCCTGATCCATCAGCCGATCCATGTCGCGCGACTTGCTGATATCCCAGTTCTGGCAGAACTTGCAGGCCAGGTTGCAGCCGGCGGTGCCGAACGACAAGCACAGCCGAGCCGGGGTAGAAATGATTGAGCGGCTTCTTCTCGATCGGATCGATGCAGAATCCGGAGGAGCGGCCATAGGTGGTCAGCACCATCTCGTCACCGATGCGCTGGCGCACGAAGCACGCGCCGCGCTGGCCCTCGTGCAGACGGCAATCGCGCGGGCACAGGTCGCACTGCATGCGGCCATCGCCCAGCAGATGCCAGTAGCGGGCCGGATAGAGCGTGCTGGTGTCGATCGTGTCGGAGTCGCTCATTGCAGCCAGGACTCAAGCTCTGATTCGCGAAACTTGACGACGGTGTAGCGCAGCAAACGCAGGTCGTCGGCCCAGAAGGTCGGCTCGAGCCCGGCCTTGCGCTTCAGCTGCCGCAAGAACTCCGCCGGGTCGGGGATGCTGTCCCAGACCTGGGGGAGAAAGGTCCCGCGCTTGTCGCCGTGCTCGAGGATCAGCCCGTCAACCCCAGGGCGGATTTGGGCTATGGCGTCCGCTTCGCTGACGAGCGCGAGCGGCTCCGAGCGCGATAAGACGGAGACCTCGACCACTGTGGTGGCGAACTCAGTCTGCGTGAGCGGCTCGAAGCGCGGATCCAGAAAGGCTGCAGCCTTGGCATTGGCCTTCACGTCCTCGAGCAGCGAACGGTGCGCCTGCAGGCTGCCGACGCAGCCGCGCAGCCGGCCGTTGCGCATGAGCGTGACGAAAGTGGCCGCCGCCTCTTGTAGAGAAGTCGTGCCTATCGTCGACGGGATAGCTGAGGCCGAATATGCCGCCGATTGCGTTGCGCGCGAGCGGGATCAGCACTGCTCCGCGCGCGTCGGCCTGGCTCGCTTCTCGGTCCCTGATGTTGGCCGACGGCTCGAAGAAGCCGATCGACGCATAACCGACTACGCGACTACGGTCACCGGCGGTGTCTCCTGAATTGCGCAGGTCGAGTAATTCGGGCTTGAGCCCGCGGCGCGAGGCCACGGTGAGCAGGCCGTTCACCGGGGTGGCGCCGCAAGCCTGGTTGTGATCGAGCCGTGGCTGGCGCAGCAGAATAGTGCGTACGGTCTCGCGGTCGATGGCCTGTGCCTGGCCATAAGTAAGGTAGTGGGACAGGTCAGAGCTGATCACGATCAGGGTCTCGTCGCCGCCCCACAGCCGGTCGAGCACCTCAGCAACCTCCTCGGCGCTCGCTTGCCCCACCACGAGCGGGACGACTGCAAACATGCCCAGCACCGCCTGCAGAAACGGCAGGTGGACTTCCAGCGAATGCTCGGGCGCATGCGCTGCGCGGCTCTCGCTCACCTGCGGTAAAGAGGAGATCGATTGAACCGCCTCGAGATCGACCGGAACTACACCTAGCGGCGTTGCAAGGCCCAGCGCACCCGGCAGCGCGAGCCCATCGAACGCAACTCGATGAGCGGGGCCCAACAGAACCACACGCTTGATCCGACCCCGCGCAGGTGCGAGGCGGGCGTAAGCCTTGGCTGCAACCGGCCCGGAGTAGATGTAGCCGGCGTGAGGCGCGATCAGCGCTTTGGGCACGTCCGCCTCTCGCGATGCCGACGAGTTCTCGAGCAGAGCGGCGATGTCGTGGGACAAGGTCTCCCTAGCGGCGGGGTAGAAGGTCCCCGCGACTGCGGACGGACGAATCTGCGTCATCGTTGCGGCCATTAACCTAACTTTGGGATGGGGCGCGCGCGGTTCAACCGGGCACGCCACATGATTCGATTATAGGTAAGCGCTGGGTCGGGGCGCCTTAGACTTTCCCAAAGGTTGAGCTGCAGCCTCCTGTAACGGCCGGCGGACCTTCCGCCGCAGTCGAAACGGCGGAGCGACGCAGACCGTGCCGGCGCGGGGGACAAGAGAGCTTACGCTTGACTTGCTCAGGGAAGGCCCCGTATATTACTGACCAGTTAGTTAGTTAAGGTCAGGTTCCCGTAATGTCTGTCCCGCGTCGTTGGGCGCGCCGCAAGGAAGCCCGTCCGGCCGAGCTGCTGGCCGCTGCCCTCGGACTATTTGTGGAGCGCGGCTATGCCGCGACCCGGCTCGAGGACGTCGCCAAGCGGGCGGGCGTCAGCAAAGGCACGGTGTATCTCTATTTCCCCGGAAAAGAGGACCTGTTCAAGGCCGTGGTGCGCGAGGCCCTCGTCCCTCTGCTCGAGCGCGGCGAGAAGATGGTCGCAGAGCATAGGGGCAGCGCAGTAGAGCTGATCCGCGAGTTGGTGCGCGGCTGGTGGGAGGGCTTTGGTCTGACGCCATACGCCGGCATCCCGAAGCTGATGGTCTCCGAATGCCGCAATTTTCCGGAGCTAGGCAAGTTCTACGTCGACGAGGTCATTACGCGAGGGCACAAGCTGGTGCGCGCCGCCGTGCGGCGCGGCCTGGACAGCGGAGAGTTTCGACAGATCGATCCCGATTACGTCGCCCGCCTGGTGTTCGCCCCGCTGGTGCTGATGGTGATCTACCGCCACTCCTTCGATTTCTGCAGCGCGCCGAGCCTGGACCCCGACGCGTATGTCGAGCAGCACCTGGACATCCTGCAACGAGGGCTGCTGGCAACGTCCCGGGGAGGCGCTCGTGCAGCGCGTCCGGCTGCACGCGTCTGACGCGATGAGCGCAGCCGGCGTTCTCTCTCGTTTGCCGCTCTGCGCACGGCGGGCACACCCCTAAGCTCGAGGAAGCGTCTGGATGGCTGGCCTCCCCACACCGATCCGCATATCGCTCCTGATTGTGCCGCTGCTGGCGCTGGCTGGCGGATGCAACAAGCCACCGCAGCAGCCCGACGTGACGCGCCCGGTGCACGCCGTCGCTGTGTCACTCGCCAGCGATGAGCAGGAGGTGACCTACACCGGTGACGTACGCGCGCGCTGGGAGACGGCGCTCGGCTTCCGTGTACCGGGCAAGATCGTGGCCCGGCTGGTCGAGGTCGGGCAGCAGGTGAAGACAGGGCAGGTGCTGGCCCGCCTGGATCCCGAAGACCAAAAACTCTCAGCGGAAGCCGCCAAGCAACAACTGATGGCCGCCCGATCTGACTTTCAACAGGCCAAGGCCGACCTGGTGCGCTACAAAGAACTGGTAGACAAGGGCTTCATCAGCGCAGCCGAATTCGACCGGCGCAAGACCACCTATCAGACGGCAGCCGCGCGCCTCGAGCAAGCCACGGCCCAGCTCGAGCTCAACCGCAACCAGACTGAGTACACGACGCTGCGCGCTGACCACGATGGCGTCGTTACGGCGGTGCTGGCCGAGGTCGGGCAAGTCGTGTCGGCCGGCCAGGCGGTGGTCAAGACGGCCCGATTGGACGAGAAAGAAGTGGCGGTCAACGTGCCGGAGAACCGATTGGTTGAGCTGCGAGCTGCCAAGGATGCCGATGTCAGTCTGTGGGCGTCGCCCGGCAAGATATACAAGGGCCGCATCCGGGAGATTTCTCCCAGCGCCGACAACGTCACCCGCACCTACACGGTGAAGGTGACGGTGCTGGACCCGGATGCTTCGGTTCAGCTCGGCATGACGGCCAACGTGAGGCTCAGAGGAGGGGTGCGAGCCGAGGTGGCTCGCCTGCCCCTTACCGCGCTGTTCCAGAAGGGCGACGAAGCGGCCGTCTGGGTGATCGACCCCAAGACCCAGCAGGTGACGCTGAAGCCGGTGCTGGTGGGCCGTTATACGCAGGACTACGTGACTGTCGTGTCCGGGCTGAACGACGGCGATCTGATCGTGCGCGCCGGCGTGCACAAGCTGAACCAGGGCGAGAAAGTGCGCATCCTCGCGGACCCCGCGCAGTGAGTGGCGTCGACTGCGCGCACGAGATCGCACGATGATCACCCGCTTCAACTTATCCGAGTGGGCGCTCGAGCATCAGGCCCTAATCCTGTACTTCATCGTGGCGCTGTTTGCCGCGGGCACGTATTCGTATCTACGGCTGGGCCAGGGCGAGGATCCCGAGTTCACCTTCAAGGTCATGGTGGTGCGCACTCTATGGCCGGGCGCCACCGCGAAAGAGGTGGAGTTGCAGGTGACCGAGCGTCTGGAGAAGAAGCTGCAGGAGACGCCGTGGTTCGACTACGCGCGCAGTTACTCCAAGCCCGGCGAATCGTTGATCTTCGTCGTGCTCAAGGACTACACCCCGCCCAAGGCGGTGCCTGATGCCTGGTACCAGGCGCGCAAGAAGGTCTCCGACATCAAGTTCACGCTTCCCTCGGGCGTGCAGGGGCCGTACTTCAACGACGAGTTCGGCGACACCTTCGGCATCATCTACGCCTTCACTTCGGACGGCTACTCTTATTCCGAGCTGCACGACTACGTGGAGGACGTGCGGCGCGCCCTGCTGCGCGTGCCCGACGTAAGCAAGGTGGACGTCCTCGGCGACCAGGACGAGAAGATCTATATCGAGATGTCGCACAAGAAGCTCGCGACGCTCGGTGTGGACCCGCTGCAGATTTTCGCCGTACTGCAACGGCAGAACAACATGGTGCCGGCTGGCAATTTCGAGACCAAGGCCGATCGCATCTATATCCGCATCAGGGGCGACTTCAAGTCCGTGGAGAGCATCCGGGAGATCGGCATCCAGGCCGGCGGGCGGCTGTTCCGACTGGGGGACATCGCCAACGTGTACCGCGCATACGTCGATCCACCGGTGCTCAAGTTCCGTTACGAAGGCCAGGACGCGCTTGGGCTGGCGGTGTCCATGCGTAAGGGTGGCGACATCATTGCCCTGGGTCGGGCGCTCGAAGCGGAGATGGCGCACATCAAATCCAACCTGCCGGTGGGCATCGAGGTGCACCAAGTGGCGGATCAGCCCAAAGTGGTCTCGCGCTCGATCAACGAGTTCATGCGAACCCTGGGCGAGGCGGTGATCATCGTGCTGGCGGTGAGCTTTCTCAGCCTGGGCTTGCGCACCGGCGTGGTGGTGGCTCTGTGCATCCCGTTGGTGCTGGCTTCGACCTTCCTGCTGATGCGGGTGTTTGGAACCGACCTGCAACGCATCTCGCTGGGCGCGCTCATCATCGCGCTGGGCCTGCTGGTCGACGACGCCATCATTGCCGTGGAAATGATGGCCATCAAGATGGAGCAGGGCTGGGACCGCCTGCGGGCGGGCAGCTACGCCTACACATCGACGGCACCGTCTATGTTGACCGGCACGCTGGTGACCGCCGCCGGCTTTCTGCCGGTGGGTCTAGCCAAATCGGCGGCCGGTGAGTACACCTTCTCCATCTTCGCCGTGGTGACGATCGCGCTGCTGGTATCGTGGGTAGTGGCCGTGCTGTTCACGCCGTACCTGGGCTTCAAGCTGCTGCCCGATTACGCTACTCTCGATCGAAGCAACACGCTGACCGAGAGGTTGCTGCTGCGGCCGCTGCGGCGACGGTTCCCGCGTCTGATTCGCGCCTGCGCCTGCCCGATCGCGGGCGCCCGACCACGATGTCTATGGCGGGCCCTTCTACCAGCGCTTCCGCGCACTGGTGACGTGGTGCGTGACCTGGCGCAAGACGGTCATCGCCATCACGGCTGGGTTGTTCGTACTGTCCGTGCTCGGCTTCGGCCTCGTGCAGCAGCAGTTCTTCCCTTCTGCCAATCGGCCGGAGCTGGTGGTGGATCTGTGGCTACCCAACGGAGCGTCGATCGACGCCACCGACGCCGAGGCCAAGCGCTTCGAGAAGGTGCTGAGTGACGACCCGGACATCGAGAGCTACGTCGCCTATGTCGGCGGCGGCAGCCCGCGCTTCTACCTTCCGCTGGACCAGCAGCTCATCAATGCCAATCTGGCTGAGTTTGTGGTCACCACCAAGAGCAACCGCGTGCGCGACAAGGTAGGGCAGCGGTTGCTCGACATCCTGGACAATCAGTTCACTCTGTTGCGCGGTCGCGTGAACCCGCTGCAGAACGGCCCGCCGGTGGCGTACCCGGTGCAGTTCCGGGTGAGCGGGCCCGATTATTCCAGGATCCGCGAGATCGCCAACCAAGTGGCGCAGGTGATGCGCGCCAATCGCAACATGCTGCACGTACACTTGGATTGGAACGAGATGTCGAAAGTGGTGAGGCTGGATATCGACCAGAACAAGGCGCGCCTGATCGGCTCGACCTCCGAAGGCCTATCCGACGTTTTGCACTCGATTCTGTCGGGGTACTCCATCACCCAATTTCGCGAGCGCGACAAACTGATCGAGGTGCTGGCGCGCGCCGAGCCCAAGGAGCGGCTCAGCCTGGACGACATCCGCGACATCAATGTGCCGACCCAGAGCGGCAAGTGGGTGCCGCTGTCCCAGGTGGCTAACATCAGCTACGCCTTCGAGGACGGGGTTATCTGGCGCCGCAACCGCATCCCCACCATCACCGTGCAAGGCGACATTCTCGGCCACGTTCAGGCGCCGGTGGTGACCAGTCAGATCAACCCGGCGCTCGAGCCGATCCGGACCAAGCTGCCACCGGGCTACCGCATCGAAGCGGGCGGGGCCACCGAGGAGAGCGCGCGTGGCCAGGCCTCGGTCAACGCCGTGGTGCCGATCGCGGTGCTCACAGTCATCACGCTGCTGATGATCCATCTGCAGAGCATGTCCAAGACCTTGCTGGTGCTGCTCACGGCACCGCTGGGCCTGATCGGCGTCGTGCTGTTCCTGTTGGTTTTCAACGTGCCGTTCGGCTTCGTAGCCATGCTCGGGTTCATCGCCCTATTCGGCATGATCATGCGCAACTCGGTGATTCTGGTCGACCAGATCGACCAGGACGCGGCCGCTGGGCATCCGCTGTGGACCGCTATCATCGACTCCACTGTGCGTCGCTTCCGTCCCATCATCCTCACCGCAGCAGCGGCTATCCTGGCGATGTTCCCGCTGACGCACAGCAACTTCTGGGGTCCAATGGCGGTGGCCATCATGGGCGGGCTACTGGTCGCCACGGTGCTCACGCTGCTATTCCTGCCGGCCTTGTACGCCGCATGGTTCCGCGTCAAGCGGCCGCCAATTCCATCGACCGCTTCTCAGAAAACGGCGGCTGCGCTCGTGCTACATTAGCGCCCCTTTGCATCGGCCTGGATTTCTTTCCCGAGTGAACCTGACTGCATTCCGCGGGTCTTTGCGCGCCTACTTGCGGCCTCATCGCGCTGGCGCGGCCCTTTCTCTTGTTCTGCTCCTGGCTCTGCACGGCCCAGCACAGGGCGCGCACGAAGCGATCGCCTCGGCGCATCCGCTGGCGACCGAGGCGGGTATGCAGATTCTGGCGCAGGGCGGTAACGCCTTCGACGCGGCGGTTGCGGTGGCCTCGACGCTCGCCGTGGTGGAACCGTTTGCATCGGGGTTAGGGGGCGGGGGGTTCTTCCTCCTGCACCGCGCCGCCGATGGCTTCGAGGTGATGGTCGATGCGCGTGAGACAGCTCCGCTCAGCGCCCGGCGCGACCTGTATATCGGAGCGGACGGAAAGCCCACCGGCAGGGCTTCGATGGAAGGCATGAAAGCGGCCGCGATTCCCGGCACACCTGCCGGCATGGCCTGGCTCGCATCGCGTTACGGCCGCATGCCGCTGGCGAGATTGCTGGCACCGGCGATACGCCTGGCGCAGGATGGCTTCACGACCGATGCCCGCTACGCAATCGTGGCCGGCTTCGTACAAACGAAGTTGAAGGCCGAACCACGAACCGCGGCCACCTTTCTCGACAACGGCGCCGTTCCAACGCCGGGCTTCGTCCTGCGCCAGCCCGACCTGGCGAAGACTTTGCAGGCCATCGCGGCGCATGGGCGCGATGGCTTCTATCAGGGCGACGTCGCGCTGCGCATGGCGGCAGCGGTGCAGGCCGGCGGCGGCATCTGGGAACAGGAGGACCTACAGCGCTACGAAGTGGTGGAGCGCGCGCCGCAGCGCTTCACCTATCGCGGCGTACGTATCACGTGCGCTTCGCTGCCGTCGGCTGGCGGCTTGACCCTCGTGCAGAGCCTGCAGATCCTGGAGCGCTTTCCGCTGAGCTCGCTCGACCCGGTCGAACGCATTCATCTGGTTGTCGAAGCGCTGCGGCGCGGATACCAGGATCGCGCGCGCTATCTGGGCGACCCCGACTTCGTGCAGGTGCCCGATTGGCTCGCCACGCGCGCTTACGCTGACCGCCGCGCCGCCACCATCGATCTCGAGCGCGCAACGCCCAGCGAGCGGTTGGCGGCGATGAGCGAGGGAGAGAACACGACCCACTTCTCGGTCGTGGACCGCGAGGGCAACCGGGTCGCCGCCACGCTTTCCATCAACCTGCCCTTCGGCGCCGGTGTCATGGCTGGCGATACCGGCGTGCTGCTCAACGATGAGATGGATGATTTCGCTATCGCGCCGGGCACCCCCAACGCATACCAGCTGGTGGGCGCCAGCGCCAACCAAGTGGAGGCTCGCAAGAGACCGCTGTCGAGCATGACGCCCACCTTCGTCGAGGACGAGCGCGGGTGGCTTGTGTTCGGCACCCCGGGCGGCTCGCGCATCATCAGCATGGTCCTTCTCGGCATCCTGGACTACGTCGACGGAGGCCGGCCGGACATCGAGCACCTGGTAAGCGCACCGCGCTACCATCACCAGTTCCTCCCCGACGGTATCGAGTATGAGCCCGGAGCATTTCCCCCGACGTGGGTCGAGGCCCTGAGAGCCAAGGGCCACACGCTACGAGAGGGACGCCGGAGCTGGGGTAATATGCAGGCGGTCTACGTGGACCGCGCCTCGGGCGAAGCCCGCAGCTACAGCGACCCCCGCGGCAAGGGCGGCGCGCAGTTTTGAAGCTTCGCGGCGGCGGGGGCGAGCAAATGAGGAACGCACCATTGGACTTGGAAGCCTGGATTCACAGCATATCGTCGAGCGCCGAAGCGTCCGTGGAGCGAGTCGCCATGGCATCGGAGATAGCGGATGTAATCGTGCGATTCAATCAAGCGCTCGATGCGGGCGACGCGGATGCGGCGCGCGCTGAACTGGTCGTTCTGAGAGAGCTTTGTGAGGAGCGGATAGCGGCGCTGAGAGCGCTACCAAAAAGGAAAGGCCCACGTGAGGGTTCTGGTTGCCTCTTCGGTGCACCCTAGGTTGGTGCACGACTCCTGGAAGACGCAGTTCCCCTGAATACAGGACGGACGGTCCACAAAACAAAACGCCCACCGTTGTGACGGCGGGCGCGAGCTTGCTCCCTCCCAGAGTCAGGCGGTCCGCCGTCTTTTCCTTCTTATAGGCCGTGGGCAAGTCGCCATCGCGCCTGCCTTCTCCCGCGGGTGACCCGCCGCCATACTACGCCGGAGCCGCCGTCTAGGGAACTGGCCCGCCTCGCGCCTCATAGGGCGCCGGCCCCCCAAGAGACGAGGCCGCCCTATGGCGGGCTTAAAGAAGGTGCGGGACGATTCTCAGGCAGGCCACAGGAACGCAGACCACACGGGCGGTTTCCCGTCGTCGGCGGGTTTTTCCATCATCTTCTGCTTGGCCGCGGCCGTGGCCTCAGCTTCACCGCCAAATGCGGTGCGCAGATCGAGGTGCCAGACCTGCCACGGTCGGCGGTCGGCTAGTCTCGTGAGGGCGAGACCCCTCTGTGAGTCGATACGAGCCGTGATGTGCGTTTGATCCTCAGCCAGGACTTCAGCATCCGCCAGTACTTGAGAGGTGTTGAAAGTCGATTCCGCAAACTTCCCTATATAGAACTTCTCGGTCACGATCGATTTTCCTTTCCGGTTGCCGTCAGCGGTGATCCTCCCTTCTATCGGATGTCTTGTGCCTGGCCTTGAACCCACTCAACGAATCCTCCGGTCCGTTTGTCGAGCTGGCCGAGTCTCACATCAGGGCGTTGTCATCCTGTAAAGTACCGCCGCAAACCTGCGGCCTGTGCACCGGGTCAGGGGATTGGGGCTTACAGTCCGTAATAGAATGGTCGATATATTCGGTCTAACTGATTGAGTTGGCGTATGTGCGGCCTCAATCCCAACCGGAAACAGACCGAGGGCAGAGCATGAAACAGACGTTTCTCGAGTTCGAGCAGCCCATTGCCGAGCTGGAGGCGAAGATCGAGGAGCTGCGCTACGTGCAGGACGACTCCGCGCTCGACATCTCGGAGGAGATCAACCGCCTGCAGAAGAAGAGCAACTCGCTCACCAAGGAAATCTACGGCAAGCTTCACCCCTGGCAGATCTCCCAGGTCGCGCGCCACCCGCAGCGGCCCTATACCCTGGACTACATTCAGAACATCTTCGCCGACTTCCAGGAACTGCACGGTGACCGCAGCTATGCAGACGACGCCTCCATGGTGGGCGGGCTGGCCCGTTTTTCCAACCAGACCGTGATGGTGATCGGGCATCAGAAGGGGCATGACACCAAGGAGAAGCTGTTGCGCAACTTCGGCATGCCGCGTCCGGAGGGGTACCGCAAAGCGCTGCGCCTCATGCGGTTGGCGGAGAAGTTCGGTATGCCGGTGCTGACCTTCGTGGACACGCCCGGGGCTTACCCGGGCGTGGGTGCCGAGGAGCGCGGGCAGTCCGAAGCGATCGGGCGCAACCTCTATGTGATGGCCGAGTTGCGCGTACCCATCGTCGTCACCATCATCGGAGAAGGCGGCTCGGGCGGAGCTCTGGCTATCGCCGTGGGCGACGTGGTGCTGATGCTGCAATACGCGACCTACTCGGTGATCTCACCCGAGGGCTGCGCTTCCATCTTGTGGAAGAGTGCGGAGAGGGCACCGGAGGCCGCGGAAGGCCTGGGGATCACGGCGAACCGGCTGAAGACGCTCGGGCTGGTGGACAAGATCGTCGCTGAGCCGCTCGGCGGAGCCCACCGCGATCCGCAGACCATAATGCAAACGCTGCGCAAGAGCTTGCAGGACGCGCTCCAGCAGGTGCAGGAACAGCCGCTGGAAGATCTGCTGCAAGCGCGCTTCACCCGTCTCATGGAGTTCGGCAGGTTCAAGGAAGTGGCCTTGCGCTGAGCCGGCTGGAGGAGGGCGGGCGACGCCAGATCCCCCGTTGAGCGGGGGATTTTGTTTTGAGAGGACGGGTGGCGGTGGCGAGGACGCCGAAAGCGATTAGCGAGAGCGCTGAGATGGTCGAGCAGACGCTGCTCGATGCTGGCCTGACGGGAGGCCGCGTCGTTGTGGGTCTGAGCGGCGGCGTGGACTCTGTGGCGCTGCTGCACGCGCTGGCGCACGTTGCGCCAGGTCTGGGCGTGACGCTTTCCGCTCTGCACGTGCATCACGGTCTGAGCGCACACGCCGATGAATGGGCGCGCTCATGTTCAGAGCAATGCCACGCCCTGGGCGTGACGCTGATCGAGGTGCGCGTGCACGTGGACAGCCATTCCAAGCTGGGCGTCGAGGGCGCCGCGCGCGAGGCGCGCTACGCGGTGTTCAGGCAGCAGCAGGCCGACGCCGTAGCGCTCGCGCATCATGCGGACGACCAGGCCGAAACGCTGCTCCTGCAGCTGCTGCGTGGAGCCGGGGTACGGGGTTTGAGCGCGATGCCGGCAACGCGTGTGCTGGACCCTGCGACTGGACTGCGCTTGGTGCGTCCGTGGCTCAGGCTGACGCGCGCGCAGATCCGAAGTTACGCACAGCGCGCGGGGCTGTCCTGGATCGAGGACGAGAGCAATCGCGATCTGGCTTTCGACCGCAGCTTCCTGCGCGTGCGCATCCTGCCCGAGCTCCGCGCGCGCTTTCCGGGGGTGATTGAGACGTTCGGGCGCGCAGCACACAACTTCGCCGATGCGGCCCAGCTCCTGGAAGATCTCGCGGCCAGGGATGCGCAGGGCGCGGCTGCGGGGGACACCCTGCCAATCTCGGCGCTGACCGCCCTTCCTCCGGCCGCTGCCCGCAACCTGCTGCGCTGGTTTCTGGAACGACAAGGCCTGCCCGCGCCCAACCGTGATCAGCTAGAGGAAGCGCTGCGACAGGCGCTTGCGGCGCGCGGCGACGCGCAGCTGCGGGTCAAGCTTGGGGCTGTGTGGCTGCGACGGCACCGCGGCCGGCTCTATCTGGAGCGCGCTGGGCGCGAACCCGGGCGCAGCTGGAGTCTCACCTGGGCTGGTCAAGACCAGGTGGCGTTGCCAGCGGGGTTGGGTTGTTTGCGCTTCGAGCCCGCGCAAGGAACCGGCTTGTCTGTGGCCCGGCTGAGCGCGCAGAGCGTGAGGGTACGACCTCGCTCCGGAGGGGAACGTATGCGGCTTGCACCCAACCGCCCCTCGCGCACGCTCAAGAATCTGCTGCACGAAACTCAGGTCCCGGAATGGGAGCGCGGCCGCATGCCACTGGTGTTCGCGGGCGAAGCCCTGGTATGGGTGCCTGGAGTGGGCCAGGATTTTCGCTTCGCCGCCGCGCCGCACGAACCGGGCGTGGTGCCGCGCTGGGAGCGCGAGGAGCTGGTGTCGGGTCAATAGTTCGCAAATCAAACCGCCCCACACTTTACCCTGGGCCGAGCACCCGGATCACAGCGCGGTTCAATTCCGTTACAAGCTGCTCGGCTTGCTCGGCATTCACGGCGTCCCACACGACGCGGTGCTCGCCGCCCGCATCCACGAGAACTCTATGTACGAAGGAACCATCACTGAGCGGCAAGGGTGCGGAGAAGAAGCGTGGTCTCACGATTTCCCTCCTATCTAACCGGATGATGCATGCGCTCTGTGTGCACGGGTGGTCGTAACCGATCAAACCCGCGGAGCTCACTCGTCAGTCTTCGTGAGGCGCATGAGCTGGATTTGAGTATCGTGAGGTAGCGTGGCGATAGCCCGTCGAACAAGTGCCTCATACGCGCGCGGGTCTGGAGCGTCTGTTGAATCGCCCCCGAACTCCGACAGGATCGAAAGACTCTCTTCGCTCGCGCCGTCTTTGCTCTTGGCTGAAGGGTGCACGACAGCAGCTACGCGCAGGGTCTGGACGACAAGCTCGCGCATCTCGATGTTCTTCCGTATCCACTCCCGGGCCTCTGCTTGGACTTGCGGAAGATCGAGCCCCGCATGCATGGGATGGGGAGGATGTCCGTTCAGGAAGTTCGCAGCAGCGGCTGCCTTCTTCGCTGTGTTGTCCTCCGCGCCAGCGGGTGCAGCGGATGCGGACGGCCCACCCCATAGTGCCGCATTAACGCCATCCCGATCGTTGCCTGCGCGGCACGAGCCAGACTATCGATCCTGACGACGCCGCTTCGCTTGTTACGTCCAAACATGAACTTCCCCTTCCCTATCTGCACCCCAGAAACCGCCGGCAGAGCCAGCAGTTGCCCCACTTTACACCGTGAACGCGCTACCGACCGACCATCAGCAGCACTGGATCGACGGTACCGATTGCTAGATGATAGCGCGCGCCGGGCCGGGCCGCCCGCGCTGCGTATAACCGACTGCTCCCGCCTATCACCTCCTGGCGAGCTGGCCAGATCAAGTGACACGATCCCGTTGGCCGACTGAGCCTCACGCCCCATCACATCATGCCGATGGCCTTCGGCAACCATAGCGACAGTGCAGGCCAGAAGGTCACCAGCACCAGGAATACGAGCATCGTGAGCAGCCAAGGCCACACGGCGACCGTGAGCTCGGTGATCCCCATCTTGGTGATGCCGCTCGCCACGTAAAGATTCAACCCGACTGGCGGATGACACAGCCCGATCTCCATGTTGACCACGATCATGATGCCGAAGTGCACCGGATCGATGCCCAGCTTCATCGCGACCGGGAACAGGATCGGCGCCATGATGAGAACGATGGAGGAGGGCTCCATGACGTTGCCGGCGAGCAGCAGCAAGACGTTCACCATCAGCAGGAAGGCGGTCTGGCCCAGGCCTTTGTTGAGCAGCCACTCCGCCATCATTTGAGGGATGTGCTCCGAGGTCATCAGGAAGGAGAACAGCACTGCGTTGGTGATGATGTACAGGAGCATGGCGCTCAAGTTGGCCGACTCGAGCAGCGATCTCGGCACGTCCTTGAGCGACATGTCCTTGTACACATACACGGCGATGAAAAAGGCATAGACCGCGCTCATCGCCGCCGCCTCCGTGGCCGTGAAGATCCCCGTATAGATCCCGCCCATTACCACCACGACGAGGAACAGCCCCCAGATGCTTTCGCGGAACGCTTTGACGCGGGCGCGCCAACTGGCCCTCGCCAGGCGCGGGTAGTCGTTCTTGCGTGCGAGGGACCACGTCGTCGCCCCGAGCATGGCGGTCAGCACCAGACCGGGGAGCACACCGGCCACGAATAGCGCTCCGATCGAAGTGTTCGTCGACACCGCGTAGATGACCTTGACGATGGAGGGCAGCATCAGTATCCCAAGCGCCCCGGAGGTGGTGATGACGCCGGCGCCAAACTTCTTCGGGAACCCTTGTTTTTGCATCGCCGGCAGCACGATCGACCCGATCGCCACGACGGTTGCCGGGCTGGAGCCGCACACGGAAGCGAACAGCGCGCATGCGACCACGCCGGCCAGGCCCAGCCCGCCGTACCAGTGGCCAACCATCGAGGTGGCGAAGTTGATCATGCGCCGCGCGACGCCACCACGAGTCAGGAAGTTTCCGGCGAGAATGAAGAAAGGGATCGCCATGATCTCGAACCTTTCGATGCCGGTGAACAACTTCAATGCCACCGCGTGCAGGGGCACCTGGGTCATGGTGAACAGGAACGTCAACACCGTGAGGCCCAGTGCGATCGAGATCGGCATGCCGGTCAGCATGAGCGCGATCAGTAACCCAAAGATCAGGTAGGCGCTCACGGCTTGGGTCCGTGCTTTAGATCGGCTGGATGAAGGTCGTCAGCAACGGCCCCATCTAAGCCCTCGACCTTGGCGATGCCGTGATGCGGCAACTCGCCGCTACGGAGGAACCACCAAGTCACCTGGAGGAAGCGGAAGCACATCAGATAGGAGCCGCAGGGAATCGCCAAATACACGATCCACATCGGTAACTCCAGGTCGGCGGAGACCTGCTGGGTGTGAGCGATGTCCCAGACGAACTCGGCACCCAAGGTGCCGACGACTCCGGTGAAAAGGGCACCCGCGAGCAGTCCGCACACGATGAGCTTCGCTCGGTGTCGGGCTCGGAAGCTGGTTGATGAGCACGTCCACGCCGACGTGGATGCCGGTGCGCACGCCGTAAGCGGCGCCGAACTTGGCCATCCAGATGAACATGTAGATGCACAGCTCCTGGGCCCAGCTCAGATTGATCTTGAGCAGCCAATCCTGCAGGACTGGAACTGGCAGGGCCGAGGCGTAGCGGTGGACGACTGCGACGAAGATCACCGCAGTCGCGCCAGCCATCAGGAAGGCGATCAACCACTCCTCGAGGCGGTCGAGCACCCGAGCATCAGTGTCCCCTCGCGCTAGCGGCCGTCTGCGCGTCCGATTGCTCTCGCCGCGTACTCAGAAACCCCGGGGCAGACGCGCCGCGTTGCAGCGGGCGCATGTCAATACTGATTTGGGTCGAAGCCGGTCGCCTGGTAGATCGCTTGGATCAGATCCTTGCCGATCCGGTCCGCCATCTGCGCGTGCACCGGCAGCAGCGCCTGCTTCCACGCGTGCTTTTCCTGCGCCGTCAACATGATGATCTGGGTTTTGCCGGACTTTCTTATGGCTTCCAGCGCGGTGTCGTTTTCCTGCTTCGCGATGTGGTTACCGTAGTTGGTCGCGTCTCGCATCGCGCCCTCCAGCACCGTGCGGACGTCGGGCGGCAGTCCATCCCAGAATTTCTTGTTGACGATGAGGGCATACCCGACATAGCCGTGATCGGTGACCGTCAGGAACTTCTGTACCTCGTGCATCTTCTGCGTATAGATGTTCGACGCCGTGTTCTCGGTGCCGTCCACCACGCCGGTCTGCAGCGCCTGATACACCTCGGAGAATGCCATCACCTGTGGAATCGCGCCCAGCGCGCGCATTTGAGCCTCCAGCACCTTGGACGACTGGATGCGCAGCTTCAGCCCCCTCACGTCTTCCGGCTTGCGCAGCGGCTTGTTGGCGGTCATCGCCTTGAAGCCGTTGTCCCAGTAGGCGAGCCCGACGATACCCTTGGCGTCGAGCTTTTTGAGTAGGCTCGCGCCGATCGGGCCCTCGGTAACCTTGTGCAGTTCTTCATAGCTGGCGAACAGGTAAGGCAAGTCGAAGGCCTCGAATTCGCGTGCGCCGAGCGGCCCGAACTTGGCCAGCGACGGCGCCAGCATCTGTACCGATCCCAGCTGAAGGGCCTCCAATTCTTCCTTGTCCTTGTAAAGCTGGCTGTTGGGATACACCTCTACCCTGACCTTGCCCTTGCTGCGCTCTTCGGCGAGCTTCTTGAAATACTCGGCCGCCTTTCCTTTCGGCGTGTCGGGGGTGACCACGTGGCTGAACTGGATGACGATGGGTTGTTGCGCCGGCGCGAAGTCGGTCAGCGCCAGCGCCAGGCAGCCCAGGATCACGGAACGCGTTTGCTTCATTACGGTCTGCTCCTCTTTCTGGCGATGCCCATACACGGCGACTACTGGCGGTCGACCCGCCGCATGACGCCGATTCTCGTCGGGTTTTCGGCCGCCAATTAACGGGACAGGACACTAACATCCTTTGGGCGAACGCAAAACGCTTCCCCCGACGCGAGCGCCAGGCTTTCGCTTCACGAGCCCTACGGGCGGGTGGGGCGGGCTCCTTGCTGCCGCGGCCCGTCGCGCGCGAGATGGCGCCTTTGCTCGACCTCTGGTGCGTCCGCCCTATTCGTGCTATCTTTATGAATTGTCTCGGAAAAGAAACTCGAAGGAGAGTGCGAAGGTGGTACTTGAGCGAACCCTGTCGATCATCAAGCCGGATGCGGTGGCGAAGAACGTCATCGGGCAGATCAATGCGCGCTTCGAAGCCGCGGGCCTGAGCATCGTGGCGGCGCGTATGATGCAGCTGACCAAGGCGCAGGCCGAGGGGTTCTATGCGGTGCATCGCGAGCGGCCCTTCTTCCGCGACCTAGTCAAGTTCATGACTTCCGGTCCGATCATCGTGCAGGTGTTAGAGGGGGACGGGGCGATCCAGAGGAACCGCGACCTGATGGGCGCGACCGATCCGAAGCAAGCGGCGGCGGGCACGATCCGCGCCGATTTCGCAGACAGCATCGACGCCAACGCGGTGCACGGCTCCGACGGACCGGCCACAGCGGCGATTGAGATTGCCTATTTCTTCGCCGCGGTAGACATCCATTCGCGCTGACGTGGCCTGATGCCCATTAACCTCCTCGACTATGACCTGCGCGGCCTGACCGATCTGTGCGCCGGCATCGGCGAACAGCCGTTTCGGGCGCGGCAGCTCCTGCGTTGGATCCACCAGCTGGGCGAGTCCGACTTCGCGCGCATGACCGACCTCGCCAAGCCGCTGCGCGCCAGGCTGGCTCAGATGGCCGTGGTCCAACCGCCCGTGGTCATGTCCGAGTCGACCGCCGCTGACGGCACCCACAAGTGGCTGCTCTCGGTTGGGACGGGCAACGGTATCGAGACGGTGTTCATCCCTGAGGTGAACCGTGGGACGCTGTGTATCTCCAGCCAGGTGGGATGTGCGCTGGAATGCTCCTTCTGCTCCACCGGGCGCCAGGGCTTCAACCGCAATCTGACTACCGGGGAGATCATCGGGCAGCTGTGGTGGGCCAACCAGGCTCTGAGCGGCGGGAAGTCCAGCGCAAACACGGGCCGGGACCGGATCATCAGCAACGTGGTCATGATGGGGATGGGAGAGCCGCTGGCCAACTTCGACAACGTGGTTTCGGCGCTGTACATCATGCTCGACGACCACGCCTATGGCCTGTCGCGCCGTCGCGTCACAGTCAGCACGTCGGGCATCGTGCCCAACATCGACCGTCTCCGGGCCGCTTGTCCGGTTGCTCTGGCCGTCTCGCTGCATGCGCCAAGCGACGAGCTGCGCAACGCATTGGTCCCTATCAACCGGAAGTATCCTCTGAAGGACCTGATGAACGCCTGCCGCCGCTATGTGGACGCCGTGCCCATGGACTCCCCGGCCGAAGAAGACCCGGCCTGGGGCGACCTGGCGGTGACCAAGAACGTTCCGGCACCGCTGGCGCACAAGTGGAAGCGCGACGGTGCGCCGCGCGACTTCGTCACCTTCGAGTACGTGATGCTGGACGGGGTTAACGACCGCATTGAGCACGCGCGCCAGCTGGTCGCGTTGACGCGTGACGTCCCGTGCAAGGTGAACCTGATCCCGTTTAACCCGTTCCCGGATTCGGGCTATCGACGCTCGGCGCCGGGGCAGATCCGCGCCTTTCAGGAGATTCTGATGGCCGCGGGTCTGATCGCCACCGTGCGCAAGACGCGCGGAGAGGACATCGACGGCGCGTGCGGCCAGTTGGCAGGGCAGGTCATCGACCGCACCCGGCGCCGCCTGCGCCGGGAGGCCGAGGAGTCTGCATGAGGCGATTTGCACTGACCGCAGCTCTACTTCTACTCGCGGCCTGCTCCTCGCAGAAAACCCAGACCCCCACTGAACCGCCGCGCCCCGAGCCGCAGCCCGTTACCAGCTCGCCGCTGGAGCGGGCCAAGATCCACACCGAGCTGGGCGTCAACTACTTCCAAAGCGGCCAGCTTGGAGTCGCACTGGAGGAGCTGAACACCGCGGTATCGGCGGACAAGACCTATGCTCCGGCTTACAACGCGCTGGGCCTGGTGTATATGGAGCTGAAGGAAGACGGCAAGGCCGAAAACAACTTCCGCCAGGCGATCCGGCTCGATCCCTCCAGCTCCGAGGCCAAGAACAACTACGGTATGTTCCTGTGCCAGCGCGGGCGCGAGACGGAGGGCATCCGCCAGCTCCTGGACGCTCTCAAGAATCCGCTCTATCCAACGCCTGATCTGGCCTACAAGAACGCCGGCTTGTGCGCGCGCAAAGCGGGGGACACGAAAGCCGCAGAGGGCTATTTCATGCGGGCGTTGAAACTCAATCCAAAGCAACCCCAGGCCTTGTATGGCTTAGCCGAGATCGACTATTTGCGCGACGATCTTGCGGGCGCCAAGCAGTACATCAGCCGCTATTTCGCGGTGGTGGAGAATCCGGGGCCCGAGGCCCTGTGGCTGGGGGCGCGTGTCGAGCGCAAACTGGGGGACCGCACCGCGCTGGCCAACTACGGCATGCAGTTGCGCCGCCGCTACCCATCCGCGCCCGAGACCAAAGCCTTCCTCGAAGGCCGCTTCGAATGAACCAGCCCGACGACGAACCCACACTCGAGCGCGGATCAGACCGGCAAGTGCCGCATCGCAGCCCGGGCGCAACGCTGCTCGCCGAGCGGCGCAGTCAGGGGCTGAGCCTGGGCGACATCGCGCGCCAGCTCAAGCTCTCGGTCCGGCAGGTCGAGGCCCTGGAACGCGATGAGTACGGCGACTTCTCGGGTTCGGTCTTCGTGCGCGGTTTCCTGCGCAACTACGCCAAGCTGTTGCGTCTGGACCCGGACCTTCTGCTGGAGGCGGCGGGTGCGTCGATCGCGCCGGCGCGAGTCGCTGAATCCGGATTGGCCGAGATGCCGATCTCCGCCCCCAACCCGGAGGGACGCCACCGGGTCCTGACCTGGGGCGCGTTCGCAGTGCTCGCGGTCGTGGTGCTGCTATTGCTCGCTTCCAACGCGTCCAAAGAGCAACGGCAGACGCAGATGGCAGAGCGGCCGCTCGCGCCGGCGGCATCCGCGCCCCAGCACGCCGAGTCCCCGCCGGCCGCTCTGTCGCAGGCTCCTGCCGGACCCGTGGCCGGGTCGACCACGCCGGCTGCACCGCCTGCGCCCGAGAATGAGACTGCTGCAGGCGCAAGTCGCTACGTTACGGGCGCGGAGACGATCGCATCGCCGGTCGCGGCGGAACCCAGTTTGCCCCGCCGCGAGGATTCCGACCCGCTGCACGCCGGCAGCCAGCCAGCCGAGGAAACTGCGGCCGTGGCCAAGCCGAGAGTCCTGGTCTCCGGCAGCGGGTCGAGCCAGATCCGAATGATCTTCGAGGACGAGTCCTGGGTTGAGGTCAGAGATGGCAGCGGGGAGACGATCCTTTCGCGGCTCAACGCGCCGGGCACCGAGCGTTTGATCAGAGGGCAACCGCCGTTTGTGGTGGTGGTGGGCAACGCCCACGCCGTCAAACTGCTGTACCGGGGCAGGCCCATCGACCTGGGTCCACACACACGCATAGACGTGGCGCGCGTCACGCTCGAATAGGCCCGCAACAAATGCCGCCCAGCGCTGACACTGCACTCCCGCGTAGCCTAACGCGGCGGACCCTGATCGGCCACGTCGTCGTAGGCGGCGGCGCGCCGGTGGTGGTCCAGTCAATGACCAATACGGATACAGCGGACGCCGACGCCACGACACGTCAGGTTGCCGAACTGGCCCAGGCCGGCTCGGAATTGGTGCGCATCACCGTGAACAGCCCAGAGGCCGCAGCGCAGGTCGCGCGCATCAAGGAGCGCTTGCTGGCGGCGGGCGTGACGGTGCCCTTGGTGGGCGACTTCCACTTCAACGGCCACCGTCTGCTCAAGCAGTTCCCGGACTGTGCCCAGGCGCTGGACAAATACCGCATCAACCCAGGCAACGTCGGACGCGGGCTGAAACGCGACGAGCAGTTTGCGGTGATGATCGAGGCCGCCTGCCGGTTCGGCAAGCCCGTGCGCATCGGCGTCAATTGGGGCAGCCTCGACCAGGATCTGCTGGCGCGCTTGATGGACGAAAACGCCCGCCGCGAGCAGCCGCTGGACGCGCGCGCCGTGATGCGCGAAGCGTTGGTCAGCTCCGCGCTGAGTAGCGCGCGTCGCGCCGAGGAGCTGGGCATGCCCGGCGACCGTATCGTGTTGTCGTGCAAAGTGAGCGGGGTGCAGGACCTGATCAGCGTCTACCGGGATCTGTCAGCGAGCTGCAACTACCCTCTGCATCTGGGCCTGACCGAAGCAGGTATGGGAAGCAAAGGCATCGTGGCTTCCACGGCGGCGATGGCCGTGCTGCTGCAGGAGGGGATTGGCGACACCATTCGCGTGTCGCTCACGCCGGAGCCCGGAGGCGACCGCAGCCGGGAGGTGGTGGTTGCGCAGGAGTTGCTGCAGACCATGGGGCTGCGCTCCTTCACGCCGATGGTCGTGGCCTGCCCGGGTTGCGGGCGCACCACCAGCACGACCTTCCAGACGTTGGCAGACAAGATCCAGAGCTGGCTGCGCGGTCAGATGCCGGTGTGGCGGGGGCAATTTCCGGGCGTCGAGTCGATGACCGTCGCGGTGATGGGCTGCGTGGTCAACGGCCCGGGTGAGAGCAAGCACGCTAACATCGGGATCAGCTTGCCGGGTTCGGGCGAGACCCCGGTCGCCCCGGTCTACGTTGACGGGGTCAAGACGGTGACGCTCAAGGGTCAACGCATCGCCGAGGAATTCCAGCAAATCGTCGCCGACTACGTGCGTCAGCACTACGGCGACTCCGCGCGGCCACCGGTCGCGCACCACGAGGCGACCAGCAGCGTCGGCTGAGCGCGGCAGCGCATCCGGCCCGCTCACTCACAACTGCAGCATGAGCGAACCCATTCAATCGATCCGAGGGATGAGCGACGTCCTTCCGGAGCAGGCGCCACTTTGGGATTTGTTCGAGAAGACGGTACGGGTTTGGCTGATCGCCTACGGCTACCGGCAGATCCGCATGCCGCTGGTGGAGAAGACCGAACTGTTCGTGCGCTCGATCGGGGAGGTGACCGACATCGTCGAGAAGGAGATGTACACCTTCACCGACCTGAACGGGGAGAGCATCTCGTTGCGGCCGGAAGGCACGGCCTCGTGCGTGCGCGCCGCCCTGGAGCACCATCTCCTCTACAACGGACCGCAGCGGCTGTACTACACCGGCCCCATGTTCCGGCACGAGAAACCCCAGAGGGGACGCTACCGGCAGTTCCACCAGGTTGGAGTGGAGGCGCTCGGGTTTGCGGGTCCGGACGTGGATGCCGAGCACATCGTAATGTGCGGCCAGCTCTGGAAACGCCTCGGCCTCGATGGGATCCGGTTGCAGATCAATAGCCTGGGGAGCCCGGAGGCGCGCGCCCGCTACCGCGATCGGCTGGTGAAGTATCTGGAGCGCAATCTCGACGCGCTGGACGTGGACAGCCGCCGCCGCCTGGGTACGAACCCGCTGCGTGTTCTGGACAGCAAGAACCCGGCGATGCAGGCCGTGATTCAAGCCGCCCCCCGGCTGCGTGACGATCTGGACGAGGATTCGCTCAGGCACTTCGAGGGACTGCAAGCGATCTTGCGGGAACTGAACGTCGAGTTCGAGATCAACACCGGACTGGTGCGCGGTCTGGATTACTACAACTACACGGTGTACGAGTGGGTGACCGACCGGCTGGGCGCGCAGGCGGCGGTGTGCGCAGGCGGTCGCTACGATGGGCTGTTCGCCCAACTCGGCGGCAGGCCGGCACCGGCCTGCGGTTTCGCAATGGGTGTCGAGCGGTTGCTGTCGCTCATGGCCGAGTCTCGCACCCAGCCACAGGAACCACCACCGGACGTGTATCTGGTGCATCAAGGCGTCGAGGCCGATCGACTGGCGTGGCACGCGGCGGAGCGAATGCGCGCAGCCGGCTTGAGCGTTGTGTTCCATTGCGGCGGCGGCAGCTTCAAAGCGCAGATGAAGAGGGCCGACGCCAGCGTGGCTCGCTTCGCCGTGATCATCGGCGATGATGAAGCCGCATCGCAGCGGGTCGTAGTGAAACCGCTGCGCGAACTGCGCGATCAAGTTACGCTTTCGGTGCAGGACGCAATCGGGCTGATCCGGGACGCGCGCAGCGCCGCGGCGATCGAACTATAGCTACGGAACCATCTATGTACGATTTGGAAGAGCAGGAGAAGATAGACGAGCTCAAGGCCTGGTGGAAGCAGTACGGTCAGATGGTGATCGTGGTGGCCGTGGCCGCGTGCGTGGGCGCTGCCGCTGCCGCTGGCTGGCAGTGGTACAAGCGCACGCAGGCCGAGCAGGCCTCACAGCTCTACGGGACGCTGGAAAAAGCGATGCAAGCCAACGACCTCAAGCAGATCCGAGACGTCTCGGCGCAGCTCATGGACAAGTTCGGCGGCACCGCCTATGGGCCGATGGCGGCCCTGGCCGGGGCCAAGGCCAACTTCGATGCCGGCGATGCCGAGGGCGCGGCGGCGCAGCTGCGATGGGCGATCGACCATGCCCGGGATGAAGGTATCGCGGCCACCGCGCGCTTGCGGCTGGCCGCGGTGCTGCTGGATGAGAAGAAATACGACGATGCGCTCAAGCTGTTGGGCGCCGGGTATCCGGATGCGTACGCCGGACTGTTCGAGGACCAGAAGGGCGACATCTACGTGGCACAGGGTAAGACTGGAGAGGCCAGAGCGGCGTACAAGACGGCGCTGGAAAAGTTGCCGGTGCAGGGCACCTATCGCCAGATCGTGCAGGTGAAGCTGGACGGGTTGGGCAGCGACCAATGAGCGCGTTCAACGCCCGGGGCATGGGTCGACGGCTCCACTCGGCCACACTCGTAGCGACGGCACTGCTGACACTGACGGTGTGCGGCTGCGGCGGCTCGCCGGCAGTCAAACCGGCGCCGCTGGTCAACTTCAAGCCCACGGCAAAAACCAATGTTGTGTGGCGTGCTTCCATCGGCGAAGCCGACGTCTATATCTTCACCCCCGCGGTGTATGAAGGAGCCGTATTTGCCGCGGGGGCGAACGGGAGATTGGCCCGCTTCGACGCCGCTCGCGGCAAGGAGGTGTGGCGCGTCAATACCAAAGAGCCACTGTCCGGGGGAGTAGGCGCAGACGCTGGATTGGTGGTGGTGGCAACCAAGAAGGGCGCGGTGCTGGCCTATGACCTCAACGGGAAACTCGCGTGGAAAAGCCAGGTCAGCAGCGAGGTGCTGATGGCTCCGCGCACTGCCCAGGGTGTAGTGGTTGTGCGCAGCGGTGACGGCAAGATCTATGCTCTGGATGCCAAGGACGGCAAGCAGCAGTGGGAGTATCGGTTTACGCTGCCGCCGTTGCTGCTGCGCTCGGACTCCGGGGTGATCATCGCGCGCGGCATCGTGCTCGCGGGCTTGCCCGCTGGCCGAGTCGTAGCCCTGAACCTGACCAACGGCAACGTGCTGTGGGAAGCCGTGCTGGCCCAACCCAAGGGCGCCAACGAGCTGGAGCGCATCACCGACATCGCAGCCGCCCCCACGGCTGGTGCGGAGCAGGCCTGCGCCGTGACGTTCCAGGGGCGCGTCGGGTGCTACGACTTTGCTCGCGGGACCCTGCTGTGGAGCCGAGACGCGTCGGCCTCCGTCGCCCTCGAGGTCGACCCGATCACGGTGTATATGAGCGATGCACGCAGCAGCGTGTTGGCGCTAGACAAAAACACTGGCGCCACGGTTTGGAAGCAAGACAAGTTGTTCGCGCGCCAAGTGAGTGCACCGCTCGAGGTCGGGCTGTATCTGGCGCTGGGAGACTTCGAGGGCTATGTGCATTTCCTCGACCGTGACACCGGTACTTTTGCGGCCCGTTTGTCCACCGACGGCAGCGGCATCCAGGCGCGCCCTGTGCGGCTGGGGTCCAACCTGCTGTTGCAAACCCACAATGGCGCGCTGTACGCGGTCTCGGTGAAGACGCTGTAGCATCCTGGTCCTAGTCACTCCGCGCGCGGCGGCCTCGATTGCCGCGCGCCCTAGCAGATGAAACCCACCATTGCACTGGTCGGCCGCCCAAACGTCGGCAAGTCGACGCTGTTCAACCGTCTGACCCGTAGCCGTGACGCTTTGGTGGCTGACATTCCGGGGCTCACTCGCGACCGGCACTATGGTCACGGCCGGCTTGGTCCGACACCTTACCTGGTAGTGGACACCGGGGGCCTCGAGCCCGACGCAGAGGACCCCATATTCCACGAGATGGCCCGCCAGACATTGCAAGCGGTGGACGAAGCCGATGCCGTGCTTGTCTTGGTCGACGGCCGCGCCGGCTTGACCGTGGCCGACAGGGAGATTGCCGCGCACCTGCGCAAGACCGGGCGCTCCCTGTTCCTCGTGGTCAACAAGAGTGAAGGGTTGACGGCCGAAACCGCTGCCGCCGAGTTCCACGAGCTGGGGCTGGGGCAGCCGTACCCGATCTCTGCCGCGCACGGTGATGGGGTGCGTGAGCTGATGGATCTGGTGCTGGAGCGCTTCCCGGCGCAGGAGCACGAGGCGGAGCCGGACGAGGGATCCAAAGGTCGACCCCGCATCGCGGTCGTGGGACGCCCGAACGCTGGCAAATCTACGCTGGTCAACGCCATCATTGGCGAGGAGCGCGTCATCGCCTTCGAACAGCCGGGGACTACGCGTGACAGCATTCACGTGGACTTCCAGCGCGACGGCAAGTCCTACACCCTGATCGACACCGCCGGCCTGCGACGGCGCGCGCGGGTTGCAGAGACCGTGGAAAAGTTTTCCGTCATCAAGACCCTGCAGTCCATCGAGGACGCCAACGTGGTGATCCTGGTGCTGGACGCCCAGCAGGATATCTCCGAGCAGGATGCTCACATTGCCGGGTTCATTCTCGAGGCCGGGCGCGCCATGGTGGTGGCGGTGAACAAGTGGGACGGCCTGGATCGAGCCGGGCGCGACCAGGTCAAGCGAGAGTTCGCGCGCAAGCTCGGGTTCCTGAGCTTCGCCCGGGTGCACTATATCTCCGCGCGCGAGGCAAAAGGGCTGGGAGAACTTATCAAATCGGTAGATTTGGCCTATGCCGCCGCCATGGCCAGGCTGCCGACTCCCAAGCTTACCCGCACACTGATTGCGGCTACGACGCGCCAGGCGCCGCCCCGTCACGGGCTGTTTCGCCCCAAGCTGCGCTATGCCCATCAAGGCGGCATCAACCCTCCGGTCATCGTCATCCACGGCAACCAGCTCGACAGCCTGCCGGACAGCTATCGCCGCTACCTGGAGCGCTTCTTCATCGATGCCTTCCGACTGTGGGGCACTCCCGTGCGCATCCAGCTCAAGGTCGGCTCCAACCCGTACGCCAAGCGGAGCTGATATCTTCGGCGCGAGCGCAACGCCGCCGCGGCTATGGCAACAGTTGACAAATTCAAGTACAGTGGTTGACCGGAGACCAAAATATAAAAGAAGGAGGCCGCATGAGCGCCAAAGGGCAACTGCTACAAGACCCGTTCCTAAACGCGTTGCGAAAAGAACATGTGCCGGTCTCGATTTATCTGGTGAACGGGATCAAACTGCAAGGCCAGATCGAATCCTTCGACCAGTACGTCGTACTACTCAAGAACACGGTGACCCAGATGGTATACAAGCACGCCATCTCGACCGTGGTTCCCGCGCGTGCCGTCAATCTGTCTCTCGACCACTCTTCCGACAGTTGACTTGCCAGCTCGCTCGCCTTGGCCCGGCCGAAACTGTCCGGCGTCGGCGCTGCGGGCTGAATCCATGACGCGGCGGCACCGCGGGCAGCCGTACTTTTTTTCCACGCCGCGTGTCCCCATCTAAGACCACATGTTCGAACGTCCTCAGTTCGGGGATCGCGCACTGCTGGTAAATCTCGACCTCGGCGAGCCGGAGCAAGCCGCCCGTGTCGACGAGCTGAAGGAGCTGGCGGTCAGCTGCGGATTGGAGATCGTGGGCCTGGTGCAGGGGCGGCGCAAGCGGCCTGACCCGGCCACCTTTGCGGGCCGCGGCAAGGTCGCTGAGCTGGCAGCAGCGGTGACTGCCTGCCAGGCCTCCCTCGTGGTGTTCAACCACGAGCTATCTCCAGCCCAGGAGCGCAACCTCGAACAGCAGCTGTCCTGCCGTGTGATCGACCGTGTGAGCCTGATCCTGGACATCTTTGCCCAGCGCGCGCGCAGCCATGAAGGCAAGGTTCAAGTGGAACTCGCGCAGCTGCAGCACATCGCAACGCGCCTGGTGCGCGGTTGGACTCACTTGGAGCGGCAGAAAGGCGGCATCGGTCTGCGCGGCCCAGGTGAGACTCAGCTGGAAACCGACCGCCGGTTGCTGGCAAAGCGCGTCAAGGTACTCAAGGACAAACTGGCAGCGGTGGCCAGACAGCGCGAGGTCCAGCGGCGCGCGCGCAAGCGGGCGCAGGTCCTGTCGGTGGCCATCGTGGGCTATACCAATGCGGGCAAGTCGACTCTGTTCAACCGCCTTACGCGCGAGAGCGTGTATGCGGCGAACCAGCTGTTCGCCACGCTGGACACCACCACGCGGCGGGTACACCTGCCCGCGAACGGCGGGCGAGAGTCGGCCGGCGCCGTGGTACTGTCGGACACAGTGGGATTCATCCGCGACCTTCCGCCTACGCTAGTGGCGTCGTTTCGCGCCACGCTGGAGGAAACGGTGCAAGCCGATTTGCTGCTGCACGTGGTCGACGCTTCCAGTCCTAGCCACGATGCGCAGATGGCACAAGTCGACCTGGTGTTGAGCGAGCTCGGCGCCGGTGTGCTCCCGCAGGTGATCGTGCTCAACAAGGCCGATCTGACCGGGCTGCCAGCGGGTTTCGAGCGCGACGAGTATGGTAGAATCTCGCGCCTTCGCGTGAGCGCCAAAACGGGCGCCGGAATGCAGTTCGTGCGCCAGGCCATCGACGAGTTCCGCTCCGGCTCGATCCGGCCCGAATCGTCCAGCCACGCGGTGGCGTGAAGTGCGCCCCACCTCGCAACTTAGGGAAGCCCCAGATAACCTGCACGATGTGCGGGCTCGCGGCTGCGGATCCTTGTTCACGAGTAACGACAGCTATGGCATTGAACGACCCGAACTGGGGCCGGCGCGGCGACGGCCCACCTGATCTCGACGAGATCTGGAACCGCTTCCGCCAGCGGCTCTCCGGGTTGTTTGGCGGCCGTGGCGGCGGGCGCAGACCGGGTGGTTTGGGAGGCAAAGGCTTCCCAGGCGGCGCCTGGCTGCTGGTTGCTCTGGTCGTCATCATCTGGGTGGCCAGCGGTTTCTACATCGTTGACGCGAGCCAGCGCGGTGTGGTGCTGCGCTTCGGGAAGTATCACCAGACCACCGAGCCGGGGCCGCAGTGGCATCTGCCTTATCCAATCGAATCGGTGGAGGTCGTGAATCTGTCGCAGGTGCGCACCCTGGAAATCGGCTACCGCACCAACGTGAAGAACAAGGTGCTCAAGGAATCGCTCATGCTCACCGACGATGAGAACATCGTCGACCTCCAGTTCGCGCTGCAATACCTGATCAAGGATCCCAAGGACTACCTGTTCAACAACCGCAGCCCCGACGAATCGGTCATGCAGGTCGCTGAGTCGGCCATGCGCGAGATCGTGGGCAAGAGCAAGATGGATTTCGTGCTGTACGAGGGCCGTGAGTCGATTCGCGCCCAGGCGCAAAAGCTGATGCAGGAGATCCTGGATCGCTATCAAACCGGGATTGCCGTCAGCCAGGTTACGATGCAGCAGGCGCAGCCACCCGAGCAGGTGCAGGCTGCCTTCGACGACGCGGTGAAGGCGACCCAGGACCGCGAGCGCCAGATCAACGAGGGCCAGGCCTACGCCAACGACGTGGTGCCCAAGGCGCGCGGCAGCGCCTCGCGCTTGATGCAGGAGTCCGAGGGCTACAAGCAGCGCATCATCGCTACCGCCGATGGCGAAGCATCGCGTTTCCGCCAGATCATGGCCGAGTACAGTCGCGCACCCGCAGTTACCCGCGAGCGCATGTACCTGGACACCGTGCAGCAGGTCCTGAGCAACACCAGCAAGGTGATCGTGGACCAGAGATCGGGCAACAACCTGCTGTTCTTGCCGTTGGACAAGCTGCTGCAGCTGGCTGCCGGCACGATTGCGCCCCAGGACGGCGCAGAGCGGGCGTCGGCGCCCGAAATGCAGTCGCAATCCGCCCCGCCCCTAGACGGGCGTTCGCGCGACACCTTCCGCAGCCGTGACCGGGAGCCGCGCCCGTGAACCGCGGTGTGAGCACCGTGCTGATCCTGCTGGTCGTCATCCTGGTGGTGGCGAGCCTGGCGCTGTTCAACGTCGACCAGCGCCAGAACGCGATCGTGTTCCGGCTGGGCGAGGCGGTGCACGTGATCACCAAGCCGGGCCTGTACCTGAAGGTACCGTTGCTGGACAACGTGCGCTTCTTCGACGTGCGCATCCTCACGCTCGACTCCGAAGAGCCGGAGCGCTTCATCACGTCGGAGAAGAAGAACGTCCTGGTGGATTCCTTCGTCAAGTGGCGCATCGTGGACGTGGTGTTGTACTACATCAGCGTCGGCGGCGACGAGACGCGCACCCGCATCCGGCTGGCGCAGACGGTCAACGACAACCTACGCGCGGAGTTCGGCAAGCGCACCATCCACGAAGTGGTTTCGGGCGAGCGCGATCGCATCATGGAGCTGATGCGCGAGAAGGTCGACATCGATGCGCGCAAGATCGGCGTGCAGGTCCTGGACGTGCGGATCAAACGCGTCGACCTGCCGCAGGAAGTGAGCGAAGCCGTGTACCGACGCATGGAAGCGGAGCGCAAACGCGTGGCCAACGAACTGCGCTCGCTGGGGTTCGCCGAGGCCGAGAAGATCCGCGCGGACGCCGACCGGCAGCGCGAGGTGATCGTCGCAGAGGCATACCGCGACGCGCAGCGCATCAAAGGCCAGGGTGATGCACGGGCTGCCGCGATCTATGCCCAGGCGTTCCAGCAAAACCCTGAGTTCTACTCGTTCTACCGCAGCCTCGAGGCTTACCGGCAGAGCCTCAAGAGCAAGAGCGATGTCTTGGTGCTGGACCCCAGCTCCGATTTCTTCAAGTACCTGAAGAGTCCCACAGGCAAGCGATGAGGCGCGGCGGCTACCGTGCCCGCGTTCCCGACAATGTCCACCCTCTGGACCGCATTCGCTCTCGTGCTGGTGATCGAAGGCCTGCCGCTGTTGCTGGCGCCGACCCGCTGGCGCGCTGTCGTGCGGCAAGTGTCCAGCCTGGCCGACGGGCAGCTGCGCTTCTTCGGCCTGATCCTCGTGCTGACCGGGTTGGTGTTCCTCCTATTGCTGGGGCGGAACTGAGCACGCGGCATTGATCATGCGACGCTGGGTCTTACCCGAGTGCATCGAGGACATCCTGCCGTCCGAGGCCCTGGGAATCGAACGTCTGCGGCGGAGTCTCCTCGACCTGTTCCACAGCCACGGCTACGAGTTGGTGATGCCGCCCATGCTCGAGTACCTGGAGTCGCTTCTCACCGGCACAGGGCACGATCTGGACTTGCGCACGTTCAAGCTGGTGGACCAGCTGTCCGGCAGGTTGCTCGGGCTGCGTGCTGACATCACTCCGCAGGTCGCGCGCATCGACGCGCACCTGCTCAACCGCGACGGGGTCACGCGCCTGTGCTACGCGGGAAGCGTGGTCCACGCCCAACCGTCCGGGCTGAACCGCACGCGCGAGCCGTTGCAGATCGGCGCCGAGATCTATGGTCACGCTGGCGTGGAGAGCGACGTCGAGATCCAAACGCTGATGGTGAACGCGTTGCGCGTTGCTGGCGTGCACGATCCCTACCTGGATCTGGGCCACGTGGCGGTGTTCCGCAGCTTCATGCGACGCGCCGGGATCACGGGCGAGATCGAATCAGAGCTGTTCCGGGCCCTGCAGTCCAAGGATGTCCCCGCGCTGCGCGAATTGGTTGCGCCGCTCGACGCCGGGCTGCGCGAGGCGCTGCTGCTGCTGCCCGAGCTCTATGGCGGCCTGCCGATCTTGCGCGAGGCGCGCCGGCGGCTGCCGGATTTCCCCGAGGTGCGGCGCGCGCTGGACGACATGGAAACGATCGCCGCGCAGCTCTCGCACGTGGTCCCGGTGCACTGCTTCGATCTGGCCGAGTTGCGCGGCTACCACTATCACAGCGGCGTCGTCTTCGCGGCCTATACCAAGGGCCATCCGACTGCGGTTGCGCTGGGCGGACGTTACGATGAAGTGGGCCTGGCGTTCGGGCGCGCACGCCCCGCTACGGGGTTCAGCCTGGACCTGCGCGAACTGGCCGCTCTCGCACCACCGGCTGTGGCCGCCTCGCCCATCCTTGCGCCGCATGCGCCGGAGGACGAGCCGCTGCGACGGAAGGTCCATGCGCTGCGCGCCCAAGGCGAGGTCGTGATCGTCGACTTGCCCGGCCACGCTGCGACCCGCGGCGAGCTGCGCTGCCATCGACGACTGGTGAAGCGCGGGGGCGACTGGCAGATCGAGACACTGAGTTGAGCGGAGCTCATCCGCGCAGACAGCGGCAGACACACTCAATGGCACGCAATGTCGTAGTAGTCGGCACCCAGTGGGGTGACGAAGGCAAGGGCAAGGTGGTGGACTGGTTGACGGACCGCGCCCAAGGCGTCGTGCGCTTCCAGGGCGGCCACAACGCCGGGCACACGCTGGTCATCGACGGGCGCCGGACAGTGTTGCACCTGATCCCCTCCGGGATACTGCGGTTGGACGTGGCGTGCTTCATCGGCAACGGGGTAGTGGTGTCGCCGCAGGCACTGCTCAGCGAATTGCACACGCTCGAGCAGGCCGGTATTGAAGTTCGCTCCAGGCTGACCATCAGCGAGGCCTGCCCGCTGATCCTCGCGCACCACGTCGCCCTGGACCTGGCGCGCGAGGCGGCGAAGGGGGCAGGCAAGATCGGCACGACCGGTCGAGGCATCGGCCCAGCGTACGAGGACAAAGTCGCGCGCCGCGCCATCCGCATGCAGGACTTGTTTCATCGCGAGCGGCTGGCGGCGAAGCTGGGCGAGGTGCTGGACTTCCACAACTTCGTCCTGCGCCAGTACTTCAACGCCGACACCGTCGACTTTCAGCGCACGCTCGACGAATTGCTTGCGCTGGCCGACCAGATCAAGCCGATGGTGGGAGATGTTCCGCGTCGGCTGTTCGAGGCACAAAAGGCAGGCCGCAATCTGTTGTTCGAGGGCGCGCAGGGTACGCTGCTGGACGTGGACCACGGTACCTATCCGTTCGTCACCTCGAGCAACTGTGTCGCGGGGGCCGCGGCGGCGGGCAGCGGGGTGGGACCGCAGGCGCTGCACTACATCTTGGGCATCACCAAGGCCTACACAACGCGTGTGGGCTCGGGGCCGTTCCCCACCGAGCTGGACGACGACGTCGGGCGCCAGATCGCTGCGCGCGGCAAGGAATTTGGTGCGACTACCGGACGGCCGAGGAGGTGCGGCTGGTTTGACGCCGCCGCGCTCAAGCGCTCGATCCAGATCAACGGTATCTCGGGTCTGTGCGTGACCAAGCTCGACGTGCTGGACGGTATGGAAACCCTGCAGATCGGTGTGGGCTACCGCGTGGCCGGCGAGTATCTCGATATCCTGCCGGTCGGGGCCGAAGAGCTGGCCGAGTGCGAGCCGGTCTACGAGGAGGTGCCGGGCTGGGCGCAAAGCACGCTGGGCGTGCGGAAGCTGGAAGATCTGCCCCGCGCGGCGCACGACTACCTCGAGCGTATCGAGGCGGTCTGCGGGGTGCCCGTCGACCTCATCTCGACCGGGGCCGAGCGCGACGACACCATCGTGCGCCGGCATCCCTTCGAGGCCTGAAGCCTGCGGCACTTCCCAGATCGACGGGCGCACCGCACTGCACACAGCAATGCCGAGTGCGGTTCTAACCCTTGAACTCGTGGTGCCGAGAAGAGGACTCGAACCTCCACAGTCTTGCGACCGCCAGGACCTGAACCTGGTGCGTCTACCAATTCCGCCATCTCGGCACAGCGGGCCGTCATTCTATTGCAAAACCTTGCCATGTCAAAGCGTCGACCATTGTCCTGCATCTGCTGCAACATCAACTTAGGCTTGCAGCCATGACGCGTCGAACCACCGCCGTCACCGAGCGTAGAAAGACTCGCAAGAGGGCTGGCCCGCGCGCGGCCGACCCATTCTTGGCTCGCGAGCAGCAACGCTACGAGTTTCCGCTGCCTAGTCGCGAGTGGATCCTTGCGGTGCTCAAGGACGAGGGCGTCCCGGTCGAGCCGGGGCGTTTGCGCGAACTCCTGGAGATCCGCGCCGAGGAAGTCGAGGCCTTCGAGCGCCGATTGAACGCCATGGAGCGAGACGGACAGATCATGCAGAACCGGGCCGGGACGCTGTGCGTCGTGGAGAAGCTCGGACTAATCCGCGGACGCGTCACGGGCCATCCCGACGGCTTCGGCTTCCTCGTCCCGGAGGACGGTGGCGGGGACCTGTTCTTGAGCCCCTGGGAGATGAGCAGAGTGTTCCACGGCGACCGCGTGATGGCGCGCGTCACCGGAACGGACCGGCGTGGCCGGCGCGAGGGCGCGATCGTAGAAGTGCTGCAGCGAGCGCATACGCGAGTGGTGGGGCGGCTGCACGAGGAGCACGGCGTGTGCTACTTGGTACCGGAAGACCGGCGCTTGAGCCAGGATATTCTGGTTCCGCGGGAAGCCTGCAACGGCGCGCGCAGCGGGCAGGTGGTGGTGGCTGAGATCATCGAGCAACCGGACCACCATGTGAAGCCGGTCGGACGCATCGTCGAAGTGCTGGGAAATTACGCCGATCCCGGCATGGAGGTCGAGATCGCGCTGCGCAAGCACGATTTGCCGCATGTTTTTGCGTCAGCGACCGAGGCGCTGGTCGGTTCGCTGCCGTCGGCCGTGCGCAAGAACGACTGGAAAGGACGTGTCGACCTCACGGGCCTGCCCCTGGTCACCATCGACGGTGAGACCGCGAAGGACTTCGACGACGCTGTTTACTGTGAGCGCGACGGCAAGGGGTTCCGCTTGTGGGTGGCGATAGCCGACGTGAGCCACTATGTGAAGCACGGCGCCGCGCTCGACCTCGAGGCGCGGGCGCGCGGCAATTCGGTGTATTTTCCGCGGCGGGTGATCCCGATGCTTCCGGAAGCGCTGTCGAACGGGCTGTGCTCGCTCAACCCGGAAGTCGAACGCTTGTGTCTCACCTGCGAGATGGTCATCGGTGCGCGGGGCGACATCAAGGACTACCGCTTCTATCCCGCGGTTATGCGTTCTCGCGCGCGACTGACGTACACCACAGTCGCGGAAATCTTGGCTGATCCCGGCAGCGAGGAGGCACGCCGACAAGGCGCGCTGGTCCCGCATCTGCAGAACCTACACACACTGTTCCGTGTGCTGGTCAAAGCGCGCGAGCGCCGTGGCGCCATCGATTTCGAGTCGGTGGAAACGCGCATGCAATTCGACGACCAGGGCAAGATCACCGCGATCTACCCGGTGGAACGCAACGATGCCCATCGTTTGATCGAAGAGTGCATGCTGGCGGCCAACGTCAGTGCGTCGGATTATTTGCAGCGCCACGAGCACGCCGCACTGTATCGCGTCCACGAGGGACCCACTGCCGAGAAACTGAAGGGCCTGCGCGAGTTCCTGCGCGAGTTCGGCTTGCATCTGGGCGGCGGTGACGACCCGCACGCCAAAGACTACGCCAAGCTGCTGAGCGAGATCCGCGGCCGGCCCGATTATCAGTTGCTGCAGACGGTGCTGCTGCGCTCGCTGCGGCAGGCGGTGTACAGTCCCGAGAACGTGGGCCATTTCGGCCTGGCCTACGAGGCGTACACGCACTTCACCTCGCCTATCCGACGCTATCCGGACCTGCTGGTGCACAGGGGCATCAAAGCTGTGCTCGCGGGCGAGATCTACGACCCGGGCGACTGGGCGGCGCTCGGCCAGCACTGCTCTGAAACCGAACGCCGCGCGGACGAAGCCACTCGCGACGTCGAAGCCTGGCTCAAGGCCTACTACATGCGCGACCGCATCGGCGAGCGCTTTTCCGGCACGATCAGCGGCGTGGCCGCTTTCGGCGTGTTCGTGGCACTGGACGAGGTGTACGTGGAGGGCCTGGTGCACGTCTCCGAGCTGGGCAGCGATTACTTCCAGTACGACGCCGCTCGCCACCAGCTCATGGGCGAGCGCACGCGCCAGCGCTTCCGCATGGGCGACCGCATTCAAGTCGAGCTGGTGCGGTCTGACCTTGAGACGACGCGGCTCGATTTCGTGTTGGCCGACAAACCTCGCTGATGCCGGGCGAAACCCAGCTCATCTTCGGCTTCCACGCGGTCCAGGCCCGGCTGCGGCACCACGCGGACAGCGTGCGGGAGGTCTTCGTCCATGCCGGACGGCATGACCCGCGGTTGCGCGATCTGGTGGCGGCGGCCCAGGCGCGCGACGTGCGCGTCATCCCGGTCGACGCGGAGCGGCTTCAGGGGTTGGTCGGACACGGCAAGCATCAAGGCGTGGTGGCTCGGGTGGAGCCGATTCGGATGGCCCACAGCATCGAGGACGTGATCGCCGCCTCCGGTGCGCAAGCCCTGCTGCTGGTGCTGGACGGGGTCACCGACCCTCACAATCTGGGCGCCTGCCTGCGGGTTGCGGACGCGCTAGGCGCACATGCGGTCGTCTCCCCGAAGGATCGCTCGGCCGGGCTGACACCCATCGTTGCCAAGGTCGCGAGTGGAGCGGCCGACAGCGTTCCGTTCATTCCGGTCACCAATCTGGCGCGTGCGTTGGACGAGATGAAGGAACAGGGGCTGCAGGTGGTAGGGGCCGATCAGTCCGCCGCCGAGCGTCTACCCGCTGCTGATTTGACCGGGCCGCTTGCCTGGGTGCTGGGCGCTGAAGGGGAAGGAATGCGCCGGCTCACCCGTGAGCGGTGCGACCGCTTGGTGTGCATCCCGATGCTCGGGCGCGTCGAGAGCTTGAACGTCTCGGTGGCCGCGGCCTTGTGCTTGTACGAGACCCGGCGCCAGCGCGCAGCTGGCGCCGGCAAAACGCTTGAGCCACGCAGCATGTGACTGATACAATTCTCGATTCGCCGACACGGCCCGGCTTGGCGGGGGGCGGCGGAAATCCACACATCCGCGCACGTTAAGGTGCCTGCGTGACAGAGCATCGTCTCGCCAGGTCTGACGCGCGGATGGAGGTCCAACCTTAACTGGAGAACAGGTTCATGGCAGTCACCATGCGTGAAATGCTGGAGGCGGGCGTCCATTTCGGGCACCAGACCCGCTATTGGAATCCGAGGATGGCCCCGTATATCTTCGGCCACCGCAACAAGATCCACATCGTCAATCTCGAGAAGACGCTCGAGATGTACAACGAGGCCGTGCGCTACGTGAAGCAGCTGGCCGCCAACAAGGGCACCATCTTGTTCGTGGGCACTAAACGCCAGGCGCGCGAGATCATCCGCGAGGAGGCAACCCGCTGCGGGACGCCGTTTGTCGACTACCGCTGGCTGGGTGGCATGCTGACCAACTACAAGACGGTCAAGCAGTCGATCAAACGGCTGAAGGACATGGAGCAGATGGTGCAAGATGGCACACTGGAGCGCCTGCCCAAGAAGGAGCAGCTGCACTTCCAGCGCGAGCTGTCCAAGCTAGAGCGCAGCCTGGGCGGCATCAAGGACATGAACGGCTTGCCCGATGCGATGTTCGTGATCGACGTGGGCTACCAGAAAGGCGCGGTGCAGGAAGCCAAGAAGCTCGCTATTCCGGTGGTGGCGGTGGTCGACAGCAACAACTCGCCGGACGGTATCGATTTTGTGATCCCAGGCAACGACGACTCCAACCGCGCCATCCGGCTGTACGTGCGCGGCATGGCAGACGCGGTGCTGGAAGGTCGGTCGCAGATCATCCAGGAGATCGTGACCGACGAGTTCGTCGACGACGAGGGTGATGAGCAAGCCGCCGCGAAGTGAAGAGGCTTGAATCGAGTTTGAAGGGGGCTCGAGGCCCCCTTTTTTTGATCATCGGGGCACGCACGCTTGGCTCACTGGCGCGCCCGCAATCACTCGGGAGATGAGCATGGCGGAGATCACCGCAGGCATGGTGAAAGAACTGCGCGAGAAGACCGACGCGCCGATGATGGAGTGCAAGAAGGCGCTGACCGAGGCCGACGGCGACCTGAACAAAGCCGAGGAGATCCTGCGCGTGCGATTGGGCAACAGGGCGAGCAAGGCGGCCAGCCGCGTTGCTGCGGAAGGGGTGGTGGCTACTTTCATTGCACCCGGGGCCAAGCTGGGCGGCATCATAGAGGTCAACTGCGAGACCGACTTCGTGGCGAAAAACGATGACTTTCTCGGCTTCGCGCGCGCTCTGGCCGAGCTGGTGGCCACTCGCAACCCGGCTGACATCGCCGGCCTGTCGAACCTTCCGCTGAACGGAGGCAGTGTTGAACAAGTTCGCGCGGCGCTGGTGGGCCGCATCGGCGAGAACCTTTCGATCCGCCGCTTCGGGCGCATCGAGGCGAAGGGCAGGCTCACCAGCTATGTGCATGGCGGCTCAAAGATCGGCGTGCTGGTGGACGTGGTGGGCGGCGACGAAGCGCTGGCCAAAGATCTGGCGATGCATATCGCAGCCAGCAAGCCTCTGGCTCTGTCGAGCGAGCAGGTGCCGGCCGAGCTGATTCGCAGGGAGCGCGACATCGCCGCCCAGAAGGCGGCCGAGTCGGGCAAGCCGACCAACATCGTCGACAAGATGGTGGAGGGCAGCGTGCAGAAGTTTCTCAAAGAGGTGGCGCTGCTCGGCCAACCCTTCGTCAAGGACGACAAGCGCAGCGTGGAGCAGCTGCTCAAGGCTGCTGGCGCGCAGATCGCGCGCTTCGTGTTGTACGTGGTCGGCGAAGGTATAGAGAAGAAGCAGAGCGACTTCGCTGCTGAAGTCGCCGCCCAAGCCGGCGCCGCGAAGCAGCACGACAAGGACAAGCAGCTCTCCTGACCCAGGAACGAGACGAAGCGATGGCCCAGGCTGCCCGAGGACGCTGACCGCCCGGTACGAGGATGGAACCCAAACCCGCCTACAAGCGCGTACTGCTCAAGCTTTCGGGAGAGGCCCTCATGGGCGAGGACGCCTACGGGATCAACCGCGCGACGCTGGAACGCATCGTCGCCGAGGTGGCCGAAGTCGTGGGCATGGGCGTGGAGGTGGGCATCGTGATCGGCGGTGGTAACATCTTCCGCGGGGTCGCTTTGGGTGCAGCCGGTATGGACCGCGCGACTGCCGATTACATGGGGATGCTAGCCACGGTGATGAACGCGCTCGCGCTGCAGGACGCGATGCGCCGGATCGGGCTCGCGAGCCGTGTGCAATCGGCGCTCAACATCGAGCAGGTGGCCGAGCCTTATATCCGGGGTAAAGCCATGCGCTACCTCGAGGAGGGCAAAGTCGTCATCTTCGGTGCCGGCACCGGCAACCCGTTTTTCACCACCGACACGGCGGCCGCGCTGCGCGGCATGGAGATGAACGTGGATATCGTGCTCAAGGCGACCAAGGTGGACGGGGTGTACACCGACGACCCCAACACCAAGCCCGATGCGATGCGTTACAAGCGGCTGACCTTCGACGAGGCGATCGTCAAGAATCTGAAGGTCATGGACGCCACTGCGCTGACCCTATGCCGGGACCAGAAGCTGCCAGTGAGCGTGTTCAACATCGTCAAGGCCGGTGCGCTCAAGCGCGTGGTCCTGGGCGAAGATGAAGGCACGCTGGTTCACAACTGATGGCGAAGGAGTGCGAGTATGATCGCAGACGTCAAGAAATCGGCCGAGCAGAAAATGCAGAAGACGCTCGAGGCGCTCAAGACTTGACCTCGGGAAGGTGCGCACCGGGCGGGCGCACACCGGGCTGCTGGACCATATTACGGTGGACTACTACGGCACGCCTACGCCGCTCAAGCAGGTGGCCAACCTGACGTTGCCGGATGGGCGCACCATCGCCGTCACGCCCTACGAGAAGCGCCTGGCGCCGGTGATCGAGAAAGCCATCCGCGACTCGGATCTTGGGCTCAACCCGTCCACCGTCGGGGAAATGGTTCGGGTGCCGATGCCCGCGCTGACCGAAGAGCGGCGCAAGGAGCTCATCAAGGTGGTGAAGCACGAATCGGAGAGTGCGAAGGTGGCGGTGCGCAACGTCCGCCGCGACGCGAACACCCATCTCAAGGAGCTGGTGAAAGACAAGAAGATTTCCGAAGACGATGAACGCCGCGCCCAGGATGACGTTCAGAAACTCACCGACCGCTACATCGCCGAGATCGACAAGGTGCTGCACGCGAAGGAAGCGGACTTGATGGCGGTGTGACCTGCCTCGTTACCGACACCGTTGTGTCCCCCTTCGTCAGCTCCACCATCGACATCCCGGCAGCGCGGGAAGTGCCGCGTCACGTCGCCATCATCATGGACGGGAACGGCCGCTGGGCGCGGCGCCGGCACCTGCCGCGGGTGGCGGGCCACCGGCGCGGCGTCGAGACCGTGCGCAACATGGTCCGATGCTGTATCCAATCCGGCGTCGAGTACCTTACGCTGTTCGCGTTCAGCAGTGAGAACTGGCGCCGGCCGCCCGAGGAGGTGTCTTTCCTCATGCAATTGTTCATCCGCGCGCTGGACAGCGAGGTGAGCAAGCTGCACGAAAACGGCATCCGGCTGCGCGTGATCGGTGATCTGTCCAGCTTCGAGCCGCGCTTGGTCGCGCTCATCCGCCAAGCCGAGGAGCTGACGGCGGGCAACAATCGGCTGACGCTGACCATCGCCGCCAACTACGGTGGGCGCTGGGACATCATGCAGGCAGTGAATCGTATGCTAAAGGACCATCCCGGCCGCAACGGCGGGTTCAACGAGGCCCATCTCGTGCCCTATCTCGCTCTGAGTTTTGCGCCGGAGCCCGACCTGTTCATCCGCACCGGGGGTGAGCAGCGCGTGAGCAACTTTTGCCTGTGGCAGCTGGCGTATACCGAGCTGTATTTCACCGACGCGCTGTGGCCTGACTTTGACACGGAGGCGTTCCACGCTGCTTTATCCTCCTATCAGGGGCGCGAGCGGCGCTTCGGCCGTACCAGCGAGCAGCTAGGCCAACAGAAACAGGCCCCAGCGCCGCCGCAGCCGCAGCCAGCCGAGCCGCGCTGAGCTCGCTTCCGCTGCATGCTTCTCCAGCGCGTCCTCACGGTGGCGGTGGTGCTGCCACTGTTCCTGACGGCGCTGCTTCTGCTCCCCAACTTGTACTGGGGCCTGCTGCTGGCTGGCATCGTGCTCCTCGCGGGCCATGAGTGGAGCAGGCTCGCGGGGTACTCGGATGCCGGTGGAGCGCTGTTCTGCTCGGTGTTGGCACTGAGCTGTGGAGCCATTCTCTGGTGGGAGCAGGGGTCAGGCGGGGCGCGGGTGTTCATCCAAACCCCCGCCGGCAAACTGCTATACGGCGCAGCGGCCGCGTTTTGGCTGGCCATTGTGCCGGCCTGCCTGGTGCGCCGATGGAGGGTGCGCGGCGACCTGCTGCTGGCGGCAGTGGGCTGGATTGTGCTGATCCCGTTCTGGCACGCGATGGTCTGTCTGCAGCCCACGCCTGGTCGTTTGCTGGTCGCACTGAGCGTGGTATGGGTGGCGGACACCGCCGCCTATTTCGTCGGGCGGCGCTGCGGGCGCCACAAGCTCGCCCCGGCCATCAGTCCGGGGAAGACCTGGGAGGGAGTATGGGGCGCGCTGGCCGCCGTCGCGATCTACTGGATCGCGGTCTGGGCGCTGTTGCCCGGGCATGGCGCGCATCTCGTTTCCGGGCTGGCGTGGGTGACGTTGACGACGCTGCTCGGAATCGAGGGCGATTTGTTCGAGTCTTGGATGAAACGGCTGGCCGGGGTGAAGGACAGCGGGTCGATACTGCCTGGGCACGGTGGGATGCTGGATCGACTGGACAGCCTGACAGCCACGCTTCCGCTGGCCGCCCTATACTTCGCGTATCCTTTCAGCGGCATCTCATGAGAGTCCTGATGCGGTGATCTCAACTTCGCGCTGCACCATCGACGGGGTTGCGCGGCGCTTGGCCATTCTCGGCGCCACCGGCTCGGTCGGTGTCAATACGCTGGATGTGGTGGCGCGCCATCCCGAACGCTTCGAGGTGGTGGCGCTCACCGCCAACGCCCAGGTCGACCGGCTGCTGGTCCAATGCCGGCGGTTCGTCCCTCGCTATGCTGTGGTGGGCGAAGCGAGCGCGGCGCACGCGCTCGAGCAGCAGTTGCGCGCGGAAGGATTGGCGACGCGGGTGCTGGCCGGACCCGAGGGTCTGGAGCAGGTGGCCACGCTACCCGACGTCGATACGGTGATGGCGGCGATCGTTGGTGCAGCGGGGTTGCCCGCCACCCTCGCAGCGGCACGCGCGGGCAGGCGCGTGCTGCTCGCCAACAAGGAAGCGCTGGTCATGGCCGGACGACTGTTCCGCGACGCGCTGCGCGGGAGCGGTGCGCAGCTGCTGCCCATCGACAGTGAGCATAACGCGGTCTTGCAGTGCCTCCCGGCTGGGTTCGACGGGGACCTGGAGAGCGCCGGCGTGCGGCGCATCCTGCTCACAGCCTCGGGAGGTCCGTTCCTGCGCACCCCGCTGGAAGGCCTGCCGCGAGTGACGCCCGAGGAGGCGTGCGCCCACCCCAACTGGGTCATGGGCCGGAAGATCTCGGTGGACTCGGCCACGATGATGAACAAGGGCCTGGAAGTCATCGAGGCGTGTTTCCTGTTCAACGCACGGCCAACGCAGATCGAGGTGGTGATCCATCCGCAGAGCGTGGTCCACTCGATGGTCGAGTACGTCGACGGATCGGTGCTGGCGCAGCTTGGGAACCCGGACATGCGCACCCCTATCGCTCATGCGCTCGGGTTTCCCCAGCGCATCGAGTCGGGCGCCCAGCGGTTGAACTTTTCCGAGGTTGGAACGCTCAACTTCGAAGCACCAGACCTGGCGCGCTTCCCCTGCTTGCGGCTGGCTTACGCCGCGCTTGAGGTGGGCGAGAGCGGTCCCGTCACGCTCAGCGCTGCCAACGAGGTTGCGGTGGAACGGTTCCTGCGGGGGGAGCTGACCTTCGACCGCATCCCGGCAGTGATCGAAGAAGTCCTGACGCGCGCACCCGCGGGCGTGCTGGGGGATCTGGCGCACGTGCTGGAGGTCGATCGTGAAGCTCGGGCTCTCGCGCGCGAGGCCCTGGCCACTCACGGGGTAGGACGCGCACGTCTGCTGCACGGTTGAGATAAGGGAGGTCTGTGCATGCATCTGCTCATCACTCTGATTGCCTTTGCGGTGGCGCTGGGCACGCTCATCATCGTGCACGAGTTCGGCCACTATCTAGTGGCGCGCTGGTGCGCAGTCAAGGTGCTGCGTTTCTCGGTCGGTTTCGGTCACGCGTTGGTGTCGCGCCGGCTGGGTCGTGACGGCACTGAGTGGGTGCTGGCGGCGTTCCCGCTCGGCGGCTATGTGAAGATGCTGGACGAGCGCGAGGGCGAGGTAGCGCCCCAGGAACGCGATCGCGCTTTCAACCGGCAACCGGTACACAAACGCTTCGCGATCGTGCTGGCTGGTCCGCTCGCGAACTTCCTGCTCGCCGTCATCGTGTACTGGTGGCTTTTCATGCACGGAGTACCCGGCTCGCGGCCGTCGGTCGATGTTCCAACACCGGGGACCCCGGCGGCGTCCGCGGGTTTTCACGGTGGCGAGACCATCGTCAAGATCGCAGGTCAGCCCGTGCGCACCTGGGAGGAGGTGCGGCTTGCGTTGCTCAAGCAGGCGGTAGCGAGGCGCAACGTGGAAGTCGAGGTGCGTCCGGATGACGGCGCACTGCAGGTGCATCACCTCGACCTTTCCGGCCTGGGGCCAGATCGGGTCACCAGTGATTTTCTCGATGCGGTCGGATTGCAGCCGCTCAAGGGCGGGCTCAAGCCGGTGATCGAAACCGTGATCCCGGGCGGCGCAGCCGAGCGCACCGGGATCCAGGCGGGCGACCGCATCCTCGCCGTCAACGGCGCACCGATCACGAGCTGGGATGAGCTGGTGAAAGCGATCCGTGCCAGCCCGGGCGTCGCGCTGGAGCTCACCATCAGACGCAGCTCGGGTGAGCGGCTCAACTTGCGCGTAACGCCCGATGTGGCTCAGGAGAACGGCACAGCGATAGGCAAGATCGGCGTGGGTCCCTTCATCGACGTTCGCTACCCGGTCGGTACAGCGCTTTGGCAAGGCGCCAAGAAGACCTGGGACATGTCGCTATTCACTTTGGAAATGTTGGGCCGCATGGTCGTCGGCGAGGTGTCGCTCAAGAATCTGAGCGGCCCGATCACCATCGCCGATTACGCCGGCCAGAGCGCGATGATGGGTTGGATGGCATACGTCAGCTTCATTGCGCTGATCAGCATCAGTCTCGGCGTGCTCAACCTGCTTCCCGTTCCGGTATTGGATGGTGGGCACTTGATGTATTATGTGGCTGAAATGATTCGCGGAAGACCTGTATCGGACCGCGCACTGGAGATCGGGCAGCGCATCGGCATGGTGGTCCTCTTCTCGCTGATGGCGTTCGCAATCTATAACGACATCTATCGCCTGGTAGGCGGGTAGCGGATGAAGCTATCGGGCTTGCTTCTCCTTCTATCGAGCCTCTACGCACTCCCCGCATCAGCCTTCGAACCCTTCCAGGTAAAGGACATTCGTGTCGAGGGCATCCAGCGCACCGAGGCTGGAACCATCTTCAGCTACCTGCCGATCAAGGTCGGCGACACCCTCACGGAAGAAAAAGCCGCTGAGGCCATCAAGTCTCTCTATGCCACCGGTTTCTTCAAAGATGTGCGCCTCGAAGCCGATGGCGACGTGCTGGTGGTTGCGGTAGTCGAACGTCCGGCCATCGCCGAGATCACCTTCGTCGGGCAGAAGGAATTCGACAAGGATAAGCTGCGCGACGCACTCAAGCAGATCGGCTTGGCCCAGGGCCGCATCTTCGACCGGAGCTTGCTGGAGAAGGCCGAGCAGGAACTCAAGACCCAGTACCTGTCGCACGGCAGGTATGCAGTGGAGATCACCACCACGGTCACTCCGCTGGAACGCAACCGCGTGGCCCTCAACTTCAGCATCGCCGAAGGGGAGGTGGCCAAGATCCGGCAGATCAATGTCGTCGGCAACAAGGCTTTCAGCGAAGGCGACTTGCTCGACCTGTTCGTGCTGACTACGCCAGGACTGCTCACCTGGTACAGCAAGAACGACCAGTACTCCAAGCAGAAGCTCGAGGGGGACCTGGAAACGTTGCGGTCTTTCTATCTCAACCAGGGCTATCTCGAGTTCACCATCGATTCCACGCAGGTTGCCATCGCGCCCGACAAGAAAGACATCTATATCACCGTGAACGTCACGGAGGGCGAGAAGTACACGGTTTCCGACATCAGACTCGCGGGCGAGCTGCTGGTGCCAGAGGCCGAGCTGAACAAGCTGATCAAGCTCAAGAAGGGCCAGCTGTTCTCGCGCGAGAAGCTCACCGAGTCTACCAAGCTCATCGTCGATCGCCTAGGCAACGAGGGCTACGCGTTCGCCAATGTCAATCCGGTGCCCGAGATCGATCGGGAGAAAAAGCAGGTCGCCTTTACCTTGTACGTGGACCCCGGGCGCCGGGTCTACGTGCGGCGCATCAATATCTCGGGCAACACGACCACCCGCGACGAAGTGATCCGGCGCGAAATGCGCCAGCTCGAGAGCGGCTGGTACTCGGCGGAGAAGCTGAAGCGCTCCAAGCAGCGCGTCGACAAGCTCGGGTACTTTTCCGAGGTCAGCGTCGACACGGTCAACGTACCGGGCGCGCCCGACGAAGTGGACGTGGAAGTCAAGGTGGTAGAGCGCCCAACCGGCAACCTGCTGTTCGGCATCGGCTACTCGACGGCGGAAAAGATTATCTTGTCGGCTTCGATCTCGCAGTCCAACCTGTTCGGCTCGGGCAATGCGCTGTCGCTACAGCTCAACAGCGGAAGCGTCAACAAGGTCCTCGCTTTGTCGTTCACCAACCCCTACTTTACCGACGATGGCGTGAGCCTCGGGGTGGATGCTTATCAGCGCAACATCGACGCGCAAAACTTGAACAGCGTGACGCCCTACAAGACCTCGACGTTGGGAACAGGGGTGCGCCTCGGGGTGCCCGTCACCGAGTACGACACCGTCAGCTATGGCCTTGCGGTGGAACGAACCAACATCGAAACGTTCGCGAATAGCCCGGAGCAGTACATCAACTTCGTCGACATCTTCGGCAATACCAACACAGCGCTGATTGGGACGGTCGGCTGGGCCCGCGACGGCAGGGACAGTGCGATCTACACGACTAGCGGGGTGCTCCAGCGCGTCAACTTCGAACTGGCGGTGCCGCCGGCCGAGATGCGGTACTATCGGGCCACCTATCGGCTGGAGTGGTTTCTTCCCGTGGGGCGGGAGAACGTGCTGCAGCTTAGCGGCGGTGTCGGCTACGCGAACGGCTACGACGGCTTGCCTGTCCCGTTCTACAAGAATTTCTACCTGGGCGGCATTGGCTCGGTGCGAGGTTATGACACGGCATCTATCGGGCCGAAGGACGCTAACGGCAATGCGCTTGGGGGGACCACGCAGACCTTTGGCAGCGTTGAGTTCTACTTCCCGTTCCCGGGGCTGCAGAAGGACAGATCGGTGCGCCTGTCGGCGTTTTTCGATGCGGGGCAAGTGAGCAATGATTTCGACTTTGCGTCGAGAGCGATGTCGGCCGGCCTGGCGTTGAGCTGGTTCTCGCCGGTGGGTCCGATCAAGATCAGCTACGCCAAAGCGATTGCTCCCCCGCCGGGGAGCAAGTTGCAGCCCTTCCAGTTCTCCCTGGGGACGACGTTCTAACGCGAGCTGTGAAGGTACTCAACGCTGCGTCGACGCAGCGGCGCTATAATATAGGAGATGATGTTGAAGCGAATTTATTTCTTTCTCGCGGCTACGCTGTTATCGGCGGCCGCAGCCGCACAGGGCAGCGAGTTCAAGATCGGTTTCGTCAGCACCGAGCGGCTGTTCCGTGAAGCCGCTCCCGCGGTGCGCGCGCTGAAGAAGCTGGAGAAGGAGTTTCAGCCGCGCGACCAGGAGTTGCAGAAGCTCGCCAAGCAGGCCAAGGACTTGCAGACCCAGCTGGAGAAGGAAGGCATGACGATGGCGGAGAGCGATCGCCGAAACAAGGAGGCAGACCTGGCGCGGATGAACCGCGACCTCCAGCGCCTGCAACGCGAGTTCCGCGAGGATCTCAACCTGCGCAAGAACGAGGAATTAGGTCAGGTGTTGGAGCGCGCAAACAAGGTGATCCAGGAGATCGCCGAAAAAGAGAAGTACGACCTGATCCTTCAGGAAGCGGTCTACCGCAGCCCGCGCATCGACATCACCGACAAGGTGCTGAAGGCGTTGACGGACAAATAAAGCCGGCAGCGTTGGCGGCCCCGTGTTGATGATCGCATGTGCGGGCCGGCTCGGTGTGGCGTGTGCGTGCGGGGTGAATTTGCGGAACCTGCAGGGAGCGTTGCCCCGTTGAACAGCCCCGACCGGCATGTATACCGGCTCGCCGAGATCGTGCACCGCTTCGGCGGCGAGGTGCGCGGGGAGGCCGATGTGCAAATTACCCAGGTCGCCACGCTGGAGGCGGCTGGGCCGGGCCACATCTCATTCTTCGCCAACAGCCGCTACCGCAACCAGCTCGAGCAGACGCGCGCAGATGCGGTCATCCTTGCGGCGGAAGCCGCCGACTTGACCCAGCGCCCCCGGATCGTCTGCAAGGATCCGTACGCCTACTTCGCGCGCGTGTCGGCGTTGCTCAATCCGCCCGCAGCGGTCGTGCCCGGAATCCACGCCCTCGCCGCGATCCATCCCTCCGCGCGCGTGGCCTCCAGCGCGTCGATCGGGCCATTCGTATCGATCGGTGCCGCCGCGCAAGTCGGCGAAGGCACTCTGGTCGGCGCGGGATGCACGCTTGGCGATAACGTTCGCGTCGGGCGCGACTGCCGCCTGTATGCCAGCGTCAGCGTGTACCACGATTGCGTGATCGGCGACCGTGTTATTCTCCATTCGGGCGTCATCATCGGTGCGGACGGGTTCGGCCTGGCCTGGGAAGGCGGACGCTGGAACAAGATCCCGCAGATCGGACGCGTGCTCTTGGGCGACGATGTCGAGGTCGGCGCCAACACCACGATCGACCGTGGCGCTCTCGCTGACACGGTGATCGAGGAGGGGGTGAAACTGGACAACCAGATCCAGATCGGTCACAACTGCAGAATCGGTGCGCATACCGCCATCGCCGGATGCGTGGGCATCGCGGGCAGCACGCGCATCGGGCGCTACTGTCGCATCGGCGGCAGCGCTATGATTGGCGGGCATCTGGAAATCGTCGACAACGTCGAGATTTCCGGCGCGACCGCCGTGCCGAAGTCCATCCTCAAAGCGGGCACGTACACTTCCTTGTTCCCGATCTCGCAGCATCGGGACTGGTTGCGCAACGCGTCTCACATCCGCCACCTCGATTCGCTGGCTCGGAGGCTGCGAGACCTGGAAGCCCGCCTGTCCGAATTGGAAGGAAAGAAGAATGAATAAGATGGAGATCAGGGAAATTCTCAACTACCTGCCTCACAGGTTCCCGTTCCTGCTGATCGACCGGGTGCTGTCCTGTGAGCCGGGGAAGAACATCGTGGCGATCAAGAACGTGGCCGTCAACGAACCCTACTTCCAGGGGCATTTCCCGGGCAACCCGGTCATGCCCGGCGTGATGATCGTGGAGTCGCTGGCGCAGGCTGCCGGCGTCCTCTCCTTCTTGAGCCAGAAGCGTGACAGCACGCAAAACCTGCTGTATTACTTCGTCGGTATCGACCGGGCGCGCTTCAAGAAACTGGTGATCCCCGGCGATCAGCTGAAGCTTAACGTTACTTTGCTGCGCCAGGTGCGCGGCATCGCCAAGTTCGAGGCCATTGCCACCGTAGAGGACGCAGTGGTCACAGAAGCGGAGCTGCTGTGCACCATCAAGGAAGAATGATCCGCGTCGCATGATCCATCCCACCGCGATCGTGCATCCGGGTGCCAAGCTGGCGCCGGATGTGGCGGTCGGCGCCTATGCCGTGATCGGCGAGCATGTGGAGATCGGGGCTGGCACTCACGTGGGCCCGCATGCGGTGATCACTGGCCATACCCGTATCGGGCGCGCCAACCGCATCTTCCAGTTCGTCTCGCTCGGCGAGATTCCGCAGGACAAGAAGTACGGCGGCGAGCCCACTCGGCTCGAGATCGGTGATCACAACACCATCCGCGAGTTCTGCACTTTCAACACCGGCACGGTGCAGGACGTGGGCGTCACCCGCGTGGGGGATCACAATTGGATCATGGCGTACGCGCACCTGGCCCACGACTGCCAAGTCGGCAGCCACACGGTTCTTGCCAACCTGGTAGCCCTCGCCGGCCACGTTGTCATCCACGACCACGCCATCCTCGGCGGCGGCGCGATGGTGCATCAGTTCTGCCGGATCGGGGTGAGCGCTTTCGTGGCAGGCGGGTCGATCGTGCTACGCGATGTTCCGCCCTACGTGATGGCCGGCGGTAGCACCTCGGCGGAGCCGCACGGCATCAACAGCGAGGGCCTGAAGCGGCGCGGCTTCAGCCCCAGCGCCATCGAGAGCATCCGGAGGGCCTACAAGGTGCTGTACCGCTCCGGCCTGGGCTTCGAGGAAGCCAAGCAGGCTATCGCGGAGCAAGCGCGTGAGATGCCCGAACTGGAGGTGATGGCGGAGTTTCTGGCCTCGAGCACGCGTGGGGTCGTCAGGTGACGGCGCCCGATAGCGCGTTGATCACGTCGCGGGCCTGGCGCATCGCGCTCGTGGCGGGCGAGGCTTCCGGGGACCTGCTCGGGTCGCATCTGATCGAGTCCCTGAAGCGGCGTCTGCCCGCTGCGCGGTTCTTCGGCATCGGTGGTCCGAAGATGGAGGCGGCCGGCTTCGAGCCCTGGTACCCGGCGGAGTCGCTGGCGGTTATCGGATTTGTCGAAGTGCTGCGGCGGCTGCCATCGATCCTGCGCATCCGCAGCGACTTGCGGCGTCGCCTCATCGCCGCCCCACCCGATCTGTTTATCGGCGTTGACGCCCCCGATTTCAACCTCGGCTTGGAGCGGGCCCTGAGGGCGCGCGGTATCACCACGGTGCACTACGTGAGTCCGTCGCTGTGGGCCTGGCGCCGCGAGCGCATCCACAAGATGAAACGCTCCTGCGCCAAAGTACTGTGTCTATTTCCGTTCGAGCCCGAGCTGTACAGACAAGCCGACATCCCTGCCAGCTACGTCGGCCATCTGTTGGCCGACATGCTGCCAGACAGGCCGGACCGTGCGGCGGCGCGCGAGCAGTTCCGCCTGCCCGCGGGTCGCAGCGTGGTCGCGCTGCTGCCGGGAAGCCGGCGGAGCGAGTTGAAACACATGGCGGACCTGTTCGTGCAGACGGCCAAGCTCATCCACCGACAGCTGAGGAATGCACAATTCTTAGTGCCGCTGCTGAGCCGCGAGACACGCCGCGAGTTCGAAGACGCGCTTTACCGCAACCAGGCCGAGGATCTACCGCTGACTATTCTGTTCGGCCACGCGCACCTGGCCATGACCGCGTCCGACGGCGTGCTCCTCGCATCCGGCACGGCGGCACTGGAGGCCGCGCTGCTCAAACGCCCCATGGTTGTAACCTACAGGGGGCCACGGCTCAGCTACGTGATCGCTCGCTCAAGAATCTATCTGCCCTATGTTTCGTTGCCGAACGTCCTGGCCGGTCGCTTTGTCGTGCCTGAGATCTTCCAAGACGAGGCTACGCCGGAAGTACTGGCTCAGGCGCTGGTGAACCAGATCGGCGACAAGGAGGTCAGGCTGCGGCAGGAGCTGGTGTTCCAGGACATCCACGACCGCCTGCGCCAGAACTCCGGTGAACGCGTAGTGGAGGCGCTGTTACCGCTGCTGATAGAGGCCTCGCGTTCAACCGCTCGCCCCGGGATGGCGCGGGTGCCCGAAGCCGGGAGATGACGGGCGAGCGCTACCCGCTCGTCTGCGGGGTCGACGAAGCAGGCCGCGGGCCCCTGGCAGGCCCCGTGTTCGCCGCCTGTGTCATCCTCGACGCGGCGCGCCCGATCCGGGGCCTGGCCGACTCGAAGCAGCTGCCACCCGAGCGGCGCGAGGAGCTTGCGTTGCGCATCCGGGAGCGCGCCCTGGCGTGCGCCGTCGCCAGCGCCTCGGTCGAGGAGATCGATCGCATGAACATATTGCAGGCAACGCTGACCGCCATGCGACGCGCCGTTGAATCCCTAGGCGTGGCGCCAACACAAGTGGTGATCGACGGCAATCGCTGTCCAACGCTGCAGTTTCCGACCCGCGCTGTCGTCGGCGGCGACGCCACGGTGCGCGTTATCTCGGCTGCCTCGATCCTCGCCAAGACGGCGCGCGACGCCCTCATGCTGGAGCTGCACGCGGCGTGCCCCGAGTATGGCTTCGACCGACACAAGGGCTACGCGACCCCGCAACACCTCGAAGCGCTTCGATTGCACGGCGCGTCGCAATTCCACCGGCGCAGCTTTGCTCCGGTCCGCGCCGTTATGCTTCAGATGCCGTTGTTTTAGCTGAAGAGGTAAGAGGTGACGAAGTGAGGAGTGAAAAGGCGAACCCGTGTCGTTTTCCATCGCTTCACCCAATTCACCTCTGCACCTTTTCACCTCTTCACGTCAGTAGATGTGCCGGGCGAGATTGGCCTGACGCAGTATCGTGCTGGCCAGCTCCTCGATCGAGCGGTGCGTGGTGTCGAGGTAGGGGATGGTCTCGTTGCGCATGAGCGCTTCGGCCTCGCGCACCTCGGAAACGCAGTTGGCGAGGCTGGCGTACTTGCTGCCCGGCCGGCGCTCGCTGCGAATCTGGTGCAGGCGGTCGGGCAGGATAGTCAGCCCGAACAGCTTGTTGCGCCAGGCGCCTCAGCGTGCCCGGCAGGCGCATGGCTGCCGAAGTCCTCCGGGATCAGCGGGTAGTTGGCGGCGCGGATGCCATACTGCAGGGCGAGGTACAGACAGGTGGGGGTCTTGCCGCACGCGGGACACCCCGACCAGGACCACGTCCGCGTTGTTGAGCTCCTTGGTCGCCTGGCCGTCGTCGTAGGCCAGAGCGAAGTTCACCGCGTCGATGCGCCGGAAGTAGCTGGAGTTGTCGACCACGCTGTGCGAGCGGCCCACAGCATGCGACGAGCGCATTCCCAGTTCTTGCTCCAGCGGCGCGATGAAGATCTGGAAGCAGTCCAGCACCAGCGCTTCGGCCTTGGCCAACACCGCGCTGACCTCCGTGTCCACCAGCGTGCTGACCACGATCGGACGCAGTGCCGTCGCGCACGGCCGCCGTCGTTGATCTCCTTCACCGCCTCCTGCGCCTTCTCCGGGGTGTCGACGAAGGGCAGGGTGGTCTCGCTGAACTCGACCTGGTCGAACTGCGTGAGCAGGCTATGCCCGAGCATCTCGGCGGTGACGCCGGTGCGGTCGGAGACGAAGAAGGCGCTGCGTTTCGAGCTCATGGAGGGCTGCCACGGACGCAATAGTCAGGGTGCAAAGCAAAATGGCCGCCGGTAAAATAGCATGGTTCGCCAAGAGCGACCGACCCGAAATCCACGCAAAGACCCCAATGACCGACGAAGCTTACGTGCTGCCGTTCGACCGCTTGCGCATGCAGGACGTCGCGCATGTGGGAGGCAAGAACGCCTCCCTGGGCGAGATGATCAGCCAGCTTGTCCCCTTTGGCGTGCGAGTGCCCGGCGGCTTTCGCCACCACGGCGCCGGCCTTCCGCGAGTTCGTGGCCCGCAACGGCCTCGACGGGAAGCATCGACGCAATGCTCAACAGCCTCAACGTGGACGACGTGAAAGCCCTGGCCCAGGCCGGCGCGACGATCCGGCGCTGGATCGTGGAGGCGCCATTGCCCGAGCAGCTCGACGCGCGAGATGCGCCGGGCCTACGCCGAGCTGTGCAACGGCGACGCGCCCGACGTTTCCTTCGCCGTGCGCTCATCGGCCACGGCGGAGGACCTGCCGGATGCCTCGTTCGCCGGCCAGCAGGAGACCTTCCTCAACATCCACGGCGTCGACAACCTGCTGACGGCCATCAAGCACGTGTTCGCCTCGCTGTACAACGACCGCGCCATCTCCTACCGCGTGCACAAGGGCTTCAGCCACGCCGAGGTGGCGTTGTCGGCGGGCGTGCAGCGCATGGTGCGCAGCGACCTCGGTGCCAGCGGCGTGATGTTCTCGCTGGACACCGAGTCGGGCTTCGACCAGGTGGTGTTCATCACCGCCAGTCCTACGGGCTGGGCGAGACGGTGGTGCAGGGCGCGGTCAACCCCGACGAGTTCTACGTCTACAAGCCGGCGCTGGAGGCCGGCCGCCCGGCGATCCTGCGCCGGACGCTGGGCTCGAAGGCTATCAAGATGGTGTTCTCCGACGCGCGCGAGGCAGGGCGCTCGGTGCGCACGCTGGACGTGCCCGAGGCGGAGCGCCGCCGCTTCTCCATCACCGACGCCGAGATGGAGGAACTGGCCCGCTATGCCGTGATCATCGAGCAGCACTACGGCCGGCCGATGGACATCGAATGGGGCCGCGACGGCGATGGACGGCAAGCATCTACATCCTGCAGGCGCGGCCGGAGACGGTGAAGGCCAACGCCAAGCTCGACAGCCAGAAGCGCTACCGGCTCAAGGAACGCTCCGAGATCCTGGTCTCGGGCCGTGCCATCGGCAACCGCGTCGGCATGGGGCCGGTGCGGCTGGTGATGGACGCCAGCGAAATGGCGCGCGTGCGAGCCTGGCGACGTGCTGGTCACCGACATGACCGACCCGGACTGGGAGCCGGTCATGAAGAGGGCCGCCGCCATCGTCACCAACCGCGGCGGGCGCACCTGCCATGCCGCCATCATCGCGCGCGAGCTGGGCATTCCCGCCGTGGTCGGGCTGCGGCGACGCGCACCGAGCAGCTGCCCGAGGGCGAGCAGGTGACCGTGTCCTGCGCAGAAGGCGACACCGGCCACGTCTACGCGGGCGCCTGGAGGTGGAAGTCGTCGACCTGTCGCTGGAGGCCATGCCCAAGTCTCCGGTCAAGATCAGCATGAACGTGGGCAACCCGGAGCTGGCCTTCGATTTTCAGCGCCTGCCCAACGCCGGCGTCGGGCTGGCGCGGCTCGAGTTCATCATCGCGCGCATGATCGGCATCCACCCGCAGGCGGTGCTGTCCTATCCCGAACGTGCCGCCCGACCTGCGCCGTGAGATCGAGGCGCGCGTGTGCGGCTATCCGGACCCGAAGACTTCTACGTGGAGAAGCTGACCGAAGGCATCGCCACGCTGGGCGCGGCGTTCGCCCCCAAGCCGGTGATCGTGCGCCTGTCCGACTTCAAGTCCAACGAATACTCCACCCTGCTCGGCGGCCAGCGCTACGAGCCGCACGAGGAGAATCCGATGCTGGGCTTCCGCGGCGCCTCGCGCTTCATCGACCCCAGCTTCCGCGACTGCTTCGAGCTGGAATGCCGGGCGCTCAAGCGCGTGCGCGACGACATGGGGCTGACCAACGTCGAGATCATGGTGCCGTTCGTGCGCACCGTGAGCGAGGCGAGCCAGGTGATCGAGCTGCTCGCGGCCAACGGGCTGCGAGCGCGGCCGCAACGGCTTGCGCGTGATCATGATGTGCGAGATCCCGTCCAATGCGCTGCTGGCCGAACAGTTCCTGCAGCACTTCGACGGCTTCTCGATCGGCTCCAACGACATGACGCAGCTCACCCTGGGGGTGGACCGCGACTCCGGCATCGTAGCCGGCTCGTTCGACGAGCGCGATCCGGCGGTGAAGGCCATGCTGCACATGGCGATCCAGGCGTGCCGCAAGGCCGGCAAGTACGTCGGCATCTGCGGCCAGGGTCCCTCCGACCATCCGGACCTCGCCAAGTGGCTGGTGGAGGAGGGCATCGACACCATCTCGCTCAACCCCGACACGGTGGTCGAGACCTGGCTGTTCCTCGCGCGCGAGGCGAGGCTGTCGGTTCATGCGTAGCCTGCCGGCGACGCAGCGCGCAGCGCCCTCGCGTGCCAAATTCTCCCCGGCCGCGCGCTGGAGGTGTGCTATGATGCGGCGGCATGTGGCGCAAGGGCGGGCATGACTAAATTCGTCTTTGTCACCGGCGGCGTAGTCTCCTCCCTTGGCAAAGGCATCGCTGCCGCCTCCCTGGCGCGCCATCCTCGAATCCCGCGGCATCAAGCTCACCCTCCTCAAGCTCGACCCCTACATCAACGTCGACCCGGGCACCATGAGCCCGTTCCAGCACGGCGAGGTGTTCGTCACCGAAGACGGCGCCGAGACGGATCTGGACCTGGGGCACTACGAGCGCTTCGTCAACACGCGGATGACGAGGCGCAACAACTTCACCACCGGTCAGATCTACGAGAGCGTGATCCGCAAGGAGCGCGCGGCGACTACCTGGGCGGCACGGTGCAGGTGATTCCCGCACATCACCGACGAGATCAAGCACTTCATCCGCATGGGGGCCGGGGATGCGGATGTCGCCATCGTCGAGATCGGCGGCACGGTGGGCGACATCGAGTCGCTGCCGTTCCTGGAGGCGATCCGGCAGATGAGCCTGCAGCTGGGCCGCAACCACACCTGCTTCATGCATCTGACGCTGGTGCCCTACATCCCCTCGGCGGGCGAGATCAAGACCAAGCCGACTCAGCACTCGGTCAAAGAGCTGCGCGAGATCGGGATCCAGCCGGACATCGTGCTGTGCCGCGCCGACCGGCCGTTGCCCGAGGACGAGCGGCGCAAGATCGCGCTGTTCACCAACCTCGAGGAGCAGTCGGTCATCTCGGCGGTCGACGTCGACTGCATCTACAAGATCCCTGGCCTGCTGCACGCCCAGGGGCTGGACGACATCGTCTGCCGCAAGCTGGAGATCCAGGCGCCGCCCGCCAACCTCGAGGCGCTGGGACGAGCTGGTCTACGCGCTGGAGCATCCGCGTCACCGCGGTCGACATCGCCCTGGTGGGCAAGTACGTGGACCTCACCGAGTCCTACAAGTCGCTCACCGAAGCGCTGACCCACGCCGGCATCCACAACAGCGCGCGCATCAACATTCACTACATCGATTCCGAGCTCATCGAGCGCGAAGGGACCGCCAGTCTTGCCGACAAGGACGCGGTGCTGGTGCCCGGCGGCTTCGGCAAGCGCGGCGTGGAGGGCAAGATCAAGGCCATCCGCTACGCACGCGAGAACAAGGTGCCCTACCTGGGCATCTGCCTCGGGCTGCAGCTCGCGGTGATCGAGTACGCGCGCCACAAGGCCGGGTTGGAGGGCGCGCACAGCACCGAGTTCGACCCCGCACACCGCACCCGGTGATCGCGCTGATCCACGAGTGGCATGGGCGCGATGGCAAGCTGGAGCTGCGCGACCAGACGTCCGGCCTCGGTGGCACCATGCGCCTGGGCGGGCAGGAGTGCGCGCTGCTGCCGGGCAGCCTCGCCCGCCAGATCTACGGCAGAGAAACGATCGTCGAGCGCCACCGTCACCGCTACGAAGTCAACAACCGCTACATTCCGCACCTGATGGACGCCGGCATGCGCGTGTCGGGCATCTCCGCCAACGAAGACCTGTGCGAGATGATCGAGCTGCCCGACCATCCCTGGTTTGTCGGCTGCCAGTTCCACCCGGAGTTCACCTCCACGCCGCGTGCGGGCCATCCGCTGTTCTCGGCCTTCATCCGTGCCGCGATCGAGTACGCCGCCCGGCTCCATCGTCCGTCGGCACCCGCGCCAGAACCCGGCTCCCAGCCCAGCGACATCCGGTCGCCGGCGCGGCTCGAGAACATCGCCTGAGCCGCGGCTGCGTCGTGCTTCCGCAGGCTGCTGACGCATGAGACTGTGCCACTTCGAAGCGGGGCTCGATCGGCCGCTGTTCCTCATCGCCGGGCCGTGCGTGGTGGAGTCGCGCCAGCTGCAGATCGATACCGCAGGCCAGCTCAAGGAGATCTGCGCCTCGCTGGCCGATCCCGTTCATCTTCAAGTCCTCCTACGACAAGGCCAACCGCAGCTCCGGCAAGTCGTTCCGCGGGCTGGGCATGGAGGCAGGGTTGAGCATCCTGGCCGAGGTGCGCAAGCAGGTCGGCGTGCCGGTCCTGACCGACGTGCACACCGAGCAGGAGGTGCCCTTGGCTGCTGCGGTGGTGGACGTGCTGCAGACACCGGCTTTCCTGTGCCGTCAGACCGACTTCATCCACGCCGTGGCTTCGGCGGGCAAGCCGGTCAACATCAAGAAGGGCCAATTCCTCTCGCCCTGGGAGATGAAAAACGTGGTGGACAAGGCGAAGCAGGCAAGCGGCGCGGACAACATCCTGGTGTGCGAGCGCGGTGTGTCCTTCGGCTACAACAACCTGGTGTCCGACATGCGCTCGCTGATGGTCATGCGCGACACCGGCTGCCCGGTCGTGTTCGACGCGACCCACTCGGTTCAGCTGCCGGGAGGACAGGGCACCTCCAGCGGCGGTCAGCGCGAGTTCGTACCCGTGCTTGCGCGCGCCGCGGTCGCATCCGGCGTCGCCGGCATTTTCATGGAGACGCATCCCAATCCCGAGAAAGCGCTCTCCGACGGACCCAACGCATGGCCGTTGCACCTGATGCGCGAGCTGCTGGAAACGCTTCAGGAAATCGACGCGCTGGTCAAGCGCAAGCGATTTGCCGAAGACCGTGTCACGGCACCGGAGGTCACGGCGCGCGATCACCGACAAGGAAAGCAAGAGGCCAAGGCATGAGCTCGATTGTCGATGTAGTGGCGCGCGAAATCCTCGACTCCCGCGGTAACCCGACCGTGGAGGCGGACGTGCTGCTTGAATCCGGTGTGATGGGGCGGGCTGCGGTGCCTTCGGGCGCCTCCACGGGCAGCAAGGAGGCGATCGAGCTGCGCGACGGCGATGCGCAGCGCTATCGGCGGCAAGGGCGTGCTGCGGGCGGTCGAGAACGTGAACACCGAGATCTGCGAGGCCATCATCGGTCTGGACGCAGTGGAGCAGCCGCTCATCGACCAGGCCCTGATCGACCTGGACGGCACCGAGAACAAGTCGCGGCTTGGGCGCCAATGCCCTGCTGGCTGTATCGGCGGCGGTGGCCAAAGCGGCAGCCGAGGAGTCGGGGCTGCCGCTCTACCGCTACCTGGGCGGCTCGGGGCGCATGCAGCTTCCCGTGCCTCTGATGAACGTGATCAACGGCGGTGCGCACGCTAACAACAATCTCGACCTGCAGGAGTTCATGATCATCCCGGTGGGCGCGCAGAGCTTCCGCGAAGCACTGCGCTGCGGAGCCGAGGTGTTTCATGCACTGAAGAAGCTGATCGATGCCAAGGGCATGCCCACCACGGTAGGCGACGAAGGCGGCTTCGCCCCCAGCCTGGCCAACAACGAGGCGGCTCTGCGGCTGATCATGGAGGCGATCGAAAAGGCAGGCTACACCCCCGGCAACCAGGTGGCGATCGGGCTGGACTGCGCCAGCACCGAGTTCTACGAGGACGGCGCGTACGTACTCGGCTCGGACGGTCTGCGCTTGAGCGCCGACGCAGTTCACCGACTATCTTGCCGCCTGGGTCGAGAAGTACCCGATCATCAGCATCGAAGACGGCATGGCGGAGGACGACTGGGACGGCTGGAAGCTGCTCACCGACCGTCTGGGCGACAGCGTACAGCTGGTGGGTGACGACGTGTTCGTGACCAACACCAAGATCCTGCGCGAGGGGATACTGGAAGGCGTGGCCAACTCGATCCTGATCAAGATCAACCAGATCGGGACGCTGAGCGAGACTTTCGCGGCCATCGAGATGGCCAAGCGCGCCAACTATACCTCGATCATCTCGCACCGCTCGGGTGAGACCGAGGACACGATCATCGCCGACATCGCCGTCGCCACCAACGCGCTACAGATCAAGACCGGTTCGCTGTCGCGCTCCGACCGCGTGGCGAAGTACAACCAGCTTCTGCGCATCGAAGAGGACCTGGGCGACACTGCCAGCTACCCTGGACGCGATGCGTTCTATCAACTGTGGTAGGAGACGGCGGTGTCCGGCGACGTCAACCCGCGTCCCAGCTCGCCCCCTACGCACATGCGGGCAGCACTTCGATAGGCATTCTGAATGCGGCTGCTGGCCCTGATTCTGGTGCTTCTCATCGCGGCCGTGCAGTGGCCGCTGTGGGCGGGCAAGGGCGGCTGGATACACGTGTGGGAATTGGATCAACAGCTCAAGACCCAGCGCCGGGCAAACGATGGCCTGCGCGCGCGCAACGCTGCGCTGGAAGCCGAGGTCCGCGATCTCAAGAACGGTTACGACGCGATTGAGGAGCGCGCCCGCAGCGAGCTGGGCATGATCGCCCAAGACGAGGTGTTCTTCCAGGTGCTCGAGCCTGGCCTACGCTCATCCGCTCCTGCGCGGTAGCGTTCGGAGCGGCAGCGCGTCGGATCGCACAGCTCTCGTCACGGCGCTGGGTCTTTCCACCCGCTGTGCCCATAGGACGCTGCTCCCGTCACTGCTCCAGCGCTTGCAGCTGCTCCAGGGTGTTGATGTTGAGGAAGCCTCCTGCACGATCGTTGAACGCGACCTCGCACACCTTCAGCGCTGCGTACCAGGCATCCACTTTGCGACCGCCGGCCTCGAGGAATGCGGTCAGGTTAGCGAGCAAGCCGGCGCGGCACAGACAGAACACCGGATGGGCCTGGTCACCGGTTCTCGCCACGGCTACATCCGTCCCACCACTCTCCAAAGCCTGCGTCATGCGCAGCACTAGATCGGCAGGCAGGAAAGGCGAGTCGCACGGTACCATGATCACCAGGTCACAGCGCGCCGCACACAGACCCGCATGGAGACCGGCGAGCGGCCCGGCGAATCCGGTGACGCGGTCGGTGAGCACCGGATGTCCGAGAGCGAGGTAGCGGTCGAGGTTCTGGTTGGCGCTGATCAGCACCTCGGCGACTTGCGGCTCGATGCGGTCCAGCACCCACTCCACCATGGTGCGACCGCGGAACGGCAGCAGGCCCTTGTCCACTCCGCCCATGCGGGTGCCACGGCCGCCCGACAAGATGACGCCGGTCACCGCTGCGCTCTCCACAGGCCTGCCCACAGCACGCTCTCCCGCTTCCAATTCGAGCTTCGGTTACGGGCCATGATACGCCGGTTCTAGCCATCCCCTTGCCGCGCGCCAGGTGGCCAGGGCTCGGGTATCATGGCGCGCGCGCCGGGCTGCCGGCCGTGTGCAAGACAGAACAACACCAGACCAGAAGGGCAGGGGCGGCCGGATGTTCGATCTTTCGAAGGAACGCATTGTCGCGCGTGAAGGGTTCAACCGGTGGCTCGTTCCGCCGGCCGCCTTGTGCATTCACCTGTGTATCGGGATGGCATATGGCTTCTCGGTGTTCTGGTTGCCGCTTACCAAGTCGCTCGGGATCTCGAAGTCGATCGAATGTCCGTCGGGTACGTGGAAGTTGCTCACCACGGCCTGTGACTGGGACAAGCCGATCCTCGGCTGGATGTACACGCTGTTTTTCGTTTTCCTCGGCTCGAGCGCCGCACTGTGGGGCGGCTGGCTGGAGCGCGCCGGGCCGCGCAAGGCCGGCTTGGTGTCCGCGGTGTGCTGGTGCGGCGGTCTGGTCATCTCAGCCATCGGCGTATACACGCATCAACTGTGGCTCATGTGGTTGGGGTCCGGCGTCATCGGTGGCATCGGGCTGGGACTGGGCTACATTTCGCCGGTATCCACGCTGATCAAGTGGTTCCCCGACCGGCGCGGCATGGCGACGGGGATGGCGATCATGGGTTTCGGGGGCGGTGCCATGATCGGCTCACCGCTGGCGGATCGGCTGATGAAGTTTTACGCCACGCCAGACTCGGTTGGGGTATGGCAGACCTTCCTGACCCTGAGTGCGATCTATTTCGTCTTCATGCTGGTCGGCGCGTTGGCCTACCGCATTCCGCCGACAGACTGGAAGCCCGCAGGCTGGACGCCCAAGGCTGGCCGGGCCAGCAATGCGATGATCACCGATAAGCATGTGCATGTGAAGAAGGCCTGGCGCACGCCCCAGTTCTGGCTGCTGTGGGGAATACTCTGCCTCAATGTGTCTGCGGGCATCGGCGTGATCGGCATGGCTTCACCCATGTTGCAAGAGATCTTCGGCGGCCGCCTGCTTGGGCTCGACCTCAAGTTCGATCAGCTCGACAAGGAGCAACTGGGTCAGATCGCGGCGATTGCCGCCGGCTTTGCTGGACTGCTCAGCCTGTTCAACATCGGTGGTCGCATCGTCTGGGCATCGCTGTCCGACTACCTCGGACGCAAGACGACCTACTACCTGTTCTTCGCGCTCGGCTTTGTGCTGTATGCCTGGGCCCCATCAGCCGGTCATGCGGGCAATGTTGCGCTGTTCGTCGGTCTGTTCTGCGTGATCCTGACCATGTACGGCGGTGGCTTCGCAACCATACCCGCTTACCTGGCCGACATGTTCGGCAGCCAGATGGTAGGGGCCATTCACGGGCGCCTGCTCACGGCGTGGTCGGTGGCGGGCATTCTCGGCCCGGTGCTGGTGAACTACATCAACGATTTTCAGACCAAGGCGGGCGTACCGAAGAGCCAAGCCTATGACATGACGATGTACGTGCTCGCAGGGCTGCTCATGGGCGGGTTCGTATGCAACCTGCTGGTTCGCCCCGTGGCCGCGAAATGGTTCATGACCGAGGAGGAACTGGCGGCCGAGCGCAAACTGGCGCGCGAGAAGACGCAAGCTGCCGCCGCAGAAACATCAGGCTCTGTGGTTGCGGCGGGTGCCACCTCCAGCAGTCCGGCGGCCGTCGCGCTGTTCTGGTCATTCGTGGGCATCCCGCTCGCCTGGGGCGTGTATGTCACGCTGCGGCAAGCGGTCGTCCTGTTCCGGTGACAGCCCGGCTACGACTCAGATCAACCCCTCGAGGAGTTGCACGTCGACTGTTGCGCCTGCCGGCGTGTTGCCCTGCGCGTCCGGCAGGACGATAAAGCAGTTGGCGCGGCTCATGGAAGACAGGATGCCCGAGCTCTGATCGCCGGTCACGCGCACGGTCCATTGGCCGTCGTCGCCTTGGCCCAGGATCCCGCGCTGAAACTCGGTGCGGCCTGGCGCCTTCTTGATGGCCGACGTGCAGACCGCCTTCAGGACCGGGAGCGGGCGCGGTTGCGGCACCCCCATCAGCACAAGGAGCGCCTCGCGCACGAACTGGTAGAAGGTCACCATCGCCGATACGGGATTCCCGGGCAGGCCGAAGAAGTGGGCCGAGCCGATCTTGCCGTACGCCAGCGGCCGGCCCGGCTTCATTGCGATCTTCCAGAACAGAACATCGCCGAGCTTGGCCAGCAACTGCTTGACGAAATCCGCCTCGCCCACGGACACACCGCCGCTGGTGATGACCACGTCTGCCGCCTGCGCGGCCTGGGCGAACGCGGTCTCGATTGCGGCTGGATCGTCACGGATCACGCCCATGTCGATGGCGTCCACGCCCAATCGCATCAGCATCCCGTGAATGGTGTAGCGGTTGCTGTCGTAGATCTGACCGGGTTTCAAGTTCCCTCCGACCGGTACCAGCTCGTCGCCGGTGGAGAAGAACGCCACACGCAGCTTGCGATACACCGAGACTTCCCCGATGCCTAGCGAGGCGATCATCCCCAGCTCCGCCGGGCGCAGGACCTGACCGGGCCCGAACACGACTTCGTCGATCTTGATGTCCGCCCCGGCGTAGCGCACGTTCTGACCCTTCTGCTGACCGCCCGGCACGGTGACGCCAGCTTCCAAAGCCCTGGCGCGCTCCTGCATGATGACGGTATCGCAACCCGACGGCATGACGCCGCCAGTCATGATGCGCACTGCCTCGGCGGGACCGACATTGCCTTCGTACGGTTTGCCTGCGAGCGCGGTGCCAACCACCTTGAGCGTGGTCTCGGCCTCCGGCTTGAGGTCGGCGTAACGCACGGCATAGCCGTCCATGGCTGAGTTGTCATGAGACGGGACGTCCATGCTGGAGCGGATTTGCTGCGCCAGCACACGGCCGAGTGCCGAGCGAATGTGGAGCCTTTCGACCGTTGTTACCGGCGCGAGAAAAGCGCGGATGTACTGCCTCGCCTTCGCCACCGGCATGGAGTCCGGGTCGTACTCGCTGTCAGCGGTGATCGCGGACAGGGATCTAATCGTATCGACGGACATGGAATCAGATGGGCCGATGCGCCAACCGGTGAACGAGAGATGCTTGCCTTCGGACCTGGGACGCTGGGCGTTCGTGTCTTGGCGTTTTCGGTTCGCCTGCTCTCGCTGGATCAAATACCTGTGCGCATGTGCGCCCGGCGCAAGCGCTCGCGAAGCGGCTCTTTCAGCGCTATCCGCCGATGTACGACATCTCCACCTTGCGCAGCTTCGCCGTCGCAGCAGTGCGGATCTCCGAGTAGCGGTCGGCGCGAGCCCCCCAGACCGCGCTGATGAGCTGCGAGATTTCTTCGTCTGAGGCGCCACTTCGCAGCGGTGCGCGGAAGTCCGTGCCGTGGCTCGCGAACAGGCAGGTGTAGAGCTGGCCCTCTGCCGACAGCCTTGCGCGCGTGCAGTCGCGACAAAAGGCGTGGCTCACCGAGGAGATGAACCCGACTTCGCCGTCACCGTCCCGGTAGCGCCAGCGCTCGGCTACTTCGCCTCGATAGCTGGGGTCGACAGGCTCGATGGGCATTTCACGGTCGATCAGCTCCACCAGCTCGGGCGAAGGCACCACATGTTCCATCCTCCAGCCGTTGGTCGCTCCCACGTCCATGTACTCGATGAAGCGCAGGATCCAGCCCTGTCGCTTGAAGTAGCGCGCCATGGGCAGTACGCTGTGCTCGTTAACGCCGCGCTTCACAACCATGTTGATCTTGATCGGGTGCAACCCCACAGCGGCCGCCTCCTCGATGCCCTCCAGCACCTTCTCCACCGGGAAGTCCACATCGTTCATGGCCTTGAACACCGCGTCATCCAGAGAGTCGAGGCTCACCGTGATGCGCCTGAGTCCCGCATCCTTCAGGGCGCGCGCCATCTGCTTCAGCAGCGAGCCGTTGGTGGTGAGCGTGAGGTCGAGGTCGCTCCAGTAGGCTAGCATCTCGATCAGCCGCTCGAGCTTGCGACGCACCAGCGGCTCGCCGCCGGTGATACGGATCTTCTGCACGCCGTGGTCGCGGAAGACGCGCACCAGCCGGTGGATCTCGCCGAAGCTCAGCAGCTGCTCCCGCTCGAGGAACTGGAAGTCCTTGCCGAATACCTCCTTCGGCATGCAGTAGGTGCAGCGAAAGTTACACCGATCGGTCACCGAAACCCGCAGGTCTCGGAGCAACCGTCCGCGCGTGTCGGACAGTACCCGCCGGCTTGGCGCAGGCACGATGGCGGGGCGCTCCGGGCGCGCACCCAACAGCGGCTGTTCTTTCATAGGCTCTTCGGGGAATGGTTCTTCGATTGCTCGCAGCATTATATGCCGAAGGAGCTAACGCGGCGAGTGATGCCGCCTAGCTTCCCTGGCTCACTGGGCTCGGCCCAACCTCAAAAAACAGGACGAACAAGCACGAACGAAACAGCTTGTGCAGCATAGGAATTCTCCTGGACAATCCGGAACTGGCCGGGAGCCGATAGATCTTGTCATAGCATCTTCAGCTCGAGGGGAGGAGCGACTATGATCAGCCCGGTGACGCTTCGGCCAAGCTTCTAAATCCGACGACGCAAGCGGGTGGGAGCACAAGCGAGGATGGGCGTTGATGCAGAAGGACAGTAAGGCTCGAGCAGTGGCGGGCCCGGGACACGGGTCGAAGGCGAACAAATGGCGCTCCGGCAATCCGGCGTCCGCCCAGGGCGATCGGACCCAGGGCAATCGCACTCAGGGCGAAGCTTGCCAGGAGCGCGTGCTGGATGAATGGCAACGCAACGCCAGCAGCCTGGACGTTTTTCTCCGGAATGGAACGAGAATCCGCGGCATCCTCAAAGGGTTCGACCCGTTCGTCATGGCGTTCGACGCGGAAGATGGATTGCGGGTGGTCTACAAGCAAGCGGTGATGACCATCGCGCCGGCAGGTACGCGATCTCATGAGGAAGGTGCGAGCAAGCGCCCTGTCCTTACGCTCAAGCGCCGTGGTCCTTCGGCTTGAAGCGTAGCGCAACGCCGTTGTTGCACCAGCGCTGGCCCGTGGGTGCAGGCCCATCGCCGAATACATGTCCCTGGTGGCCGCCGCAGCGGGCGCAGTGATATTCAGTCCTCGCCACGAATAGCTTGTGATCCAGCTTGGTTTCCAGGGCGCCCGGAATGCAGGTGAAAAAACTGGGCCACCCCGTCTTGCTGTCGTACTTCATGTCCGACTCGAATAGCGGCTGCCCGCAACCGGCGCAAACATAGGTTCCTGTGCGCTTCTCTTGGTTCAGAGGACTGGTATGCCGGTGCTCTGTGCCTTCCTGTCGCAGCACCTCATATTGATCTGGAGTCAGGACCTGTCTCCACTGCGCATCGGGTCTGTCGATTTTGTCCACTTGGCCGCGCTCGTCTCTGAGTGTGAGTTACCCCGATGCGCAATGCTACTCCTCGCTGGAGTTCGCCGGGTAGTACACGCTGCGTCCAACGTGTCTCATACGTCCGTCGCCGCTGGCGCCGCCTGCCTGGACGGGCATCCGGGGCCTATAATGAAAGCCTTCGGCCAACCTCGGGACGGCCTGTCGAGTGGATGACTCGGATCTGGTGAAGGAAAGGGGACTGGAGTCCGTGACGGCGCAAACCATCACGATCCTCTACTTTGCGCGACTGAAAGAGGTCTTCGGGCGCGGCTCGGAACGCATCGCGTTGCCGCGGTCTGTGGATACAGTCGAGGCGTTGCGAGAGCATCTGCGGGCACGCGGCGGCGCCTGGGAAGCGGAACTAGCCGTCGCCAAGCCCGTGCGAGTGGCGGTTAACCAGGAGATGGCTACCCCCGAGGCTCACATCGGCCCGAACGACGAGGTCGCCTTCTTTCCGCCGGTGACGGGAGGCTGATGTGGCGGTCCGCATCCAGAACGACGATTTCGACGCCGGCGCGGAGATCGCCCTGCTGCGGCGTAACAATCCGGCGATCGGCGCGATCGCTTGCTTCATCGGCCTGGTGCGCGATGTCAACGCGGGCGACCGCGTATCGGAGTTGACGCTCGAGCATTATCCTGGCATGACGCAGAAGGCGCTGGAGAAGATCGTCGAAGAGGCCAAGTCGCGCTGGGACATCATCGAAGTGCTGGTGATCCACAGGGTAGGGGTGCTTCGCCCAACCGACCAGATCGTGTTGGTGGTGGTTGCCGGTGCACACCGAGGGGAGGCTTTCGCGGCCTGTGAGTTCGTGATGGACTACCTCAAGACGCAGGCGCCATTCTGGAAGAAGGAGCGGACACCGCAGGGCAGCCGCTGGGTGGAGGCCCGCTCGAGCGACGACGCGGCGGCGCAACGGTGGACTCGTTAGGCAATCCGGACACGGAAGGGAAGGAGATGGCAGCAGGGAAAGCACGCAAGGCGGCGCGCAAGGGCGGATCGCCCAAGCCGCAGATCCGCATCATGTTCCGCAAAGCCATTGCCATGGGACCGGGCAAGGCCGACTTGCTGCAAGCGATCGAACACACAGGCTCGATCTCAGCCGCTGCGCGCAGCCTGGGCATGTCCTACCGCCGCGCCTGGTTGCTTGTCGACACGATGAATCAATGCTTCAAATCGCCCGTGGTCGAAACGTTGACCGGCGGTCAGCGCGGAGGCGGGGCGCGCGTCACCGAGCTGGGCCAGGACGTGCTGGCGCGCTATCTTGCAATGGACGCCAAGGCGGCGGCCAGCGTGCGTAAGGACCTGGCGGCGTTTACACGGCTGATGGCCGGACGCTGATCCGGGTGAGTAGAGAAGGCGCCGGTGAGCGGTAGGAACGATTGTTGACACTTGCGTTATATTGAATAGAATACGGCGAAGGTGCTCCGCGCCAGCTGTTCTGCTTCGCGTGTGGGCTGCGCAGGCACCTCCTCCGAGCTCAGGGCGGCACGGGACGAGAGATTCTGTGCCGCCCTTTTTCCTGTTTCTTCCGCGCGCTGAGTGCCGGACAACGCTCATCGCAGGCGATTACACACCAGCGGTGTGCGGTAAGGCGTCTGTGGGGCTCCGGTGTAAACTCTGCGTCGGGAGCGCTGCCCAAGCGCAGGCGCTAGACGTTGCCCAATGCCGTGGATATAGCTAACCCTGTCTTTTCTCTCGAGGTTTCCACCGACTGGTACCGTAAGCGCCCGGTCAAGGCCGCGTTTGCGCTCTCGCTGCTGGTGCATGCAGCGGCGATAGCCTTGCTGCCGGGGTTGCGTGTTCCCAGGCTCGAGCAGCCGGCTCCGCTGGTGGTCGAGTTGCTGGCGCTGCCGCAACCGCAACCCGAGAGTCCAGTCCCTGCGGCCCAGCCCGAGCCCTCGCCGGTGGTGAAAAGGCCTGCGCCGCTGCCTCAGAGTCGCCCCGAACCCCCGCCCGTGCCGGCGCCAATCCGCGCGCAGCCCGTGCTGACGCCGCCTGCGGAGGTCCAGCGCGAACCGATCCCCGAGCCAGTACCGCAAGTCCCCGAGGCGCGCCCCGAGGCCTCGCCATCACCCCCGCTGCCGCAAGTACGCCTTGCGCCGCAGCCTGCCCCTGCCGAGCCGCCGCTTGCGGCGAAGCCCGAGGCGCCGGCGCCGTCGATAAGCGAGCCGCGACCGTCCCTGGACGTTGCAGCGCTCAAGGCCTACGGCGAAATGCTCGCGCAAGCCATCGGCAAGCGAAAGGACTACCCGCGTCTCGCCCGCATCCGCAACTGGCAGGGCACGACCGAACTCAAGCTGCAGATCGGCTCGGACGGCAAGCTGCACGACGTCGTCGTAGGGCACAGCAGCGGGTTCCCAGTGCTCGACGCAGCGGCGATCAGGATAGTGCACGAGTCGGCACCGCTTCCTGATATGCCCGAGGCGCTGCGGGGCAGGGAGTGGACCGTGACCGTCCCGGTCGTCTTCAAATTGGAAGCGTCGTAGCACGGCTGCGGCGCGCAGCTACGCGCGCCCTTGACCCGACACCCGGGGTTTCGTACAGTCTGCGCCGTATCCCGCCGGATATAGGTAGGCCCAAGTTTGAGGCCAGCAACGTGATGATCGGCGGTGGGTAGGACCGCGCGGGCACCGCATCGTCGCCTGCCAAAAGGACCCGATGATCGGACAGGCGCTGGTTCCACTGCTGTTGACCCTCAAGGTCGCAGGTCTCGCGACGCTGCTCACGTTGGTGCTGGGGGTGGTACTCGCGTACGGCCTCGCCCGCTACGCGTTCTGGGGACGGGAGTTTCTGGACGCGGTGTGCACGCTGCCCCTGGTCATGCCGCCCACCGTGCTGGGCTACTACCTGATCGTGCTGATTGGGCGGCGCGGTTGGATTGGCGAGTGGCTCTACGACAAACTCGGAATCAGCCTCATCTTCACCTGGCAAGGCGCGGTGCTCGCCTCCGCGGTGGTGGCATTTCCGCTGGTGTTCAAGTCGGCGCGCGCCGCGTTCGAGGGGGTCGATCGCCAGCTGGAGGGCGCTGCGCGTACGCTCGGTGCCTCGGAGCCGGGCGTGTTCTTCCGCGTGACGCTGCCGCTCGCCTGGCGCGGCATTCTCGCCGGCACCATGCTCGCGTTCGCGCGCGGCATGGGTGAGTTCGGCGCCACTCTCATGGTGGCGGGCAACATTCCCGGAAGGACGCAGACGTTGTCGCTCGCCGTCTACGACGCCGTCGAGGCTGGACGCGACGACCTGGCCAACTTTCTGGTGCTGGTGACCTCCACTGTGTGCGTAGCCATCCTGTTGGGATCGGGCAGGCTGCTGCGGCCGCGGTATTGAGCGTGAAGATCCGCGTCGACATCTGCAAGCGCCTGATCTCCGAGGGCCGCGAGTTCCGCCTTGAAGCCGAGTTCCGTGCCGAGAACGAGCGCATCGTCGTGTTCGGACCGTCGGGATCCGGGAAGAGCGTGACCCTGCAGTGCATCGCCGGGCTGTTGACGCCCGATGCGGGCCGCATTGAGATCGGCGAGCGAGTGCTGTTCGACTCTGCGGCTGGCATAAACCTTTCGCCGCAGGCACGCAACGTTGGGTTCGTGTTTCAGGAGTACGCGCTGTTCCCGCATCTGAGCGTGGAGCAGAACATTGGGTTTGCACTCCAGCACGCGTTTCACGGCAGGCTGGACCCGCTCGCGCGCGAGCGCGTCAGCGCATTCCTCGCCGCGTTCGAGCTGGAAGGACTGGCTCGCAACCTGCCGCGCGAGCTTTCCGGCGGCCAGCGGCAGCGGGTGGCGCTGGCACGCGCGCTCATCCGCCGTCCCGATCTGCTGCTGCTCGACGAGCCGCTCGCGGCTCTGGACCCGATGCTCCGCGAGCACGTCCGCCGCGAGTTGCTCGAGCTGCAGTCGCGCTTCCAAGTCCCGATGATCATCATCACGCACGATCCCGCCGACGCCGAGGCACTGGCCGAGAACCTCGTGGTGTTCGATCGGGGTCGCGTGACCCAGATCCTCGATCTGAAGGATGATGCGGCTCTGCTCTCCGGGGTATCGCAGCGGGAGCGCGTCGGCCGCGCGCTGGCAGAGCTTTTCCCCGTAGCCTAGCTCTTTAGCCGCAGCCCAGGCAGGGCGCAAGACCTTCCCCAGTGCTCGGCATCTACACCGCGCGCACACTGCGACTCTAGCCTGGCCCACCGTAGATCGCGGCGTTGAGGATTTCGCGCGCCGCGTCCCCCACTTCGGACGCAGTCATGCCGATGGGCCCGCCCAGCTCTCGATAGCGCTGATCGGCGGCCAGGCCATGCAGGTGGACCGCAGCGCGTGCAGCGTCGGCCGCGCTGGCCCCCTCGGCGATGAGCGCCGCCAGCAAGCCGCTCAGGACGTCGCCCATGCCGGCGCTGGCCAGCCCCGGATTGCCCGACGTGTTGATGTCGTAGCGGCCGTCTGGGATCGCCACGACCGTGCCAACCCCCTTCAAGGCGATGACGGCGCGGTAGCGGTTGGCCAGCCACGAGGCTGCGCCGACGCGATCGCTTTGTATGTCACCGGTTGATCTGCCTGACAGCCGCGCTGCTTCGGCTGGGTGGGGCGTCATCACGGTGGCCGCGCTTCGGGCGTTGCACAAGTCCTGCAGTCCGGCATGAGCGCCGATCAGGTTGAGCGCGTCGGCGTCGATCACCAGGGGCGCCTCGAGCGCCAGCGCTCGTTCGACACAGCGCTTCGCCTCGGCCGACTGCGACAGCCCCGGGCCCAGCACCAGGCAGCTCAGCGCGTCCATGCTGAGCACGTCCTCGACCCGGCGCAGCATCAACTCCGGTTGGGACGGGTCCAGGCTTGGGGCGTCCGCTGCAAGGAACCCAGCGTACACACGACCGCTGCCCAGCCTGAGCGCGGCACGCGCGGCGAGCAACGCCGCTCCGGTCATCCCGGTGGCGCCCCCCACGATGCCCACGCTCCCGAAGGTGCCCTTGTGGCTGTTGCGGGACCGCGCTGGAAGGACCGCGCGCAGGATGGCGCTGCCGATAGTCATTCCGCGTGGTGCGAGCAGCGCCACGACATCGAGGCCCAGATCCCTCACGTGCAGCTCGCCGCAGTGGTCGGGTCCATCCAGAGTCAGCAAACCCGGCTTGAGGGCGATGAAAGTGATCGTGTGCCGAGCGCGCACCGCACACCCGAGCACTCCGCCGCTGTCCGCGTGCAGGCCGCTGGGGATATCGAGCGCGAGCGCCGGGACACCGCTGGCGTTTACGGCCGCGACGAGCTCCGCGTAGAGACCCGAGAGCGGGCGCTCCAGGCCGATCCCGAACAGTCCGTCCACGATCAATCCGCAGCTCGCGAGCGCGGGATGAGGCAGCTCCGCGAGCGTCTCGCCGCCAGCTGCACTCCAGGCGTCGAACGCTGCGGCCGCATCCGCGGACAGCTTCGTACGCTCGCCGGCGTACACCACCTGTACGCGGTGCCACCACTGCTTCAAGTGGCGTGCAACGACGAACGCGTCGCCGCCGTTGTTGCCGGGGCCCGCGAGCACCAGCACCGGTTTGCGGCTGTCCGCGATCAGCTCGCGTGCGAGTTGGGCGGCGGCCAACCCTGCACGCTCCATCAGGTTCGTCGATCCTGCGCTCGACTGCGCCAGCGATTCGATCCGGCGGACCTCGTCGGTCCGGTAGACGGGTAGGGCCGGGACGGCCTGGAATGCAGACACGGTGCGCAGCGCGGAGATGGGTGAATGCATCGAGTGTAGCTCGAAACGACGCCCGGCGCGCCGCGGGTATAATTCGTATTTGTGGTCCATGACCGGCTCCCATGTCGCTGACGCTCAAGCTGCCCGGCCGCCGCGCCCTCTCCGAATTCCGCCTTCACAAGCTCCTTCAGCAAGCGAAGAAACCGCTCCCCTCACTCACCGGGATCGCCACCCAGCACTGGCACTTCGTCAAGCTCAACCGGCCCCTGTCCGACGCAGAGACCGCGACTCTGCGCGAGCTGCTCACATACGGACCGGTTCTGCGACAAGACCGGGCGCCGGCCTCGCGCAACTCCCACCCCGAGGATCGGATCCTGCTTGTGGTGCCGAGGCTAGGCACAATTTCCCCCTGGGCCTCCAAGGCCACGGACATCGCCCGCCAGTGCGGGCTCGAGGCGGTGGAGCGGATCGAGCGCGGCACGGCTTACCAACCGCGAGGCCTGAACGCATCGGTACTAGCGCTGCGACTGCGGCGCGCACTGCTGCCGCTGATCCACGACCGCATGACCGAGACGGTCCTCGACTCGCTCGATGCGGCCGATGCGCTGTTCCATGCTGCGCAGCCAGTGCCGATGGAGACCATTGGTGTTCTCGCTGGCGGGCGTGCCGAATTGAAGTCCGCCGATCGTCGGCTCGGCCTGGCGCTGTCGGACGACGAGATCGACTATCTGCTCGATTACTTCACCGGCATACGACGGGACCCGACCGATGTCGAGTTGATGATGTTCGCACAGGCGAACTCCGAGCATTGCCGGCACAAGATCTTCAACGCCCGTTGGGTGATCGACGGTGAGGCTAAGGATGCGTCGCTGTTCAGCATGATCAAGCACACGCAGGCGACGCACCCCCAAGGCACGCTGGTGGCCTATTCCGACAATGCCGCGGTCATTGAGGGCGCGCAGGTCGACCGCTTCTACCCGGCCGCTGACCGCCGCTACGGTTTCTCCGCAGAGTCGACCCACATCCTCATGAAGGTGGAGACGCACAACCACCCGACCGCCATCTCGCCGTTCCCGGGCGCCGCCACCGGCTCGGGCGGGGAGATCCGCGACGAGGGCGCCACTGGGCGTGGCGGCAAGCCCAAGGCTGGGCTCACGGGTTTCACGACTTCGCATCTGCGCATCCCCGGCTTCGAGCAACCCTGGGAGCGCGACGCCTACGGCAAGCCGGGGCGCATCGCCTCGGCGCTGCAGATCATGCTCGAAGGCCCCATCGGCGGCGCGGCCTTCAACAATGAGTTTGGACGCCCCAACCTGCTGGGCTACTTCCGCACTTTTGAGCAGACCGCGGACGGCGAGCGCCGCGGCTATCACAAGCCCATCATGATCGCCGGCGGCCTCGGCAGCATCGCCGAAGCACAGTTGACCAAACTCCCCCTGAAGCCAGCGAGTGCTCTGGTGCACCTGGGGGGTCCAGGCATGCTGATCGGGTTGGGCGGAGGCTCTGCCTCCAGCATGGGTACTGGCGAGAACGCCGAAGACCTGGACTTCGATTCAGTACAGCGCGGCAATGCGGAAATCCAGCGCCGGGCCCAAGAGGTGATCGACCGCTGCTGGGCCCTGGGCGAGGCCAACCCGATCCTCTCGATCCACGATGTGGGCGCGGGCGGCCTGTCGAACGCGCTTCCGGAGCTGGTCCACGGCGGCGGGGCAGGCGGGCGCTTCGACCTGCGCGCCATCCCGAGCGAGGAGCCGGGCATGACGCCGATGCAGATTTGGTGCAACGAGGCCCAGGAGCGCTACGTGCTCGCGGTCCATCCGGAGCGGCTCGCGCACTTCCAAACACTGTGCGAGCGTGAACGTTGCCCATACGCCGTGATCGGCGCCGCGACCGCGGATCATCACCTCGTTGTCGCGGATCCGCTGTTCAACACTCGGGCGGTCGACATGGAGCTGCCGACGTTGCTGGGCAAGCCGCCGCAAATGACGCGGCATGTTGCGCATCGCTCGCGAACTCTCCGTGAGTTCGATCTGTCCGCTATAAGCCTGGCGGACGCGGCGTTGCGCGTGCTCCGCTTCCCCGCGGTGGCCAACAAGACATTCCTGATCAGCATCGGCGACCGCACCGTGGGCGGCCTGTGCAGCCGCGATCCGTTCGTCGGACCCTGGCAAGTGCCAGTGGCTGACGTCGCGGTTACGCTCATGGGCTTCAATACTTTCCTGGGCGAGGCGATGGCGATGGGCGAGCGCACGCCTCTGGCGCTGATTGGTCCGGCCGCTTCGGGGCGCATGGCGGTGGGCGAGGCGCTCATGAACATCGCCGCCGCGCGCATCCGCGCGATCGGTGACGTGAAGCTGTCGGCCAACTGGATGTGCGCAGCCGGCCACCCGGGGGAAGACGCTGCGTTGTACGACACGGTGCAGGCGGTGGCTATGGAGCTTTGCCCGCAGCTCGGCGTCAGCATCCCGGTCGGCAAGGACTCGATGTCGATGAAGGTGACTTGGGAGGAGAACGGAGAGGCGCGCGAGGTAATCTCGCCTTTGTCGTTGATCGTCTCCGCCTTCGCGCCCTGCCTGGACGCGCGCAAGACACTCACACCCCAGCTGCAGGCGACGCAGGGCGACAGCGTGCTGCTGCTCATCGATCTCGGTTCGGGGCGCAACCGGCTAGGCGGTTCGGTCCTCGCGCAGGCCTACGGACAGCTGGGCGCCGAAGCGCCCGATGTCGACGAGCCGCTAAAGCTGAAAACCTGTTTCGCAGCGCTGCAGAATCTGAACGAATCCGGCAGGCTGCTCGCTTATCACGACCGCTCCGATGGCGGCCTGTTCATTGCGCTGTGCGAGATGATGTTCGCCGGTCATGTCGGCGTCACGGTGGAGATCGGAGGCTTGCTGAACGGCCACGCTCTGCTGGCTGCGTTGTTCAGCGAAGAGCTCGGTGCAGTGCTGCAGGTACGCAGCCGCGACCTGGCTGAAGTGCAGCGCGCGTTACAAGTGGCGGGATTGGGCAGACAATGCCATGTGATCGGCACGCTCAACCGCGCCGGCCGTCTCATCGTCAACGTGCGTGGCCGGGAGGTCTATTCGGAGTCCGGGATTGTGCTGCAGCGTGCCTGGTCCGAAATGACGTGGCACCTGCAGCGACTGCGTGACAACCCGGCCTGCGCCCAGGAAGAGTTCGACCGGATGCTCGATGCGGCCGATCCCGGGCTGCACGCCAAGCTTACCTATGATCCTGCGGAGGACATCGCCGCACCGTACCTCGCGGCAGGCGCTCGTCCGAGGGTTGCCATCATCCGAGAGCAGGGCGTGAATGGGCAGATCGAGATGGCGGCCGCTTTCGATCGCGCCGGGTTCGACGCGCTGGACGTGCACATGAGCGATATCATCGCCGGCCGCGTCTCGCTGGGTGAGTTCACGGGCCTCGTGGCGCCGGGCGGCTTCTCCTACGGCGATGTGCTGGGCGCCGGAGAGGGATGGGCGAAGTCGATCCTGTTCAACCCGCGCGCCCGCGACGAGTTCGAGGGTTTTTTCCAGCGGCCCGATTCCTTTGCTCTGGGCGTGTGCAACGGCTGCCAGATGATGAGCAACCTGCGCGCCCTGATCCCGGGCGCTGCGAGTTGGCCGCATTTCGTGCGCAACCGCTCGGAGCAGTTCGAAGCTCGTTTGGTGCTGGTGCGGGTAGAGAAAAGTCCTTCGCTGTTCTTCCAGGGCATGGCGGGCAGCCGCATGCCGGTGGCCGTTGCGCATGGGGAAGGCTACGCGGAGTTCAACGACGCTCCATTCGAAGCGGCACGGCCGCTGATCTGTCTGCGCTTCGTCGACAACCGCGGCGATTCAACCGAGCTGTATCCGCTCAACCCAAACGGTTCACCGCAGGGCATCACCGGGCTCACGACCCCCGACGGCCGCTTCACCATCGTGATGCCTCACCCCGAACGGGTGTTCCGGACCGTGCAGAATTCCTGGCATCCCGACGATTGGGGCGAGGACGGGGCCTGGATGCGGATCTTCCGCAACGCTCGCAAGTGGATTGGTTAGATGCCGTGATTCGTGGTCGTGATTGCAGCCCGATCGCGCTGTCTCGAAGCAAATACACGGCCTCTGATGCACTATTCGATCGTTGCCGCGGCCCGCAACTCCTCGATCTTCTTGTCACGCGCCTGCTTGACCAGCTCCTGCTGGATGCGTTCCTTCACCTGTTCGTAGGGCGGGAACTGGATCGGGCGGACGTCCTCCAGCAAGATGATGTGATAGCCGAAGCGGGTCTTGACCGGCACCTTGGTGTAGCTGCCCTTTTCCAGCTTGACCATCGCGTCGGTGAATTCTTTCACCAGGTTGCTGCCGTCGGTCCAGTCGAGTTCCCCGCCTTGCTTCTTGGTGCCTTCGTCGTCGGACTTCGTTTGCGCCAACTGCGCGAAGTTCTTGCCATAAGCCTTGTTGAGCTCGGCCACGATGGCCTTGGCCTTCTGCTCCGCCGCCTTCGCCTTCTTCGGATCGTTCGCGCTGGCCGGGTCGACCTTGACCAGGATGTGACGCACCCTGTATTCCATCTTCTTGCCGTCGTCGGTCTGCGCGGCTTTGATCTTCTCGTACTCGGCCCGCATCTGCTCGTCGGTGGGCACATTGTTCTTGATGAAGTCCTCGAAATAGGCCTGAATGACGAAATCCTGCTTGGCCATTTCGAGCTGGGTCTGCACCTCGGGGCTCTTGTCCAAGCCCTTCTTGATCGCGTCCTGGGCGATGACCTCGCGGGTAATCAGCACATCCTTCACTTGCTGGCGAAATTCGGGCGTGTCTTTCTGCTGACCCTGGCTGCGCTGGATCTGCGCCTTGACGACGTAGTCGACGCGTGCCTGCGGGATCGGCACGCCGTTCACGACGGCCACGTTGGTCTTGTCCTCGGCCTGGCTGGCGACAATGACCAGTGCGCTTACCAGGGTCAACGCGACGGCTGTCGCGGCTTTCATGGATTGCATGTGAGTTTCCTTATGGGTGAGGTTACTGCTACGACATGGCCTTGGACGCCCGCCGCGACCAAGGGTTCGCTTGGCTATGGACCGTCAAATCAACGAGGAAACACTTCCTGCAGCTCCTCCGGTGTAAGGGCTGTGATCGCCAGCGCGTGGATCTGCGTCTGCATCATTGCGCTGAGTGCTTCGTACACCAGCCTGTGGCGGCTGAGGCGGGACTGGCCCTCGAAACGCCGCGAAACGATCAACACCTGGTAGTGGCCGCCGCCGGCCTGGGCGCCGGCATGGCCGACATGTTCGCCGCTCTCGTCGTAGATCTCGAGCAGCTCGGGCTCGAGCCCAGCCAAGCGCTGCTCGATCGATGTCACCACACTATCGACGCCGACTTGCATCGCGCTCACGCGGGGGAGATGAGGCTGGAGGTTGTGTGGGGCACGGGCTACTTCCTCTGCTCGCTCTCGATGAAGCGGGACAGCATCAGGCCCTGGAGGATGACAAACGCAACCATCAAGCCGATGCCCCCAAACAGCTTGAAGTTGACCCAGGCGCTCTCGGAATAGTTGTAGGCGACGTACAGGTTGGCTGTACCCATGACGGCGAAGAAGACCACCCAGCTGAGGTTCAGCCGCCTCCAGACCGGATCCGGGAGGGACAGCTGCTCCTGCATCATCGTGCGGATCACGTTCTTTTTCAGGACTAGATCCGAGCCCAGGAGGACGGCGGCGAAAGACCAATACAGCACCGTGGGCTTCCACTTGATGAAGGTGGGATCGCGCAGCAGCAGCGTGGCACCGCCCATCACAACGATGATGGCAAGGCTGATCCAGAGCATGTTGTCGACCTTGCGCCCGCGCAGCAGCACCCAGCCTACCTGCCCGAAGGTCGCAACGATGGCCACAGCGGTCGCGAGCAGGATCGGCGCCTGGTCTGCGGCCACCGCACCGGCCGCACCCAGCCCGCTGAGCAGGCTCGAGACCACGGCAGCAGCGGTCTCGGGCACCCGCTTCGCACCCGTGTAGGCGAGGAAGAACAGGATGACCGGAAACAGGTCGAACAGGACCTTCATTGGGGCCAGGGGTTTGACGAGGCGGCGAATTATGACGCCTGACCGCCTCTGTGTCCAATCCCCAGCCGCCCCGGAAGGCATAGCGTGGGTTAGGGGGCGGTCGCCTGCTAAGATGCCCGATTTTGGAAGGAGGGCCAAACAATGGCGCAGGTCAAGCTGGTCCAGGACAATGATGCTTCAACCGAGGTCAAGTCGGTCTTCGACGATATCCGCACGACTCGCAATACGGACTATGTGAACAACATCTGGCGGGCACTGGCCGTGCATCCGCCGCTGCTCAAGCGCTTCTGGAGCCACATGAAGGAAGTGATGGTCAGGGACTCGCGCATCGATCCCTTGGCGAAGGAATTCATCTACCTCGCCGTGAGCATCACGAACAACTGCGAGTACTGCATCAACTCCCACATCGCAGCCGCGCGCAAGAAGGGAATGGATGACCAGACGCTGGCCGAGCTGGTGGAGATCGTGGCGCTGGCGAACGCCGGCAATCGGCTGACCCAGGGGTTGCAGGTGGAAGTCGATGAGAGGTTCAAACCGAACTTCGGGTGAGCGAGTGATGGACTTCGAACAGGTCGTCAACTCCCGTTACAGCGCCAGGATGTTCCTGCCGGAGCCGGTGCCCGATGAGACCGTGCAGCGCATCCTGGCGTTGGCGCAGCAGACACCGTCCTGGTGCAACAGCCAGCCCTGGCAGCTGGTCATCCCGCGCGGCAAGGCGACTGAGCGCTTCCGCCAGGCACTGTATGACCACGCTCGCTCTGGGGTCGCGCCTGCCCCCGATTTCCCGTTCCCAGCCGCGTATCTTGGAGTGTACCGCGAGCGCCGGAAAGTCTGTGGCGTGCAGCTCTACCAGTCGTTGGGCATCGGTCGAGAAGACAAAACAGCAGCGGCCGAACAGTCGCTCGAGAACTTTCGCTTCTTCGGGGCGCCGCACGTGGCCATCGTCACCACCCCCGCGGCGCTCGGTGCCTACGGGATGCTGGACTGCGGGTTATACGTGCAGACCTTCATGCTCGCGGCGCGCAGCCTCGGCGTGGACTCGATTGCCCAGGCCGCGCTCGCATCGTATCCACAGTTCCTGCGCCAGTTCCTGGGATTGCCGGACGACCGCAAGGTCGTTTGCGGCCTGTCATTCGGCTACGCCGACGCCACCCATCCGATCCATTCGTATCGCACCGAGCGTGCAGCGCTGAGTGAGGTGGTGCGGTTCGTGGACCTGTAGCCGCGCAGGCGTGGAGGACCGCTGCCAGGGTCAACGTTTCTTGACGCCAGATGGGCGGCTCATTAGAGTCGGCATGTAAATGCGCGCAGCCATGCAGCCGTCTAGATAACAGAGGCAGGAATGGTCAAGGTATACACATCGAGCGTCATCGACGCACCAGCGGCTCGGGTCTGGGCGCACATCCGCGATTTCAATGCGCTGCCTAGTTGGGTTCCCGCCGTGGCCGACAGTCGCATCGAGGGTGGCGCGCCGGCGGACAGGGTCGGTTGCATCCGCAACTTCAATCTCAAGGACGGCGGCAACCTGCGCGAGCAACTGCTGGCATTGTCCGACCACGGCCAAAGCGTAACCTACAACATCCTGGCTTCTCCCATGGGTGTGGAGCACTACGTCGCGACGCTGAAGCTGACACGGATCACGGACGGCGATCGGACCTTCGCCGAGTGGACAGCCGAGTTCGACTGCGAGCCGGGCCGTGAGCGGGAGCTGACGGACGAGATTGGCAACGGCGTGTTCCAAGCCGCGTTCGACAACCTCAAGCGGCAGCTTGGTCGGCGCTGACCGCCACACCGAGAGGGCGGACTCAAGCTGCCGCTGTGCTGGCGTCGGCGTCCTTGAGGATCTCCCGCAGCACGTAGGGCAGGATCCCGCCGTTGCGGTAGTAGTCGACTTCGATCGGCGTGTCGATCCGCAAGATGACCTTCACTTCGCGTCGCGAGCCGTCGCTGCGCTTGATCACCAACGTAACGTCTTGCTGCGGCGTGATCTCGCCTTCGAGCCCAAGGACCTCGAACTCCTCGTTGCCCTTGATGCCCAGCGATTCGGCGCTATCGCGGCCCTTGAATTGCAGGGGTAGCACGCCCATCCCGACCAGGTTGGAACGGTGAATGCGCTCGAAGCTGCGCGCGATCGCCGCCTTCACGCCAAGCAGCAGCGGTCCCTTGGCAGCCCAGTCGCGCGACGATCCGGTGCCGTACTCCTCACCGCCGAAGACCACCGTGGGAGTGCCCTGCGCGATGTACTTCATCGCCGCGTCGTAGATGGATAGCTGCTCCCCGCTCGGCTGGTGGATGGTGACGCCGCCTTCAACGCGCGTGCCGTCGGGCTTGGGCGGGAGCATCAGGTTCTTGATGCGCACGTTGGCGAAGGTCCCGCGCATCATGACTTCGTGATTACCGCGCCTCGCGCCATAGCTGTTGAAGTCGGCCTTCGCCACCCCATGCTCGATCAGGTACTTCCCGGCAGGTGACGTGTCCTTGATCGAGCCGGCGGGGCTGATGTGGTCGGTGGTGACGGAGTCGCCGAAGATGCCCAGCGCCCGCGCGCCGACGATGTTCCCGATGGATCCCGGCCGCATTCCAAACTGCGCGAAGAACGGCGGCTCGGCGATGTAAGTCGACCTGGGCCAGTTGTATACCTGGCCGGAGGCCGATGGCACGGCATTCCACATCGGGTTCCCGTTGACGAAATCGCCATACAGCCTGCGGAATACCTGAGAGTTGGTCGCGTATTTCATCAGCGCTTGGACTTCGGCGCTGGACGGCCACACGTCGCCGATGAACACGGGTTTGCCGTCCTTGCCCTTGCCCAGAGGCTCCGTCATCAAGTCTTTGCGGACGGTGCCGGCAATCGCGTAGGCCACCACCAGCGGCGGCGAAGCCAGGAAATTGGCGCGGATGTTGGGGTGGATGCGCGCCTCGAAGTTGCGATTGCCCGACAGCACCGCGCAGCACACGAGGTCGTTGTGCAACGACGGCCTCCTCGATCGGCTCCGCCAGCGGGCCGGCATTGCCGATACAGGTGGTGCATCCGTATGCCGAGAGGTAGAAGCCGAGTTGCTCCAGATAGGGCAGCAACCCGGCCGCCTTGAGGTACTCGGTCACCACGCGTGATCCGGGCGCGAGCGAGGTCTTGATGTGCTTGCTGACCGTCAGCCCCTTGTCGACGGCTTTCTTCGCCAACAGCCCCGCTGCGATCAGCACGCTGGGGTTGGAAGTGTTGGTGCACGAGGTGATGGCCGCGATGAGCACGTCGCCCGAGCCGATGTCGATGCCGTCCCTGGTCTTGAGGCGCGTTCGTCAGGTCTTCGGCCTTCTTGGCGAAGCCGTTTTCCGCCGCCGGTCTGGAAAAGAGCTCGGCGAACGTGGACTTGACCTTGCCGATCTCGATGCGGTCTTGGGGACGCTTCGGGCCGGCCAGCGACGGCGCGATGCCGGAGAGGTCCAGCTCCACGACCCGGGTGTAGTCGATCTGGCCGGCCTTCGGCACACCGAACAGCTCCTGCGCCTTGAAGTAGGCCTCGAAAGCGCTGATCTCGTCCGCGGTGCGCCCGGTCCCCTTGAAGTACTCGATGGTGGCGGAGTCCACGGGGAAGAAGCCCATGGTCGCTCCATACTCCGGCGCCATGTTTGCGATGGTGGCGCGGTCGGGAACCGTCAGGCTGGCCGTCCCGTCGCCGAAGAACTCGACGAACTTGCCGACGACCTTCTCCTTGCGCAGCAACTCGGTGATCGTCAGAACGAGGTCGGTGGCGGTGCAGCCCTCGCGCAAACGCCCCTTGAGATTCACGCCTACCACGTCCGGCGTGAGGAAGTAGACGGGCTGGCCCAGCATGCCCGCCTCCGCTTCGATGCCGCCGACGCCCCAGCCCACCACGCCGATGCCGTTGATCATGGTGGTGTGCGAATCGGTTCCGACCAGCGTGTCGGGATAGTAGACCCTTTCCTTGTGGTGCACGCCCCGGGCCAGGTATTCGAGGTTGACCTGGTGCACGATGCCGATGCCCGGCGGCACGACCTTGAAGGTGTCGAAGGCCTGCATGCCCCACTTCATGAACTGATAGCGCTCCTCGTTGCGTTTGAACTCGAGCTTCATGTTGAGGTCCAGCGCGTTAGCGGTGCCGTAGCTGTCGATCTGAACCGAGTGATCCACCACCAGGTCCACCGGCACGAGAGGCTCGATGACCTTGGGATTCTTGCCCATTCTGTTCGCTACTCCGCGCATTGCCGCGAGATCGCACAGCAGCGGCACCCCGGTGAAGTCTTGCAGGACGATGCGCGCGACCACGAAGGGAATTTCGTCGGCACGAGGCGCGTTCGGCTTCCATCCGGCGAGCTGCCGCACGTGCTCTTCGGTGATCTTCTTGCCGTCGCAGTTGCGCAGCACAGACTCGAGCACGATCCGGATCGATACCGGGAGGCGGGAGATCTTTCCAAGCCCCGCCCTCTCCAGCGCAGGCAACGAATGAAATTTGCCGCTCTTGCCCGCGGCGGGCACGAAGTCCTGAAGGCTGTCGAGTGCGGATTGAGTCATGGTGCGGTTCCTGGAGGTGAGTAAGGCCTACTGCTGTTGCTGCATCTCGTGGATGTTGATCTTCATGCCGTTAGGCATGATCATGTCACCGGGCTTCTGGTCGGCCTGGCAGGGGCCGGTCCACTTCGCATCGATGAGCGTGACATTCTCGCTCTTGCCCATCAGTGGAGGAGAGTACTTGGTGCGGATCTCTCCGTGATAGGCGCGGTCGAACTCGCCGCTGAACACCGTGTGGCTGGTCGCGGTGGTCTCGCCGATCGTGCACACAGAATCACCCACGATCTTGTTGCCCTCTCGCCGGATCTGCTGCTTGGAGCAGGCCTCCCGAGCGACGCTCTCGCCCATCTGTTGCGCCATGTTGTCCGTCCTCTGGTCGATGCACATCTGGATCGTCTGAGGCGGGCGGTTGGTGCTGGCGCGCGAAATCTTGATGTCCCACAGCCCGGACTTGCGCTTGGGCAGGTCGATCGCCAACGCGTCTGCGACCAACGCTATCAACGCCACCAGAAGTGCGAACGATCCGAGCTGCTTGGTCATCGCTGGCCTCCATATAGAGCCGTCGATGCAAACGAAAATCTAGAGCGCAAATGAACGTTCCGCGCTAGATCACGAACAAATCGACGAGCTCGTTCACTGGCGTCGCTTCCAGCCGCTTCTGATCCTGGCACAGCTCCACGATCGCGCGCACCTGTCTCTGTGAGAAGCGGCGTGCCAGGTTGGTCTTGAACTTCGCCTCGAGCACCGGAATGCCCTCCTGGCGACGGCGGCGGTGCCCGATCGGATACTCGACGACGACCTCGTCGGTCTTAGTGCCGTCCTTGAAGTGCACCGTGATGCCGTTGGCGATGGAGCGCTTGTCTGGATCCAGATAGTCCTGGCTGAACTGCTTGTCCTCGACGCATTCCATCTTGTCTCGCAACGCGTCGATGCGCGGATCATGCGCCACTTCGTCTTCGTAGTCCGCGGCGGTCAGCCGGCCATGGATGAGCGGCACTGCGACCATGTACTGGATGCAATGATCGCGGTCGGCCGGGTTGTCGAGCGGCCCCTTCTTGTCGATGATGCGGATAGCCGACTCGTGCGTGCGTATCACGATCTTGCGGATCTGATCGAGGCGATCCCTCACGAGCGGATGCAGCTTCATGGCGCACTCCACCGCAGTCTGCGCATGGAACTCCGCCGGGAAAGAGATCTTGAACAGGACGTGCTCCATCACATAGCTGCCATAGGGACGCTGAAACTTGAACGGGGTGCTCTTGAACAGCACGTCGTAGAAGCCCCAGGTCTTGGCGGTGAGCACCGACGGGTAGCCCATCTCGCCTTTCATGGTGATGAGCGCCAGCCGGACGGCGCGGCTGGTGGCATCGCCTGCCGCCCAGCTCTTGCGCGAACCGGTATTGGGCGCAGTGCCGGTACGTGCGCAGGGCCTGTCCGTCCACCCAGGCCTGTGACAGAGCGTTGATGACCTCTTCACGGGTGGCGCCCAGCAGCTTGCTCACCACAGCGGTGCTGGCGACTTTGACCAGCACGACGTGATCCAGTCCGACGCGGTTGAAGCTGTTCTCCAGCGCGATCACGCCCTGGATCTCGTGCGCCTTGATCATCGCCGTCAGCACCTCGCGCATCGAGCAGCGGCTTCTTGCCGTTGGCGACCGCAGAGCGCGACAGCCAGTCGGCGGTGGCGAGAATTCCCCCGAGATTGTCGGACGGGTGGCCCCATTCGGCCGCGAGCCAGGTGTCGTTGAAGTCGAGCCAGCGGATCATCGTCCCGATGTTGAAGGCGGCCTGCACGGGGTCGAGCTGGAACTGCGTACCCGGCACCTTGGCGCCGTTGGGCACGACCGTCCCCTGCACGATCGGACCCAGCAGCTTGGTGCACGCGGGGTAGGACAATGCCTCGAGCCCGCACCCGAGCGTATCCATCAGGCACAGCCGCGCGGTGTTGAAGGCCTCGTGGCTGGCGATCTCGTAGTTCAGGACGTAGTCGGCGATATCGACGAGGACCTTGTCGGGGTCGGGGCGGATGTTCGAGATCGGGGCGGACATAGACCGGTTCGGCGGATACCTTGCGCGGCATCAGTGAAGGGTGATGGCGTGAAGGGTCAAGGGTACCCCCTCTCCTCCGTGACCGGGGAGAGGGCGGGGTGAGGGGGATCACCGTTCACGCCTTCACTCAATTCACTTTCGCTTCTCGATCGGCACCCACTTCGAGTTCTCCGGGCCGATGTAGTTGGCGCTCGGGCGGATGATCTTGCCGTCCAGGCGCTGCTCGATGACGTGGGCCGACCAGCCTGCGGTGCGGCTGATCACGAAGATGGGTGTGAACATGGCGGTCGGAATGCCCATCATGTGATAGCTGGTGGCGCTGTACCAGTCCAGATTGGGAAACATCTTCTTCTCCCGCCACATGACCTTCTCGACCCGCTCCGAGATGCCGAACAGTTTCATGTCTCCGGCGTCTTGGCTCAGCCGGCGCGCGACCTCCTTGATGACCTGGTTGCGCGGGTCGGCGATGGTGTAGACCGGGTGCCCGAAGCCGATGATGATCTGCTTGTCCGCGATGCGCCGCACGATGTCCGCCTCGGCTTCGTCCGGGGTGTCGTAGCGGCCGATCACGTCGAACGCGAACTCGTTGGCGCCGCCGTGCTTGGGGCCCTTCAGCGCGCCGATCGCGCCGGTGATGGCGGAATACATGTCCGATCCGGTGCCGGCGATCACGCGCGCGGTGAAAGTCGAGGCGTTGAACTCGTGCTCGGCGTAGAGGATGAGCGAGGTGTGCATGGCGCGCACCCACAGCTCTGAAGGCTTCCTGCCGTGCAGCAGATGGAGAAAGTGGCCGCCGATGGAATCGTCGTCGGTCTCCACATCGATGCGCCGGCCGGAGTGCGAGTAGTGGTACCAGTACAGCAGCATCGAGCCGAAGCAGGCCATCAGCCGGTCGGCCACGTTGCGCGCCTCCGCCACTTTATGGTCCGGACTCTCCGGCAGCACCGACCCGAGCGCAGAGCACCCGGTGCGCAGGACGTCCATCGGATGGGTGTTGGCGGGAATGCATTCCAGGATGCCTTGCACCGCTGCCGGCAGCCCGCGCAGGGCCTTCAGCTTCTGCTTATAGGCCGTCAGCTCAGCCAGGGTAGGCAACTTGCCATGCACCAACAGGTAGGCGACCTCCTCGAACTGCGCGTGCTCGGCGAAGTCGAGGATGTCGTAGCCGCGGTAGTGCAGGTCGTTGCCCTGGCGGCCAACCGTGCAGAGCGCGGTGTTGCCCGCCGGCACACCCGACAGGGCGACCGACTTTTTCGGTTTCGGAGTCGTGGCGATCGTAGCGTCTGTGCTCATCGCTGCTTTTCCTTCGCGAACAGTTGATCGAGCTTCGCCTCGAAGGTGTGGTAGTCGAGGAAGTCGTACAGCTCGGCGCGGGTCTGCATGGTGTCGAGGACGTTTTGCTGCGTGCCGTCGCGGCGGATCGCACGGTAGACGTCGAGCGCGGCCCGATTCATGGCGCGGAATGCGGACAGCGGGTACAGCACCAGGCTGACGTTGGCGGAGCGCAGTTGCTCTACCGTGAACAGCGGCGTGCTGCCGAACTCGGTGATGTTGGCCAGGACCGGCACCTTCAGCGCGTCGGTGAACTTGCGGTACATGTCGAGTTCGGTGATCGCCTCGGGGAATATCATGTCCGCGCCCGCCTCGACGCAAGCGCCGGCGCGGTCGATCGCGGCCTGCAACCCCTCGACCGCTAGCGCGTCGGTGCGGGCCATGATGACGAAGGCCGGGTCGGTGCGTGCATCTACTGCGGCCTTGATGCGGTCGACCATCTCCTCGCGCGGCACGATCTCCTTGCCGGGTCGGTGGCCGCAGCGCTTGGCCTGCACCTGGTCCTCGATGTGCATGGCTCCCGCGCCGAACTTGATCAGTGACTTGACGGTGCGCGCGATGTTGAAGGCGCTGCCGAAACCGGTATCCGCGTCCACCAGCAGCGGCAGGCTGGCTGCGTCGGTGATGCGCCGCACGTCGGTGAGAACATCATCCAGCGTGCTGATCCCCAGGTCCGGCACCCCGAGCGAACCGGCCGCCACGCCCCCGCCCGACAGATAGATGGCGCGGTAGCCGGAGCGCTCAGCGAGGCGCGCGTGGTAGGCGTTGATCGTGCCAACCACCTGCAGCGGCTTCTCGTCCTTGACCGCTGTCCTGAACCTCGCACCCGCTGACTCGACGCTCATGGCTTGCCTGTGCTCAACGTTGATCAAGGCACGCTCAACCGATGAGACTCTGCACGGCGTCGCGCTCCTCCAGCAGTTCCTTATATGTGGCGTCCATTCTCGCGCGGCTGAAAGCGCTGATCTCGATGCCCTTGACGCGTTCGTACTGCCCATTGAGGCAGGTGACCGGGAATCCGTAAATGACCCCCCTCGCGATGCCATAGCTTCCATCGGAAGGTATACCCATCGAAACCCAATCCCCGGCCGGAGTGCCAAGCACCCAATCGTGAACGTGGTCGATGGCAGCGTTGGCAGCGCTTGCGGCCGAGGATGCGCCGCGTGCGTCGATGATCGCCGCGCCGCGCTTCTGCACGGTTGGAATGAATGTGTTCTCCAACCAAACCTGGTCGTTGATCAGCGTCCACACCTTTTTCGCGCCGGCCTCCGCCTGGAACAGATCGGGATACTGGGTGGCGGAATGGTTCCCCCAGACCGTGACTTTGCGTATCGTATCGACCGGCTGTCCGATCTTCGCGGCGATCTGGGACACGGCGCGGTTGTGATCCAGTCGCAGCATGGCCGTGAAGTTCTCGGGTCCGAGCCGCGGTGCGTTCTTCATCGCGATCCAGGCGTTGGTGTTGGCTGGGTTGCCCACCACCAGCACGCGCACATGGGGCTTGGCGGCTTCGTTGAGCGCGCGGCCCTGCTCGATAAAAATCCTGGCGTTTTCGGCCAGCAGATCCTTGCGTTCCATGCCCGGGCCGCGCGGCTTCGCTCCCACCAGCAGGGCGATGTCGCAATCTCGAAACGCGGTCTTCGGATCGTCGGTGGCGATCATGCCGGCGAGCAGCGGGAAGGCGCAGTCGTCGATCTCCATCATCACGCCCCGCAAGGCTTTTTGCGCCTTCTCGTTGGGGATCTCCAGCAACTGCAGAGCGACGGGTTGCTCGGGACCAAGCATGTCGCCGTTGGCGATCCGGAACAGCAGGCTGTACCCGATCTGTCCGGCGGCACCGGTGACCGCGACGCGCACGGGGGCTTTCATCGAAGAGGGCTCCTGAAGTGGGCGATAGCGTCAGCGCATCCGGGGCATGCGTTGGGACCTCGGCGCGGATCGAGGGCGAGGCGGGCCGCCATGCGGAGCGGCCCCATCGGGGCGAGAGGCCAGCAAAAGTATGAATGATATCCAAGCGTCAAGCTCGCTGTCAAACCAGTCCTATATCTTTTATAAGATATACGACATATGGACGCGGCCGCCGATTTATGCTAAAAATTTCACCGCATATGAAGACTACAGCAACGATGAAAGTCGGCGGGGAATCACCGGCCTTCCAGCCGCTCTACCGCCAGATCAAATCGCTTATCACCCAGAGCCTGGTGTCCGGCGAATGGGCCCCAGGGGACGCCATCCCGAGCGAGATCGAGCTGGCCAGCCGTTACAGCGTTAGCCAGGGCACCGTGCGCAAGGCCGTGGGCGAGCTGGCCGGTGAGAACCTGCTGATTCGCTATCAGGGCAAGGGGACGTTCGTCGCCTCGCACGCGGACGAGCGCGACAACTTCCCTTTCCTTCGCATCACCCCGGATCGCGGGGAGCTGAAAGACCTCACGGGTGAGCTGCTGGACTTCCGCCGACTGCGCGCCGATGCCGGCGCGTCGCGGCTGCTGCGGCTGCCCGCCGGCGCCAGCGTGTTCCTGATCCGGCGCGTGCTGCTGCTGTCGGGCACCAAGATCTGCTACGAGGAGGTGCGTCTGCCTGGCGCCCGCTACAAGGGATTGTCGGCGGCGGTGATCGAACAGCATGAATGTATGCTGTACAGCATGTACGAGACCCAGTTCGGCGTTCGGATCGTGCACGCCGACGAACAGCTGAAGGCGGTAGCGGCTCCGCGAGAGGCGGCGGCCGCACTCAAGCTCCCAGCCGGAGCGCCAGTGCTCTACATCGAGCGGGTAGCCTACACCTACGGAGAGGACCCAGCCGAGCTGCGGCGCAGCTGGAACGACACGCGCTCTCATCATTACCGCAATCGGACTATGGGCTAGGGATCACAGCAGCGGAACTTCTGGAGCGAGCAACGATGAGCAAGAGTCGCCCGAAATACCTCGACCTGTTCAAGATCCGGCTTCCGGTCCCGGGGCTGGTGTCGATCCTGCACCGGATCAGCGGGCTCGCGCTGTTCCTGTTTCTGCCTTTCCTGCTGTGGCTGTTCCAATCCAGCTTGAGCTCCCCCGACAGCTACGCGCGCTATCGTGCCGCGTTCGCAAATCCCGTGGTCAAGTTGATCCTGATCGGGTTGCTGTGGGCTTTCCTGCACCACTTGCTGGCCGGACTGCGGTTCCTGGCGCTCGATCTGCACTACGGCACAGACTTGCCGACTGCGCGCGCGACTGGCTGGGTAACGCTGGTGACGGCGATCGTTCTGACCGTGATCCTGGGGGTATGGTTATGGTGAAGCGCATCGTCGTTGGAGCGCACTACGGGCTGCGCGACTGGCTCGTGCAGCGTGTGACCGCCGCCGTCATGGCGCTCTACACATTGCTGTTCGCGCTGGTGCTAGCGGCGGCCCTGCCGACCGACTATGTGGCGTGGACGGCGCTGTTCAGGGGGCAGGCCATGAAGTTGGCCACGCTCTTGTTCCTCGTGAGCCTGTTCTTGCATGCCTGGGTCGGGATGCGCGACATCTTGATGGATTACGCCAAACCGCTGTCCGTGCGCCTGGGTCTGCAGGTCGTCGTAGTGGTGCTGCTGGTCGCCTGGGCTGGTTGGGCCATCCAGATCCTGTGGAGCGTTCGATGAGCGTCCCGAAGCGGCAGTTCGATGCGGTGATCGTCGGGGCAGGCGGCGCCGGTATGCGTGCCGCCCTGCAGCTGTCGGAGGCCGGCTTCAAGGTGGCGGTTCTGTCCAAGGTTTTCCCAACACGCTCTCACACGGTGGCGGCGCAGGGTGGCATCGGCGCCGCACTCGGCAACATGGGCGAGGACAACTGGTTGTGGCACATGTACGACACGGTGAAGGGCTCGGATTACCTGGGCGACCAGGACGCGATCGAGTTCATGTGTCGCATGGCGCCGGAAGCGGTGTACGAGCTGGAGCACTTCGGCATGCCGTTCGACCGCAACCCCGACGGCACCGTGTACCAGCGGCCATTCGGCGGGCACATGCAAAACTTCGGCGCAGGTCCCCCGGTGCAGCGCAGTTGCTGCGCCGCCGACCGTACCGGGCACGCCATGCTGCACACGCTGTATCAGCGTAACGTCCGGGCCAACACGCACTTTCTGGTCGAGTGGATGGCGTTGGATCTCATCCGCGATGCCCGAGGCCAGGTGCTGGGCGTGGTCGCGCTGGAGATCGAGACGGGCGAGGCCTATATCCTGCAAGCCCGGGCTACTCTGTTTGCGACTGGAGGGGCCGGACGCGTCTTCGCGGCCAGCACCAATGCTTTCATCAACACGGGCGACGGGCTCGGGATGGCAGCGCGTGCCGGCATCCCGCTCGAAGACATGGAGTTCTGGCAGTTTCACCCGACCGGCGTGGCCCCCGCCGGCATCCTGATCACCGAAGCGGTGCGCGGAGAGGGGGGCTATCTGCTCAACAAGGACGGCGAGCGGTTCATGGAACGCTACGCCCCCACCGCAAAAGACCTGGCCAGCCGCGACGTCGTCTCGCGCGCCATGGCAACCGAGATCAAGGAGGGGCGGGGAGCCGGTCCGCACGGCGATTACGTGCTACTGAAGCTGGACCACCTCGGCGCGGAGCTGATCGAGAGCAAGCTGCCTGGCATCCGCGAGATCGCCAAGAACTTCGCCAACGTCGACCCGGTCCGGGACCCGATTCCGGTGGTGCCCACGGTGCACTATCAGATGGGGGGCATCCCTACCAACTATCACGGCGAGGTGATCGCGCCTCGAGGCGGCGACCCGGAAGCGGTCGTGCCCGGGTTCTACGCCGCGGGCGAGTGCGCCTGCGCTTCGGTACACGGCGCCAACCGGCTCGGCACCAACTCGCTCACCGACCTGCTGGTGTTCGGGAAGGCGAGCGGAAATCGCATGATCCAGTTCCTGCGCGAGAACCCGGTTCACACGGAGCTGCCGCCGGACGCCGCTGAGCGTCCGCTGGCGAGACTGGCGCGGCTGGACGGGCAGACCAACGGCGAGGCCGTCTTTGAAGTCGCGGACGACATGCGCCGCACCATGCAGGCACACTGCGGCGTGTTCCGCTTTCCGGATCTATTGGCGCAAGGCGTCACAAAGATCAAGCAGGTCGCTGAGCGCGCCGCTCGCACCGAAATCAAAGACAAGAGCAAGGTGTTCAACACCGCCCGGGTCGAAGCGCTGGAACTGGACAACCTGATCGAAGTGGCCCAGGCCAGCCTGATCTCGGCCGACGCGCGCAAGGAGAGCCGCGGCGCCCACGACCGCGCGGACTACCACCAGCGCGATGACGTGAACTGGCTCAAGCACACGCTCTGGTTCAAGGATGGCAACCGACTGGAATACAAGCCGGTGCACTTGCAAGCCGTTAACGACTCAGGGCTTCGAACCGAAGGTGAGAACGTATTAAACAGCCGTGAGCCCGCAATTCGTGATCCGTGACTCGGGAACCTTCCGATCGCCTGAGGCTGGCTGCGAACGACGAGTCACGAATCACGAGGCACGAATCACGAACCACGACGCTGAGGTCATCCCAATGCGTTTCGCATCTACCGCTACGACCCCGACAAGGACGCCAAGCCCTACATGCAGGACTATGACGTCGAGCCGGAACCCGCCGACCGAATGTTGCTGGACATGCTGATCCGCATCAAAGCGTTGGACGACAGCCTGTCGCTGCGGCGCTCCTGCCGCGAGGGCGTCTGCGGCTCGGACGCCATGAATATCAACGGCAAGAACGGCCTGGCCTGCATCACCCAGCTGTCCGAGCTCAAGCAGCCGGTGGAACTCAGGCCACTGCCCGGACTCCCGGTGATCCGCGACCTGATCGTGGACATGTCCCAGTTCTTCAAGCAGTACCATTCGGTCAAACCCTACCTGGTCAACAACGACCCGCCGCCGGGGAAGGAGCGGCTGCAAACGCCCGAGGAGCGTGCAGCGCTGGACGGTCTGTACGAGTGCATCCTGTGCGCGTGCTGCTCCACCGCCTGTCCTTCCTTCTGGTGGAACCCGGACAAGTTCGTTGGGCCCGCCGGCCTGCTCCAGGCCTATCGGTTCCTGGCGGATAGCCGGGACCAGGCCACCAACGAGCGGCTGGACAACCTGGAAGACCCCTACCGGCTGTTTCGCTGTCACTCCATCATGAACTGCGTGGACATGTGTCCCAAGGGCCTCAACCCTACGTCCGCCATCGGCCGCATCAAGGAGCTGCTGGTGCGCCGAGCCGTGTAAGCGTCCTGCGCTGACGCCGCGGTTCCATGAGCGAGCTGGATCGCGTCCGCTGGCACTGTCGGCGGGGGATGCTGGAATTGGATCTGGTACTGTCGCGGTTTCTCGAGCGCCACTTCGCAGACCTGCCGCCAGACCAGCGCGCGGCCTTCAAGGCGCTCCTCGAGCATTCCGATAGCGTTCTCTGGGACTTGGTCTCCGGCCGGCTCCACCCCGAACCCGGCGCTGCGGCTGCCGTCGTCAGGCTGCTTCGCGAGACCTGATGTGCGGTCGCACAAAGCCGCTGTTAGAGTCGTCTAAACTCTTATACCATTGCACAATTTGAACCGATAAACGAGCCCGCCATGAACCGCCCGGAGACTCCGATTACGCAGCAGCGCACGGCAACGCTCACCTTCGACGATGGCACCCCGCCCATAGACCTTCCGGTGCTTTCCGGCAGCGTGGGGCCGGAAGTCATCGACATCCGCAACCTTTACAGCAAAGCGGGAAAGTTCACCTACGATCCCGGCTACATGTCGACGGCCAGTTGTAAGTCTGCCATCACCTATATCGACGGGGACCAGGGGCTGCTGCTATACCGGGGCTACCCCATCGAGCAGTTGGCGGAAAAGTGCGATTTTCTGGAGGTGTGCTACCTGCTGCTCAAGGGCGAGCTTCCGACCCTGGCACAGCAGCGCGAATGGGATGCCAACATCACCCGGCACACCATGGTGCACGAGCAGCTGGTGCGGTTCTTCTCCGGCTTCCGGCGCGACGCGCACCCCATGGCGGTCATGGTAGGCGTGGTCGGGGCCCTGTCCGCCTTCTACCATGATTCGCTCGACATCAACAACCCGGAGCACCGCGAGATTTCGGCAGTCCGGTTGCTGGCCAAGGTTCCGACCATCGCGGCCATGTGCTTCAAGTACAACATGGGGCAGCCGTTCATGTACCCGCGCAACAACCTGCGCTACGTGGAGAATTTCCTCCACATGATGTTCGGGACCCCGTGCGAGGAGTACAGGTCGAACGCGGTGCTCACGCGTGCGCTCGACCGGATCCTGATCCTGCACGCCGATCACGAGCAGAACGCGTCCACCTCCACGGTGCGCCTGGCCGGCTCCTCCGGTGCCAACCCGTTTGCCTGCATCGCCGCCGGTATCGCGTGCCTGTGGGGCCCGGCGCACGGCGGCGCCAACGAGGCGGTGCTCAACATGCTGGAGGAGATCGGCGACGTGTCGCGCATCGGCGCGTACATCAAGCGCGCCAAGGACAAGAACGACTCCTTCCGGCTGATGGGTTTCGGCCATCGCGTCTACAAGCACTACGACCCGCGCGCCAAGCTCATGCGCGAAACCTGTCACGAGGTGCTGGGCGAACTGGGTCTGCACGACGACCGGCTGTTCAAGCTCGCCATGGAGCTGGAGCGCATCGCGCTCGAGGACGAGTACTTCGTCGACAAGAAGCTCTACCCGAACGTCGACTTCTACTCCGGCATCGTGCAGCGCGCGATCGGCATTCCCGTCAGCATGTTCACGGCCATCTTCGCCCTGGCCCGCACCGTGGGCTGGGTGGCCCAGTGGAACGAGATGATCGCCGACCCCGAGCAGAAGATCGGCCGCCCGCGTCAGCTGTTCGTGGGCTCCGTGAAGCGCGACGTCGTGCCGATTGCCATGCGGGGCTAATGGCGCAGCCAGGACCGCTCCGCGAGCGCCCGCGCGCAGTTTGCGCGGAGCGTACACGCGCACAGTCGCAGGAAAGCAGTAGTGCCTGGATCTGCGGCGTGTTTTCATGAACCACGATTGAAGCAGTGGCTCAATACCCCCATCTGGTGTCCTGAGTCAGAAATAGCTTGAACGGCACGCATAGAGCAAGCACCGTATTAGACGCACGGAACCCGCGAATACGGACCGTCGGAAAAACCGACCAGGCGGTTGCCAGGGTAGGCGTCGCCGCAGGGAATATGCATAATATTCCCAAGGTGCGCAACAACGCCTGGCGGCCGCCCTGGCGGTTTTTCGGCAAGGTATTCCTGACTCAGGACACTAGACCGCTAGCCCCTCTCGGAGATAAATCATGGCCGCACAGATGAAGGAATTCCTGGGCACGTCCTATCTGTTCGGCGGCAACGCGCCTTTCATTGAAGAGCTGTACGAAGCGTGGCTGGACAACCCGGACTCGGTCGCAGCCGAGTGGCGGCGCTGGTTCGACCAGATCCAGCAGCAGGGCGCGCGCGACGTCGCCCACCAGCCGGTGCGCGAGGCCTTCGTGCGGTTGGCCTATCAGCGACCCGGTGGCAACGGGCACGCACCTACCGCTGCCCTCGCTTCGGTCGAGCGCAAGCAGGTGTCCGTGCTGCAGCTCATCAACGCCTACCGCTTCCTGGGGCTAAGACACGCCAACGTCGACCCGCTCAAACGCTTCCCCAAACCGGAAGTCCCGGAGCTGGACCCCGCGTACTATGGGCTGACCGAGGCCGACATGAACTCCGTGTTCAACACCGGTTCGCTGGTCGGTGCAGAGCAGTTGCCCCTGCGAGAAATCCTGCGCGCGGTGCGCGAGACCTACTGTGGCTCCATCGGCGTGGAGTACATGTATATCAGCGACGTGGCCCAAAAGCGCTGGGTGCAGTCGCGCTTTGAAAGCATCCGCTCGACCCCGAGCTACTCGCCGGACTACAAACGCCACATCCTGGAGCGTGTCACGGCGGCCGAGACGCTCGAGAAATACCTGCACACGCGCTACGTCGGACAGAAGCGCTTCTCACTGGAAGGTGGCGAAAGCCTGATCCCGCTGCTCGACAACCTGCTTCAGCGTGCCGGTGAGAAGGGCATCCAGGAGACTGTGATCGGTATGGCGCATCGCGGGCGCCTGAACGTACTGGTGAACACGATGGGCAAGATGCCCAAGGACCTGTTCTCCGAGTTCGAGGGCAAGCACGCCGACAGCTTCCCGGCCGGCGACGTCAAGTACCACATGGGGTTCTCCTCCGACATCATCACGCCGGGCGGCCCCATGCACCTGACGCTGGCCTTCAACCCGTCGCACCTGGAGATCGTAAACCCGGTGGTCGAAGGCTCGGTGCGGGCGCGCCAGCACCGCCGCCGCGATCGCGACGGCCGGCAGGTGCTGCCGGTGGTGATCCACGGCGACGCCGCGTTCGCCGGGCAGGGCGTGGTCATGGAAACGCTCAACCTGTCGCAGACCCGCGGCTACCGCACCGGTGGGACCGTGCACATCATCGTCAACAACCAGATCGGCTTCACCACCTCCGACACGCGCGACGCGCGCTCGACGCTGTACTGCACCGACGTGGTCAAGATGGTCGAGGCGCCGGTCTTTCACGTGAACGGCGACGACCCTGAGGCCGTGGTGCTGGCCACCGAGATCGCACTCGAGTTTCGCGCGCAGTTCCAGAAAGACGTGGTGATCGACCTGGTCTGCTTCCGGCGCCATGGCCACAACGAGCAGGACGAGCCGATGGTGACGCAGCCGCTGATGTACAAGCTGGTCGGCACAGCATCCGGGGACCCGCAAGCTCTACGCCGACAGGCTCGCTGGGGCAGGGTGTGATACAGCCGGAAGACCCGGAGCAGATGATCAAGGCTTACCGCGCGGCACTCGACGGCGGCTACCACACGAACAAGACCATCCTGTCCAACTACCGGCCACCTTACGCCGTAAACTGGGAGAAATTCAAAGGTGCCAAGTGGACCGAGAAGGTCGACACCGCGGTGCCGATCGCCGAGCTCAAGTCGCTGGCCGACAAACTGACCACCGTCCCGCCCGAGTTCAAGCTGCATCCGCGGGTGGAGAAGGTCATTGCCGACCGCCGACAGATGGGACAAGGCAAGCTGCCGCTGGACTGGGGCATGGCGGAGAACCTGGCCTACGCCGCGCTGCTCAAAGACGGGTACGCGGTGCGCATGTCAGGCCAGGACAGCGGGCGCGGCACATTCTTCCACCGGCACGCGGTGCTGCACGACCAGGCGCGCGAGCGCTGGGACGCTGGCACCTGGGTACCGCTGCAGCACATCGCAGAGAATCAACCCGACTTCGTCGCGATCGACTCGGTGCTTGTCCGAAGAGGCGGTGCTCGGCTTCGAGTACGGTTATGCCACCGCCGAGCCCAACGAGCTGGTGGTCTGGGAGGCGCAGTTCGGCGACTTCGTCAACGGCGCGCAAGTGGTGATCGACCAGTTCATCGCCTCGGGTGAGGTCAAGTGGGGCCGCATGTGCGGGCTGGCGCTGATGCTGCCGCACGGCTACGAAGGCCAGGGTCCGGAGCACTCGTCCGCGCGCCTGGAACGCTTTCTGCAGCTGTGCGCGGACTACAACATGCAGATCTGCGTGCCGTCCACACCGGCGCAGATGTTCCACATGCTGCGGCGGCAGATGATGCGTACCTTTCGCAAGCCGCTCATCATCTTCAGCCCCAAGAGCATGCTGCGCCACAAGGAATCGGTTTCGAGCTTGGAGGATCTGGCTACCGGCGGCTTCCAGCCGGTCATCGGCGAATCCGACGATCTCAATCCGGACGCAAGTCAAGCGCGTCGTGTTCTGCAGCGGCAAGGTCTACTACGACGTGCGCGCGGCGCGGCGCGAGCGGGGCATTACCGACATCGCGATCGTGCGGCTGGAGCAGCTGTATCCTTTCCCGCACGACGAGTTCAAGGCTCCAGATCAGAGCGCTACGCGCAAGGCCCGCGAGATCGTGTGGTGTCAGGAAGAACCGGGCAACCAGGGCGCCTGGCACCGCATCCAGCACTACCTGCTGCGGCACCTGCTGCCAACGCAGAAACTGAGCTACGCGCTGCGTCCGTCGTCGGCTTCGCCCGCCGCCGGCTATCTGGCGCTACACAACGAGCAGCAGAAGGCCGTGGTGGACGCTGCCTTGACCCACGGCGTTTGATGCAAGCCGGCGCCGGAGGAAGCCACCGCACCGGGAGCGATCGGAGAACACATGCTAATTGAGGTAAAGGTGCCACAACTGTCCGAGTCGGTCTCGGAAGCGACGCTGCTCGCCTGGCACAAGAAACCCGGTGAGTACGTGCAGCGGGACGAGAATCTCATCGATATCGAGACCGACAAAGTCGTGCTCGAGCTGCCCGCCCCGCAAGCCGGCGTGCTCACGAGGATCGTGAAGGGGGACGGCGGCACTGTCGTGAGCAACGAGGTGATTGCAACCATCGATACCGACGCCAAGGCACCTGCGCCGGGCAAGGTCGTGGCGGCAGTGTCGGTGGTCGGCAAGGCAGGGCCGAAGCCACAAGCCCTGGCGCAACCCAAGCCAGCGGCAGAACCTATCGTGCTGCCAGCGGCCCGCAAGCTGGCGGCTGAGAACAGGGTCGACCTCAATGCTGTGCCGGGTACGGGTCGGGGCGGCCGCGTCACCAAGGAAGACGTGGTCGCCAAGCTTACCCGACCGGCGGCTGAGCCTGTCGCCAGGGGCCTCACGCCAGCGCCCGTCCCAATCCCCTCGCCGATCGACGTCAATCAGGTACTGAGGGACCGGCCCGAGCAGCGCGTGGCGATGTCGCGGCTGCGCCAGCGCATCGCCGAGCGCCTGGTCCAGTCGCAATCCACGGCCGCCATCCTGACGACCTTCAACGAGGTCAACATGCAGCCCGTCATGGAGCTGCGCAAGAAGTATCAGGAGCGCTTCGAGAAGGACCACGGCGTGCGGCTGGGCTTCATGTCGTTCTTCGTCAAGGCCTCGGTGCACGCGCTGAAGAAATACCCGGTGGTCAACGCCTCGGTGGACGGCACCGACATCGTCTACCACGGCTACTTCGACATCGGCATCGCCGTGGCGAGCCCCCGCGGCCTGGTGGTACCGATCATCCGCGACGCCGACCAGCTGTCGCTGGCCGACATCGAAAAGACAGATCGCCGACTTCGGCAAGCGCGCCCAGGAGGGCAAGCTCGGCATCGAGGAGCTGACCGGCGGCACTTTCTCGATCTCCAACGGCGGGGTGTTCGGCTCCATGCTGTCCACGCCCATCATCAACCCACCGCAGAGCGCGATCCTCGGCATTCATGCGACCAAGGAGCGAGCGGTGGTGGAAAACGGCCAGATCGTGATCCGGCCGATGAACTATCTGGCGCTGTCCTACGACCACCGCATCATCGACGGGCGCGAGGCGGTGTTGTCGCTGGTGGCGATCAAGGACGCGCTGGAAGATCCGGCGCGGATGCTGCTGGACCTTTAACAGCCGTGAAGGGTGAATGCGTGAAGGGTGAAGGGTAACTGCCCGGACCGCTCGACCCTTCATCCTCCACTTCTCTTCCTGGCCTCTCAAATGGCAGAAATCTACGACGTTGCCGTAATCGGCGCGGGCCCCGGCGGCTATACGGCCGCCATCCGCGCCGCTCAGCTCGGCTTCAAGACCGTCTGCATCGACGACTTCAAGAACCCGAAGGGCAAACCAAGCCTGGGCGGCACCTGCCTCAACGTGGGCTGCATCCCGTCCAAGGCGTTGCTCGAGTCCTCCGAGAACTACGAGCGTGTGCTGCACAAGTTCGCCGACCACGGCATCAAGGTCACAGGGGTGAGCTTGGACCTCGCGACGATGCTGGCGCGCAAGGACAAGATCGTCGACGACTTCACCGCCGGAATCGCCGCGCTGTTCCGCAAGAACAAGGTCGCTTCGCTGCACGGGCGTGGCCGCTTCGCCGGGGTGAGCGAGAACTACCGAATCGAGGTGCGGGATGGCGAAAAGGCGCAGATGATCGAGGCCAGCAACGTGATCATCGCCACCGGCTCGCTTGCGCGCCAGCTGCCCGGAGGCGCCGGTGGACAACGACCGCATCGTCGACAACGTCGGGGCGCTTGTCTTTCGCTGAGGTGCCCAAGCGCCTGGGCGTGATCGGCGCCGGAGTGATCGGCCTGGAGATGGGCAGCGTTTGGAAACGGCTGGGCTCCGACGTCAACATCCTGGAGGCGCTGCCGTCGTTCCTGCCGGCAGCGGACGAGCAGGTCGCCAAAGAAGCGTTCCGCGTATTCAACGGGACCCTGGACCTGAAGATCTACACCGGAGTCAAGATTGCTTCTGTCAAGAGCAGCACGAAAGGCCTCAGCGTGACCTGGCAGGACAAGGACGGCAACACCCAGGTCAACGAGTACGACAAGCTGATCGTAGCCATCGGGCGGGTGCCGAACTCAGCGGGACTGGGGGCCGAAGCGGTCGGCCTCAAGCTCGACGCACGCGATTACGTCGAGGTGGACGAGCGCAATCGCACCAATCTGCCGCAACGTCTACGCCATCGGGGACGTGGTGCGCGGCCCCATGCTCGCCCACAAGTCGTCGGAGGAGGGCGTAGCGGTGGCTGAGACCATCGCGGGTCAGGAAGCCACGTGAATCTGGACACCATACCCTGGGTCATCTACACCTCACCCGAGATCGCCTGGGTGGGCAAGACCGAGCAACAGCTGAAAGCAGGCGGGCGTGCAGTATCGCGCCGGGCAGTTTCCATTCAGCGTCAGCGGACGCGCCCGGGCGCTGGGCGAGACGGCTGGGTTCGTCAAGATGCTGGCGGACGCCGAGACCGACCGCATCCTAGGTGTCCACGTCATCGGCCCATACGCCTCCGAGCTCATCGCCGAGGCCGTCGTGGCCATGGAGTTCGGCGCCAGCAGCGAAGACATCGCTCGCATCGTGCACGCGCATCCCACGCTGTCCGAAGCGATGCACGAGGCTGCGCTCGGGGTGCACAAGCGCACGCTCAACTACTGAGGCTGTCACCAGAGGTCATGCGCAGCGCCTCAGTCCAAGCTGCCCCGGCGGCGCTCGATTCGTCTTCGACCGATCTGATCGGCAGCTTTCGCCAGATCGCGCAGCGCCACGGTTTCACGCTCGATCGCGCTCAGCAGCAGGCGCTGTCTTCGTTTCAACGCCTGCACGGCGAGCTCGCTGCGCTGGACAGGCAACGGCGAGCGTGGCTGCGGCTTCGGTCGCGGCAGCGGCGCGCGTGCGGCATCTATCTGTGGGGTACGGTGGGATGCGGCAAGAGCTTTCTGATGGACGAGTTCTTCCACCTGGCACCGCTTGCGAAGAAACAGCGCGCGCACTTTCATCGCTTCATGCAGGCCATTCACCGCGAGCTGCGCGAGCTGCAGGGCGAGACCGACCCGCTGAAACTCATCGCCGCACGCATGGCGCGCGAGACCCAGCTGCTGTGCCTGGACGAGTTCCACGTGACCGACATCGGCGATGCGATGCTGATGCGCGGTTTGCTCGAGGGCCTGCTCGAGCAGCGGATGGTGCTGGTCACCACCTCCAATCAGCATCCCGACGAGCTCTACGCCCACGGGCTGCAGCGCGCGCAATTCCTCCCCGCGATCGAGCTGATCAAGACCAACCTGGAAGTGGTGGAGCTGGACGGTGACAGCGACTACCGGCTGCGCACACTGACGCGTGCGGGCGTCTATCATCAGCCGCTGAACGCGGACGCCGAGCGGGCTCTGGAAGGCACTTTCCTCGCAGTGGCGGGAGAGCCGGGGAGGGCGCAAGCGCAAATCGAGATCGAGGGCCGGCAGGTTCTCGCACGCCGCGTCGCGCCGGGTGCGATCTGGTTCGACTTCGCGAACCCTGTGCGACGGGCCGCGTGGTACGGCGGATTACATCGAGCTGGCACGACGTTACCATACGGTACTGCTGTCCGAGGTGCCGCGCTTCCGTCCGGATCAGGACGAGAGCCTGCGGCGGTTCACCTGGCTCGTGGACGAGTTCTATGACCGCCACGTGAAGCTGATCGTCAGCGCCGAGGAGACGGTAGAGCGTCTGTATGACGGAGTCCCTGGTCGCGCCGATACCGAGCGTACGCGCAGTCGGCTGATCGAGATGCAAACCACGCGTTATCTCAGCCTCCCGCATCTGGCATGATGTAGGCAAGCTGCGCACGTGTGCGCGACCGAATAGCTGCAACCAACACGGAACAGACGATGGCGAAATTCAAGGCGTATCGCATCTACAACGAGGACGGCAAGGTCCAGGCGCGGCTGGTGGAAACCACACTGGATGAGCTCGATCCCGGTGAGGTCGTGATCAAGACCGCGTTCTCGAGCGTCAACTACAAGGACGCCCTGGCCGCGACCGGGGCGGGCAAGATCATCCGGCGCTTCCCCTGTATCGGTGGGGTCGACGCGTCCGGTACAGTGACGTCGTCCTCGGATGCGCGCTTCAAGCAGGGCGATCAGGTCATCTGTACCAGCTTCGATCTGGGCGTGGCGCACGACGGCGGCTATTCCGAATACGCGCGTGTCCCAGCGGGCTGGGTGGTGCCGCTGCCCAAAGGGTTGACGCTGTTCGACGCCATGGCGCTGGGCACCGCCGGCTTTACCGCCGGGCTCGCGGTGGAGCGTATGGAGCACGAGGGGCTGAAGCCCGCCAACGGACCGGTCGTCGTCACGGGGGCCACCGGCGGCGTGGGCAGCATCGCGATCGATATTCTTGCCGGCGCGGGCTATCACGTGACAGCGCTGACCGGCAAGGAAGGCGAGATCGACTACCTCAAGCGCCTCGGTGCGACGGACGTCATGCTGCGTGGCAGCCTGGACCTGTCAAGGATCAAACCGCTCGACAAGGCCACCTGGGCCGGTGCGGTCGACAACCTCGGCGGCGATGTGCTGGCATGGCTCGCCAGCACCATGCAGATCGGCGGTACGTTGGCGAGCATCGGGCTGGCGGCGAGCCACACGCTCAACACCACCGTGATGCCCTTCATCCTGCGTGGCGTAAGCTTGCTCGGGGTGGACTCGGTCAATACGCCGATGACCGCACGCCAGAAAGTATGGCAGCGGCTGGCTTCCGACCTCAAGCCGCGGCATCTGACCGACATGTGCACTACGGTAGCGCTGGAGCAGCTGCCCGCGGTGTTCGAGAAGATCCTCAAGGCGCAGGCACGCGGCCGGACCGTGGTGAAACTGGCGGGCTAACGCCTGCAGCGGGATCCACCAAGGGAGGAGAAGATGGCGGCGAGCTATCAGGATTTCTACCAACGCTCGATCAATCAGCGCGACGCCTTCTGGGCCGAGCAGGCCCGGCTCGTCGACTGGCACGAGCCCTTCGAGCGCGTGCTCGACTACAGCCGGCCGCCGTTCGCGCGCTGGTTCGTGGGCGGGCAGACCAACCTGTGCCACAACGCCGTCGACCGCCACCTGTCCACCCGCCCTGACCAGCCTGCTCTGGTCTGGATTTCGACCGAGGTCGACCAGCAGAAGACGTACACGTACCGCGAGCTCCATGCCGAGGTGAACCAGTTGGCTGCGGCGCTGCGGGCACTGGGTGTGGGCAAGGGCGACCGCGTTCTCATCTATATGCCGATGATCCCGGAGGCCGTGTTCGCGATGCTGGCCACGGTGCGCATCGGCGCGATCCACTCGGTCGTGTTCGGCGGCTTCGCCGCTGCGAGTCTGGCGGCTCGCATCGACGACGCACAACCGAAGGTGATGATCACCAGCGATGCCGGCATGCGCATGGGCAAGGTGATCGCGCTCAAGCCGCTCGCGGACGAGGCGATCCGACTGTCCAACTCGCCCCCGCAGCACGTGGTTGTGGTCAACCGCGGTCTGGCCGCGCCGCTATCCGATGACGCCGGAGCGCGATCTCGACTATGCGACACTGCGAGCCAAGCACCTGTCGGCTCAAGTTCCAGTGGCGTGGCTGGAGTCGTCGGAACCGAGCTACGTGCTGTACACGAGCGGCACCACCGGCCGTCCCAAAGGCGTCCAGCGCGACACCGGCGGCTACGCGGTGGCGCTGGCTGCTTCAATGCAGCACATCTACTGCTTGCAGCCGGGCGAGGTCTACTTCTGCACCTCGGACATCGGCTGGGTGGTGGGCCATTCCTACATCGTGTACGGGCCGCTCATCAACGGATCGACCTCCATCATGTACGAGGGCGTGCCGATGCGGCCAGACGCCGGGGTCTGGTGGAAGATCGTGCAAGACTTTCGGGTGACATCGATGTTTTCTTCACCTACTGCGGTGCGAGTGCTGAAGAAGCACGACCCGGCTTATCTCAAGAAGTACGACACCTCGAGCCTCAAGTACCTGTTCCTTGCCGGCGAACCGCTGGACCAGCCCACGTCCGAGTGGATCGAGCAGGGGCTGGGGGTCAAGGTCATCGACCACTACTGGCAGACCGAATCCGGCTGGCCGATCTTGACCAGCGCCCCCGGAGTGGAAGAGACGCCACGCAAGCTCGGCTCACCCAGCTTCGCTGCGTACGGTTACCGACTCGCGCTCAAGCACGAGGGAACCGGAGACGAGGTGGGGCCGAACGAGAAGGGCGTGCTGTGCATCGTGCCGCCTCTGCCGCCGGGGTGCATGAGCACCGTGTGGGGGAACGACGAACGCTTCGTGCAAACCTACTTTTCCACGTTCCCACACGAACAGATCTATACCACCTTCGACTGGGCGCTGCGGGACGAGGACGGCTACTACTTTATACTTGGGCCGCACCGACGACGTCATCAACGTCGCCGGCCACCGGCTCGGGACGCGGGAGATCGAGGAGGCGGTGCAGGCGCACCCCAACATCGCCGAGGTGGCCGTGGTGGGAGTCAACGATGCGTTGAAGGGCCAGGTGCCAGTGGCATTTGCCGTCGTCAAGGACGGCGCCAAGGTCGCCACCGCCGAGCTGGCACTGGCCCACGAGCGCGAAGTGATGGCCACCGTGGACCGGGAGCTCGGCGCCATCGGTCGCCCGGCGCGCATTCACTTCGTGCAGTTGCTGCCCAAGACCCGCTCTGGCAAGCTGCTCCGGCGTAGCATCCAGGCGCTGGCGGAAGGGCGGGACCCCGGCGACCTGACCACACTCGAAGAACCGGCCGCGTTGGAGCAAATCAGGACCATCCTCGCAGCGCACCGATGACCGCGTGCTGTACTACGATCTTCTGTGGGGATCATCCACGGGATTCACGCACTCGATCGCGTGAGCCGATGATCCGCCGCGACTATTCCGAGTGTCGCTGAAGAGCGTCAGCCTGTAATCCGAGGCAGACGAGCTTCTCGGTCGTCCGCACCGATCCGGTGCTGCACCCGTGTGCTGGTGCGCGGAAGCGTGTTTCGCTCGCAACAGCTGCTGACGTCTTGCTACAATGCGCGCTCGCGCACGGGCACATCATTACAACGCGCAGCAATGCGCGGACACGACGACCTTTGCGTGGCCGCGCGCGTGCGCCGCGAAACAATAAACACTCTGCAGCCAGACAAGACCGCCGCACCGGGGCTTGCGAGCTCGCCCGGAGCCGGGGGGAGGTTTCTTTGGGAGGTTGGGATTAGACCGTAGGCGAATCGATCTGAAAGAAAGGAGACTAGATGAACAAGGCAGAACTGGTTGAGGCGATCTCGAAAAAGACAGGTGGCACGAAAGTTTCGGTGGAAACTACCCTCGATGCATTCTTGGACACCGTCACCGGGGTGCTCAGCAAAGGGGAATCGGTTGCGCTAATCGGCTTCGGGACGTTCTCGATGTCCAGGCGCGCCGCGCGCAAGGGCCGCAACCCGGCGACCGGAGCGGAGATCAAGATACCGGCTGCAAAGGTCGCGAAGTTCTCTTCCGGCGCGAAGCTGAAGAAAGCGGTTAACAAGAAGTAGGGGAAGCGAACGAGATCGATCCAGCAGCTGACGTTCGATTTTGGCCGAGAGGACGTCCCACATGGGACGTCCTTCTTCATTCTGCGCCCGTTGCCGCCCCATCACTTGGAGTGCAACGTCTCGACGGGCGCGCAACGAGGCGAACGCGGAGTTGGCGGAGAGAGAGGGACAACACGCTGCGCGCGGCGCAAGCGGGCGCCATCGCAGCTTGTTGCGGCAGAGGCTAACTTCGCTTGCGAAGTTAAGGCGCTAGCCCGGCCGGAGCCAACCGAACCCGTAGGGTTCGAATCACAACGATCTCGGAGCAAAGTCGAGCACAGCGAAGACTGGCGGAGAGAGAGGGACAACACGCTGCGCGCGGCGCAAGCGGGCGCCATCGCAGCTTGTTGCGGCAGAGGCTAACTTCGCTTGCGAAGTTAAGGGCGTTTAGCCCGGCCGGAGCCAACCGAACCCGTAGGGTTCGAATCACAACGATCTCGGAGCAAAGTCGAGCACAGCGAAGACTGGCGGAGAGAGAGGGATTCGAACCCTCGGTACGGTTTTAGGCCGTACACACGCTTTCCAGGCGTGCACCTTCAACCACTCGGTCATCTCTCCGCGCTGCCCATCGGCAAAGGCGCGCGAGCATAAATCAGAAGCTCGCACCTGTCAAAATCGGTCTGCCTCCTTCCGGCGAATCTCCGGACGACGAGTTCCGGCTTCGTCCGCTGTATCGCGACGACTACCTCACTGCCGTCTTGAGTTGTTTCAAGATGGCGGGGTTTTGGCTCCGACATAACCTGAAGGTTAGTCTCCGCCGAAATCCGGCCCATACGCTCCTGCCCTCTTGGTTGCAGTCGATGCGCTTACCTGACTGCAGTCTTCAACTGTTCGAGGATAGCCGGATTTTCTAGCGTCGAGACGTCTTGGTTGATGTCGTCGCCCTTGGCCAGAGAACGCAGCAGACGGCGCATGATTTTCCCCGAACGGGTCTTCGGGCAGGTTGTCGCCGAAGCGGATGTCATCGGGCTTTGCGATCGGTCCGATTTCCTGAGCGACCCAATCGCGCAGCTTGGCGGCGATCTCCTGCGCCGCTGCGCCCTCCGGGCGGGGACCCTTGAGCACTACGAATGCGACGATGGCCTCGCCTTTGATATCGTGCGGCTTGCCTACGACGGCGGCTTCGGCCACCAGCGTGTTAGCAACCAACGCCGACTCGACCTCCATCGTGCCGAGCCGGTGACCGGACACATTCAGAACGTCGTCGATGCGACCCATGATCCAGAAGTAACCGTCGAGGTCGCGATTGGCGCCGTCGCCGGCGAGGTAGTACTGGCCCTTGAAGTCTTCCGGGTAGTAGGTCTTCTTGAAGCGCTCGGGATCGCCCCAGATGGTGCGGATCATCGCTGGCCACGGGCGCTTGATGACCAGGATTCCGCCTTTGCCTTTCTCGACCGGCTGGCCGGTCTCATCCACCACATCGGCGAATATCCCGGGCAGGGGAAACGTGCACGATCCCGGCTTGAGCGGTGTGACGCCGGGCAGCGGACTGATCATGTGACCGCCGGTCTCGGTCTGCCACCAGGTGTCGACGATCGGGCAGCGGCCGGCGCCGACCGTGTTGTAGTACCACATCCAGGCCTCGGGGTTGATCGGCTCGCCCACCGTCCCGAGCAGCCGCAGGCTGGACAGGTTGTATTTCTTCGGTAGATCGGCCCCGGCCTTGATCAGGGAGCGGATCGCCGTGGGCGCAGTGTAGAACGTGCTGACCTTGTGGTCCTGGATCATTTTCCAGAAGCGGCCGGCGTCTGGATAAGTTGGTACACCTTCGAACATGATCTCGGTGGCGCCCGCTCCCAGAGTACCGTAGCAGCTGTAGCTGTGTCCGGTCACCCAGCCCACGTCGGCGGTGCACCAGAAGACGTCGTTGCGCTTGAGATCGAACACCCAATACATGGTGAGGATGGTCCACAATAAATACCCGCCCGTGGAATGCTGCACACCTTTGGGCTTGCCGGTCGAGCCTGAGGTGTACAGGATGAAGAGCGGGTGCTCGGCATTGACCCATACCGGCTCGCACACGTCGGGTTGATTCCGGACCAGTTCGTCCCACCACAGGTCGCGCGGCGCGTGCACATGAACGTCGCTCTCGGTTCGCTTGTAGATCACCACATGTTTGACAGCGTCGCAGCCGCCCATGGCGAAGGCCTCGTCCACTGCCGGCTTGAGCGGGATCTCCTTGCCTGCGCGCATCCCGCCGTCTGCGGTGATGACCGCGACCGCACCGGCGTCCACGATGCGCTCCTGCAGGCTCTTGGCCGAGAATCCGCCGAAGACCACGGAGTGGGTAGCGCCGATGCGGGCGCACGCCTGCATGGCGATGACCACCTCGATGCTCATCGGCATATAGATGATCACCCGGTCGCCTATCTTGATGCCGAGCGACTTGAGACCATTGGCGAACTGGCACACGCGGTGGTAGAGCTGCTTGTAGGTGATCTTGGTGACCGAGCCGTCATCGGCTTCGAAAACGATGGCCACCTTGTTGGGCTGGCTGCTGAGGTGGCGGTCGAGGCAGTTGTAGGATGCGTTGAGCTCCCCGTCGGGGAACCATTTGAAGAAGGGCGGGTTGGACTCGTCCAGCACGCGGTTGAAAGGCTTGTGCCAAAGCACATGCTCTCGTGCGAGCCGGGCCCAGAAGGTCCCGAGGTCGCGTGCAGCCTCGTCGCACAGCGCCTGGTAGGCGGTCTTGCCCGACACATTGGCTTGCTTGACGAAGTCACTGGACGGGGTAAACACCCGCTTTTCATTCAGGACAGACTCGATGGTGCTCATGTCACCCTCCTCCCGGGCATTGGACGCACTACTCGCGGTTTGATTCTGCGCTCGAGGTGGATTATAGCGACAAGAGACGGCGGAGCGCGTTGAACACGGCCACCGCGAAGACAGTGGTGCTAGAATCCCACATCGATGATTGCGAACTGCATGCTCGCAGCCAGCAGCCGAAAGGTTACTGAAAACCCATGACCGTGGTCCGGCAAGAGCACGTCGTTGACAGCGTAGCCGACGCTCTCCAGTTCATCTCGTACTATCACCCCCTCGATTACATCCGGGCCCTTGGCGAAGCGTATCGGCATGAACAGTCTGCCGCCGCCCGCGATGCCATCGCGCAGATCCTCACCAATTCCCGCATGTGCGCGCAGGGTCATCGCCCGATCTGCCAGGACACGGGCATCGTCGTGGCGTTCGTGAAGATCGGCATGGGCGTGCGCTGGGATGGGGCCGGCATGAGCGTGACGGACATGATCAACGAAGGTGTGCGCCGCGCATATAGTCATCCGGAGAACGTGCTGCGCGCTTCCATCGTGTCGGATCCAGCGGGCGTGCGCAGGAATACCCGCGACAACACGCCAGCGGTGATCCACATGGAGGTCGTGCCGGGTGACACGGTCGAGGTCACCATCGCAGCGAAAGGGGGCGGCTCCGAGAACAAGTCCAAGTTCACTATGCTCAATCCATCCGACAGCATCGTCGACTGGGTGCTGGAGACCGTTCCCACCATGGGTGCCGGCTGGTGCCCGCCGGGCATGCTCGGCATCGGCATCGGCGGAAGCGCAGAGAAGGCGATGGTGCTGGCCAAGGAAGCCTTGATGGAACCCATCGACATGCACGAGCTCAAGCGGCGGGGACCGTCCAACCGTCTCGAGGAACTGCGGCTGGAGATCTGCGACAAGGTCAACGCGCTGGGCATCGGTGCACAGGGTCTGGGCGGGCTGACCACGGTGCTGGACGTAAAGATCCGCGACTTCCCGACACACGCAGCGTCGCTTCCGGTGGCCATCATTCCGAACTGTGCAGCCACGCGCCATGTGCATTTCGTACTCGACGGCAGCGGGCCCGCGCGCTTCGAAGCGCCACGGCTGGAGGATTGGCCCGACGTGCACTGGGCGCCCGCTCCCGACGCCCGGCGCGTGAATCTCGCCAGGCTGACGAAGCAGGAGGTGGCCGGCTGGAAGCCGGGCGAGACTTTGCTCCTGTCCGGCAAGCTGCTCACCGGCCGCGACGCGGCCCACAAGCGCATCGCCGATCTCCTCGCCAAGGGTCAGGCGCTTGCCCGAAGGCGTGGACTTTCGCAACCGCTTCATCTACTACGTGGGCCCGGTGGACGCGGTGCGCGGGGAAGCGGTGGGTCCGGCGGGACCGACCACCGCCACGCGCATGGACAAGTTCACCGGCATGATGCTGGAGCATACGGGCCTGCTCGGCATGATCGGCAAGGCCGAACGCGGGCCCGACGCGATCGACGCGATCAAGCGGCACGGCGCCGTCTACCTGATCGCAGTCGGCGGGGCCGCGTATCTGGTGTCGAAGGCGATCAAGTCTTCCCGCGTTGTGGCCTTCGCCGATCTGGGCATGGAAGCGATCTATGAGTTCGAGGTGCAGGACATGCCAGTGACCGTTGCTGTCGACGCGACAGGCAACTCGGTCCACAGCACGGGTCCCGCCCAATGGCGCGCCAAGATCGCGAATATCCCCGTGACGCTCGCCTAGCGCCGTCGCGTCGGCGCAGCGAGGATGCAGGGGTGAGGAGGATCACTGGTCTCGGCGGCGCCTCGTGGCCGTCGCGGATCAACAATCGCGAGTGGCTCCGGCCGCTGCGCTTAACGTGCAAGCACGTTAGCCTGCGCCGCAAGAAGCTACGCGTCCTGTCACGCATCACGCCTAACGCATCGCGCATCACGCATCACGAGTCACGTTTTCTATGGCGGGCCTCCCCGCATTGCATGGTAGTGAACCTGGTCAGGTCCGGAAGGAAGCAGCCACAGCTATTTCTTGCAAGTGCCGGGGGTAAGGCTCGCCTCCCGTTTCAGGGTGGGCGCCGCTTTGTGCCTGCGCCCGAGTCGCAGGCATGACGCCAGAACCTCCCAACGACCCGGGACAGGCTGTTCGCCAGAACGCAGCGCAGGCGCGTTCGACCGGGCTCGGGACAGGCCCTGGCCCGCAGATGGCGCCCGCGCACGTTCGCGGAGCTGGTGGGTCAGGAGCACGTCGTGCGCGCGCTGACCAACGCGCTGCGCCAGAACCGCTTGCACCACGCCTGGCTGCTTGACGGGAACGCGCGGCGTTGGCAAGACCACGCTCGCGCGGATCATGGCCAAGGCGCTCAACTGCGAGACCGGGGTCACCGCCACACCTTGCGGAGTGTGCGGTGCTTGTACCGAGATCGATAGCGGCCGCTTCGTCGATCTGCTGGAGCTGGACGCGGCCTCCAACACCCAGGTCGACAACATGCGCGAGCTGCTGGAGAACGCGCTGTACGCGCCAACCAGCGGCCGCTTCAAGGTCTACATCATCGACGAAGTGCACATGCTCTCGCGCTCGGCCTTCAACGCGATGCTCAAGACGCTCGAGGAACCGCCCGAGCACGTGAAATTCATCCTCGCGACCACCGATCCGCAGAAAGTGCCGGTGACGGTGCTCTCGCGCTGCCTGCAGTTCAACCTGAAGCAGATCCCGGCGCCCGAGATCCGCGGGCGACTGGAGTCGATCCTCGAGGCCGAAGGTGTCGCGTTCGAGCCGGCGGCGCTGAACCTGATCGCGCGTGCGGCGCAGGGCAGTTTGCGCGATGCGCTGAGCCTTCTCGATCAGGCCATCGCCCACGGAGCGGGCAGAGTGGAGGAGCAGTCGGTGCGCGCCATGCTGGGGACGGTAGACCAGTCCTAGCTTTTCTCTATTCTGCACGCGCTGGCGCAGCGAGACGGCGCGCGCATGCTCGCCATCGCGGACGAGATGCAGACACGTAGCTTCGATTTCGAGTCCGCGCTGCAGGACCTCGCCACGCTGCTGCATCGGATCGCGCTGTCGCAGACCCTGCCCGATGCGGCTGCGGCGGACGACTTCGACCGCGAGCCGGTTACGGTCCCTGGCCGCGAGCCTGGCCCCCGAGGACGTGCAGCTCTACTACCAGATCGCCCTGCAGGGGAGGGCGGATTTCCCACTGGCGCCCGACCAGTACGCCGGGTTCACCATGCCGCTGCTGCGCATGCTCGCGTTCGCGCCGCAAGGGTCAGGCGCCACGGAACGCTTCGATCGCGGATTCGACCTCCGCAGCCGAAGCAGGTCCCGGGTCGCGCGACGGACGCTGCATCCAGGCAACTCTCTGAGCCCGTCGCCGCCGTCTCCCAGGCTGGCCGAGCCCCTAGCGCCTGGCACGAGCTCGTCGCCAGCCTCAAGCTCGGTGGCATGGCGCGCATGCTGGCCCACCACAGCGAGCTAGTGCGCGACGACGGAGAGCGGCTGGAGCTGATGGTTCCGGAAGCGCACCGGCACTTGCTGGACCAGCCGTATCGGGACAAGCTGCAGGCCGCCCTCGAAGAACGGTTCGGGCGCAAGCTGCGGTTGCAGTTCGCGCTCGGGGGAAACACCGGTAACACCCCGGCCGAGCGGGACGACAGACAGCGGCTGGCGCGCCAGCGGCGCGCCATCGAAGCGATCGAGGGCGACCCGTTCGTGCGCGAGGTGGTAGAGAATTTCGATGCGCGCGTGCCCGATGATTCCATCCGACCGATCGAACCGGGCGAGAAGCTGGAGGCTGGCTCAAGGTCTCCGGACCGATAAAGGGAGCAAGGGCAATGATGAAAGGTCAGTTGGCCGGGCTGATGAAGCAGGCCCAGCAGATGCAGGAGAACATGAAGCGGCTGCAGGAGGAGCTTGCGACGCTGGAGGTCGAGGGGCAATCGGGCGCTGGGCTCGTGAGCGTCGTGATGACCTGCCGCCACGACGTCAAGCGCGTGACGATCGACCCGAGTCTGCTGTCGGACGACAAGGACATGCTGGAGGATCTGGTGGCGGCGGCCTTCAACGACGCGGTGCGCAAGGCTGAGGCGACAACCCAGGAGAGGATGAGCAGCATCACCTCCGGGCTGCCGCTGCCGCCCGGCATGAAGCTGCCGTTCTGAAGAACCGTGAATCGCGACTCGTGACTCGTGACCAGCGACCCCACCGCAGCAACGCCCTTCCTCTCGAACGCGATGGACTTGCGCGGGGTGTGTCAGCTACGCTGCAAGCCCGGCAAACGCGCCGCGGATTACGAGTCACGAATTGCGAATCACGAGTTACGAGACACGTGAACCCGCCTTCCTCTCTCCAGGAGCTGATCGACTCGCTGCGCTGCCTGCCCGGGCGTCGGGCCGAAGTCGGCGCAGCGCATGGCCTTCCATCTCCTGCAGCGCGATCGGCCGGGCGCCGCGCAGCTGGCCCGCGCCCTCAGCGCGGCGCTTGCCGTGGTACGCCACTGCGAGAAGTGCAACACATTTACCGAAGAGCAGGTGTGCGAGCTGTGCCGCTCGCCGCGGCGGGACAACGCGCTGCTGTGCGTGGTTGAGACACCGGCCGACCTGTTGATGATGGAGCAGGCCCAGTGCTACCGCGGCCAGTACTTCGTGCTGATGGGCAGGTTGTCGCCCCTGGACGGTATCGGTCCGCGCGAGATTCATCTCGACCGGCTCGTGCGGCGCGCCAGCGACGGACTGGTTCAGGAAGTGATCCTGGCCACGAATTTCACCGTCGAAGGCGAGGCAACTGCTCATTACATCGGTGATGTGCTGCGGGCGAAGGAGATTACGGGTCAGCCGCATCGCTCGCGGCCTGCCGGTGGGCGGAGAGCTGGAGCACGTGGATAGCGGCACATTGGCCCAGGCGGTGATCGAGCGCCGGGAGGTGTGATGTCGCGCGCGCTGGCCGACTTACCGTACCGATCCGGTCCACCCCGCCGGATGAGGCCGCAGCGGGTAGCCACCGTGCCCCGCGACCCGGAAGCGGCGCTCGGCCTGGACGTCAGCCATGGGCCGCAGAAGATCCACAAGGTCTTGGCCGCCGCCGGCCTGGGTTCGAGGCGACGAGATGGAGGAGCTGATCCGCGCCGGCAAGGTCAAGGTCAACGGCGGCGCGGCGCATCTGGGCATGCGCGTGCAGCCGGGGGACGTGATTCGCGTCGGCAAGCGCCAGGTGACCGTGCGCGACAGTGCCAAGCTGCCGCGAATCATCGCGTACCACAAGCCCGAAGGCGAGATCGTCAGCCACGACGACCCGCAGGGCCGCTCCAGTGTGTTCGAGAAGCTGCCTCCGATGCGCCGAGGCAAGTGGCTCGCGGTTGGGCGTCTCGACTACAACACCTCCGGTCTGCTCATCTTCACGACATCCGGAGAGCTGTGCAACCGGCTGATGCATCCGCGCTACGAGGTGGAGCGCGAGTACGCGGTGCGCATCATCGGCAAGCTGAGCGAGGAGCAGTTCCGGCAGCTCAAGAAAGGCGTGCGGCTAGAGGACGGGATGGCGCGCTTCGACCTGATCGACGAGCGTGGCGGGCGCGGACTCAACAACTGGTATCGGGTGGTCCTGCGCGAAGGCCGCAACCGGATCGTCAGGCGCATGTTCGACGCCATAGGCTATCGGGTCAGCCGCCTGATGCGCGTGCGCTTCGGCATCGTGTCGCTGCCATTTGGGTTGCGCCGCGGCACTTGGCGCGAGATGGACGACACGCAGACTGGAGCGGTTCTCGAATGGTCTGCGACGCTGGTGAATCCGGCCGAGCCGCAGAGCTCGCCGATGCAGCGTCCGACGTTTCATCGCGGCGCGCTGCAGCGCGAGGCCCCACAGCGGCCAAACTCGGCGCGCAGGTCCGCCGTTCGCGCAGGCGAGTTCAGTCCGGCAGCTGGCCGCGTTCGAGCAGGAAAACCGAAGCGTCCTCGGCGCCCGCTTCGAGCCAGGTGAATTCGAGCTCGGGGTAGGCGATCTCCAGCGTCGCGCGCCCGTCGCCGACCTCTACCAGCAGGATTCCCCGGCGCGTCAGATGGCGCCTGGCCTGTTGCAGGATCCGGCGCACGACACCCAACCCATCATCCCCGCCGACCAGGGCCAGCGCCGGCTCGTGACGGTACTCGGGGGGCAGCGCTTGCATGGAGGCGTCGGGAACGTACGGCGGGTTGCTCACGATCACGTCGTAGCGTTCGTCGCCCAGCGCGGCGAACAGATCGGACTCGAGCGGGCGCACGCGCTCGCTCAGTTCATAGTCTTGGATATTGCGGCGAGCCACTTCGAGGGCGGGCGCGGCGATGTCGCTGGCATCGACGCTGGCGCGCCGAAAAGCATGAGCGAGAAGGACGGCGAGGCAGCCCGAGCCGGTGCACAGGTCCAGCGCGCGGTGAACTGAGTTTGCGTCCGGAATCCACGCGGCCAGGCCGTGGTCGAGTGCCGCAGCGATGTGCGAGCGAGGCACGATGACGCGTTCATCGACATAGAAGCGGAAATCGCCAAGCCATGCCTCGTGGGTCAGGTAGGCTGCCGGCACCCGGTCACGCACGCGCCGTTCGAGGATGTCGAGCACGCCGTTCACCTCCGCCGGCAGCAGGCGCGCGTCGAGGAACGGCTCTAGCCGGTCCAGCGGCAGATGCAAGGTGTGCAGGATGAGGTAGGCCGCTTCGTCGTAAGCGTTGGCCGTGCCGTGACCATAGACCAGGCCGGCCTCCTCGAATCGGCTGACCGAAAAACGCAACAGGTCGCGGACCGTGCGCAGATTCGCGCGAGCGTCAGCGAACATCCAGCAATTCTTCGAGCGTCCGCTGGTAGATCCGGCTCAGCGCCTCCACGTCGCCCAGTGCAATGCGCTCGTCGATCTTGTGGATGGAGGCGTTGACCGGCCCTAGCTCGACCACCTGCGGGCAGATGGTCACGATGAAGCGGCCATCCGACGTGCCGCCCGACGTCGACAGCTCCGGCTGGATGCCGGTTACCTCGCGGATGGCAACGTTCAATGCATCTACCAGCCGTCCGCGCGGCGTGAGGAACGGCATGGCTGACAGCGACCAGGACACCCGGTAGTCCAGCCCGTGTTCGTCCAGCGCTGCTTCGAACCGGCGCTGGAGGCTCTCCACCGTGCTCGCAGTCCCGAAGCGGAAGTTGAACAGCACGGTTAGCTCGCCGGGAATCACGTTGCCGGCCCCGGTACCGGCATGGATGTTGGAAATTTGCCAGGTGGTCGCGGGAAAGTAGACGTCGCCGTCGTCCCAGCGAGTGGCGGCCAGCTGCGCCAGGGCGGGCGCCGCGAGGTGGATGGGGTTTCTCGCCAGCTGCGGGTACGCGACGTGTCCTTGCACGCCGTGGACCACCAGGGTGCCGGAGAGAGATCCGCGGCGGCCGTTCTTGATTGTATCGCCCAAGCGTTCCACGCTCGTGGGCTCCCCCACGATGCAATAATCGAGACGCTCCCCGCGTGCCTGCAGCGTCTCCACGACGCGCACTGTGCCGTCCACCGCCGCACCTTCTTCATCGGACGTGATCAGCAGCGCGATCGAACCCGCATGCGCGGGATGCGTGGCAGTGAATCGCTCCGCGGCGGTGACGAATGCAGCCAGAGAGGTCTTCATGTCGGCGGCGCCGCGGCCGTACACGAACCCGTCACGCTGCGTAGGCGTGAAGGGATCGCTGCGCCACTGCTCGATCGGACCGGTGGGGACCACGTCGGTATGCCCGGCGAGGCACACCACGGGCGAACCGGTTCCGCGCCGCGCCCACAGGTTGTCGACCTGCCCGAAGCGCAGGCTTTCGATGCGAAATCCGAGTGGCGCCAGGCGCGCGGCCAGGATCTCCTGACAGCCGTCGTCATTGGGCGTGACCGAACGCCGCGCCATGAGCTGATGCGTCAGCTCGACGGTTGCGGACTCGCTGCTAGGGTTGCGGTGCCGGCTTGGCGTTCACTCTCGCGGGCAGGTCGATGAGCCCGCCGCAGTGACGGGCACAAGCCGCAATTATACGTGCAGGTGGCGTCCTGTCCCGTTAGTTCGCGGCCGAAAGCTTCGCGGCCTACGCCGATCCGTCCCAGGTCGCGCGAGTCATCCCACGAATCAACGGCGCAGGAGGCTAGTTCCCCGCGTTGACGTCGATCTTGAAGTGATCGAACGAGGTGGCGTTGATGTCTGCGCCCCGAGTAACCTTGCTGAGGTCGCCCTTCGCCGCGTGCGCCTTCTGTTCGGCGTTGTTCATCAGCCACGCCAGGTTGGTGGCGGAGTCGGAGTTGCGTAGGGCGTCGTCCTTGGTGATCTTGCCTTCTGCGTACAGCTTGAACAGGGCCTGCTCGAAGCTGATCGACCCTGGCGACAAGCTCTTCTCGATGGCTTCCTTGATCTGGTCCATCTCGCTCTTGATGATCAGTTCGGCTATGTGCTTGCTGTTGAGCAAAACCTCGACCGCCGCCACCAGACTGCCGTCGACCGCTTTTACCAGGCGTTGCGAGATGACCGCCTTCAGGCAGACCGCGAGGTCGTGCAGCAGCGCCGGCCGCGCGTCGTAAGGGAAGAAGTTGATGATGCGATTGAGCGCGTGGTAGCTGTTGTTGGCATGCAGCGTGGACAGACAGAGGTGGCCGGTCTGGGCGTACAGCAGCGCTTGCTGCAACGTGTCTCTGTCGCGCACCTCGCCGATCATCAGAATATCAGGGGCCTCGCGCATGGCGTTGACCAGCGCGTTGTGGTAGGACTTGGTGTCCAGCCCCACTTCGCGCTGATTGATCACGCAGCGCTGGTGCCTGAACACGAACTCGATCGGGTCTTCGATGGTGAGCACGTGCCCGCCGCGGGTGGCGTTGCGGTGCTCGATCATGGCGGCCAAGCGTAGTGGACTTGCCGGAGCCGGTGGCGCCGACGATGAGCACCAGTCCGCGCTTCTCCATGATCAACTCCTTCAGGATCATCGGCAGGCGCAGCGCCTCGAGCCCGGGAGTCTGTGAGCGCAGATAACGGATGACGATGGCGACGTTGCCGCGCTGCCGGAACACGTTGACGCGGAAGCGCCCGATCTCCGGCACCGGGAAGGAGAGGTTCATCTCCCAGGTCCGCTCGTACTCCTCCTGTTCCGCCGTGGACATGAGCTCGTACGCGATCTTCTTGACCGTGGGGCCGTCCAGCACGTCGGAGTTCACCGGCATGATGGTGCCCAGGATCTTGATCGACATTGGGGCCCCGGCCGAAATGAACAGGTCTGAGGCCTGCTTTTCGGCCATGAGTTTGAGCACGGGCGTCAGGAACATTACGGCCTCGCTTGGCTAGGGGTCTGATGGGTTCCGGCCGCGGCGCGCGGACCGGACTCCGGGATCGAACCGGATCAGCACAAGCAAGTTTCAGGCGCAGCGGGAGCCCGTTGAAACCACTTCGCGGGCGGCCACGCGTCTCAACGTTTTGATGGCGCGAGAAGGTGGGAGTCGGCGACCGCCGGTCAGGGAATTTCAGTCTCCGCGCAATAGCTCGTTGATGGTGGTTTTTGCGCGCGTCTTGGCGTCGACTTGTTTGACGATTACCGCGCAATACAGGCTGTATTTGCCATCCGGTGACGGCAGGTTGCCAGACACGACGACCGAGCCGGGCGGGATGTGCCCGTACCAAACCGCGCCCGTCTCGCGGTGATAGATCTTGGTACTCTGCCCGATGTACACACCCATCGAGATCACGCAGCCCTCGCCAACGATGACGCCTTCGACGACTTCCGAGCGGGCACCGATGAAACAGTTGTCCTCGATGATGGTGGGGTTGGCCTGGACCGGCTCCAGCACGCCGCCAATCCCGACGCCGCCCGACAAGTGCACGTTCTTGCCGATCTGTGCGCAAGAGCCCACTGTGGCCCAGGTGTCCACCATCGTGCCCTCGTCCACATAGGCGCCGATGTTCACGAAGGAGGGCATGAGCACGACGTTGCGGGCAACGAATGCACCGCGGCGCACTGCGGCCGGGGGCACGACGCGGAAACCGCCGGCCTTGAAGTCCGCAGCACCATAGTCGGCAAACTTGGTCGGTACTTTGTCGTAGTAATTGGTGTAACCGTCGCGTACCACGGCGTTGTCGTCCAGACGGAAGGAAAGCAGCACCGCTTTCTTCACCCACTGGTGGGTGATCCAGGTCGCGCCGACTTTCTCTGCTACGCGCAGCGTTCCAGCGTCGAGCTGTTGGATGACCTGTCGCACGGCGTCGCGCAGTTTGGGGTCGGCCGAGCCGGGCGAGATGCCGGAGCGGTTCTCGAAGGCGGTTTCGATCAGCTGCTGGAGTTCAGTCATGGCTGCGCCTTGATCACGGGTTCGGTTGCTTCTTGCAAGGTAGTGAGATAGGAGCGCATGCGTCGAGCCGCCTCCAGGCACTCGGCCGCGGCAGGAACCAGAGCGATGCGCACGAAATTGCGCCCGGGGTGGATGCCCCGGGCCTCGCGTGCGAGATAACTGCCGGGTAGGACGGTGACGTTATATTGCGCGTGGAGCCCACGAGAGAAATCGATGTCCGGCACCGGCGTATGCAGCCACAGGTAGAACGCGGCTTCTGGCATCTGCACCGGCGCGACCTCGCGCAGTATCGCTGTCACCTGAGCGAATTTGTCGGCGTACAGGCGTCGGTTCTCGATCACGTGCGCTTCGTCTTTCCACGCCGCAGCGCTGGCCGCTTGGACAGCGGGATTCATGGCACTGCCGTGGTAGGTCCGGTACAGAAGGAACTTGGCGAGGATGGCTGCATCTCCCGCCACGTATCCCGAACGCATGCCTGGAACGTTGGAGCGCTTCGACAGGCTGCCGAAAGCGACCAACCGGGGATAGCCAGCCCGCCCCAGCTGTTGCGCCGCTTGCAGACTCCCCAGAGGCGGTCGCGCTTCGTCGAAGTAGATCTCCGAATAGCACTCGTCCGAGGCGATCACGAACCCAAAGCGGTCGGACAGCTCGAACAGGCGCCGCCAATCCTCCAGCGTCATCACGTCGCCGGTAGGGTTGGCGGGCGAGCATACGTAGATCAGCTGCACGCGCGCCCAGCTGGACTCGGGCAATTGCTCGAGATCTAACCGACAACCGCTGTGCGCAGCGAGGTTCAAGAACTCCACCGTGGCGCCGGCCAGCAGCGCGGCACCCTCATAGATCTGGTAAAACGGGTTCGGCATCACGACCAGGGTGCCCGGGCGGCTCGCGTTCACCACCGCCTGAGCGAACGCAAACAGCGCTTCGCGGCTGCCGTTGACGGGCAATACCTGCTTGAGCGGGTCCAAGCTCGTTAGACGGTAGCGTCGCACGAGCCACTGTGCGATAGCCTCGCGCAGCGCTGGACTGCCGCTCGTTGGCGGGTAAGAGGCGAGGCCGTCCAGGTTGTCACTCAGCGCGCGCTTGATGAACTCAGGGGTGGGATGTTTGGGTTCGCCGATGGACAGGTTGATCGGGCGCAGGTCGGAGCGCGGGGTGACATCCTGGAACAGCGCGGCGAGCTTCTGAAACGGATATGGCTGCAACCGATCGAGATTCGGGTTCATATCAACCGCGCGTGCTGGATTGAGGCGTAAACTGCATTAGGTCCACCATCGGTTGTGGTTGCCAGGCGCTGTGCCGGTGCTCGGCTACCACGGTGGTGAAGATTCCGCCGCGCACGTAGAACTTGGCCGTGAGACGCATAAAGCGCGGCTGTGTCGCAGCCACCAGATCGTTCAGAATGCGATTGGTCACGGCCTCGTGAAAAGCGCCTTCGTCACGGTACGACCAGATGTAGAGCTTGAGGCTCTTCAGCTCGACGCAAGCGCGGTCCGGAATGTAGTCGAGCAGCAGGGTTGCGTAGTCCGGCTGGCCGGTCTTGGGGCATAGGCAGGAGAACTCGGGGATCTCCATATGGATGTGATAGTCCCGCTCCGGGCTTGGGTTGGGGAAGGTCTCCAGATGCCGTGCGGGCCGCGTTGCCATTATCCACGCCGTGACGATTCGGTTAGAATACGAACGCGCTTGGGTCGCTGGGTCCAGGCGCTTGTTTTATCGAACTTTCCCGCAATTATAAACCTTTGCATCGCGTCCCAAATTGCGCCTTTCCCACATCAAGCTTGCCGGCTTCAAGTCCTTCGTCGATCCCACCCACATTCCGGTTCCGGGCCAGCTCGTAGGCGTAGTCGGCCCGAACGGATGCGGCAAGTCTAACGTCATCGACGCCGTCCGGTGGGTGCTGGGCGAGTCCTCCGCCAAGCACCTGCGTGGCGAGACCATGCAGGATGTGATCTTCAACGGTTCCGGCGAACGCAAGCCGATCAACCGCGCTAGCGTGGAGCTGGTGTTCGACAACAGCCTTGGCAAGGCAGCAGGAGTCTGGTCGAAGTACGCGGAGATCTCAGTCAAGCGCGTGCTAGAGCGCGACGGCGAATCGGCGTATTTCATCAACAACCTCCATGTCCGCCGCAAGGACGTGGCGGACATTTTCCTGGGCACCGGGCTGGGTGGCCGCGCCTACGCCATCATCGAGCAAGGAATGATCTCGCGCATCGTGGAGGCGCGGCCCGAGGACCTGCGCACGTTTTTGGAGGAGGCGGCAGGCATCTCGAAATATCGCGAGCGGCGGCGTGAGACCGAGCTTCGGCTGAACGACGCGCGCGAAAATCTGGCGCGTGTGGACGACATCCTGCACGAGCTCGCCCAGCAGATCGAACACCTGGACGGGCAGGCGCAGGTTGCGGCCCGCTACCGCGAGCTGGAGAGCGCGCTCAAGCTCACACAGCAGTTGCTTTGGTTGCTGCGCAAGCAGGATGCAGCCAATCAGCGCGGGCGGCTCCTGCGGGAAGTGGAGCAGATCAGCCTCGAGCTGGAGGCGGAGACGGCCCGGCTGCGCGAGCTAGAGAGCAGCCTTGAGCGTTTGCGCGAGGGCCATTATTCGGCCTCCGATGCGGTGCATCAGGCGCAGGGGTCGTTGTACGAGGTCAACGCCGAGACTTCAAGGCTGGAGCAGTCGCTGGGTCATCAGCGTGACAGCCGGCGGCGGGTGGAGAGCCAGATGGCGGGGCTCGAGCTGGAGCGCGAGGAGGCGCGGCGACAGGATCAGGCCCTGCACGAGTCGCGTCTGGCGCAGCGCACGGCGCTGAAAGAGGCGCGCCAACAGCGAGAAGCGTGCGACGCGCAACACGAGGCCGAGACGGCCGCATTGCCTGGCGCCGAGAGCGCGTTCGCCCGCGCCCGCGATGAGGTCGAGCGGTTGCAGCAAGAAGCGGCGCGCTGCGCGCAGGCCATCGAAGTCGAGGCCACGCGCCAGCAGCACTCCGAGAAGCTTTTGTCCCAGCTGGCAAGCCGCCGCCAGCGCCTCGAGCAGGAACAGGCCGGACTGAAGGACGCCGAGCCCGAGGGGCTGGAACAGCTCGGGCGCGAACTCGCGGCTCTGGATCATCGCTATCAGGCGCGGCGTGCGGCGCTCGACAGCGCCGAAGCGGACTTGCCGGCATTCGAGCAGGCACTACCGGGCCGCAGCCGACAGTGCTGATGGCGTCGCGCGTGACTTAGGTGCACTGGAAGCGCGCTGCACGGCGCTGGAGCTCCTGCAAAGGCAGGTCAGCCGCTCGGGGGAAATGCACGCCTGGTTGGACAACCAGCAGTTGGACGGCTTTGCTCGCCTATGGCAGGGCATCCGCGTCGAAGCGGGGTGGGAGGATGCGCTCGAGGCCGTGCTGCGCGAGCGCCTCAACGGCATCGCGCTCGACAACCTCCAGCGTGCCGCCCAGTGGCTGGACGACCCACCTCCGGGGAAGGTCTCCTTCTTCCAGAAGCGCGAGGGGCCGGCGTCGGCTAGCGAGCTGGCCGGCCGCCGGCCCCTGCTCAGCTATATCACGTTCACGGATCCGAACGATGCCCTGGTGTTGTCCGACTGGCTTGATCGCGTCTATGTCGTGCCGGACGCCGTACAGGGATTGGCCGAGCGCGCTAGCCTTCCCGCCGGCGCGGTGCTGGTCTGCCCGCAAGGGCATGTCTTTACGCGCAACAGCGTAAACTTTCACGCCTCCGACTCGGAGGTGCACGGGATCCTCTCCCGGCAGCGCGATATCGAGCAACTGCGCGAGCGCCAAGTGACGCTGGAGACGGAGCTCGCGGCGGAGCGAGCTAGAGCTGCGGCGGCGCAGTCTGAACTGGATGAGCGGCGCACCCGTGCATTGGGGTTGCGGGAGGAGGCCGAGGAGCTGCAGCAGGAGAGGCACGACCGGCAGCTCGATCACGTCCGGCTATCCGAGGAGGCTGAGCGTGGCCGCCACCGTCACCGCCAGATCATGCAGGAGCTCGATGAGATCGCGGCCGAGGCCGAGCGCGAGACGGTGCAGCAGCAGTCGGCCACGGAGCGGCTGTTTGAACTGCGATCTCTTTCGGAAGACCTGCGACAGCGGTTGGCGGGTGCGCGCGACAGCCATCAAGAGGCTTCGCGCGCCCTCGACGGCAGGCGCGACGCGCTGCAAGCAGCCCAGCATCGGTTGCAAGAGGCCAACTTCAACGAGCGCGTCATTGAACAGAAAATCGCTGACCTCGAGCAAAATCTTGAGAGACTAGTCGAGCAACAGGAACGCGCCCAGGCTGCCTTGGACCAGCTGAGAGAGGAGCTGGCGGGGTTGGAGGAAGCCGCGATACGAGCCGAGCTGGACCGCGCACTGGCGCTGCGGATCGACCGCGAACGCGCCCTGGCGCGGGCGCGGGAGGCTCTGGAGGATGCCGATCGATCGCTGAAGGACGCAGAGCAACAGCGCCTGACCTGCGAGCAGCGGCTCGATCCGCTGCGGGAGCGCCTGGGGGAGTTGCGGCTCAAAGAGCAGGAGGCGCGTCTGCAGGAGGACAACTTTACCGCCCAGCTGGCCGCGGGCGGGGCGGACGAGACGGCGCTGTCGGCGAAACTGGAAAAGGGTATGCGTGCCAATGCGCTGCAGACTGAGATCAACCGGCTGGGGGAGGGGATCGCGGCGCTCGGTGCTGTGAACCTCGCCGCACTCGAGGAGCTCGAGGTGGCCCGAGGCCGCAAGGACTATCTGGACTCGCAGTCGCGGGACTTGCGCGAGGCGGCGGTGACGTTGGAGAGCGCAATTCGCCGCATAGACCGTGAAACCCGGGCACGCTTGCAGACCACCTTCGACCGGGTCAACGACAATCTGGCGCAGATGTTTCCAGCCCTATTCGGAGGCGGCGAGGCGCGGCTGGTCCTGACCGGCGAGGAGATCCTCGATGCCGGACTTCAAATCGTCGCCCGCCCGCCGGGGAAGAAGAACACCTCGATCCATCTGCTGTCGGGCGGCGAGAAGGCCCTCACCGCGCTAGCGCTGGTGTTCTCGCTGTTCCAACTCAACCCGGCGCCGTTCTGCCTTCTGGACGAAGTCGACGCACCGCTGGACGACACCAACACCGAGCACTTTTGCAGCCTGGTTCGCAAGATGGCGCAACAGACCCAGTTCGTTTTCATCAGCCACAACAAGATCACCATGGAAATGGCGGAGCAGCTGATCGGCGTCACCATGCCGGAGATGGGTGTGTCCAAGGTCGTGGCGGTGGACATCGAGGAGGCCCTGCGACTGCGGGAGGAGGAGGCAGCCGCGTGAGCCAGGGAGCAGGGGCCCCGCTTTTGCGGGGATGCGACCCAGGGGAGCGCGGCCAGACGCCGACACTACGCCGGTTGGATGGGTCGCGATTCCGAAGAGGCGGCCGCGTGAGCCAGGGAGCATGAGCGATCTGCAGATTGCACTGACGGTCGTCGGCGCGCTGGTGATCGCCTGCGTGATCGCCTACAACCGCATCAAGGAAAACCAATTCCGCCGCCGCGCACAGGCGAGCTTCGGGGGCGACCGCGGCGATGCGTTGCTCGATCCGCTGAACGGTAGCCGGCAGGACCGTATCGAGCCGCTGCTCACGTCCGCACCGGCCGGTGTCGAAGAGGCTGTGGACGCTGGAGAGGCACGCGCCAGACGCGTTGAGCCGGTCGGTGTGCCGGTCGTTGCCGTGCCCGAGAGCGCGCGCGAGGAGTCGTCTCCGATCGACTATCCCGTCTTGATCCGCTCGGGAGACAGGCTGCAACGCGCGGCGTTGGGTCAGCTGCTCGAAGCGCTCGATGGGCTGGGTCGGCGGGCGCAGGTGATGGCCGAAAGCGCCGACAGCGCAATGGATCCCGCTCGCGAATGCGTCGGACGGCGTAAGCCGAATACGAGTCGCACTCCAGCTTGCCGACCGGCGCGGGCATGCCACCGAGGACGACCTAGCCGCCTTCCTGGGCTTGCTGACGCAATGGGCCCAGAGCGTCGGGGCAACTGTCGAGGCCCCCGAACTCAAGCCGTATCTTGAGGTGGCGAAGGATCTGGACCGGTTTTGTGCCGACGTGGACGTGGTAGTGGGCCTGAACGTGGTGTCGGCCAGCGGGGAGCCCTTCTCCGGCGCGAAGCTGCACGGCTGTGCAGAGGCTGCCGGTTTCCGGCTCGAGAACGGAACGTTCCGCCTCGAGGACGCGCAGACGGCAACCGGCTATTCAGCTTGGAGAGCCAGCAAGGCGAGCCGTTCGATCTCGACCGGCTCGAAACCGCGATGATCGAGCGGAGTTACGCTGTTGCTGGACGTCCCCAGGCTGGAGCATGGCGTGAAGGCCTTCGACCGGATGATCGATGCCGGAACGCGGCTTGCCAGCGATCTGGGCGGCACGCTGGTGGACGACAACGACGCACCCGTCACCGAAGCCGGGCTTGAGCAGATCCGGGCCCAGTTGCGCGGGATCTATGCCGCCATGGAAGCCAAGGGCATCCGGGCCGGCAGTCGCGTTGCGCTGCGTCTGTTCTCCTGAAGTCGGGTGGAAATTGCATCCCGTGCGGCGGCGTCTTCACTCGCGCGACCAGAGCGATGTGCCGGGAGCGCTCGCACGCCTGCAGCGCGGTTCTGCATGAAACCCCCGCGGGGAGCCGTGGCCCGCGCGGCGGAGCTGCGCCGCGCGATCGAGCATCACAACTATCTGTATTACGCCCTGGATCAGCCGGCGATCAGCGACGCGGAGTTCGATCGTCTGTTCCGAGAGCTGCAGGACCTGGAGCAGCGCTACCCAGCGCTGGTGACACTCGACTCGCCCACCCAGCGGGTGGGAGCCAAGGCGGAAGGCGAGTTCGCGGCGGTCGCCCATGTGCTGCCTATGCTCTCGCTCAACAACGCGTTCTCGGACGAAGAGGTGGCCGCCTTCGACCGACGGGTGCGCGAGGCCATCGGGCTGGACGAAGTGGAGTATGCGGCTGAACCCAAGTTCGATGGCCTGGCCATCAGCATCACTTACGAAGACGGCTTGCTCACCACTGGGGCGACGCGCGGCGACGGCTACACCGGTGAGGACGTGACCGCGAACCTGCGCACCATCCGCGCGCTCCCGCTGCGGCTCTCGACGACGAACCCGCCCAGGCTACTGGAGGTGCGGGGCGAGGTGATCATGCTCAAGAAGCACTTCGAGGCCCTGAACCTGCAGCAGCGCGAAAGAGGAGATAAGGAGTTCGCCAACCCGCGCAACGCGGCCGCTGGCTCTCTGCGCCAACTCGACCCGCACATTACGGCCGCACGCCCGCTCACGTTCTTCGCTTACGCTCTCGGCCGCTTCCAGGGGCGCGGGCTGCCGGCCGAGCGGCATAGCGACCAGATCGACTACATGGCGCGACTACAGATCCCGGTTTCTCCGCACCGAAAAGTCGTGCGAGGCCTCGGACGGCCTGCTCGGCTACTACCGCGACATCGGGGCGAGGCGGGCGAATCTGCCGTATGAGATCGACGGTGTGGTGTACAAGGTCAACGATCTCAAGCTGCAGGAGCGGCTTGGGTTTGTGTCGCGCGCGCCGCGCTTCGCTCTGGCCCACAAGTTCCCTGCCGAGGAGGCACAGACCGAAGTGCTGGCCATCGAAGTGCAGGTCGGTCGCACAGGTGCCCTGACCCCGGTCGCCCGGCTGAGGCCGGTGTTCGTGGGCGGCGTGACCGTCACCAACGCCACCCTGCACAACGAGGACGAGGTGCACCGCAAGGACGTGCGCGTAGGCGACACGGTAGTGGTACGCCGGGCGGGGGACGTGATCCCGGAGGTGGTGCGGGTGCTGGTGGAGAAACGGCCGCCTCACACCCGCGTGTTCAGGATGCCCGAACAGCTGCCCCGTCTGTCACTCGCGCGTTGAGCGTCTGGAGGGTGAGGCGGTGGCGCGCTGTACGGCGGGCCTGTACTGTCCGGCGCAGCGCAAGCAGGCGCTTCTCCATTTCGCCTCGCGCCGGGCCATGGACATCGAGGGGCTGGGCGAGAAGCTGGTCGATCAGCTAGTCGACAGCGGTATCGTGGAGACACCAGCGGATATTTACCGACTCGACGTGCAAACGCTGGCTGGACTCGAGCGCATGGGCGAGAAGTCGGCCGCCAATGTCGTGCAGGCGATCCAGCGCAGCCGAAACACCACCTTGGCTCGCTTTGTCTTCGCGCTGGGCATTCGCAACGTAGGGGAATCGACCGCGCGCGATCTCGCCAGCGCCTTCGGCGACATACGAGCGCTGATGGACGCCGATCGAGGATCGTCTGCAGCAGGTGCCCGACGTGGGGCCGGTGGTCGCGCGCAGCATCGCCGGGTTCTTCCAGGAGCCGCACAACCGGGAGGTGGTTGCGAAGCTGTTGGATGCGGGTATCCGCTGGGCAGATGTGCCAGTGCCGGCGGCAGGGCCGCTAACTGGAAGGACTTTCGTGCTGACCGGTACCCTACCGACCCTGACGCGGGAGCAGGCAGCCGCCCGCATCGAAGCCGCCGGCGGCAAGATCGCGGGCAGCGTGTCGAAGAAGACGTCCTATGTCGTCGCGGGTGCGGACCCCGGCAGCAAGTACGACAAGGCGCGAGAGCTGGGTATTCCTGTGCTTGACGAAGAGGGCTTGCTACACTTGCTGGCCGATTCCAACTGAGCCGCTTCGATCGATTGGGAGAGCGCATTGAGCCGTATCAAGATAGCGGTGTTTCCAGTGGCGGGACTCGGCACGCGATTTCTCCCTGCCACCAAGGCCAGCCCCAAGGAGATGCTGCCGATCGTCGACAAGCCGCTGATCCAGTACGCGGTGGAGGAGGCGGTGGCCGCCGGCATGACGCACATGGTGTTCATCACCGGCCGCAACAAGCGCGCCATCGAGGACCATTTCGACAAGGCCTTTGAGCTGGAGACCGAGTTATCCGAGCGCGGCCGCGCAGAATCTGCTCGAACGGGTGCGCGACATCGTCCCGAGGCACGTGACTTGTACCTACGTGCGTCAGACCGAGGCCTTGGGGTTGGGGCACGCGGTGCTGTGCGCGCGAGCGGTGCTCGGCGGCGAACCCTTCGCTGTGATCCTCGCCGACGACCTGATCGATGCCGAGATTCCCGTGCTGAAGCAGATGGCCGACGTGTTCGAGCGCGAGCAGCGTTCGGTGATCGCCGTGCAGCGGATCCCGATCCAAGATTCGCGCAGCTACGGCATCATCCAGGGCGAGCCGGCGCAGGGCAGACTGTATCGCTTGACCGCGATCGTGGAGAAGCCAGATCCGCAAGTGGCGCCGTCCAATCTGGCTGTAGTCGGCCGCTACATTCTGACTCCCAGTGTGCTGGATCTGCTGGAGCGCGTGGTTCCAGGCGCCGGCGGAGAGATCCAGCTCACCGACGCTATCGCCGCGCTGCTCAAGCTCGAAGGCGCCTTTGGCTACGAATTCCTGGGTACGCGCTACGACTGTGGATCCAAGCTCGGCTATCTTCAGGCCAACGTGATGTATGCGCTCAAGCACGCCGAAGTCCGCAGGGACTTCGCCGCATTCCTGTCCACCATTGCGACCCCAAACCAGCACTGAGCTCACGCCATGCGAGACCTCGCGCAGCTGTGGGAAGTACTCAAACGAGCCGACCTGGTGTACAGCGAAGACCAGTTGAAGACGGCCGTGCAGCGTGTGGCACGGGAGATCACTGCAGTGTTGGCCGAGCGAGTACCGCTGGTGTTGAGCGTAATGGGCGGCGCGGTGGTATTTACCGGCCAGCTGCTGCCGCTGCTGCACTTTCCGCTGGAGTTCGACTATGTCCATGTGACCCGCTACCGTGGCACCACGCAGGGCGGTACGATCCAGTGGAAAGTGGAACCGCGCCCGTTGTTGGCCGGGCGCGTGGTTTTGGTGGTGGACGACATTCTGGACGAAGGCCATACCATGGCCGCGATTCGCGACCGTATCCTGCAAGAGGGCGCTGCGGCGTTCTACAGCGCGGTCTTGGCCGACAAAGACATCGCCCGCGACAAGCCCGTGCGCGCGGACTTTGTGGGCGTAACAGTTCCGAACCGCTATGTGTTCGGGTTCGGCATGGATGTGGAAAGCGCGTGGCGCAACCTGCCGGCGATCTATGCGGTGAAGGATTGAGGAGTGAAGCAGCGCTCAGCGCCGTGCTTCGAATGCGAGCGCGGCGATCGGAGCTCGGCTGCCGGACACTCGCTGCCGGTAACGTGGAACCCTCATGCTCGCGATAATCGGAGGCACTGGCCTCACCCAGCTGTCCAATCTAGAGGTGACGCGCCGGCAGGTTGTACGCACGCCTTACGGCGAGCCCTCGGGCGCGCTGGTTTTCGGACAGATCGGCGGGCGCGAGGTCGTGTTCCTGGCGCGGCATGGTTATGGTCACACCATCCCTCCGCACATGGTCAACTACCGGGCCAACATCTGGGCGCTGCACTCTCAGGATGTGGACAACGTAGTGTCGGTGGCCTCGGTAGGCGGCATCCGCGCCGATCTCGGCCCGGGCGTGATCGCGGTTCCGGATCAGGTGATCGACTACACCTGGGGCCGACGCTCCACCTTCCATGAGGGCGAGGACCGTGCCGTCGTGCATATCGATTTCACGCGTCCCTACTGCGACCGTCTGCGCAACCTCGTTCTGGTGGCGGCTGCGGCGGCAGGCCAGGCCGTCGGCAACGGAGGCGTGTACGCAGCAGCCCAGGGCCCGCGGCTCGAAACCGCTGCCGAGATCGATCGCTTCGAACGCGACGGAGCCGACATGGTGGGCATGACGGGAATGCCGGAGGCGGCGTTGGCCCGCGAGATGGGCCTGTGCTACGCAGCCATTGCGGTGGTGGCGAATCATGCAGCCGGGCGCGGGCAGAGCCGGACCGCGATCCGCATGGAGGATATCAACGCCACACTGCAAACCGCGCTCACGCAGGTGCGCGGGATCATCGAGAGGTTGGCGGAGGCTTATGGCGGTTAAGCCGGTGCTGCGGATGGGCGATGCCCGGCTGTTGGAGCGCTCGCGCGAGGTGGAGCGCTTCGGCACTTCCGAGCTAGACGAGCTGTTGCGTGACATGCACGATACGATGGAGGCGTTGAACGGTGCCGGCCTGGCGGCGCCTCAGATCTCGGTGCCCCTACGCGTGGTGGTGTTCGGGGTCAAGAGCAACCCGCGTTATCCAGACGCCGAAGAGGTGCCTTATACCGTGCTGATCAATCCGGTGATCGCGCCCCTGGGCGAGGAGATGGACGAGGGCTGGGAGGGTTGCCTCAGCGTGCCGGGCATGCGCGGGCTGGTACCCCGCTGGCGGGCGCTGCGCTATCGCGGCCGCGACCCGCAAGGCCAACCCATCGATCGCACGGTGAGCGGATTTCACGCGCGCGTCGTGCAGCACGAGTGCGATCACCTGGACGGGATCCTTTATCCGATGCGGATACAGGACTTGCGCAACTTCGGGTTTAATGACGTGCTGTTCCCCGATCAGCCGGTCGAGAACGAATAGCCAGCCGTCAGCTCGATGAAAACTGTCGCGAAACCGCGAGTCGCCACAGTGCACGTGAAGCTGGTTGACGACCCCGCGTCGAAGTAGCAAACTCACTGCGAACCTGCGGTCGGAGCGCGGATGGATGCGTTAGTCGTCACCTGGCGTGAGTTGGCGATCGTCGTCGTCGCTGTCGTGGTCATCTATGTGGTCGAACTCCTGCTGCTCCTGCGCTGGTCGGGCACGCGGAGGCGGGGGGTGAGCGTCAGCCCGGAAGGCGCCCCGGTGGACGAGTTGCTGCGTGAGATCGGCGACTTGCGCAAGCAGGTCACCCGCTTGCAGGGGGAGGTCGATAAGCTCCAGGCGGCGCCGGCGGCGTTCGTATCGCCTTACAACCTTGCGATTCAGATGGCCCGCCAAGGCGCTGCCGCTGGCGAGGTGGCGCGCGGTTGCGGCATCTCGCGCGGTGAGGCCGAGTTGATCGTTGCGCTATACCGCAAGCTGCGGATCTGACCACTCAGGTCTGCAGTTCGCGGATGAGATCGCTTTCGAGACGAATTACCGTTTTGGTATCGCGCAGTGCGTCGCCTGTAATCACGAAGCTATCCTCGGCGCGCTCTCCCAGCGTGTTGATTTTGGCCGTCCGCACGCTGATTCCGTAGTTCACTAGCACTCTCGCTACGCTGGATAGCAAGCCGGGGCGGTCGCCCGCGATGAACGAGAGATACCAGGCGCTTCCCTTCTCGTCCGGCCGCAAACCGACTTCCGGCGTGATCGGGAAGCTGCGGACCCGGCGGCTGATCCGACCTTTGATCGGCAGGGGCAGCGGCCCGTTTTCCTCGAGACGGGAGGACAGCTCGTGCTCGATGTAGGCGATGACGTCGCGGTAGTGACTGGTTGACCTGGCCGGGTCCATGACCTGAAAGGTGTCCAGGGCGTAGCCGTGCGGCGTGGTATAGATCTTGGCTTCCACGATGCTGAAGCCGATCTGCTCGAAGAAGCTGCAGATGCGGGCAAACAGATTTCCGCGGTCGGGCGCATAGATCAACACCTGGGCGCCTTCCCCGATCGGCGACAGCCGCGCCTTGACGACAGGAGTCTTGGTATCGACCCGGCCGTTCAGCAGCCGCGTATGCCAGGCGATCTCGCGCGCGTCATGCCGCAAGAAGTACGTGGTGTCGAGATGTGCCCACAACTTCTCATGCACCCCTTCGGGCAACGCGTACAGCCTGAGCTTTTCCAACGCCAGCTTCTGACGGCTCTGGAGCCGGCTCCCGGCGGGGTTGGTGTCCCCCGACAGGTAGCGCCGAGCGGACCAGAATAGATCTTCCAAAAGCTTGCCCTTCCAAGCGTTCCAAACCTTCGGACTGGTGCCGCGGATGTCGGCCACCGTGAGCAGGTAAAGGGCCGTAAGGCGGCGATCGTTGTCAACCAACCGCGCGAATTCGGCGATGACTTCGGGATCGGAAAGATCCTTTTTCTGTGCTACCGACGACATCGTCAAGTGGTGCTCGACCAACCAGACGACCAACTGCGTGTCTTCGGCGCTCAGGCCGTGGTTGACGCAAAAGCGCCGAGCATCGCGCATGCCGAGGATCGAATGGTCGCCGCCGCGGCCCTTGGCGATGTCGTGGAACATGCCCGCGAGGTACAACACTTCGGGTCGGCTGAACTCGCTCATCAGCCGGCTGCACAGCGGGTATTCGTGGGACATCTCGGTCACAGCGAAGCGACGGAGGTTGCGAACCACCATGAGAATGTGCTCGTCCACGGTGTAGACGTGGAACAGGTCGTGTTGCATCTGGCCCACGATGCGACCGAAGGGCGGGAGGTAGCGCCCGAGCACGTCGTAACGGTTCATGCGCCGCAGCGCATGGGTTAGACCGGTGCCATGGCGGAAGGTGTCGATGAATGTGGCCCGGTTGGCTGGATCGCGCCGGAACGCGGCATCGATATGCTTGGCGCTGCGCCACAGCGCGCGCAAAGCGGGGGCAGCAATGCCCTTGAGTTCCGGGTGGTCCTGCAGCAAACGGAACGTTTCCAAGATCGCCGACGGGTGGCGCTCGTAAAGGTCCGCTTCCACCGTCTCGAGCAGCTCGTTGCGGGCTTGGAAGCGCTCGTTGAGCCGAAGCGGTTGGCTGGTCTGCGCCGGAAAAATGCTCACGCGCAGATTCTGCAGGATGATCTCGTTCAGCTGAGTGACAGCGCGCGCTGTCCGGTAGTAGATCTGCATCAGCTGCTCGCTGGCGCGTTTGGCGGGCGAGTCACGTAACCCGAACTCGTTTGCCAGGGGAGTCTGCAGGTCGAACAGGAGCCGGTCCTCGCGCCGATTGGCCTGGTAGTGTAGGCGGATTCGCAGATCCTGGAGCGTGCGCTCGTGACGCGCCAGGTGCCGCGCTTCCTCTGCGGTGATGATCTTACGGCGCGCAAGGTCCGGCCAACTGTGCCCCGCCCCGTTGGCGCTGGCGACCCACAGAATATTCGTCAAGTCCCGCAGCCCTCCGGGGCCTTCCTTGACGTTTGGCTCTAGGTTGTAGGCCGTGTCGTTGAAGCGCCCGTGCCGCTGTTGCTGCTCCAGCAGCTTGGCTTCGAAGAAGGCCTTGGGATCAAGGGCCGACTTGACCGCGGAGAAGAATGCGCGAGAGAGCGAACGATTGCCGGCGATGAAGCGTGCCTCCATCAGGTTGGTCTGTACCGTGACGTCGTGGGCGGCTTCCAGCACACACTGGTCCACCGAGCGGGCGCTGTGTCCGATCTCCAGACCGATATCCCACAGCCGGCCGACCAGCTCGGACACTTTCTCCTTGACATCGTCGTCAATCTCGTCCGGCAGCAGGAACAGGACGTCAACGTCGGAGTGGGGAAAGAGCTGGCAGCGTCCGTAGCCCCCGACGGCGAGCAGACCGAGCTGCGGTGGCATGGGAGATTCGCTCCAGACCGTTCTCAATACGCGATCCACGAGAGCCGTGTGCTGCTTCAGTAGCTGGCCCGGGCTGGGATTGGCCGCATAGCGCGCCCGCAGATCGGCGCGCCCTTGAGTGAGAAGCCGGCGGTAATGGCCGACGCTGCTGTACGCGGGAACGGGCGCGGGGAGGGTTGTGGCTGGCGAAGACATCGTCAGGCCGCCAGCCGAGCTGGCTCCGGAGATCCGTTCGACAGCGTAAGCACTTCGAAGCCGGCTTCGCTGACCAACACGGTGTGCTCCCACTGCGCCGAAAGACTGTGGTCTTTGGTGACTACCGTCCAGCCATCGGCCAGCTGCCGGATGCCGGCCTTACCGGCGTTAATCATCGGCTCGATAGTGAAAACCATGCCCGGCTGCAACTTGAGACCGGTCTGAGGTCGCCCGTAATGCAGCACCTGTGGCTCCTCGTGAAATCTACGGCCGATGCCATGTCCGCAAAATTCGCGCACCACGCTGAAGCCCTGCCGCTCGGCGTGGGTTTGAATGGCGTGGCCGATGTCGCCCAGATGGGCGCCGGGCCTGACCGCCTGGATGCCCAGCCACATGCATTCGTAGGTCACTTCGCACAGGCGGCGTGCCTGAATGGAAGGCTCGCCCACATAGAACATGCGGCTTGTGTCACCGTGGAAGCCATCCTTGATGACGGTGATGTCGATGTTTACGATGTCACCCGGCTTGAGCCGCTTTGGCCCGGGCACACCGTGGCACACGACGTGATTGACAGAGGTGCAAATCGACTTGGGATACGGTAGATACCCAGGCGGCGCATAATTCAGAGGCGCCGGCGTCGTGTTTTGGACCTTCAGCATGTACTCATGGCACAGCGCGTCGAGCTCATCAGTGGTCACACCCGACTTGACGTGTGGCGCAATGAAGTCGAGCACCTCGCTGGCCAGTCGGCCCGCGACGCGCATGTTTTCTACTTCTTCGAGTGTCTTAAGATGGACCGACATGGGGGCACGAGCTCACGGCAGCCAGATTAGTGCAGCGCCAAGCTGCCTGCAATCCGCGACCCGGATACGCACCGAGATTGAAGCGCGAAGCGCGGATTGCGAGAGGGTGCTGCATGGACCGGGAGATCGGTCGTTGGCTCCCCGACCTGGGCTCGAACCAGGGACCTGCGGATTAACAGTCCGTCGCTCTACCGACTGAGCTATCGGGGAACTCGCGAAGGCGCGTATCATACCGTCCGCTGTCAGCCCGGTCAACGCAAGAAAATCAAGCTAGTACCGATGCTTACGTGCCAAAGCACGGCCGCTGCAGCGCCCCCTGGTCGCGGGACCGCCTGCGCGGTATACCGTCAAGCCGCGACCTGCGTGATGGCGTCGGCCACGTAGTCGATGTTGCGCGAATTCAGCGCGGCGACGCAAATGCGGCCGCTGTCGATGGCGTAGACCGAGAACTCCTCGCGCAGCCGCGCGACCGCTTCCTTGGACAGGCCGGAGTAGGAGAACATACCTCGCTGCCGGGTCACGAAGCTGAAATCGAAGCCGGGCGCACGTGTCTGAACTTTCTCCACCAGCTGCTGGCGCATGGCGTGGATTCGGCTGCGCATCTGGGCGAGCTCCTGCTCCCACAGGCGCCTCAGCTCAGGACTGGTGAGCACGGTGGCGACGATCTTGCCCCCGTGCGTGGGCGGGTTGGAATAATTCGTTCGCACCATCCGCTTCAGCTGGCTCAGTGCCCGCGCCGCTTCTTCGCTGCTCTGGGCGACCACGCTGAGAGCACCGACGCGTTCGCCATACAACGAAAATGATTTGGAGAACGAGTTGGACACGAACAAGCGGCATCCCGGCTTCGACGAAGCGTCGCACCACCGCTCGCATCGGCGTCGAGCCCGTCGCCAAACCCCTGATACGCGATGTCCAGGAAGGGAACGAGATCCCGTTCGCTGTCACCGTGTCGATCACGTCGGTCCACTGCGTCGGCAGTGAGGTCGACACCGGTAGGGTTGTGGCAGCAGGCGTGCAGCACGACGATGCTGTGCGCGGGCAGCGTTCGTCAGCGTGCGCAGCATCCCGTCGAGGTCGAGCCCGTGCGTCGCTGCGTCGTAGTAGGGATAGGCTTTGACGACAAAGCCCGCGTTCTCGAACAGCGCAAGGTGGTTCTCCCAGCTCGGCTGGCTGATCCAGACTTGCGCGCCCGGGTCGACGCGACGCAGAAAGTCGGCGCCGATCTTCAACCCGCCGGTGCCGCCGAGCGCCTGCACGGTAACCACGCGCTGGTCCTTGATCGCAGGGCTGTCCGCGCCCGAAAACGAGCGCCTGCACCGCGCGGTCGTACTCCGGCAATCCGTCGATCGGCAGGTAGCCGCGCGGTGGCGAGTTCTCCAGCAGCTGGCGCTCGGCGCGACGAACGCATTCGAGCAGTGGGATCTTGCCGTTGTCGTCGTAGTACATCCCAACCCCGAGGTTGACCTTGTTGGGGTTGGGGTCGGCGTTGAAGGCTTCCGTGACGCCGAGGATCGGGTCGCGCGGCGCCATCTCGACATCGGCCAGGATGGATGCGGTCATGCTCGTGGGCCTGCGTGGGTTATGGCAGGGATGGGACGCCTGCCTCTTAGCCAAACTCGAGGGCGTCCGTCTCGGGCGCCAGAGCGGCATTCTACTCGTAACGTCGAACCCGGTCCGCGGCCTCGTGCGCGCGCGCTGTGCCGACACGCTGCAACCCTGGTCCCGATGGTTCGGCTATGGGACAATCGCGGGTCGGATCGCGCACCGATCGTTGCGCGGAACTCAGGCCGATTCGTCGTCGGTATCCATCGCTGTGGCCTATCCTCGGACCCTGGTTTTCCCGAACAGCCCGTTCCACCTGTATCAGCCTTTCCCGCCCGCCGGCGACCAGTCCGAGGCGATCGACAAGCTCGTCGAAGGCATCGGCGACGGCCTGATGTATCAGACGCTGCTCGGGGTGACCGGGTCGGGCAAGACCTACACCATGGCCAATGTGATCGCGCGCCTGGGCCGGCCGGCCATCATCATGGCGCCCAACAAGACGCTGGCAGCGCAGCTGTACTCCGAGATGCGCGAATTCTTTCCCGGACAACGCCGTCGAGTACTTCGTGTCCTACTACGACTACTACCAGCCCGAGGCCTACGTCCCGTCGCGCGACCTGTACATCGAAAAGGATTCGAGCATCAACGAGCACATCGAGCAGATGCGCCTGTCGGCCACCAAGAGCTTGCTGGAGCGCAGCGACAGCGTGATCGTGGCGACGGTGTCTTGCATCTACGGCATCGGCGACCCGGTCGACTATCACAGCATGATCCTGCACCTGCGCAGCCACGAGAAGGCGAGCCAGCGCGAGATCATCCGGCGCCTCGCCGAGATGCAGTACGAGCGCAACGAGTTCGAGTTCCGGCGCGGGACGTTTCGGGTGCGCGGGGACGTGCTCGACATCTTCCCGGCCGAGAACTCGGAAGTGGCGCTGCGCGTCAACCTGTTCGACGACGACGTCGAGCAGCTCACCTTGTTCGACCCGCTCACCGGCCAGGTCCTGCAGCGGGTGCCACGCTACACCGTCTACCCGTCCAGCCACTACGTCACGCCCAGGGACACCACGTTGCGCGCGGTCGAAGCGATCAAGGCCGAGCTGCGCGAACGCATCGAGTTCTTCCAGCACGAGGGCAAGCTGCTGGAAGCGCAGCGCATCGAGCAGCGCACGCGCTTCGATCTGGAGATGCTGGCCGAGCTCGGCTTCTGCAAGGGCATCGAGAACTACTCGCGCCACCTGTCCGGGCGCAAGCAGGGAGAGCCGCCGCCCACGCTGATCGACTACCTGCCGCACAACGCGCTCATGATCATCGACGAGAGCCACGTCACCATCCCGCAGATCGGCGGCATGTATCGGGGCGATCGCGCGCGCAAGGAGAATCTGGTCGACTACGGCTTCCGCCTGCCCAGCGCGCTGGACAACCGCCCGCTCACGTTCGAGGAGTTCGAGCGCATGATGCCGCAGACCATTTTCGTTTCTGCCACCCCGGCGGAGTACGAGCGCACGCATCAGGGGCAGGTGGTCGAGCAAGTGGTGAGGCCGACCGGCCTGGTGGACCCGGAGGTGATCGTGCGGCCGGCCAGCACCCAGGTCGACGATCTCCTGTCGGAGATCAACGCGCGCGTGACGAGCGGCGAGCGCGTGCTGGTCACCACGCTCACCAAGCGCATGGCCGAGGATCTGACCGACTATCTTGCCGAGCACGGTGTCAAGGTGCGCTACCTGCATTCCGATATCGAAACGGTGGAGCGGGTCGAGATCATTCGCGACCTGCGGCTGGGCGTGTTCGATGTCCTGGTCGGGATCAACCTGCTGCGCGAGGGCCTGGATATTCCGGAGGTGTCGCTGGTGGCGATCCTGGACGCGGACAAGGAGGGCTTCCTGCGCTCGGAACGCTCGTTGATCCAGACCATCGGGCGTGCCGCCCGGCACATCAACGGGACCGCGATCATGTACGCCGACCATGTGACCGAGTCCATGCGGCGCGCCATCGACGAAACCAATCGCCGGCGCGCCAAGCAAGTAGCTTTCAACGCGACGCACGCGATCACGCCCAAGGGCGTGAGCAAGCGCATCAAGGACATCATCGAGGGTGTGTACGACGCCGACGGCCACGCATCAGCAGTTCAAGGCAGCGCAGAGCGAAGCGGCGTACCAATGCCATGGACGAAAGCGAGCTGACGCGGGAGATCAAACGGCTGGAGAAGGAAATGCTCGAGCATGCGCGCAACCTCGAGTTCGAGCAGGCGGCACAGGCGCGAGACCGCCTGCGGGAGCTGAAGGACCGATTGTTCGGTGTCAGTCAGCGCGACGCCGTCAGTGCCGCGCAAGCCATTCCCAGCCCCGCACCCGGCAGGGTGGCCAAACGCGTTGGAGCACGGCGCCAGCGCTCATGGTAAGCCGCATCGGCGTTGTGTTCGTCTGCATGGGCAACATCTGCCGATCGCCGCTCGCGGAGGGCGTGTTCCGCCACCGCGTCGAGCAGGCGGGGCTCAATCACTTGATCCAGATCGACTCGGCCGGGACGCACGGCTACCACCTCGGGGCCCGCCCGACGCTCGGGCGCAAGCGGCCGCAGCGCGGCGGCAGTACGACCTGAGCGGGGTGCGCGCGCGTCAGGTCACGCGGCAGGACATCGAGGTGTTCGACTACGTGCTGGCCATGGATCTGGACAACCTGGCGTACCTAAGCAGCCTGGGTTCCCCAGACCATCGCCACAAGCCGCAACTTTTCCTCGACTACGGCAGCAACGTCGATCTGCGGGAAGTGCCCGATCCGTACTACGGGCCGGAGGCTGGGTTCGAGTTGGTGCTCGACCTGGCGGAAAACGCCAGCCGCGGGCTGCTGACCCACATCCAGCGGCGGCTCGACGTGCTCCAGCCCGGTCGCCGCTAGGGGCGCCGGCCCTGGAGCGTTGCAACCGGCGAAGACCAGCGGCTGACCGCGGCAGCAAGCCTAGTGCCGCGTTTCCACCTGCACCAGCGCCTCGCTCGGCAGCGGTTCCTCAGGGGGTCTTGCGCGCCGCGCGCGGCTCTCGAAACGCTCTTCCGCCGCAGGTGGCGGGTTGTCCTGAATCTGCTGGACTTTTCCGGGGCTGGTTTCAACCTGGACCAGGTCGGCCGGCAACTCAAAGGTCGGCGGTATCCGCGCTGCTCGGTCGCTCCTGGCCTCCTTATCCTCAGGCACAGCTTCGCGCTCCGGGGTCATCACCATTGGCTCCATGCGCCTGTCATCCGCCACGATCCCGATTGCGGCTGCAACCAGCACGGCTTCTCGGTCTCCCTCCGTTCCGTGGTCCCGCATGCTTGTCCGCTCCACATGGTCGGTGATGGTAGGCTCACGCGCGGATTCGACGTCCATAGTCTCCAGGACTCGCTCTTCGCGTTGAGACGCGGGCGCCGCGGGTTCGACCCAGGACGTGGTCACCTCTCTCCCTGGGACATCAGCGTCATGGTGAGGCGAAGGCGCTCTTGACTGGTCCAGCTCCGGCTCGCGCTCCGCCCCTGGTTCCGTGCGAGTTGCCCGCCCGCCTTCCGCCTCGGTGCCTCCTAAACCCCGCTCGCGGCGTCCACGCCGGCGGCGCCCACGGCCCTCGCCATGGTGCTCGGGCGGGCCGCCTTCCGCTCGCGGCCGCTCGGAACGCTCCGTCCTTTCCGGCCGCTCCGGGCGAACGGGACGCTCAGGCCGCTCCTGTGATCGCGCGCGCGTATCGCCTGAGCCTTCAGCTCGTGAGGGCTCGCCACCGCGGCCTGGCGTTTGAGTGGATGCTGGCTTGTTCGGACGGCGCTCGTCGTCAGCTGGGCGCTGCTGCCCGCGGCGGTGATCGCGCCCGCCTTCTTGGCCCCGACGCTGACCGGTGGCGCTGTCTTCGCGCCCGCCACCACGGCGGTCACGTTCCCGGTGCAGACCTTCCCGCTGCGGCCGACGAGCTTCGCGCGGCTTGATCTTCACCGGTTCCGGCGGCGCCTCCGGCTTACCCTTCAGCCAGCCGAAGATCTTCTGGAGGATCGACGGCTTGGACGGCGCGGGCAGCTGGACCGGGACCGGCGCAGGCTGCTCAGGTTTGATGCCCTGGACCGCGGCCTGCGGACGTTGCGGCCGAGGTTCGGAGCTGGGCAGCGCCGGCTTCTCCGCTTCCGCCGGCTGCTCCATCAGCTGATAGCTAGCGGGCAGCGGCTCCATCTGGTTCAGCTCGTCGTGCCGCAGACGGGTCAATGCGTAGTTGGGCGTCTCCAGGTGGATGTTGGGCACCAGAACAACGTTGACCTTCATGCGCGATTCGATGGCGTGGAACTCGGAGCGCTTCTCGTTGAGCAGGTAGGTCGCGACGTCCACCGGCACCTGCGCATGCACGGCGGCGGTGTTCTCCTTCATCGCCTCCTCCTGCAGGATGCGCAGGATGTGCAGGGCGGAGGACTCGATGCTGCGGATGTGGCCGGTGCCATGGCAGCGCGGGCAGGCGATGTGGCTGGTTTCGCCCAGCGAAGTCTGCAGTCGCTGGCGCGACAGTTCCATCAGGCCGAAGCGCGAGATCTTGCCCGTCTGCACTCGCGCGCGGTCGTAGTGCAGCGCGTCGCGCAGTCGGTTCTCCACCTCGCGCTGATTGCGCGGATTCTCCATGTCGATGAAGTCGATCACCACCAGGCCGCCCAGATCGCGCAGGCGCAGCTGCCGGGCGAGCTCGTCGGCGGCTTCCAGATTGGTGCGCAGCGCGGTTTCCTCGATGTCGGCGCCGCGCGTGGCGCGCGCCGAATTCACGTCGATCGCGACCATCGCCTCGGTATGGTCGATGACGATCGCGCCGCCGGAGGGCAGAGGCACCTGGCGCGCGTACGCCGTTTCGATCTGGTGCTCGATCTGGAAGCGGGAGAACAGCGGAACGTCGTCCTTGTACAGCTTGACCCGGTTGACGTTCCCCGGCATCACGTGGCCCATGAACTGCCGGGCCTGCTCGTAGATGCTCTCGGTGTCGATCAGCAGCTCGCCGATCTCCTGGTGGAAGTAGTCGCGGATCGCGCGGATGACCAGGCTGGACTCCTGGTAGATCAGGAAAGCCCCGCCCTGCTGCTTGGAGGCGGTCTCGATGGCGCGCCACAGCTGCAGCAGGTAGTTCAGGTCCCACTGCAGCTCTTCCAGCGTGCGCCCGAGGCCGGCGGTGCGGCCGATGATGCTCATGCCCTGGGGCACTTCGAGCTGGGCGATGAGGTCGCGCAGTTCGTTGCGCTCCTCGCCCTCGACGCGCCGGGACACGCCGCCGCCGCGCGGGTTGTTGGGCATCAGGACCAGGTAGCGGCCGGCCAGGCTGATGAACGTCGTGAGCGCGGCGCCCTTGTTGCCGCGCTCGTCCTTGTCCACCTGGACGATCAGCTCCTGGCCCTCGCGCATCACGTCCTGGATGCGGGCGCGGGCAGACATCGACGTTGTCGCCCTGGAAAAACGACGCGGCTGACTTCCTTGAAGGGAAGAAACCCGTGCCGCTCGCTGCCGTAATCGACGAACGCGGCCTCGAGGCTGGGCTCGATGCGGGTGATGAGACCCTTGTAGATATTGCCCTTACGTTGCTCTTTTCCGGTGGTCTCGATGTCCAGGTCAATGAGCTTCTGACCATCTACGATGGCGACCCGCAGTTCTTCTGCCTGGGTCGCGTTAAACAGCATGCGTTTCATTCTTGTACCCCCGCGCTCAAAGCCACGGGCAGGGCAACCTTCTGGAGCCCGGCACGGGCTCCCCGCATGGGTACTATTCGGACAGGTCGGTCATAATGTCAGGTCTTCGAACAGTCTTCAGGTTTGCCTTGGAGATCCGGACACGTCAGGTCTCGGACCGAAAAACAGTCTGCGGCGGTCTTTGAGCGCGCAATCAGCTTGCCATCGCTAGTTGGTCTCGGGTCAGCGAAGTTAACCCGTCATGATTGAGTTCAGGTCACGAGCCTGGGACACACCCCGCTGTGCCGCGGGGCTGGGATTCGGTGTGCTTCCCCGCACGGCATTTTCGCTCGCGCCCGGGACACAATTAATAGTATAAGCAAAATGAATACCTTAAGGAAAGAGCCGGAGATTTCGCCTCTGGCTGCTTCCTGGACCGAGGTGGGCGAGGACGGCGCTGATCAACGGATCGACAACTTCTTGATCCGAGTGCTCAAGGGTGTCCCTAAGAGCCATCTCTACCGTTTGCTGCGCACTGGGCAGGTCAGGGTGAACAGCCGGCGGGTGGATGCCACGTACCGCCTGCAATTGGGGGATCGGGTGCGCCTGCCGCCGGTGCGCACCGCCGCACCGGACCGACGCCATCCGGCGTCAGCTGGCCCAGGCTCGGCCCGGCTGTCGCTGCGCACGCTATTGGAGGACGAGTGCTTTGCTGGTCATCGACAAGCCAGCCGGTGTAGCAGCGCACGGCGGCAGCGGGGTGAGCCGGGGCGTGATCGAGCAGCTGCGCGCGGAGCGTCCCGATCTCCGGTTCCTGGAACTGGTCCATCGACTCGACCGCGACACGTCGGGTGTACTGCTGCTGGCGAAGAAGCGCGCGCGTTGACCGACTTGCACGCTCAGATCCGCGCCGGCGCTGGTGAAGAAGTCCTACTTGGCGCTGGTCGCGCGGCGGTTGGAGCAACGACAGACAGCATGTGCGCCTGCCCCTGTCCAAGTATCTGACCCGGTCCGGCGAGCGACGCGTCAGCGTGGCCGACGACGGCCTGCCGTCGCACACGGTGTTCACGCGCCTACGCAGCTTCCGGGCCTACACACTGCTAGAGGCGGAACTGCTGACAGGCCGCACCCACCAGATACGTGTGCACTTGGCCCATCTCGGCTTCCCGATCGCAGGCGACGACAAGTACGGCGACTTCGCCCTCAACAAGACCCTGCCCAGGCAGGGGCTCAAGCGCATGTTCCTCCATGCTGCTCGCCTCGAGTTTCGTCACCCACTCACCGGCGATACTACCGTAGTGGAGGCACCGCTCGCCGGCGCGCTGACCAGGTTTCTAGAGTCGCTTGAGGAATGCCCCTCCGCGTAGCGACCGGCTGAGCGCGATGGGAAAGAGCTTCGATCTGCTGGTATTCGACTGGGACGGGACGCTGGTGGACTCGGCAGGCCACATCGTCGACTCGATCCAGGCCGCGGCAGGCGATCTTGGTCTGGACTCTCCGTCGGAGGAACGCGCCCGGTACATCATCGGGCTTGGGCTGGCAGATGCCCTGACCTATCTGTTCCCGGGGCTGGCACAGACTGACTACCCGCGCTTGGTCGAGCGCTACCGGCACCATTACCTCGTTGGCGATCATAAGCTCGCCCTTTTTGCCGGAGCGAGTCAAGGGATCCGAGCTTTGCATGCCTCCGGCTTCAGCCTCGCAGTGGCTACCGGAAAGAGTCGCCAAGGTCTGGACCGCGCGCTCGAGATTTCCGGGCTGGGGATCTTTTTCCACGCTTCGCGCTGCGGTGACGAGGGCCTACCCAAGCCTCACCCCGACATGCTGGTGTACCTCATGAGCGCGCTCGGCGTCGACCCGCGACGCACGCTGATGATCGGCGACACCACGCACGATCTGGACATGGCCCGCAGCGCTGGCGTGCCCGCGATTGCTGTCGGATATGGCGCGCATTCGCGCGCCAGCCTCGAGGCGCACCAGCCGCTCGCCTGCGTAATGTCCTTCACTGAGCTGACTCGATGGGTGAGGCAAAACGGCTGATCTGCGACAGTGCACAGGTGCAGGAAGGCGGCAGGGGCATGCGCTTCAGCATCGAGCGCCGCGGCGAGATGCAGCCCGCCTTTCTCGTCCGTTACGACGGGACGGTATACGCCTATGTCAACCGCTGCGCCCACGTCTCTGTGGAGCTGGACTGGGTCGAGGGTGAGTTCTTTGATCTGACCGGTTTATACTTGATCTGCTCCACCCACGGCGCGACTTATCTGCCGGAGACCGGCCGTTGCGTACGCGGACCGTGCAACGGGCGCGGCTTGGCCCGCTTGTCGGTGGAAGAGGATGGCGGAAAGATCTACTTGATATCGGAGCAGTGAGGCGTATCCATGGCAGAGCCCGCAGCAAGTGGTGGCGAGAATTGGGAGCGTGGAGTCCTGGAGCGACTAGTGAGGTCGGTCCTGGACGAGCAACGGCGGGCGCGGCGCTGGGGGATCTTGTTCAAGTCGCTCGGCTTTCTGTACCTGTTCGTCGTGCTGTTTCTTGCGCTGGGCTGGGTCGGCGCCAAGGACAGGGCACTGCCGGGCAAACATACCGCGTTGGTGGACATCAACGGCGTGATCGCACCCGACTCTCAGGCCAGCGCCGAACGCGTAAACGCCGGACTGCAGGAGGCGTTCAAAGACAGCAAGACCGCGGGGGTCATCGTCCGCCTCAACAGCCCTGGCGGCAGCCCGGTGCAGGCGGCGCAGATCAACGGCGAGATGCGGCGCCTGCGCGGCCTCTACCCCAAGGTCCCGTTGTACGCGGTCGTGGAAGACATCTGCGCATCCGGCGGCTACTACGTGGCGGTGGCGGCCGACCGAATCTATGTGGACCAAGCCAGCATCGTCGGCTCGATTGGGGTGCTGATGGACGGCTTCGGCTTCACTGGTACCATGGAAAAACTCGGTGTCGAACGGCGCCTGCTCACCGCTGGCGACAATAAGGGCTTTCTGGATCCGTTCTCGCCCCTTAACCCCAGGCAGAGAGACTACGCCGAGAAGCTGCTGGCCGACGTCCACCGCCAGTTCATCGACGTGGTCAAGCAAGGGCGCGGCAAGCGGCTGAAGGAAACCCCGGAACTGTTCAGCGGCCTGATCTGGACTGGGCAGAAGAGCATCGAGCTCGGCCTGGCGGATGCAGTGGGTAGCGTCGACTACGTCGCACGGGAGGTGATCAAGGCTGAGGATATCGTGGATTTCACGACCCACGAGAACCTGGTCGAGCGCTTCGCGCGCCGCTTCGGCGCCGCAACCGCCGAGGCGCTCGTGCGCCTGAGCGCTTCTCCCCAGCTGCGCTGACTGGCGCCCGAACGCCGGCCTGCAGCACGAACACTGTCGGACGCCGGTTGAGGTCGGGCGCACCGGCTCTCCAGGCGCCCACCGTCAGCGTGCGGATGCTCTCAACCGGCAGAGTCAGCTCCGTGGCAAGACACAGCTGGGTGTCAGCAGCGCAGGTTTCGAGCAGTGCGGCCAGCAGCTGATTGTTGCGGTAGGGCGCTTCGATGAATAGCTGCGCGCTGCCGTCGCTGCGCGAACGCGCCTCGAGTTCGCGGATGCGTGCGGCCCGTGCAGACGTTTCCACCGGCAGATACCCGTGAACACAGAAGCGCTGGCCGTTCAAGCCGGACGCAGCCAGTGCCAGCAGCAGTGAACAAGGCCCCACCAGCGGCACCACCGGCACCCCATGCCGATGCGCGAGTGCGACCAACTCCGAGCCGGGGTCAGCCAACGTCGGATAGCCGGCCTCCGACAGCAATCCGATGCGCTGGCCGTCCAGCGCCGGTTCCAGCAACCTCGGCAGCTCGCGGATGTCAGTGTGTTCGTTAAGGACATCGATGCGGATTTCGGCCAGCTGCCGCTCGAGCCCAACGCGCCGCAAGAACGCGCGTGCGCTCCTGGGCTCTTCCGCAATGAAGCTGTCCAGGCCGCGGATGGTCTTGATGACAGGCTCGGGCAGCACATTGCCGGGCTCGCCTTCGCCGAGCGTTGACGGGACGAGGAACAAAGTGCCGCGTGTTGTCATCGGCCCCGCGTTGAGCCTTTCGAGGCCACGTCTATAGCGCCCTCAACCCTGCATCGTTCAGCAGGGACACCAGGGCGATTAGCGGCAACCCGATTAGCGCTGTAGGGTCGTCGCCCCGGATCTGTTCCAGCAGAGCGATGCCGAGTCCCTCCGATTTCGCGCTGCCCGCGCAGTCGTATGGCTGCTCCCGGTCCAGATAGGCCGAGATCTGCAATGGCGTCAAGGGCCGGAAGCGGACTCGGGTCGGCACAACCCGATCCCGCATCAGGCCGGTTTGCGCCTGCAGCAGGGCCACCGCTGTATGGAACACGACGTCGCGGCCGCTGGCTCGCTGCAGCTGTTCCTGCGCGCGCGCGCGGTTCCCGGGCTTGTCCAGGCGCAAGCCGTCAAGCTCGGCGACCTGGTCCGAGCCGATGATCACGGCGGTCGGATAGAAAGCGGCCGCGGCCCGCGCCTTTGCTTGCGCCAGGCGCACTGCGGTAGCCTCCGGAAGCTCGCCGGGCAGCGGCGTCTCATCGATGTGCGGCGCGAAGGTTTCGAACTCCAATCGAAGCCGAGCCAGCAGTTCGCGGCGATACGCCGACGTAGAGGCGAGAACGAGCATCAGAGTCGCTTGCCGCGTGCGCAAGGGTGGCGCGCCGCGTAGCCTTAACGTTTTGACAGAGCAATGAAAAAATCTTATCATGCCGCGTTTATTTTGGGACAGGTTGGCAGCTCCCGAAACAGCCGCTGGTGATCGATGGTGTGCACACCGTGACTAGCAGCGAAGCGCGGGTCATCGATCCAGCCCGTTTTGCGCGCGCCGGCTCGCGAGCCACGGGGGTGCTGGCGCTCACGCAGCTGCGGCGGCTCGACGATCTGCTGTTCGACCGCGAGGGTGCGGCGAGCTACACGGTGGAAGGGTACACATCGGCCAAGGGGCAACCCGTATTGCGCATCAGCCTGACCGCCGACTTGGCGCTTCGTTGCCAGCGCTGCCTGGAGCGGCTGCCGCTGCACCTGGACGTGCAACGCGATGTCGTCTTGGTCACGGAGGCAGCCGACCTCGATCCGCTAGAGGACGAGGATGACGACACCGATACCGTCCTCAGCGCGGGTTCGCTCGACCTGCATGATCTGCTGGAGCAGGAGATCGTGTTGAGCGTACCCATGGTGCCGCGCCATCCCGAAGATGCGTGCAGCGTGCAGCCCGGGAGTGGGAGAATGGGTGCGACCTCCTCACCGCTCTCGGCACTGGCGGGATTGAAGAGCCAGCCGAAGTGAACTCGCGGCTCGCACACGGAATTTGAAGAAGGAGCATCTACATGGCAGTTCAACAGAACAAGAAGTCGGCCTCCCGCCGAAACATGCGCCGCATGCATGACGCCTTGAGTAATCCGCCTTTGGCGATCGAGCCTGGATCGGGCGAAGTCCACCTGCGCCACCACATCAGCCCAACCGGATACTATCGCGGCAAAAAGGTCGTCAAGACCCGGGAAGACTGATCCGTAATCTGGCCTTGTGAAAGCCAGCCGCGTCCCTCCGACGCCCGCGCCGGCGAGCAGCCACCGCGAGGGAAGCAACCTTTGCCGGGAAGCGCCCCAGCACAACGAGAGAGCATCCAGCTGATGGGCATCGCGATCGCTCTCGATTGTATGGGAGGGGACCACGGCGTGCACGTGACCGTTCCCGCGGCCGCCAGCTTTCTCTCCCACCACCCGGAAGCCGGCGTCATCCTCGTCGGCGAGGAGAGGGTAGTGCGAGCCGAGATGAAGCGGGCAGGCCTGTCGTCCGACCCGCGCGCGCGCGTCCAGCACGCTTCCGAGGTCGTCGCCATGGATGAAGCCGTGAAGGTGGCTCTGCGCAGCAAGCGAGATTCGTCCATGCGGGTAGCGGTGGACCTGGTGAAGAGCGGCGATGCCGATGCCTGCGTGAGCGCGGGTAACACGGGGGCGCTGATGGCGATTTCGCGCTTCGTCCTCAAGATGCTGCCAGGGGTGGAGCGCCCGGCCATCGCATCGATGATGCCTACGCGCCGCGGTCGCACTTGCATACTCGACCTTGGCGCCAACGTCGACTGCAGCCCTGTCGATCTGCTGCACTTCGCAATCATGGGCGCAGTGCTGTTTGGCGTGGTTGCGCAAGTAGAACGCCCCAGCGTCGGATTGCTCAATATCGGCGAAGAGGATATGAAGGGCAACGACGTGGTGAAGCAGGCCGCGGAGCTGCTCAAGACCAGCGGCCTCAACTTCTTCGGCAACGTCGAAGGTGACGACATCTACAGAGGCACCACGGACGTCATCGTCTGCGACGGGTTTGTTGGCAACGTGTTTCTCAAGGCCTCCGAGGAACTGGCGCGCATGCTCCGAGATTACCTGCGTGAGGAGTTCACTCGCAATTGGTTCACCAAGCTGTGCGGAATCATCGCACTTCCGGTGATCAACCATTTCCGCCGGCGCGTGGACCCGCGCCAATACAACGGGGCAAGCCTGCTCGGCCTGCGCGGGATCGTCGTCAAGAGCCATGGCTCGGCCGACAGCTTCGCTTTCGAGGTAGCCGTAAACCGTGCTTGGGACGAGGCTCGGAGCGGAATCATCCAGCGCATCACCGAGCGCATGCCGGACCTGGCCGTCAAGGCGGAGAAAACGATCTAGATGCATGCCACGATCATCGGGACAGGAGGCTATCTGCCGGAGAAGGTCCTGACCAACCAGGATCTGGCACGCATGGTAGACACCAGCGACGAGTGGATCGCCACGCGCACCGGAATCCGCCAGAGGCATGTCGCGGCGGACGGCGAGGTCGCCAGTGACCTAGCACTGGCAGCATCCCGAAAGGCACTGAATGCGGCCGGCATCAGGGCCGACCAGCTGAGCTTGATCATCGTCGCTACCACCACGCCGGACATGATCTTTCCCAGCACCGCCTGCATTCTGCAGGCAAAGCTGGGGGCAGGTGGCTGTCCGGCTTTTGACGTCCAAGCCGTGTGCAGCGGTTTCGTGTATGCGCTCGCGACCGCGAACTTGTTTATTCGCGCGGGCCAGTGCCGATATAGCTTGGTGGTCGGCACGGAAGTCTATTCCCGAATCCTCGACTGGACCGACCGCTCCACCTGCGTGCTATTCGGAGACGGAGCAGGCGCAGTCGTTGTCGCAGCCAGTGAGCAGCCCGGAATCCTGGGCGCACATCTGCATGCCGACGGCAGTTACGCCAAGATACTCTGCGTTCCGGGCCAGGTCTCGGGCGGTGCCGTGCTTGGTCACGCCTTCGTGACGATGGAAGGCAACGCCGTGTTCAAGTTCGCCGTGCGCGTGCTCGAGGAGGTAGTCGAGGAGACGCTCTCCTCGCACGGGTTGGATTGCAGAGCGATCGACTGGTTGATTCCGCACCAGGCCAATCTGCGCATCATCGAGGCAACCGCCAGGAAGCTTGGGCTGCCGATGGAGAAGGTCATCGTCACGGTGGACCGTCACGCGAACACTTCGGCAGCGTCGATTCCGCTGGCGCTGGATGAGGCTGTGCGCGACGGCCGCATCCGCCGCGGTCAGCACGTATTGCTGGAAGCGGTCGGCGGCGGGTTCACCTGGGGCGCTGTGCTGATGAGATGGAGTTGAGCGAGCTGCCATGAGCCTTGCGTTCGTGTTTCCCGGTCAGGGGTCCCAGTCCGTTGGGATGATGGCCGGCTTCGAAGCGCTGCCTGCAGTGCGGCGCACCTTCGAGGAGGCTAGCGCGGCGCTCGGCGCTGACCTGTGGATGTTGGTTGCTAGCGGACCGGAACAGGAGCTGAACAAGACCGTCAACACCCAGCCGGCGATGCTCACCGCAGGCGTGGCGGTGTTCCGCGCCTGGAAGGAACTCGGAGGAGTTGACCCGAGCCTGTTGGCCGGTCACAGCCTCGGCGAATACTCAGCCCTAGTCGCCGCCGGCGTCCTGGAGCTCAGCGATGCAGTCCCGCTCGTGCGCTTCCGGGCGCAAGCCATGCAGGAAGCCGTGCCAGAAGGTGAGGGCGCCATTGCTGCCATTCTGGGCATGGAAGACGATGCGGTGCGAGCCGTTTGCCAGGACGCCGCGAGTGCCGGCGTGGTCGAAGCGGCGAACTTCAACTCGCCCGGCCAAGTCGTTATCGCGGGTCAGGCGACGGGAGTTCAGCGCGCCATTGAATTAGCCAAGGCGCGAGGAGCAAAACGCGCCGTCCTGCTCCCCATGAGTGCTCCGTCCCACTGCAGCCTCATGCGTCCGGCGGCCGAGCGCTTGCGTGAGAGGCTGGCGCAGACGAGGCTGCAGCCGCCTCGTTTGCGAGTCGTTAACAACGTGGATGTCGCTATCGAGGATGGGCCTGACCGCATCCGCCTCGCTTTGGTGCGACAGCTGTGTAACCCGGTACGCTGGGTAGAGACCGTGATTGCGCTGACGCAAGCCGGCGCACGGCAGGTGGTGGAGTGCGGCCCTGGCGGCGTGCTGGCCACGCTGTGCAAGCGCACAGCGCCGGATCTCAAAGTCGCCGCGCCGAAGGACGCCGCGGCTCTGGAGGAGCTGGCGGCCAGCAGCAACAAGCCATGAGACCCTTGGAAGGAAAACTGGCCCTGGTCACCGGCGCCAGCCGGGGAATCGGGAGTGCGATCGCGCTGGAACTAGCTGCCCAGGGGGCCGCCGTGGCAGGCACGGCCACGTCCAGCTCTGGGGCCGACCAGATCTCCAGGATGATGGTGGAGCGCGGGTTCAAGGGGCGGGGCTTCACTCTCAACGTGACTGATGAGCCACAGATGGAGCAGGTGCTGGACGCGGCACAGGCCGAGTTCGGACGCCTATACGCGCTGATCAACAACGCTGGAATCACGCGCGACAATCTGCTCATGCGCATGAAGGACAGCGAATGGGACGACATCATGGAGACCAACCTCAAGGCGGTCTTCAGACTGTGCCGCCTAAGCATGCGCGAGCTGATCAGAGCGCGCGAAGGGCGGATCATCAATGTCGTCTCAGTCTCCGGGGAGATGGGCAACCCCGGGCAGACCAACTATGCCGCGGCGAAGGCGGGCGTGATCGGGTTCAGCAAGTCTCTAGCGCGCGAGATCGCCAGCCGGAACGTCACGGTGAACTGCGTTGCGCCGGGCTTCATCGATACGGATATGACACGTGCGCTGCCGGAGGCTCAGCGCCAGGCGGTGGTGCAGCATATCCCACTGGGCCGCTTGGGACAGCCAGGCGAGGTAGCGGCGGCCGTCGCGTTTCTGGCCTCACCGCTTGCGGCTTATATCACGGGCGCCACCATCGACGTCAATGGCGGCATGCTCATGCGTTAAGGCCCGAGGCAGTGCGCTTGGGCTGCCACTGGGGGTTGTCATTTTTGGTAAGATGCGCGTTTGTCTTAGGGCGCCAGAACAAGACCGACACGCGCTCGCGGGCGGCATCTCGGGCGACGTGGTGCGGTCGCCACCTACTCTCGTAACCAGGAAGGGAACTTGATGGAAACCGTTGAGCAACGCGTGAAGAAGATCGTGGCCGAGCAGCTGGGCGTGAATGATGGCGATATCAAGCCCGAGTCGACTTTCGTCGATGACCTGGGTGCCGACTCGCTGGATACGGTCGAGCTGGTCATGGCGCTGGAAGAGGAATTCGAGTGTGAGATCCCGGACGAGGAGGCAGAGAAGATCACCTCCGTGCAACAGGCCATCGACTATATCAACGCCCACCTGAAGCAGTAGACAACCCCGTTCCTGGGTTGCGGAGCGCAGTTGTCCAAACGCAAAGTAGTCGTCACTGGGCTTGGCGCCGTCTGCCCGGTAGGTAACAGCGTCCGGGAAGCCTGGTCCAATATCCTCGCGGGCAAATCGGGTATCGGGCGCATCACACACTTCGATCCCTCGCCTTTCGCCTGTCAGATCGCGGGTGAGGTGAAGGGTTTCGATGTCAGCAAGGCACTGTCGGCGAAGGAAGCGCGCCGCTTCGACAGTTTCATCCACTTCGGAATGGCCGCGGCCATCGAGGCCATCAACGACGCCGGGCTGCAAGCCTCGCCGGCGGACGCCGAGCGTTTCGGCGTCAACATCGGGTCGGGCATCGGCGGGCTGCCGATGATCGAAGCAACGCACAGGGCGTTGCTTGAAAACGGACCGCGCAAGATCTCGCCTTTCTTCATTCCCGGGGCCATCATCAACATGGTGTCGGGCAATCTGTCGATCATGTTTGGGTTCAAGGGCCCGAACCTTGCCATGGTCACCGCTTGTACCACCGCAAATCATTGCATCGGCGACTCGATGCGGCTCATCGAGTACGGCGATGCAGACGTGATGATCGCCGGCGGTTCGGAGGCGTGTCTGTGCGCGCTGGGTGTGGGAGGTTTCTCGGCCATGCGCGCGCTCAGCACCCGCAACGACGATCCCGCCACCGCGAGCCGCCCCTGGGATAAAGATCGCGACGGGTTCGTGTTGGGCGAGGGCGCCGGAGTCGTGGTGCTGGAGGAAGAACAACATGCGAGGCAGCGGTCCGCGAAGATCTACTGCCGGCTCGACGGCTACGGCATGAGTGCCGACGCCCACCATATGACGGCACCGTGTGAAGACGGCGAGGGAGCGGGCCGCGCCATGGTAAGCGCGTTGCGCAACGGCGCGATCAACCCCGACGAAGTTGACTACATCAATGCCCACGGCACGTCCACGCTGCTCGGGGATCTCGCCGAGACTGTGGCTGTGAAGCACTGCTTTGGCGATCATGCACGGCGCTTGGCGCTGAGCTCGACCAAATCCATGACGGGTCACCTGCTCGGGGCGGCCGGCGGGGTGGAGGCGGTATTTACCGCCCTTACGGTCCAGCATCAGATCGCTCCGCCCACGATCAACATCTTCAGCCAGGATCCGCAGTGCGATCTGGACTACGTCCCGAACCGCGCGCGCGAGATGAAAGTCCGGGTTGCCCTGTCCAACTCATTCGGGTTCGGCGGAACCAACGGCACGCTGGCCTTCCGCCGGTTCGACGGCTAGTCCAAACCCAAGTCGCCGCACAGCAATCTCGGCGCCGGCTGCCCGCGTAGTTCGTCGGTCCAGCTCGCCGTGCCGAATTCACTGCGCTGGATGACGATCGCAACATGGCGCGAGGGAAAACGCCAATCCGAACTGGCCTGCGGCGACGTGCAAGCGACCGTGGGAAGCTGTTCCGCTCCGTCCTGCGCACGACCGTGATCGTGCTAGGGCTGGCTGCGCTCGCTGTCGGTGGCTGGGTCGGCTACTTTGCGCGGACCCCGGTCGACGTGCCTGCGCCGGCTCGAGAGTTCGCAGTCGGGCAGGGCAGCACGCTGCGCGGGGTAGCGCGCGAGCTGGTCGGAAAAGGCGTCTTGGGCGAGAGCGCGACCTTCGTGCTTCTGGGACGCCTGCTGGGCAAGGCCGGGGCGGTCAAGGCCGGGATATATCAGTTGCCGGAGCGGATCACGCCGTATGCGTTGATCGGCAAGTTCGCCCGCGGAGAGGTCCTCCAATCGGAGATCACAGTCATCGAGGGATGGACCTTTGCGCAAATGCGCGCTGCATTGGATGCTCACCCCGGCGTGCGGCACGACACAGCAGGCCTCACGGACAGGCAGGTGCTGGACCGTCTGAGAGTGGCCGAGAACTACCCGGAAGGGTTGTTCTTCCCCGACACTTATCATTTCAACACCGGTGCAAGCGATCTACAGATCCTCGGGCTCGCGTACCAGACCATGGAGAGCCGCCTGCGCGCGGCCTGGGAGAGCCGAGATCCAGGACTGCCGTACCCGACGCCCTACGAGGCGCTGATCATGGCCTCGATCGTGGAGAAGGAGACCGGCCGCCCCGAGGACCGGCGGATGATCGCTGCGGTCTTTAGCAACCGGCTCCGACACGGTATGCGACTGCAGACCGATCCAAGCGTGATCTACGGAATGGGCAGCGCGTTCGACGGCAACCTGCGCAAGCGAGACCTCGAGGCCGACGGACCCTACAATACTTATACGCGCTCTGGTTTGCCGCCAACCCCAATTGCTCTTCCCGGTCAGGCCTCGATTGAAGCGGCGATGAACCCGGCTCCGAGTCCAGCGCTGTATTTCGTCGCGCGCGGAGACGGTACCTCGCAATTCTCCCAGTCGCTCGAGGAGCACAACCGCGCGGTACGGAAATACCAGCTCAAGCACTGACACCTTACATGGCCGGCCTGTTCATAACCGTAGAGGGGATCGACGGCGCAGGGAAGACCACACATCTGCAGTGGCTGCGCGAGTACTTTACGCGTCGCGGCCGTCGCGTTGTCGCAACGCGCGAACCGGGGGGAACCCCGCTAGGAGAGGACCTTCGAGAGCTGTTGCTGCATTCGGAGTACCCGATCCATCCGGAGACAGAGGCGCTGCTCATGTTTGCAGCCCGCCGGGAGCACCTGGAGCGCGTGATCCTGCCTGCGCTCGCGGCAGGCCAAGTGGTTCTCTGCGACCGCTTCACAGATGCAACTTTCGCCTACCAAGGTTGGGGCAGGGGAGTGAGCGTGGCGCGGTTGGAGATCCTCGAGGAATGGGTTCAGCGCGGCCTGCAGCCGGACCTTACGCTGTTCTTCGACGTCCCGGCGCACGTGGGCCAGGAGCGCTTGGATCCCGGACAGCCGCGGGATCGATTCGAACGAGAGCGGGCCGATTTCTTCGAGCGGGCGCGGTCCGGATATCTGGATCGAGCCGCTCGCGATCCGCAACGCTTCCGGGTGATCGACTCCACTCGGAGCATAGTTGATATTGAGAGAACACTTGAGGATATTATCTCAATATATTGAACAACAATGATTTATCCATGGACTGAGGCTAACTGGAAAATGCTGCACGCCCATTCGGGTAGCCCGACCGGAGCCCTACTCCTGGCGGGACCCCGAGGCGCGGGCAAGCGAACTTTCGCCCGCATGCTTGCGCAAGGAGTGCTTTGCGCCGATCGTCGAGTTGGAGGTGAGCCATGCGGTGTCTGTATGTCCTGCCGACTATTCTTGGCCGGTTCACACCCCGACTTCCGCCTCGTCGAGCCGACGGTGGATGAGGGGAGGGGGGAAGTGTCGGACGCTTCGGCCAGTGGTGCGCCGTCGGCCAAACACGACGCCGGCACCATCCTCGTGGGCCAGGTCCGCGAGCTGACCGATTTCCTGATCATGGCATCCCAGCTCGCCGGGGCCAAAGTCGTCCTGATCCAGCCCGCCGACCGCCTCCATGCGAGCGCAGCAAGTGCGTTGCTAAAAACCTTGGAGGAACCCCCGGCCCGGACGGTGTTTGTTCTAGTTACCGACCGCCCACAGCGGCTTCCGCCGACCATACGCAGCCGTTGTTTTCGCCTGGACTTCCCCGTGCCTCCGCGTGACATCGCGCTGAACTGGCTCGCCGCCGAAGGGGTCGAGAACCCGGAGATCGCGCTTGCGCATGCAGGCTTTGCTCCACTCACTGCGGCAGGACTGGCTCGGAGCGGCTTCTCGCGTAGACGCCGAGTGCTTAACGACCTCCTGGTCAGTCGGAACGGCGATCCAGCCGACCTAGCCGCTGAAATGGACCCTGGGGAACTACCACTGGTCTGCCAGCTTTTACAGCGCTGGTGCTACGATCTGCTGTCGTCGCGCCTCGCCAACCGGGTGCGCTATAACCCCGACTACGCTGAAAAACTGCGCGAGCTTGCCGATAACGCAGACGTAAACCAGCTCAAGAGCCTGATAGACGAACTGGTTGCTGCAGCCCGCACGCTGGAGCATCCTTTGAATGCACGCCTCGTCATCGAACAATTGGCTATCCGATACACCCGCATGATCTCAAGGCAACAACCCTGATGTCCGCAGCAGCGCCCTCGGGGCTGCCCCGGCCCGGTGCAATCTCCCTCAACATCAAAGAGAAGGCCATCCTGTATGCGGCTTATATGCCGTTCGTCAGGGGAGGCGGTATCTTCATCCCCACAGCCCGGAGCTACAAGCTCGGCGACGAGATTTTCATGTTGATCACGCTCCTGGACGACCCTCACAAGCTTCCAGTCGCCGGTAAAGTCATTTGGATCACCCCGCCGGGCTGTCACGGTAACCGCGTCCAAGGAGTGGGGGTCCAGTTCAAAGACGACGGGAGCGGGGCGCTCGCCAAATCCCGGATCGAGTCTCTGTTGGGCGGTCAGCTCCAACTAAACCGTCCCACCCACACGCTTTGACCGGCTAGGTTGCTGCAGAGCCGTGCTGGTCGACTCGCACTGCCACATCAATTTTCCCGAGCTGACCGGCGATCTCGAGGGCGTGATGTCCCGAATGCAGGCAGCGGGCGTAACTCACGCACTCTGCGTCAGCGTGAGTCTCGGGACCTTCCCCGAGGTACTGGCGATCGCGGAACGGTTCCCGAACATCTATGCCTCCGTGGGGGTTCATCCGAACCAGCACGGGGAAGCGGAGCCAACTGCCGACCGGCTGGCCGAGTTGGCCGCACACCCTCGAGTCATCGCGATTGGGGAGACGGGCCTCGACTACTATCGGGAGACCGGAGATCTGCACTGGCAGCGGGAACGCTTCCGCACCCACATCCGGGCCGCCCGTCGCTGTTCGAAGCCCCTGATCATCCATAGCCGCCAGGCACCCGAGGACACGCTGGCGATTCTGAAGTCCGAGGGCGCCAACGAGGTTGGCGGCGTTATGCATTGCTTCACTGAAAGCCTGTCCGTTGCCGAACGGGCGATGGCCATGAACTTCTATATTTCCTTCTCGGGCATCGTGACGTTCAGCAACGCGAGAGACCTTCAAGAGGTCGCCCGCAACGTACCGCTTGAGCGCGTGCTGATCGAAACCGATTCTCCGTATCTCGCTCCCACGCCATACCGGGGTAAGACTAACGAGCCGGCGTACGTACGCCGGGTCGCGGAGCAAATCAGCGAGATCAAGGAGATTGGGTTCGTGGAGGTTGCTGAAGCGACGTCTGCGAACTTCTTTTCTCTATTTAAGGTAACAACCTGAAAGTCAGATGAGCTGAATCTCTTCGAGCGAACACCAGACCTCGGGTGAGAATGCGAAGCCCGGACTAGCTGAGCCGTGAACCCATCGTTGCGAGCGGTCTCCAGCGGCTCCATGGCGGCAATGCGCTGGTTGGACGCCTCATCCGTGAAGCCAATCATCGCTGCCGCGCCGTTTGAACTCATGACGTTGGCGAACGGAGTATGAACGGATTGCGTATCCTTACTGATCCGAACAAGCGACCGTGCTCAAAATCCTCCGTCACGATTTCCTCCAAGCCATAGTGCTCCGCATACGCCCAAAGATGCGCATCGAACCAGGACATCTGATAAGTCGCGGACCCGTGGATTGCAGTGCGCAGTACCGCTTCCGTCGGATACAGTACCTTGAACTCCGCGAGGAATTCTTCGGCTTCTCGTCGTGCGTCATCGAGCGACAGCAGGGCTTGGGCGTCCGAACCCTTGACGCGTGTTACGGCGACCACGAACTCCAAGATCGCTTGATGCGGCACGCGGATACTATCCTCGAGGATGCCGTCGCGCAGGAGGTTGGTCGCGACTCGTTGCTTCTCCGGGAAGCGCGCATCGAAGCGATAGACCAAGACGTTGGTGTCAACCAGTGCTGTCATCAGCGGTATAGAGGCCTTGGCGCGTCCAACCGCGATCCTGTTCGACCTGAAGGCTGCGTATCGTCTGTCGTCGCGTTTGACGGTCGGTGGCCTCGTCAAAGAGGCGCAAACGATCGCTGAGATCGAATCGATACTCGGGCGTTATTGCCAGTCGAACGCGGAGGTTGTCTCCGGCGGGCTCCCACTCAAGATCGTCGCCCGCACGAATACCGTAGCGATCCGCGAGGCTCTTGGGAATAGAGACCTGTAGTTTCTTGGTCACCTTACTCATAGTAATACTTTATCATTACCCCCAGCCTTGTCAAACGCGCGGTAGCGCTACGTTCTATTGAC
>CAVPKE010000015.1:0-110154 GCA_963705615.1 uncultured beta proteobacterium | reverse complement strand
TAGCTGTAGGGCAACGCTGTCGCTGAGGCCCGCGGCGTCCGTTGCCGCGAACAGCGACGACTGAATCTCGCCCAAACTCATCTGCAGCCGTCTTTCAGTTTGGCAGCGTCTGTTCACGAGCGAAGAAATCTTCCCCGCGCTTGTCAACTGTCAACTCAGTCCCGTCGCTTCGGAGATAGCGCAGCTTGACCAGCTCGCCCTCGTCCGTGGTTACAGCGCGCACGGTGCGGCCCGGAACCAGCTGATACAGGGAGCGCACGTGACGGGCCCCTCGCAAATAGGCTATCGCCTCGGGGTCGGTGACCTGAAGGCGGGCCAGCAACGAGCCGATCGTGTCGCCGCGCTGGATCCGTTCTTCCCGCCAATACTGGGCCGATTCCTCCTCCGCCGTATCCACGGACAGGGGCAAAGGCACGTCCTGGATCACCCGGTGTAGGACCACGGTCTCCGTTGCCGTGTCCGGCGCGATGCCGAAGGCCGCCACCACTCCAAGGAGGGGCAATACCGCGAGTGCCACCAGCCCACTCCGCGATACGCGACCTCGCTGCAGGTTGGCTGGGGTGAGGCGTAGAGCCTTTTCCGCTAGAATCCCGTTCTCCTTTTTGCCATCGGTCGAGCGCAACTGGCTGAAGGTTAGCAGAAAAGCCGCGATCGGGCGATGGGGCGCACAACCAGCCTCCTGCCCCGTGTCGCCCGTCCACGAGGCTCATGGATATTCATGCCCGGCGTACAGGAAAGCCTGAAGGTCATCAAACGCGGCTGCCAAGAGCTGCTCCTTGAACAGGAGATGGCTCAGAAGCTCGAATTGGGCCGCCCGCTACGCGTTAAGGCGGGGTTCGACCCTACCGCACCTGACCTGCACCTCGGTCACACCGTGCTGCTCAGCAAGATGCGCCAATTCCAGGAACTAGGGCATCACGTGATCTTCCTCATTGGCGATTTCACCGGAATGATCGGTGATCCCACCGGCAAGAATGCCACTCGACCGCCCCTGTCACGCGAGCAGATTGAGGACAACGCCAGGACATACAGGGATCAGGTGTCAAAGTCCTCGATCCGAGCAGACCGAGATCGCTTTCAACTCGACCTGGTTCGACCCTATGCCCGCAGCGGATCTCATCGGCTCGCCGCCAAGCACACGGTGGCGCGGATGCTGGAACGCGATGAATTTCGGCAAGCGCTACCGTGGCAACCAGCCGATCGCTATCCACGAGTTTCTGTATCCCTTGGTGCAGGGCTACGACTCCGTCGCGTTGCGGGCGGACGTCGAGCTGGGAGGCACCGACCAGAAGTTCAACCTGCTGGTCGGGCGAGCTGCAGAAGCACTACGATCAGCCGCCTCAGTGCATCCTGACCATGCCGCTGCTCGAAGGGCTGGATGGCGTGAACAAGATGTCCAAGTCGCTCGGCAACTATGTGGGTATTAACGAGCCGCCAGAGCAGATCTTCGGCAAGCTGATGTCGATTTCCGACGAGTTGATGTGGCGCTACATCGAGCTGCTGTCGTTCGAGCCGATGAGCGTCGTCGACGGATGGAAAGCGGAGGTCGCGGCTGGCCGCAATCCACGGGACATCAAAGTGACGTTCGCTCAGGAGATCGTTGCGCGCTTTCATGATCGTACCGCAGCCGAAAAAGCGCTCGCGGATTTCGAGGCGCGCTTCAAGCAGGGTGAGATGCCCGAGGACATTCCAGAGCACGCGATCGCGGTTGAGATGGACTCCATTCCACTTGCTCAAGTCCTCAAGCATGTCGGCCTTACGGCGAGCACCTCCGAGGCGATGCGCATGATCGATCAGGGTGGAGTGCGCATCGACGGGCAGAAGGTGAGCGACAAGGGACTGGTGCTGAATAAGGGGCAGGAAGTCGTCCTACAGGTCGGCAAGCGCAAGTTCGCCCGCGTCAAGTTGACCTGATCGCGCCCTACACGCCTTACGTGGCGGGGCTTTTCCGTTTCGTTCCTAACACCCCGGAAAATCTCCGTTTTCAGGGCTTGACCTCCTAGGGTCACTCTGTATAATGCGCCCCTCTCGTCGGGAAGCCGACACCGCTCTTTAAAAATTTACAGCCGATAGGTGTGGGCACTTTGGTCGGGTGCCCTGGGCAAGTTTGCGTCGGATTTGGGCGCGAGCCCGATGGACGATGAGACTGGTTTGGGGCGTGCAAGAATTGAAGTGCTCGCACGGTAAATGAGGTTTGGCCTGGTGCCCGAGAGGGGTCTGGGGCTTGGACCGCGTTTAGATTTGCGAGTTTTACGGATTGAACTGAAGAGTTTGATCCTGGCTCAGATTGAACGCTGGCGGCATGCTTTACACATGCAAGTCGAACGGCAGCACGGGGGCAACCCTGGTGGCGAGTGGCGAACGGGTGAGTAACACATCGGAACGTGTCCAGTTGTGGGGGATAACCCAGTCGAAAGATGGGCTAATACCGCATGAGCTGGCGACAGCAAAGCGGGGGACCCGAAAGGGCCTCGCGCGATTGGAGCGGCCGATGTCCGATTAGCTAGTTGGTGGGGTAAAGGCCTACCAAGGCGACGATCGGTAGCTGGTCTGAGAGGATGATCAGCCACACTGGGACTGAGACACGGCCCAGACTCCTACGGGAGGCAGCAGTGGGGAATTTTGGACAATGGGGGCAACCCTGATCCAGCCATGCCGCGTGAGTGAAGAAGGCCTTCGGGTTGTAAAGCTCTTTCGGTGGGAACGAAACGGTTACAGCTAACACCTGTGACTAATGACGGTACTCACAGAAGAAGCACCGGCTAACTACGTGCCAGCAGCCGCGGTAATACGTAGGGTGCGAGCGTTAATCGGAATTACTGGGCGTAAAGCGTGCGCAGGCGGTTACTTAAGTCAGGTGTGAAAGCCCTGGGCTTAACCTAGGAATTGCGCTTGAGACTGGGTAGCTTTGAGTGTGGCAGAGGGAGGTGGAATTCCACGTGTAGCAGTGAAATGCGTAGAGATGTGGAGGAACACCGATGGCGAAGGCAGCCTCCTGGGCCAGCACTGACGCTCATGCACGAAAGCGTGGGGAGCAAACAGGATTAGATACCCTGGTAGTCCACGCCCTAAACGATGTCAACTGGTTGTTGGTGGGGTTAAACCCATTAGTAACGAAGCTAACGCGTGAAGTTGACCGCCTGGGGAGTACGGCCGCAAGGTTAAAACTCAAAGGAATTGACGGGGACCCGCACAAGCGGTGGATGATGTGGATCAATTCGATGCAACGCGAAGAACCTTACCTACCCTTGACATGCCAGGAAGCCCGATGAGAGTTGGGTGTGCCCGAAAGGGAGCCTGGACACAGGTGCTGCATGGCTGTCGTCAGCTCGTGTCGTGAGATGTTGGGTTAAGTCCCGCAACGAGCGCAACCCTTGTCACTAGTTGCTACGCAAGGGCACTCTAGTGAGACTGCCGGTGACAAACCGGAGGAAGGTGGGGATGACGTCAAGTCCTCATGGCCCTTATGGGTAGGGCTTCACACGTCATACAATGGCGCATACAAAGGGCTGCCAACCCGCGAGGGGGAGCCAATCCCAGAAAGTGCGTCGTAGTCCGGATTGCAGTCTGCAACTCGACTGCATGAAGTCGGAATCGCTAGTAATCGCGGATCAGCAATGTCGCGGTGAATACGTTCCCGGGTCTTGTACACACCGCCCGTCACACCATGGGAGTGGGTTTCACCAGAAGCCGGTTGCCTAACCGCAAGGGGGGCGCCGACCACGGTGAGATTCATGACTGGGGTGAAGTCGTAACAAGGTAGCCGTACCGGAAGGTGCGGCTGGATCACCTCCTTTCACGAGAAGCAGGGTCCAGTCAGGGCTCAGGATCAGCCGCTCGAGCTGTCGGCTGATGTACCTCAAGCCCGTCTTAGTGTCCACAGCCTATCGGCTGCATCAGGTGTCAGTGGGCAGGTGTGCAGGGGTCAGCAGAATCACGCGCGGCGCGAGGCGCTGCTCCTCGAGATACTGATACCTGACGACTGACTACTGATCCCTGAGGGGGGTCTGTAGCTCAGTTGGTTAGAGCACACGCTTGATAAGCGTGGGGTCGGTGGTTCAAGTCCACCCAGACCCACCACATCAGGGATCAGAGTTCAGGGATCAGGGGTCAGAAAAGCGAAACGGTGCTTTGCGCCATCCGTTGTTCTGATGTCTGATTCCTGATTCCTGATCTTTGATGCGGGGCTGTAGCTCAGCTGGGAGAGCACCTGCGTTTGCAACGCAGGGGGTCGTCGGTTCGATCCCGATCAGCTCCACCATTCTGTCAGCAGTCGGCTGTCAGCAGTCAGTTGCAGACAGAAAAGCGGCTGCAGTCTCCAACGATCAGGTTTGTGCTCTTAGCCGAGTGGCGAGAGCCGAAAGCTGATAGCTGGAAACTGTTCTTTAAAAATCTGGAAGAAGTAAATCGATCGGATCCTGTTTGAGATCCGCGGGGAGAGGTTACGTCCTGAGGAGCTTGAGCGGCACGAGATCGACTGGGTTTGATGATTGTATCGTTGCCTCATCTGAGATTTGGGTGAGGCGATGGCAACCAAGCGCTGAAGTAGACCTGTAGCTGGTTCGGCTGTGGTCGGCATTCAGCATGTCGGCTCTCGGCAAGAACAGGCGTACAGCTGAGTCTGCACGCCATTTATGCCTGAGCGCTGACAGCTGATACCTGAGAGCGCTCAAAGTTATAGGATCAAGCGAATAAGTGCATGTGGTGGATGCCTTGGCGATTACAGGCGAAGAAGGACGTGGCAGCCTGCGAAAAGCCTCGGGGAGCCGGCAAACGGGCTTTGATCCGAGGATGTCCGAATGGGGAAACCCGGCCCGCAAGGGTCACTCCCAGCTGAATACATAGGGTGGGTAGAGCGAACCTCCTGAACTGAAACATCTCAGTAGGGAGAGGAACAGAAATCAACCGAGATTCCGAGAGTAGTGGCGAGCGAAATCGGAGCAGCCAGCATCATTTAGCACGCGAGTTAGCAGAACGGTCTGGAAAGGCCGGCCAAAGTGGGTGAGAGCCCCGTATGCGAAAACGAGCGTGTGGAACTAAGGGTGCGACAAGTAGGGCGGGACACGAGAAATCCTGTCTGAAGATGGGGGGACCATCCTCCAAGGCTAAATACTCGTAATCGACCGATAGTGAACCAGTACCGTGAGGGAAAGGCGAAAAGAACCCCGGGAGGGGAGTGAAATAGATCCTGAAACCGCATGCATACAAACAGTGGGAGCCCCTGCTTTAATGGCGATGTCATGAGCGCCGGGTTCTTTCGACGAGTGAGCCGAGCGTCAAGCGAGGCGAGCGAGTCAAAGAACTATCTTGATGAAATAGATCCTGCTGAAATGCAGCAGGGAAACTAAGACATCGAGAGCCATTAAAGCAGGGGTGACCGCGTACCTTTTGTATAATGGGTCAGCGACTTACATTGGCTAGCGAGCTTAACCGTATAGGGTAGGCGAAGCGAAAGCGAGTCCGAACAGGGCGACTGAGTTAGCTGGTGTAGACCCGAAAGCGGATGATCTACTCATGGCCAGGCTGAAGGTAGGGTAACACCTACTGGAGGGCCGAACGCACTACTGTTGAAAAAGTAGGTGATGAGCTGTGGGTAGGGGTGAAAGGCTAAACAAATCCGCAAATAGCTGGTTCTCTCCGAAAGCTATTTAGGTAGTGCCTCGTGTGTGACTTCTGGGGGTAGAGCACTGTTATGGCTAGGGGGGCGTTTAGCCCTACCAAACCATGGCAAACTCCGAATACCGGAAGAGTCGAGCACGGGAGACAGACTGCGGGTGCTAACGTCCGTAGTCGAGAGGGAAACAACCCAGACCCTCAGCTAAGGTCCCCAATGATTGGCTAAGTGGCAAACGAGGTGGGAAGGCTCAGACAGCCAGGAGGTTGGCTTAGAAGCAGCCATCCTTTAAAGAAAGCGTAATAGCTCACTGGTCGAGTCGTCCTGCGCGGAAGATGTAACGGGGCTGTAAGCCAATAACCGAAGCTAGGGGTGTGTGCAATCCACCTGAGTGCGTTGCAAGTCGCGAAAGCGAACGTTTGCTGAAAGTCGAGCCGTGCTGAGCGAGAGCGCGATTCTGAGGGGATTGCACACGCGGTAGGAGAGCGTTCCGTAGGCCTGTGAAGGGTGATCGAGAGGTCGCCTGGAGGTATCGGAAGTGCGAATGCTGACATGAGTAGCGATAAAGCAGGTGAAAGGCCTGCTCGCCGAAAGCCCAAGGTTTCCTGCGCAACGTTCATCGGCGCAGGGTGAGTCGGCCCCTAAGGTGAGGCGGAAACGCGTAGCTGATGGGAAATCGGTCAATACTCCGATACCTTGGTGTGATGCGATGGGGGGACGAAGAAGGTTATGGCGGCCGGGTGTTGGACATCCCGGTTCAAGCGTGTAGGCGTGGTCCTTAGGCAAATCCGGGGATCTTAGCCAAGGCGTGATGACGAGCACCCTTTAGGGTGCGAAGTGCTCAGATACCAAGCTTCCAGGAAAAGCCTCTAAGCTTCAGTCACATCAAGACCGTACCGTAAACGGACACACGTGGGCGAGATGAGAATTCTCAGGCGCTTGAGAGAACTCGGGTGAAGGAACTCGGCAAATTGGCACCGTAACTTCGGGATAAGGTGCGCCGCGGTAGGGTGAAGTGACTTGCTCCTGGAGCCCGAGGCGGTTGCAGTGAAACGGGAGCCGCGACTGTTTAATAAAAACACAGCACTCTGCAAACACGTCAAGTGGACGTATAGGGTGTGACGCCTGCCCGGTGCCGGAAGGTTAAGTGATGGGGTGCAAGCTCTTGATCGAAGCCCCGGTAAACGGCGGCCGTAACTATAACGGTCCTAAGGTAGCGAAATTCCTTGTCGGGTAAGTTCCGACCTGCACGAATGGCGTAACGATGGCTCTACTGTCTCCACCCGAGACTCAGCGAAGTTGAAATGGTTGTGATGATGCAATCTACCCGCGGCTAGACGGAAAGACCCCGTGCACCTTTACTGTAGCTTTGCATTGGACTGTGATGGGATCTGTGTAGGATAGGTGGGAGCCTATGAAGTGGGGGCGCTAGCCCTCATGGAGGCGACGTTGAAATACCACCCTGATGTCATTGCGGTTCTAACCTAGCCCCCTTTATCGGGGGTGGGGACCGTGCATGGTAGGCAGTTTGACTGGGGCGGTCTCCTCCCAAAGAGTAACGGAGGAGCGCGAAGGTTCGCTAGGTACGGTCGGAAATCGTACTTTATTGTGTAATGGCACAAGCGAGCTTGACTGCGAGACGGACAAGTCGAGCAGGTGCGAAAGCAGGCCATAGTGATCCGGTGGTTCTGAATGGAAGGGCCATCGCTCAACGGATAAAAGGTACGCCGGGGATAACAGGCTGATTCCTCCCAAGAGTTCACATCGACGGGGGAGTTTGGCACCTCGATGTCGGCTCATCACATCCTGGGGCTGTAGCCGGTCCCAAGGGTATGGCTGTTCGCCATTTAAAGTGGTACGTGAGCTGGGTTTAAAACGTCGTGAGACAGTTTGGTCCCTATCTACCGTGGGCGTTGGACGTTTGAGGGGGGCTGCTCCTAGTACGAGAGGACCGGAGTGGACGCACCTCTGGTGTACCGGTTGTCACGCCAGTGGCATTGCCGGGTAGCTACGTGCGGAAGAGATAAGCGCTGAAAGCATCTAAGCGCGAAACTTGCCCCGAGATGAGACGTCCCGTGGAGGTTAACGCCACCTGAAGGGTCGCGGAAGACCACCGCGTTGATAGGCCGGGTGTGCAAGGGCGGTAACGCCTTGAGCTAACCGGTACTAATTGCCCGTGCGGCTTGATCCTATAACCTTGAGCGTCGCTCAAAGTTAAGATGTCAGGATATCAGGACAGATCAGAACTGCTCAGAGCATCTGCAGTGCTTGGCACAATCATCGAACCCCTTACTTCTTCCAGAATGCGTTAGCGATGTCAGTTCTGACATCTGTCATCTGACATCCGACACCTGAATTCCTGACGAACATAGCGCTGTGGAACCACGCCTTCCCATCCCGAACAGGACCGTGAAACGCAGTCGCGCCGATGATAGTGCGGGGTATACCGCGTGAAAGTAGGTCATCGTCAGGACCCTACAAAGGAAAACGCCCTGGGCCAGATGCTCGGGGCGTTTTGCTTTGTGGGTGCCGACGATGACCGCTTCACGCGGAGCAACAGCGTGCAGCCTGCGGGCGCGCGCAGCGCGCCGAGCCGGCTGAGGCGAACACTAACCTGCCCTCTGCGCAGGTTATGTGGGAGCCAAAGTAGGTCATCGCCGAGCCGCTTTTGCGAGCTGCTCGAACGCCGTCGTATGCAACTCGCGAGCGCGCACGAGTCGAGGCGCCCCGGGACCTCCCTTCCCGGGCACCTTGGAATCGGCGTTGCCATCTGTTAAACTTTCAAAATTAGAACTTTAATGGGCGGCACGCCCATTTTTTGTTTGTGATGGACCACAAAGACCTGGGCGCGCTACTCGAGAAAACGGTCAACGGGCTTGGTTTCGAGGTCGTGGACCTGGAACAGCCTCGCCAGGGCGGGTTGGTTCGCGTGTTCATCGATCGCCCGGGCGGGGTGAACGTGGACGACTGCGTGGCGGTAAGCAACCACCTCGCGCGGCTGTTTGCCGTGGAGGCGGTCGACTACAGTCGCCTGGAGGTTTCCTCCCCGGGGCTAGATCGGCGACTGCGCCAGCCAAAGGACTTCCGCCGATTCGAGGGGGAACGGGCCCGGGTGCGCATGCGAGTGCCCATCCAGGGACGCAAGAATTTCGTCGGCATTCTGAGAGGAGTGAGCGAAGCGCAGCTGAATCTGGAGGTGGACGGGGCCATTCTCCCGCTGGAGCTTGCCCAGGTTGAAAAGGCCAGGTTGGTACCAAATCTATAGCGGAGACCGAGTATGAGCCGAGAGATCTTGCTTTTGGTTGATGCCCTGGCTCGGGAAAAGAACGTCGACAAGGATATCGTGTTCGGCGCTCTGGAACAGGCGTTGGCGTCGGCCACCAAGAAACGTTTCCGCGAGGACGTGGAGGTCCGCGTCGAGATCGACCGCAACACGGGAGACTATCGTTCCTTCCGTCGTTGGCATGTGGTGCCCGATGAGACGCTGGAGGCGCCCGATCGTGAGATGACGCTCGATCAGGCGCGCGCGCTTGTGCCGGACATCCAGCTCGACGAGTATATCGAGGAGCCGCTCGAACCCGTCGAGTTTGGTCGCATTGGGGCGCAAACTGCCAAGCAGGTGATCCTGCAGAAGATCCGGGACGCTGAGCGCGAGCAGATCCTGAACGATTTCCTGGCGCGCAAGGAACATCTGGTAACCGGCACGATCAAGCGCATCGAGCGCGGCAACGCCATCGTGGAGTCCGGCCGCATTGAGGCTGTCCTGCCTCGCGATCAGATGATCCCGAAGGAGAACCTGCGCGTCGGCGATCGCGTGCGGGCCTTCCTTCTGAAGATCGATCGCAGCAGCCGCGGACCGCAGCTGGTCCTGTCTCGCATCGTCCCTGACTTCTTGATCAAGCTGTTCGAGCTGGAAGTTCCGGAGATCGAGGAAGGCTTGCTCGAAGTAAAGGCGGCGGCCCGCGATCCAGGCTCCAGGGCCAAGATCGCGGTCAAATCCAATGATGCGCGTATCGATCCGATCGGCACCTGCGTGGGCATGCGCGGTTCCCGCGTCCAGGCAGTGACCTCCGAGCTAGCTGGGGAACGGGTCGATATCATCTTGTGGTCGCCAGATCCTGCCCAGTTCGTGATCAATGCCCTGGCGCCTGCCGAGGTCAGCAGCATCGTCGTGGACGAAGACCGGCACAGCATGGACATCGTCGTGGACGAGGACAACCTGGCGCAAGCCATCGGTCGCAGCGGGCAGAACGTCAGGCTCGCAAGCGAGATGACCGGCTGGGAACTCAATATCATGACCGAGGAGGAGTCCCAGAAAAAGAACGAAGAGGAATCCGCAGCCATCAAGACGCTGTTCATGGAGAAGCTGGATGTAGACGAAGAGGTGGCCGACATCCTGGTGCAAGAGGGGTTCAACAGTCTCGAGGAGGTCGCCTACATTCCCATCAACGAGATGCTGGAGATAGAACAATTCGACGAGGAGACAGTCAACGAGCTGCGCAGCCGGGCTCGCAACGCGCTTCTGCTGCAGAACATCGCCAGTGAAGAGAAGGTCGAGGAGGTTGCGTCGGATCTGCAGGCCCTGGAGGGCATGGATGGCCAGACGGCTCGGCTGCTCGCCGCAAAGGGCATTCACACGCAGGAAGATCTGGCCGAGCTCGCGGTGGACGACCTGGTGGAGCTGACCAACATGGAAGCAGAGCGCGCGAAGACGCTGATCATGGCGGCGCGTGCGCCCTGGTTCGCATGATGGGCGGGCGGCCGCGCTAGGGAAGAGGGGCAGATAGATGGCACATACAAACGTTGCCCAGTTCGCCAAGGAGCTCGGGGTACCGTCATCCCTGCTGCTGGAGCAGCTGCATGCTGCGGGCGTCAACAAGCAGTTGGTGGACGACACACTGCTGACCGAGCAGGACAAGACGCAGCTGCTCGAGTACCTGCGCGCGGTGCACGGCACGAAGGAAACCAAGAACAAGATCACCCTCACCCGCCGACAGACCACCGAAATCAAGAAGGCGGACAGCACCGGGAAGGCACGGACCATCCAGGTCGAAGTGCGCAAGAAGCGAGTCTTGGTCAAGCGCGATGCGCACGACCGCTGCACCCGAGGCGCCGGTCACCTCCACACCTGCCCCGATCGACGCGGAGCAGACCGCGATCCGCGAGGAGGAAGCGCGAAAGCAGGCGCAGCTGATCGCACGTCAAGCTGCCGACGTAGCCGCCAAGCAGGAGCGCCAGAAGAAACGCAAGGTCGCCCAGGAGCCAGTGGCGGAGGCGCCGCCTGCGTCCGAGGCAACTCAGGCGCAAGCGCCCGCTGTCCCGTCGAGTGCGGATACCGCGCCGGCTGCCGCGGCCGTCACCGCGGAAGCCAAACCAGCCGCGACCGGGACGCTGCACAAGCCGGCTTCCAGACCGGGTGACACCGGTGACAAGAAGACAGCGAAGAAGCAGGTCAAGCAGGTCGTCTGGCGCGACGAGAGCGCGAAGAAGCGCACCATCAAGACGCGAGGCGGCGAAGTCGGCGGGGCAGGTTGGCACGCGCGCAAGGACCGCCACGCCAGAGTCAAGACCGAGACGGAGACCGGCTGCCGCGTCCGCGCATGGGTTCTCGCTTCCGACCGAACCGATCGTGCACGAGGTCCTTGATTCCAGAGACGATCACGGTCGCCAACCTGGCGCAGAAGATGTCGGTGAAGGCCGCTGAGGTGATCAAGACGCTGATGAAGCTCGGCACCATGGTCACCATCAACCAGGTGCTGGACCAGGACACCGCGATGATCGTCGGTCGAGGAGATGGGGCACGTCGCCAAACGCGCCAAGCTGGACGATCCGGAAGCGTTGCTGGTCGACTCGCATCAGGAGCAGGACGCGCGTCCCCGAGCCGCGCGCCCCGGTGGTCACCGTGATGGGTCACGTCGACCACGGCAAGACCTCGTTGCTGGACTACATCCGCAGGACTCGAGTCGCCAGCGGAGAAGCCGGGGGTATCACACAACACATCGGCGCCTATCACGTCGAGACGCCGCGCGGAATGATCACGTTCCTGGACACGCCCGGTCACGAGGCGTTCACCGCCATGCGAGCGCGTGGGGCGAAGGTCACGGACCTCGTGATCCTGGTTGTGGCGGCCGACGATGGCGTCATGCCCCAGACCATCGAAGCGATCCATCACGCGAGAGCAGCCCGGGTCCCCATGGTTGTCGCCGTGAACAAGATCGACAAGCCCGAAGCCAACCCTGAGCGCATCCGGCAAGAGCTGGCCTCGCAGCAGGTCGTGCCCGAGGAGTGGGGCGGCGACACCATGTTCGTGGACGTGTCTGCCAAGACCGGGAAGGGGATCGATTCGCTGCTGGAATCCGTGCTGCTGCAGGCGGAGGTCTTGGAGTTGAAGGCGCCGAAAACCACGCCGGCCAGAGGCATCGTGATCGAGTCCAGGCTGGACAAAGGCCGCGGCCCCGTCGCAACCCTGCTGATACAGTCAGGCACCCTCAAGCGCGGTGACATCGTTCTGGCGGGCGCCGTGTTCGGTCGGGTCCGGGCGATGCTTGACGAAAGCGGGCACAGCGTTCCCGATGCCGGCCCCTCTATCCCAGTGGAGATCCAGGGATTGTCCGACGTGCCTCAGGCAGGCGAGGAAGTAATGGTGCTGGGCGATGAGCGTCGGGCACGCGAGATCGCGCTGTTTCGTCAAGGCAAGTTCCGCGATGTGAAGCTCGCCAAGCAGCAGGCCGCCAAGCTCGAAGGCATGTTCGACCAGATGGCCGCCGGCACCAAGACGCTGTCGCTCATCATCAAGGCCGATGTGCAGGGCTCCCAGGAAGCGCTGTCTCACGCGTTGCAGAAACTATCGACCGACGAGGTCAGGGTAAACCTGGTGCACGCTGGTGTAGGTGCCATCACCGAATCCGACATCAACCTGGCTTTGGCCTCCAATGCCGTGGTCATCGGCTTCAACACGCGCGCCGATGCCACCGCCAAGAAGCTCATCGCGGCACACGGCGTGGACGTGCGCTACTACAACATCATCTACGACGCGGTGGATGAGGTGAAGTCGGCCCTGTCCGGCATGTTGGCACCGGAGAAGAAGGAGTCGGTCACCGGGCTGGTCGAGGTACGCCAGGTGTTTCACATCTCGAAGGTCGGCACGGTCGCGGGGTGTTACGTGCTGGAAGGCGTGGTCAAGCGCGGCTCGATGGTCCGCGTCCTGCGCGACAACATCGTCATCCACACCGGCGAGCTCGACTCCCTCAAGCGCTTCAAGGATGACGTGCGCGAGGTCAAGGCCGGGTTCGAATGCGGACTTTCTGTCAAGAGCTTCAGCGACATCAAAGTAGGAGACCAGCTGGAGGCCTACGAAGTGGTCGAGGTCGCGCGCACGCTGTAAACGCGTACAACGCTGCCCGCGCGCGCTCCGCTCGCCATGCCCAGAGAATTCTCCCGCGCCGTTCGCATCGCGGACCAGATCCAACGCGACCTGTCCGGCGTCATCCGGCAGGAGGTGAAAGACCCGCGGGTGGGGTCAGTGACGATTACCGCAGTCGAGGTCAACCGGGACCTCTCGCATGCCAAGGTCTATGTCAGTTCCCTGGCCGAAATCACATCCACCGAGCAGAGCGTGGAGGCGCTGCAACACGCCGCCGGTTTCCTCCGCAGCCAACTGAGCCGGACGTTGAAAATCAGAAGTGTTCCTCAGCTCCAGTTTCTGTACGACGCCTCAGTGGAGCGCGGTGCACGCCTCTCGCACCTGATCGACGAAGCGGTCGCCAGCAGCGGGCAGTTCACTCCCGAGCGAGACGGCGATGACAACTGAGCCCGCCTTTGCCGCGGGGCAGAGGACCCCGGTCGATGGAGTCTTGCTGCTGGACAAGCCGCTTGGCATGTCTTCCAACGGCGCGCTCCAAGCGGTGCGCAGGCTCTTCGGCCGAGTCAAGGCCGGACACACAGGCACTCTGGACCCGCTTGCCACCGGTTTGCTCCCGGTGTGTCTGGGAGCTGCCACCAAGTTCGCTGGAGGTTTACTGGAGGCTGACAAGATCTATGACGCAGTCATCCGGCTTGGCATGGCCACCACCACCGGCGATGCCGACGGAGAACCAGTTCTGCACGCCAGTCCGGAGGGCTGTCTAGAGCGGTTGCCGGAGGCGCTCGCTGCTTTCACGGGCGACATCGACCAGGTGCCCCCGATGTTCAGCGCAATCAAGCACCGTGGACGGCCGCTGTACCACTACGCGCGGGCCGGGCAGAGCGTCGAGCGCCAGGCGCGGCGAGTTACGGTGCATGCTCTAGAGCTGCTTTCGATCTCAGGAGCGGACGTTTCTGTCAAGGTTCGCTGCAGTAAGGGGACGTATATCCGGAGTTTGGCGCACGACATCGGACTGCGGCTTGGGTGTGGTGCGCATCTCAAAGCTCTCCGGCGCACGGGGATCGGCCGGTTCAGGATCGAAGACGCTTTGGGACTGGACCGGCTGGCAGCGCTCACGGAGGCGGAACGCATCGGCTGCCTGCGGCCCGCTGACATCCTGCTGGCCGATCTGCCTGCCGTGGTGGTAGACCATACCCGAGCCGAAGCCCTGCTCCAGGGCCGCACGGTGGCGAGCGTGCTCTCAGAGCCCCTGGGCTCGGTCCGGCTGTATGCCGAGGATGGCCTATTCCTCGGGCTGGGTGCTGGTGGGCAGGGTTTGCTTTCCCCCAAGCGGATGTGCGTGAGAAGCCTTACAGAAGCGGCGCTGGCCGATGCCGATGTCACTTGAGCACGGGCCCTGCGCAACGTTAAAATGCCACGTTTTTTCGGAGACATAGCCATATGGCCATCACGACCGACCGGAAGGCCCGCATCGTCGGCGACTATCAGCGGGCGAGCGGCGACACCGGTTCGCCCGAAGTCCAGATCGCACTGCTGACCGCGCGCATCAATGAACTGACCGAGCATTTCAAGACCCACGTGAAGGATTTCCATTCGCGGCGCGGCCTGCTTCGTCTGGTTTCCAGGCGGCGCAAGCTTCTGGATTATCTTAAGCGCGCGCAAACCGACAAGTACCGCAGCCTGCTGGATCGGCTGGGATTGCGTAAGTAGGAAGAGCTTGGACCGGGTGCTCGCACGCACTCGGGCCCTTCGGGCGATTGCCGCCCCGGCTCTAACCCACCCCTCGAGTCGCTCCCTCCAGTCCTCATGATATGGACGTAAACTCCATCACCCCCGTTAGAAAGTCTATACCCGTTCGGTCGCCACACCCTCACCCTCGAGACCGGCGAGATCGCCCGCCAGGCGCATGGTGCGGTCATGGCGACCCTGGACGATACCTGCGTCCTGGTAACCGTCGTCGGCAAGAAAGAGGCGAAGCCTGGCCAGGACTTTTTTCCCCTTACCGTCGACTACCAGGAGCGAACCTACGCCGCGGGCAAGATCCCGGGTGGGTTCTTCAAGCGCGAGGGCAGGCCTTCCGAGAAGGAAACCCTCACCTCGCGCTTGATCGACCGCCCGATACGCCCGCTGTTCCCCGACGGTTTCTACAACGAGGTGCAGGTCATTGCCACCGTGGTGTCGTCCAACAACGAGATCGACTCGGACATCCCGGCCATGATCGGGGCCTCGGCAGCGCTGGCGCTTTCCGGCATCCCTTTCAATGGCCCCATCGGGGCCGCGCGCGTCGCCTATCTGAACGGTGAGTACATCCTCAACCCCACCGCCACCGAGTTGAAGACGTCACAGCTGAACCTGGTGGTTGCGGGCACCCGCCAAGCCGTGCTGATGGTCGAATCCGAAGCCTCCGAGCTGTCCGAGGAGATCATGCTCGGTGCCGTGGTGTTCGGGCATGAGCAGATGCAGCCGGTCATCAACATGATCAACGAACTGGCGGAACAGGCCGGCAAGCCCCTGTGGGACTGGACGCCAGCGGTCGAAGGACCAGGCGCTGGTCGAGAAAGTTGCGGCGATCGCCGACGCCGGCTTGCAGGAGGCCTATCGCACTCGGCAAAAGCAGTCGCGCTCGGAGCAGGTCGCGGCGCTCCAGGCCCAGGTGCTCAAACAGCTGGTCGAACAGGCAACCGAGCCCGCCGACGACAACCTCGTGCGTACGATCTTCAGCGATCTGGAAGCCAAGATCGTCCGCGGCCGGATACTCAGCGGAGAGCCGCGCATCGATGGGCGTGACACCCGCACCGTGCGTCCGATCTCGATACGCACGGGCGTACTGCCGCGGGCGCACGGCTCGGGTCTGTTCACCCGCGGTGAAACCCAGGCGCTTGCGGTGGCCACGCTCGGCACGGCGCGCGACGAGCAGATCATCGATGCGCTGCAGGGAGAATACACCGAGCGCTTCATGCTTCACTACAACATGCCGCCCTATGCTACCGGCGAGACTGGGCGTGTCGGCAGTCCCAAGCGGCGCGAGATCGGGCATGGGCGCCTGGCCAAGCGCGCGCTGGTCGGGGTTTTGCCAACGCCGGAGGAGTTCGGCTATTCGATGCGGGTGGTGTCCGAGATGACAGAGTCCAACGGCTCCAGCTCGATGGCGACCGTGTGCGGTGGCTGTCTTGCGCTGATGGATGCGGGCGTACCCATGAAGGCGCACGTGGCGGGCATCGCCATGGGGCTCATCAAGGAAGGCAACCGCTTCGCGGTGCTGTCCGACATCCTCGGCGACGAGGACCATCTGGGCGACATGGACTTCAAGGTGGCGGGTACCGACCGCGGTGTCACGGCGCTGCAGATGGACATCAAGATTCAGGGCATCACCAAGGAGATCATGCAGGTTGCGCTGAACCAGGCCCGGGAAGGGCGTATCCACATCTTGTCGCTGATGAAGCAGGCGCTGGAAAGCCCGCGGTCCGAGATCTCGGTCTACGCGCCGCGCATGATCGTGATCAAGATCAAGCCGGAGAAGATACGCGACGTCATCGGCAAAGGCGGCGCGGTCATCCGCGCTATCACCGAAGAAACCGGGACCACCATCGATATTGCCGAAGACGGCACTGTCACCATCGCGTGCGTGAGCTCCGATGGTGGCCTGGCAGCCAAGAAGCGCATCGAAGAGATCACCGCCGAGGTCGAAGTCGGCCGGGTCTACGAAGGCACAGTGCTCAAGCTGTTGGACTTCGGGGCGATCGTCAGCGTCTTGCCGGGCAAGGACGGCCTGCTCCACATCTCTCAGATCGCGGAAGAGCGCGTGAAGAACGTATCCGACCACCTGAAGGAAGGGCAGTCGGTGCGCGTGAAGGTGCTCGAGGCCGACGAGAAGGGGCGGCTGCGCCTGTCGATGAAGGCGGTTGCGGCGGAAAGCGCGCACTGACGCGAGCGCTTCGCTGAAGTTTGCTGGCAGCGACCAGACCAGAAAAAAGCCCACCATCCGGTGGGCTTTTTCGCTATCGGCGCGGGGCTACTGAGCCGCGGGTGGATGAACCACCAGGTCGGTGAAGGGCGGCAAGTAGGCCTGCGCGGTCACCAGCAGGCCCACCAAGGCTGCAAGCGCGATGCTGTGGAAGAACACGTAGCGCAGGATGTCGCCCTCATGGCCATACCAACGGGTCGCCGTGCTGGCCACCACGATGCTCTGGGCATCGATCATCTTGCCCATCACACCCGCCGGAGCTGTTGGCCGAGGTCATCAGGATCGGGCTCAAGCCGAGCTGCTCCGATGTAATCTTCTGCAGGCCGCCGAACAGCACGTTGGACGACGTGTCGGAACCGGTCAACGCAACGCCCAGCCAGCCGAGCAGCGTCCCAAAGAAGGGGTACAGGACTCCGGTGTGGGCGAAGGCGAGGCCCATGGTCGCGTCCGTCCCGGAGTAGCGGGTGACGAATCCCAGAGCCAGCATGGCCGAGATGGTGAGCAACGAGAACTTCACCAGCTTGATCGTCTCCCAATACTGGCGGAACAACCCGCCGATCGAATAGCCCATGAACAGCCCGGCCACAATGGCCGCGAGGAAAATCCCGGACCCGGTGGCGGACAGCCAGTTGAGGTTGTACTTGGCGGCCTCCTTCACCGGCTTGACCACGACCGGCGGGACTTTCTCGACCTTTTCATGCAATGGCGCAATGGGAATCTCGACGCGAGTGAAGGCGTAGCTCACCTTTTGCTTGGTCTGTCCGTCCACGGTAATGGTCTCCGTGGTCTTGCCATCCAGGAAGTTCTTGGTGGTCTGGAAGCCCCAGGCGAACACGAACACGCTCAGGATCAACCAAGGGATCCATGCGCGGATCACCAGGCTGGTTGGATGCTGCTCGAACTTGGTGGGTGCGACGTCTGCAATCCCGCTGTCCCTCTCGTGACCCTTGAGTGCAGTGGAGGTCCAGATCTCCTTCGGCTTCCAGAACCTGAGGAAGGTCACGAGGCAGGCCATGGATATCACCGCCGATCCCACATCGACCAGCGTCGGGCCGTGCAGGTTCGAGATGAGAAACTGCGGGATCGCGAAGCTGACACCGGTGACGAGAATGGCGGGCCACACGCCCACCATCCCGCGCCAGCCGGCGAACGCCCAGATCAGCCAGAACGGGACCAGCACCGAGAAGAACGGGAGCTGGCGCCCGACCATGGCGGACAGCGCGTTCACATCCAACCCGGTCACGGCCGCGAGCGTGATCACCGGCGTGCCGAGCGCGCCATAGGCCACGGGCGCGGTGTTCGCGATCAACGACAGACCCGAAGCGGCCAGCGGAGAGAAGCCCAGCCCAATCAGTATGGCGCCCGTCACTGCGACCGGCGTGCCGAATCCCGCCGCGCCCTCGAAGAATGCGCCGAAGGCGAACGCGATCAGCAGCAGTTGCAGTCGTCGGTCTTCGGTGACGTTGGCGATGTTGTCCTGCAGGATCTGGAAGTAGCCCTTCTGCTTGGTGAGCTGGTACAGGAAGATGACGTTCAGCACGATCCACCCGATCGGCAGCAGCCCGAACAGCGCACCGTTGAAGGCAGCACCACCAGCCGTGGCTGTGGGCATGCCGTAGACGACGATGGCGATGAACAGCGCGCTCACCAGACCGAGAATCGCGGCCCAATGTGCGGCGATGTCTGAAGAACGCCAGGCTGCCGAGCAGTACGATGATGGGAATCGCTGCGCACAGAGTGGAAAGCCAGGGATTGCCGAGCGGATCGTAGACCTGCGTCCAGACCATCTTGAATCCTCCCGAAGTCAGTTTGTTCTGATTGGTCTCCCCGCAGCTACGCGGGCCGCACGCGTCCGTGGACCAAGGCGCTCGACAGTAGTCCCGGATGGCCCGCGTCATAGGGCTCGGTCTGGGGCTCGCGGCATTATATCCAAATCCGTCCGCGAAATCTGGATTCCACCGGCCATACTTGCGAGGCTATAATCCGTCGGATTCAGAGACGCGCACGCGTGCGGCGCTCACTACCGGCGAGGGGAAACGAAGCCATGAATCAGAACATGCCGCTCAAGACCGGCGGCCAGATCCTGGTGGACTGCCTGAAGGTCCATGGTGTCGAGCTCGCCTTCTGCGTTCCGGGTGAGAGCTACCTGGCGGTGCTCGACGCGCTGTACGACGTGCGCGAGCAGATGCGCCTGATCGTCTGCCGGCAAGAGGGCGGCGCGGCATTCATGGCCGAAGCCTACGGCAAGCTCACCGGGCGTCCCGGCATCTGCTTCGTCACGCGCGGTCCCGGGAGCCACCAACGCCAGCATCGGCGTGCACACCGCCTTTCAGGATTCGTCACCGATGATCCTGTTCGTCGGCCAGGTGGGCGGCGAGGTGGTGGAGCGTGAAGCATTTCAGGAGATCGACTACCGACGCATGTATGGCCAGATGACCAAATGGGTCGCGCAGATCGACCGTGCCGAGCGCATCCCGGAGTACGTCAGCCGCGCCTTCCACCTCGCCGTCTCCGGTCGCCCGGGTCCGGTGGTGCTTGCGCTCCCGGAGGACATGCTGACCAGCTCAAGCGGTGACCCCCGAGACCCGTCGCTATCAGCGGGTCAAGCCCAGCCCGGGCGTGCGGGAGATGGATCGCCTCGCACAGATTCTGCGGGGCGCCTCAAGACCATTGGTGATCCTGGGCGGCGGCGACTGGACCGCGCAGGCGTGCGACGATGTACGCGCCTTCGCCGAGCCTGGAATCTACCGATCGCCTGTTCGTTCCGGCGTCAGGACCTGCTGGACAACCGCCATCGCAACTACGTGGGTGAGATCGGCATCGCCATCAGTCCGGAGCTGAAGAAGCGCGTGCGTGAGGCCGACGTCATCCTTGCGCTCGGACCGCGGCTCGGCGAGATGACCACTGGCGGCTACACGCTGTTCGACCTGCCGCGTCCGCGTCAGACACTGGTCCACGTGCATCCTGCGGCCGGAAGAGCTGGGGCGCGTCTACCAGGCAGAGCTGATGATCAACTCAGGGCATGGAGGAGTTCGCGGCATCGGCGAAAGTCCTGGATCCAGCGCAGGATCTCGCGTGGGGCGGCTGGACGCAGCTGCTGCGCCAGGAGTATCTGCTGAGCCTCGATCACGGTGCCGATGCCAGGGCGCGCTCAACCTGAGCGAGGCGGTTGCATGGCTGCGCAGCCGGCTGCCGGCAGACACCATCGTCACCAACGGTGCGGGAAACTTCTCCGGCTGGGTGCAGCGCTTCTATCAGTACACCGGGTTCCGCACGCAGCTCGGCCCCACCAACGGAGCGATGGGCTACGGCGTTCCCGCTGCGGTTGCCGCCAAGCTCACGCATCCGGATCGGACCGTGGTGTGCTTCTCGGGCGATGGCGACTTCCTGATGACCGGGCAGGAACTGGCCACGGCGGTGCAGTACGGTGCCGCGGTGGTGTTCTTGGTCGTCAACAACGGGATGTACGGCACGATTCGCATGCACCAGGAGCGCGACTATCCGGCGCGCACCTACGGCACCGCGCTGCGCAACCCGGATTTCGCCCAGCTGGCGCGTGCCTATGGAGCGCACGGAGCTGTGGTGGAGACAGACGGCCCAGTTCGCGCCGGCGTTCGAAGAGGCGCTGGCCGCCGGCGTTCCGGCGCTACTCGAGCTGCGCATCGATCCCGACGCCATCACGACGCGCACCAGCTTGACCGCGATTCGCGAGAAGGCGCTGCAGGCCGGTTCCTAGAAGCCGACGGCCTGCCCGTCGCGTCGCGGCTCCGAAGCTGCCACGTAGCCGCCCATCCACGCGGTAAATCAGCTGTGCCGCGCCGAATTCCATGTTCCAGCGCTCGGTGTGCCGTACCTGGTGGCCGCGCCGGGCGAGCTCCGCCGCGACCCGGGCGGGTACTGCGTGCTCGAGCGCGATCTGCCGTCCGCGGAACACCTTCCAGCGCGGGCCGTCTGCTGCTGCCTGCGGATTCTGTCCATAATCCGCGATGCGGACCAGCATCTGTACGTGGCCCTGGGGCTGCATGTCCGCACCCATAACGCCGAAGCTCATGAGCGGTTGTCCGCCATGCGTGGTAAACGCCGGAATGATGGTGTGAAAGGGCCGTTTGCCGGGGCCAACCTGATTCGGATGGCCCGACTCCAGACTGAATCCGAAGCCGCGGTTCTGAAGGCTGATGCCCGTCTCGGGCACCACCACACCAGAACCGAACCCGCTGTAGTTCGACTGGATGTAGGACACCATCATGCCGCTCGCGTCGGCCGCCGTGAGATACACGGTTCCGGAGTCCGGCGGCACGCCGTGCCCAAAGTCTTGCGCGGCGGCGGGATCGATCAGCGCGCAGCGGCGGCGCAAGTAATCGGGGTCCAGCAAATCCTCCGCCGAGACTCGCATCGACCTGGGGTCTGCGACATTGCGGTAGACGTCGGCGAAAGCGAGCTTCATGGCCTCCATCTGCAGGTGCAGGCTGTCTGCAGAATCTACGGGAGCTTCCGCCAGATCGAAGTTACTGAGGATCCCGAGCGTCATCAGCGCTGCAATGCCCTGGCCGTTGGGCGGGATCTCGTGCAGGCGCAGGCCCCGATATTCCTGTCCGATCGGCTCGACCCAGTCGGGCTGATGCGCCGCCAGGTCCTCGGCCGTCATGGCGCCACCTTGCGAACGGCTCGCTGCTGCGATCTTCTGCGCCAGTTCGCCGCGATAGAATGCTTCGCCGCGCGACTCGGCGATGATCTCGAGCGTGCGCGCCTGCGCCGGATTGCGGAACACCTCGCCGGCCAGAGGAGCGCGCCCGCCGGGGAGAAACGCTTGCGCGAAACCGGGCTGATCCATCAGTTGCGGCGCCTGCGTCTGCCATTGCCGCGCGACCGTCGGTGAAACCAGGAACCCGTTCTCGGCATAGCCGATCGCCGGCGCAAACAATTCGGCGAAGGACAGGCGCCCAAACCGAGCCGACAGGGCTGCCCAGCCGGAGACCACTCCTGGGACGGTCACGGAATCCCATCCTGCTACCGGCATGCTCTTTTGGCCTGCGAACCGTTCCGGAGTCCAGGCTTTCGGTGCGCGGCCCGACGCATTCAACCCGTGCAGCTGCATTCGGTCCCACACCAACGCGAAGGCGTCGGACCCGATGCCATTCATGGTTGGCTCCACCACGGTCAAAGCGATGGCAGTGGCTAGGGCTGCGTCGATGGCGTTTCCGCCTTTGACAAGCATGCGCAAGCCGGCCTGCGCCGCTAGCGGCTGCGACGTCGCCACGACGTTGGCCGCCAGCACCGGCATGCGTTGGGAGAGGTACGGGAATTCCCAGGCGAAGCGGGTCATGGTCGGCGGCTATTCTTTCACAGCCGCCGACGTGCGGGCAAATCGGCTTTAGGGGGGATGAAACCGGGGCGCGCGACGGCGGGCGGACAGCTGCAGCAACCCTCAGAGGTGTACAACTCTAGAACCGTTACGCGATGAGGCAGGCTCCGGAGCGTGCACTGGTCAGCATCGACCGCAATCGGTCCTGCGATCCAGAACGCGGCAAGGAAGTGCGTGGCTGTCCGGATGAAACGCGTCAGCATCTTGGATCCTCTCGAGGGTCGTTGTCCGCCACGCGGCGGCTGCATTTGCTACTATTCGCCCCTTTGCCGGTGACACCAGAATGCTGCCAAGCAACGCCCGTTCACGATTACGTCTTCGGGCGCAGTCTGGATGCACCGGGCGCTCCGGTTAATCGCGCTGGCATGGCACAGTATTTCGTCATCCATCCGACGCACCCTCAGCAGCGGCTGATCGAGCGGGCCGCGGACATCGTACGGCACGGTGGGCTGGTCGTGTATCCGACTGACTCCTGCTACGCGCTCGGTTGCCGCGTCGGCGACAAGGAGGCCATGGAACGGATTCGCGCCATCCGGCAGGTAGATGCCGGCCACCACTTCACGCTGGTCTGCCGCGACCTGTCGGAGATCGCGCGCTACGCTCGGGTCGATAACCGCGCTTACCGTCTGCTGAAGGCGGCCACACCTGGGAGCTTTACTTTCATCCTCCGCGCGACGCGCGAGGTCCCCCGTCGGTTGCAAGACCTGCACCGCAAGACCATCGGTTTGCGCATCCCTGAGCACACCGTGGCGCAGGCGCTCCTGGCTGAGTTGCGCGAGCCTCTTGCTATCCTCGACGCTGATATTACCCGGCGATGCGCTGCCGATGAACGAGCCCGAGGAGATTCGCACCCGCCTGGAGCAGCAGGTGGACTTGGTCATGGACGCGGGCTCGTGTGGCATCGAAGTCACCACGGTGGTAGATCTCACCGGCGAGGAGCCGGAGTTGCTGCGGCTGGGCAAAGGCGACCCGAGCTTGTTCGGGGTGACGGCGTGATGGATCTCCAGGCCATCATCGAGACGCGTCGCTCTGCTCGCGATCCCGATGGTATTCGCGATCACGCTGCATGAGGCTGCCCACGGCTATGTGGCTAGGCATTTTGGGGACTACACCGCGTATCAGGCCGGCCGCATCTCGCTCAACCCGCTGAATCACATCGACCCCGTCGGCACGCTCCTGGTTCCGGTAGTGCTGTTGATCATGACGGCGGGCCAGTTCGTGTTCGGCTGGGCGAAACCCGTGCCGGTCAACTTCAGCCATCTGCGCGATCCGAAGCGCGACATGCTGTGGGTCGCAGCTGCTGGGCCTGGCGCCAATCTGCTCATGGCGCTGGGATGGGCGCTTCTGCTCAGGCTTGCGCTCCTGTTTCCGGCAAACTACTTCTCGTATCCCGTCGAGCAAATGTCCGAAGGCGGGGTATTGATCAATTTGGTGCTGATGGTTCTCAACCTGGTTCCGATCCCGCCGCTCGACGGCGGACGCATCGCGGTCAGCCTGCTTCCGAACAAGGTGGCCTACCGGTTTGCTATGATTGAGCGCTATGGGCTCATCATCATCGTCGCGCTGCTGGCCACGCGAGTGCTCAGCAGGGTCATCGGGCCCGTAGTGGCCGTGTGCCGTGACCTGATCTACGCTGTGTTCGGGCTGTCCTAAACAATCCCACATGTTCCCTGACCGAGTCCTGTCCGGGATGCGCCCGACTGGAGCCCTGCATCTCGGCCACTACCATGGCGTGCTCAAGAACTGGATCAAACTGCAGCACGAGCATCCATGCCTTTTCTTCGTGGCCGACTGGCATGCGCTGACCACGCATTACGAAGATCCCGCGGTGATCGGAGAAAACGTGTGGGACATGGTGATCGACTGGCTGGCGGCGGGTGTCGACCCATCGCAGGCGACACTGTTCATCCAGTCGCGCGTGCCGGAGCACGCCGAGCTGCATCTGCTGCTGTCCATGATCACGCCGCTCGGATGGCTGGAGCGGGTGCCGAGCTACAAGGACCAGCAGGAGAAACTGTCCGATCGCGACCTGTCGACCTATGGCTTCCTCGGCTACCCGCTCCTGCAAAGCGCCGACATCCTCATCTACCGCGCGACTCTGGTGCCGGTGGGCGAGGACCAGGTGCCGCACATCGAGTTCACGCGCGAGATCGCTCGGCGCTTCAACCATATCTACGGCCGCGAGCCGGGGTTCGAGGACAGGGCCGAGGCAGCGGTCAAGAAGCTCGGCGCCAAGCGCAGCAAAGTCTACCGCGACCTGCGCACGCGCTACCAGGAGCAGGGTGACGCCGAAGCGTTGGAGGCGGGCCGCGCCCTGATCGATGGCGCGCAGAGCCTGTCGATGGGTGACCGCGAACGACTGTTCGGTTATCTAGAGGGCGGAGGGAAGATGATCCTGTCCGAACCCGCCGCGCTGCTGACCGAAGCCTCGAAGATGCCGGGGCTGGATGGCCAGAAGATGTCCAAGTCCTACAACAACACCATAACGCTGCGCGAGAACGCCGAGAGCGTCGCGCGGAAAATCCGAACCATGCCTACCGATCCGGCACGCGTACGGCGGACCGACCCCGGGGAGCCCGAGAAATGCCCGGTGTGGCAGTTCCACTTGGTCTACTCGGACGAGAAGACGAAGCAGTGGGTGCAGCAGGGATGCCGCAGCGCCGGCATCGGCTGCCTGGAGTGCAAGCAGCCGGTGATCGATGCCGTGCTCAAGGAACAGGAACCGATGCGTGAGCGCGCGCAGGCGTACATGGAGGATCCGACGCTGGTGCGCAATATCATAGAGGACGGCTGCGACAGCGCCCGCAAGATGGCATCCGAGACCATGCGTGAGGTGCGGGAGGCAATGGGTCTCGACTATAGCTGAGGCTCGACGAACCGAGCGCGCGTCACAGCGCGGACCGACTCCGTCGCAAGCTACCTCGTCGCCCTTTTTTGGCGCATCAACTGCTGTTGCTCTCGCTGCCAATCCCTATCTTTGGCATCCTGACGCTTGTCATGCTGCTTTTTGCCTTTGGCCAAGCCCATCTCCAGCTTGATCCAGCCCCCACGGTAGTGCAGGTTGAGCGGCACGATCGTGTAGCCGGCCCGCTCGACCTTGCCGATCAGTTTCTTCATCTCCTCGCTGCGCATCAACAGCTTGCGGGTACGCACAGGATCGGGGTGGACGTGGGTGGAAGCGGTGGGCAGCGGGCTGATGTGGCAGCCGATGAGAAAGAGCTCTTCGTTGCGCACGATGACATATGCCTCGGCGATCTGCGCCCGGCCGGCGCGGATGGACTTCACCTCCCAACCCTCCAGCGCGAGACCGGCCTCGTAGCGCTCTTCGATGAAGTAGTCGTGAAAGGCTTTGCGGTTTTCTACGATGCTCATGCCATGGTTGCTGCGCGATTCCGTCGTGGGACGGCGGGGGTTAGCGGCGGCCGGGATTGTAGCAGCTCACCCGTCGGGGTCTGGGGCTAGAGGCGCACGGCGGAGGCCTTGTGGCACTCGTAGAGAAGTCGGCTCTAGTCGGCTATGCGGCAGAGCGTATGTACCGCCTGGTCGACGATGTGGAGCGATACCCGGAATTCCTGCCCTGGTGCGGCGGGTCCGAAGTGGAACTGCGCGACGGGGCGCTGACCCGCGCTGCGATCTTGATCGACTATCATGGCATCAAGCAGAGCTTCAAGACCGAAAACCGAACCCAGCCCCCGGAGCGCATCGATATCCGTCTGGTGAGCGGCCCGTTCCATCGACTGGACGGGCTGTGGCGCTTCACGCCGCTGGCGCCGCAAGCCTGCAAGATCGAGTTCCGCCTGCACTACGAATTCTCCAGCCGCCTGCTGGAGAAGCTGGTCGGTCCGGTCTTCAGACACATCGCCAACACGCTGCTGGAGGCTTTCCTGCGGCGCGCCGAGCAATTGTATCGGACGTGAGCAGCGAGATTGAAGTCGAGGTGGTCTATGCTCTGCCGTTCGCGCAGGACACCACTCGGCTGCGTATCCCGGCTGGCACGACCGTGGCGCAAGCCATTGCGCGTGCCGGTGTGGCGCTTCGCCATCCGGAGATCGACTTCGGAAAGGGCCGAGTAGCCGTGTATGGGCGGTTGGTATCGGGCGATGCGGTCCTGGGGGACCAGGACCGCGTCGAGATCCTGCGCCCGCTCAGTGCAGATCCCAAGGAGGTGCGGCGGCGGCGCGCTTCCCAAGGGAAGCTCTAATTCCGAGCCCTCCCTAGACTAGGAGGTCATCCCGCTAAAGCTTGTTACTTGCACCAGCTGTCGGCTGCCTTCCTGGCGTTGACGACCTCTTTGGCGATCTCCTGATCAGTCATGTAGTTCTGCTCGCCGTTGGGTCCAGGTCGGGTGAGCCGCCCGCCGCGCTCGAGCGATGCGACCTGGGCGGTAGCGCGCTGGCAGTTGCGTTTTTTCTCGTCGGCCGCTTCGGCTTCCTTCTGAGCCTTGGCTTCTGCTTCGGCCGCTTCCACGCGCCGCTTGCGGAATTCCATGTCCTGCTCGGCGGCTGTCTTGGGCTTGCCGGCGGCAGCCGCGGTGGGGGCCTCCGAGGCAGCCGCGGACCTGGGCTGTTTGAGGGACTCTTCCTTCCTTACGTCGCCCGTAGGGGGCTGGTCCGAATAGTGAACCTTGCCGTTCTCATCGGTCCACTTGTACAGGTCGGCCCAGGCGGGAAGGACCAGGACGCACAACGCCAGGGGAAGGTAACGAATCATCGGCTCACACCTCTAGTGGCTCGGGAATGGGAAACATCCGGGTCTCAAGAACCTCGGATTTGCCTCGCAGTTGGATAACGGCACGCGGCGGGAAAAGTGCACAGTCGACCCTGGAGCTGCCCCAAGAGCTCCGCTCGCGTATAATAGTTTTTTTGTGAAGGATCATCAGCATGCGAGTGCTTCAGAAGGCCCTCACCTTCGATGATGTCTCGTTAGTTCCCGCCCATTCCGCCTTCCTGCCCCGTGAAGTCAGCCTGAAGACCCGGCTGACGCGCTCCATCGAGTTGAATCTTCCAGTGGTGTCTGCCGCCATGGACACCGTTACGGAAGCCCGCCTCGCGATCGCGCTGGCCCAGGAGGGCGGTGTCGGCATCCTGCACAAGAACATGCCGCCAAAAGCCCAAGCGGCCGAGGTGTCGAAGGTGAAGCGCTTCGAGAGCGGCGTGGTGAAGGACCCGGTGACCATCCCGCCGACGATGACCGTGCGCGAGGTGCTCCAGCTGAAACGCGCGCATAAGTTCTCCGGATTGCCGGTCGTGGAGGGGGAGCGGGTCGTCGGGATCGTCACCAATCGAGATCTGCGCTTCGAAACCAACCTGGACCAACCCGTGCGCAGCATCATGACGCCGCGCACGCGCCTGGTGACGGTGAAAGAAGGGGCCCCGCTCGAGGAGGCCATGCAGCTGATGCACAAGCATCGGCTCGAACGCGTGCTGGTGGTCAACGGCGACTTTCATCTGCGCGGGCTGATCACCGTGAAGGACATCTTGAAGTCCTCGGAGCATCCTTATGCCTGTAAGGACGAACTCGGCCGGCTGCGTGTCGGGGCCGCCATCGGCGTGGGCGAAGGGACCGATGAGCGCGCAACCGTACTGGTCGAGGCAGGCGTCGACGTGCTAGTGGTCGACACCGCTCACGGTCACGCCCAGGGGGTGCTCGACCGGGTCAAGTGGGTCAAGCGCAACTTCCCGCAGATCCAGGTGATCGGCGGCAACATCGCCACCGCCGCGGGCGCGCGGTCGCTGATCGATCACGGTGCTGACGGCGTCAAGGTGGGCATCGGTCCGGGCTCTATCTGCACCACTCGCATCGTTGCCGGCGTGGGTGTCCCACAAATCACCGCCGTCCAGGACGTAGCATCGGTGTTGCGCGGGACCGATGTACCGATGATCGCCGACGGCGGCATCCGCTATTCGGGCGACATCGCCAAGGCGCTGGCCGCGGGCGCCGACTCTGTCATGCTCGGCGGACTGTTCGCCGGCACGGAGGAGGCGCCGGGCGAGATCGAGCTGTATCAGGGCCGGTCCTACAAGTCCTACCGCGGTATGGGCTCGCTCGGGGCCATGCAACAGGGGTCGAGCGATCGCTACTTTCAGGACGACGAGGACAGCGCCGAGAAGCTGGTCCCCGAGGGCGTCGAGGGGCGTGTGCCCTACAAGGGCAGCGTGGTGGCCGTGATCCAGCAGCTGATGGGCGGGGTGCGCTCGGCCATGGGTTATGTCGGTTGCGAAACCATAGCAGACATGAAACAGCGCGCCGAATTCGTCGAGATCACGGCCGCGGGCGTGCGCGAATCGCATGTCCACGACGTTCAGATCGTCAAGGAAGCTCCCAACTACCGGGTCGAATGATCCAGGCCAAAGAAGGGACTCCCGAACCGAGCCGTGTCCCGGTTTCGCGCCGGATCCTGACTCTCGCGTCGAGCCGCGGGTGCGAATGCACGACAAAGTCCTGATCCTCGATTTCGGCGCGCAGTACACGCAGTTGATCGCCCGCCGCGTACGTGAGAGCCGCGTGTACTGCGAGATCCATCCTCACGATGTGTCCGACCAGTTCGTGCGCGAATACGCGCCGCGCGGGATCATTCTGTCCGGCGGCCCCGCCTCGGTATACGAAGGCGGGACGCCGCGCGCCCCACAGTCGGCTCTCGCGCTGGGAGTGCCCGTGCTGGGCATCTGCTATGGGATGCAGACCATGGCGGCACAACTTGGCGGCCAGGTGGAGAGCGGCGCGGTACGCGAGTTCGGCTATGCCGAGGTGCGCGCCCGCGGCCATTCCTTGCTGCTGGACGGCATTCAGGACCGGGTCAACGGCGAGGGCCACGGGTTGCTGGATGTGTGGATGAGTCACGGGGACAAGGTGACCGGACTTCCGCCGGGCTTCAAGGTCATCGCCAGCAACGCGGCCACGCCAATCGCCGGGATGGCGGACGAGTCGCGCAAGCTGTATGGCTTGCAGTTCCATCCCGAGGTAACTCACACGTTGCAAGGTCGCGCCATCTTCGAGCGCTTCTTGCACGTGGTGTGCGGGCTCGGAGCCGACTGGAACATGCCCGACTACCTCGAAGAAGCGGTCGCGCGCATCCGCTCCCGCGTCGGGGGCGAGGAGGTGATCCTCGGCCTGTCCGGAGGGGTGGATTCGGCGGTGGCGGCAGCGCTGATCCATCGTGCGGTCGGAGACCAGCTGACATGCGTGTTCGTCGACACCGGGCTGCTGCGCCTGAACGAAGCGGAGCAGGTGATGGAGACCTTCTCCCGCAACCTGGGGGTGAAGGTCGTGCACGTGGACGCGGCGCGGCAGTTCATGGCCGCGTTGGAGGGCGTATCCGACCCCGAGCAGAAGCGCAAGATCATCGGGCGCGAGTTCGTTGAGGTGTTCCAGCGCGAGGCCGCGAAAGTGAGCGGCGCAAAGTGGCTGGCCCAGGGCACCATCTACCCCGACGTGATCGAATCGGCCGGAGGAAAGACCAAGAAGGCCACCACCATCAAGTCGCACCACAACGTCGGCGGCCTGCCCGAAACGCTGCGGCTGAAGCTGCTGGAGCCGTTGCGCGAACTGTTCAAAGACGAAGTGCGCGAGCTGGGCCTTGCGCTGGGGCTTCCGCACGACATGCTGCATCGCCATCCGTTCCCCGGTCCGGGGCTGGGCGTGCGCATCCTGGGCGAAGTCAATTCTCGGTACGCGGATCTGCTCAGGCGCGCCGATGCGATCTTCATCGAGGAGCTGCGCGCTGCCGGCTGGTACGAAAAGACAGCTCAGGCGTTCACGGTGTTCCTGCCGGTACGCTCTGTGGGTGTGATGGGCGATGGCCGCACCTACGAGTACGTGGTGGCGCTGCGAGCGGTGCAGACCGAGGATTTCATGACGGCACGCTGGGCCGAGCTGCCCTACGCGCTTCTGTCCAAGGTCTCGAACCGCATCATCAACGAGGTGCGCGGCATCAACCGGGTGGTGTACGACGTCTCCGGCAAGCCGCCCGCCACCATCGAGTGGGAATGACGCTGCCAGGGAGCATGCCGTCCTCGGGCGTGACACAGGCCCAGCACGATAGCTGGTACATGCGGCGCGCGCTCGACCTGGCCCAGCACGCGGGTCAGGCAGGGGAGGTTCCGGTCGGCGCGGTGCTGGTGGCCGACGGCGCCATCGTAGGCGAGGGTTACAACCTGCCGATCTCGACTTGCGATCCGACCGCGCATGCGGAGATCCAGGCGCTGCGCGCGGCAGCCCAGCGTGTCGGCAATTACCGCCTCCCCGGCTCGGTCTTGTACGTAACGCTGGAACCTTGTGTCATGTGCGCCGGGGCGCTGATGCACGCCAGGGTGGCGCGCGTGGTGTTCGGCGCGCCCGATCCCAAGACGGGCGCCTGCGGCAGCGTCGTGAATCTGTTCGCCGAGGCCCGCCTCAATCACCACACCGAAGTCGAGGGTGGCGTTCTGGCGGAGGAGTGCGGTGCGCTGATGCGCACCTTTTTCGACGCGCGCCGGTCTACGTCGTCCTAAGCCTGGCCCCAGCCTTGCAACGCTGACCTTTGGCGGATTGAGCAAGCCCTACGATGCGGGAGGCATCCGGGAACTTGCAGTTCGCCCAAGAGTCCATTGTGCGCTGCAGAATATTCGGCTACATTGCCGGCTCTCGCAGCACAACAAAATCGAGAAAGGACTGGCATGCGGCTGGTAGACAAGGTTTCCATCATAACCGGCGCCGGGCGGGGTATCGGGCACGCCACGGCGCTCAAATTCGCGCGTGAAGGCGCCAGGGTCATGGTCTGTGACGTGGACCGCACCGGCGTCGACCAGACCGTCGCCGCCATACGCGAAATGGGCGGCGACGCGCACGGATTCCTCGTGGACGTGACCGATCGCGCCTCGATTCAAGCCATGGTGGATGCAGTCATGCAACGCTATGGCCGCATCGACGTGTTGGTCAACAACGCAGGCATCGTGCAGGATGCGCAGCTCGTGCGCATGACCGAGGAGCAGTTCGATCGGGTGATCGACGTCAATCTGAAGGGCACCTGGAACTGCACCAAGGCGGTGGCCGACATCATGGTGGCGCAGAGCTCGGGGGTTATTCTCAATGCGTCATCCGTCGTGGGGCTGTACGGCAATTTCGGCCAGACCAATTACGCGGCCAGCAAGTTCGGTGTGATCGGTATGGTCAAGACCTGGGCGCGCGAGCTGGGACGCAAGGGTGTGCGCGCCAACGCGGTGTGCCCCGGATTCGTAGAGACAACGATCCTCAGTTCCATCCCCGAGAAGGTGCTCAAGGCGCTCAAGGACAGGGTCCCCTTAGGCAGGCTGGCACAGCCCGAGGACATCGCCAACACGTACGCGTTTCTGGCCTCGGACGAGGCCAGCTACATCAACGGCGCCGTGATCGAAGTCGCCGGCGGGGCTACTATCTAGCCAAACCCGTATCTAACGGAACAACTCTCGGAGTCTGTCGCGATCGGGGCGATGCACGACGCCGCGCTCGGTGATCAGCGCAGTGACCAGTTGCGCCGGGGTCACGTCGAACGCGGGGTTGCGGACGCGGACGCCCTGCGGTGCCCAGCGCGCGTCGCCGAAGCCGGTGACCTCTTCGGGCCCACGCTCCTCGATCGGGATCAGCCCGCCGTGCTCCAGCGACATGTCGATGGTGGATAGCGGGCACGCGACGTAGAACGGAATGCCGTGACGCTGGGCCAGCGCGGCCAACGGATAGGTTCCAATCTTGTTCGCCGTATCGCCGTTGGCCGCGACCCGGTCCGCGCCCACGATCACCAGGTCTACCTCGCCGCGGCTCATCAGCAAGGCGCTGGCGCCATCCGCGATCAGCGTGACCGGGATTCGATCCTGCATCAACTCCCAGCAGGTCAGCCGCGCGCCCTGTAGAAACGGGCGGGTCTCGTCCGCCAACACGCTCACCTGTTTTCCGCTTTCCGCTGCGGAGCGGATCACCCCGAGTGCGGTGCCATGGCCTGCTGTCGCCAGCGCGCCGGCGTTGCAATGAGTCAGTATTCGGGCACCGTCCGGGACCAGCGGCGCGCCATGCGCCCCCATGGCGCGGTTGGCCGCGATGTCTTGATCGCGTATCGCGTGTGCTTCAGCCAACAGAGCGTTCGCTACAATGCGGGGTTCGGCTGCGCCCAGCGCCAGCGCAAGCCGCCGCTGGCGCTCGAGCGCCCAGCTCAAGTTCACTGCCGTGGGACGGCTCGCGCCGAGGAGCTGGAACGCCTCCTCAAGCCCCTGCAGAAAGCTTGCGTGCGCGTGTGAGGCCAGGGCCAGCGCCGCCAAAGCGATGCCGTAGGCGGCAGCACACCCGATCGCGGGTGCCCCGCGCACGACCATGCTGCGGATGGCTTCGGCTACGCCCTCCGCGCTGTCGTAGCGCCGGTACTCCAAGCGCATGGGTAGCACGCGCTGGTCGATCATCTCCAGCGCCCCATCCCGCCAGCGCAGCGTCTCCACCCTGGCTGCGGCTTGCGGATCGCTTGGTTGGGTGCGATTCATCCGAGAATTGCGTGAAGGGAACGCGTGCCGGTGAGGCACGCCCGAGGTGCCATTATAATCGCCAGCATGAGCCCTTCCTTCTGGGTGCGTCGCGCTGACTGGGAGCGCGACCGCGAGCACCTGCGGCGCATCCGGGAGGCGGTGTTCGTGCACGAGCAGCACGTCCCCTCCGAGCTCGAGTGGGACGGGTCAGACGAGAGCTGCTTGCACGTGCTGGCCGAAGACGGTGCCGGTATGCCGATCGGGACCGGCCGACTGCTGCCCGACGGACACATCGGACGGATGGCGGTGCTCGCGACATGGCGCCGGCGCGGGGTTGGCAGCGCAATACTGACCGAGCTGCTGCGCTTGGCCGCAGAGCAAGCGATGACCGAAGTCGTGCTCAACGCGCAAACCCACGCGCTGGGCTTCTACCAGCGCCATGGCTTCGCCGCCGACGGCGAGGTGTTTGTCGATGCGGGGATCGACCACCAGTGCATGCGGCGCACGCTGAGTCAAGCGAACGTCCATGCGACCGGAGCTGTCGATCGCACACCAGAAAGTTGAAGCGTGCGCGTTTCGGCCGGCTGCCTGTCGGGCGCGAAATTGCGCTCTATGAAGGTCAGGGTCCCAGCGCTTTCCATCAGAACTACGGTAGACGCCCGCGTGCCGTAGCCGGGGGCGCGGATGAAGATGCTCGCCAGCTGACGCTCCCACTCGAGACTCACCCCCGTGCGCGGCAGCTCTTCCTCCGCCGCGGGCCGCGTGTCGTCGAGCGCGTCGAACAGGCCCGTAGCCAGGGCTTCAGGCGGGCCACCGAGCAGCCGTTGCAACGCTGCTTTGCCGCGTTGGACCTTGGGCCAGGGGGTATCGAGCAGATGGTTGCTCAAGCCATGCACGCCGGGTCGCACGGGGGTGACCTCGTCGCGCACGTTCGCGTAGTGCAGCAGTTCGCCGTTCGCCGCCACCAGGAGATTGAATCCGTCGTAGGTATCGCGCGACGTGCGCACGCGTTCGAGAAATCTCCGGGGCTCGAGGTCGGACAGCACAAAATCGCTGACTAGCAGCCCGCGGGAGCGCGAGCCGCTCTTGGCGCGCGTGCCGTCGCGAAAGTTGGTGACGGCAGCTAACCGTCCCGCGGCGGATAGTGCGAGCCAGCTGCCGCCCTTTTCGAGGTCGCGCCCGCCGACGACCGCAGAGGACTCGGACCAAGGTGCTGCTGGCAGCGTGGGTCGCACAAAGAACTCATCCCGGTTGGCCGCTAGAATCAGCGGATAATCGGGACGCGCTTGCCACGCGAGCAGGATGAGGCAGATCGCTCAGCCCTCGAAACACTCCACGTGGCGGCGCGATCCCGGCGCGAGCAGCTGTTCGAGCTGCAGTTCGCGCACGGCATTCTCCAGCGCGCGCTCGAACGCGGCCGGATCACGCACCGCCTCGTATACCTCCATCCACAGGTCCGGCTCCCCTCGCTTGGTCATCAGCCGACAGCGCGCGCCGATGGACGCAGCCAGCTCGGCCTGCAGGCGGTGTGTTTGTTCCCTCGCAAGGGGTTCCCGGCCAGGCGCAACCCGGTAGTAGATGAAATAGCTAGTCACCGTCGCCGGCGTGCCGAAGGTCCGGCACGGAGTAGGGGAGAACCAGGGGGCGCAGCGCAGGGCCGTCGGCGCCCAGCCGCAGCACAGCGCCGCCAGCGCTGCTTTGGGTCGCCTGCGTCTGCGTCACGGCGAGCAGCTCGAACTCCCCCGCCTGCGAGCAGGCGGCGTTGACTACCAACCCCACGGGTGCCGCGTCGGCATAGACTGGAGTGCCGGGCACAGCGCGCGCCGTTGTCGCGAATCGCGCCAACCTGCGCTTGACCTGCCCCAGGTATTGAGTGCGAGCCACGATCTCCTGGCCGGTATAGCAGCCCTTGTCGAAACTCACGCCTCCCACCAGATCAAGGTTCAGCATGTGCGGTGTGAACTGATCCTGGGTGGCGGCGGTGATGGCGGGGATCCCGGCGGCGACGGCGTGCGCATCCCATATCTCTTCGCCCACCGCGACGCAAGAGCGTGCAAGCCGATCCCAGGTCTCAACTCCGCGCACGACATCGGCGATCACCTGTACTCGCCCGCCTGGGAGGCCGATCGCCGTAAGGCCGTTGCTCTGGGCGACATCGTAGTCCGACGACAGTGCGATCCCCAGTTCGCTGCGTACCACGACCGCCGCATCCGGGCCGACTAGCCCAATCACCGCGGGCTGATCGGATGCGTCGGTGAGCTGCACCCGGGAGCGCAGCACATACATCTGCAGGCGCTTGCGGATCGAATCGCACAACTCGCGGGGTAGCTCGAGAACATAGCCGTCCTCAGTATTCCAGAGCAGCAAAGTGGCCAGCACGCGGCCCTTGGGGGTACAGTAAGCCGCGAGCTGAGCCCGGCTGCGCGAGACCCGCGTGATGTCGTTGGACAGTTGGCCTTGCAGGAATGCCTGCGCGTCCTCACCCGAGGCGATGATCAAGCCCTGCGAGAGCAATGCCGTGAGTGTGGTGGCGACCGCGCCGGGCTGGACTTCGCGCTGCGAGTCACCGAATCCGGTCACGCGGTCGCCCTCGGTCCGCGCGCCGCGTTCGGTCAGCGCTTGACGCCAACTGCTGTTCATGCGAGACGAGCCTATCCGTGGCTACAGAGCCCACAATTATAGGTCCGACGGGCTTGCCGGCGCCCGGTCGCGCATGTGCAGGTTGTGCGGAGCCCTCTCAGAACAATGGCTGAACGCTTGTCGCTGCGCCTGGGCCCTTCCCGCCTGTTAACGGCGATGCTGGGCAGCACCCATATCCTGGCAGGCGGCGCGCTGTGGCTCGCTTCCCTACCGCTGGCTTGGGCGCTCGCCTGCAGCCTGGCACTTTCGGCCCACCTGGCCTGGGCTGTGCGCCTGCATGCCTGGCGCAGCGACGCGGGCGCGCTGATCGATCTGGAGTTGCTGGATGACTTTTCGGTGTCCGTCTGCTCGCGCACGGGCCCGTGGGAACATTACCGGATCGCCGGGTCGAGCTTCGTGTCCCGGCCGCTCGTAGTCTTGAACCTACGTTCCGGAGTCGGGCGGCAGAAGCGTCGCGTTCTGATCGCGGCAGACAGTCTGGACGCCGACAGTTTCCGGCGACTGCGCGTCTGGTTGCGCTGGCGCTGGCGTGACGGGACAGATGTGCAGGTGGTTCGGAACCACCCTTGGCCTGGGAGCAACGACCCCATTGGGTGAACTAACGCCAAGGGGCGGTTGTCTGTCGCTTGATAGCCGGCAGCACGGTTCCTGAAAGGGGCGGGCAACGCTATACTTGAGCCCCTTGCGCGACGCAGTTCGCGCTTTTTTGTTAGCTTTTCAGGCAACCGGGCGAGATGGGTGACCGTGAGATAGACCAGCAGCTGGTCGAACGGGCACAGCGGGGCGACAGGAAGGCTTTCGAACTGCTTGTGTCCAAATACCAGCGCAAGCTGGCAAGGCTGCTGTCCCGGTTCATCCGCGATCCGGCCGAAGTGGAGGATGTGGCCCAGGAGGCCTTCATCAAAGCCTACCGGGCGCTGCCTTCTTTTCGCGGTGAGAGCGCGTTCTACACCTGGCTGTACAGGATCGGCATCAACACGGCCAAGAACTACCTGGTGGCCCTCGGGCGGCGCGCGCCGACCACCACCGAGTTCGACAGCGAGGACGCCGAGAACTTCGACGACGGAGAGCAGCTGCGGGACGTCCACACGCCGGAAAACGAGTTGATGAGCAAGCAGATCGCGCAGACGGTCAACGACACCATGGAAGCGCTGCCGGAAGAGCTGCGCACCGCCATCGTCCTGCGTGAGATCGATGGGCTCAGCTACGAAGAAATCGCAACCGTGATGAACTGCCCGATCGGAACAGTGCGCTCGCGTATCTTTAGGGCGCGCGAGACGATCGCGGATCGGTTGCGGCCGCTGCTGGAGACGAGCAAGGACCGAAGGTGGTGATATGGAAAAACTATCGCAGCTGATGGACGGAGAGCTCGGTGAGCACGAAAGTCGTCTCCAGATCCGGCGCCTGGAGCAGGACGGCGAGCTGGTGCAAACCTGGGCGACCTACCATTTGATTCGGGATGTGCTGCGCGACGAAGCCGGTATCGGTGCCGGCTTCGCACAGCGTGTTTGCGAGCGGTTGCAGCACGAGCCGGCCGTGGTAGCACCACACACGCGACTGGTTGCCCGGGTTGTCCGGCATCCCTTGCCGATAGCGGCGGCGGTTGCTGGCGTGGCCATAGTGGGGTGGCTCGCGTTGACCCAGCTGCCTCCCGTGGCTAAACCGCCTTCGCTGATGACGGAAAGCGCCGCGCCCCCTGCGAGCAAGGAGGTGGCACGCGCAGTCCCGCGGCCGCTAGCGCCGGCCGACGGCCAGATGAGCGAGTATCTGTTGGCGCACCAGGAGTACTCTCCTACCACGGCCATGCAAGGCGTGGCCTCATATGTCAGGACGGTGTCGAACGAGGATCCGGATTCCTCGCGATGACGCGCGCCACTCTCCGTCTGTTCCCGGGCCTGGTGCTTTTGCATCTGTGCGCCGGCGCGGCGCTAGCCGAGACACTGCAGGAAACCGAGTCGAAGGAGTGGCTGAACAAGATAGCAAACGCCGCGCGGCAGCTCAATTACGCCGGCACCTTCGTCTACCAGCACGGTGACCATGTCGAGACCTGCCGCATCACGCACTTCGTCGACCGCAGCGGGGAATACGAGAAACTGGAGACCCTGGACGGGCCCAAGCGCGAGATCATCCGCAACAACGACGAGATCCTCACCTTCGACGCCGAGCACAAGGTCCTCAAGCGCGAGCGGCGCACGCCACGCAATTCTTTCCCAGCGCTGCTCCCCGACCAGCTGGTGCATCTCACCGATCACTACCAGCTGCGCAAGGGTGATCTGGCGCGCATCGCCGGGTACTACGCGCAGGCCCTCGTGCTCGAGCCGCGCGACGCCTTTCGCTACGGACACAAGCTGTGGGCCGACGTAGCGACCGGGCTGCTCCTCAAGGCGCGCATGCTGGATGAGAAGGGGCAGGTGGTCGAGCAGTCTGTTTTCACCCAGCTGGTGATCGGCAGCGCGGTGACGCGTGAGTCGGTTCGCCCCAGCTTCGATCCACAGGACCCCCAATTGCGGCGCGAATTTCAGGGCCCGGACTCCGCTGCGCGCGCCGACACAGGCTGGACCGTGAACAACCAGCCAGCCGGCTTTCGGAAGATCATCGAGATGAAGCGCTTCAAGGCCGGGACGCAGGCGCCAGTGGCACACCTGGTGTACTCTGACGGTTTGGCAGCGGTGTCGATCTTTATCGAACCGCTGCCCGCTGGGAGTAAGGTTCAGGAAGGGCCGATGCGCCAGGGGGCGGTCAATATCTATGTTCGCCCCCTTCCCGATCAACTCGTCACGGCGCTGGGCGAGGCGCCGGCGGTGACCGTAATGCAGATGGCAAACTCTGTCACGCCACGAGGTCAGTAGCCCCGTCACCCGGCGGGCAGGTGCGGGTGCGCCCGACCCGTTGTCGATCTCACGAGGAACCACAAGATGCTGAGGAAGCTGTTTCTGGCTGCGGTATTCCTGACTGCGCTGCCGCTGGTGGCTCAAGGCAAGGACCTGCTGCCGAATTTTGCCGACCTGGCCGAGAAGCAGGGTCCCGCGGTGGTGAACGTCAGCACCACCCAAACGGTGCACACGCAAGGTCTGCCGCCGGGGTCGGAGGAGGATCCGTTCAACGATTTTTTCCGCCGTTTCGGCCCGCCCCAGCCGCCGCGGGACTACGAGTCCCGCTCGCTCGGCTCGGGCTTCATCCTCAGTCAGGACGGGTACATCCTGACCAACTCGCACGTGGTGGAAGCGGCTGACGACATCACCGTGCGCCTGACCGACAAACGCGAGTTCAAGGCCAAGGTGATCGGAAGCGACCGGCGCACGGACGTCGCGGTGCTCAAGATCGATGCAACGGGCCTGCCGGCGATCTCGGTGGGAGATCCCAGCAAGCTGCGCGTCGGCGAGTGGGTCGTTGCCATCGGCTCGCCTTTCGGTTTCGACAACAGCGTCACGGCCGGCATTGTCAGTGCCAAAGGGCGCTCGCTGCCGCAGGAAAACTTCGTCCCATTCATCCAGACCGACGTGGCGATCAACCCCGGCAACTCGGGTGGGCCGCTGTTCAACCTGTCCGGCGAGGTGGTTGGTATCAACTCCATGATCTTCAGTCGGACCGGCGGCTTCATGGGGCTGTCGTTCGCCATCCCCATCGATGTGGCCATCGATGTGGCCAGGCAACTGCAGGCCACCGGCCGGGTCAGCCGCGGGCGCATCGGTGTCGTGATCCAGGAGGTGACCAAGGAGCTCGCGGAATCCTTCGGTCTGCCCAAACCCACCGGCGCACTGGTCAACTCGGTGGAGAAGGGTACTCCTGCGGAAAAGGCCGGCATACAGCCCAGCGATGTCATCCTCAAGTTCGACAACCGCGAGGTCACCGCCTCCAACGAGCTGCCCCGCATCGTGGCTGCCACCAAACCCGGCTCCAAGGTATCGGTGCAGGTGTGGCGCAAGGGTGAAAAAAAGGACCTGCAGATCGTGGTGGCCGAAACGCCAGATGAGCGCGTTGCCAAGCGCCAGCCGGTGGGCAAGAAGTCGTCGGGGGAGACTCTGACCAAGCTTGGCCTGAGCGTGGCGGAGCTCACCTCGGACCAGAAGAATGAGCTGAGCGTTGCGAATGGCGTGCTGGTGGAGAATGCAGAGGGCGCCGCCGCGAAAGCCGGCATTCGACGCGGCGACGTGATCCAAGCGGTGAACAACCAGGACGTGAAGTCGGTCGAGGAGCTCAACCGGCTGCTTTCCCCCGTTGACCGGTCCCGGACGGTAGCCGTGCTGATCAAACGCGGCGAAGGGTCCGTTTATATCCCGCTCAAGCTCGCCACCAACTGAACCTCGCAGGCCAGGGCGCGCGCTGCCGCACCGCACCAGGGAGCGGCGCAACGATCGGATTTCCGATAAAATTCCGTCTTTTCCTGAAGGCGTGAAGGGCACGAGTGAGTGCCCTTTTTTTCCACCCTGCGATGGAGCACATCCGCAACTTTTCCATCATCGCGCACATCGACCACGGCAAATCGACGCTGGCTGACCGCTTCATCCAGCTCTGCGGCGGATTGTCGGACCGGGAAATGGAGGCGCAGGTGCTGGACTCCATGGCCCTGGAGCGCGAGCGCGGGATCACGATCAAGGCCCAGACCGCGGCGCTCAACTATCGGGCCCGGGATGGGGAAACCTACCTGCTCAACCTGATCGACACGCCCGGTCACGTGGACTTCTCGTACGAGGTGTCGCGCTCCCTGGCCGCATGCGAGGGTGCGCTGCTCGTAGTCGACGCCTCCCAGGGCGTCGAGGCACAGACCGTCGCCAACTGCTATACCGCGACCGAGCAGGGGGTCGAGGTGGTGCCGGTGCTGAACAAGATCGACCTTCCCTCGGCCGACCCCGAGCGCGTCATCGCCGAGATCGAAGATATCGTCGGCATACCCGCCAAGGATGCGATCCGCGCAAGCGCCAAGACCGGCGAGGGCGTGGTCGATATCATCGAGGCGGTGATCGCCCGCATTCCGGCGCCGAGCGGCGATCCAGCGGCGCCGCTCAAGGCGCTCATCATCGATTCCTGGTTCGACAACTACGTCGGTGTCGTCATGCTGGTGCGAGTGGTCGACGGGCGGCTGAGCCCGAAGGACAGGATCCTGTTCATGTTCAGCCGCGCTGCCCATCTGTGCGAGCAGGTTGGCGTGTTCACTCCAAAGGCGGTGCAGAAGGACCAGCTGAGCGCCGGCGAGGTGGGCTTCGTGGTGGCCGGGGTCAAGGAGCTCAAGGACGCGCGCGTCGGCGACACCATCACGCTGTTCAGCCGCCCCGCGGTCGAGCCGCTGCCCGGGTTCAAGGAGATCAAACCGCAGGTCTTCGCCGGCCTCTATCCGGTCGATGCGAACGAGTACGACCAGTTGCGCGACGCCCTGGAGAAGCTGCAGCTCAACGACGCATCGCTGCGCTTCGAGCCGGAGACTTCCCAGGCTTTGGGGTTCGGCTTCCGATGCGGATTCCTGGGGCTGCTGCACATGGACATCGTCCAGGAGCGGCTGGAGCGCGAGTACGACATGCATCTCATCACCACCGCCCCCACGGTGGTCTACCAGGTGCAGCTGCACGGCGGCGAGCTGATCGAAGTGGAGAACCCGTCGCGGCTGCCAGACGCCGGCAAGATCGAAGCGATCTTGGAGCCGATCATCACCGCCACCATATTGACGCCCAGCGAGTACGTCGGCCCGGTAATGACCCTTTGCACCACCAAGCGCGGCACGCAGAAGAACATGCAGTACACCGGGCGCCAGGTGCTGCTGACCTGGGAGCTGCCGCTCAACGAGGTGGTCATGGATTTCTTCGACAAGCTCAAGTCGGTGAGCCGTGGCTACGCGTCCCTGGACTACGACTTCAAGGAGTTCCGCGCCGCCGACTTGGTCAAGCTCGATATTCTGATCAACAGCGAGCGCGTGGACGCCCTGTCGCTCATCGTCCACCGCTCAACCGCACAAGGCCGCGGGCGCGAGCTGGTAGAGAAGATGCGCGAGCTGATCCCGCGCCAGATGTTCGACGTCGCCGTACAAGCAGCCGTCGGCTCGCATATCATCGCGCGCGAAACCGTCAAGGCGCTGCGCAAGAACGTGCTGGCGAAGTGCTACGGCGGCGACATCACGCGCAAGAAGAAGCTGCTCGAGAAACAGAAGGCGGGCAAGAAGCGCATGAAGCAAGTGGGCACCGTGGAGATCCCGCAGGAAGCCTTCCTGGCTATCCTGCAGGTCGAGAGCAAGTGACAGCGGCCGCCTTACATCCCTTCGACAAACAACGCAGGACATGAACTTCGCTCTTCTCATGCTGGTGCTGCTGGTGGTGACCGGCGGCGTGTGGCTGCTGGACCGCTTCTACCTGCGGCGGCGCCGTGATGCGGCGGTGAATACCGCCATCGCGGAGTCGGCCAGTCAACTCCGCCCCAAGCCTGGCGAGTCGGAAGCCGCGCTCCAGGAACGCAAGGACGCGATCCTGCGTCAGATCCAGCTGGGCATAGGCAAGGAGCCCTGGTGGGTCGAATACTCGAAGAGCTTCTTTCCGGTGATTCTGGCAGTTTTCCTGCTGCGCTCGTTCCTGGTGGAGCCGTTCAAGATCCCGTCCGGGTCGATGATCCCGACCCTGCTGGTGGGCGACTTCATCCTGGTCAACAAGTACACCTACGGCATCCGGTTGCCGGTGGCGAATGTCAAGGTGCTGGCGGTGAACGAGCCCAGGCGCGGCGAGGTGATGGTGTTCCGCTATCCCGAGAACCCGTCGCTCGATTACATCAAACGGGTGGTTGGCGTGCCGGGGGACCGCGTTGCTTACATCAACAAGCAACTCTCAATTAATGGTCAGGACGTGCCGATGACACCGGTGTCGGATCACCCCTATGCGGACGCCGGGCTCAACTCTGCGCCGAGCAAGGAGTACCGGGAGGAACTGAACGGCCACCAGCACGCCGTCCTGATTGACCCGGACAAGCCCCCGTTGCAGGGCCCCGTACGGCCGTTCCCGCACCGGGAGGATTGTGAATACAATGAACGGGGGTTCGTGTGCACGGTGCCCGAGGGGCACTACTTTATGATGGGTGACAACCGCGACAGCAGCAGCGACAGCCGCTACTGGGGCTTCGTGCCGGAGCGCAACATCGTCGGCAAGGCATTCATGATCTGGTGGAACTTCAGCGACCTGGGGCGCATCGGTCGCTCGATCAACTGAGGGCACACAGATGGTTAAACAGCGCGGTCTGAGTCTCATCGGATTGCTGATCACCTCGGCGGTGGTCGTGTTCTTCTGCTCTCGTGGGGTTCAAGCTCCTGCCTTCTTACATCGAGTACTGGACCATCCAGCGCATCGTCAGCGACCTCGGCCGTTCGCCCGAGCTGAGGGGAACCTCGATAATCAGCGTGCAAAGCGCGTTCGACCGCCGTGCCATCATCGACAACGTGAATTCGGTCAAGGGCAAGGACTTGGAAGTCAGCAAGGTCGGCGAGGGTTTCGAGATCGCCACCAACTGGTCTACGCGCGTGCCGTTGTTCGGCAACATCAACGCCTGCCTCGACTTCGAGGTGAAGAACTAGGGAAGCTCCGCATAACCTGCACATGCGCGACCGCCCGGTCCCTCGAAGGAGACGAAAATGTATCGGGTTGCGTCAGGTGCGGCGCCTGCTGTGTTGCGCTCCTTGCAAAGGTACCTACCTTAGCTGCGGAGCGGCGTCTTGCAGTCATCCGCACCTGACACAACGCGCGTCGTGTAGGTTATGCGGAGCTTCCCTAGGTGTCCCGGGCGGCGCCCGGGCGCCCGCGCATGGCTAACGCGGAATTTCTTGCCCGGCTCGGTTACCCGTTCCGCGATTCCGGTTTACTGCGTCAGGCGCTCACGCACCGCAGTCACAGCGCTCCCCACAACGAACGCCTCGAGTTTCTCGGCGACGGCGTGCTCAACTGCGCCGTCGCTTCGCTGCTGTATGAGCGCTTCCCCCGCCTCACGGAGGGCGATCTGTCCCGGTTACGCGCCAACCTGGTAAATCAGGACGCGCTGAGCCGTATCGCCATCTCGATGGAACTGGGCGGCCAGCTGCGCCTGGGCGAAGGGGAGCTCAAGAGCGGCGGCTTCCGGCGCCCGTCGATCCTGGCCGACGCCCTTGAGGCGGTGGTGGGCGCGGTCTTCCTGGACGGCGGATTCGATCGCGCTGCCGAGGTCATCCGCCGAATCTACGCCCCGCTGCTAGAGGAGCTCGACACGGGTACGCCGGGCAAAGACCCCAAGACTCTGCTGCAAGAGCATTTGCAGGGCCGCCGTCTGCCGCTGCCCCAGTACAACGTGGTGGGCGTGACGGGCGAGGCGCACGAACAGCAGTTCCAGGTGGAATGCGTCGTGCCGGATCTCGGCATCCGCACGGTGGGAGAAGGTTCGAGCCGACGCAGCGCGGAGCAGACCGCCGCTCGCGGCGCCTATGAGTTGGCGGTGAACCGGTGAAGCAAGACGCTGCAGGGCATCGCGCGGGCACCGTTGCACTGGTGGGACGTCCCAACGTGGGGAAGTCGACGCTGCTCAACCGGCTGGTCGGGCAGAAGCTCAGCATCACCTCGGCGCGCCCGCAGACCACCCGCCACCGCATCATCGGCATCGTCAGCCAGCCGGCGGCCCAGTTCGTGTTCGTAGACACGCCGGGGCTCCAGAGCCGCCACGCTGGCCGACTGAATCGGGCGCTGAACCGGGCCGCGTCCGAGGCGGTGGAGAGCGTCGATGTGGTGGTGCTCGTGCTGGAGGCGCTGCGTTTCGGGAACGGAGGATCGCGCCGTGCTGGCGCGCGTGCCGCGTGGCCGGCCAGTCATCCTCGCTCTCAACAAGGTGGACGCGATCGCCGACAAGACCCGTCTGCTGCCGTTCATCGACGAGCTGTCGCGAGTCCACTCATTTGCAGCGATCGTTCCGATCAGCGCCCGCACCGGGCGTCAGGTGCCGGAACTGCTCGCCGCGATTGGCCCTCACTTGCCCGCAGGTGCAGCGATGTATGCGCAGGACGATCTGACCGACCGCAGCGAGCGATTTCTGGCGGCCGAGTTTCTGCGCGAGAAGCTGTTTCGGCTGCTGGGCGACGAACTGCCCTATGCCACTGCGGTGGAGATCGAGCGCTTCGAGGCCGCAGGCAAGCTGCGTCGCATCGGCGCCAATATCATCGTGGACCGACCGGCGCAGAAGGCGATCATCATCGGGCAGCGCGGGGAAAAGCTCAAAGCCATTGCCACGCAGGCACGCCAGGATATGGAGCAGCTATTCGGGAGCCGGGTCTATCTCGAAGTCTGGGTCCGGGTGCGGCGCGGTTGGGCGGACGATCCACGCACCCTGCGCAGCCTCGGCTATGAGTGAGCGGCGGCGATGAGCACAGTCACCGACGAGGGCCACCATGGAGCCGCCGGGCGCGCAGCGCAGCCGGCTGACGGCGAGCGCGAGCGGCGCGGCATCCGCGATGGCGAAGCCGCCTATGTGCTGCACAGCTATCCGTTCAAGGAGACCAGCCTGGTGGTGGAAGTCTTTAGCCGTACTCTGGGACGGCTGGGGCTGGTGGCGCGGGGCGCCCGGCGGCCGAAGTCGTCCCTGCGCGGGCTGCTCATGGCGTTCCAGCCGCTGAGCCTGAGCTGGGCCGGCAAAGGGGAGCTGCGCACCCTGCACCGGGCGGAAAGGCTAGCTGGCCACGCGCAGCTTTCGGGTCTGAGCGTGATGTGCGGCTTCTACCTGAACGAGCTGATGCTCAAGCTGCTGGCGCGCGAGGATCCCCACGAGGGGCTGTATCTCGCCTACGAGGAGGCTCTTGCAGCGTTCCGGGCTGGGTGGCCCCCGGCCTGGGCGCTGCGGCGCTTCGAGAAGAAGCTGCTGCGCGAGTTAGGATACGGCATGCTGCTGGAGCGCGATGTCGCAGGGGAGCCGATCCGGCCGGAGGCCAGCTATGCCTACGTGCTCGAGCGCGGGCCAGAGCTGCTGTCGATGCGCGAGCCTGCGCCGGGGGTCGAACTGTCGGGCAAGACGCTGCTGGACATTGCCGCCGACGACTACCGCGACGCGCTGACCCTCCAGCAGAGCCGCGCACTGATGCGGTTTGTGCTCAACCATTATCTCGGAGGTCAGGTGTTGCACACGCGCCAGCTGCTGCGCGACCTGCAGCAGCTCTGAGCTACTGCCCCTGGACTGCCAATGATCCGCCTTGGAGTCAACATCGACCACGTCGCCACGCTGCGCCAGGTGCGAGGCACTCCATATCCCAGCCCGGTCCAGGCCGCGTTGATGGCGGAATCGGCCGGCGCCGACCTGATCACGCTGCATCTGCGCGAAGACCGGCGCCACATCCAGGACAGGGACGTGGAGATCCTGCGCGCAGCGCTAACCACCCGCATGAACTTGGAGAGCGCGGTGACGCCGGAGATGCTGGCCATCGCCCTGCGCATTCGCCCGCATGACATATGCTTGGTCCCGGAGCGCCGCGCCGAGCTGACCACCGAAGGCGGGCTGGATGTGACCGGGAACTTCGGGCGCATTCAGGAGGCGTGCCGCGACCTGGCCACCGCCGGCATTCGCGTGTCTTTGTTCATAGCCGCCGAACGTGCGCAGATCGACGCCGCGCGCGAGGCCGGAGCCGCGGCGATCGAAATCCACACCGGCGCCTATGCCGAAGCCGAGAACACGCCGCGCCAAGCTGAGGAACTCGCCCGCATTGGGCGCGAAGCCCGCTACGCGGCCGGGCTGGGTCTGAAGGTCAACGCCGGCCATGGGTTGCACTACCATAACGTACAGCCCGTCGCCGCCATCCCGGAGATCGCCGAGCTGAACATCGGGCACGCGATCGTAGCCCACGCGCTGTTCGCGGGATGGAGCGAGGCGGTCCGGGAGATGAAGCGCCTGATGGTCGAGGCGCGCGGAGGCGGGGCGTGATCCTTGGGATCGGGGCAGACGTGGTCGAGGTCGCTCGAGTGGCACGCTTGCTGGAGCGCTACGGCGAGCGCTTCGCCCGGCGCGTGCTGGCGCCGAGCGAATGGGAGGGGTTTCGCGTCAGCCCCAACCGCGAGGTTTTTCTGGCCAGCCGCTTCGCCGCCAAAGAAGCATACGCCAAGGCCTTCGGCACGGGCCTGCGCGCTCCGGTGCTGTTGACCAGCATCAGCGTGACCCACGACCCGTCGGGCCGCCCTCTGCTGCAGCTTGCGCCCGAGCTCCAGGCGCTGTCGGACGATCGCGGTGTCAGCGGGCAGCACATCACTTTGACGCACGAGCGCAGCATCGCCTGCGCCGTGGTCGTGCTCGAGGCCGAGCACCCGTGACCGCCAGCGTGCTGCCGCTCGGCCCGGTCATGCTCGACGTGGCGGGCACGCGGCTCACCGACGACGATCGCAGGCGCCTGGCTCATCCGCTGGTGGGCGGCGTTATTCTATTTCAGCGCAACTACGTCTCGCCTGAGCAGATCGCCGAGCTCAGCGCCGACATTCGTGCACTGCGCACACCCGAGTTGCTGATCGCGGTCGACCACGAAGGCGGCAGGGTGCAGCGCTTCCGCGAAGGCTACACGCCGATCCCGGCCATGGCGGAGCTGGGTGCGCTGTGGGATGCAGACCGTTCTGCTGCGCGCCGTCGCGCAGAGATGGTTGGATTCGTCATCGCCACTGAGCTGACCGCAAGCGGTGTCGATTTCAGCTTCACCCCTGTGCTGGACATCGAATTCGGGCGCAGCCGCGTCATCGGCAACCGCGCCTTTCACCGGGACGCCGAGGCGGTCGGGGAGCTGGCGGCTGCGTTGATCGCTGGATTGACGCGCGGCGGCGCCGCCGCGGTCGGGAAGCATTTCCCCGGCCATGGGTTCGCGGCCGAGGATTCGCATGTCGACATTCCCGTCGACCCGCGCCCGCTGTCCGAAATACGAGCTGTCGATCTGGCGCCCTATCGTCGCCTCGTGCACCAGCTGGCGGGCGTGATGCCGGCGCATGTGATCTACCCCGAGGTGGACCGAGTGCCGGCCGGCTTCTCCCGCATCTGGCTGCAGGACGTGTTGCGCAACGAGATCGGTTTCGACGGTGTTATCTTCAGCGATGACCTGAGCATGGAGGGCGCCGCTGTGGCAGGAGGCATCGTCGCGCGCGCCGGCGCTGCGCTCACGGCCGGGTGCGACATGGTGCTGGTGTGCAACCGGCCGGAGCTCGCGGACGAGCTGCTCAAGGGTTTGACCTGGAGCACGGACGCCTTGCGGGAAGAGCGCCTGGCCCTCTTGCGGTCGCGCGGACCTTACTCCTCGCTTGCGGATGCGCGTGCGGACCGCTCCTACCAGCTTGCACGGACCGAGCTGCAGCCGCAGACGCTAACCACGGCTGCGTCGCGCGCGCCGAGGGGCTGACCACGCTGCCACTGGCATGTCAGAAAGTCCCGGGCGATGACAGAAGATCATAGCCACCACCATCACGGACGCCGGCACGGCTCGCTGCCCGGCGTGCTCGGGGTGGCACTCGCGCTGACTCTGGGCTACGCGTTCGTCGAGCTGATGGCAGGCCTCGCGTTCGGCTCGCTGGCGCTGGTCAGCGACGCCGGACACATGTTTTCCGACGCGTTGGCGCTCGGGCTCGCCTGGTTTGCCGCTTGGGTGGCAGCGCAGCCGCCGGGCGCCCGTCACTCCTATGGGTTGGCACGCGCCGAGGTCATCGCCGCGTTCGTCAACGGCCTGGCTCTGCTGCTGGTGGTCGTGTTCATCGCCGTCGAGGCGATCAGCCGGCTGCTTCACCCAGCGGACGTCCAGGGGCTGGGCGTGATGATCGTGGCGTTCATCGGGCTGCTGCTGAACCTGGCGGTGGTGCTCATCCTCAGCCGGGGCGAGCGCGGCTTGAACCTGCGCGCGGCGATGCTGCACGTGACTTCGGATCTGATCGGATCGGTGGCCGCGCTGGCCGCTGGCGCCGTGATCTACTTCACGGGCTGGAGGCCGATCGATCCCATCCTGTCGCTGGTGATCGCGCTGCTGATCCTCGGTTCGACCATCAATCTTCTGCGCGAGGCGCTGCACGTGCTGATGGAAGGCGTGCCCCGCACCGTCAAGCTGGATGAGGTCGGAAGGCTCATCGCCCGCATCAACGGCGTGCGCAGCGTGCACGACCTGCACATCTGGCACATTTCCTTGGGCCGCGTAGCGCTGTCCGCCCATCTCGACATCACCGAGCTGTCCGGCTGGCCAACGGTGTTGGAACAGGCGCGGCAGGTGTTGCAGGAGCGCTACGGCATCGATCACGTAACGCTGCAGCCCGAAGTCCTGGCGGATGCAGGGCGGGGCGCTCAAGCCGTGGTCAAGATCGTCGCACGCCGTTGAGCACTTGTCGTTGACATTTGTTGAGCCCCGAAAGTGCAGGGCGCTACACTGACTTATGGAATTCGACGTAGACGAATGGCAGCGCCTGGCGTGCGAGGACCCGCCCGAATTCGAGCGCCGGCGGCAGGCCGCGATCGAGTCTCTGATCGGGCAGGCGCCCCCCGAGCTGCGCGAGCGGCTACGTGCGCTGCAGTGTCGCATCGACCTCGAACGCAGGCGGGCAAAGACGCCGCTGGAGGCTACCGTGCGCCTGCAATCGATGATGTGGGAGCGCTTCGGCCAGTTGCGCGAGACCCTGCTGGCCCTCACGGGGCAGGCGCCGGCCGCTCCTTTACGCCGTGCTGGTGCCCGGATCCTGCCTTTCAGCAAGCGAGATTGAGGGCAGCAGCGGCCGCACGTCTCCGACCAGTTCGGTAATGACTGTCGGAACAGCCGAGTTCGCGGCGGCGCTCAGCTTCGTCGCTAGTCAGGACGTCTCTAGACGCGCTCGATGTACTCGCCCGAGTCGGTGTTGACCTTGATCTTCTCGCCTTCGCCGACGAAAGGCGGAACCATCACGGTCAGCCCGGTCTCGGTCTTGGCCGGCTTGAAGGAGCCGGTGGCGGTCGCTCCCCTGAGGGTGGGTTCGGTCTCGGTGATGGTCAGCACGACGCTGGGCGGCAATTGCAGGCCGATAGGGCGCTCGTTGTGGAAATTGACCGTCACGTCTGTGTTCGGCAGCAGGTACTCGACCTGACCCTCGAGCAGGTCGCGCGGCAGGTTGAGCTGCTCGTAGCTCTCCTTGTCCATGAAGACGTAGCTGTCCCCATCGCTGTAGAGGTACTGCATCTCGCGGCCTTCGACGAACGCGCGCTCGATCTTCTCGTCGGTGCGGAAGCGCTGGTTGGACTTGGTGCCCGATTCGATGTCCTTCATCTCCACTTGCATAAAGGCCCCGCCGCGCCCGCCTACATGGACGTGATAGGACTTGAGCACGCGCCACACGCGCTTGTCCCATTCGATCAGGTTGCCGGCGCGCACTTCGGTTGCAAGTACCTTTGCCATTGCGTAGTGTCCTGTCCCGTTGCCTCCGGGGCGGGGAACGCACTCGGAGTCGACTCGAAGCGCAGTGAAAAGCGCGCATTCTACCCTATGAAAGCTCCGCATGACCTGCACGATGCCGAAGGCCGGGGTGCGTATCCGGGCTATCACTGCAGCCGGTATAATGATGCGCAGACCCGCCGTTTGACACCGACCAGGTTCGACGCGCTGTGGCGTCGTATCGCGCGGGAGATCACCGCATCCTGACGCTTGCCTTACCCCGAGAGCCTGCTGGCCCCTCAATCAAGAGCATGACCAAGGTCCCGGCCCATGTGCGACGCAAGCCGCCGGGTGCGCCGGCAACGCTGGCGCCCGCTCCCGCCGCAGGGTCCGAGTCGAGCGAAGCTTCGGATCTCGCGGAGGTCGTCGCCAATCTCCCGCATCTGCCGGGCGTCTACCGGATGATCGGGGGCTCGGGTGAGGTGCTCTACGTCGGCAAGGCGCGCGACCTGAAGAAGCGCGTGGCCTCTTACTTTCAAAAGACCCCGTCGCTGGACAGACGCATCCAGTTGATGGTTGCACAGGTGCGCCAGCTCGAGACCACCGTCGCGCGCTCCGAGTCCGAGGCGTTGCTGCTCGAGAACAATCTGATCAAGACGTTCTCGCCGCGTTACAACATCCTCTACCGCGACGACAAGTCTTATCCGTATCTCGTCTTGACTGGCCACAGCTTCCCGCGCCTGGGCTTCCACCGCGGCGCGCTCGACAAGGCGAACCGCTACTTCGGCCCGTTCTCCAGCGCCGGTGCGGTGCGCGACAGCATCCAGCTCATGCAGAAAGTGTTCCGCATCCGCACCTGCGAGGACACCGTGTTCAGCAACCGCTCGCGTCCCTGCCTTCTGTTCCAGATCAAGCGCTGCACCGGGCCCTGTGTCGGTCTGATCGACGCGGCCTCTTACATGGAAGATGTGCGCAACGCGGAACTCTTCCTGCTCGGACGCGACGACGAGGTGCTGGAAAGACTCGAAGCCAAGATGGAGCAAGCCTCAGCGGGGGAGGATTACGAGGGCGCAGCGGCCCATCGCGATCAAATCCGCACGCTGCGCGCTGTGCGTCAGAAGCAGTTCGTGAGCAGCGACAAGGCGCGCGACCTGGACATCGTGGCCCTGGTGGCCGAGGCGGGGATCATCTGCGTCAACCTGGTCAGCGTGCGTGCCGGCCAACACCGCGGGGACAAGAGCTTCTTTCCGGAGCACGCTGAAGGCTACGATGCGGGGCAGGCGCTGGAGGCCTTCCTGGCACAGCACTATCTGAACCGCGATGTGCCGCCGCTCATCCTGGTCAATCATCAGATCGATACTGTGGCCCTGGAGCGGCTGCTGGGCGAGCAGGCCGGACACCTGGTCCAGATCGCCGCAGCGACCGCCGGCGACCGCCGGGTTTGGCTGTCGATGGCCCAGACCAATGCCAGGGTCGCGATCCAGCAGGCCGTGCACATGCAGTCCACCCAGGAGGCGCGGTTGCTGGCGCTGCAGCAGGTGCTGGGGCTACCTGCCTCCGCCTCGCCGACTGGAGTGCTTCGATATCAGCCATACCTCCGGCGAGGCCACCGTCGGCTCCTGCGTGGTATACGAGGACGGCGGCATGAAGAAGAGCGAGTATCGGCGCTACAACGTCCACGGGGTGAAGCCCGGCGACGACTATGGCGCCATCCACGAAGTGCTCGACCGGCGTTATCGCAAGGTGGTAGCGGGCGAGGGCAAGGTGCCCGACCTGATCCTCATCGACGGCGGCAAGGGCCAGGTGTCGACTGCCCGGGAAACGCTAGAGGAGCTGGGACTGGGGAGCGTAGCGCTGGTCGGCGTGGCCAAGGGGGAGGAGCGCAAGCCCGGCATGGAACAGCTGATCCTGCCGGGGCGCGAAGAGCCGCTGCGCCTGCCGCCGGATCATCCCGCGCTCCACCTCATTCAACAGGTTCGCGACGAAGCCCATCGGTTTGCCATCACCGGGCACCGCAACCGGCGGGGCCGCGCGCGGCGCACCTCGGTGCTGGAGGCCATCGTCGGGATCGGGGCCAAACGCCGGCAAAAGCTGCTGGCGCGCTTCGGTGGCTTGCGCGGCCTTGTGGCGGCGAGCGTGGACGAGATCGCCCAGGTCGAGGGCATCAGCCGCGCGCTGGCCGAGCGCATTTACCAGCAGCTGCACTGATCGAGCGGGACTCGAACGCGCTTCCCATGCCCCTGAACGTTCCCAACCTGCTCACCTGGCTGCGGATCCTGCTGATCCCGGGGTTCCTGGCCGTGTTCTACTTCCCGGACACCTGGCTGACCGGACCGGAGAAGAACCTGACCGCGACGGCGCTGTTCGCCGTAGCCGCCGCGACGGACTGGCTCGACGGATACCTCGCGCGCACGCTCGATCAGACCTCCGCGTTCGGGGCGTTTCTGGATCCGGTGGCGGACAAGCTCATGGTGGCCGCGGCCCTGATACTGCTGGTGTGGCTAGGCCGCGTAGATGCCCCGGTTGCGTTCATCATCATCGGCCGGGAGATTACGATATCGGCTTTGCGCGAATGGATGGCCAAGATCGGCAAGAGCAAGAGCGTGGCGGTGAGCTTCCTGGGCAAGATCAAGACCGTATCCCAGATGACGGCGATCCTGCTGCTGCTGTACCACGGCATCCTGTTCGATGTCCTCGACACGCAGGAGTGGGGCACGTTCCTGATCTACGTGGCGGCGGCGCTGACGCTGTGGTCCATGGCGTATTACCTGAAGATGGCCATGCCCTTCGTGCTCGGAAAGCAGGAGTAGCAGGGGAAAGCTGGGGTTGGCGCCCGCCTTGACACGGCGGGGTGGGCCCCTATAATCGCTTGTTCGTTTTCGCGGGAATAGCTCAGTGGTAGAGCACAACCTTGCCAAGGTTGGGGTCGCGAGTTCGAGCCTCGTTTCCCGCTCCAGGATTCTGGGGAGGTCGAAGCGGTAGCTTCGACGCCCCTTTTCAGTTTCGGCACACGACCAGAACGCCGGTCTCGAGCCGGCGCGCAGCCAGCGCCGCTCGCCTCCGGCCCAACCCGCTTGTGTCTGGCTCGATGCCCGAGGCGGGCTGGGCCCAAGAGCAGTCGCGCGACCCCGGCGGCGGGGTGGCAGAGTGGTCATGCAGCGGCCTGCAAAGCCGTGTACGCCGGTTCGATTCCGACCCCCGCCTCCAAAAATCAAAGAGTTAGACAACATCAATTCCGCTTCAGGGTAGCCTAAGAGGGCTAAAAAGGCCTGCTTGCCACCCTAAAAAGTGGTGTTTCCACCCGGAAGATAGTAACATTTGCCGTCGACGCGAGTTTTTGTGCGGCAAAGATGGCTACAAAGCGGAAGCGCGGCTCCTCGTGGGAGTTCATCGTACAGCGCAAGGGGATCCTGCCCAGGCCCTTATATCTCAGCTTCGTCTCTGAGGAAGAAGGTGATCGATACGTCAAGAAACTCGAGGCACTTCTCGACGTCGGGGTCGTGCCCGAGGAGTTCCGTCAGCGACTTGGCGAGCTCGTAACCATCGAAGACGCCGCCCGGGAATACCTCGCCGTCCAACAGGTGCCTGCATCGGACAAGCGCTGCCTCGCGGTAGTGGTTAGTCGGATCGGAACGACGCGGCTGAGCGCCATCACCTACGCATGGGCGGAGTCATGGGTAACAGGACTGAAGCGGGAACGCAACTTGTCCCCGTCGACGATCCGCCATCACGTAGGCGCCCTCGCCCGGTGCTTCGATTGGGGTGCGCGGCGCGCGGTCGCCGGCCTTACCGTCAATCCCCTCCGCCAGCTGCCGAAGCGATACGCTACTTACAACGACAGCGATGTGAGCGCAGCGCGAGCGTTAGAGGGAGACGCTCGCGCGGACGTGGAGCGTGATCGGCGGTTGCAATCAGGCGAGGAGCCGAGCATCCGGGAAATTCTCGCGGGGTCGAAGCCCGAAGGGAGGGAGCGTGCGTTCGAGCTGAAGTACCAAGGAGCACTGGAGTGCTTGTTCGAGCTTGCCCTCGAAAGTGCCATGCGCCTGCGTGAGATGTATACGCTATCGAAGGACCAGGTTTCCCTTTCTCAGCGCACGGCGTTCCTCGAGAAGACCAAGAACGGCGACAAGCGGCAAGTCCCGCTCACATCCGTAGCAATAAAAGCGATCAAGCGCTATGAAAGACAAGTAGAGCAGGGTGACCGCGGGATGGAGAGCTTCAACTTTGGCCAAGGGCTCCTATTTCCGTGGTGGAACGGCCGTGTCGAGTGACGAAGCTCTGCGGAAGACTACGTCTCTGCTGTCCAGACAGTTCGCGCGGGTGTTTGAAGCAGCAGGCTGCGCTGACCTACATTTTCATGATCTTCGGCACGAGGCCACTTCGCGGCTGTTCGAACGTACCAAGCTTTCCGACATCGAGATCTCACGCATCACCGGTCACAAAGATCCTAGGGTTCTGAGGCGTTACTCGAACCTACGAGGCAGCGACTTGGCTGCCAAGCTCTGGTAAGGCGGGCACTGGGCGACGGCGGCTCCGCCGCACGGGCCGCGGCTCGTGCTGGGCCTGATCCATCACCTGACAAGCCTCAGCGTTAGCGCGGCGGACTTGCGTCTGCTTGCGTGTCACGTCGCGCAGGTACGCCACAAGCTCATCCTCCATGAACACCCAGGCTCGGCCGACTTTGGCCCCCGGTAGAGTACCGAGGTTCGCCAGATCGAGCGCCGTACTTCGATCCACCTTGAGAAAGTCGGCCGCCTCGTTGATGTCGTAGGTCTTCATAATCGAGCAGTTCAACGCTGGCGAAGCGTGGTGTCGGTGATCTCTCCCGAGGTAGCAAGCGTTGCGGCAAGGTCGTAGGCGGAATTCCCAACACCGGGACGAGTCGGGCTTGCAAAGGACCAGGTTTGCTTTCCTCGCTTTCGAGCCATTTTTTAGTTTGCCAAGGCCGATGATCTCGTAAGGTTGCCGAGTCGACCAATTAATAACGCCAGATAATATGGATGTCAAGGTCCACTACGGCAACCGGAAAAATGGATCGTGAGCCGAACAGTCTGATTATCAAGTCTAAGGGCTAGCGGTGCGAGGGGAGGCATGATGAGCCAACAGCGCTACTACCCTCGATGCCCAAAACCAGCCGGTCAAGCCGCCGGTGAAATTCTCCGAAGCAGACGTAGCGGTATTCTCGCTGATCCAGTGGATCTGCATCCTTGTTAATGTAGCACGTTTGTGCTACATTTCAATTTTCCGTTGGAGTCCAAGAACATGTCCACGACAACGATCCGGCTACCGGAGGATCTGAAGGCTCGCGTTGCCGCTGCCGCTGAGCGTGCCGGAACTACAGCGCATAGCTTCATTCTGGATGCGATCGCAGAGAAGGCGGATCAGGCAGAACGCCGCGCAGACTTTCATGACGCTGCCGAGAAGCGCTATGCCGATCTCGTGTCTTCCGGTAAGACGATTCCCTCGGAAAAGATGCGCAGCTATCTTGAAGATCGAATCGCGGGGAAAACCGTCGCTCGCCCAGTGGCTAAGAAACTGGCTCCCTGAGGATGGCCAGGATCGAGTTAGCTCCTGAGATCCAGGATGACTTCGATCGCATCCTCGATCATCTCTCGAAACACGCTGTTGAAGATGCGCCTGGCCGTATCAGGGAAATCATTCAGGCCTATCGACGTACTCCAACACAATCCGCTTATTGGAAGACCAGTATCCGCAGACATGAGAGAGTTGGTCATCGGAACCCTCGACCTCTCGCGCCAACTGCGGCTCCCCCTGGTCTCGCAGGTTGGCTGCCGTCGCGCTCCAGTCCTGGACCACGCGCTCGCGCGTAGCCAGAAGCTTGGCCTTGCCCGGTTCGGCTCTGAGTCCACCGCGCAGCAGCTCCTTTGCCACCCTTTCCGCCTTGCGGCGCATGAAGGTGGACTGGCCCCTCTTGAGTGCCCGGTAGATGCCGTCTCGCATGCGCTCCTTCGGTCTGCCCCGCAACTGGACGGGCGTCGCGTTGGCCGCGACACCCAGTTCACGCAAGTAACTGCGCGAAGTCCTCGCGCCACGCTCTCAGCGTGGCCTTGCGGATGTAGAGCCGCTCGCCTTGCTCGCTCACCGCTTTCACCACCAGGTGCACATGCGGGTGCCCCTGGTCGGTGTGCAGGACCATGGCGTATCGGTGTTGAAGGGCGAACTTCTCCCGGGCGAACTTCTGCGTGGCCGAGAGAAGCTTCTCCGGCGGCGTACCCTTGGGCATGGAGAAGACGAGGTTGTGCACCTGCTTGGGCCGCCGGTCGATCTTCCCTGGCCTTGGGCTCCGGGCGGTACTGGCCTCTCCCCACCTCGAGGTTCCAGACGTCAGTGAGGTGCTCGGCCACCGCCTTGCCTTGGAGTACTCTCGCCGCGATCGGTATGCACTTCGAGCTTGCCGTGGCGGTCGATGTAGCTGAGATGGGCTTTAACCGCTGCCGGCGCTCTTGCCCCCGCCTGAGACCTTGACCATGACCTCGGGGACACCGCGCACCGTGCGCCCGATCTGATCCAGCTGGGCGCGACTGAACTCCAGGGGCGTGTGACGCCCGCGCCGCCCGTAGCTCACCAGGTCCAGCTCGGCTCAGCCGGCCGCTGCTGGGCAGGCTAAGCGTCGCTTCGCCATCGGCACACTCCCAGCTCAGCACATTGGCCTTGACCACTTCGCGCATCTGCCGCCACAGCTGCTCCACCGCAGGAACAATCGGCTGAGAGCTCTAGCTCCAGCGCCGGATCGCCTCTCTCCCTTTGCGTCATGCCCGCGCGATCTGACCCAGGCTTTCGGCAACGGCGCTGACCTCGGCCAGGCTGCGTTCGAGCATGGCCAGCTCCTCGAGCGGCATCGGAGGATGAGCTCGCAGATGGGCGCGGATCAACACCGCGGCATAGGTCGTGTACTTCATGCCGCGCGCCTGCGCGCGCAGCGCGCAGGAGCTTGCCGTCGCCCGGGCGCAGCCGCAGGCTCACCTGATCGCCCCGCCCTGCTCTGCCCCGCTGCGCTCTTCGGCTGCTGAGTCGACTGGGTTGCGCGCGAGCACCGCATCGACCAGCAGCCCCAGCAACTTGGACTGCGGACAGCCCGCGGCTCGCTGCGAGCGCCGCGAAGCGCGCTTTCTTCTCGGAGTCGGCCCAGGCGGCGATGCTGGAGCGAGGCGGTAGGCTCCATCATCAATACACTACGGATCTATATTGTGCGTGCTGTATTTGTCCGACGACAGTCTATCCTGCACTCAAGTCCGTTTCAAGCTTTTCCTTCGGCATGCCGAAGGTTCTCACTTTTTCGCCAGGGTGAGAGAGCCGTCTAACTCTTTGCGCGCGCTCGCAGTCCGAGCACGAAAGCAATAGACGCTGCGTGCATATCTCCAGATCTATTGAGCCCACCCGGAGGTGCACCAGGCTCGTGCAAACCGGCAATTGCGTCGAACTGTATCTCAGCACGGCCCACGATCGGCGGTGACCTGGCACGGAGCGCAAGCAGACCACTGCCGGACGCGTCGCTTGCGACGGGTCCTCTGGGAGCCAAGCGAAACCAAAGAGTTAACCAGTTACATGCGCATTAGCTCAGGCTGATCAGCAGGGGAAGGTTGCTTAAGGGCTCCTGCAATGTCTTGATAGGTCACCGGCTCGGTCATCACGGCTTTAGTCAGCGATTGAATGACAATGCAGCCACGCGTCGTTCAATCTCAGCCATCATCTTTTTGTATGCGGGTGCCCCGACCCCACCGAAGCGGCGTATGAATTCGGGCTCTGGCATGAATTCAGGCAAATCGGCGGTAACCGGCATGATGTCCGATTCCTGCAGTTGCCCACGCATCTTTTCTTGAAGCTTCTTTGCCGAACTCGGGTTTGTTACAGCCATTTCGCCAAAGCGCGAGCCAGCGCGATCAGCTGCAATGTCATTGAACGAGAAACCGCTGCCACCGCGAGAGTCGGACACCTCCTTGTACACACCGATGGCATCCGACAGCGGTTCGCCTGCATAGGCTGCCAATGCAGCAGAGATGATGAAGTGTTTCGGAAAGTCGTCGCGCCCGTTCAACGTCACCGTGTGCGGAACGGGACGCGGCCAGCGCGCTGCCTGCGGCACAAGTACCTCGAGCCCTTTGCCATTCAAATACAAGGTGAGCACAAGAATGGCCGCCCGGTTCTCTGCCACCGCATCGCCAACCGCAGCCCGTTCTCCCGCAAGCTGGAACAGCGGCTGTATTAGTTTGGCAAGCGATAGTGGCGCCTTTGCTTTCGTGCCACGACTAGCTTCTACAAGTTGTTCCTGATACGCGCGCAGACGTTTTTGGTCTTCTGGCGTAATCGCCGCCTGCATCCGCACAGGCAATTCAGGCTGCCATTGGAAGGTCAGGCTTAAACCGCCGTTGGACAGGCGCACCGTCCTTATACTATCCATTGCGAAACGGTAGTCCTCGCGCTCCCTCAGCTTGGTCACGACACGCCCCAGCAGCCAGTTCGCAAGCCATGCCGGTATCGGCAAACGTCCGATCTGGAGGCGAGCGAAGCGCGGCAGACCAACGGAGTCGACTAGCACTGCATCAGCGTTCAGAAAACGCTCCATCGGCTTGCGCTGGAGCGCAGCGCTCACCTCGATGTGCGCTGCGCCGGGCTGCAGCACGAGGCGCGTGCTGCCTCGAGCGTAACGGTTTGCGAGGTAAAGCAGCGCGAGATCGAGATCCTCCTGCGAGATCGAGACTGTGCGCACCTCACCGGCCTTGAGCCGGCGCGGATCATTGCGGTCGAGGATGCGCTTGGCGCGCTCGATGTTATCAGGACTAAATTGAGCAGTGCGGTTGACAATCGGGCGGTCCTCGATGGCTAGAAATAGCGCACCACCCAAGATCAGTACCAAGGCAATGAAGCAGCAGACCAGGAAAACTACGATTCGTCGCATCTATCGGGCAAGTCATACCGATAAGGGTGAGATGGAAGTTGCCGTCCGGTGCGGGTGGACGGTGCGCCTCGTCAGGTAGGTTACCCCAGATCAAGCAGCCAAATTTGAGTTGGCCGAAGACGTCCAATCTGCCGGCAAGACTTTGGGGAGGTGCTCACTCGGGGCTGCATCGCGACAGTGTTCGAGGCCGCTTCAGGAGATGGATGACCGACCCGCACAGTCGGGATGCAGGCCCACGAGGAGCACAGGAACGCTACTGCTATCCGGACCGGCTGTCGAACATGGTGAACCGACTGTCATCGCCCGACGCCGTGACACGTCCAGTTGACGGGGAACAGCCATCACTCGACGTTGAACACATTCCGCAACCCCATCACCCGCTACCGGAAAGGCTGGGGGCCTAAACGGGGCGGTGCTGAGTCCGGGTTAGATCCTCAATCATGGCTCCTTGCGCGCGGCAACGGGCGGATCGCTGACCGTATCCAAGGGGTTAGGTTGCTGTAACAGCGTGCATGCGTCTTGGTTTCCTTCATCGCACGACCGTTGCGCACGGGCGCGGAGGACCGCATCGCTATCGATCTGCTCCGGCACACTCACCTCTGGGACGGCATTGGGCGGGTTGGGTACGGGTTGGTCCGCGCTGCCCGGAATGACGCCAGCCAGCCAGATGTAACACCCGATCACGAGGAGCGCAGAGCCGACGATATACAGCACGAGCTTGCCGGTCGTCTTGATCTCCTCGATCTGGTCGCGGCTGAATCTGGCTCGAGCAGCGGGACGCGGGGTTCGCGTCCTGCCGCGAGGCGCTCGATTAGCGTCCATGCCTCAGCCTCCGTCTGGGGTTGGCCTTACGCGGCGCAAGCGGAATTCATCCTTCAGGACGCTCGGTCAAAACCCGCCACTCGGGCGGGGGTCTCGCGCCCCGGCTTTCCTATCTTCGAGATGAGCGGGCCCTCGACAGAAAACTGGGCCAGACCAACATTGGCAGTCGACCTTGCACCACTGTGAGGCCTCCGAATTCCCGCTCCGTCAGTTGTCGCAGCTTAACCCAGTCTTCCGGAGGAAGCGGCTGCTTCCACTGCACCCTCACCAACCGGTGCGCAACGTGGACAATCCTGACTAGCACCGAGATCGCTTCTTCTGGGTCCCGGCCGAATGCGATACTCATCGAGTATGGGCCCCGATCAGAATGAACCTCTTCTTCCAAATGAAGCAGTGCTCCGCCTTGCGATAGGTCTTCTAGCCGAGCGGCTACGGTTCGCCCCCCTTGCTTCAATGCGGCCACAGCGCTGAGTCGAGTGCGCTCCGATTGACGTCGCTCATGAACAAGATTGTATGCGCTATACATTGATTTCCTCTACCATCTCAGCGCCCAGGGAGCGTCTTGATCTGCGCGAACCCGCCTCGGCTTTCTCTCGTAGGCAGCCGCAGGTTAGCCAATCGATCTGTGAAGACTCTGTCCTCGTCGTCGCCCGCAAAAAAGAGCTCGCCATGTTAGGCGGCTCAATCCAGAGGACACTGGATGCGACGCTACACCTGCGAGTGTGCGGCACCAAGCTTTGCAAACCCGTGTCAGCGAATTGTGAAACACCTGCGTGAGCGTGAAACTCATCTCACCAATTCCTATGGCCGCTGGCACAATGGCCGGATGAGTGTAGTTCGGACCATCCTGCTTGCAGGTTTCGTCACAGCGATGGCGTGTCCCGCGCGGGGAGAACCATATGACCCTACGCTGATGCCCTATCGGGCCCATGGTTACGGCCGCTGTTACCCTTTTGCTTCCTGCGCGGCATATCGGCAATTGCAGATTCTGGAGCAGCGTCGGCAGCAATCAGAGGAGCTACGACAGAAGCAACAGGCGCCCGTAACCGTCGGGAAGTCACCCCAGGGTGGCCAAAGCACAACACCCACCGACGAGGCGGAAGTACAGCCCGATTACATCGGAAGTGGGCAAATCCGAGATCAGTACCAGGAAAGCGGCGAGACGCTTCCTGAGTTCCTCGATAGAGGAGTACTTCCGTCCCGTTAGATCGGGTGCCTCGCGTTAATATTTCACGGATCGCTGACACTGATTCGCATTGGTTGGCGGCTTCCACGGCGGTGTGTAGCCTAAGCCATGGGTCCACATTCCGAGATTGCACACATGCGGCTTCTCGAGAAATTTTCGACACGTCATCTGCTGACTCGCGCGGGATAATTCTGCATGCCGTGATCGCCATGGTGGCTCTAGAGGTGATTGCGGTGCACTTTTTCGGTCGAGGAGTTCTGTACTCGTGAGGTTCGGTAGGACGCAGGTTGGACACCTCTTGGGACATACGGACTGGAGCTGGCGTTGAACAGGCGAGGCCGGCCGTGACTCCTGCACACACAATCGTCCTCTAAGGGGTGCTCGTCATACATGAACACAGAATCCAATATCGCCGCACGAGACCCTGAGCACATCATCCCTAAGGAGGTGCTCTCTGCCCTGGCTCGGCTGCTGCGCGACGTGCGCTATGGGTCAATTGAAATCGTGGTTCACGAAGGCCGCATCACCCTTATCGAGCGCCGAGAGAAAATGCGCTTCGGATAGTCCAGTGTCTGGCGACGAGCGCGTAGGACGTCGTGGCTGCTATCGGGTTCTAGCGCCATTGCGGCGCGGGCGGAGTGGGCGATATTGCTAAGCATTTCACGGCGCTGTGATCTGCAGCACCAGCGGATGCTGCCCACCCGTCGGCCCCTTGGCCCATCCACCGACGTAGAAGCGGCCCGCATTGTCGCGGCTAACCGAACCGTACAAGAGCACACTCCGTAGGCCTTTTGTATCCAGCGGAAACGCGGACGAAATGCCGGTTGCTAGATCGAACACTACCCATTCGTAGCTGCCAGCGCGCTGCGTTACGCCTGCCAGCAGGCTTTTCCCGCTGAAGGTGAACAACGAGGGCGCGTAGGCCTCGCCTGCCGGATGGAACCAGCCGACCGCCGTGACCGAAGCCGAGCCGCCTCGCGTCGGATCGATCGCATAGAGATGGCCGCGATGGGTGGTAAACACGATCCTTCCATCGGCAAGGTATGCAAGGCCGACGATCCCGTGGTTGGCGCCGGGTGACTCCGTACCGAGGTAATAGTCCAGTGGTGTTGCTGCCACCTCGTGGAGATTGACGTCGTATTCGACCAATTCGGTCAAGATCTTGCCATTCGGCTGCGCAGTGAGTCTCGGCACGTACGCATGGCCGCCTACATCGGCAAGAAAGTTGCGCGACACGTGACCGCCCGCGGATCCCACGACAACGCGCTGCGTTGCACCGGTCGACGTGTCGTACTGGTAGAGGACGTGGCCCCAGTACCCGAGGGCGTAAATGTAGCGTCCCACGCCAGCCACTGCTACCAGGCCTTCCCGCGTGGCAATGAGATGCTGCCAGCGATCAGTGCGCGGGTCGATTCGCCAGAGGTGGCCGCCCCAGCGGGGCGGCGCGTTGGCAGACGCATCCTCATCCTCCTCATCTGTCGACGCAAAGTACAGCCCCCCATCGTTCGCCGGGATGATCTTGGAGTGGATCTTGACCTGCCCTTCGCCGTCCCGGCGCAAGCCAGCCGCCGCGAGCTGGTCGACCACGCTGCCGCGGTCCTGCCAGGAATCCATGTCCATGTCGTAGCGCATGAGGTGGGCACTCATTCCCGCATTTGCGGCCGACACACCCACCCAGATGCCCCCGTTGTCATCCCGTCCGGTCGCGCCCCACACACTGGTTGCGTTGGGAAAGGACGGCACTTCGAGTTCGCGGACTACTGGGGGCTGGAATGGATGGCGCGGCAATGGAAAATAGCGGCTTCCCGTCTGTGCCTCGTACCCGCGCGCAGGGAGATCGGGCATGTCGCCAGCGGAATGGGTGCGAACCAGATAGAACACCGCCGCAAATCCGCACAGTAAGGCGACCGCGACACCGAAAAGAACGCTGCGTGAACCGCCCATGGGGGGCTATGAGTCCCCCATCAGGAAATGTCGTTGGGATAGCTCTTGAGCAGCTGGAAAGGGGCTACTCCAAGTATTAGACGAGGCGAACGCTGCCAGAGTCATAGAATCGAAATCAGTAGACCGATAAGCCGCTCCACCATTACGGTGTTCTTGGTGTGAGCTCAGCTAGGCATCGACGCAGCAAACTGTCCCACGGCGGCTGAGCAACGCCGAACGTCGCCTCTAAGCTTCGCATTGCTGAGGACCGAGTTCGCTGGCCGGTTGGCGGGCAGCGGGTATGCAGCGCTCGGAATGGGGAGGAGTCTGGGCCGTTTGGCGCCCGCCTCAGGCTTTTGCAGGTCCAGGATCGCTGTTGCAAAGCCGAACCAGCTCGTTTTTCCGGCCGGCGTCATGTGGTAAATCCCACTGCGGTGACCCGCAAGCGCCGCGGCGCTCCCCTGGTCTTGGATCCACTGAGCAAGGACCTGCGCCGTCGACTCCGCGAGCCACCGGCACCAGGTTGGCGCGCCGATCTGATCGTCCACGATCCTGATCTCACTCCGCTCCTCGAACAGCTTCAGCATCGTCAGTAAGAAGTTCTTACCCCGGCTCCCATACACCCAGCTGGTGCGAAAAATGAGGTGCGCACCCCCGACCGCCTGTATGGCTTTCTCTCCCTCGAGTTTGCTCGCACCGTAGGCGCTGAGCGGGGCGGGCTCGTCCTCCTCGGTGTACGGTCTGTCTTGTGTCCCGTCGAACACATAGTCGGTCGAGTAATGCACGAGCAGCCCGCCTGTGCTCTGCAGCTGCTCCGCCAGCACGCGAGGCGCTACCGCATTCACCTGCCGAGCGAGCTCCGGCTCGCTCTCTGCCCTGTCAACTGCGGTATAGGCCGCTGCATTGATCACCACATCCGGCCGCATCTCGCGCAGCACACGCTTGAGCTCATCGGTCCGCCTGAGGTCTAGCTCTTCCCTGTCGAGAGCAACGACCTGCCCCAGTGTCGGTAGCGTACGGCTTAGTTCCCAGCCGACCTGCCCCGTTGCGCCTGTGACCAGGATCTTGACTCGTCCACTGGTCACTCGAAGACCTCAGCATCTCTGAAGCGCGCGCCGGCCTTGTCCTTTCCCGATAGAACGGGCTGCCCCGTGAGCGGCCAGGAGATTGCCAGGTCGGGGTCATCCCAGGCGATCGACCGTTCGTGCTCGGGCGCCCAGAAGTCCGTCGTCTTGTATAGGAACTTCAGCATATTCGGAAAGGACCAAGAAGCCGTGCGCGAAGCCCTTGGGAACCCAGGCGATGCGCTTGTTCTCGGCGGACAACTCAACCCCTACCCATCGCCCGAAAGTTGCCGATGACCGCCTGAGGTCCACGGCGACATCGAAGACCTCGCCGGCGATCACCCGTACCAATTTCCCTTGGGGCTGCCGGATCTGGTAGTGCAGACCCCGCAACACATTGCGGGCAGACCGAGAATGGTTGTCCTGCACGAAGGTATCCGTGATCCCCGCGGCTTGCGCCAGGACACGCTGGTTGTAGCTCTCGAAGAAGAAGCCTCGGCTGTCGCCGTAGACCTTCGGCTCGAGCACGAGCAGGCCGGGAATTTCGGTCTTAATGATGTTCACGTTGCTCCCGATGAGCTGGGCACGGGCTCATACGCCCGCGCTACTGCGAGGCCTAGAAGCGGCAAGCCGTTCCCTAAGGGCCGGTCGAGCCATGGACGAACCGGGAACTCTTCGCCGGTTAGAAAACGCGCTCGTTGAGGATGCTGAGGAGGTATTGTCCGTAGCCGTTCTTGAGCAGCGGTGTGGCGAGCGCCTGGAGCTCGTCTGCCGTGATATATCCCATGCGGAAGGCGATCTCTTCCGGGCAGCAGATCTTCAGGCCCTGCCGCTTCTCGATCGTCTGCACGTACAGCGACGCTTCGATCAGAGAATCGTGCGTGCCTGTATCTAGCCAGGCCTGTCCTCGGCCCATGACCACGACGTCCAAGGCACCGTCCTCCAGATACCGGCGATTGACGTCGGTGATCTCCAGTTCACCGCGGGCGGAAGGCTTCAGACCCCGCGCAATCTCCACGACACGATTGTCGTAGAAGTAAAGGCCCGTTACGGCGTATCTCGACTTTGGCCTCTGAGGCTTCTCTTCAATCGAAACCGCATGGCCAGCGGCGTCGAACGCGACGACCCCATACCGCTCTGGGTCCTGGACGGGATAGGCGAATATTAGTGCGCCCGTTTGTTTAGCGTTGGCAGTCCGGAGATCGTTGGCGAAGTCGTGCCCGTAGAACACGTTATCCCCGAGGATCAGCACGCAGCTCTCCGATCCGACAAAGCGGGCTCCGATTAGAAACGCTTGGGCCAGTCCGTCGGGAGAGGCTTGTACCGCATAGCTGAGGCTCAGCCCCCAGCGCGACCCGTCACCCAGAAGCTGCTCGAAGCGCGGCGTGTCCTGCGGCGTAGAAATGACCAGGATGTCGCGTACCCCGGCCAGCATCAGCGTGGACAAGGGGTAGTAGATCATTGGCTTGTCGTAGATGGGCAGGAGCTGTTTCGACAACGTCTGTGTCGCCGGATACAGACGTGTCCCGGAGCCGCCTGCCAGGACGATACCCCTCCGGCGTGGGACTCTGGACCCGGTCGCGGGCGACGATCTCCCTGCGTCGATCATCGGGATCCTCGAACCTCAAGAAAGACTTCCATCAGGTGGCAGATATCAGTGGTGGTCCTGCCTTCGGGGATTCACTGGCCGCAATAGACCTGGTTTGACTCCGCCGCCGGCATCACAGGCGCCTGTCACTCATCGCGTGCCTTGCCCCGCAGTGAATCCCGGCAGCCCGCGACTATTCGTCCCTTACACCGTAATGTTTCTCCACCCACTGACGATAAGCCCCGCTCGTCACCTGCCGCGCCCATTCCTGGTTGTCTAGGTACCACTGCACTGTCTTGCGGATACCGGACTCGAAGGTCTCGATAGGGTTCCAGCCAAGTTCCCGCTCGATTTTGGATGCGTCGATGGCATAGCGGTGATCATGACCAGGGCGATCCTTTACGAACGTGATCAGCTTTGCGTGCGGAATCACCGGAGAGTCCGGGTGCAGCTCGTCCAGCAGGGCACAAATTGTCCTGACGACCTCGAGGTTACACCTCTCGTTCCTGCCCCCGATATTGTATGTCTCTCCCGGCCGACCCCGTTCAAGCACTCGGCACACCGCCTTACAATGATCGCCCACGTAGAGCCAGTCCCGGACATTCGAGCCGTCCCCGTATATCGGTAGCGGCTTTCCCGCAATGGCGTTCAGAATCACTAGCGGGATTAGCTTCTCCGGGAATTGGTAAGGGCCGTAGTTGTTGGAGCAGTTGGTTGTAAGGGTCGGCAGGCCATAGGTGTGAAAGTAGGCTCGCACGAGATGGTCGGAGGCTGCCTTGGATGCGGCATAGGGGCTGTTTGGCGCATATGGGGTGGTCTCGGAAAACGGCGCGTCGTGTGACTCCAGCGACCCGTAGACCTCGTCGGTGGAAACGTGCAGAAGCCTGAACCGCGCCTTGTCCTCCGCCGGCAGCGCCTGCCAGTAACCGCGAGCCTCGTCGAGCAGGCGAAAGGTCGCCACGACGTTCGTCTGAATGAAGTCCTCGGGACCGTGGATTGATCGATCCACGTGGGTCTCGGCAGCAAAATTGACGATGGCCTGCGGGCGGTGTTGCTGCAGCAGTCCCGAGACTAGCTCCCGGTCGCCGATGTCCCCACGAACGAAGACGTATCGGGGCTGTCCGGTCAGCGATGCTAGGTTCTCCAAGTTGCCCGCGTAGGTCAACTTATCGAGGTTGACGATGGCGGCCTGGACGGACTGGATCCATTGGTGGATGAAATTCGCACCGATGAAACCTGCACCCCCCGTCACCAGGACGCTTGTCAACTCGCCCAAGCTGCCATTCCCTCTGTCGTGCGTTGTAGCCGCATAGCTCACAACATACGCGGTGTTGCTCGATAGTCGAAATGCCCCAACGCACCGCCGCCCCGCCAACCCGGGGCTGTGCGTGTACGTTGTCAACAGGCACCTTAAGGCGGCAAGGGCGCCTTGCGGAATTGGACCTCGTTGAGGCACTCGCGTCAGAGCGAATCGATGAGTCATTCGACAAACGGGTGGAACGATGGCGTTAACGGCAGGTCCTTGATTTCCTGCACCTCCACCATGCGCTGGTTCGCCCGCGATCGGCTGGCGCGAGATCCCTGCCGATCTCGCTTCGAGAGGCAAGGGCGAGTTGCGTGCGGCTGGATAGCCACCCGAACACCGCCCGGGCGAACGAGCTGCCCGGTCGCGAGTAACGGATGAAAACCTCCCTCATCTGGTTAGCTTACCGCGTCCAAGGCACCCTGCCGATCGCATCGCAGCCTGTAAAGCGCACCGACTGGTCCGATCAGGTATTTTCATCATACTGGGGTCATGAGAACTTCTCCCCGGCCCGTTGGCGCACGTGACGCCCCGTGGAATCAAGCTCAGAACCGCTGAAAACGACGCGAGCAAGCGACGGCGATAGGGTGAAGTCCTTTCTGTGGTCGCCCAGGTGCGACGAGAATGGGGTCACGGGAGCTAACAGTCGCGGTTCAGTTGAAGACGATAGTGCTGGTGCGCCGATTGCTTCGGCGACCTTAACTTGCGACATGAAAATGGCATTTGTCAGCAACTCCGACACTGCGGCGCTGGAGCACCGGGCGTCCGATATTGCCCAGACAGCCGCGGAGACGCGCTACCGCTTCTGGGTGAGGGACTCGAGCGTCTCATCCTGGCATCAGCTCCCTGGGTTACACACGATGGCCGAGATGGCGCGGATGCTGCGACAGAAACGCTTCGTCGAGTTTGCGCTGATCGATGGCTCCGCCCAACCCGCGTGACCTGCGACAGGACACCCCAGAGACTGAACCCAACGGTGCCCGATTGCCCTTCGAAATGCCGGGCTCGCGCTACAGCTGGAGAGTGAAGGACTGCCTCATCTGCTCGTGGTACAACTTGTCCGACCCGTATTCGATCGATGAGATGTGGCGTTTCCTTCGCCAAGGGCGTTTCTCACACGCGCACCGGGTGAAGTAGCCAACCGACGTGCTGGGAGGGAGGAGACCATGCCAGTCACAGAAACAGAGCTAGTCGACCTGCTTACGGGTGTCACTCGCGTCCACCTCGCCATCATTCGCGGCCTCTCGCAAAACCACCCGCGCTCAGCCGAGAACATCATGTGGCAAGTGCGCGAGGAGGCCGATCTTACCGAGCCCGACGGCAATCCCACTCTGAATGGCTTGCCTGCACGGCTCCTCCTGGAAATGTTACAGGCAAAGCCCCCACGCACCCCAGCAGAAAGCTTCCAGACGGACCTCTTTGGAAGCGCTCCGGCGCCCGACACCATTTCACCGAAGTGAACGTCTAGAAGAAGAATCCTGCGACAGCAGCCCTGGGCGAGAGAGAAATATCGACCACCGGCGGTGGCCGATGTGCTTGACGCCTGCGCCACCTGTCACGGCATACACATTCTAACTATCGTCCAACCCCCGCCGCGGGCGTTGCACTCGAGCACGTCTTTGGATTCCAGCAGGGGCTTAACGACGAACTCCATCCATGGCGTGGCGTTTCCAGGCGACACCAGCGCTGAACGACGCAGAGCTGCTCTCAGCGCATCCTCGGACGCTTGTAGCGTCGCATCGGGCCCAGCCGGGGGATCCTGGATCTGCCGGGCTGTGAGGTGGGCCCCGGTGAGCGCGTCCACGTAATAGGAGAGCGAATCTTGGCCCTGGTTGGACTGGATCCTCCAAACGAGGACGGGCAGTCGGCCGCTTGGCGTTCTTACCGAGAGTTCGGCCTCCTGCATTTGACCCGGCATTCCGGCCCTCTGCGCGACCGCCAACGCCTGTGGGAGGTCGACGGAGAAATCCGGAATAGGAATGAAGCTGCCCCTCCCGCCGACCTGATCTGGTAACAGTTCCTGAGCCGCGAACTCCTGTCTGCCGGGTAGCCTGATGATCAGACGTTCCGAAGGCGAGAGGAAGTAGAACAAGGGTCCAGATTCGACCGCAGGCTGTTGACCGCCCTTGCGTTTGACGTCGATCCTCATGAGCAGCGAGTCACCGTGCCATGCCCGGGCCTGCTCAGCCATTTCTCTCGCCGCTTGAGGCAGACCCTTGGGAATGTCTACGGGGTCGGATGCGGCGCGAGCAGCAGCGGCAAGTGTGGCTAGGCTAAGAACGCATAGCGCACCGCGCGCAACCCGATGCAACACGCTAGAGGCCTGACGCATAGGGATAACAACCCCCGCGAAGTGACTCTGATCTACGCTCGGAAGCCGCGCGCAGCACATGCTTCAAGAAAGTCCAGCGCGGGCTCGAGCCGTTAGTCTATATCAAGTAGACGGCAACGGTCTTCCACGCGTAGCGATGTTGCTCCAAGGCCCCGCGGACGGTCGAAGTTCGCTGCGAGCGTGTGCGAAGTCAGCTGAGCTGCGTGAGAAGCTGATCTGCCTCGAGCAAGGGTACGGCGACGCGGGATGCTGGTAGCGCCAAGCTGCTCCAGCGCCTTGATACGATGGCGGTCACTCGGAAGCGCTAGTCGTATCCATTCTGGGACGCCGGGAGCATAGAGATGGACGATCAGCAGGTTTTAAACGGCCGAGACGTCTGCCGCCGTTGCTGGCGACAAACGGTCGTGAAGCGTCCGATGGAGGGCGTAGCCGCCAACGCGCTTGCGGGGCTTCGAAAAGTCATTCGCCATGGCTAGTGATATGTCATGCGAATGGAGCTAGCTCTTCGAGTCCCTCAGAAGTCATATCGCAGCTCGACATACACCCGATCGCGAGGGTTGAAGCGGCCGAAATATCCGGTGGCGGGCCCGTTGAAGATGTCGAATCCGAAGGCTGCGCGCGTATTCTTCTCCGGATGCCAGGTCAGCCGTGGACGGATCAGGTTCTGCGCTGGGTCGAAGGCCTGGATCCAGAGAATCTCGGGCTCGAGCTTCGGCCCCAGCTTGCCGCGCAGTAGCACGCTGCCGTACGTGTTATACGCACCGATGACCAAGTTCGGGTCGTGGTTGAAAAAGATGTTCTGACCTAGCTGCACGTTGAGGAATAGGTCTCGTGGCAGCGTGAAGTCGACGGAAAAGATGTACTCCAGGGTGTTCTGGGGAACGACTCCGTTGGGTTGGGTCAACGTCGTCACCTCATACTGTCGTCCTGACGTATAGACGGCCTTCGTGCTGGAACACCACCGATCCGAATGCCTTCCCGACCGTGCCCCCAACCTGCCAAATCCGGTTGTGGACCGGTTGATATTGGAGCGTTGGCGTTGGGGTCGACAGCACGGTGCGGTAAAAGGTTGGAGCAGCGTCCTCGCTGCTATAGTAAAAGCCGGACATGTCCCAACCGCCTTTGAGCGTGGAGAGGCGGACGCCGTAGTTCGTATTGGAGAGGTTGCGGTCGGGGATCGATTCGCCCAGAAAGGACTGCGCGAAGCCTGCAGGCGTTGAGCCGGGCTGCACGGGGAAAAAGTCTGCGCCCGGCTTGCCGATGTCGTTGTAGGTCGGGTAGGGGATCCAGATGAGCTCCAGATGGGAGTCCCCGACAAAATATTCTCCGCGTGCCGCCCACTGCGGAATCCGAATGATGTCGAACTGCGGAAGGATGAATTCGAGCTGGTTCTGGGCCGAGACGACGTCAGCGACAAATACACCCACCACCTCCCCCCAGATGATGTTCTGACGGCCGACACGAAAGTCCCAGTTCCCCACGGATGCGTCGATATACGTCTCCTCGAACAAAATGCCCGAGCGTTCGTTTTCCTTCACCGCGTCGTTGTAGAAGTTCGACCAGATATAGATCGGGTCGACATTGCCCCGCACCGTCGCCTTCCACTTGACGTTGTCGCTGATCTGTCCCGAGGCCCCGACTTGGGCATAGATCACCGCGCGGGACCAGTGGGTGGGGTCTGCGTAGGTGTAAGCGGTTTCGTTCTCGAGAAAACCGCGAAAGGTCACGCCTGGTGTTTTCTTGGTGGTTACGTCGCCCGGTTTGCTTGTCCCGAACAACTCGTCCTTGCTTAGGGGCAGCGGCTCAGTCTCCTCCGAAGACGCCCCGTACCCCCGCTCGCTTGGAGTTTCGGGCTGTGCCGCCATAGGTTTCCCGGGGTCTTGCCCAGAATCTGGCTTGGTGGAGGGTGGTGATGCGACGGTCGGGGCGGGGACGCCGACATTGAGCGGCCAGCCGTGCTCGACACAGGTCACGGGCGGAAAGCGCCCGGAGCAGGCCGCTGCTGGTGGATTTGGACTCTTAGTTTGCGCTTCTACGCACAGGCTCCAACCGACGAGTGCTGCGCCTGCCCAGCCGACCCACCCCCATTTGCCGGTCATAGCCCGTTCCCCGAACCCCTTTCACCGCGTCTCGGCCTCCGCGGAAGGGCCGCGACGGCGCACGTCTGTTATCAGCCACTTTTCGTCTTTCTTAATCCCCAGGAAGCGCACTCGACCGTCTTCGATTCCGATGAGTCGGTCGGCTAAGTCTATGACCTTCTGATCGTGGGTGGAAAAGATGAAGGTCGTTCCGAGTTTCCGGTTGATCTGCTTCATCAAACCCAGGATGCTCTCGCCGGTGCGGTGATCCAGGTTGGCGGTGGGTTCATCAGCCAGCACAATGTCTGGCCGTGCGACCAGAGCGCGCGCGATGGCTACGCGCTGCCGTTGGCCTCCACTCAGCTGATTCGGGCGATGGCGGGCAAATGGGGTCAACTGGACGAGTTCGAGCAGGCCGGCAACGCGTGCCTTGCGCTCCGCCTTGGTGATTTCTTCCAGCTGCAGCAGCGGATACTCGATATTTTCCGCCGCGGTCAGGACAGGGAAGAGATTGAAGGTTTGGAACACGAAGCCGATATTTCGAGCGCGCATGTCGGCCATCTGATCCGGCGATTGGCCGGTGACCTCATGCCCTGCAACGAATACTCGACCCGTGGTCGGCGTATCGATGCATCCTATAAGATTGAGCAGGGTGGACTTACCACTCCCCGAGGGCCCTGCGATCGCCAGGAACACTCCCTCATCGATACTTAGAGTCACGTCCTCGAGAGCGAGGACCTTGTGTTCGCCGAGAGAGTATTCCTTGGTAACGTGCTCAACTCGAACGACTTGCATCAGAGGCGAAGTCCTTCGTCGTCTTCGGTGCGAATAGGATGATCCTCGTCTTGCAAGAAAGGAGCTGACTGTGGCTTTGATAGCGTTTAGTGGCCCATCGTCGCGGGTTGGCTGCCGCCGTGTCCCGCTGTTCTTGCCGTCTTGCTGGCCGCTGCACCGTCGGCGCCGGCACAGACGAGCGCCGGGCCTCAGGATGATCAAAGCGCGAAGATCATACTCCAAAAGGCCGATGAGGTAAGGTTCCCGTCTCAGGGGTTCGAGGTCAGTGTCGCCATTCAAACTTCGGAGCGCGGGCAAGTCACCGAGTCCAGGGAATACAAAGTCCTCTCCAAAGGCAACGAGGACACGATAGTGATGGTCACCGCGCCCGCGTCAGAGCGAGGGCAGATGATGCTGATGAAGGGAAGGGACCTGTGGGTCTTCTTGCCGAGCGTCTCCCAGCCCGTCCGACTCTCGTTGGCACAGCGGCTCACCGGGCAAGTTGCGAACGGCGACATCGCAAGGGCGAATTTCAGTGGAGACTACGCCCCAAAACTCGCCGGGACCGAGAAAGTCGCCAATCAGACCTACTACGTCCTGGAACTCATCGCCGTGGACAGATGGGTCACCTATCAACGGGTCCGGTTGTGGGTGGGAAAGGACAATTACTGGCCGCACAAGGCAGAGTTCTACTCGCTCTCCGGCAGGCTGCTCAAGACATGCGTCTATGACGGCTTCAAGCAGCTAGCCGGCCAAGCGCGGCCTACACGTCTTGTCATGAGCGATGCTCTTCGAGAAGACGAGCAGTCGGTCATGGAATACAGCAACATGAAGTTGCGCGATCTTCCGGACAAGATTTTCTCGAAGGACTACTTGAAGAAACTGGACTGAATGCGTCCTGCCCGGGAGTCGGGACCAGGGTCAGTCATCAGCTTTCCGGTATTTCGTCCAGCTCACGCCGAGCTTCCGCATACGGGCCCGCAGCGTGTGGGGGTTGATGCCCAAAAGGCGTGCTGCGCCGTAGGGTCCTTCCACGCGGCCGTAGGTCATTTGCAGTGCCTGTTCGATATGACGAGCCATGGCTTGGTCGAGCGTGGTGATCGATCCTTGTGCGCCGACGTATGACGGTGCGGGCGCAGGCGACGGGGCAGGTTGGGAAAGCTGGCGAGGAGTCTTGAGCCCCTGTCCGAGAGCCGCGGCCACCTCGAGGCGCTGTCCCCCACCCAGGATTGCGGCGCGGTCCATCACGGCCGACAGCTCTCGCACGTTACCTGGCCACTCGTATGAGGTCAGCAGTTGGATGTCTTCCGGTGATGGCGCGAGCGCAGGCAGACCGAAGCGCCGCGCGGCCTTGACCGCGAAGTGAGTGGCCATCGCGGGGATGTCCACGGTTCGTTCGCGAAGCGGGGGAAGGCGAACGGGAAACACAGCGATGCGATACCACAAGTCCTCGCGGAACTTGCCCTCGTCGATCATGGTGGGCAGGTCGCGATGCGTGGCGGCGACGACGCGGACATTGATCGTCATCTGCTTGCCACCGCCGACGCGCTCGAACGTTCCGTCCTGCAAGATGCGCAACAGGCGCACCTGCGCGGCTGGCGGAAGCTCGCCGATCTCATCCAAAAACAATGTGCCGCCGTCCGCCCGTTCAAACCAGCCCTGCCGCGTCGCAGTCGCCCCGGTGAAGCTGCCGCGTTCGTGGCCGAACAGTTCCGAATCTATCAGGCCCGGTGGAATCGCCCCGCAGTTGACACGCATGAACGGGCCGGCATGTCGCGCGGAACGGGTGTGAATCGCGCGTGCGATCACCTCCTTGCCAGAGCCGGTCTCGCCGAGGATAAGGACCGGAACATCAGACTTGGCGATGAGATCGACGCGCTCTATCACGAGCCGAAGGCCACCTTGCGCACCGATGATCGTCTCGGTTAACTCGTCCCGGCCCAGCCGGGTAAGGAGCGACCTCTTGTCGGCCTCAGCCGCCTCCCGCAGCGTCGCCAACTCGCGGACGCGGCGGTCGTTCTCCAGCGCCACGGCAAACGGCTCAAGCAGGGTTTGAAGAATCGAGTGGTCTCGTTCCGTGAAAGGCGTCGACGATTCGTTGATGAGAACGATCACGCCCAATGCGTGTCCTTTGTGCGACAGGCCGGCCACGATCGCTTCCCCTTTGAGGTCGGCGATGCCTAAGTTGGGCAGCGTCTTTGGCGGGGGAGAGCCCTTCGCTATCCGTGCCAGTTCGCCCCGACGACACCAACGCACCAGGCGATCGAGCTCAACCCGTGGAACATCGGCTCGGCCGCGCTTCAGAGAAGCGCCCTTGGAGTACGCAACAGCCCCTGCCGTCTCAATGCAGGACCGTGTCTCATCGATTCGCTGAATGACGATGCCATCCACCGATAGGTGCTCGGCAAGGATATTGGCGATGGGCTGAATTGCCTCCTCTATCTGAATGTGGTGCCCCGTTTCGCGCCAAATCGCGAGCTGGAGAGCATTTCGGTCGTCTTGCTTGTGGTGCGGAGCTATCATATTTGACAGAAAATCCAGGACAAGCTTACGGCATAACAGCGTTTAGTCATAGGCTAAATGAAGTTCGAATTGCGGGGCTCTGACAAAAACTCGATAGGTCATGGGGTTAGCGGCTTTGAGGGAGCCTGGTACAGTGGTTGCACAGACATGCCGATCCGAGCAGTTCTCCGCTTCGGAATTTTTGGAGTTGACCGCATGCCGAATTTGTCCCAGTCAAAAATCGTCTCTCCATCGTCACCATTTGAGGTGCACGCTAATTTCGATCCGGCTCGCACGATCGTGATTGTCGGCGCTGGATTCAGCGGAACGATGGTCGCCGTACATCTGCTGAGAAATGGTTCGGATGACCTCACGCACGTCGTGCTGATCGAGCGTGCCACCCGCTTTGCTCGCGGTGTGGCGTATGGAACCACCAAGCCGTCTCATCTTTTGAACGTGCCGGTCGGCCGCATGAGTGCGCTGCCTGATGACCCGGACGATTTTCTCAACTGGGCTAAGCGCCAAGACCCCTCCATCGGCGGCCACACATTCGCGCCGCGGGCGTTGTATGGCGAATACCTGAACGATCTGCTGGACCAGGCCGGCAAGATCGCGGCACCGCATGTCCGCATCACGCGTCTCAGCGATGAGGTGGTGGACGTCAGGCCGCGTCGGTCGGATGGGCGCCATATCGTCGCGCTCAAAAGCGGTAAGAGCCTCGCCGCCGAGCAGATTGTCTTGGCGCTCGGAAACTTCGCCCCGGCCGATCCACTGATCGGGGACATGTCGTTTTATCAAAGTTCGCGGTACGTGCGCGATCCGTGGAGTGTTGACGCGCTGGCCGCGATCAAAGCTGACGAGCCGCTCCTGATCGTTGGCACCGGACTCACGATGATCGATATCGTGCTAGAGCTGCGCGATCGGGGTCACCATGCGCCTATCCACGCAGTGTCTCGCCGGGGATTGCTGCCGCAGCCACACCGATCGCCGACCCGGCCCCCAACGTATCGCTTCTCCGAACAAGACGTCGAGGCTTGGGACAAGAGCGCTCTCGGTCTTCTGCGTCAAGTACGGCGCGAACTGAAGGTCGCGGCCAGGACTGGAGATGACTGGCGCGAGGTGATCAATGCGCTTCGTCCGGTTACACAGAAGCTCTGGCGCTCGCTCGACCACACGGAGCAGCGGCGGTTCCTACGACACATCCGTCCGCTCTGGGAAGTTCATCGGCACCGCGCGCCGAACGAGTCGGCCACGATCATTCAAGCGATGATCGACGCGGGCCGACTAGTCATTCACCGTGGACGGATCTGCTCGTTCGCCCCTAAGGGCGAGGGGGTCGAAATCGCAATCCAACCGCGTGGTTCAAATCGACTGGAGCGCATTCGCGCGGGGCATGTGGTCAACGCAACAGGGCCGGAAACGGATTTGAGCCGAGTGCGAGACCCGTTGCTTGCATCTTTGCGCGGACGAGGACTGATCCGGCCAGATGCCCTGGGCTTGGGACTGGATGCGAACGACGAGGGGGCAGTCATCACGGCCGAGGGGGAGGCCCACCCGGCCATCAGCGTCATCGGCCCGCTACGTCGCGGCCAGCTCTGGGAAAGCACGGCTGTACCGGAGCTTCGCGTTGAGGCAGCCAACTTGGCGAAACGCCTGCTGGCGAGGGGCTCATCCTTAACTTGCCCGGAGGGTCAGCTAGGAGATCTTCTGCATTCCCAGCAGCTCGCTATGCTCTCTTGAATGTCACGACTCGGGAGAGTAGGTCGAGAACGGCGATCAGCGCCGCGACACAATTGCTTGACATCAGTAGATACAAGGGCGGATCTCAATTATCCTCGAACGCAAAGTACAGCCACAGCTCGCTTGGCGTGGGGAACCATGGCGACCTATGGATCGTTGTCGATAGACTTTACACTACTCGTTAAAGCGGCATCAAAGAGGTTGATGTGACCGCATATTATTTTTTCCCGATCAATATCTTAGCGACACAATGGCCACTGCAGCACGCACCTTGCTTTAATTGGCAACTGAACCTGCTGTTGCAGTAATTTGTACTGGAAAATCCGCAGTGAGAGCGATATGACCGACCGGGTAGAACAAGAGCCGACCACTGGTGGCACAGACGCGCAAGGGGAGGCGCAGACCGCTCTTCTGCGCCGGCGCAATCTGCTGAAGGCTGGCCTGGGAGCCGGCTCCGTCATCGCGACGTTGGCGAGCCGCCCGGTGCTGGGTTGGGGAGGTGGTGGCGGGGACTGTAAGGCGCCGTCGGATGCCCTCTCCGGCAATCTCAGCCAGCCAGGGACGACGAAGACTTGTTCAGGAAAGCCGCCCAGCTACTGGTGCCAGAGTCAATCGTATTGCAATTGGAAGGTCCCTTGCCAGCCCAAGGACACGGGCTCGTCGGGATATACCTGCGGGGCGTTCAAGGCTAAGGCCACTCCGTTCCACTCGACGATCACGATGTTCAACGGAACCCAGTTTGGTTCCAAGACCATGCTCGACGTGATGAACCTGACCGGCGGTGGCTACCAAAAGCTCGGGTGCTACATCAGCGCCGCGCTTCTCAACGCTAAGGCGGGCTGGACGCCTGTCCTGACCGAGTCAGACGTGCGGGGCATGTGGAACGAGTACTGCACAAAGGGCTATTTCGAGCCTTCCGCTGGTGTGCACTGGGGTCCTGACGAATGCGTGAACTACCTGCTCACGACCATGACCGGTTGACGCAGGTCCCTAAGTACCTATCACTCCCCCGCGTACTTCTGATCAAGAGAAGTTGTTGCTTCCGTTGTCCTCGTTGACCGCCGGCTAAGGCTCAAATCTGGAGTGTGCCGAGCGGGGCCGGGTTGGTTCTACGGCATTGGGACGACGAATATCTTGCCTATAGCGAACTGACCGGACAGACACACCTCCTGGCTTTATTCCCGGGTGTTGTCCTGACACTCCTGCAAGAAGGCCCTTCTAGTCCAGCCGAGCTTACCGCACGCGTTGCAGAGGCGCTCCAGCTCGAAGAAGACGACAAGCTTCTGACAACAGTAGACCAAACTCTGGCAGACTTCGAGCGTCTAGGACTGGTTGAACAGAACCCGGTTTGAACGTTTCGGATCTTTCCCCGAGAGAGTTACGCAGGCGCCTGTCCGGTCCGGGTCTCTTCCTTCGGACCGCTTCCTTTGTCACGCACCTCCAGTCACCGATCCGCAGCGTAGCGGATGGGCTGACGCTGCTCTACGCCGACTACCCCCTGGTCGACGACGGAGGGTATGCGGATTTCCATGTCCGCGTCGCACCGCCCGCGAATCTTCGGCGCTGGATCCACCCCCAAGTGTTTTTCTTCCTCGACGGCCGTTCCCCGTTCAAACCCTTGCCGTTCGACCAGGCCCCTGCAATGTTCGAATGGGGGCTGAACTACTGCGTCTCCAACCATTGCCATCAATACCTGATCGTCCACGCCGCGGTGGTTGAGAGGCAAGGGCGGGCGATGATCTTCCCGGCGCCTCCGGGCTCCGGAAAGAGCACGCTGTGCGCAGGTCTCGTCAGCCGGGGCTGGCGGCTTCTTTCCGACGAATTGACCCTGGTACGTCTCCGGGATGGACAGGTTGAACCGTTTCCGCGGCCTGTGAGCCTGAAGAACGAGTCCATCGACATCATCCGTCACTTCGCTCCTGGGGCAGTCATCGGGCCGGTGGTGCGCGACACCACCAAGGGAGAGGTTGCGCATCTCAAGCCGCCGGCGGACAGCGTCGCGCGGGCGGGCGAAGCGGCCCAGCCGGCCTGGGTAATCTTTCCTCAATACAAGCGGGGCGAATCACCACAGCTGCTTCCGATTCCAAGGGCGCGCGCGTTCATGCGGGTGGCAGAGAACACGTTCAACTACAGCCTGCTCGGTGCAAAGGGGTTTGAAGCGCTTGCCCAGTTCATGGACTCCACTGATTGCTTCGAATTCAGCTACGGTCAATTGGAGGAGGCGATCGCGTTGCTCGCAGCCCTTCCTCCCTCCGGGCATTGATGAGCGTGCAAAACCTCTTGGTCGACGCGCTGCGCCGGCCAGAGGTGCTTGTGTCCCTCGACTTGGCTTGCTGGGACCGGCTGATCCGCCAAGCCCGCAGCGCGAACCTGCTGGGCCGCATCTGCGTACTGCTGGACGAGCGTGGCCTGATCCCGGGAGTGCCCGCCCCCGCGCGGCATCATCTGGAATCGGCGCGAACGGTCGCTGAGCGCCATGCGAACGCTGTGCGGTGGGAAGTCAGGTGCATCCAGCAGGCTTTGTCCGATGTCGGTGTACCGATCATCCTGTTGAAAGGTGCGGCCTATGTCATGGCGGGGCTGCCACCGGCCGCTGGGCGATTGTTTTCCGATATCGACATCCTCGTTCCCAAGGATCAGCTACCGGCGGTGGAGGCGGCGCTCATGCTGCATGGATGGGGCGCCAGGCATCACAGCCCGTATGACCAGCGCTACTATCGGACCTGGATGCACGAGTTGCCACCTATGCGGCACGTGACCCGGCTCTCCGTGCTGGACGTGCATCATGCGATCTTGCCGGAAACCGCGCGTCTACGTCCTGACCCGGCAATGCTGCGCGAGGCGGCCTGCCCGCTCGGAGACCAGAACCTGATGGTCTTGGCGCCTGCTGACATGGTGCTGCACAGTGCGGTTCACCTGTTTCATGATGGGGAGTTCGACAATGCGCTGCGAGATCTGGTCGATTTGGATCTGCTGCTGCGCCATTTTGCGGCCACACCCAGCTTCTGGAGTGAGTTGGTGCGCAGGGCCGCCTCTTTGGAACTATCGCGGCCGCTCTTCTATGCCTTGCGCTACACCAGCAGAATCCTCGGGACACCGGTGCCGGCGCAGACGCTAACGGACGCAGACATTGGTCGTCCGCCGCGAGGAGTCTTACGACTGATGGATAGCCTGCTCATGCGAGGCCTGCGCCCGCGTCACGCGATGTGCGATGATTGGCTGACGGGTCCGGCGCTTGGCCTGCTGTATGTTCGCGCTCATTGGCTCCGGATGCCGCCCATACTGCTGGCGCGCCATCTTCTCCACAAAGCGTTCCACAGAGCGGCTGAAACATGAGCGCGGTAGGGCGGGGACGAACGCTTTGACCAGGAAACCTGCGCATCCCGAACCGTGGCGCCCGGTGCGTCTTGGGACGGCCGCGGCGTGTATGCAGCCTTCGTTGTTTACGGGAGCCTGGTCCCGCTCGATTTTCATGCGCATCCGCTGTCTTGGGCCTGGCGCGCGTTCCAATCTACCCCTTACTTACAACTCGGGATCGGGTCGCGAGCCGACTGGGTCGCAAACATTCTGCTGTATGTGCCTCTGGCTTTCCTTGTGACAGGGCGCCTCACATCGAGTGCGAGCTCGCGGGCTGGGAAGTTTATCGCAGTTTGTATCGCAGTCTTTTCCTGTGTCGCTCTGGCGTTTGGTGTCGAGTTCGCACAGCTTTTCTTCCCGCCCCGAACAGTCTCGCAAAATGACCTGATCGCGGAGACGATCGGCACCTTGCTCGGGACAGCGATCTGGCTCTGGTACGGGTCGAGGCTGCTCTCCTTGTGGCGCGACTTCTGGCAAGGGGGCCTGACTGCGGGCCGCGCGTTCACGTTGCTCTACGTGCTGATCTACCTCGCACTAAGTTTGTTTCCATACGACTTCGTCGTCTCTCCTTCAGAACTCTCAGAGAAGCTATCGGGCTCCGGGCGTGCCGCCATCGCGCTCGCGGCATCGTGCGGAAACGCCCTGCAGTGCAGCGTCAAGCTGCTGGCAGAAATACTCGCAGCGGCGCCACTGGGCATATTGCTCGGCATCGCGGATCGCTCTTCAAAACGCAAGGCCAGCGTTGCTCGTGCATTCGTCTATGGTGTGCTCTTGGGATGCGCGATCGAAACCTTCCAATTTTTCCTCGCTTCCGGCGTTAGCCAGGGGATATCCATTCTCAGCCGAGGTGTCGGCGCAGCCTTGGGTCTGGCTCTGTTCCGATCCTTCCGATGGGAGTGGCTGGATCAGTACCGGCGGGCAATCCGGTTTGCGGTTGGAATATTGATTCCGATCTACTTGGGCCTACTGCTAGCGGTGAACGGTGTTTTGTCACGCCGCTGGGAGGCGTCATGGACGGTTTGGGAGAAACTGCAGAACACTCGGTTCCTGCCCTTCTACTACCACTACTACACGAGCGAGTCAGAGGCACTCGTCAGCGCACTGGTAACGGCTGGTGGATATGCGCCCATCGGCCTGTCGGTTTGGATCATCGGCCGCGGACGCAGCAGCCGAGGCCTTTCCAGGGCTGCGGCGTTAATCGCAGCCCTACTGGCCTTGTGCGTCGAAACGCTAAAGCTGTTCGTTAACGGAAAGAAGCCCGACCCCACAAACGTGCTCATTGCTGCTGTTAGCGCGTGGCTCGTGTGTCTGACCCTTAGTCATCTCGAGCGCGTCGGATCAGCCGTGGGCACAACGCCGAAAGGTACGATCCCGTCGACGACAGTGCCAACGTCGTACGCGTCTCGTGGCATCTGGGCCTTTGTCCTCGTTGGACTTGCCACACTAGGGCTGGGCGGATGGCTCATCGCTTCGCCGCCTCGAGAGCAATTGGTCGACGAGTCTACACTTCCGAAGTTGCCACGAGGCGAAGATCTACCAGCGGCCACGCTCCCCGGGTTCCGTGAAGCGCATCCACGGCTGCCGCACCCCAGCGCGGAGGAAATAGCTCTACTACGCGAGCACAACCCGGAATTTTTCCGACAGCACATGGAGCGCGCTCAGAACGGAAGGGGCGATCTCGGGTCCTCGGTCCTCGCGGAATTCGTCCAGCCAGGGAGCCAGGACCTGAGCGTGCTGTTCGAGCGGCTAATGACCTTGAAATTCGACTGGCGCGGCCACGAACAAGTGAAACCCCTTGCGCTCGCCTACGATTGGCTCTATCCATACTGGAGCCCCACGCAGAGGGAGCAGCTGCGCGCCAAGCTGGCAGACGGTTGCGACTACGTGATCGGCGTCATCCGATCGGAGCGTCTTTCCCCCTACAACGTGTATCTGTACAACAGCCCGTTCCAAGCTCTGATGGCCTGTGCAATCGGTCTTTATCGAGACGATCCGCGCGGCGAACCCGTGATGGCGTTCACCTACGACCTATGGGAGAACCGGGTGTTGCCGGTCTGGCGGCAGATCATGGGGAAGCACGGTGGTTGGCACGAGGGTGGGGAGTATGTTGGCATCAGCATCGGTCAGGCCGTTTACCAGGTCCCTGCCATGTGGCGCGAGGCCACGGGTGAAAATCTGTTCGCATCTGAGCCAGGGATTCGCGGCTTCTCCGATTTTCTGATCTACCGGACGCGCCCTGATGGGACACATTTCCGCTGGGGTGACGCGGGGTACTTCGATCGAAACGTCCCCGACGGACTGCCGTTGGCGCTCCAGTATCGCAACCCGGCTGCATACGCCATGCTTCGTCCGCCGACGCAGTTGGTTCCAACGGCGTGGCCCTGGGGGCCGCTGTCCGATCCCACCTTGCTCGACCGCACCGCAATCGCTCTACTTCCTTTATCACGGTTGTTCGACGGAATCGGACTGGTCGTGGCGCGTAGCGATTGGACGCCGGATGCAACTTACGTGACGTTCAAAGCCGGCGACAACTTCTGGTCGCACAGTCACCTGGACCAGGGAGCCTTCACGATCTACAAGGGTGGGGCGCTAGCTATCGACAGCGGGCTATACGGTCCGAAGTACGGGTCCGACCATCACATGAACTATACCTACCAGACCATAGCGCACAACGCGATCACGGTCACCGACCCGGACGATACCGTCCCCGCACCGGGCGAGAAGCAGCCGCGGCCCATCGCCAATGACGGCGGGCAGCGTCGGATCGGGTCAGGTTGGGGTGTCGAAGCGGCACCGCTAGACCGCTACGAATGGGAAAGCAAGCGGGAGATCTACCATACGGGGAGCATCAATCAATTCTTCGACCGAGAAGGCCTAGTCGTGGCAGTAGCTGACATCACGCCCGCCTATACCAACCGCTTGTCGGGTAGCGGTACATTCTCGGCCCGTACGCGGCGTGTGGAGCGCTTCTGGCGGGTATTCGGCTACGACCGGGTCAGTGATGTGGTCGTCGTGTATGACGATGTGCGAGCCACCCGGGCGTCGTTTCGGAAACGCTGGCTCCTGCACACGCTTCAAGTACCTTCGGTCGATGCGAACCGCTTTGTCGTGACCGTGCCGCCTGAAAACATTGAAGGGCGCGGCGGTGGTCGTCTTGACGGCTATGTACTGTTTCCGGAGCACCCGATAATCAGTGCTGTCGGCGGCCGGGGCCTCGAGTTTCTAGTAGATAACCAAAACTTCGATGAAGGCGGCCAGATCTGGGCAGGGGTCCGCAAACGAGGGCCCCTTGGGCCAGAGCCTGGGGCATGGCGCATTGAAGTCACTCCCGAGCACGACGTCCTTGACGATCAGTTCCTAATCGTGCTTTTGCCTTCCAAGCTCGGGGATCCAGCCAATCGTGTCGTGCGCAGGCTGCAGTCTGGCAACCGGATCGGCTGTGAGGTTTCCGGGGCTGAGCGTACCACCCGTTGGTGGTTCGAGCCTGGTCGCGAAGGCGTGACAATAGATCTCACGGACGGCACTGGGACCAGGAGCTTCCAGCTCCTAAGCTCCAACTCTGCGGTTCCCGTGTCGCGGACGGAGGTGTGGTCCGATGTCCTCAAACGATGGCTCTATCCGGTCCGGTAGAGGGAGGCCATGGATAGAGGCGTTGAGGGGCTGACGCCCGAGCACCGGTCCGCCGACAGCGCCGCCCCGGTTCAGGAAGACCCTAACGCCTCCACGGGTCGCAGGTCGATCGCGGCTGCTCGCCATCTTGGGTCGGGACCCGTCGCGCCGAATAGCAGACCGTCTGGACTGCGGATAGCAGCCTCCGTTGCGCTCATCGCGGTGCTCTCAATGGTGGTCGCGAGCTATCCACTTGGCCCTGCGGCAGTGGGGTTTCCGCTCGCAGCCTGCGCCCTGCTGGTTTGGCGCGTGCCCAGCCTGTCCGTCCCTCTGCTCCTGGCGGCGCTGCCGTTGGCAAACCTAGCGCCAATCACCGGGTGGTTGTTCATCACCGAGTTCGACATGTTGATGCTGGTGATGCTTGCTGTAAGGCTCGCGTTACCACGTCAGCAGGCCGTGATGATGGACGTCCCAACGGTACGGTGGTCACTGCTTACCTGGCTCTCGGTGTCGGCTGTTGCGAGCGCAATAGTCGGCCTGTTCCCTCTGCAGCCGCTCGACTTGAACGCCTTCGCCAACTACTACAGTCACTACAACGCATTGCGTATCCTGAAAGGCTTCCTCTCGGGCCTTGTGCTCTTTGCGTTGGTGCGCTCAGATGCGCAAGCTGGACGCAACTGGCGCAATTCGCTAGTCGCAGGGATGTCGCTGGGGCTAGCTGGTGTGGTACTGGCGGCGCTTTGGGAGCGGCACGTCTTTCCGGGCCTGCTCCATTTTTCGTCGGTTTACCGGATTACTGCGACCCTCTTTGAGATGCATACCGGGGGCGGATACATCGAGACGTACCTCGTCGCAGCCATACCGTTCGCGCTCTTGGGTGCGGTCAGTGGGCGCAGCATTGCGCGGAAGGTTCTTGCAGCGAGCGTTTTTGTATCCGCCACCTATGTGATGGCAGTTACGTACGCGCGTGGTGGTTACGCCGGATACGCGGTAGCCATACTGGTCTTGATGGCCACGGCACTGGCGAATGGTCGACTCGCTGTGCGGTGGGTAGCGGTAGCAGGACTCGTCGGTGCGCTGGGTGTGATCAGCGCCTGCGTAGCCCTACCCATCGTGGGTGGCAGTTACATGCAGTGGCGTTTCAGCAAACTGGATGTGGATGCTCAAACGCGGATGGAACACTGGCGGGACGCGTTGAGTCTGATACCCGCCACGTGGACAGGCCAGATCCTTGGAGCCGGGCTCGGAACCTTCCCTGAGCGGTACTTTTACGGCAGCGCAGAGGGACCTCCGCCTGGCACCTTCAGCTACCATCGCGACGGGAATCTTTCGTACGTTAGGCTTGGCGGCGGGGAGGCAGTTTACCTGGGGCAGCGCGTCTCGATCCGTCCAGATGGGAAATACCGTCTGGTCGTTGAGTTCCGATCTCCAAACCCTGGCGCAACCCTGAACGTTCCGATCTGCGAGAAGAGCCTGCTCTACTCGTTCACATGCATGTGGGCCGAGTTTGTGCTCGAAGGCTCGCCCCGAGACTGGAGCCATGAGGAGCTTGTCTTCGATAGCCGCGAGCTGGGCCACGGGGCGTGGTACCAGCGGCGACCGGTGGAACTCGCTCTGGTCAATTTCAAGCCTGGTACGTTGGTCGACGTCCGTGTTGTCGGTCTTTATGACGAAGCCAGCCACGACCTGATCAGAAATGGCGACTTCTCGCGGGGAGGCGACTTCTGGTTTTTTTCCGCGGATGACCATCTGCCTTGGCACATCGAGAACTTTTTCGTACAACTGCGGTTCGAGCAGGGCTGGCTAGGTTTACTCGCGGTCGGTTCGCTCGTAATTGTCGCGGTCGGGAGGCTCGTGCGAAGGCTCGGGAGTGGCGACGTCGCGGCGTGTGCCACCCTGGCGTCAGTATCTGCTGTGCTGGTGGTCGGGCTGTTCGCCAGCTTGCTCGAGGCCCCGCGCATTACGGCGCTGTTGATCCTGATGCTCTGCTGGGTGCTGGCTGGCCACGTTCGCATGGAGCAACGACGTCCGGAGGATGAGCTGCACGCTCAGTCGCCACACAACATCAAGCGATTCGACCCCGGACGTGCGAGTCTCGGTTTTGGGTTTCCTGAACGCGACGGCTTGTCTGTTCTGGGAGAGTAGAACAGAATTCAATCCTCGCTGCTTGGTGGAGGAGAGCCATGTACACGCATTGGTTGCAAAAGCTTTTGTTAACCGTTGCTTTGCAGTGTTGCGGGCGAGTCTGGGCGATCCCGTTGGCGATCAATAGCGCCTAAATGTTCTCCCGCAGCGCTGCTGCAAGGGGAATACGGCTGACTCGAAACGCGGGCAACAGCGACGCCAAGACCGCACCACCAAGTCCCACAAAGAACGCACCCACGATGACGAAGGGGACAACTCGAATCTGAGCTGTGTAGGGAAGGTTCGAGTTTGGCGGTGGCGGCATCGGGATACCCACATGCGATATTGCCACCGCCAGTAGGATGCCTGTGACTATCCCAAGGATTGCTCCCAGCAATCCAATAAGAGCACCCTCGATAACGACCAAAGCAAAAACATCGTACGCGCGGTTTCCAACAGCGCGCATGGTTCCAAACTCACCGACGCGCTCGAACGCACTCATGTTGATGGCATTGACCACGCCCAGTAACACCATCACCAGGATGATCAGCCGCAAGACCCCAAACTCTCGATCAAAGAATGCTACTGCTCCTTGGTAGAACTCGTTCAAATCTTGCCATGTCTTGACCTCGAGACCCATCTCGGTTGCGTGTCTGGTCAGATTCTTGGCGACCCGGTCTGTTGTCCGACGTTTCGTGTAGTGAGACAACGAGGATATTCACGCCTTGAGAAGCCAAAAGTTCCTGGGCGGCCACAAGCGAGATCTTGACGGCGCGACTGTCGTATTCCTGCGAAAAGCTCTGGAACACCCCTACGACCTCCAGATCGAGGGTATTCGTGGCGCCCTCGGCCGTCGAGACCAGCAGCGTGGCGCTGTCCCCAGGCCTAAGCTTCAAAGCGTGTGCTACTCCCTGGCCTACTACAATCCCATAACGATCATGCTCGGACAGTTGCCTGCCCTCTAGAATCGTCAGGTAGGTCCCCAGGGCTGCCTCCTTGGCAGGCTCGATACCCTCGCCGATGATAGGCAAATCTGTCTTTCGATTGTTCAGTAGACCCGAGAAACTGATGCGAGCCATGGAATCGGCTACACCAGGAACCGCGGTCAGGAAATCCTGCTCCGGTTTCGGGTCGCCGATCAGGTAGTGCTCCGGGGAACGAAACCCCTTCGAGAAAAAGCCTACCCTTGCGAGCTGAAGGTGCCCAGATTGCGAATGGATGATCGCTTCTGCGAGTTGGATGAACATGTCTCGCACGAAGCCTCCGCTGATGATCAAGCCCCGCAACACCAAATGCGATGGCAGTCAAGGTGACTGCGGTTCGCACTTTATGTCGAAAAATGTTTCGAGATGCAAGCTTCAACAGCAGCGCGAAGTTCGTGTCAAGAAGCACCACCGGGTATCCTCATCTGTTATGACGGAGGGCATCAACGATTGTCAGCCGCGATGCTTTCCATGCGGGGAATAGGCTAGCCAGCAACGTAGTTACTACGCCAAGCGCGAGAGCTTCTAGCGCCACCCTCCAGGTGACTATTATTCTCGCTACGTAGCCCTCCGACCCGCCCGGAGGGGGAGGCATTGGGATCCCTTTCGCCGAGATCCCGATAGCCAATCCGATGCCTGTTGCCACGCCTAGCAATCCGCCAAGCAGACCGATTGCCATACCTTCGGCGATGAACCGCCTCATGGTCTTCGTACGGGTTACACCGACTGCGAGACATGTTCCGATCTCACCGGTACGCTCCATGACGCTCATCGTCAAGCTGTTCGAGATCGTTAGCACGATGATGATAGCGACGATCAGGTTAATGACCATAAGTTGCTGCGACAGCAATGCGACGGTCTTCTTGTAGAAGTCCGCGGCGTCATACCACGGAACGACTTCAAGGTCAGACCCGGCCAGCTTTGTGCGAAGAACACCGACCGCACGGTCCGTTTCAGCAGTGTCCCTAAGAACGACAACCCAGCGGTGTACACCGGACACTCCGACAAGGCGCTGTGCGAAAGCAAGCGGAGCGCGGAGCGCAGAATCATCGTACGCTTTGCTTGCGGTGAAGAACAAGCCCAAGACTCGTGCGTCGGCTCCGTTGAGCCCCCCCGCTCTAGTGGTTGCTAGAAGAACAACACCGTCACCGACTTTCACGCCAAGACTTGATGCAAGACCACGACCCAAGATAATCCCGTTCGGCTTCTTTTCGCTTAGTCCGGTGCCCTCCGTGATTATGGATACGGTCCCGAAATTGCGCTCAGCGTCCGGATCCACTCCCTCCCCGGTAAATGGAATTGTAGAGTCGACGTGGCTGATGAGCCCAGTAAACGATAGTTTGGGTGCCACACGCTTTAAGCCCGGCGCTTGCTCAACGATCTGGAGTTCCTGGGCGTCTTCCCGAAGAAGAAAACGAAAGGGATCGGCTAGACCGGAGTCAAAGAAACCGCGGCGTACCACTTGTATATGTCCGAACCCGCTCTCAATCACTGCCTCTCTTGTGGCCCAGAATATCCATTCCGTAAAACCACCCGCCAGAGTTAGCGCGGCCAGTCCGAAAGCGATGGCCGTCAAGTTGAAAAGCGTGCGCCGTCTTTGTCGGATTACGTTTCGGAATCCAACAAAGGCATCGATCTTGATTGAGCGTATCAACCGGCTCAGTCTTTCTAGAGCTGCTGCTCGTACAACTGAAATGGGCATGGACGCGGGACGTCTCTCATCGCGTATTCTTGTCGATGCTATCATAGCGCCCCTGGCATGCGCGGCGCATCTTTGGATCTTGAAATGGCCGACATCACGTCCTCATTCGATTATCCGACCGCCTTCTCGAGAAATATCGGGTGGGTTACGCGTCAAGAGCAAGATACCCTGCGCGAAAAGCGCGTTGCCATCGCCGGTCTGGGTGGTGTGGGCGGGTATCATCTTCTCGCGCTAGTCCGACTCGGAGTTGGCAAATTTAACGTGGCCGACTCTGACGCCTTTGGTCTAGAAAACTTCAATCGACAGGTTGGGGCAACCATCGCAACAATTGGACGTCCGAAGATCGATGTACTAGTCGAAATGGTTAAGGAGATCAATCCGGAGTCACAGGTCAAGGAATTTCCCATGGGAGTAACCCGCGAGAATCTCCCGGAGTTTCTTGACGATGTGGATCTTTACGTTGACGGTCTGGACTTCTTTGCTTTCGATGCTCGGCGCGCTACTTTTGCGGCATGCGCAAGCTACGGAGTGCCGGCTGTCACAGCTGCTCCCCTGGGCATGGGCACTGCGCTTCTGAACTTCCTTCCGGGAAAGATGACTTTTGAGGAGTACTTCAAACTTGAAGGGTTGCCGGAGCATGAGCAGGCGCTCCGCTTTCTGCTCGGGCTTTCACCGGCTGTGCTACAGCGCGCCTATTTGGTCGACCGCTCCGGCATCGACTTCAGGGCTCACCGTGGCCCGTCTACCGTCATGGCTTGCCAACTGTGCGCCGGGGTCGCCGCCACCGAGGCAGTCAAGATCCTCCTTCGACGCGGCCCGGTGTTGACTGCCCCGTGGGGCATGCAGTTCGACGCATATCGCGGGAAACTGATACGAACGTGGCGTCCGTGGGGTAACCGCAATCCGCTGCAGTGGCTCGCTTTGGCTATTGCGAGACGCCAACTGCGCGAGACTGCCCGCGGTTAGTCGAGGTAGGACACCGGTGGTGGTCTGATGCGTGTAGTCGAGCAAATTCTGGACTTAGCGCGTTGGGCGCCAAGCGGGGACAACACCCAACCCTGGCGATTCGAGATTATCGCCGACGACCACGTCGCCGTGCATGCGTTCGACACACGTGATCATTGTGTATACGACCTAGACGGGGATGCGAGTCAACTCTCTGTTGGTGCCATGCTCGAGACACTGCGTCTTGCCGCGACATCCCATGAGCTCGCGGCGGCCTCGACGCGCCGGGCGGGGTCACTCGAGACTCGACCCGTTTTTGACGTTCTGTTGGCGGAGGACGCCAATGCCAAACCTAGCCCGCTGGTCGCGGTGATCAAGGTGCGCAGTGTGCAACGTCGTCCGCTTTCGACTCGGAGACTCTCCTCAACCGAGAGATCCGTTCTAGAGTCGAGCCTACCGTCTTCATATTCGCTCGTGTGGGTTGAGGGGTTCCCTGCCCGCCTGCGTTTGGCACGCATTCTGTATGCGAGCGCCCAAATACGCCTCACAATGCCCGAGGCGTTTGAGACTCACCGCCGGGTGATCGAGTGGAATGCGCAATACAGCGAAGACCGGATCCCGGATCGGGCGGTGGGGCTCGATCCGATGACCACGAAATTGATGCGCTGGGCGATGCACGACTGGCATCGGATCGAGGTCATGAATCGCTTTCTGGCGGGAACGGTCGTTCCGCGCATACAGCTCGACCTCCTGCCCGGGGTCGCCTGCGCCGCGCACGTCCTTATTCTTGCGGACCTACAACCTGCGAGCATCGATGACTACGTGGCAGCGGGTGCCGCTGTCCAGCGCTTCTGGCTCACGGCAACCACGCTGGGACTCCAGCATCAGCCTGAGATCACGCCGCTGATCTTCGCCCGCTATGGCAGGCAGGGCCGTACATTCTCCTCGACTGCAGGCATATCCAAGAAGGCAGCGGACGTGAATCGGCAGCTTGAAGCGCTGCTCGGCCGGGACGTCATGACCCGGGCGGTGTGGATGGGCCGCATCGGAGCTGGGAAGCCCGCTGCTTCACGGTCACTGCGGCTTCCGCTCGACAAGCTCATCCTGTCCGAGTGAGTGCCCGGCGCATCCTCTTCTTTGCCGAGACCGTTACACTCGCGCACCTAGCGCGGCCAGTCGCGCTCGCTCGGCAGCTGGATCCGCGACGCTTCGAACCCGTCATAGCGGCCGGGCCACGCTATCGCGAACTGGTCGCTGGCGAAGCCGTTATCTTTCGCGATCTCGCGACGATCACGGGTGAGCGGTTCCTCGATGCGCTCGCCAAGGGACGGCCTGTCTATTCTTTCTCGGTGCTTCGCAGCTATGTCGAGGAGGATCTTAGGCACATTGAAGCGGTCAAGCCAGCCGTGGTCGTCGGTGATTTCCGCCTGTCGTTGTCAGTAAGCGCGCGGCTGGCGAGAGTGCCCTATGTGGCAATCTCGAACGCGTACTGGAGCCCTTACGCCGATCCGCAATGGGAGATCCCCTCACATCCCGCGGTAGGATTCGTTGGGCCACGCATCGCTGGAGCGGGATTCCGGCTGGTGCGGCCTCTAGCGTTCGCGGTTCACAGCATGCCAATGCATCGGTTGCGCCGCAGCTTCGGGCTGCCTTCTCTGGGATTCGACCTTCGACGCGTCTATACCGATGGGGACTGGACACTCTACGCCGACGCGCCGGAGCTCGTTCCGACACCGCGCCTGCCCCTGGGCGGGCGACACCGCTATATAGGCCCGGTGCTTTGGTCGCCCCACGTCCAACTTCCACCATGGTGGAGTAGTCTTCCCAACGACGTGCCGCTGATCTACGTGACGATGGGAAGCTCAGGCAAGGGTGCGACGCTTGGCGTGGCCCTGAACGCGGTCAAGACACTTCCGTGCGTCGTCGCCGTGGCGGGCGCGGGCGCTCGGGTCGAGGCAGAACTGCCCCAGAATGCCTTCATCGCGGACTACCTGCCGGGTGATCTAGTCACTGCCCGCGCGCGGGCAGTTGTATGCAACGGCGGTAGTCCCACGACCCACCAAGCTTTAGCCAAGGGCGTTCCCGTCCTCGGCCTTCCCGAAAACCTGGACCAGCATCTCAACATGGGTTTTATAGAGGCGTTTGGCGCTGGCAAGTCGCTTCGGGCCGACGGAGCAGACTCGGAGTCGGTCCGGACCACGCTTCAGCAGCTTCTGCAAGAGGAACGCTACACCCATCGAGCCATTGAAGCGGGACGGGCATTTGGCCGCTACGACGCTGGGGCCTGCTTCCAAGAGGTCTTGCAGTCGATTCTGGACGGTGGGTCGCCGACCAGCTGAGGATAGTAAGGACGCGGTAGTAGCATTGCCAAAACTGTCAATTAGTCTGACACAATCACCAAAGTCACTCGAATGCGCAAGATCGGGCTCACAGCGATTCTCACCTTCATCGGACTTTTTGTCCTTGCCGGTGCACTGGCGGTCAGCACAACCGCATGGCTAATTGCCCCCTTACCATGGGGAGACTTCCGCGGTACCTCGGTTTTTCTTGCAGGCATATTACTGCTCTACCTATGGGCCTTCGTAGTCTATAGGGTATTCCTCCGATTAGTACCGCTTCAGCTCGGGGCAATTCCGCCAGGCTCGCGCGCCGAGTTTGCGGCGCATGTAAACATCCTGTTCTACCTCCTACTGTTCAACACGCTGATCCGCACCCACTTTCTGCCTGTGCCTATCTTGCGACTGGTTTACATTGCTTTGGGAACCCGAATGGGCAGGAACAGTTACAGCGCTGGCGTCATTCTGGATCCCCCTCTGACGCGGATCGGCAACGACTCAATTATCGGGCACGATGCAGTACTGTTCTCCCATGCAATCGAGGGTGAGGAGTTTTCGCTTTGCCGAGCCCAATTGGCGATCGAGTCACTATCGGCGTGACTGCAGTCGTGATGTCTGGAGTAGTGATCGAGGATGGGGCGATGGTGTCTGCAGGTGCTGTGGTCCCGAAGGATACGCGCATCGGCGCAGTAGAGTGTGGGGTGGCGTTCCGGCTCGAAAACTTCTGTACGGCGGAGGTGCCGAAGTCGCGGAAGAGCCTGGGGGGTTCGTTGCCTGTAAGGCCCTTGGTGCTCGGCGCGATAAAGAAGAAGGCCGGCTTACGCCGGCCTTTTTTTGCCCGAAAAGGCAACTACAAATCAAGCAGCATAATTCTTGTACGCCGAACCGCGCCAGCACCCAGAAGGGCGATGCGCGCCCAGCAATGCAAGTGTACCGGGTTCCGGGATGGAAAAGTCTTGGTTGGAGTCAGCCTAGAAGGCAATTGCGACATTTCAGTCGGGGTCCCAAAGCTACACGTGTCCGCCCCAACCGCCCGTCGGGCGATCCCAGCCGGTTATGTTATTCCCGAAGCTGAAGGGTCCCGGTTCGGAGTCGTGCCCCACAGGTCTGGGTTAATATAGGTGCTGTTCGTGAAGCCCACGACGCCCTGTAGGGCGGTGACCCCAAAGCCAGAGCTCGGGGGAATCGCAGTAAATGTTCCCGATGCACCCGTGCTTAGAGTACCTCCTAACAGGTGGTCGCCATTAGTGTATTGACTAAGCGCTGCCCCTGCTCCGGTCTGAGCATCAAGAAAGGCGCCTGTTCCAAGATAAACATCGAACACGCCACTATTGGTCGAAAACGTACAAAGCGTCCCCCCTCCAAAGCAAGTCGCCGTCTCGTTTATGGTGACCAGAGTTGTCAACTCGAACGGATTGCTGCCCGAACCAGGCGCGCCGCCGAAGAGGTTGTTAACAGTGTAGGCAACGCCGCCTGGGTCCAATATTCCCGTCGTTCCCCTTGCATACGCAAAATACGTAATATCAAAGGCAAATGGCGTTCCGGCTACAGCGAGCGCTGAATTGAAATTGGTCGTAAAGGCTGTGCCATTTGACGCCCAATCGAAACCCCCAAATGGGTCAAGCACCTGGCCGCCAGGTACCGTTAAGGTGGGTACAGCTATTGCGGAGCCGGAGATCATGGCAGCTGCCATCGCAATACCCAACAGGTTACTCTTCAGTTTCATTTTCTGGCCTCCAGTGTCTAGGTTAATAGCCTTGTTGCGAATCTATGTCGCGTTCGACACCTCGCACTAATAGTGCCAGCTCAATACTTGCGTTAATGTTCAGCAGCTTATATCTCTAGACCTAAACCGGCGGCTAGCTTTTGTAAAGTGCACCGACAAGCTCATAGCTATCTCATGGCTATCTCATAGCTCTCTAAGCAGCGCCTCAGCTTCGGCTTTCGTGTCTGCATTTTTGGCGCTGCTGATCACACTCTCAAGCTCCTTTCTGGCCGCGTCCTTCTGGTCGGCTCGTATCAGCGCCTTCGCTAGGTTGAGCCGAATGGCGAGTTGTGTGGGAACGTCGGCGGACGCTTGTCGGAGCAACTTGATCCCACGCGTTAAGTCCCCTTTCTGCACTAGTAGCCAACCTAGCGTGTCCAGGATCTGAGGGCTGTTGGGAAGCAGCGTGTTTGCTTGCTCCGCGAACTCGATGGCCTTTGGGTCGTCGAGCTGGCCTGCGGCCCAGGCCAGGTTGTTCAGTGCTATAGGTGCGTCCGATCGTATTGATAGGATTTCTTTATACAACCGCACCGCAGACTTGTAGTCCTTCTCCATCAGGGCGCGCTGCGCGAGGTAAGAGCGGAGCTCCACATCGTTGGGGTGATCGTTGAGCCACTGCGCGGCAAGTCCATCCGCCTCGGACTGGCGCCCGAGTTTCACGAATGCGGCGTGGAGGTCCGATACTAGGCTCGGCGAGGGGGTGGTGACCCGAAGCGCATTCTCCAGGACCGCGACCGCCTCCTTCCACCGTTGCGCGGCGGCCAGAACGCGTGCCTCAACCTGATATCCGATCTGTTCCTTCGGTCGCTGCCTTTGCATCGTCCTGGCCACCGATAGCGCTTGATCGGTGTGTCCGTCTGCAAGATATATGGCGATCATTCCAGTCTGGGCCGGTAGGAAGTTCGGCTTCAGTTCGACCGCGCGCTTGAGCGTGGCAAGAGCCTTTACTTTGTCGCCGTTTGCCAAGTGGGCGTTCGCCAGCATAACCAAGGGCCCGGGAGCCTGCGCCGCAAGAGTTGCTACCCTTTCGAACGTTGACACCGCTTGGTTAGCTTGGCCAGCGAGGATTTGCACCTGCCCAGCGAGTTGAAGCAGCTTAACGTCGTCAGGTGATATCGCCAGGGCTTGCTGGGCAGCGGTTAGCGCTTGCTGAGTTTGCTTGAGTTCTGCAAATGCGGATATCAAAGCGGCTCGTGCCTGCATTGCATCGGGCCGAGCCTCGATTGTTCGTTGCAAAACGGCAATACAATCGCCAATCGGCGTGCCGGAAGAGCGGAGAAACCTCACGTAGCCCAGGGCGAGGCGCTCGTTTCCAGGACTCTTCCGAAGGGCCTCCTCAAAACGCTTCCGGGCATCGTCCGGTTTCTTTTCGAGTGTGTCGACTAACGCGAGGCCTTCAATGGCCGCCACCAAGTCGGGCCGAAGGGCGAGCGCCGCGTCGAACTGCTTGCGAGAGCCTGCGTAATCCTTGTTCTGGAGATAAAGCATCCCCCGGAGCGTAGGCACCACTGGCGCCTGCGGTTGTTTCTTCTCGATACTGGCGATCCAACTGAGGGCCTTGTCCATCTGCCCGTTGCGGGCGTAATAGAGTACTAACGCAAGGTCCGACTGATAATGCTCGTCGTCGGCGGCCGATCCCTCTGCCAAGAGCTGTAGCGCTTGCTCAGGGGCGCCGGCGGCGAATTTGATCTGCGCGAGGCGCAGGTCAACCGCCCCAGCGCTGGCTCCATACTTCTCGGCCTGCTGAAAATATTTCTCCGCTACCGGGAGATCCTTTTTTGCTAGCGCTATATCAGCTGCCAGAATGAGTAGCGTCGGCTCGTTTGGCGCGTAGCCGCGTGCCTTGTCTAACATTTGCGAGGCGAGCGTCGTATCCCCGGTCTGCAGATATGAGCTGACGAGAAGTCTGGTGGCGACGAGGGACCTTGGCGCGAGTTTGAGCGCGCTGCGAAGATAATTCTGGGCTTGAAGCTGCGCACCGAGTTGGTAATTGGCGGTGGCTGCGACCAGCAAACTCGGCAGGTGCTCAGGAGCAACCTTCAGAACTTGAAGAGCCAGGTCCCGGCTCAAGGGCAACTTGCCCTGTCTCAACGCCATCAGTGCTTGCAGGAAAATCGTTCGCGGATCATTGGCCGCTAGCTTTCTTATCGATTCGATCTGTAGGGATACCTCATCCAGACGGCCCAGTTCAAGTAGCGCGAGCGCGAGCGAAAAAACCGAGGCTACATCACGAGGTTTGAGCTGGACGACCTGCTTCAAATAGGCGATGCCCTCGTCGGCTTTACCTTGTTGAAACACCAAGTCGGCTTTAAGACTCAGCGCTTCGGTCTCTTCTGGGGAGGCCGCGAGGATCTCGTCGACTATGTGCTCGGCGTCTGCGATCTTGCCCTTCAGTCGAAGAACTCGTGCCTGGCGCACTCGCGCGGGCACATAATCAGGTTGAGCGGCGAGGACTTCGGCGAAGACCCTTTCCGCCTCTTCGATTCTGCTCAACCTCAGATTCGCATCACCCAGCTGCGTCTTCAGCTCCGCATCAGCCGCTCGGGTTGAAAGTGTGGTGTTGCCGAACTCTGAAAGGAGCTGGTCAGCTTTACCTTGAGTGAGGAGGGCGGACGCCAACGCTGGGGCGGTCTTGTCAGGCGGATAGCCGAGTTCCTGCGCTTTGCGGAGCTCCTTCTCCGCGGAAGGCAGGATCGTTAACTTTGAACAGGGAAACCCCGAGCAGGTAACGCGCTTCCGCGTAATCTGGCTTGGCCTTCAGCGCGTTCTTGAGCTGAATAATCGCGCCTTTGTAGTCCTGACGATCCATATGCTGCTGGGCGGAAGCGACGAGCTTCTCTGGCTTTTCGCCGCAGGCGGCGAGCAAGAGAACTACAACAAGCAGAGCGTCCGGTAGCTGCGCGAGCGCCCTGCGCTTCAAAGAGTTCATGTTTCCATGGTAGGACTCCAATATAGTAAGACGTCGTCTAGAGAGTGCCGCGCACTCCCGACGGCTGCTCATGCCGGCCGCCACCGACTCGGCCGCTGCGGAGTACGCAGACTCTCACTAAGCCTCGGTTAGTCCAGATCTAGCAACAGCTCTTGCTAGGCGGCTCGCCGAAAGAAATCCATTCCGACATCAGAAGAATCGGTCTCTTCCGTTAACGCGTAATACTTGAAGATACATACGAGCCTCGCTAGGTGCCCCGCACGCTTGCCGGCTACGGAGTTCCGAAAGGTGCATGATGGGTCTAGAATGTGCTTTCTCGGTGAACTACCTTTCACAAAAGTATGACTTTGCTAGTGAAACTAACGGTTGGTATTGTACCGTCTGGGATCACAAACTGGGTCTGCTTGAGCGGCCTGCGAACGAGTTTTCGGCAAATGTGCGCTTGCAGGATTCCGGGTTGAGATTTCGACTGGCATCGAGTCCCTAATCGGATGTGTTTACCATGCTCGAGGCCTTAAAGGGAGAAGTCGTCATGCGAGAAATGGCTGGAAAGCGCTCTGTTACAGACCGAGCAACGCTCCTGCTCGTCGCCCTTGCGATGTTCGGCTTGTTCGGCTGCGCCTCCAGCAAGTATCCGCCGGCTCCGAAGCAAGCGGCGACCCCTGACTACCTGTATCTAGTTGGACCTTTGGACACCGTCAACATCATCGTCTGGCGCAACCCTGAACTCTCGATGTCGGTGCCCGTGCGGCCGGACGGGAAGATCACCACGCCGCTTGTGGACGATCTTCCTGCCCTTGGCAAGGACCCGACGACGTTGGCTCGAGACCTCGAGAAGGCGCTGAAGAAGTACATCCGTGATCCGATCGTTACCGTGATCGTGACCAACTTCCTAGGCCCGTACAACCAACAGATCCGCGTGGTGGGTGAGGCGGCCAAGCCGCAAGCCCTCGCGTACCGGCAAGACATGACGCTGCTCGACGTCATGATCCAAGTGGGCGGCATTACCGATTTTGCGGACGGGAACAAGACGACGCTGCTCAGGCCTGCTGACGGCAACAAACTGTACAACGTGCGTTTGAAAGACCTCCTCAAGCGGGGAGACGTTTCTGCGAACGTGGAAGTCAAGCCCGGGGATGTGCTGGTGATCCCTGAAAGCTGGTTTTGACCCGCGGCTGGAAATTGTGATCTGAGTTAAGCCAGAGCTCGAGCGTCCGCGAGAAGAGAATCGCTTAAGGATGGACCAAATACTTAGCCAAATCATTGCAATCGCTCACGGCCTCTGGGAGCGGCGCTTCTCGGGATTGGTGGTCGCCTGGGTAGTCGCAGTCATCGGACTGGTGGTTCTGTTTAGACTGCCTGATAGGTATGAGGCTTCGGCCCGGGTATTCGTAGACACCGAGTCTTTGCTCAAGCCGCTCATGTCCGGACTGGCGGTGCAGCCCGACGTTGGGCAGCGCGTGTCAATTCTGAGCCGAACCTTGATCAGCCGCCCCAACATCGAGAAGTTGGTGCGGATGACCGATCTCGATCACACGGTCAGCTCGGCCTCTGCCAAGGATAGGCTCATCGAGGAGCTGCTAAGCACCGTCAAGCTCGAGCCTGCGGGGCTCACGAATCTCTATCTGATCAAGTATCGGGACTCCAGCCCTGATCGGGCGAAACGGATCGTGCAGTCGCTTCTGTCCATCTTCATGGAATCGAGCCTCGGGGAGAAGCGGAAAGACTCCTCTCAAGCCAAAGAATTTATCGAGGAGCAGATTGCGCTCTACGAAAAGAAGCTTCAGGAGGCAGAGAGCCGCCTCAAAGACTTCCGCCTAAAGCATCTCGGACAGCTGTCGGGTGGCAAGGATTATTTCGGAAGGATGGAGGCTGTAACGACCGACATGAACAACGCGCGGATGGAACTGCGGGAGGCCGAGCAGTCACGCGATGCGCTTAAACGTGAACTTGCTGAGCAAAAGTCACTTTCGCTGGCTGCTAACGAAAGGAAGGGGTCCGCAGCGCCGCCTGAGATCGCTGTGCCTGAATTGGATGGACGCATTCAGACGCTAAAGACCGAACTCGACGAGTTACTCCGCAAGTACACCGAACTACACCCGGATGTTGTGCAAACCAAGCGCATCATCGACCAGCTCGAAGAGCAGCGGCGTCACGAGGTTGAGGCAAGGCTGAAGGCAATGCAAACAGCAGCCGCCGAGAGTGGGGACACGTCAGCTCTTAATCCCATTGTGCAGCAACTCAAGATCGGGCTCACCGAGGCCGAGGCCAATGTGGCGGGCCTTCGCGCACGCGTCAGCGAATACGAGTCCCGCTACCAGCAGCTAAAAGCGGCAGCAGAACAGGTGCCCGAGATCGACAATGAGCTGGCTCAACTTAACCGTGATTACGAGGTGATCAAGGGACAGTATGCAAGCTTAGTGTCTCGGCGGGAGGCGGCCAGCTTGACGGGAGAGCTGGAGGAAACCGGGACCATGGCCAATTTTCGCGTGATCGACCCCCCACGGGTGTCGACTCAGCCGGTCGCGCCTAATCGATTGCTGCTGGCCTTAGTGGCATTTCTCGCTGCGCTCGCTGCTGGTGTGGGTGCAAGCTTCGTGATGAGCCAGCTGTTTCCAACCTTCCACGATATCCGCGTGCTGTGGGAGGTTACGAAACGTCCTGTGCTTGGAACCGTGATGGCTCTCCAGCGCCCAGAATTTGCCCGTCGCGCACGTCGGCGCATCTACTTATTCGCTGGGGGGCTCGGGAGCCTGGTGGCGTGCTACGGCATGGTAGTCCTGTTGTTTCTGGTCGTTCGACCTGCGTAAAGACACCTCATGAGCCTGATAGAGCAAGCGGCGGAGAAACTCGAGCTGTTGAAAAAGGGGATTGCTACCGCGCCTGCATCGGCCAAAGGGCGAGTCGAATCCAACGCGCCCGCCTCAGAGGCACCCTTAGAGTCACCGGTCCCCGAGAGAGCTGTTGCATCGATAGCCCGGCGTGCGGCGGAACCGCAGAAACTGGAGGCGGCCGCTCCAGCCGTTCTGCGACCGCGCCATCGGGAACCGCAGCGTACGGAAATTGCCTCGATCTCGCCGCGTCGAGCTAGACCTGCGGAAGCTCAGTGCTGCCGGGTTCATCACCCCCGATGCAAAGCGCTCGCAGCTCGCTGACGAGTTCAGGGTAATCAAGCGCCCCCTCATTGCGAATGCGAAGCGTACGTCTGGCCCCCAGATCCCGCGGGCCAACTTGATTATGGTTACCAGCGCCCTTCCGGGAGAGGGTAAGAGCTTTACCTCTATCAATCTGGCGATGTCCATCGCCATGGAGTTGGACAATACCGTCCTCCTTGTGGATGGAGATGTTGCCGGCCCCAGCCTGTCAAAGCTGCTCGGGCTTCCACGCTCGCCCGGGCTAATCGAGGTCTTGACAGACGAACGACTGACCCTCGCTGATGCGATGGTTAAGACCAACGTTGAAAAGCTCTCGGTAGTGCCTGCCGGAGCAGCGCACGATCGCAGCACGGAGTTACTGGCGAGCCAGACTATGGCCGATCTGCTGGATGAGATGACGTCTCGCTACCCCGACCGGATCATCGTATTCGACTCACCCCCACTGCTCGCGACGACGGAATCCAGAGTCCTCGCGACGCACATGGGGCAAATCGTAGTCGTCGTAGAAGCCGAAAAGACGACGCGCAGTTCTGTTACTCATGCGCTGTCCACCATCGAGACGTGTCAGATAGTCATGATGGTGTTGAACAAGGCTCCCCGGTCTGAAGTGGGACGTTACTACGGCTATTACCACTCCTGAGTTCGATTGATACCCCGACGCAGGCGCCGGCGAGACAGGATGGGGCCGTGGAGAGACGAGGAGACCATGTCAAGAGAACTGCTTACGCGGGTCATTCTTCGCCGACTATCGCGCGTACTGATTCTGGCGAGCTGCACTATGGTTGGGTCAGCTGTTGGCGCTGATGACTGGAAGTTTACCAGCCGGGATCAGTGTCAGCGCGACGGCAACAGATAATGTAAATCTCGCGCCTCCTGGTCAGGAGGAAGCCGACTTCTATTTCACCATTACCCCTCGCTTGGGAATCCAGCACGAAGGGCCGAGACTGAAGTTAAACGCGACCTTCGCCCCTTCTGGATTGTTTTACGCAAGCAACTCCGACAGTGATCACCTGGGCGAACAACCTCATCAGCCGTCGCCAATCTCGAGGCGATCAATAACTTCTTCTACATCGACGCGAGCGCCAGTGTCATCGCAAACATTCCTGAGCCCTTTCGCGCCCCAACCGGCAAATATCGGTACCATCACGGCGAACCGTGTCGAGACCGGGACAGTCACGCTCAGCCCGTATATCAAGGGTGTCACCGATTCCGGGATCTCCTACGACCTGAGGAACACGAATACCTGGACTGACACCAGCTCCTCCGCCACTGATAATGTCTATTTTCTGGGGTGGACCGGCCACGCAAACCAGACCCGAGGTGTTTATTCCTGGGGTGTGGATTACGAGTACCAAAATACCTCATACCAAGCCCAAAACCCGTTGACTACTCAGCTTGCGCGCCTCCGTCTGGGTTACCAGGTCGACCCTGAACTGGGGTTGCAGCTTCGATTTGGATATCAAAAGAACAACTACTTCGTCGCCCAACCGGACAATTACATTTATGGGCTGGGCTTCAACTGGACGCCTTCGCCCAGGGCACAGGTTTCGGGGTATTGGGAGCAGCAGTACTTCGGTGGGTCGTATTCGCTCAACGCCTCCTACCGACGCCGAATGACGGCCTTTACCTTAGCGGCTTCTCGGTACGCCAGCACCTATCCTCAGTTGCTATTCACGCTGCCACCTGGAAGTACGGCCTCCCTTTTGGACGCCGCGCTCACCGCGCGCATTCCCGATCCCACGGAACGCCAGGCAGCCGTCAATCAAATCATTCAGCAGACTGGACTCCCGCCCACGTTACTGACGCCCTACGGCTACTACACGAACAGCGTAGCTCTAGTTCAGCAAGCCACCGCATCCGTCGCTTTCCTGGGCACGCATAACTCCGTGATATTGTCGGCCTTCTACGTAGACAGCCAAAATATCGTCCAGCCCGGGGTTGCGTTACCTACGCCTCTTGTGAACAACAGCGACTTCACTTCGTGGGGACCTTCGGCGAGCTTCAGCCATGACTTGTCGCCGAAGAGCAAGCTTAACCTGCTTGCCTCATGGACTCGAAACAAAGAGCAACGTTCAACCATTCATCGAGACGACATCGACGTATGTGCGGCTCTCTGTGACGACCCAGCTTGGCGCAAAGACCAATGGCACGCGTTGGCGTCTATCGGAACCGCTTTGCCTCCTCACTGGCCCCAACTGCGGTCCAGAATGCTGTGTTTGCGACTCTGGACCACGTCTTTTAGGAAACGACCGTGTACGAAGAGTTTTACAGGCTCACCGGGAAGCCTTTCCAGCTCAATCCCGACCCGACCTTCTTCTTCGCCAGCCGAGGCCACAAGCGTGCCATGGCGTATCTGCAGTACGGGCTGTATCAAGGGGAGGGCTTCATCGCCATCACGGGCGAGATCGGTGCCGGAAAGACCACCATGATCAGAAGCCTGCTCGAGCAACTGGACCCCGAGAAGTTTGTGGCCGCTCAGCTCGTCAGTACCCAACTCGATGCAGAGGACACGCTGCGAGCAGTTGCCATGGCCTTTGAACTACAAGTCGCCGGTGGCGGACAAAGCGCGACTGCTGTCGGATCTGGAAAAGTTTTTCATATCGCTCAAAGCCTCGAACAAGCGTGCGGTCTTAATCGTCGACGAAGCGCAGAACCTCACCCCGCGGGCGATCGAAGAGTTGCGAATGCTCTCAAACTTCCAGGTAGGCGAGACGGCCCTGCTTCAGAGCTTCCTCGTCGGGCAACCGGAGCTTCGGCAGATGATGCGAAGCTCACAAATGCAGCAGCTGCGCCAGCGGGTTATCGCCTCCTATCACCTGGGTCCCATGGACCGCCAGGAGACCGAGGCGTACGTCAAACACCGGCTCAAGCATGTGGGATGGAAGTCGGACCCCGAGTTCGATGCCGCCACCTTCGATGCCATCTATGCGTTTGCCCATGGCATTCCGCGCCGTATCAATACCCTTTGCAATCGGTTGATGCTCGCTGGCTATCTCCTCGAAGTCCACACGCTGACGGCTGAGCATGTCGCCTCGGTGGTGGACGAAATCAAAGAAGAGATCGGGGACGATGTCGGCATCGAAGACCAGGTCATGCAACCGACAACCCGAGCTTCGGTCCCCGCGAATACGGGACCGGCCAGTCCACAAAGCGCAGATCACCCCGAAGCCGCGGCCCAGGGATACCCTCGCAATAGCAGGGCACCTTCCCTTCTCGAGGCTCGGGTGCTGCGTTTGGAGAAAACGGTAGCCACTGCGCTGGACATCTTGCATCGTATCCTAAGGATTGAACCGCCTCACAAGCACGATATCAAGTCCGAATTGAAATGAACGCATACGGTACAGCAACCGTAGTGTGCGTAGTGGGTGCGCGGCCCAACTACATGAAGATGGCTCCGATCGTTCGGTGCATGAAGGAGTCGAGCGGATCGTTGAGGCCCTACCTGGTACATACCGGGCAGCATTATGACGAGGCAATGAGCGAGCGGCTCTTCCGTGACCTGCAGTTACCCGCCGCTGATGTAAACCTGAACGTCGGCTCGGCGTCGCACGCAGTGCAGACCGCGGAGATCATGAGGCGGTTCGAGCCGGTCATAGATGACCAGAAGCCCGCTTGCGTGTTGGTCGTTGGAGATGTCAATTCGACACTGGCCTGTGCTCTTGTGGCTGCTAAAAGAGGAGTCCCTGTCGCGCACGTAGAAGCGGGACTGCGCAGCTTTGACCGCGGCATGCCGGAGGAGGTCAATCGCGTTCTCACGGACCAGATCAGCGATTTCCTCTACACCACGGAGGCGTCGGCACATGCCAATCTGGCACGCGAAGGCATACCGGCGAGATATATTCGATTCGTCGGCAATGTGATGATCGACTCTTTGCTAGCTCACCAGGGCCGCGCGGTCCAGCCAGAGATCGTATTGCGTGGGGCCGGATTATCGCCGGATCTGATCAGGGACCCCCAGGGCTACGCAGTCGTGACGCTCCATCGGCCGTCTAACGTCGACGATCCGAAAACCTTGAAAACTCTGCTACAGGCAGTGCGAGAGGTGAGCGCGAGGTTGCCCGTGGTGTGGCCGTTGCACCCGCGTACACAACGAAACGCAGAAAGCTTTGGGCTCGCGCAGCTCCTATCAGGTTCGCGGCTTATTCTTCTTCCTGCGCAAGGTTACCTAGAGATGCTGGGCCTGATGGCGCAGGCGACAGTCGTGCTAACGGACTCGGGTGGAATCCAGGAAGAAACGACGGCTCTCTCGGTGCCCTGCTTGACGCTGCGGGAGAACACGGAGCGTCCCGTCACGGTCGAGCAGGGTACAAACGTGGTCGTGGGGCGCGACAGGCAACGGATTCTGTCTGCGCTCGACGAGATCCTGGCGACCGGTGGGAAGCGGGGGCGCAAGCCTGAGCTTTGGGATGGGCGGGCGGCCGAGCGGATCGTGAGTCACCTGGCCACAGCGCTAGTAAGCGATCCACACCCCGTAGAGGCATAGGGTCGGGAGCATGAATGGACCGGTCCCGCCCCCTTGTGAACTCGCTCACCGTGGATGTCGAAGATTACTTCCACGTGTGGGCGCTGGCGCCACAGATTCCGCGGACTCAATGGGACCATCTTCCTAGTCGGATCGAGCGCAACGTCGGTCTGCTGCTCGAGCTTCTACGAGAAACCGATACCAAGGCGACGTTCTTCACGCTCGGGTGGGTTGCGGAGAGATACCCGGCCATCGTGCGGCGCATCGTGGAGGAGGGGCATGAGCTCGCGAGTCATGGGTATGCTCATCGCCGAGCGACGGAACAGCAACCGGGGCAATTCCTCTCCGACATTCAGCTCGCGAAAGCCGTCCTGGAAGACATCTCCGGGGTCGAAGTGAAGGGGTACCGCGCTCCAAGTTTTTCGGTGGGGCCAAGCAATGCATGGGCATTTGACTGCATCGCAGAGGCTGGCTACCGCTACAGCTCCAGCATCTATCCGGTTCGTCACGATCACTATGGGGTCCCTGACGCGCCGCGCTTTGCTCATCGTTTGCAAAATGGGCTACTTGAGCTGCCGATCACGACCGTTCGGGTGTTCCGGAGGAACTGGCCCGCCGGCGGGGGTGGGTATTTCCGACTGTTGCCCTATGCTGTCTCGCGTTGGTCGCTCAAGCGTGTGAATGCCCTCGACAGCCAGCCTGCTGTGTTCTACATGCATCCCTGGGAGCTGGACCCTGAGCAACCGCGCGTAGCGGGAGTAAGCCCTAAGGCTCGGTTTCGGCATTACGTGAACTTGGGGCGAACGGCGGAGCGCTTGCGCCAATTGCTTTCGGAGTTTCGCTGGGACCGCGTGGACCGAGTGTTTCTGGAGAGGCGTCATGCAGCGTGACCGCCTGGATCCAGGTACTGCGGTCGTAGAAACCGGCATCCAAGTCAGCCTTTTGCAGCCTTCGGAGTTTCAGCGATGGGACGAATTCGTCGGCGCGCTGCCCGGAGGCTACGTTCTTTCACCGTGCAGGGTGGCGGAACGTGATCGAGAAGGTCTTTGGCCATAGGACCTTCTTCCTTTTCGCCACGCGAGGAGCCGATGTTGTAGGCGTTCTCCCTCTGGCCCAGGTCCGCAGCTTGCTCTTTGGTCATACCGTCAGCTCGCTACCTTTTTGTGTCTATGGCGGGACAGCGGTTACTGAACGGGGCGCGGAGCTGGCTCTGATCCATGCCGCCAGCGCCTTGGCACGGCAGCGTGGCGCGGACCATCTCGAACTGCGCAATCGAGTCGCAAAGAATCCAGATTGGCCCCGGCAGGATCTCTATGTCACCTTTCGGAAGGAAATTCTTCCGGACCTCGATGCGAACATGCTCGCCATCCCGCGCAAGCAACGCGCGATGGTCCGCAAGGGCATCAAGGCTGGGCTGCGCTCCGAGATCGATAACTCAATCGAGCGCTTTTTCGCCCTCTATGCGGACAACGTGCATCGACACGGGACCCCAGCGCTCCCGAAAGAGTATTTTCGCGCCCTGTTGCGCGAGTTCGGTGAGGACTGCGAAATCCTCACCGTATTGACCCCGGGTGGCGAACCCATTTCCAGCGTTCTGTCGTTCTACTTCCGGGACGAGGTGTTGCCCTACTATGCCGGGGACCGCCCGGACGCGAGGCAATTCGGGGCGAACGACTTCAAGTATTGGGAGGTCATGCGACGTGCCTGGGAACGCGGGTGCCGTATCTTCGACTATGGGCGAAGCAAGCGCGAGACGGGTTCGTATGACTTCAAGAAGAACTGGGGCTTCGAACCCACACCGCTACAGTACGAATACGATCTGATCGGAGCCGACACAATCCCGCAGAACAATCCGGCGAATCCGAAGTATCGGGCTTTGATCGGTTGTTGGCGGCTGCTTCCCTTGCCGCTGGCGAACGCCCTGGGGCCACTGATCGTCCGCAACCTGGGGTGAGCGAGACGTCGTGGAGCCACTTCTTTTTCTCTCGCACCGGATTCCGTTCCCGCCCAACAAGGGCGACAAGGTGCGCTCGTACCATTTGTTGAAGTTTCTTGCGTCACGCTATCGCGTTTTCCTCGGAACATTCATCGACAATCCTGAAGACGAAGCCGAAATGGCTCGTCTAAAAGAGTATTGCGAGGACTGGATGGTGGTGAGGCTCCTTCCGATGCGCGCACGCCTTCGCAGCCTCATTGGAGTTGCGACCAACGAGGCATTTACATTGCCTTATTACCGAAGCAGCGCCCTGCATGCTTGGGTCCGCTCAACGGTTGCTCGACATCGAATCGCCAGGAGCGTTGTCTTCTCGTCCGCGATGGCTCAGTACGTCGAAGACTTACCGACCCTGACCCGCATCGTCGACTTCGTGGATGTCGACTCCGAGAAGTGGATCGACTATGCGAAGTGGCGCAGCTGGCCGCTATCATTACTTTACCGTCGAGAGGGGAGGCGGTTGCTCGCGTTCGACCGCCACGTCGCGGGCTGGGCAGATGCGAGTGTGTTCGTGACCTCCGCCGAGGCGGCGTTATTCAAGACGCTGGCGCCGGGGACTGCCGCCAGGGTTCAAGTCATAGAGAATGGCGTGGACGCGGACTTCTTCTCCCCACACCACGATTTCCTGTCACCGTTCCCTGCTGCCGAGCAGCCCATTGTCTTCACCGGCGCCATGGATTACTGGCCAAACGTCGACGCGGCACATTGGTTTGCGTCAGAGGTGCTGCCGTTAGTGCGAGCGGTGCAGCCGACGGCACGCTTCTATGTCGTGGGAAATAGACCTACCGCGTCCCTGCAGGCGCTTGGAAAGCGCGACGACGTTGTCGTAACCGGCAGGGTACCCGATGTGAGGCCGTACCTGAAACACGCACAAGTGGTAGTTGCACCACTGCGAGTTGCGCGTGGCGTCCAGAACAAGGTTCTGGAAGCGATGGCGATGGCGAAGGCCACCGTCGTTTCCGAAGCCGCTGCTGGTGGCGTTGCGGCGAGACCGGTCGAGGAGATAGACGTCGCCTGTGACGCTGACGACTACGCTCGCAAGATACTGGCGCTGCTTGGATCTCCACGGGCGCAGGCGATGGGTCATGCTGCCCGCGCAAGGGTGCTTGTGGAGCACGATTGGAGTTCCAACCTGAGTCGGATCGACGAGCTTCTCTCGCCCTCGTCAAACTCTCAGCGTAACACTGAAGGTCCGCAGGGACCGCGCAGCTCGCCCCTTGACTGCCGCCTAGGACGATCGTGATGCAGCGATAGTGGAGTCCTCCTTTCGGCGGGCAAAACCGCTGCCGTAACGTCGAACGGAGGGGACCTGGCTACTTGTTGTCAGCTTGTTCGCTTCTCTGTTGACCTGGCTGTTTCTTTGGTATTTGGAAACCACCGCGTCGCTGATCACTATATGGATGCGATCCGAGACGTTTGCCTACGGCTTTGTGGTCCTGCCGATCTGCCTATATTTGGTCTGGACCAGACGGAATGAGCTCAAGACGCTGGAGCCTTCACCGCAGCTCAGTGGGTTAGTCCTGGTCGCAATGCTCGGGTTCGGGTGGCTGCTCGGCGACGTAGGACACGCCCGTGTGGTCCAGCAGTATGCCTTGGTGGCGATGGTCCCAGCGCTCGTACTTACAGTGCTGGGCTGGCGCTTCGCCTGGGCTATGGCCTTTCCACTGGCTTTCCTGTTTCTAGCAGTGCCGGTCGGCGAAGCGCTGATACCGCCATTGATGAACTTTACAGCGGATTTCACGGTTGGAGCGCTTCAGCTATCTGGTATTCCTGTCTACCGCGAAGGGACGTTCTTCACCATTCCCTCCGGAAACTGGTCGGTTGTGGAAGGATGCAGCGGCCTGCGCTATCTGATGTCGTCAGTGATGGGTGGATGCCTCTTCGCCTATCTGTCCTACACCAGTATCCTGCGCCGCTTAGCCTTCATTGGCGCATCGATGATCGTGCCGGTATTCGCCAATGGTGTGCGTGCCTACCTGATCGTCATGATCGCGCACTTGAGCGATATGCGTCTGGCCCTGGGAATAGACCATCTCATCTACGGTTGGGTGTTCTTCGGGATTGTCATGCTTCTATTGTTCTGGGTTGGATCGCTCTGGCATGAACCCGAATCCCGAGCGCAAACTGGTGTGCGGCCGGCGTCCTCAACCGCTTACGCGCTCCCGCTACCACGCATTGTCCTGACCTGTCTGCTCGCGGTCTTCACTGCCGGAATCTGGCCAGTGTATGCAGCTTATTTGGATTCGAGGTCTCATTCGGTCAGTTAGCCACTGCGGTGCCTCAACTCGGCGAAGGTCGGGGCTGGGTGCTGGAGTCGAAGCCATTCACGACCTGGCAGCCGGAGTACCATGGAGCCGACGCAACGGTCTTTCGGACGTACCGGAAGCAGGACAGAATCGTGGGAGTGTGGCTCTTCTACTACGCCAGTCAAGGCCGGGGGCGGAGCTCGTCACCACCACGAACGTGATGGTCAGGCAAAAACACCCTGTGTGGGAGAACGTGGGAGAGAGCCGCCATCTCATACGTATTGGCGCCGATACGCTGGATGGCCGCACAACCAGGCTGCGCTCACCGAACCAACGGCTACTGGTATTGGATTGGTATTCGATTGGGGGCCGTCGTCTCACGGATCCATATTTCGCCAAACTTGTCTTTGCGGGAAGGAAACTACTGGGCAAGCCAGATGACGGGGTTGCCGTCATTCTCGCGGCGCCGTATGAAGATCGGCCCGAGGTTGCCGAACACACCCTGATTGAATTCATACAAGACTTGCTGCCGTCCATCGAAGCGTCAATCCGCGATGCCTGGCGAGCATGAACTCTCCGACCGACTATCGAATCCTGGGCGATTAGATACCAAGCCATGAACCCAGAACGACCCCTAATCGCGCACGTGGTATACCGCTTTGGAGTCGGTGGTCTTGAGAACGGGGTCGTGAACCTAATTAATCATCTTGCTCATGACCGATGGCGTCACCTTGTCATATCGCTCACAGATATCTCCCCTGATTTCTGTCGCCGCATCAAACGGGATGACGTCTCATACATTTCTCTCGCCAAACGCCCAGGACACCTTGCGCGGTACTACCCAACTCTCGTCCGTCTATTTCGAGAGATGCGGCCAGCGATCGTCCACACGCGTAACCTGGCCGCGCTCGAGGCGTCTGTCCCCGCCTGGATGGCGGGCGTGGCGGCGAGAGTGCATGGGGAACACGGATGGGACATGCACGACCTTGTAGGCTCCAGCCGGAAATACCGACTCGTCCGCCGCCTCTATCGCCCTTTTGTCCAGAAGTACGTAGCCTTGTCGAAGCACATCGAGGCCTATCTTCAGACGCACGTGGGTGTACCTGGGGATCGGATCACGCAGATCTATAACGGCGTCGATACTGAACGGTTCTCTCCTGCGTTGGAAGAGCGGACTCCGATCCCTGCCTGCCCCTTCATTGGGCCGGACCGCTGGCTCGTAGGGACCGTAGGCAGACTGGAGGCGGTCAAAGACCAGCGCTGCTTAGCCCTGGCATTCATTCGGGCCGTGGCGTTATCTCCGGTTGCCCGCAGAAGGATGCGGTTGATCATCATTGGTGATGGCCCCATGCGCGCCAGCGTAATCGGAGAGCTCGAACGTGCCGGGGTGGCAGATCTAAGCTGGTTGCCAGGCGAGCGAGATGACGTTCCCGATGTGCTCCGCGGTCTAGATTGCTTCGTCCTCCCCTCACTCGCTGAGGGGATCTCGAACACTATCCTGGAGGCCATGGCTAGCGGACTTCCTGTTATCGCGACAAAGGTAGGGGGCAACGCAGAACTGGTTGAAGACGGTGTAACGGGCAAGCTCGTTCCATCTGGAGATCCGGACGCGATGGCGGCCGCGATGCTCGCCTACTTCGAGGACCCGACAGTCGCGCGGCACCACGGAGACGCCGCGCGCCGGGCTGCCGAGAATAAGTTCAGCCTGGCGCGGGATGATTTCGAAGTATGACGCCGTCTACGAGGAAGCGCTCTCGTCATGTCGTCGAAGTTACCTCAACAGGGTCGGAGCGCGGTAGGAATCGCTTATGTGCGGCATCGTCGGAATATTCGACTTGGTTGAGCGGCGTGAGGTGTCTCGCGAGCTTCTCGATCGGATGAACGAGACCCAGTTTCACCGGGGTCCGGACGGTAGTGGCCTTCATCTCGAGCCGGGCCTCGGCTTAGGACATCGACGACTGTCGATCATCGACCTGTCTACGGGTGCGCAGCCGTTATACAACGAGGACGGCAGCGTGGTCGTCGTGTTCAACGGCGAGATCTACAACTTCCAGGAGTTGGTGCCGGAGCTGACTCAGCGAGGGCACGTGTTCCGGACCAAGAGCGATACCGAGGTCATCGTTCATGCGTGGGAGGAATGGGGCGAACAGTGTGTCACCCGATTCAGAGGGATGTTCGCGTTCGCGCTCTGGGATCGAAACAGAAGGGCGCTGTTCCTGGCGCGAGACCGTCTTGGCGTGAAGCCACTTCATTACGCGATATTGCCCGACGGGTATCTCATCTTCGGTTCGGAGCTGAAGTCCTTGATGGTTCATCCGGCGCTTCGTCGTGACATCGACCCGTTCGCTGTCGAGGAGTACTTCGCGCTGGGCTATGTTCCAGAGCCGCGGACGATCTATTCGAGACGCGCGCAAGCTTCCACCGGCTCATCGGTTGCTCGTCCGAGAAGGCGAACCCGTGCCGGAACCCTCGGAGTATTGGGACGTCCGCTTCACCTTCGCCAGCCCCATCGGCGAACGGGACGCTTGCGATGAGCTGGTCGCCCGGCTAGAAGAGTCGGTGCGTCTGCGCATGATTGCCGACGTTCCTCTCG
>CAVPKE010000014.1:0-73322 GCA_963705615.1 uncultured beta proteobacterium | reverse complement strand
CGTGTGCAATCCCCTGAACGCGCTTCTCAGCACGGTTCGACTTTCAGCAAAGTCGCTTTCGCACTTGCAACGCACTCAGGTGGATTGCACACACCCCTAGCTTCGGTTATTGGCTTACAGCCCCGTTACATCTTCCGCGCAGGACGACTCGACCAGTGAGCTATTACGCTTTCTTTAAAGGATGGCTGCTTCTAAGCCAACCTCCTGGCTGTCTGAGCCTTCCCACCTCGTTTGCCACTTAGCCAATCATTGGGGACCTTAGCTGAGGGTCTGGGTTGTTTCCCTCTCGACTACGGACGTTAGCACCCGCAGTCTGTCTCCCGTGCTCGACTTTCCGGTATTCGGAGTTTGCCATGGTTTGGTAGGGCTAAACGCCCCCCTAGCCATAACAGTGCTCTACCCCCAGAAGTCACCACACGAGGCACTACCTAAATAGCTTTCGGAGAGAACCAGCTATTTGCGGATTTGTTTAGCCTTTCACCCCTACCCACAGCTCATCGCCTACTTTTTCAACAGTAGTGCGTTCGGCCCTCCAGTAGGTGTTACCCTACCTTCAGCCTGGCCATGAGTAGATCATCCGCTTTCGGGTCTACACCAGCTAACTCAGTCGCCCTGTTCGGACTCGCTTTCGCTTCGCCTACCCTATACGGTTAAGCTCGCTAGCCAATATAAGTCGCTGACCCATTATACAAAAGGTACGCGGTCACCCCTGCTTTAATGGCTCTCGATGTCTTAGTTTCCCTGCTGCATTTAGCAGGATCTATTTCATCAAGATAGTTCTTTTGACTCGCTCGCCTCGCTTGACGCTCGGCTCACTCGTCGAAAGAACCCGGCGCTCATGACATCGCCATTAAAGCAGGGGCTCCCACTGTTTGTATGCATGCGGTTTCAGGATCTGTTTCACTCCCCTCCCGGGGTTCTTTTCGCCTTTCCCTCACGGTACTGGTTCACTATCGGTCGATTACGAGTATTTAGCCTTGGAGGATGGTCCCCCCATGTTCAGACAGGATTTCTCGTGTCCCGCCCTACTTGTCGCACCCCTAGTTCCACACGCTCGCTTTCGCATACGGGGCTCTCACCCACTGTGGCCGGCCTTTCCAGGCCGTTCTGCTAACTCGCGTGCTAAATGATGCTGGCTGGTCCGATTTCGCTCGCCACTACTCTCGGAATCTCGGTTGATTTCTCTTCCTCTCCCTACTGAGATGTTTCAGTTCAGGAGGTTCGCTCTCCCCACCCTATGTATTCAGGTGGGAGTGACCCTTGCGGGCCGGGTTTCCCCATTCGGAAATCCTCGGATCAAAGCCCGTTTGCCGGCTCCCCGAGGCTTATCGCAGGCTGCCACGTCCTTCTTCGCCTGTAATCGCCAAGGCATCCACCACATGCACTTATTCGCTTGATCCTATAACTTTGAGCGCTCTCAGATATCAGCTGTCAACGCTCAGCATAAATGGCGTGCAGCTAAGCTGTACGCCTGTTCTTGCCGAGAGCCGAATGCTGAATGCCGAAAGCCGAACCAGCTACAGGTCTACTTCAGCGCTTGGTTGCCATTGCCTCACCCAAATCTCAGATGAGGCAACGATACAATCATCAAACCCAGTCGATCTCGTGCCGCTCAAGCTCCTCAGGACGTAACCTCTCCCCGCGGATCTCAAACAGCATCCGATCGATTTACTTCTTCCAGATTTTTAAAGAACGTTTCCAGCTATCAGCTTTCGGCTCTCGCCACGCGGCTAAGAGCACAAACCTGATCGTTGGAGACTGCAGCCGCTTTTTGTCTGCAACTGACTGCTGACAGCCGACTGCTGACAGAATGGTGGAGCTGATCGGGATCGAACCGACGACCCCCTGGTTGCAAACCAGGTGCTCTCCCAGCTGAGCTACAGCCCCGCATCAAAGATCAGGAATCAGGAATCAGACATCAGAACAACGGATGGCGCAAAGCACCGTTTCGCTTTTCTGACCCCTGATCCCTGAACTCTGATCCCTGATGTGGTGGGTCTGGGTGGACTTGAACCACCGACCCCACGCTTATCAAGCGTGTGCTCTAACCAACTGAGCTACAGACCCCCCTCAGGAATCAATAGTCAGTCGTCAGGTATCAGTATCTGAGGAGCAGCGCCTCGCGCCGCGCGTGATTTTGCTGACCCCTGCACACCTGCCCACTGACACCTGATGCAGCCGATAGGCTGTGGACACTAAGACGGGTTTGAGTCATCAGCCGACAGCCGAGGGCTGAGAGCTGAGGACTACTTCTCGTGAAAGGAGGTGATCCAGCCGCACCTTCCGGTACGGCTACCTTGTTACGACTTCACCCCAGTCATGAAGCTCACCGTGGTCAGCGCCCCCCTTGCGGTTAGGCAACCGGCTTCTGGTGAACCCCACTCCCATGGTGTGACGGGCGGTGTGTACAAGACCCGGGAACGTATTCACCGCGACATTGCTGATCCGCGATTACTAGCGATTCCGACTTCATGCAGTCGAGTTGCAGACTGCAATCCGGACTACGACGCACTTTCTGGGATTGGCTCCCCCTCGCGGGTTGGCAGCCCTTTGTATGCGCCATTGTATGACGTGTGAAGCCCTACCCATAAGGGCCATGAGGACTTGACGTCATCCCCACCTTCCTCCGGTTTGTCACCGGCAGTCTCACTAGAGTGCCCTTGCGTAGCAACTAGTGACAAGGGTTGCGCTCGTTGCGGGACTTAACCCAACATCTCACGACACGAGCTGACGACAGCCATGCAGCACCTGTGTCCAGGCTCCCTTTCGGGCACACCCAACTCTCATCGGGCTTCCTGGCATGTCAAGGGTAGGTAAGGTTCTTCGCGTTGCATCGAATTGATCCACATCATCCACCGCTTGTGCGGGTCCCCGTCAATTCCTTTGAGTTTTAACCTTGCGGCCGTACTCCCCAGGCGGTCAACTTCACGCGTTAGCTTCGTTACTAATGGGTTTAACCCCACCAACAACCAGTTGACATCGTTTAGGGCGTGGACTACCAGGGTATCTAATCCTGTTTGCTCCCCACGCTTTCGTGCATGAGCGTCAGTGCTGGCCCAGGAGGCTGCCTTCGCCATCGGTGTTCCTCCACATCTCTACGCATTTCACTGCTACACGTGGAATTCCACCTCCCTCTGCCACACTCAAAGCTACCCAGTCTCAAGCGCAATTCCTAGGTTAAGCCCAGGGCTTTCACACCTGACTTAAGTAACCGCCTGCGCACGCTTTACGCCCAGTAATTCCGATTAACGCTCGCACCCTACGTATTACCGCGGCTGCTGGCACGTAGTTAGCCGGTGCTTCTTCTGTGAGTACCGTCATTAGTCACAGGTGTTAGCTGTAACCGTTTCGTTCCCACCGAAAGAGCTTTACAACCCGAAGGCCTTCTTCACTCACGCGGCATGGCTGGATCAGGGTTGCCCCCATTGTCCAAAATTCCCCACTGCTGCCTCCCGTAGGAGTCTGGGCCGTGTCTCAGTCCCAGTGTGGCTGATCATCCTCTCAGACCAGCTACCGATCGTCGCCTTGGTAGGCCTTTACCCCACCAACTAGCTAATCGGACATCGGCCGCTCCAATCGCGCGAGGCCCTTTCAGGTCCCCCGCTTTCCTGTCGCCAGCTCATGCGGTATTAGCCAATCTTTCGACTGGTTATCCCCCACAACTGGACACGTTCCGATGTGTTACTCACCCGTTCGCCACTCGCCACCAGGGTTGCCCCCGTGCTGCCGTTCGACTTGCATGTGTAAGGCATGCCGCCAGCGTTCAATCTGAGCCAGGATCAAACTCTTCAGTTCAATCCATAAAACTCGCAAAGAAATCTATCTCGGTCCAAGCCCCGCACCCCTTCGGGCACAAGGCCAAACCTCTTACCGTGCGAGCACTTCAATTCTTGCACCCCCAAACCAGTCTCATCGCACATCGGGCTCGCGCCCAAATCCGGACGAAACTTGCTCGGGGCACCCGACAAAGTGCCCACACCTATCGGCTGGTAAATTTTTAAAGAGCGATGGTTGCGGGGGCAGGATTTGAACCTACGACCTTCGGGTTATGAGCCCGACGAGCTGCCAGACTGCTCCACCCCGCGCCCGTTTAAGAGGCGGAATTATAGTGGGCCTGGTAACGTCACGTCAAGAAAGTGAAATGGGTTGAGCTCAGTCTGGCGCGGCAACCCATTGGAGTACGGGCGACCACTGCTCCCGGTCACGCTCGGTCATGTAGTGCGGCAGGTCGAAGATGCTCTGCCCGTTGAAAGCGGCGTTTGGGTAGATCTGGCTGTCCCGCAGGTACGTGAGAATCGGCAAGCCGAACTGTCCGAGGAAAGCCTCCAAGGTGGCAGCCGCCTTGGTCCTAGGATCCACCCGAACGCCGAGCATGCCAACGAACGCCCTGTTCTTCCGCACCGTCTTCTCATCACGAAGCGCTTGTAGGAAAGCACTGGTGGCAGCCATGTCGAATACCGACGGTTGGATCGGCACCAGCACCTTTTGGGCGATCCTCAGCGCGTGGGATAGGTTCTTGCCGTGTATTCCCGCCGGCGAGTCGATAACCAACCAACTCCCCTTGCCTAAGTCGGGCTCGCCTTCGTCTTCGCGCCGGTCGAGCCGGTTGACCTGCGCAACATGCGGTGGCCGCATGGCAAGCCACGTCAACGACGACTGCTGGCGGTCGAGGTCCCAGAGGTAGACCTGCTCATCGCGGCTCGCAAGCCCCGCCGCAAGGTTGGTTGCGACAGTGGTCTTCCCTGATCCGCCCTTGGGGTTGACCACAAGTATGGCGTGCACTGGCTATGCCTCGCCGGTCACGCGGTCCAGCGGCTGGACCCTTCGGCTTCGGTCCCTGGGTGACCCACCACGTCGGGCCGTGACGGCTCGAGCAGTTCACTGACCGCCTTCGGATCCGCCTCCAGCAGTGTTCCGAGTTCATCCAGAGGGGGCAACTCGTGCAGTGATCGAAGCTTCAAGTCATCCAAGAAGACCTTGGTCGTGGAATACAACGCCGGTCGGCCTGGCACCTCGCGGTGTCCGACCACGTCGATCCATCCGCGCGTTTCCAGGGCCTTGAGCACCCCGCTCGAGACCGAAACACCCCGGATTCCTTCGATGTCCCCGCGGGTCACGGGTTGCCGGTACGCGATGATGGCGAGAGTCTCCAGCACGGCTCGTGAGTATCGCGGCGGCTTCTGCGGGTTCAGGCGGTCAAGAAACTCCTGGTACTCAGCGCGGGATTGAAAGCGCCAGCCGCTGGCTACTTTGACGAGCTCCACACCGCGGCCCTGCCAGTCCGTCTGGAGATCATCGAGGACACCGTGCACCACGTCGGCGCTGACCTGCGGGTCGAAAAGCCTGCACAGGTCGCTGACCGGCAACGGCTCGGAGCTGGTCAGCAGCGCGGTCTCGAGGACCACTTTTACTTGCGACACGTCATCAGGCGACTGGGCCATCGTGGGCTTTGACGTAGATGGGGGAAAGACTTCCCTGCTGAGTGATGTAGATCAGGCTCTCGCGCGCCAACTCTAGAATCGCCAGGAAGGTGACAACAAGGTCGGCGATCCCGCGCAGCGGATTGAACAATTGCGTAAACTCCAGGAACCCGTGGCCCTGCAGTCGGCGCAGGATCGAGCTCATCCGTTCGCGCACCGACAGCTGCTCCCGTGTCACTTTGTGGTGCCGCGCCGCTTTCGCGCGAGCAATGAGTCCCAACCATGCGCTGTGGAGATCGTCCAGGCCGACACCTGGAAGGCGTAGCGCGATGGCGTTCTCCATCCACACACACGCCAACTGGAAGTCGCGCCCAAGCTGAGGCAGTTCGTCCAGCTTGTTCGAGGCCTTCTTCATTTGCTCGTACGCTAGGAGACGGCGCACGAGTTCGGCGCGAGGGTCGGCCTCCTCCTCTTCCAGTCGCGGCCGGGGAAGCAACATGCGGGACTTGATCTCGATCAGCAGCGCGGCCATCAGGAGGTACTCAGCGGCGAGCTCCAGCTGATGGGCCTGCATGATCTCCACATACGCCATGTACTGTGCAGTCAACTGAGCCATCGGGATGTCCAGCACATCCAGGTTCTGGCGGCGTATCAAGTACAAAAGCAGATCCAGCGGGCCCTCGAACGCCTCGAGCATGATGCGCAAGGCGTCGGGCGGGATGAAAAGATCGGACGGTATGTCGGTGACCGGCTGACCGTATAGCCGAGCGACTGGTGGCTCTCGCGGTTGCTCCATCTCAGGATGTGGCTGAACAGGGGCGAGGGACCCGGCGTCAGCTACCCCGTCTGCGGCGTAGTGCATTGTTTAGACATCATAAATCACACGCCCCGAGCAGGCTCTGCAGCCCCGATCGGTGGTGAACGCAAATGCGCTGGATTATCCGACAAAGGGCAGCCAGGTTCCAGGCCGCTGACCTTTGTCGAAAGAGTAACGTCTGGTCTCGCTGAGCGCAGCTCGCACGCCCGGCGCGCTCACAGAAGCGCATCGTTCGCGCCCAGCGCGGTGAGCTCTTCTGGCCGGAAACAGTAGCCCGCTATGCCGCTTTGGCCTCTTCGCCGCTATGCACGCGCGTGAACGTGAAGCGCCCACCGGTGTAGTCGACCGCAATCACGTCCTTGGGGCCAAACCGGCCCTCCAGAATCTCCTTCGCCAGCGGATTCTCGATCGAGGACTGGATGGCGCGCTTGAGCGGCCGAGCGCCGAAGAGCGGATCGAATCCTGCCTTGGCCAATTCGGCGAGCACCGCATCGCTCGCTCGAAGCTTCATGTCCATGCCCGCGAGGCGCTTCTCTAGAAGCCCAAGCTGGATCTTTGCAATGGACCGGATGTGCTTCTCGTCGAGCGCATGGAACACGACCACCTCGTCGATGCGGTTGATGAACTCGGGGCGGAAATAGTTCTTGACCTCCGCCATCACCGCGACCTTGATGGCCTGATAGTCGCTTCCGGCCATCTGCTGGATCATTTGCGACCCCAGGTTCGAGGTCATCACGATCACCGTGTTCTTGAAGTCGACAGTGCGTCCCTGGCCGTCTGTCATGCGCCCGTCGTCGAGCACCTGCAGCAGCACGTTGAACACGTCCGGGTGCGCCTTCTCCACCTCGTCCAGCAGGATCACCGAATACGGCTTGCGCCGCACGGCCTCGGTCAGATAGCCGCCCTCCTCGTAGCCGACATAACCAGGTGGCGCGCCGATGAGTCGCGCCACCGAATGCTTTTCCATGAACTCGGACATGTCGACGCGGATCAAGTGATCCTCGGAATCGAACAGGAACCCGGCCAGGGCCTTGCACAGCTCCGTCTTCCCGACCCCAGTGGGCCCAAGGAACAGGAACGAACCGTACGGCCGATTGGGATCGGCCAGGCCGGCCCGCGAACGTCGGATGGAATCGGAGACGAGGCGCACGGCTTCGTCCTGCCCCACCACGCGCTGGTGCAGCGCTTCTTCCATGTGCAGCAGCTTTTCGCGCTCGCCCTGCAACATCTTGGAAACCGGGATGCCAGTGGCGCGCGACACGACCTCGGCAATTTCTTCGGCCCCAACCTGCGTCCGGACCAGCTTGTGCTTCTGCTGTGAGCTCTCTGCAGTCTCGGCCTTCTTGAGCTGGGACTCCAGCTGCGGGATGCGGCCGTACTGCAACTCGGCCACCCGCTGCCAGTCGCCCTTGCGCTTGGCTGCCTCCATCTCGACCTTGATCTTGTCGAGCTCTTCCTTGATGTGCTGAGCACCCTGGACCTGGGCCTTTTCGGCCTTCCAGATCTCTTCCAGGTCGGCGAACTCGCGCTCCAGCTTTGCGATCTCCTCTTCCAGCAGCGCCAAACGCCTGCGCGACGCCTCGTCCTTCTCCTTCTTCACCGCCTCCCGCTCGATCTTCAGCTGGATCAGGCGGCGCTCGAGCTTGTCCAACTCCTCGGGCTTGGAGTCGATCTCCATCTTGATGCGAGCGGCCGCCTCGTCGATCAAGTCAATCGCCTTGTCCGGCAGGAACCGGTCGGTGATGTAGCGGTGGGACAGCTCCGCCGCGGCCACGATTGCTGGGTCGGTAATCTCCACGCCATGATGGACCTCGTACTTCTCCTTGAGGCCGCGCAAGATGGCAATCGTGTCCTCGACGTTGGGTTCGTCCACTAGAACCTTCTGGAAGCGCCGCTCGAGTGCTGCGTCCTTCTCGATGTACTTGCGGTATTCGTCCAGGGTGGTGGCCCCGATGCAGTGCAGCTCTCCGCGGGCCAGCGCCGGCTTGAGCATGTTGCCGGCGTCGATCGCACCCTCCGCCTTGCCCGCCCCCACCATAGTGTGGATTTCGTCGATGAAGACGAGCGTGCGGCCCTCATCCTGGGAGATCTCCTTGAGCACGGACTTGAGCCGCTCTTCGAATTCGCCACGGTATTTGGCGCCGGCCAGCAACAGCGCCATGTCCAATACCAGCAGACGCTTATCCTTGAGCGTATCGGGGATCTCACCGTCGACGATGCGCTGGGCCAGCCCCTCGACAATGGCGGTCTTGCCCACGCCCGGTTCGCCGATCAGCACCGGGTTGTTCTTGGTCCGGCGCTGCAGGATCTGGATAGTACGGCGGATCTCGTTGTCGCGACCGATGACCGGATCGAGCTTGCCCTGGCGCGCGCGTTCGGTTAGGTCCAGGGTGTACTTGCCGAGCGCTTCACGCTGCCCTTCGGCCTCCGGGTTGGAAACCGACTCGCCCCCGCGCACAGCCTCGATGGCGCGCTCCAGATGCTCGCGGTTGGCACCGTGTTGCTTGAACAGGCGCCCGGTCTCGCCCTTGTCCACAGTCAAGGCCAGCAGGAACAGTTCGGACGCAATGAATTGGTCGCCTCGCTTCTGGGCTTCCTTGTCGGTGAGATTGAGCAAATTGGACAGCTCGCGGGAGACGTTGACTTCGCCGCCATGGCCTTCCACTTTCGGCAGGCGGGCGATGCTGGACCGCAGCGCTTCGCGTAGCGCCGGAACGTTGACCCCGGCTTTAGCCAGGATCGAGGACGTGCCGCCATCTTGCTGGTCGATCAACGCCCCCAGGAGGTGCTGCGGCTCGATATAGGGATTGTCGTTACCGACCGCCAGACTCTGGGCGTCGGCGAAGGCCTGCTGGAACTTGGTCGTGAACTTGTCGAAGCGCATGATGTGTCCTCCCGTGAAACCCTGAGCTTCCGAGCTAAATTGGGGCTCGAAGGGGCATTTCAACGACTTGCCAAGCCCACCGGCTGGCGGCACCGCTTAACCGAGGTTCCCGACCGCCGGGTAGACTATCGAACATCAGACTCCAGCGGAGACCCTCGTGATCCGGTGCGCTGCGTTCGGAACCGTCGTTCTACTCGCCCTCTGCCCGATGATGGCCGCGGCGCAGGATCCCGACACCCTCTTGGAAGGCAGCCGCGAGACGGCGGTACAGCTCATGCAGCAGCTCGGCGCACAGTTGCGAGCAGAGCTGGCCAAGGGCGGCCCCGACGCCGCCGTCGCGGTTTGCAAGATCATCGCCCCAGAGCTCGCCGGGCGCGTTTCACGCGAAAAGGGCTGGCGCGTCTCGCGTGTCAGTCTAAAGACGCGCAACCCTCTGTTGGGTGCGCCGGACGCCTGGGAGCAGCGGGTTCTGGAGGAGTTCGACAGGCGCGCGGCGGCGGGCGAAAAGGCCGAAACTCTGGAGGTGAGCGAAGTGGTGCAGGAGCCCGCAGGTCGGTACTATCGTTACATGAAGGCGATACCGGTCCAGCCCCTCTGTCTTACCTGTCACGGTACGGCGGAGACTATCCCCGCGGCTGTGCGAGAAAGGCTGAGGACGGAGTATCCGCACGATCAGGCCACCGGTTATAGCGCGGGCCAGGTGCGCGGCGCTGTAACGGTGAAGCAACCTCTGTGAGCCAAGAGCATCGGCGATGATATTCCGCCAACTGTTCGACGCGGAATCGTCGACCTATTCCTATCTCCTCGGAGACACGTGCAGGCCGCCAGGCCGTAATCGTCGATCCAGTGCGGGAGCAGGCAACGCGCGACCTCGGGCTGCTGAGCGAGCTGGGTCTGCGGCTCGCCTACATCCTCGAGACCCACGTCCACGCCGATCACGTCACGGGGGCGAAGGCCCTCCAGGCACAGAGCGGCGCGCGCAGTGCAGTCAGTCGACACTGCGGAGCCTCGGGGTTTGATTGGCTGCTCGAAGACGGCGACCGGATCACATTCGGCGACGAAGTGGTCCACGCCATCGCCACCCCCGGACACACGCCGGGGAGCACCTGCTACCTCTGGCGCGACCGGCTGTTGACCGGAGACACCTTGCTCATCGGCGGCTGCGGGCGCACCGATTTTCAGCTGGGCGACGCCGGCGCGCTCTACGACAGCATCACGGGGCGACTGTTCACCCTGCCCGACGACACGCTCGTGTACCCGGGCCACGACTACCATGGCCGATGGGTCAGCACCATCGGCGAGGAGAAGCGAACCAATCCGCGGCTGGCCAACGTGAGCCGCGAGCAATTTATCGAGATCATGAGGAATCTGGATCTGCCGCACCCGAAGAAGATCGCGGAGGCGGTGCCTGCGAATCTTCGGGGTGGAGTCCCCTAGAGGCACCATGGTTGAGCCGATCGAGGCCGTCGTGTTCGACGCCTACGGCACCCTGTTCGACGTGCATTCGGTCATCAGGCGTTGCGAGCAACTGTTCCCGGGGCGCGGGGAGTCGCTGTCGCGGCTGTGGCGCAGCAAGCAACTCGAGTACACCTGGCTGCGTAGCCTGATGGGCCGCTACGAGGACTTCGAGTCCGTTACGCGGGCCGCACTGAGCTATTCGTGCAGGAGCCTGGAGCTAGCGCTGGACGATCGGGCTCGCCAGTCGCTGATGGAAGAGTACCGGCGAACTGAGCCCCTACGCGGAGGTGCCGTCCGCGCTGCAATCGCTGCGTGGCCGCAAGCTCGCCATCTTGTCCAACGGCTCGCCGGACATGCTGCAGGCCGTGGTGCGCAAAGCCGGCCTCGAACCGCTGCTCCATGCCGTGTTCAGCGTGGACCCACTGCGCATCTTCAAGCCACACCCGAGCGTCTATCAACTGGCAGTCGACCAGCTGGGTGTAAGACGGGAAGAAATCGCTTTTGTTTCGTCCAACTATTGGGACGCGAGCGGCGCGACGTCTTTTGGCTTCCGCACCTTCTGGATCAACCGCACGGGCGCGCAGCCCGACGAACTCGGCCACGCCCCACAGCGCTCGTTGAAGCGTCTGGACGAGCTGCCCCAGGCGCTCGCCGCAAGCTAGCTCTTTTCGAGAGGATCGAGCGGCTTGCGCGCTACCAGGTCGATGAGCGCGGAGCGGCCCACGTGCTTGATGCCCTCCGCAAGGATCTCCTCGTGCTCTCGCAGGTGCAGGATCTCCATCCGCGCGAAGGCGCTCCGCAACAATTCCACCGTGTACATGTGATCGGCGCGCGGCGGGCCACCGGTCTTGTACTCCACTTGCTTGGGCGTGTAACCCTGCAGCAGCAGCATTCCGCCGGCCTTGAGCGTGGTCATGAAGCCGTCGAATAGCCGCGCACGCTGCTCGGGCTCGGCGAACTGGATGAAGACGCAGACCACCGCATCGAAGCGCGAGGTTTCCCATTGCCAATCGCGGATGTCGGTCTGAACGTACTGAACCGCGACGCCTTGGCCGGCGGCCAACCTCCTCGCCTTATCCAGTGCGAACGGCGAGACGTCAAGGCCCGTGACATCGCAGCCCAACCCCGCAAGCCAGACGCTGTTGCGGCCTTCACCGCAGCCAACGTCGAGTACTCGATCCTTGGGCTTGAACCGACTGACCTGGCTAGCCAGGAATACATTGGGCTCCGTGCCAAAGATATACTCCGGCGTCCGGTACCGCTGGTCCCAGAATTCACGTGCGTCGTCGAACCCGCTACTGCCACCGGGCGCCGCCATCACGGCCTCGCCCCGCAATGCCGGACGATGAAGCCCTTCACGGCCTGCACGTCCGCGTCCATCATTTGTACCCGCTGTGGCCTGCTCTCGAGGCCTTCGAAGCCGGCTGGCGTCTCGGGATCGCGCCCCAGCGCCTCGCGGATGGTGGCGGCAAACTTGACTGGCAACGCCGTCTCCAGGCAAAGAAGCGGGACGCCAGGTTCACGGTGCTCCAGCCCGACCTTGACCCCGTCTGCGGTATGCGTGTCGATGATGTTCCCTGTGTCGCGGTACACGCGCCGGATCGTCTCCAGCCGGTCCGCATGAGTGCTCGAGCCGGACTCGAAACCGAAGCTAGCCAGGCGCTGCTGATAAGGTGTCGCGGCCAGATCAAAGCCCCCTTCGTGGTCGACCTTGCGCCACAGTTGAGCCACCGCTCGCGCGTCCTCTCCTGTGAGATCGTAGATGAAGCGCTCGAAGTTCGAAGCTTTGGAAATGTCCATCGATGGGCTGGAGGTGTGCTTGATCTCGGCCGCAGCGCGCACACGGTAGCGCCCGGTGCGAAAGAACTCGTCCAGTACGTCGTTTTCGTTGCTAGCCAGGATCAGGCGCCGGATGGGCAGACCCATCTGCCGGGCGATGTGGCCGGCGAAGATGTTGCCGAAGTTGCCCGACGGCACAGCCAAGGAAACCGGTTGGCCCACCTCCTTGGCTACCGCCAGGTACCCCTTGAAGTAGTACACCACCTGGGCCACCACGCGCGCCCAGTTGATGGAGTTGACGGTCCCGATCCGCATGCGCGCCTTGAATTCGGCGTCTTGGCTCACCGCCTTGACGATGTCCTGGCAATCATCGAACACGCCGCGGATGCCGATGTTGAAAATATTGGCATCGAGCAGCGAATACATCTGTGCGGTCTGGAACGGGCTCATCCTGCCGTAGGGCGAAAGCATGAAGACCCGCAAGCCGCGTTTGCCACGCATCGCGTACTCTGCAGCGGAGCCTGTGTCCCCTGAAGTCGCGCCTAGAATGTTCAGTTCGCTGCTTGTCTTCGCCAGTAGGTACTCGAACAGGTTGCCCAGCAGCTGCATGGCCAGGTCCTTGAAAGCGAGTGTAGGGCCGTAGGAAAGACCCAGCAGGTGCACGTCCGGCTGCAGCGTCCTGACCGGCGTGACATCGCGGCTGCCAAACACCTGCGCGGTATAGGTACGGTCGATCAGCCCCCGGAGGTCGGCGTCGGGAATGTCATCGGCGTATCGACGCAGAATCTCGAAGGCAAGTGCAGCGTAGGGCAGCCCGCGCCACCGGGACATCTCCTGATGGCTCAGCTGAGGATAGCTCTGAGGCACGACCAAGCCCCCGTCGGGCGCCAACCCTTCCAGCAGGACCTGAGAAAACCGTTGGGGCTGCATGCCGCCCCTGGTGCTGACGTAGAGCACTATGCGGCCGCCTCTTCTAAGGGCAGCGCCAGGCATTGGAGCAGAGCGTCGGCGCCTGGCCGCATTCGCCTTGGTCGCATCCCCGCAAGCGGGCGCGTCGGAGGGCGGAACAGGGCCCCCTCTGGGATGTGACCCCGCAGACGCGCGAGGGCCGGCGGGCGACGCGCCTTGGCCGGCTCCACGGTCGCATCCCCACGAGTGGGGCCCCTGCTCCGCGTTGCGCCGGCCCCTGCTCCCTGGCTCATGCGGCTAACTCCTCCAGTCGGATGCGGGTGACTTTTCCGACGTTGACCGGCAACTTCTCGATGAGTGCGATGGCCGCGTTGACGTTCTTTTCCACCGTCAGATGCGTGAGCATGATGATGTCCACCTGGTCTTCGCCTTCGCCTGGCTCCTTTTGGACCATCGCGTCGATGGAGATAGCAAGGTCGGCGAGAATGCGCGTGATGTCGGCCAACACCCCGGGCCTATCCAACACGCGCAACCGTAGGTAGTAGGCCGTCTCGACTTCGTCCATGGGCAGGATCGGTGTATCGGAGAGCGCATCCGGCTGAAACGCCAGGTGGGGTACGCGGTTCTCCGGATCCGCGGTATGCATGCGCGTGACGTCCACCAAGTCTGCCACCACTGCGGAGGCGGTCGGCTCGGCTCCCGCGCCGGCGCCGTAATACAACGTCTGACCCACCGCATCGCCCTTGACGAGTATGGCATTCATCACGCCTTCCACGTTGGCGATCAGGCGCCGTGCCGGAATCAGGGTTGGATGCACGCGCAACTCGATCCCTTTGGGCGTGCGGCGGGTGATGCCAAGCAGCTTGATGCGATAGCCCAGTTCTTCGGCGTAGCGGATGTCCTGTCTGGTCAGCTTGGAGATCCCCTCCGTATACGCTTTGCTGAACTGCATGGGGATGCCGAAGGAGATGGCGGACATGATGGTGAGCTTGTGGGCCGCGTCGATGCCCTCGATATCGAAGGTCGGGTCGGCCTCCGCATAACCGCGCTGCTGTGCTTTCTTCAGCGCCTCCTCGAAGCTCGCGCCTTTGTCGCGCATCTCCGAGAGGATGAAGTTGCTGGTCCCGTTGACGATCCCGGCAATCCACTCGATCCGGTTGGCGGTCAGGCCCTCGCGCAGCGCCTTGATGATCGGGACGCCGCCCGCCACCGCGGCCTCGAAAGCCACCATCACGCCCTTTCTCTGTGCCGCAGAGAAGATCTCGGTACCATGCTCGGCCAGCAGGGCTTTGTTCGCCGTGACCACGTGCTTGCCGTTTTCGATCGCTAGCATGATCAGGTCCTTCGCAACCTTGGTACCCCCAATCAATTCGACCACGATGTCGATGTCGGCGTTGCCGACCACGGACAGCGCGTCCGCGGTCACCGCAGCGGCGTCGCCCACGATGCGCTTGGCTCGCTCCAAGTCCTTATCGGCGACGATCTTGAGCGTGATGGCGCGCCCCGCGCGGCGCGTGATCTCCTCCTGATTACGGCGCAGGACGGCGAAGGTGCCCCCGCCTACCGTGCCGATGCCCAGTAGGCCCACGTTGATCGGTCTCATTCGAACTCTTTGCGGAACGCGAAGGATGAGATCACGAAACCTTCGCGGAAATAGAATTTATGCGCGCGCTGGCGGTGGGTGCCCGAATCGAGCTCCAGGCCGCTGCAGCCTCGACTGCGTGCCAGTCTCTCCAAGAAGGCCAGCAGTGCATGCCCGACGCCGCTCGAGCGCGCAGCCTCGTCCGTAACGAGGTCATCGACATAGAACTTGCGCCCGGCATGCGTGTTCTCGAACCAGCGAAATACGGCCACGCCCACGACTTGCCCTTCCCTGACCGCGATGCACATTTCGCCCCCGGTTGCGAATATCGCCCGCATCTTGCCGCTATAGTCCGCCGGCAGCTTCGGGCGCAGCTGGCGGTGCACCGCTTCGGCGCGTCGCAGCCACTCTGGCTCGATCACTCGATGATCGCCGTCGGTGACGCGGATGATCTCCATGGGAATGGGAAGCCGATTAGGACCAGGCGCAGCTGGGCTCGTTTCAACCCGTGGCGGCAACCTTCAGCAGCCCGTCGCGGCGAAACATGTCGCGCATGCCGCGGATCGCTTGCCGCGTGCGGGCTTCATTCTCGATCATGCTGAACCGCACGTGATCGTCCCCGTACTGGCCGAAGCCAATGCCGGGCGAGACCGCCACCTTGGCATCGGCCAGAAGCTTCTTGGCAAACTCGAGCGAGCCCATGTCGCGATAGGCCTCCGGAATCGGAGCCCACACGTACATAGTGGCCCGGGGGACGGTAACCTGCCAGCCGATACCGTTGAGCCCAGCGCACAGAACATCGCGCCGCTTCTGGTAGGTCACCCGGGTCTGCTCGACGCACTCCTGCGGACCTTCCAGCGCGACGATCGAAGCCACCTGGATGGGCGTGAAAGTGCCGTAGTCGTGGTAACTCTTGATGCGCGCCAGCGCCGCCACGAGCTCCGGGTTCCCGACCATGAAACCCACGCGCCAGCCAGCCATGTTGTAGCTCTTTGACAACGTGAAGAACTCGACCGCCACCTCCTTCGCGCCCGGCACCTGCATGATGGACGGCGCGCGATAGCCATCGAACACAATGTCGGCGTAGGCGAAGTCGTGTACAACATAGATGCCGTGTTCCCTCGCCAGCGCCACAATGCGCTCGAAAAACGACAAGTCCACGCATTGGGTAGTGGGGTTGCTCGGGAAATTCAGGATGAGCATCTTGGGCTTCGGATAGGAATCTGTGATGGCCTTCGTGAGCTCATCGAAGAAATCCACCCCGGGCAGCATTGGCACATGGCGAATATCGGCACCGGCAATGACGGGCCCGTAAATATGGATCGGATAGCTGGGGTTGGGCACTAGGACAATATCGCCGGACGACAGGGTCGCCAGCGCCAGGTGCGCGATCCCCTCTTTGGACCCGATCGTGACGATGGCCTCTCGGTCAGAGTCGAACTCCACTTGGTACCGCCAGAGGTACCAATTGCAGATCGCCTTGCGCAGGCGGCGGATGCCTTTCGATACCGAATACCGATGCGTGTCGCCGCGCTGTGCCGTTTCGATCAGCTTGTCCACGATATGTTTCGGTGTAGGCTGATCGGGATTGCCCATGCCGAAGTCGATGACATCCTCACCGCGCTGGCGGGCGGCGGCTTTGAGCTCGGCCGTGATGTTGAACACGTAGGGCGGCAGGCGCCCGATGCGCGGGAACTGCTCCATCGACTCTGCACTCCAAGGAGCGTGAGGGCTCCAGAGTTAACGTTTTGATGTAAAAGGTACAATGTTACCGGACGCCCTTGCCCCCAGCAAATCCCCAGCATGAAGCTGCATCTGGCGCGCGCCGAAGGTCGCAACCTGTTCTCCGGTTACGGCCGCGGCTATGTCGCTGTCAACGGCGAGCGCTACGAGCGCAGCCTGATCGTGCTCCCGGATCGCATCCTGGACTGGGCGGCAGTCGGTTTCGATGACCTGACCGAGAGCACGCTGTCTCAGCTGGCTGGGTTATCGCTGGAAATCCTCATCCTGGGGACTGGCGCGCAGCTGCGCTTTCCGCATCCGTCGGCTACCAGACCGTTGCGTGATGCCGGCACGGCGCTCGAGGTGATGGACACTCACGCTGCCTGCAGGACTTACAACATCCTGCTATCCGAGGACCGACGCGTGGGTGCGGCGTTGCTGGTCGCGCCGGAACGCTGAGCGCCGACTCAGACCTGGGCCAGGACCTTGAGATGGGCCGTGACGCTACGCCCCAGCGCGCCCAGGTTATAGCCGCCCTCCAGCACCGAGATGATGCGGCCGGACGCGTGGAGCGCCGCGACGTCCCTGATCTGCTGAGTGACCCAGACATAGTCGGCTTCGACCAGGCCGAGCGAAGCCATGTCGTCTTCGCGGTGGGCATCGAAACCTGCGGAGATATAGATGGCCTGTGGCTGAAAGCGATTCAGAGCAGGCAGCCAATGCGACTCCACCGCGCGCCTGAACCCACCGCCATCGGTGTACGCCGCCAATGGGATATTCACCATCCGTTCGGACCGACCGTCGATCCCGCTGTAGGGATAGAACGGATGTTGGAAGGTGGACACCATCAGCACCCGCTGGTCGTGGCGGAAGATGTCCTCGGTGCCGTTGCCATGGTGCACGTCGAAATCAACCACCGCCACCCGCTCGAGCGCATGTCCGTTCAGGGCGTGCGCGGCGCCCACCGCGACGTTGTTGAAGAAGCAAAATCCCATGGCGCGGCGGCGCTCGGCGTGGTGCCCGGGCGGCCGGACGCAGCAGAAGGCGTTCGCCGCCTTGCCCGCCAGCACCAAGTCGGTGGCGAGCACCGCTGCCCCGGCCGCGCGCAGCGCCGCGGTGTAGGAATGCGGGTTCATGGCCGTGTCTGGATCGAGATGCACGATTCCCGCAGCCGGAGCGGATGCTCCAACTGCATCCACGTAATCGGCATCGTGTACGCGGGCGAGCTGCTCACGCGTGGCGAGCGGTGCGTCGTATTCGACCAGACAACCGAGCACCCCGGAGGCGATCAGCTGATCCGCTATCGCCTGGAGACGCTCGGGACACTCGGGGTGATGGCGCCCCATGTCGTGCAGCTGGCAGTCGGGGTGAGTGATGAAGGCGGTTTGCATCGAGCACGGCTCGCAGTCGCAGAATCTGGGGTTGGGCGGCGATACTTATCGTAGAGTGTCGGGCCAGCGAAGTCCACGCGCCACTCGAGCGGTTGCACCTGAGGGGCGGGTGGAGCCCGATCCACGCGCCGGCAGTGGCATGCTTCGTGCGTTATGCGCGCTGGGCTATGATGTCGAGAGTCCGCGCCCGGGCAGATCCCGATCAACGCCCATGGACATCGTACCCAGTAACTCGGCCCGGCTTCCCACGGGCAGTCCATCTCCGGCCCGGGCCCTGTACCCGGTCCGTGCACGGCTACGCGATGGGACCGACATCGTGATCCGCCCGATCGGGCCCGAGGACGCCGAGCGCGAACAGACTTTCGTGCGTGCGCTCTCGCCCGAGTCGCGCTATTTCCGTTTCATGACCACGCTTCGGGAGCTGCCCCCCGATATGCTGTACCGCTTCACCCACCCGGACTTTCAACGCGAGCTTGCGCTGGCGGCAGTCGTTGGTGAAGCCGCCGCCACCCGATTCATCGGCGTGGCGCGCTGCGTAGCAGACTCCGACTGCACCAGCGCCGAGTTCGCCGTCGTGGTTGCCGACGAATGTCAGAATCGCGGCGTAGGAACGCGGCTGCTGTGCGAGTTGATGCGCGCGGCGCGCGCCATCGGGCTCCGACGCATCTGGGGTGACGTGTTGGCCAGTAATATCCGGATGCTGGGCTTGATGGCCTCGCTGGGCTTCGAGCTACAGCCCGTGCCGGACGATCCGCTCCTGCGGCGCGCGGTAAGAGTTTTCTAGCAGAGCAGGCAAAGCTATGCAGCGTGACTCACTTGCAGCGCGGCTGGTCGCGGCAGATCGCGGCAGTCGGCGGTATCGGCCGCAGCACCCCCTCCCCCTGGCGGGCTCGGCCGGGGCGGACCTGGGCGGCGCCCTAGATGGGCTGCGCAAAGTCATGGACCAGGTGAGCGGAATCATCCTGGGGAAGGAAACGCAAATCCAGCTTACGCTCGCTTGCCTGCTCGCGCGCGGGCACCTGTTGATCGAAGATCTCCCCGGCGTAGGCAAGACCACGCTGGCTCATGCGCTGGCTAATTCGCTGGGATTGCGCTTCCAGCGTATCCAGTTCACCAGCGACCTGCTGCCCGCGGACATCATCGGCGTGTCCATCTTCGACCGCCAGGCCGGCAGCTTCAAATTTCACCCCGGGCCGATCTTCGCCCCGATGATTCTGGCCGATGAGGTCAATCGCGCCACGCCCAAGGCCCAGAGTGCGTTGCTGGAAGCGATGGAGGAGCATCAGGTCACCACAGAAGGCGAAACGCGCGAGCTGCCCGAGCCGTTCTTTGTGATCGCGACGCAGAACCCCTCCTACCAGGTCGGCACTTTTCCGCTCCCGGAATCCCAGCTCGACCGCTTCCTCATGTGCCTGCGGCTGGGCTACCCCAATGCGCGCGCGGAACGCTCGCTCCTGGAAGGCCGCGACCGGCGTGACATGATGGCCGAGTTGAAGCGCTGCGTGACGGCCGAGGAGTTGACGGCCTTGCAGCAGTCGGTGCGGGCAGTATTCGCCTCCCCTGCTCTGTACGACTATCTCCAGGCCATCATCTCGTACACCCGGCAATCGCCGGAGCTGGTTACCGGGTTGAGCCCACGCGCGGGCCTGAACCTGCTGCACGCCGCGCGCGCGTGGGCGTTGCTCGAGGGGCGCAGTCACGTGCTGCCGGAGGACCTGCAAGCCGTGCTGCCCAGCGTTGTCGGTCACCGTCTACAGGCACCCGGTCAACAGGGGCGGGACAGCGTGGAAATCGCTCGCCGGCTCCTCGCCGAGGTCGCCATCCCCTGACGCGCGTGGCGCGCGCGAGTTCAACACTCAAGTTCCGTCTGCCCGAGCTGCGATCGCGGCGCGCGGTGCGGGAGGCGGGTCCGGTAACGCTCACCCAGGGCCGGATCTATATCCTGCCCACCCGCGCAGGGCTTCTGTTCGGCGCCACGGCGCTGGTCATGCTCCTCGGCTGCATCAACTACACCCTGGGCTTGGGCTATGTGCTGACGTTCCTCATGAGCGGGCTCGCGGTCGTTTCCATCCTGCACACGTTCCGCAACCTGGTCCGACTGCAGCTCACAGCGGGGCGGCCCGAACCCGTGTTTGCCGGAGACATGGCGCTGTTCCCGGTGCTACTTTGCGACCCCGGCACCGCGGTGCGGCGTTCGATTGGGCTCGCGGCGGCAGATCGGCAAGCGACTTTTGTGGACGTCGGCATCGGTCAGACGACGACGGTCCACATCCGCATCCCGGCCGAGCACAGAGGCCGGCTTCGCCTTGGGCGCCTGCGCGTGTTCACAACATTTCCGCTGGGCTTGTTCCAGGCGTGGTCGAACCTGGAACCGGACGCGCATTGTCTTATCTATCCTCGGCCGGAACCGGGGTACATTCCACTGCCGCCTCCAACTGCGGGCGATTCGAACGGGCTGGAGATGGGTCAGGGGCAGGACGATTTCGCCGGGTTGCGCCCCTACCAGCCTGGTGACTCCCTGCGCCACGTGGCATGGAAGGCCGCAGCGCGCAGCGACCCGTTAATGACAAAGCAGTTCGCGGGGCTCGCCGCAGGTGAGTTGTGGCTCGACTGGGACGCAATCCCGAGCGAGTTTGGCCTGGAGGCGCGCCTTTCGCGCCTTACGCGCTGGGTGCTGGAGGCCGCCCGCGCCGGACACGCCTACGGGCTGCGGCTGCCCTCTACTCTGATCGCGGCGGGCTCTGGCCCGGCCCACGAGCAGCGCTGCCTCACCGCCTTGGCGCTGTTCCAGCAATGAACACGCGAGTCGACGCGGCGCCGCTGCAAAGCCCCGGGGTGTACTCGGTGCTCGGGGTGCTTGTCGCCGTGCTGATACCGCATGTGGAGCGCATGCCAGTGTGGGTTTCCAGCGCGGTCGCAGCCATGCTCATCTGGCGGGGGTGGCTGACCTGGCGCGCTGGCGCACTGCCCGGAAAATGGCTGCTGATTCCGCTTACGGTGCTGGGCACTGCCGGTGTCGTGCTGAGCTATGGTCCCCGACTCGGACGCGACGCGGCGGTTGCGCTGCTCGCGATCATGCTCGGCCTCAAGATCCTGGAGGTGAAGGCCCTGCGCGACGCCACGGTGGCGGTTTGCCTCGGTTTTTTTCTGATCATTACCAACTTCCTCTATTCGCAGACTATTCCCACCGCGTTGTACATGGTGGCCGTGATGGCCTGGCTCACCGCTACACTGGTCGCGCTTCAGGACCGCAGCCACACCCTAGCCGCAGCGCAGGCGCTGCGCATGGCGGTAACTCTGATGTTGCAGGCCGCACCACTGACGATCGCTCTGTTCCTGCTCTTTCCGCGCGTGCAGGGACCCCTATTTGGCTTCCCGCAGGCCACCTCCACCGGAGTGAGCGGGCTCTCCGACAGTATGTCCCCCGGCTCTCTCAGCCGCCTCAGCTTGTCCGATGATGTCGCGTTCCGGGTGCGCTTCGGTTCGCCCGCACCGCCGCCTCAGAGCTTGTACTGGCGCGGGCCGGTGCTGTGGGACTTCGACGGCCGCACCTGGACCACCGGAGACGCCGGCACTACCGCCACTGGTGGCGTGCATCATGCAGCCACTACCGCGGCGGTCCAGTACACCGTCACGCTTGAGCCGCATTACATGCACTGGGTGTTCGCCATCGATCTGCCGACTGGCGCACCGCCCGACACCGTGCTCACAAACGACTACCAACTGCTCGCGACGCGCCCCATCCGCAATCGACTGCGCTACGACGTGAGCTCACACCTGGGCTACAGGTACGGCCTCGACGAGCAACCCGGCTTACTGCGCCGGGCGTTGCGGGTGCCGCGCGGCTACAACCCGAAATCTCTGGAGCTGGCGCGCCAAATCCGACAACAGTCTTCCAGCGAGCTGGAGGTGGTTAAAAACGCGCTCGGCGTTTTCCGCTCGCAGCCCTTCTTCTATACGCTGGTGCCGCCCGAGCTGGGGAACGACGCGGTGGACGAGTTCCTGTTCGTGACGCGCCGCGGCTTCTGCGAGCACTATGCATCGTCATTCGTTTTCCTGATGCGCGCCGCCGGGGTTCCCGCCCGCGTGGTCACCGGGTACCAAGGCGGGGAGATGAACCCTTTGGGCAACTACATGATCGTTCGGCAGTCGGAGGCACACGCGTGGGCCGAGGTATGGCTGAGGGAGGAAGGTTGGGTGCGCGTGGACCCGACGGCGGCTGTGTCACCCGCACGCATCCAGTCCGGTATCGCAGCCGCGGTGCCGGCCGGCGAGCCGCTGCCCATTTCAGTGCGGGGAAGCTGGGAGCTGTTCAACCGCATCCATTTCACGTGGGACGCGATGGCGAACTTCTGGAATCAATGGGTGTTGGGCTACACTCCAGACCGGCAAACGAAGCTTTTGACCGACGCGGGGTTGCGCACGCCCACCTGGCAAACGCTGACAGTCCTGTTGATGAGTGTCGCGGGCGCCGTCGTGGCCTTGCTCGCGCTGCTGGTGCTCCGCCAGCTTCTTCTCCTGCGCCCGGACCCCGCGGCGCGCATTTGGCGCGCCTTTTGCCGCAAGCTCGCGAAACGCGGCACCGAGAGACACCCGGGGGAAGGACCGCGCGATTTCGCGCAGCGCGCCGCGGCCGAACAACCGGCGCTGGAGCTCAGGATCCGCGCGATCGTCGACCTGTACATCGGCGTGCGCTACGCGGGGCAGGGTGGCAACGCCGAGGCGCGCCGCTTGCGCCAGTTGGTGCGCTCGCTCTAGCACAGCTTTGGGAGGTGAGAACGGCCGTTCGTTGCTAGCCATAGTCGTTCGCGCCATCTCGTTCGCTCAAACGCTTGCGCGCGTGCACCCCGCGCATACAACGCGAGCGCTCGCGAAGCAGTTCCACAAAAGCCTGTCAGCCGCTACAGGAGAACGTCGCGGTCGATGCCGCTGCGGCGCAGGATCCGGCGCAGGCTGGACAATGCCTCGAGCTGGATCTGGCGCACGCGCTCGCGCGTTAGGTTGAGGTCCTGGGCCACCTGCTCGAGCGTGTAGATATCCGACCCGTTCAGCCCGTAACGGCGCTCGATCACGCCGCGCTGGCGCTCCGAGAGCTGCTCTAGCCATCGCGTTACCTGCTGCTCGATCTCGGACAGCTCGGTGCGCGCTTCCGGGGTGAGGCTGCTCTCGTCCGCCAGGGATTCGCCCACCGATAACATGGGATCGATGTCGAGCGGGGCGTCGAGCGAAGCCATGCGCTCGTTCAGTATCAGCAGGCGGCGCACCGCCTCGGGGTCGAGGTCCAGCAGATGCGCCACATCGTCAGCAGTGGATTCGCGGTCCGAGTGGGTCTCGAGGTGGCGCGTCGCGCGCAGCACCATGTTCAGCTCCCTGATGACGTGCACCGGAAGCCGTATGGTGCGCGATTGGTACATGATCGCGCGCTCGATGCTCTGGCGCACCCACCACGTGGCATAGGTCGAGAAGCGAAACCCGCGCTCCGGGTCGAACTTCTCTATCGCGTGGATCAGCCCCAGGTTGCCCTCCTCGATCAGGTCGAGCAGCGCGAGCCCGCGCTTGGCGTAGTGCTTGGCGATGTTCACCACCAGCCGCAGGTTGTGCTCGATCATCTTCTGGCGCGCCTCGAATTGGCCCGCCTTCGCCAGGCGCGCGAGGCACAACTCTTCGCCCACCGTCAGCAGATGATTGTGGCCGATCTCGTTGAAGTAGAGTTGAGTGACGTCGGACTGCAGATCTGCGCTGACGTAGTCGTCCTCCGCCACGGCCACGTCAGGGGTCGCGAGCAGCGCCTCTTCCAGGGGATCGCCCGCGACATGACGGTGCGCCTCGGTCATGAGGCCCCATCCTGCGGCAGATACTCAAGCGGGTCGACCGGTTTACCCAGGCGCCGGATCTCGAAGTGCAGGCCCACCAGCTCCGAGTCGATGTTGCCCATCTCGGCGATCTTCTGGCCCTTGCTCACGCGCTCCCCCTCTCTTACCAGCAGCTCACGGTTGTGAGCGTAGACGCTAAGGTAGGTGTTGTCGTGCTTGATGATAATCAACTTACCGTAGCCGCGCAGGCCGCTTCCACTGTACACAACCTTCCCGGCTGCGCTGGCCACGACGGGCTGCCCCGCATTTCCCCCGATCGCCACCCCTTTGGGATTGGGGCCCTGGTTGAACGGATGCAGCAGCTTACCCGCCGTCGGCCAGATCCATCGAGCCGAGTCCTGTGCTGGCGGGGCGGCCGGCTGCCAAGTCTTCGTAGACACCGCCGCCGACGTCGGAGGCCTTGCGAGCGCCGATACGGGTGGTGAAATCGGCGAGACAGCGGGGGCAGGTGGACTTGCCGGCCTTGCATCCGCCTTGGGCTCCAGCGCTGCCTTCGCCTCGGTCGCCGGCGATTTCCCCGGGTCGCGCGTGAGCTGCGCCAGCGCCTGCTCGGAATAGGGCACCTTGATGCCCTTAGGGGCGGATTTCACCGACGGCGGCGCCTCGAGCGGCAGCGACTCGACCTGTGGCTGGTTGGCGGCGGGACGCACGACCACACCCTCCGCATCGGCGGCCTCTGGTTTCCAGCCCGCTGGCGGACGCAGCCGAAGCTGCTGGCCCACCCTGATGACGTTGGCATCGTCGAGCTGGTTCCAGGCCGCCAGCTCTTTGTAGTCCAGACCGGCGTCCAACGCGATGCTATACACCGTGTCACCGCGCTTCACGGTATAGAACTCAGGGCGCGAATCGCCCTCCAGCTCTTCCTCGCTCGCGGGACCGGTTTTGGGCGCAGTCGACCTTGAGGCGGAGCTTGCCGGTGTCTTGGCCCCAGTCGCCGTGCTCGCCTCCGGCACAGGGCTCGGTTTGGGCGTGGCTGTCTTCGGCGTAGAGATTGCCGGTGTCTTGGCCGCAGGCGCCGTGCTCGCCTCGGGCGCGGGAATCGGTTTGGGCGTGGTCGCGTTCGCCGCGGAAGTTGCCGGCGTCGTCGCCGCAGCCGCCGGGCTCGGCTCGGACGCGGCCGGCTTGGGGGGAGTGGCAGGCGCGGTTGGGGCCTTGCGATATTCTTCGACGCGACGCTGCGAAACCGGGGCTGGGGCTGTCTCGCATCCAGCCAGCAGTGCACTACACACCCAAAGTATCCCGACTGCAGACCGCGCACCCACTCTCAGCCTCGCGCACCGCGTCGTTCGGTGCCGGCTTGGTCGCGTCATACCGACGCCCCACGGACCAAGGGAACGAAGCGTACCGGCTCAAGCGTGCGCCGGGAGAAGCCCTCGCCTTCGCGCGCGATGAGCGTGAGCAACTGGTCTCGGCCGCCCAGCGGCATCACCAAGCGCCCGCCGGGGGCAAGCTGCTCCAATAGCGCCTCCGGGACGTGGGTCGCGGCCGCGGCCATGACGATTGCATCGTAGGGAGCAGCGTCCTTGTGGCCGAGATGACCGTCCGCATGCTTGACCCGGACGTTCGCGATCCGCAACTCGCGCAGGTGGATGCGTGCGCGCATCAAGAGCTGGGAAATACGCTCCACGGACCAGACCCGTTGTGCCAGGCGCGACAGCACCGCCGCCTGATAACCGCAGCCGGTTCCGACCTCAAGCACGTTGTCCAGTGGGCTGTCCGCGCGTGCGAGCTCCAGCATGCGCGCTACGACCCAGGGATTGGAAATGCTCTGCCCGAAGCCGATGGGTAGGGCAATGTCCTCGTAAGCCCGATGCGCCAGGGCCTCATCGACAAAGATGTGGCGCGGCACTTCAGCCAGCGCGCCCAACACCACCTCGTCGCGGATGCCTTGCTCGCGCAAACGCTCAACCATGCGCATGCGCGTGCGCTGCGACGTCATCCCGATGCCGAGATGCCTGCTGCTCATCGCTACGCTGAGGCAGTGGACTCCGAACGCTCCGGCTAGCGTCCGGCGACCTCCGCCGGATCGACCGCCGCCGACTCAATCGCGCCCACACTCCCCGCGAGCCACGCGTGCAGGCTATCGAGCTGCGCGAAATGCGTGAGGTCCATCTGCAACGGCGTGACCGACACGAAGTGTTCCAACACAGCGTGGAAGTCGGTTCCCTCCCCGGCGTCCTCTGCGTCGCCCGCGGCCCCGATCCAATACACAGTCTCGCCGCGCGGGTTGCTCGACTTGATCACGGCCTCGGCCTTGTGCCGCCGTCCGAGCCGGGTGACCTTGACGCCGCGCAACTCGTCATACGGCACGTCCGGCACGTTCACGTTGAGAAGCATTGGCTGCAGCAGCGCCCGGCGCTGCAAACGCAGCACCAGGTCGGCCGTCACGCGCGCCGCACCTGGATAGTTGCCCTCCGACTTGCTGGCCAGCGAGACCGCGATGGAGGGAATGCCGAGCAGGAATCCTTCCGTGGCGGCGGCTACAGTGCCGGAGTAGATCGTATCGTCACCCATGTTGGCGCCATGATTGATCCCGGACACCACCATGTCGGGTCGCGGGTCGAGCATGCCGGTCACCGCCAGGTGCACGCAGTCGGTGGGAGTGCCGTTGACGTAGTGGAACCCGAGGTGCGAGTCGCGAACCATGAGCGGACGGTCGAGCGTGAGCGAGTTGCTCGCTCCGCTGCGGTCGCGCTCGGGAGCCACCACAACAACCTCTGCCAGGCGGGAGAGCGTCTCGGCCAGAATCGAGAGTCCTGGCGCGAAGTAGCCGTCGTCGTTACTCAACAGGATGCGCATCTCGAAGGCGGCACGGCGAGGACTTTCCGTGGGGGCGGATCAGCGGCCCTGCGACGGACCGCGTCGCTCAGATCAGGAAACGGGCGGACCAGGGCAGTGGTCGGGGCGACTGGATTCGAACCAGCGACCACTTGCACCCCATGCAAGTACGCTACCAGGCTGCGCTACGCCCCGACTTGCGACCGATTATAGCAGAAGGACTTCAGCATCCAGGAATCGCGCAACCCGTGTGCCCTCAGCGCAGGGAGTCGAGAACGCTCTTGATCTCCTTGCGCAGAGTGGACGAAGTGACTTTTGCCGCCGAGCCGGGGCTGGATTTGGTGGCTTGCTCCACCGCCTGTTCGAGGCGATGACGGGCGCCGCTGATGGTGAAGCCCTCTTCGTACAACAGCTGGCGGATGCGCCGAATCAACAGTACTTCATGGTGCTGGTAGTAGCGGCGGTTGCCGCGGCGCTTGACCGGCTTAAGCTGGGTGAACTCCTGCTCCCAATAGCGCAGCACGTGCGGCTTCACCCCGCACAGCTCGCTCACCTCACCGATGGTGAAGTAGCGTTTGGCCGGGATGGCTGGCAGGCTAGGCTTGCTGGGGCTGCTCGGACTCTCGTCCATGGTAGTTCTTGTCCACCATCGCCTTCAGCTTTTGGCTGGCGTGGAAAGTGACCACGCGGCGCGCGGTGATGGGGATTTCCTCCCCGGTCTTGGGATTGCGGCCAGGGCGCTGAGGCTTGTCTCGCAGCTGGAAATTGCCGAAGCCGGACAGCTTCACCCCTTCCCCGGCCTCGAGCGCCTTGCGGACCTCCTCGAAGAAGGACTCGACCATGTCCTTGGCTTCGCGTTTGTTCAAACCGACCTTTTCGAACAGCAGATCAGCTAGATCAGCCTTCGTGAGCGTCATCTCGCACCCTCAGTCGCGTAGTTTTCCACCGAATTGCCGAACCAGCCGCTCTACCAGCTGAGCCAAGGCCAATTCGACCTCCGGATCCGTCAGTGTCTTTTGAGTATCTTGCAATAACACTCGGAAAGCAAGACTTTTTTTCCCATTTTCCACGCCCGGACCCCGGTACAAGTCGAACAGTTGGATGCTCTCGACTTGAACCGGTTTGTGCAGCGCAAGATCATCCAAGATAGTCTGGATCGCGAGCGTCTCCGGCACGATCACAGAGACATCGCGGCTAACAGCTGGAAATCTTGGCACCTCGCGAAAAGCCGGCAACTCGACTTGTTGTAGCGGCGCCGCATCCACCTCGAACAGGATTGGGGGCGTCGGTAACTCGTACTTCTGTTGCCATAAGGGGTGTAGTTCGCCGATCCAACCGATGGGCTGGTCATCGAGCAGGACTCGTGCCGAGCGTCCTGGGTGCAAGGCCGGGTGCGTCGCAGGTTCAAACCGAGCCTGCCGCCGCGGCAGCAAATTCTGCAGGTCGGCTTTCACGTCGTAGAAGTCCACCATGCGCGTGGCAACGCCCCATTGCTCCTCCACGGCCGGGCCGAACGCGGCCGCTGCGATCCGCACGGGCTGGCGGACGCCGGCAACGTCCAGAGGGCCCTCCGGCATGCCCGGTGCACGCAGGAACACGCGCCCGACCTCAAACACCCGCACGCGGGAAGCGCGGCGGTTCAAGTTATAGCGCAGGTTGGCGAGCAGGCCGCCCAACAGCGTGCTGCGCATCACCGAGAGCTGGCTCGCAATCGGGTTGAGTAGGCGGATCGGGGTCGGGTTGCCGGCTAGATCTGCCTCCCATTCCGGCTCCACGAAGCTGAAGTTGATCACCTCTTGGTAATCTGCCGCTGCGACCATGCCGCGCAAGGCATGCAGGGACCTGTGCGTCTCGGGTTCGCTGTGCATCACTGCGGCCGCCAGAGGGGGGTGGGCGGGAATCCGTTCGAAGCCATGCACACGCGCCACTTCCTCGATCAGGTCTTCCTCGATCTCGAGGTCGAAACGGTAAGACGGAGGCGTGACCCAGAACGCCTCCTGTGCTCCGCCGCCGTCGCGCAGGAAGCGCAGGCGCAGCCGGGCGAAGATGTTTGCCATCTCTTCGGCGGAAATCGTTACGCCGATAACGCGCTGCGCGCGCGCGACGCGTACGCGCAACGGCCTGCGCTCGGGCAGTCGGGCGATTGTGTCGACCACCGGCCCCGGTCTGCCGCCACAGATGTTCACGATCAGCTGCGTGGCGCGTTCGATGCCAGCGATGTTGTTGTCGAAGTCCACACCACGCTCGAAACGATGTGAAGCATCGCTGGCGAAGTTGAAGCGGCGCGTGCGCCCGGCAATCGCGCCGGGAAAGAAGAAGGCGGCTTCCAGAAACACATGGCGCGAATCCGGATCGGCCTTTGTGCTGGAACCGCCCATGATCCCAGCGAGGCCGATGGGGCCGGAGGCATCAGTGATGGCCAGTACGTCGGGCTCGAGCTCCACGATCTGTTCGTTAAGCAGCTTGAGCCGCTCTCCGAGGCGCCCGAACCGCACATCGATCTGCCCGGCGAGTTTGTCTACGTCGTAGACGTGCAGCGGCCGCCCCAGCTCCAGCATCACGTAGTTGGTCACGTCCACCAGGGCGGAAATGCAACGCTGGCCTGCACGCTCCAGCCGTTGGCGCATCCACTCCGGGGTGGCGGCCCGCGCGTTCACGTCCCGAATCACTCTTCCCGTGAAACGGCCGCAGCCGTCCGGGTTGGAGATTCTGACTGGGAAGATCGCGTCGCAACCATTCGGGACGGGCAAAATGGCGGGCGGGGACAAGGTCGCGCCGGTTAGCGCGGCAACCTCGCGGGCGACACCCAGAATCGAGAGACAGTCGGCCCGATTCGGCGTGAGCTTGATGGTGAAGATCTGATCGTCCAAGGCGAGGTATTCGCGTACGTCACCCCCCACCGGTGCAGCAGCGTCGAGCGCCAGAACGCCGCTATGGTCGTCCGACAACCCCAGCTCACGTGCCGAGCAAAGCATGCCCTGGCTTTCAACACCGCGCATGGTCAAGGGCTTCAGCTCGAAGTGTTTGCCCGGCCCTTCACCCGGCAGGCTCGCACCCACCAGCGCGCAGGGTGCCTTCATGCCAGGAACGACGTTGGGCGCGCCGCATACGACGGTGAGTGGCCTCCCAGTCCCCGCATCCACCGCGCAGAGCGTGAGCCGGTCGGCGTTGGGATGCTTCTCGACCGTGCGCACCTGACCCACCACTACTTTGGAAAATGGTGGCGCGACCGGATCGCAGGACTCCACTTCGAATCCCGCCATGGTCAGCAGGTGGGCGAGTTCCTGCGTGGTCAACGCTGGATCGACCATCGAACGCAGCCAGCTTTCGGGGAATTGCATGCGTTAGCCCCGCTTCGGTCCGGTCAGGCGAACTGCTTCAGAAAGCGCAGGTCGCCCTCGAAAAAAAGGCGCAGATCGTCGATGCCATAGCGCAGCATCGTCAGCCGCTCCAGTCCGCTGCCGAATGCAAAACCGATCCAGCGCTCCGGGTCGAGGCCGAAGTTGCGCACCACGTGCGGGTGCACCTGCCCGGCACCGGAGAGCTCCAGCCAGCGGCCCTTCAGGGGTCCGCTGGGAAAGGCCATGTCGATCTCCGCGGAGGGCTCGGTGAAGGGAAAGAACGAGGGCCGAAAGCGCACCTGCAGGGCATCGGTCTCGAAGAAGCGGCGGAGGAAATCGGTGTAAACCGCCTTCAAGTCGGCGAAGCTGATGTGCTCGTCGATCCACAGCCCCTCGGACTGATGGAACATAGGCGAGTGCGTGGCGTCGCTGTCCACGCGATAGGTGCGGCCCGCGGAGATGACCTTGATCGGCGGCGCGTGCTGCTGCGCATAGCGCACCTGCATCGGGCTGGTGTGGGTGCGCAGCAGCAACCCGCCTTCGACGTAGAAGGTGTCGTGCATGGAGCGCGCCGGATGATTCTCGGGCTGGTTGAGCGCGGTGAAGTTGTACCAGTCGGTTTCGATCTCGGGCCCGTCGGCGACATCGAAGCCGATGGAGCGGAAGATCGCCTCGACCCGTTGCCACGTGCGAATGATCGGGTGGATGCTGCCAAGCCCGCGCCCCCGGCCGGGTAGCGTTACGTCAAGCGCCTCCTTAGCCAGCCGAGCATCCACAGCGGTCTGCGTTAGCCCCGCGCGGCGCGCCGACAGCGCGTCCTCGATGCGCGCTTTGGCGTCGTTGATCCAGCCGCCCACTACCGGCCGCTCCTGCGGCGTCAGCTTACCGAGGCCCTTGAGCAGTGCGCTCAGCGAGCCGGACTTGCCCAGATAGCGGGCCTTGGCCTGCTCCAGCTCGGCACTGGAGGAAGCGCGCTTGAATGCCTCAACGGCTTCGCTCACCAGCTGGTCCAGCGCTGCCTTGTCCATTGTCGTACCCGGGTGGCGCGTGCGTCCGTCTAAGTGCAGTTCAGGGCCGGTGCAAACAAAAAAAGGAGGCCGTTCAGCCTCCTTTTTCCCACTGTCTCGAGCTCAGGCGCCGAGGCTGGCTTTCGCCTGGCTCGCGATCTTGGCAAAAGCGGGCTTGTCGAACACCGCCAAGTCGGCCAGAACCTTGCGATCGAGCTCGATGGCGGCCTTCTTCAGCCCATTCATGAAGGCCGAATAGCTCATGCCGCATTCGCGCGCGGCGGCGTTGATGCGTGCGATCCACAACGCGCGGAACTCGCGTTTGCGCACGCGGCGATCGCGGTAGGCGTACTGCCCCGCCTTCATCACCGCTTGTTTGGCCACTCTGAAAACGTTCTTGCGGCGGCCGCGAAATCCCTTGGCCTGCTCGAGGACCTTTTTGTGACGGGCCCGTGCCGTCACCCCACGCTTGACTCTCGGCATATCGCTATCCTCAGGCGTAGGGCAGCATCGCCTTCACGGCGTGCCTGTTGGCAGGACTTACCTGGGTCGTGCCGCGCAGATGACGCTTGCGCTTGGTGCTTTTCTTGGTGAGGATGTGGCGCAGAAAGGCTCTGCTGCGCTTGATGCCTCCACCGCCTTGCGCGCGGAAGCGCTTGGCCGCGCCGCTCTTGGTTTTGATCTTGGGCATGTCTCAGTGCTCCTTTACATTTGTCATGATGCCGGGTGGCAGCTTTGCGTTGCGCTTCGAACCACGGTATCACTTGTTGTCAACACCCTCGAGTCGCGAGGGGAACTGATCTCAATGGGCTGACTTCTTCTTCGGAGACAGCACCATGATCATCTGCCGGCCTTCCAGCTTCGGCCACTGCTCCACCACGGCATAGGGATCGAGATCGGCCCGCACGCGCTCCAGCAGCTTCACGCCAAACTCCTGGTGGGCCATCTCGCGGCCGCGGAATCGAAGCGTGACTTTGGTCTTATCGCCCTCTTCCAGGAAGCGGATCAGATTGCGCAGCTTGATCTGATAATCACCCTCGTCCGTGCCGGGCCGGAATTTGACCTCCTTGACCTGGATCTGCTTCTGCTTGAGCTTGGCCTCGTGCCGCTTCTTTGCCTCGGCGTATTTGTATTTGCCGTAGTCCATGATGCGGCAGACCGGAGGCTTTGCGGTTGGCGCGATCTCCACCAGATCCACACCTGCTTCTTCAGCCATCTTGTTGGCCGTGGCCAGATTGACGATCCCGATCTGCTCGCCCTCTACACCGATGAGACGAACCTCCGGCGCGCTGATCTCCTCGTTGATCCGCGTATCTCTATCTCGTTCCTGAGCGATAAGTTGCACCTCCAGAAAAATCAAGCCGCCGCTGCGGGGCCATGCTCCGCCCTGAGACGGAGCACGAGAGCGTCCAGGGACATCTGCCCCAGGTCCACGCCGCCCCGCGTGCGCACGGCAACTGTCCTCGAAGCCACCTCCTTGTCGCCCACGATCGCCTGGTAGGGTAGCTTCTGAAGACTATGTTCGCGAATCTTATAGGTAATTTTTTCGTTCCTCAAGTCCGCATCAGCGCGGAAGCCGGCTCGGCGCAGGACATTGGCAACCTCGCGAGCATATTCGGCCTGGTGCTCCGAGATGTTCAGCACCACCACTTGGACCGGCGCGAGCCACAGCGGAAGCGCCCCCGCGTGGTGCTCGATCAGGATGCCGATAAAGCGCTCCATCGAGCCCAGGATGGCCCGATGCAGCATGACCGGGACCTTGCGCGTATTGTCCTCGGCCACGTACTCGGCGCCGAGCAGTCCCGGCATGCGAGAAGTCGACCTGCAGCGTGCCGCACTGCCAGACCCGCCCGATGCTGTCCTTCAGCGAGAACTCGATCTTCGGCCCGTAGAACGCACCCTCGCCCGGCGACTCAAGATGCGCCAAGCCCTTGCGCGATCGAGCGCATTCGCTAGAGCGCCTGCTCCGCCTTGTCCCAGGCCTCGTCGGAGCCGATGCGCTTGGCCGGCCGGGTGGCGAGCTTGATCAGAAATCTCGTCGAAACCGAAATCGCGGTACACCTTCTGCAATAGCAGATCGATGAAGGCGACGCCTCCGAGCTGACCTGCTCCTCGGTGCAGAAGATGTGGCGCGTCGTCCTGCACGAAGCCGCGCACCCGCATGATGCCGTGCAGCGCGCCCGAGGGCTCGTTGCGGTGGCACGAGCCGAACTCGGCCAGGCGCAGCGGCAGGTCGCGGTAGCTGCGCACGCCCTGGTTGTAGATCTGGATGTGGCCCGGGCAATTCATCGGCTTCACCGCGTAGTCCCGGTTCTCCGAGACTGGTGAAGAACATGTTCTCGCGGAAGTTGTCCCAGTGACCGGATGCGCTCCCACAGCGTGCAGGTCCATGATCAGCGGCGTGCGCACCTCGTGGTAGCCGGTGTCGCGAGAGACGCGGCGCAGGTACTGCTCGACCTGCTGCCAGATGCGTCCAGCCCTTCGGGTGCCAGAACACCATGCCCGGGCGCTTCGTCCTGCAGGTGAAACAGGTCGAGCTGCTTGCCCGAGCTTGCGATGGTCGCGCCGCTCGGCCTCCTCGAGTCGGTGCAGGTAGGCGTCCAGGTCCTCCTTCTTGGCCCAGGCCGTGCCGTAGATCCGCTGCAGCATCTCGTTGCGCGAATCGCCGCGCCAGTAGGCGCCGGCCAGCTTCATCAGCTTGAACACCTTGAGCTTGCCGGTGGAGGGCACATGCGGGCCGCGGCAAAGATCGGTGAAGTTGTCCTGCCTGTACAAGGTGATGGCTTCGTCGCCGGGGATGCTCTCGATGATCTGGGCCTTGTAGTGCTCGCCCTGCTGCTTGAAGAAATGGATCGCCTCGGAGCGATCCCAGACCTCGCGCCGGACCGGGAGATCGCGCTTGGCGATCTCCGCCATGCGCTTCTCGATCGCGGCCAAGTCCTCAGGCGTGAACGGCCGCTTGTAGGAAAAGTCGTAGTAGAAGCCGTCCTCGATCACCGGTCCAATGGTTACCTGCGCCTCCGGGAACAGTTCCTTCACCGCGTGCGCCAGCAGATGAGCTGTGGAGTGGCGCAAGACCTCGACCCCGTCCGCATCCTTGTCCGTGACGATAGCAACTTGGCTGTCGCGATCGATCACATGACTGAGGTCCACCAGCCTGCCGTCGACCTTGCCAGCGAGCGCCGCGCGCGCCAGCCCCGGGCCGATGGCTGCAGCCACCTCGGCCACGCTCACGGGCGCATCGAAGCGCTTCTCCGCCCCGTCGGGCAGTCGCACTGCGGGCATGGGTACTCGAAAATTGAGGAGGACTTCAGAAACGACAAGAGCCAGCGTTTCGTAAGCGTCGCTGACTCCGGTCTCCAGATTCCTGAAGTGGTAGGCGCGATTGGACTCGAACCAACGACCCCCACCATGTCAAGGTGATGCTCTAACCAGCTGAGCTACGCGCCTGTGGGGCGAGATTCTAGCCGAAACCCCCGAAGGGCTCAAATCTCTGGCCCCGAGCGCTCAGACGTTTGGGGTGGTTCAGAGCTTCCCTAGATCCGGCAGCGCGCGCACCAGATAATCGAGCGCGCGGGCGCGGTTGCGGAGTTCGTCCAGCAGATCCGACGCCACTTCTGGCATGCGGCGCTCGATATTGGGATCGGCGATCCCTTCCAGCACATCGCTGGCCAGATCGCTCACATCAGCGATCAGCTCCGCAACGCCACGCGTCACCCGACGCAGCTCGGACAGGCTGCCCGGATCCAGGTCGTCTCCGCCCGCGAGAAGGCGGCCGCGCATCCGCTGGCTGAACTGGGTGGCGCGAATCGACAGCTCTCCCACCGCGTCCGCGAGTTGCGCCGTGCCACCAGCGCCAGCGGAGGCCCCCTCGAGTGCCATGTTGAGGGCCAGCAGGCTGGTGTCACGGGTGACTGCTTCCACGGCGCTCAGCAGCTGGGTCAGGTCTTCGGCTGGGTTGAGCCGGTTCTCAGGGTGTTTCGCGCTGAGCATGCTGTCATAGCCCTCGTGCCGGACGGCGACCCTGGCGGTCGCCAGAGCCCCAATATCGGCGGGCAGGAGACGAGCTTTAGAGGCGCCGCGCCGAGCTCACCGCAGACACCTCACGGATCACGCTGAGCAGCCTGCGCACTTGGTCCACGCCGGTCACTTCCAGCGTGAAGAACATGCGCGCCTGCAGGTCACGGGCCTGGGATGTCGTGGCCGCGACCCTGACCTTCTCGCGCGTGTAGACATCCAGGATGTCGCGCATCAGATTGGGATGGTTGGTGGCTTCGATCTCCACGTCCACCAGGAAGCGCCCTTGGGCGGCGTCACTGCCCCACTGCGCCGCGATGAGCCGCTCGGAGGAGAGCCGAGGCACATTCGAGCATGACTCCCGGTGCACGCTCACGCCGCGACCGCGGGTCACAAAGCCGATGATCGGGTCGGGCGGCACCGGTTTGCAGCACTTGGCCAGCACCGTGAGAAGCTTGTCAACGCCGACTACGAGAATATCCCCACGTCGGCGCAGGTCGTCCTGTGGGCGCGCTGTGTCGGCTGACGGTGCGGGATGCGTCTCCTCGGGCAAAGTTCCGGCGGCTGCGTCCGGCTCGTCCTCGCGTAGCGCACCCTGTATCTGACGCGTCGTGACCTCGCCCCGACCGACCAGCGCGAGCAGCTCGTCGAGCCTCTCGAAGCCCAACCTTCGCGCCAAGGCGTCCAGGCTCAACGCCGTCCTGCCAGCGCGCTGCAAGATCTTCTCCGCCAGCTGCCGGCCCTGCGCGACGGCGGCCTCGAGGTTCTGGTTGTTGAACCATTGACGCACCTTCGCCTTGGCCCGCGAGCTATGGAGGAAACCCAGTTCAGCGTTCAGCCAATCGCGGCTTGGACCCCCGCTCTTGGCCGTGACGATCTCCACGGTCTGGCCGTTCGACAAGCTGGTGTTGAGCGGCACCATCTCCCCGTCCACGCGGGCCCCGCGGCAGCGGTGACCGATGTCCGAATGCACGTGATAGGCGAAATCGACCGGTGTGGCGCCGCTGGGCAGATCGATCACCCGGCCTTGGGGCGTGAGCACGAAGACGCTGTCTTCGAACAGTCCGGTGCGGAACTGCTCGGCCAGATCGGCCACGTCCGCGAGAGCGTCCTTCCAGTCCAGGATCTGGCGCAACCAGGCGATCTTCTCGTCGAAGCCAGCGTCGCTACCTACGCCCTCCTTGTAGCGCCAGTGCGCCGCCACGCCGAACTCGCAATGCTGATGCATCTCGTAGCTGCGAATCTGCACTTCCAGCGCTTCGTGATCCGGGCCAACCACCGCCGTGTGCAGCGAGCGATAGCCGTTCGCCTTGGGCTTCGCGATGTAGTCATCGAACTCCCGCGGCAACGGCGTCCACAGGTTGTGCACCAGGCCGAGTGCCGCGTAGCAGTCTCTGACGTCGTTGACCAGGATGCGCACGCCGCGGATGTCGAACAACTCTTTGAGCCCGCGATCCTTGCGGGCGAGCTTTTTGTAGATGCTGTAGATATGCTTCGGGCGGCCGCTGACCTCGCCTTCGAGTCCCGCCTTTGCCAGTTCGGCGCGCAGCACCTGCGTGACGAAGCCGATGTAGGCCTCGCGGTCCGCACGCTTCTCGTCCAGCTCTCGGGCGATCTGCTTGTAGGCTACGGGATCGCTGCAGCGGAACGCGAGGTCCTCCAGCTCCCATTTGAGCTGCCAGATGCCGAGTCGGTTAGCCAGCGGCGCCAACAGCTCGAAGGTGTCGCGCGCGGCGCTGCTGCGCGCCGGATCGTCGCCGTGGCCGGCCAGATAACGCAGCGTCTGCACCTGGTCGGCGAGCTTGATCAGAACCACGCGTACATCCTGCACCATCGCCAACAGCATCTTGCGCACGCCCTCCAGCTGCGCACTGCGGTCGGTGGTCTTTTTCGATTCGCGGCCGTGGGAGCGCAGGGCCTGGATCTGCCCCATGCGTGCAAACCCTTCCACGCGCATCGCCACCCGCGGGCCAAGCGCCTGCTGCAGCCGCTGCATCCAGTCAGGCTCTACGCTCGGCAGCCCGCTCATCAGGCCCGCAGCGAGAGTCTCGGCGTCGAGCCGCAGCGACCCCAGAATGCTGCTCAGCTCGCGACAATGGGTCAACAGCGGCTCACCCAAGGCGCTGGAGCGGCCTGCATAGCGCTCCACGGCAAGCGTCAGCGCGCGCGATAGCAGTTCCTGGTCGGCGTCTCCCAGCCGCTCGACCTGCGCCGTCAGCCAAACGCCCGGATCGGCATCGGCGGTAGCCCCTCTAACCTGGATCGTCATATCAACTCTGATTCTTTCCTGCGCCGCGCGGTCAGCGGCTCTGCCAGTAGCGCCGATACTGCGCGCGGTAGCCCTCTGCCGAGAGCCCGCCGGCACTGAATCTCAGCATCACGGCCCCGTCGTGGTCGCTGCGCAACACGCGGCTGCCCAGCGCTTCGTAGCGCGCCACGACCTCCGGCTTCGGGTGACCGAAACGATTCCGGTAACCCACGGGGATCACTACCAGATCCGGAGCAACTTGTGCGAGGAAGGCAATGCTGGACGAAGTTCCACTTCCGTGGTGGGGGGCAACAAGCACGTCGGCGCGCAACGCCTCACGGTGCATTTGCAGCAACTCCGCCTCCGACCCCTGCTCGATGTCGGCCGGCAGAAGCGCGCTTCCGAATGCCGACTCGACCTTCAGGACGCAGCTGCGCGCGTTGTCCTTCAGCGCCGGTGAATTATAGCTCGCCCAACCAGGGTGAAGAATCGTGAACCGCACTCCGTCCCACTCCCAGGTCTGACCCGAGAAGCAGCGCAGCCGCCGGAGCGCGAGCGCCACCGGTGGCGCATCGGGAGGCAGAGATGTTGCCACCCAGCCTACCGGCACCGCCTCCAAGACAGAAGCCGCGCCGCCGAAGTGGTCGCTGTCGTCGTGGGTGACTACGAACCCGTCGAGTTGCCCGATGCCCTGCGCGCGTAGAAATGGGACAACGACTCGGTTGCCGGCGTCGGTGTCGCTCGAGAACGCGGGGCCGGCGTCGTAGAGCAGCGTGTGACGATGCGTGCGCACCACCGCGCTGAGGCCCTGTCCGACGTCGAGCACGTCAACCCAGAGCTCGCCGGGTCCCGGGGCCGACGCCCTGATCGCGACCAGCGGCGCAAACGCAGCCATCCCGAGCCAGCGTCCGGGGAAGCCGCGAGGCGCGAGAACCCACGCCACGCCGAGCAACGCCAGCGGCACCGCCCACCAGGGTGGCGCATGCTGCTGCCACACAGCCGCGGGCAGCGCGCTCATCCATTGCAACAACGCGCTACAAAACGACATCAGCCACGCGGCAAGCTTGAGCAACCAGTCCACCGGCAGCAGCACGCCGATCAGCGTCAACGGGACCACGCCCAGGCTTACAACAGGAATCGCCACTGCATTGGCCAACGGCGAGACCACCGAGACCTGCTGGAACATGGCGAGGAGAATGGGCGTGAGGCCGATGGTCACGGCCCATTGCACCCGCGCCCAGTTGACGAACCAGGCGGGCTGTCCGATGCGTCCCAGCGTTACGTACATGATCAGCGCCACCGCACCGAAGGACAGCCAGAAACCCGGAGCCAGGACACACATGGGGTCGGCCACCACTGCGACGAGCAGCGCGAGGGCCAGTACGGCCAGCGGCTCGGCTGCCAGTCCGAGGAGCAGGCTCACTGCGACCGCCGCCAACATGTACACAGTCCTCTGTGCCGGAACTGCAAAGCCTGCCAGCAGTGCGTAACCGCAGGCCACCAACAGACCGGCAACTGCCGCCGCCTTGACGGCAGGCAGGCGCGCGACCAATCCTGGAGAGCGACGCCACGCCCACAGTACGACCGCGAACGCCAGCCCGGACACCATGGTGATGTGCAGGCCCGAAATGCTCATCAGGTGATTGACGCCGGTTCGGGTGAACACCGTCCACTCAGTGCGCGAGATGGCCTGCTGGTCGCCAATCGCCAGCGCTACCAGCACGCCTGTGCTCGAGTGGGCGGGCAGCGCGGAAACGATGCGGTTGCGCACCCACTCGCGCGCACGCTCGACGATGTACGACGGGCGCCAGACCATCGACTGCATCAGCCGGTTGGACGGTTCGGGACGCACATAGCCGGTGGCGCGGATGCCGCGCTCAAGCAGCCACGCCTCGAAATCGAAGCCGTTGGGATTGGCCAGTCCGTGAGGGCGCCGGAGCCGCACCCTGAGCTCCCACCGCTCGCCAGCATTGAGAGCTGCAGGCGGGGCCGCTCCAGCGCCGTTTCCTTCGGTGTACCAGAGGAGCGTTATGTGCCGCGGCACGCGTGCCAGCGGTGTACTGACCTGCTCCACGTCAAACTCGAAGCGCGCGCCGCGGTCAGTCAGCTCCGGCAGGCCAGCGATCACGCCGCGCACGCTGACGTCTCTCCCCTCCCACTCCGGCGACAGGTGATCGGCGAGTTTCACGTGGGCCACCAGTGCAGCCCATAGAAAGCCCCCGGCGAACCACAGCAGCGCGACCCCGGACCGTCGCAGAAACCGCTGGCGCGGACTGTTCGCAGCCGGCACCAGGCACCACGCAAGCGACGCGGCCACGAACGCGTAGACCCACAGGACGCCGGGCAGCTCAGGCTGCTGCTGCAGCCAGGCGGAACCCAGCACGAACAAGGCGACGTTCAGTAGCATCCGGCCAGGGGCGGACTCAGCCACCCGCGCGGCTGGAGAACCCGGTTAGAATCCAGACACACGGACAAGGCCTGCGCACAATGCCGAAAAAGTACTTCAGGAAATTTCTGCCTAGTCATGAGTCTGTCCGGGGCAACCGCAGCATCGGGCTCTGTACGCTTGGCGCTGCGTTGTCGGCAGGGAGCTACTTCGCCGTGCGCGGTGCCTGGCGCTTGTACACCGTTACGGTATGGCGCCAGCGCCAACGTGCGCGCCGCGACCCCATAGGCCAAGCGTCGCACAAGTGACTACGCCGCGCTACTGGGGCCAGGCAGTCGTCGAATTGGCGGACCGGGACGCCACCCTCGGGCTTCTCATCGAGCAGGCGCCAGAAGCACGCTGGCGACGGCGCAGCGATGCCTTTAGCGCGCTGGCGCGCGCCATCGTCGGACAGCAGATCTCGACCCAAGCTGCGCACAGCGTCTGGACGCGACTGATCGGCTGCGTCCCGAGCTTCGCGCCCGACAGCTTGGCTGCCGCCGATCACGTGACCCTGCGTGGCGCCGGCTTGTCGAGGCAGAAAGCGCGTTACGTGCAAGACTTGGCGAGCCATTTCGCTACGGGGTCGCTCGATCCCGCGCGCTGGCGGCGCATGGACGACGAGTCCGTCATCGAGGATCTGACGCGGGTGAAGGGGATTGGGCGCTGGACCGCCGAGATGTTCCTGATCTTCCATCTGCAGCGCCCAGACGTGCTGCCCGCAGGTGACCTAGGGCTGCAGAAAGCGATCAGTGTCCACTACAACCGCGGCCGGCCCCTCACCGAAAAGAAGCTCCGCCGGCTCGCCGAGCCCTGGGCGCCGTGGCGAACGGTCGCCACGTGGTATCTGTGGCGAAGCCTCGATGCGTGACTGGTGACTCCTGATTCGTGCGTCGTTCAAAGCGCCAGAGCGGTCTGCGAATCACGCTCCGGGTGAAGCACGCCGTCGTCCAGTCTCAGCACCCGGTCCATCTTCGCCGCCACGCTCTGATCGTGCGTCACGATGACCAGACTGGTACCGAGGTTGCGATTGAGTTGGAGCATGAGCTCCAGAACGCCCTCAGCGGTGTGACGATCGAGGTTGCCGGTGGGCTCGTCAGCCAGCAGACAGGCTGGCCGCGTGACCAGACCCCGCGCCAACGCCGCGCGCTGACGCTCGCCACCTGACAGCTCACCCGGCGTGTGGGTCAGCCGGTGCGACAGGCCCACCTGCCCGAGCATCGCGGCGGCTTCGCTTCCCGCCTCGGCCTCGGACAGACGTCTGATCAACAGCGGCATCGCCACGTTCTCCTGCGCGGTGAATTCCGGGAGCAGGTGATGGAACTGGTACACGAATCCCAGCGCCTGGTTGCGGATCCGGCCCTTTTCCGCCTCGTTCACTGAAGCGATATCCTTACCCTGGATCAGGACCTCACCTACGGTGGGGGCATCGAGCCCGCCCAGTAGGTGCAGCAGCGTGCTCTTGCCGGAGCCCGAGGCGCCCACGATCGCCACGCTCTCCCCCTGCTCCACGTCGAGGTCGACACCCAGCAGCACCGGCACTTCCTGTGGCCCTTCGCGGAAGACCTTGCGCACCCCGCGTGCACGGATCACCGGTTCACTCATAGCGCAGCGCCTCCGCCGGGTTGACACGCGAAGCACGCCAGCTCGGGTAAAGCGTGGCCAACAGGCTGAGCAGCAGCGACATCACTCCCACGGTCACGACGTCACGCAATTGAAGGTCTGAGGGCAGCTCACTGATGTAGTACACGTCCTTGGCCAGAAACTGAACCCGGAACAACCGCTCGATCGCGGGCACCACTACATCCACGTTGAGGGCGATTAGGATTCCACCGACGACCCCGATGACGGTCCCGATGACACCGATGAGCGAGCCCTGCACGACGAAGATTTTCATGATCGAGATGGGCGTGGCCCCCAGCGTGCGCAGGATCGCGATGTCGGGCTGCTTATCGGTCACCGCCATCACCAGGGTGGACACCAGGTTGAACGCCGCCACCGCCACGATCAAGGTGAGGATGATGAACATGACGTTCTTCTCGATCTGCACGGCGCGGAAGAAGTTGGCGTGGCTGCGCGTCCAGTCGGTGATGTAGAGATCGCCGAGAAGCGTGCGGGTCAGATCGCGCGCCACCTCGGGAGCCCGGAACAGGTCCTTGAGCTTCAGGCGCACGCCGGACACCTCGTCGCCCAGACGGTACAGTTTCTGGGCATCTTCCAGATGGATTAGAGCCAGCCCCGCGTCGTACTCGTACATCCCCACTTCGAACACTCCGACCACGGTAAACTGCTTGATGCGCGGCAGTATCCCCGCGGGCGTCACTTGCCCCTGGGGCGCGATCAGCACCACCTTCTCGCCGACGTGGGCGCCGACCGCGTGCGCCAGCTCAGCACCGAGCACCATCCCGAACTGGCCGGGCTTGAGATCGGCCAGGCTGCCGCGTCTCATATGGCTCCCGATGTCGGCTACTTGGTCTTCGAGCTGCGGCACTATGCCGCGCACCAGCGCCCCCTGCACGTTCTGCTGGTTGGCGAGCAGTCCCTGGGCCGAGATGTAAGGCGCCGCCGCGAGTACGTCGGGATTGGTACTCGCCTCGCGCGCGACTTCCCGCCAGTTCGCGAGCCGCCCATCGAAGCCGCTGATCTGCACGTGTGACGCCACGCCCAGGATGCGCGCGCGCAGTTCCTTCTGGAAGCCATTCATGACCGACAGCACCACGATCAGAGCCATCACGCCGATGGCGATGCCCAGCATGGACGCCATCGAAATGAAGGAGATGAAATGGTTGCGGCGCTTGGCGCGCGTGTAGCGCAAGCCGACCAAAAGCTCGTAGGGCTGCACGAGGTGAACGAGGAGTCCGTTGAGTTCAGAGGTGCGCGAGGCGGCGCAAGTGTGCCACAGTCGGCGCGCGCCCGCGAATGTTCGGGTGGGGCCGCGGGACGTCCGTGCTAGACTTTAAGTGCCTGCCATGCGATCGCTCCGGTTGTTCCTGCCCTCGCCTCTGCCCGTCGCAGCGAACGAGCGTGGGTCGCTCGCTGCCTTGCCCGGGTTGGCGCGTATCCTGTCGCGCGCACGTGCGGCGAGTCTCGCACACAAGGACCTGGAGGCGGTGCTGCTGGAGTCGTTTGGCGTGCAGCGGCAACGCGACTGGCCCGTGGCACCCTTGAGCTGGCTGGGCGAGGGTGGCAACCCCGACACGCGCTATTGGCTGCGTGCCGATCCCGTACACTTGCGCGCAGAGCGCGACGCGCTGGTCCTGGTCGACGCGGGCCACTTTACGCTCGAGCCCGAGTCGGCCCGCGCGCTGATCGACGCGCTCAACTCCCACTTCGAGTCCGAGCGCGTGCACTTCTTCGCACCCCACCCCAGCCGCTGGTACGCCGCCTTTGAGCGGACGCCTGCGATCGCGACCGCGCCCCTGCGCTCGGTGGCCGGTCGCAGCATCGACCCGTTGCTGCCACACGGGGACGGCGCGCTGACCTGGCACCGCTGGTTCAACGAGATTCAGATGCTCTTGCATTCGCATGCCGTGAACGAGGCGCGCGAAACCGCCGACCAGCCAACAGTGAACAGCGTGTGGTTCTGGGGCGGCGGCGTGCTGCCATCTGCCTTGCCGAGCGGGTTCGCTGGCGTCTGGGGCGACGATCCGCTGGTGCGCGGCCTGGCGCGCGCGTCTGGACTGGCTTGGGCAGAGCTTCCGGACCATGCTGCGCAGTGGCTGGCGCAGGCCAGCGAGGGCGAGCATGTGCTGGTGCTCGATCCTCTCCCGGTGGGTCAAAGCAACCCGCTGGAGAGCCTGGAGCGCAGATGGTTCGCGCCTATTCTCCAAGCTTTGCGGCAACGGCAGCTCTCGGCGCTCACGCTACTGGTCGAGAGCGTCGACGGAACTTTGCGCTGGGAGCTTGGCGCGGGCGACCTTTGGAAGTTCTGGCGCCGCGTGCCCGCGCACGTTGATTGACATGCCTGAGATCGTCGACCGCGTTTTCCTGCTCGAAGCCTTCCACGCACTCAGGGGGGCGGGGCTCGACCCCGTGCTTTCGCGCGTGTTGGCCGCGCGTGGCGTCACCGCAATGGAGCAACTCGACAGCGCGCTCAGCCACCTGGTCGCCCCGCATCGCATGCACAATCTCCAGCGGCTGGGGCAAATCCTGGCCGATGCGATCGCCGCGCAAAAACGCCTGCTCATCGTCGCGGACTACGACTCCGACGGCGCCACCGCCTGCGCCGTCGGGCTGCTGGCGCTGCGCGAGATGGGCGCGCAGGCGGACTACATCGTTCCCAACCGTTTCGAGTTCGGGTACGGACTGACGCCCGAGATCGTGCGCCTGGCGGCGCAACGCCGGCCGGATATCCTGATCACCGTGGACAACGGGATCGCTTCGGTAGACGGCGTCGAGCAAGCCAAGCAGCTCGGGATGGAGGTGCTGATCACCGATCACCACCTGCCAGGCGCTGAGCTGCCGGATGCCGCCTGCATCGTCAACCCGAACCAACCCGGCTGCGGGTTTCCCAGCAAGCACCTGGCAGGCGTGGGCGTGATGTTCTACGCCATGCTCCAGTTGCGCGCTGAGTTGCGCGCGCGCGGCGCTTTCGCCGCCCGCGCTGAGCCCAACCTGGCACGTTTGCTCGATCTCGTCGCGCTCGGCACGGTCGCCGACGTCGTGCGCCTAGACGACAACAACCGGCGGCTGGTGGCGCAGGGCCTGGCCCGCATCCGCGCTCGGCGCGCACAGCCCGGCGTCGAGGCGCTGCTGCGCGTGGCCGGACGCGACCCTGCGCGCGCTGGTGTCTACGACCTCGGGTTCGTGCTGGGGCCCCGGCTCAACGCCGCCGGCCGGCTCCAGGACATGTCTCTGGGGATCGAGTGCCTCATCACCGCCGACGCCGTCAGGGCCAGCGAGCTTGCAGCTCAGCTCGACGCGCTCAACCGCGAGCGCCGGACCATCGAGGCGAACATGCACGACGAGGCCCTGGCGCACCTGGAGACAATCGAGCCCGGCGAAGCCTTCGGGCTCTGCCTCTACGACCCGAGCTGGCATCAAGGCGTAATCGGTATCCTCGCCGCGCGCATCCGCGGCCGCTTTCATCGGCCGGTGATCGCCTTTGCCCCGGGTCAGCCCGGCGAGCTGCGCGGGTCGGGGCGTTCCATCCCGAGCCTGCATCTACGCGATGCGCTGGATCTGGTGGACAAGCGCCAGCCCGGCCTCATGTTGCGCTTCGGTGGACATGCGGCTGCGGCCGGGCTGTCGATCCGGCCACCGGACTTCGCGCGCTTCGGTACCGCTTTCGACACCACGTTGCGTGAGCTGCTCACGCCCGCGGATCTACAGCTGCAGATCGAGACCGATGGTCCGCTGTCGCCCTCGGAGATGAGCCTGGCGCTGGCCGAAAAGCTGAGCGAGCCGGTATGGGGTCAGGGCTTTCCCCCGCCGCGCTTCCGAGGCGATTTCCAGGTTGACAGCCAACGCGTTGTGGGCGGCCGCCATCTCAGGCTCGAGCTGACGAGCACGCAGCCCGGCGCGCGTACGGTGAGCGGCGTGCTGTTCGGGAGCTCGGACCCGCTGCCCGATTCGATCCGCGCCGTGTTCCGCCTCGACGTCAACGAATACGACGGGGCGCGCGCTCTCCAGCTCGTGCTGGAGCACTGGGAACCCGCGTCCCTGGCGGTCACTTGAATGGAAACATCGAGTCTGTTTGATTTCTCCTGGCTGGCCGCGGAAGGCCTGGACCGTTTGCCCCACTTTCTGACCAGCCTGGGTATCGGCCTGCTCATGGGCCTCGAACGGGAGCGCAACCCGACAGCGCGGGCAGGCCTGCGCACCTTCGCCCTGGTCGCGCTGCTAGGCACCGTGTGCGGTGTTCTGTCCCAGACGCAGGGCGCACCCTGGTTGACCGTCGCGGGGTTACTGCTGGTGGGGATGATGATCATCGCTGCCTACTTCGACGCCGCCTTCGCCAACCCGCGCGAGGTGAAGGAAGAACCGGGGACCACCACTATTGCGGCTCTCTTACTGTGCTTCGCGCTCGGCACGATGGTGGCTTACGGATTCGATCGCCTCGCCGTGATGCTTGCCATCACTGCTACCGTGCTGCTCTACTTCAAGCCCGAGCTGAAGGGCTTGGCGCAAAACCTGGAGCGGCGCGATCTGGTGTCCATCCTCCAGTTCGCCGTCGTGTCCTTCATCATCCTGCCGATCCTGCCGGACCGCGCGTTCGGGCCCTACTCCGCCCTCAACCCGCGCCAGATCTGGCTCATGGTGGTGCTGATATCCGGCGTGAGCCTGGCCGGCTATGTGGCGCTGCGCATCGTCGGTCGGCGGCATGGCGCAGCGCTGCTGGGTCTGTTCGGGGGCTTGGTGTCGAGCACCGCCACGACTCTGGTGTATGCGCGTCACGGGCGCTCAGCACCTCCGTTGCGCGATCTGTCTGCCGCCGTCATCGTGCTGGCCAATCTGGTGGTGCTGGGGCGTCTGGCGGTGTTGACTGCGGTGGTGTCGCCCACGCTGCTGCCTGGCCTGCTGCCCGTGCTCGGCTGCGCGCTGCTGCCGGGCGCCGCGACGGTTGCTTACCGGTTGCGCAAGCTGCAGAGCCAGGACGAGCCACCTGTGCCGTCCATCAGCAACCCGACCGAGTTACGCACAGCCCTCGTGTTCGCGCTGGTATACGGGATCGTGCTTCTGGTCGCCGCTTGGCTGCACGACAAGGCCGGCGCTGCAGGCCTTTACGGCGTAGCGTTGGTTTCGGGGCTCACCGACGTGGATGCGATTACGCTGTCGGCACTGCGGTTGTTCGGGCTCGGCAGCCTCGCCGCGCCGCAAGCCGTCACTTCCATCGGCCTGGCGTTTCTGGCCAACATCGGGTTCAAGCTCGGGCTGATCGGGGCAAGCGGCGGTATGGACATGCTCCGTCGCTGCCTCCCGGGTCTCGCGTCCACTGCGGTCGGCACTGCGATTGGGCTGTTGCTGTTCGCCTGAGGCCCGTGCGCTGTTAGAATTACACGTTTTTTCCCCGGCCGCTCGCAACGCTCGGCGCGTCACGCTAGACGACGGGGGGCAAAGGAAGGAAACGCATCGTGGAAGCAGAGCGTCTCAACGCAGTGGCCAACAAGCTCGCCGATCTCGAGCAGCGGATCGGCGAGCTTCGGAGGTATCTTTGACTTCGATGCCAAGCGCCAGCGTCTCGACGAACTGATCAGGCTGAGTGAGGATCCCGCCCTCTGGGAGGACAACAAGCGGGCGCAGGAGATCGGCAAGGAGCGCAAGGCGCTCGAGGCAGTGATCGGCACCGTCCAGCGCGTGACCCAGGGGTTGCAGGACAGCCGGGAACTGCTGGCCATCGTGCGCGAGGAGGACGACGAAGCGGGCCTGGAGTCGGTGGCGCGGGACGTGGATGCGCTGGAGAAGACCGTGGCGGATATGGAGTTCCGCCGCATGTTCTCCAATCCCATGGATCCGAACAACTGCTTTTTGGACATCCAGGCGGGTCAGGGCGGCACCGAGGCGCAAGACTGGGCTGCCATGCTCGAGCGCATGTACGCGCGCTTCGGCGAGCGGCGAGGCTTCAAGGTCGAGGTGCTCGAAGAGTCGCCCGGCGAAGTTGCCGGCCTGAAGAGCGCTGCCCTCAAAATCACCGGGGACTACGCCTACGGCACGTTGCGGACCGAGTCGGGCATCCATCGTCTGGTGCGCAAATCGCCCTTCGACTCGAACGCGCGGCGCCATACGTCGTTTGCCAGCGTGTTCGTCTACCCCGAGGTGGACGAGACCATCGAGATCGAGATCAATCCGGCGGACCTGCGGGTGGATACCTTTCGCGCCAGCGGTGCCGGTGGACAGCACGTGAACAAGACCGATTCGGCGATCCGCATCACGCACCTGCCGACGGGCATCGTGGTCCAGTGCCAGAACGACCGCTCACAGCACCGCAACCGCGCCGAGGCCATGGCCATGCTGAAGGCGCGGCTGTACGAGGCCGAGCTGCGCAAGCGCGAGGCGGACAAGCAGAAGATGGAGGAGTCCAAGACCGACATCGGCTGGGGCCACCAGATCCGCTCCTACGTGCTGGACCAGTCGCGCATCAAAGACCTGCGCACCAACGTAGAAGTGGGCAACACCCAGGCGGTGCTGGACGGCGACCTCGACGCGTTCATCACCGCCAGCCTCAAGCAGGGGGTGTGACACCAGTGACTCGGGATTCGTGCCCCGTGATTCGTCCAGTTCGACCAAGACCAACGCATGTCCAATCACAATAATCCGGACCGCCCCAAGGACGCCCCGGCGACTGACGAGAACCAGATCGTCGCGGAGCGGCGCGCGAAGCTGCAGGCGCTGCGCAGCCAAGGTGTCGCCTTCCCCAACGACTTCCGGCGCAGCCATCTAGCCGCTGAGCTGCAAGCAGGATTCGCCAACCAGCCGAACGAGGAGCTGGAGGTGGCGCAGATCAAGGTGAGCGTTGCCGGCCGCATGATGCTCAAGCGCGTGATGGGCAAAGCGAGCTTCGCCACCATCCAGGACATGTCCGGCCGGATCCAGCTCTACGTCACGCGCGACGAGGTGGGCGAGGCTCAGTACGAGCAGTTCAAACACTGGGACTTGGGCGACATCCTCGGCGCGCAGGGCACCCTTTTCCGCACCCGCACCGGCGAGCTTTCGGTCAAGGTGAAGAACGTGCGACTGCTGTCCAAGTCGCTGCGCCCCCTGCCGGAGAAATTTCACGGCCTGGCCGACCAGGAGCAGCGCTATCGCCAGCGTTACCTGGACCTGATCACCAATCCGGAGTCGCAGCGCGTGTTCAAGGCGCGCTCGCGGATCGTCCAGGTGATGCGCGAGTTCTTCGTCGCGCGCGGCTATCTCGAAGTCGAAACCCCCATGATGCAGCCCATCCCCGGCGGCGCGGCGGCACGTCCGTTCGTCACGCATCACAACGCGCTCGACATGGATCTGTACCTGCGCATCGCGCCTGAGCTCTACCTCAAGCGGCTGGTGGTGGGTGGCCTGGAGAAGGTGTTCGAGATCAACCGCAACTTTCGCAATGAGGGCATCTCCACCCGGCACAACCCCGAGTTCACCATGCTCGAGTTCTACGAGGCCTACCAGGATTACCATTACCTGATGGAGCTCACCGAGACGCTGCTGCGGGAAGTCGCGCAAAAAGTTGCCGGCGGCACCTCGCTCACCTATCAGGGCGATACCATCGACCTGGGTCAGTCGTTCGACCGGCTGAGCATGGCCGAGGCGATCGCGAAGCACAACCCACACTATCCCCTGCACGAGCTGGATAAGCCGCGATTACCTTCGCGTCGCGCTGGCACCATTCGACGTCGAAGTGTTCCCTTCCGACGGCGTGGGCTTGCTGCAGCTCAAGTTGTTCGAGCAAACTACGGAGTCGAAGCTTACGCAGCCGACGTTCATCATCGCCCATCCGACCGACGTCTCGCCGCTCGCGCGCCGCAGCGATGCGAACCCGTCGGTGACCGATCGCTTCGAGCTGTTCATCGCCGGCCGAGAGATCGCCAACGGGTTTTCCGAGCTGAACGACCCGGAGGACCAGGCCGCGCGTTTGCGCCAGCAGGCCGAGTCCAAGGCGGGCGGCAACGAGGAGGCGATGTTCTACGACGCCGACTATCGTTCGGGCGCTCGAGTACGGGCTGCCGCCCACCGCAGGCGAGGGCATCGGCGTCGACCGGCTGGTGATGCTGCTGACCGACAGCCCGAGCATCCGCGACGTGATTCTGTTCCCGCAGATGCGGGCCGAGTAGCACCATGACGCAAGCTAGCCCCGCCGTACTCTGGGAGCCTTCCGCCGAGCGCAAGGCCCAGGCCAATCTGACGCGCTTCATCCAAGAGGTGAACAGCCGCTGGAAGGCCGGCTGCTCGGACCATGCTTCCCTCTACCACTGGTCCGTCCGCGAGCCCGAGAAATTCTGGCAGTCGGTGTGGAGCTTCGCCGGGGTGATCGGAGACATGGGCGCCGGGCCGTATCTGTCCGAGTCCGAGAAAATGCCCGGCGCGCGTTGGTTCCCCAATGCCCGCCTCAACTTTTCCCAAAACCTGCTGCGCCGGCGCGACCACGACCCTGCGCTGGTGTTCTGGGGTGAGAACAAGGTGCGGCGCAAGCTGAGCTTCGCGCAGCTGCACGACCAGGTTTCCATCACCGCTCAGGCTCTGCGGGCACTGGGGGTCAAGCCCGGCGACCGCGTCGCCGCGTTCATGCCCAACATGCCGGAAACCGTCGTCGCGCTGCTCGCGACCACCAGCATCGGAGCGATATGGTCCTCATGCTCACCGGACTTCGGGGTGCAGGGCGTGCTCGACCGCTTCGGTCAGATCGAGCCCAAAGTCCTGTTTTGCGTGGACGGGTACTACTATTCCGGCAAGACGCACGATACGTTGCCGCGCATCGCGGAGATCGTTCGGCGGCTGCCGACGCTGAAGCAGGTCGTGGTCGTGCCCTATCTCATCGCCAAGCCGCTGATCGGCGACATCCCCAAGGCCGTGCACTTGGGCGCATTCACCAGCGGGCTGCAGCCGGGCGAGATCGCTTTCGAGCAGGTAGCCTTCAACCACCCGCTCTATATCCTTTACTCATCGGGCACGACCGGCGTCCCGAAGTGCATCGTGCACGGCACTGGCGGCACGCTGCTGCAGCACGTGAAGGAGCACCAGCTCCACACCGACCTCAAGCGCGGCGATCGGCTGTTCTACTTCACGACCTGCGGCTGGATGATGTGGAACTGGCTGGTGTCGGGGCTGGCCTCCGGAGCGACGCTGCTGATGTATGACGGCTCGCCCTTCTACCCCAACCCCAGCGTGCTGTTCAACCTGGCCGACACCGAGAACATGAGCATCTTCGGCACGTCCGCCAAGTACATCGACGCGCTGGCGAAACTGGGCGTCAAGCCGCCGCGACACGCACCGGCTGGACAGCGTGAAGACGATGATCTCCACCGGCTCGCCGCTGGTGCCGGAAAGCTTCGACTACGTGTACGACAACATCAAGCAGGACCTGCTGCTGTCGTCGATCTCGGGCGGCACCGACATCGTCTCCTGCTTCGTGCTCGGCAGCCCGCTGCTGCCGGTGTATCGCGGCGAGATGCAGTGCCGCGGGCTCGGGCTCAAGGTCGAGGTATACAACGACGAGGGCAAGCCCGTCGTGGGCGAGAAAGGAGAGCTGGTGTGCTCGGCGCCCTTCCCTTCCATGCCGATCGGCTTCTGGAACGACCCGGACGGGCATCAGTACCACGACGCCTACTTCGACCCGCTTCCCAGGCGTCTGGTGCCACGGCGACTACATGGAGCTGACGCCGCGCGGCACGGCGGTGATCTACGGTCGCTCGGACGCCGTGCTCAATCCCGGCGGAGTGCGCATCGGCACAGCCGAGATCTACCGCCAGGTCGAGCAGCTGAACGAAGTGATCGAGAGCCTGGTGATCGGCCAGGACTGGGCACAACGACGTTCGCGTCGTGCTGTTCGTACGGCTGCGCGACGGGCTGACGCTGGACGAGGCGCTGACCAAGAAGATCAAGACCCAGATCCGCACCAACACCACACCTCGACACGTGCCCGCGAAGGTCGTCCAGGTCGCCGACATCCCGCGCACCAAGAGCGGCAAGATCGTGGAGCTGGCCGTGCGCAACGTGGTGCACGACCTGCCGGTGAAGAACAAGGAGGCGCTCGCGAACCCCGAAGCGCTGGATCTGTTCAAGGATCTCCCGGAGCTTCAGCGTTGAGCGCCTCAATCCGGCGCAACCCGATGCGCTCGTAGGCTTACATGCCATAGGATCCCACCGCGTAATGCGGATAGGTTGATTCCTGCACGGTTCGTCGCCATATTTCAGCAGATGAACGCCCCGCACCCCGCCCATAAGGATCTGGTGGACCTGCGCATCGGCGGCATGACCTGCGCCGCGTGCGCGTCCCGCATCGAGACAGCGCTGAACCGCCTGCCCGGGGTATCGGCGAACGTGAACCTCGCCACCGAGCACGCGCGGGTACGATTCGCCGAGGGAGCAGTCGCGGCACAGCGCCTCATCGAGGTGGTGGAGCGTGCAGGCTACAGCGCCGAGCTGGTCTTAGAAACCGACCTGGCAGCAGACAAAGCCCGGCGCGAAGCGCAGTACCGGCGCGAGCTGAAGCTGTTCTGGATCTCCGCCGCGCTGTCGGCACCGCTGGTGGCGCAGATGGTCTGGATGTTTGCGGGGCAGCACGCTGACTTGCTGCCGCGCTGGCTGCAGCTGGCACTGGCCACCCCCGTGCAGTTCTGGATCGGCCGCCGGTTCTACGTCGGCGCGTGGCATGCCCTGCGGGGTGGTGGCGCCAACATGGATGTGCTGGTGGCCTTGGGCACCAGTGCGGCCTATTTTTACAGCGCCATCGTCACGCTGTTCGGCCTGGACGCGCAGCACGTCTATTTCGAGGCCGGTGCCGTCATCATTACCTTGGTTCTGCTAGGCAAGGTGCTCGAGGCGCGCGCCAAGGGCCGTGCGTCGGCCGCCATCGAGCAGCTGGTGCGCCTGCAGCCCAGACAAGCGCGCATCGAGCGCGATGGGCAACTGGCGGACGTTGATGTGATCGATGTGGTGGTGGGCGACGTGTTTCTCGTCCGCCCCGGCGAGCGCGTGCCGGTGGACGGCGAGGTGCTCGAGGGACGCTCGAGCGTCGACGAGAGCATGCTGACCGGCGAGAGCGTGCCCGTCTCCAAGGAACCGCATGCCCGGGTTTTCGCGGCGACACAGAACGGCACAGGGCTGCTCAAGTGCCGCGCCATGCGCGTGGGCGCCCATACACAGCTGGCCGAGATCATCCGGCTGGTGGGCGAAGCCCAGGGCAGCAAGGCCCCGATCCAGCGCTTGGCTGACCGCATCTCAGGGTTCTTCGTCCCCGTTGTGCTGGTGCTCGCTGCAGCGACGCTGGTCCTGTGGTGGCTCAGCACCGGCGAGTTCACGGTCGCTCTGATCAACGCTGTCTCGGTGCTGGTGATCGCGTGCCCGTGTGCGCTGGGACTCGCTACCCCCACCGCCATCATGGTGGGCACCGGCCGCGGCGCCCAGAGCGGCATACTCGTGCGCGACGCCGCTGCGCTCGAGCGCGCCGAGAAGATTCAGACGCTGGTGGTAGACAAGACGGGCACACTCACCGAGGGAAGACCCGCCGTTACGGCCGTGGTCGCGGCGGACGATCTGGTTCCAGGTGAGCTCCTGGCGCTTGCGGCCGGGCTGGAGCGGGGCTCCGAGCACCCCCTTGCGGGCGCAGTCCTGCGCAAAGCCACCGAGCTGAGCATGACGCCCGCCACCGCCTCGGGCCTGCGGGCTCATCCCGGTCAGGGTATCGAGGGCGAGGTTCAAGGCCGGACGTTGGCACTGGGCACACCAGCGTGGATGGCAGCGCGGGGACTGACGGTCAACGCGCATGTCGTGGACCAGCTCGCCGCCGAAGGCCAGACCGTCGTGGCGCTTGCTGACGACGCGCGGATACTGGGGTACCTTGGGATTGCCGACCGGCTGCGCGACACCTCCACCGGTGCGGTCTCACGTCTGCATGCCGCTGGAGTGGAACTCGTCATGCTGACGGGCGACAACGCCGTAACCGCGCAGGCTATCGCCCGTCAAGCTCGGGATCACGCGCTGGAAAGCGGGTGTGCTGCCGCAGGACAAGGCGGCCGAAGTGCTGCGACTGAAAACCGCAGGCAAGTGCGTCGGCATGGCGGGCGACGGCATCAACGACGCGCCGGCGCTCGCGGCCGCTGACGTGAGCTTCGCGTTCGCCAGCGGCTCCGACATCGCCATCGAGGCCGCCGATGTCACGCTGATGCGCAATGACCTTGCGAGCGTCGTTGACGCGATTTCGCTGTCGCGCGCGACGCTGTCCAGAATCCGTCAGAATTTGTTCTTCGCCTTCGGGTACAACGCGCTGGGCATTCCACTGGCCGCGCTCGGATGGCTGAGCCCGATCATCGCCGGCGCGGCGATGGCCATGAGCTCGGTGTCGGTGGTCACGAATTCGCTGCTGCTGCGCCGCTGGAAGCCGGGAAAGGCAGCCTGAATTTCCCCGGCGGCTCATCTTGTGAGTTGGAGAGAAGCGTGGAAACGACAATGCTGCAGGTAAACGGAATGACCTGCGAGGGTTGCGCGCGCAGCGTAGCTCGCGTGCTGAAGAGGATGAACGGCGTAGCCAGCGCCGAGGTATCGTTGGACAAGGCCGAAGCGAAGGTTGCCTTCGACCCGAGACAAGTCAGCATTGCGCAGCTCAAGGCCGCGCTCGAGATGGCGGGCTACCAGGCGCGCTAGGGAGCTTCCCTAGAACACCTGCCACCACGGCTTCTTGCGCAATCCCGCCAGGGAGAACTTGGTGTTCGGATAGTTGAGCTTGAGCAGCCGGTCCGTGTCGTTGCGCAACTCCGTAAGCCCCATCGCATCGTAGGCTTTGACTTGCACGATCAGCGCCTGCTCGACCATCGGCGACTGCTGGTAGTTGGCCACAACGAATTGAGCGCGGTTGACGGCCGCCACGTAGGCCTTTCGCCTCAGATAGTATTCAGCGGTTCGCACCTCGTTCGCCGCCATGGCGTTGACCAGATAGCGCATGCGCAACAAGGCGTCCGGCGCGTATTTGCTGTCCGGGAAGCGCGTCATCAGCTCCTTGAACGCTTCGAACGATTCGCGCGCGGCCTTCGGGTCGCGCTCGCTCAGGTCCTGGCCCGAGATCCCGCCCAACAACCCCATGTCCTCGTTGAAGTTGACCAGTCCCTTGAGATAGTACGCGTAGTCCACGTTGGGATGATTCGGATGCAGCTTGATGAAGCGGTCGGCTGCGGCCAGCGCCGATACCACATCCTTGTCCTTGTAAAAGGCGTAGCCGATCTCCAGCTGCGCCTGCTGAGCCAGCTTGCCATACGGGTAACGCGCCTCCAGCTTCTCGTAGTAGCCGATGGCCTTCTTGTAGTTGCCGCCCAGCAGTTCGTCCTTGGCCTCGCGGTACAACTTTTCGGCCGACCAGTCGCGGGTCTCGTCGTACTTGTCTTCGTTGCTGCAGGCGGCGAAGATCGCGGCGAACCCGAGCAGCAGCGCGGTGGAAATTGACGCTACACTACTTCGCATGATGGTTCTCGAGAAAAACGCGCCGCATTATAGCGGAAACCCCAGGCCAAAGCCCGCGGCGGCCAGCGCCGGGGCGCCCATTGCGCTGCGCGTACCTGCGGCGATGGCAGGGCTGCGCCTGGACCAGGCGCTGGCCCGGCTGCTGCCCGACTACTCCCGCAGCCGCTTGCAAGATTGGGTGCGGCGCGCGCGGGTGACGGTGGATGGTGCGGCGGCCGCGCCCAAGAACAAAGTGTGGGGCGGCGAGCAGATCGAGGTACGGGTCGAGTCCGATCCGGCCGCAAGCTCCTCCGAACCGCAGGACATTCCTCTCGCGATCGTGCACGAGGACGCACAGCTGTCTGGTCATCGACAAGCCGGCTGGCCTGGTGGTCCATCCCGGCAGCGGCAACCCGGACGGCACCCTGCTCAACGCATTGTTGCACTACGCGCCAGCGCTGAACGCAGTGCCGCGCGCAGGCATCGTGCATCGTCTGGACAAGAACACCAGCGGGTTGCTGGTGGCGGCAAAGACGCTCGAAGCGCACACGAGCCTGGTGCGTCAGCTCCAGGCGCACTCGGTGCAACGCGAATATCTTGCTCTGGTGGCTGGCGTGCCTGCAGCACAGGGACGCGTCGAAGCTCCGATCGGCCGCCATCCGGTGGCGCGCACCAAAATGGCGGTAGTGGTGCGCGGCAAATCCGCCGTCACCCGCTTCCGCGTCCTGCGCGCGGGCGATGGCTGGTCGCTGGTCCAGTGCAGCCTCGAGACCGGGCGCACGCACCAGATCCGGGTGCACATGCATTCCATCGGCCACCCGCTGGTGGGCGATCCCGTGTACAGCAGCACGAGACTCGCGCGCGCTTTGCCCGAGCCCGCGCGCGCCTTCAGGCGCCAGGCATTGCACGCCACGCGCCTCCAGCTCACTCATCCCGCGACTGGCCAGAGACTGGCGTTTCACGCCCCGCTGGCCTCCGATCTCGCCGGACTTCTCGACGCCCTCGAGCAGCATGGCCGCGCCGTCTGACTGGATCGAGCCTGACTGGCCCGCGCCGCGCAGCGTGAAGGCCCTGGTCACCACGCGCAACGGCGGGGTCAGCCGCGGCCCCTACGCCAGCCTCAATCTCGGCATCCGCGTGGGAGACGATGCGCAAGCTGTCAGCGAGAACCGGGCGCGGCTGCGCGCTCTCCTGCCCTCCGAGCCGAGGTGGCTCCAGCAGATGCATGGCATCGACGTCGTGCAGGCCGATCGCACCGAAGGCGAGGCAAGCGCTGACGCCGCCTTCACCCGCGTCGCCGGAGTGGTGTGCGCGGTCCAGGTCGCGGACTGCCTGCCCGTGGTGCTGTGCGACCGCGCAGGGACCTGCGTGGCGGCCGCGCACGCCGGCTGGCGCGGCTTGAGCGCGGGGGTGCTGGAGCAGACCGTGTCCACACTCGGCCTTCCGCCCGGGGAACTGATGGCCTGGCTGGGCCCCGCGATCGGACCGCACAAATTCGAAGTCGGCGCCGACGTCTTTGAGAAGTTCACGGCCCATGACCGCGCGGCCAGCGCGGCATTCGAGCCCATGCGCAACGGCAAATGGTTCGCCGATCTCTATACTCTGGCCCGCCGGCGGTTGTCGCGCGCCGGCGTGACGGCGGTCTTCGGCGGCGGACTGTGTACGTTCAGTGATCCGGCCCGCTTCTTTTCGCATCGCCGCGACCACGTGACGGGGCGCCAAGGCGCCTTCGTCTGGATCGCTGCCTGATTGGGCAACGCTGGATTGCTTACATGTCGTCTGCGACCCCAGGCGCGGGCTCGACCGCGGCCGAACCGCAAAGCACAGCCGGCGCAGACAGCGCGGCACGCGCACTGTTCGATCGGCTGCTGCGCGATCTGGTGCACAGGCTCCCCGACGGCGGCTTGGCGCTCCAGGACCTGCTGCACGCACTCGCGGCGCAGCCGGAACGGGTAGGCGAGATTCAGGGCCGTTACTACCAGGAGCATCTCGCGCTGTGGGCCGGCCTGGTACTGGCCGACGATCAAGCGCAGCGGCATGCGCCCGAGCGGGCGCCATTGGACTCCCGCTTCGCCAGCCCGGAGTGGCGCACCCTGCCTTGGTTCGACTACCTCAGGCGCTCCTACCTCATCAACACGCGCTGGCTCACCGAACTGGTCGACAGCACACAGATGCCGAGCCAGAAAAAACGCCGCGCAGCCTTCGTGCTGCGCCAGTACCTCGACGCGATGGCTCCAACCAACTTCGCGGCTACCAACCCCGACGTCATTCGCCTCGCGACTCAGAGCAATGGCGCGAGCCTGGCGCTGGGTTTCAAGCACCTGAGCGAGGACGTCTCGCGCGGGCGCATCTGCATGAGCGACGAGAGCGCCTTCGAAGTCGGCCGCAACATAGCCGTGACACCCGGGGCCGTTGTCTACCGCAACCCGATCATCGAGCTCATCCAGTACGCGCCTCGCACTGCGCAGGTGTACGACCGTCCTCTGTTCATCGTGCCGCCGTTCATCAACAAGTACTACATCCTGGATCTGCAGCCGGAGAATTCGTTCGTGCGCTATGCACTCGATCAGGGCATCCAGGTATTCGTCGTCTCCTGGCGCAACGTGCCGCGTGAGCTGGGTGGCTTCGACCTGGGAGGATTACATCCGCCAGGGCGTATACGCCCCGCTGGAGGCGGTTCAAGAGATCGCCGGCTGCGACCGGGCCAACGTGCTCGGCTTCTGCGTCGGCGGCACACTGCTCGCCTGCGCGCTGGCGGTGATGGAAGATCCGCAGCGGGTGGCAAGCCTGACGCTGCTTGCCGCCATGCTGGACTTCAGCGACGTGGGCGAGATCGGCGTCTACATCGACGAGGAATACGTGCAGCAGTGCGAGCAGACGTATCGCGACGGCGGCCTGATGCCGGGCAGCCTGCTCGCTTCCACCTTCGCCAGCCTGCGCGCCAACGAGCTGGTGTGGTCTTTCGTGATCAACAACTACCTCAAGGGCCAGACCCCGCGCGCGTTCGATCTGCTGTACTGGAACAGCGACAGCGCCAACCTGCCGGGCCGACTGTACGCGTGGTATCTGCGCAACGCCTACCTGGAGAACAACCTGCGGATGCCGGGAAAGCTCACGCTGTGCGGCCGCCCGCTCGACCTGCGCGCGATTCGCTGCCCGACGTTCGTGCTGGCCACGCGCGAAGACCACATCGTGCCCTGGCGCAGCGCCTATGCGAGCACGCAGTTACTTGGAGGTAAAATCGAATTCGTGCTCGGTGCGAGCGGTCATATCGCCGGCGTCGTCAACCCGCCCGCACCCGTGCGGCGCGGTCACTGGTTGAACCCGGCTGCGCCGCCGACCGCCGACGAGTGGCTGGCGCAGGCCAGCGATCGACCAGGAAGCTGGTGGCCGCATTGGGTCAGCTGGCTGCATGCGAAGCTCCGGAACTCAGGTGGCGGCGCCGCCGGCGCTGGGCAGCGCGCCGGTACCCGGCGCGCGAGCCCGCCCCCGGCAGTTACGTGCGGGAACGGAGCAGCTGAGCGCGCGAGCAGGGTAGACGCGCAGAAGGACCAACACGCTGGGAGGAGGCAACATGGCGAAGCGAAACGTACTTGTCACCGGCGGTATGGGGGGCCTGGGCGAATCCATCTGCACCAAGATGGCCGATGCCGGCTACAGGGTCGTCGTCACCTACTCGCCCGGCAACAAGAAGGCGGCGGACTGGCTCGCGAGCATGAAGGCGCAGCGGCTACGACTTCTCCGCCTATCAGTGCGACGTGGCCGACTTCGACTCCTGTGCCGAGGCGGTGAAGAAGATACGAGGCCGAGATCGGGCCCATCGACGTGCTGGTCAACAACGCCGGCATCACGCGCGACATGACGTTCAAGAAAATGACCAAGGCCGACTGGGATGCGGTCATCAGCACCAATCTCGACAGCGTGTTCAACATGACCAAGCAGGTGATGGACGGCATGGTCGACCGCGGCTGGGGCCGCGTCATCAACGTCTCGTCGGTGAACGGGCAGAAAGGCGCGTTCGGCCAGACCAACTATTCTGCGGCCAAGGCCGGGATGCACGGCTTCACCAAGGCGCTGGCGCTGGAAGTGGCCAAGAAAGGCGTGACGGTGAACACCATTTCGCCGGGCTACATCGGCACCAAGATGGTGATGGCCATCCCCGAGAACATCCTCAACGAGAAGATCCTGCCGCAGACTCCCGGTGGGTCGCCTGGGCAAGCCCGAGGAAGTCGCGGGCCTGATCATCTACCTTGCCTCGGACGAGGCGGCGTTCGTGACCGGGGCCAACATCTCGATCAACGGCGGCCAGCACATGTTCTAGGAAGAGCATCGAACAGACGCCCTAGAAATCGAATCGCTGCGCGCGGCGAGGGCACAAAAAAAAGCCCCGGTGGAAAACCACCGGGGCGAACCTTTGATATAAGGACGAACCTTATATAAAGGGGGAGGAGCCGTGCTAACCCTTGCTTGCCGCGGCCACCTTTGTGGCTTGCGCGGCTGCGCTGGCGGCGGCCTTGAGGGCGGCGTCCGCCAGCTGCACAGACTGCGTCGCAGCCTGGGGTAATCCTTTCATCAGCTTGGCCGAGCTGGCTTGCAGCAATTCCAGCAGTCGAACTCTCGTGCCCGAGGCGATGTCATAGGCGTCGCGCGAGTAGCTCGCTGCTGTTTCGAGCCCGTGCGATGCAGCGCTGCTGGGCGTCGTGTCTGCGAAAGCGCTCAACGACAGCGGCGAGTTCCTGCTGGCGGCTATCTTGTGCAGGATTTTCGCTGCCCCGCCCTGCAGGCCCCTGATTGTTCGGCGCCTTCGGCCGGGACTGACACCGTGTCCGAGGCGATCTTGTTCAGTGCCGCAAATCGGTTGAGCTGTCCCTGCATCTGTAGCCCTCTAATAAGCTTGCCTAAACTGCCCGTTGGCGCTGTACCTGCCAAGTCGGCTTGCTGCGATGCACCAGACGCATGCTAGCGATCAATATTGAGATTGTCAACACGTATCCTACGGCGACGCAGCAAAAACCATTTGCGATTACTTTTCAATAGGTTAAACTTGCCATGTTGGTAGGTTTGGGCAGTACTTTATTACTCAATTAAGTCAGAACGTTGCAGCACAAAAAGGAAGGGGCACATGTCCGAAGACACCCGATTGATCAAAAAGTACCCGAACCGCCGCCTGTACGACACAGCGACGAGCAGCTACATCACTCTGGCGGACGTCAAGAAGCTGGTTCTTGGGCAGATTCCATTCAAAGTGGTGGACGCCAAGACCAACGAGGACCTCACCCGCAGCATCCTGCTGCAGATCATCCTCGACGAAGAAAGCGCCGGTGCGCCGATGTTCTCTTCGGACATGCTGTCGCAGATCATCCGCTTCTACGGCAACGCCATGCAGGGAATGATGGGGACCTACCTGGAAAAAAACATCCAGACGTTCATGGAGATCCAGCGCCGCCTCCAGGAGCAGTCGCTCGGCAAGCTGGGCGAAAACCCGATGCTGAACACCGAGGCCTGGAGCCAGTTCGTCAAGATGCAGGGGCCGGCGATCCAGGGACTCATGACGAGCTATCTGGATCAGAGCGCGCAGACATTCCTGGAGATGCAGCAGCAGTTGCAGAAGCAGGCGCGCAACATCTTCGGCGCCTTCCAGTTCCCGAACTTCGCCAACCCCTACGCGCCCTTCGCGGGCGAGGCCGCCAGTAAGCCGGAGGCCGAGCCGGACAAAGGGCGCGAAACCGGGCCGCAAGCCTGACTCGCTCGCGACGCCCGGCTCATGGCGGCGATTGCGCCCAAAGTCGGTTTCGTCTCGCTCGGCTGCCCCAAGGCTCTCGTCGACTCCGAACGCATCCTCACGCAGCTGCGCGCTGAGGGTTACGTCGTCGCGCCGAGCTACGACGATGCCGATCTCGTCGTCGTCAACACCTGCGGCTTCATCGATGCCGCGGTCGAGGAGTCGCTCGACGCGATCGGCGAAGCGCTGGCCGAAAACGGCCGCGTGATCGTCACCGGCTGTCTCGGGGCCAAGGGCGACATCGTCAAGCACACGCATCCGCAGGTGCTGGCTGTCACCGGTCCGCACGCCACCGACGAGGTCATGGCGGCAGTGCATGCGCACCTGCCGAAAGCCGCACGATCCGTTCGCCGATCTCATCCCGCCGCAAGGCATCAAGCTCACGCCTCGGCACTACGCCTACATCAAGATCGCCGAAGGCTGCAACCACCGCTGCACTTTCTGCATCATCCCCTCGATGCGCGGCGACCTCGTGAGCCGGCCCATCGGCGAGGTGATGCAGGAAGCCGAAAACCTGGTGAAGGCCGGCGTGAAGGAGCTGCTGGTCATCTCCCAGGACACCAGCGCCTACGGCGTGGACATCAAATACCGCACGGGCTTCTGGGGCGGGCGGCCGCTCAAGACGCGCATGACCGATCTGGCGCGAGCGCTGGCCGAGCTGGGCGTCTGGGTGCGGCTGCACTACGTGTATCCCTATCCGCACGTGGACGAGGTCGTCCCGCTGATGGCGGACGGCAAGCTGCTGCCCTACCTCGACGTCCCGTTTCAGCACGCCAGCGCGCGCATTCTCAAGCTGATGAAGCGGCCGGCCAACGCGGAGGACAATCTCGCGCGCATCCGTCGCTGGCGCGAGATCTGCCCGGAGCTCACCATCCGCAGCACCTTCATCGTCGGCTTCCCGGGTGAGACGCAAGCCGAGTTCGAGGAGTTGCTGGACTTTCTCGAGCAGGCGCAGCTCGACCGCGTCGGCTGCTTCGCCTATTCCCCGGTCGAGGGCGCTGTCGCCAACGCCCTGCCCGACCCGGTGCCCGAGGAGGTGAAGGAGGAGCGGCGCGCACGCTTCATGGCTGCGCAGGAAGCGATCAGCGCCGCAAGGCTGCGCGCAAAGATCGGGCGAACCATGACAGTGCTGGTGGACGAAGTGCGCGAGCGACGGCGCGGTGGCGCGCAGCGCGGCCGATGCGCCGGAGATCGACGGGTTGGTCTACATCGAGAACGGCAAACGGCTCAAGTCTGGCGAATTCGCGCAGGTTCGCGTGACGCGTGCAGACACGCACGATCTGTGGGCCGTGCCGGCCTGAGCTTCACCCTACCCTCCCCCGGAGCGAGGGGGCTCCCACTTTGCTGGAGAGGGGACTCCCTTCGTTGCATCATCGCCACGATCGTGCTCTGCTCGGATGTCCACCACGCAGCCGCCATGTGGGGCGTCCCGTGCTCAATGCCGATCGAACCATCGCGTCCGATCGCGATGAATCCGGCATCGGCGCCGACCGTATCTCGCATGGCTGTCAGCACGCGGTTCACTGCGTGCTGCACCGGCACACCCGCAGCCCCAATGTCGCAGATACTCTTCGCGGCGAGAACCCGCATCATCAGCTCACCCTTGCCTGTCGCCGACACGGCCGCGTCGCGCGTGGCGTAGGTGCCCGCTCCGGGTAACGGCGTGTCTCCTACGCGGCCGGGAAGCTTGAGGAGTGTCCCGCCGGTGGAAGTGGCCGCCGCCAGCCGCCCTTCGCCATCCAACGCGACCGCGCCAACCGTCCCGAGCGCAAGATCCGCGCGCGCGCGCTGAAATGCGGAGAGCGCCTCCGCCGTGATCGGATCGTAGTCGCCGAAGCCATGCTCTCGCGCGAAGCGGACGGCGCCCTCTCCCACTAGCAACGCATGGCCACTGCGTTCCATCACCTGCCGGGCCACGAGCACGGGATTGCGCACGCGCCGGATCGCCGCCACTGCGCCGAAACCGAGATCGTGGCCGGTCATCACGGCTGGCGTCCATCTCGACTTCGCCGTCACGGTTCAGGACCGATCCCGTGCCTGCGTTGAACAGAGGATCGTCCTCCAGCACCGCCACGGCAGCCGTCACGGCGTCTAGCGCCGAACCGCCCTGCGCCAGCAATGTGCCGCCTTGCTGAGCCGCAGCGCTCACGCCCGCGCGGGCCCGCTCATGATGGGCTTCGTCCCAGTTTCCGGCGCCTCCGTGCACTGCTATCGCCCAGATCAACGTTGCGCCTCCGCGCGTGTCAAACCGGCGCCGGGCCTATAATTCGCGCTACTACGCTCACGTGTTGCCATGCTTCCCCGTAGATTGCAATTTCGCACATGGAGCCGTCGCGATCTGCTCATCGCGCTGGCGCCGGCCATCTTGCTCACGATCGCGGCATTCGCCGTCGCGTTTCACTTCGTCCAGCCCGCCCCGCCCAAGAAGATCGTGATGGCGTCCGGCCAGAAGGAGGGCCGCTACGGCTACTACGCCAAGCAGTACAAGGAATTCCTGGCGCGCAGCGGCATCACGCTTGACATTCATCCCTCCAGCGGCGCGCTGCAGAACATGTCCCTGCTGATGGACGAAAATTCCGGCGTCGACGTCGCCTTCGTCCAGGGCGGCACCGGGTTCGGCGCCAACGCGCCGGACCTGGTCTCGCTCGGCAGCCTCTATTATGAGCCGCTCTGGGTGTTCTACCGCGGAGCGCCCATGAAGGACCTCGACGGCCTGCGCGGCAAGAAGATCGCCATCGGCGCCGAAGAGAGCGGCACGCGCGCCCTGGCGCTGCAGCTGCTGGCGATGAACGGCGCCGTAATGCCGCCCACCGAACTGCTGCCGCTGGGCGGGAAGGAGGCAGAAGACACAGCTCACCAAAGGCAAAATCGACGCAGCTGCTGCTGGTCGCTCCGGCCGATTCGAATTTCGTGGAGCGACTCGCAGCGACGCCCGGCATTCACCTGCTGAGCTTCGAGCGCGCCGAAGCCTACACGCGTCTGTTCCCATACCTCACCAAGTTGATCCTGCCTCGCGGCGTGTTCGACCTCGCCAACGACGTTCCGTCTCAGGACATCGTGCTGGTTGCGCCGACCGCCAACCTGATCGCGCGGGACTCGCTGCATCCTGCGCTTGCCTATCTGCTGATGCGTGCCGCCACCGCAATCCATGCCGGCGCAGGTGTGTTCGACCGCGAAGGCGAGTTTCCGGCGCCGCGCGACACCGGTTTCCCCTTGAGCGAGGAAGCCAAGCGCTACTACAAGTCGGGCCCGCCTTTGTTGCAGCGCTACCTGCCGTTCTGGGCCGCCAACCTCGTCGACCGGCTGTGGGTAGTGCTGGTGCCGATCCTGGCGATCTCGGTGCCGCTGGTCCGAATGGTGCCGCCGCTTGTATCGTTGGCGCGTGCGCTCCCGCATCTATCGCTGGTACGCGCAGCTCAAAGAGATCGAGTTGCAGCTGGACGACAATGCCGACGCAGCGATGCTGGAGGGCTTTCTGAAGCGACTCGAGGAGATCGAGCGTTCCGTCAACCGCATTCCCACGCCGCTTGCCTACTCCGAGAACCTGTACGGCTTCCGAGGGCATATCGACCTCGTGCGTCAGCGCATTGCCAAGCGCCTTGCGCGCAGACGGGACGACCAAGACGCTCTCAAGGACACAGCGCCTCGACTCCGCTCCGGCGGGCACAGTGCATCCTAAGCTTCGTCGATGGCTTCAGCCCGACCGGTGCTCCACGTCGCGTAGCTCAGTACCGCGGAAGAACGCGACCACGTCGTCCACGGATCGCGTCCGCGTCATCGGCGGCAGGCTCTGCCAGATGCGCCGTCCGTACGGTTTGGTCACCATGCGCGTATCGCAGATCATCAGCACGCCGCGGTCGGTCTCGTCGCGGATCAAGCGGCCGGCGCCCTGCTTCAACGTGATCACCGCCTGCGGCACCTGATACTCCATGAACGCGTTGCGGCCCTCTGCGTTCATCTTGTCGATGCGCGCCGCCAGCACCGGATCGTCGGGCGGCTGGAACGGCAGCCGGTCGATCATCACCAGCGACAGCGCCTCGCCGCGCACGTCCACGCCCTCCCAGAACGAGTGGCTGGCCACCAGCACCGCATTGCCGAGCTGGCGAAAGCGCTCCAGCAGCTTGCTGCGCGGACCTTCGCCTTGCAGCAGCAGGGGAAACTCGTGGCCGCGCTGTGCGAAGCCCTCCTGCAGCAGCTGATGCGCCTCGCGCATCGCGCGCAGGCTGGTGAAAAGCAGGAAGGCCCGCCCGTGGCTGGCGCCGATCACCGGCAACACCGCCTCCACCACCGCGCGCGTGTACCCCTCGCTGTTCGGGCTCGGGCATGTGCTCCGGCACGTACAGCAGCGCCTGGGTCTGGCAAAGTCGAAGGGGCTGTCCCATGTGGCCGTGCGCGCGGCGTCCAGCCCCATCTCCGACTGGTAGTGGGAGAAGTCTCCGCGCACCGATAGCGTCGCCGACGTGAAGATCCAGGCGCGCGCACTGCCGGCTAACCTGCTTGCGGACGACCTCGGCGATGGACAGTGGCGTCGCGTTCAACTGCAGCGAGCCCTGGAACACCTCGACCCAGCGCACGGTCTCGTTCTCCGCCGCCTTGCGCCAGTGGTCGATGCGCGCAGCCAGCTCCTGCGCGCGGCGATGGCAGTTGTCCAGCCCCTCGCTGCGGTCGGCCTGGAACTCGAGCAGCGCGCCCAGAGCGCCCAGCTTCTCGGCGAGCTTGTCCAGCGCCTGCCGGAAGGCCTCGCGCCCGTCCAATCACCTTGGCGGGCTGGCGCGCCGTCTCCTCTCCCGCCGCCAGGCGCAGATCGCGCGCTGCGCGATCCACAGCCACTGCCGCGTCCGGCAGCGCGGCGAAATCCTTGGCCGCGGCCGCTGCCTCCACCCGCGTATCGCGCGCCAGCTCGACCAGCTGAGCGGTCGACACGCTCTGGCCGAAGAACAGGCTGGCGGTCTCCGGAAGCTGGTGCGCCTCGTCGAAGATCACCGTGTTGCACGCCGGAAGAAGCTCGGCGACCCCCTCGTCGCGCAACATCACGTCGGCGAAGAACAGATGATGATTGACCACGACCACATCCGCGGCCAGCGCCTGTTTGCGCGCCTCCATGACGAAGCAGTCCTTGTAGCGCGGGCACTCGCCACCCAGGCAATTGTCGCGCGTGGAGGTGACCAGAGGCCAGATCTCGGCGTCCTCCGGCACCTCGCTCAGACCGCTGCGGTCGCCGGTCTTGGACGTGCGTGCATAGCGCTCGACAGCGCGCAGATGGACGACGTCGGCGCGGTTGACGAAGCGACCGTCGGCAACCTGGCGCTCCAGGTGGTAGTGGCAGACGTAGTTGGCGCGACCCTTGAGCAGCGCGACGGTCACCGGCACACGCAGCGCGTCGCGCACCGTCGGGATGTCGCGCGTGAACAGCTGGTCCTGCAGGGTCTTGGTGCCGGTGGAGATGATGACCTTGCCGCCGGACAGCAGAGCCGGCACGAGATAGGCGAAGGTCTTGCCGGTGCCGGTGCCGGCCTCCGCGATCAGCAGGCCGCGCGAGTCGATGGCTTCGGCGACGGCTTTCGCCATCTCGACCTGCTGCGGGCGCAGCTTGTAGCCCGGGATCGCGCGGGCCAGAGGCCCCGTCTCGGCGAACAGGGCCTCGAGGTCGTTCATGGACCGGATTCTACCGGTCCAGCGGGCTCACGACGCCGCGGCCTCCGCGATTGAGGACATGCGTGTAGATCATCGTCGTGCTGACGTCCTTGTGGCCGAGCAGCTCCTGAACCGTGCGTATGTCATAGCCGGACTGCAGAAGATGCGTCGCGAACGAGTGGCGCAGCGTGTGCGGGGTGGCGGGCTTGTTGATGCCCGCGGCGCGGAGAGCCGATTGCAGAGCGCGTTGAACGGTCTGCTCGTCGATGTGGTGGCGGCCCGTTCTCGCAGACCTCGGATCTCGCGATCGGCGCGTTGACGGGAATACGTACTGCCACAGCCACTGACTGGGAGCAGCAGGATATTTCCTGGCGAGCGCGAAAGGCAAATAGACCTCGCCGTAGCCCGCCGCCAAGTCCTGCTCGTGCATCTTCCTTACGAGCACGAGGTGCGCCCTGAGCGACTCGACTAGCACCCCCGGGAGCACTGTCACGCGGTCCTTTGCACCCTTTCCATCTCGGATCAAGATTTCTCGACGTTCGAAATCCAAGTCCTTGACCCGTAAGCGCAGCGCCTCGAGAAGCCGCATGCCGGTGCCATAGAGCAGGCGCGCAATCAGTCCAGGTGTTCCGCAGCCGCAATTCAGGAGCGCGTCCACCTCCCGCTCGGTTAGCACCACTGGTAACCGCCTGGGCACCTTCGCCGGCTCCACCTTGGTCAGCCACGCCAGTTCCGATTCGAGCACGTCGCGGTAGAGGAAAAGCAGCGCGCTCTTGGCCTGATTCTGGGTGGAGGCAGCGACCTTCCCCTGAACAGCGAGGTGGGTAAGAAAGGCCTCCACCTCCTGCGCTCCCATCTCCGCCGGGTGGCGCAGGCCGTGGAAGCGGATGAAGCGCCGTGCCCAGTCGACATATGCATGCTCCGTGCGTATGCTGTAGTGCTTGAGACGGAGCTTGTTTCGCAGGCGAACCAGCAGCTTGGGTTCTTCAGGCGCGCTGTGCGGCAGTTCCATCGTCTTTTCGGAGGCGTTTCTCCACTGCTACGCCGTGTACTGGTTGTTTATATAGGGCTATCCAGTTAGCTCCACCGGCCGCAATATGTTGTGGTCACACTCTGCGGGCGACGATGCGCTGATAGGGCACCGGCTGGGTGACGACGGCCTGCTCCAGCAGTCGATAGAACAGCAGTCCGCGCGAGCGCGAGGTGCGGCGGTTGAACCGGAAGGTGAATTCATCCAAATAGTAGTCGAGTTGGGCGGGCTGCACTGCCCCCTGGTGGGTACCGAGGAGCCAGCGTTTGAGAAGCGAAGCCAACCGATGGACCCCTGGCATGGAGACATGCGCTGGGCCGTCCGACCCCAAGTGCACGCTGCGCTGATGAACGTACCCATTCTCGGACAAGGATCGATAGGCAGCCGATCCGTCGGTATGTACCCTGGTTCCGGGTTCGACCGCATCACGCACAAAGGGGAGCAAGTACCTTTCGGAGTCCACCGGTACCCGGCGCAATCTGATCCGACCGAAGCCCTTCGGCTCCTGCATCTCGACCGCGATGGCGACCAAACTTCTGGCAGTGTGGCTTTTGAGTTTCGCTCCGGTGAGCAACTTGCTCGAGTCGCGCATCCCAACATAGCTCTCGTCCACCTCAACCTTGCCCTTCAAGCGCTCCCGACCCGGACGCACCATCGCGCGGCGAAACCGGTGCAGCATCGCCCAACTCGTTTGGTAGCTCCCCAGTCCCAACACCCGCTGCAGCCCCAGGGCGCTCACGCCGTATTTCTGGTTGGTCAGGTACCAGGCGGCGGCAAGCCAAGTCCTCAGGGGTGTCCGCGTCTTGTCAAACACCGTTCCGGCCGTGACCGTACACTGATAGCGACACGCAGGGCACATCAAGCGGCCTCGGCTGGACCGATACGGCTCGCTCGCATCACCGCACCGAGGACAGGCAAAACCCTCAGGCCAACGCAGCTGTTCAAGATAGCTCAGACAGGCCGCCTCGTCGGCGAACCAGTCCAAGAACTGATTCCAGTCACGCGGGTAGTCTCGGCCGGACACGAGCATGCTAGCTGGGTTGCTCACCCCTACATATTGGGGTAAGTGGAGCTAACTGGATAGCCCATACGGATGCACAGTATGCCCCATGAAGCCGCTCTGCGCCACCGGTCGGGTCGCAATGACCGGGTTCGGCCATGAGCCGCCGGTCATCGTCGCCCGCCAATTTTCCCGGTAGCGGCCGTTCGTTGGGCTTTGCCGACGGCCGCGTCGGATAGAAGTTGTAGAGGAAGCCCCACCTTACGGTCCGACTATCCATCGAATGCGATTGGAGGTCGTTCGCGCCTTCTGCCGGTTCGCCGGCGTGATCCTTTCTCTAGTCCACCCTCGACTCACATCGCGATCCATTCCAAGTCATTCGCGTCACCTTGACGCTGCAACGCGTCGGGGTCATAAACCACCGCCTGGGGGGCGCCGGGCCTCACAGCAGTCAAGCAGCGGCGAGCTTCACTATCCTGTCGCTCACCTGTCCCTATCTGCGGCCCGTTGATGCGGCATGGCTTATTGCTGAAAAGGCGCCGTGGCGCCAGGGCTGCGCAGCATCTTGTTCACTTCATCAAGATGCAGCTCCTCCTGAACGATCATTTCTCGTGCGTACTCTTCGAGCAGAACGGAATGTCCTTCCGCGATCTTCAGGAGGCTGTAGTAGGCGGCTAGCGCGGCTTTTTCGTGGTCGAGGCTTTCGCGAAGAATATCCCCAATATCGTGTCTTTCCGTCTCGAGCAGGGCTCCGATTTTCAATGAGGGATGGCCACCAAGCAACGTCACCAACTCACCGGCCTTGTGGGCGTGAGCAAGACCTTCCTCGGCATTCCCCTTCAGCCATGAAACAATGGGAATGCGGTTGTAGCCGTAAACCATGAGCGCGTAATGCGTGTATCGCACGACCCCTGCCAATTCCAACTCCATGATGCGGTTGAGTGCATCAATGGCCTTTTGATTCTTGGTGTCTTTCATGCCGCGCTCCTTGGTGAGTGATCTTGCCGTCGGAATCTGAATCCGATAACCGAGCTCAGAGCTTCGCTGTTTTCGGTTGACCCACGAGCGAGCGTTGCTCGTATTGCATTGGGCCCGTGTAACCCAGCGTCGAATGCAGCTTGCGGCTGTTGTACCAGACCAGCCAGTCGATGACCTCGTCCTTGGCACGGCGGCGCGTCTCGAACCTCATGCCGTGTAGCCGCTCGACCTTGAGCGAGCCGAACAGCGCTTCGCTGCCCGCATTGTCCCAGCTGTTCATCATTCCTAAAGCCAAAAGGAAGCTGCACGGTTCGCACAACCTCGACCTGGCCCGGGATAACCCGATATCAGGTCGCGGCTGTGCGATATAGGACCTTTAAGACCTTTCCTCCGAGATCACGCAAGGTCGAAGCGATCAAGGTTCATCACCTTGTTCCAGGCCGCGACGAAGTCCCGCACAAACTTCTCCTGCGCGTCCGCGCTTCCATAGACTTCAGCCAGGGCCCGGAGCTGGGAGTTAGAACCGAAGACCAGATCAGCGATGGTGCCGGTCCACTTGGGCTTGCCCGTTTTCCGATCGTTCCCCTCGAGCACGCCTTCGGAGGTGGCGGACTTCTGCCACTTCGTGTTCATGTCGAGGAGATTGACGAAGAAGTCATTGGTCAATGTTTCGGGCCGCTTGGTGAAGACACCGTGTTTGGACTGGCCGACGTTCGCATTCAGCGCGCGCAGGCCGCCGATCAGGACCGTCATCTCGGGAGCGGTCAGCGTCAGCAACTGCGCTTTGTCCACCAGCAGCTCAGCCTCCGATCCCTCGCATCCCTTACGGACGTAGTTGCGGAAGCCGTCCGCGATCGGCTCCAGTACGGCGAACGAGTCCACATCGGTCTGCTCCTGCGACGCATCCATGCGCCCCGGCGAGAAGGGAACCTTCACCTCAACGCCGGCCTTCTTCGCCGCTGCCTCGACGGCTGCGCAGCCGCCCAGAACGATCAGGTCCGCGAGCGAGACCTTCTTGCCGCCGGAGTCCGACTTGTTGAACTCGCTCTGGATGCCCTCCAGGGTCTTCAGCACTTTCGCCAGTTGAGCCGGCTGATTGACTTCCCAATCTTTCTGCGGTGCCAGACGAATGCGCGCGCCGTTGGCACCACCGCGCTTGTCGGAGCCACGGAAGGTGGAGGCTGACGCCCAGGCGGTCGCAACCAGTTGCGAGACAGACAGCCCCGAAGCCAGGACCTTGGCCTTGAGGGACGCAACGTCCTTCTCGTCGATCAACTTGTGATTGACCGCGGGGATCGGGTCCTGCCAGATGAGCTCCTCGGCAGGGACTTCCGGACCGAGATAGCGCGAGCGAGGGCCCATGTCGCGGTGCGTCAGCTTGAACCAGGCGCGCGCGAAGGCATCGGCAAAGGCCTGCGGGTCGTCGAGGAACCTGCGCGAGATCTTCCCGAATTCCGGATCGAAGCGCAGCGTCAGGTCGGTGGTCAGCATGGTCGGCTTGTGTTTCTTCTTCGGATCGTGCGCGTCGGGAATGATCTCCGGCGCGTTCTTGGCCACCCATTGCTTGGCGCCGGCGGGCGACTTGGTCAGCTCCCATTCGTAATTGAACAGGTTCTCGAGGAAGTTGTTGCTCCACAGCGCCGGGGTCTTGGTCCAGGTCACTTCAATGCCACTGGAGATCGTGTCGGCGCCGTGCCCCGTGCCGTAGTCGCTCATCCAGCCCAGGCCCTGCGCTTCCAGCGGCGCGGCTTCCGGCTCGGGCCCCTTGTGCGATTCCGGGGCGGCGCCATGGCACTTGCCGAAGGTATGGCCGCCGGCGATGAGGGCGACGGTCTCCTCGTCGTTCATCGCCATGCGGCCGAAGGTGGCACGGATGTCCTTGGCGGCGGCGATGTAATCGCCGCTGGCGTTCGGGCCTTCCGGGTTGACGTAAATAAGGCCCATGTGGGTGGCGCCGAACGGTGGGTGCAGATCGCGGTCGCCGCTGAAGCGCTTGTCGGCGCCCAGCCAAGCGATCTCGTCACCCCAGTTCACGTCCTCGTCCGGCTCCCAGACGTCCGCACGGCCACCGCCGAATCCGAAGGTCCTGAAGCCCATCGACTCCAGCGCGACGTTGCCGGCGAGAATGATGAGGTCGGCCCAGGAGATGGCCCGGCCGTACTTCTGCTTGATCGGCCACAGCAGGCGGCGCGACTTGTCGATGTTGACGTTGTCGGGCCAGCTGTTGAGCGGGGCGAAGCGCTGCTGGCCGCGGCCGCCGCCTCCTCGGCCGTCATCGATGCGGTAGGTTCCGGCGGCGTGCCAGGCCATGCGGATGAATTGCGGCCCGTAGTGGCCGAAATCCGCCGGCCACCAGTCCTGCGAGTCGGTCATCAGCTTGACCAGGTCCTTCTTCAGCGCCTTGTAGTCGAGGCTCTTGAATTCCTTCGCGTAGTTGAATCCCTCCCCCATCGGGTCGGACTTCGAGGAATGCTGGTGCAGCAGTTCCAGCCGCAGCTGGTTCGGCCACCAGTCCCGGTTCGTCCTGCCGAGGCCGGCGATGTGGTTGAACGGGCACTTCGTTTCGGTTGACACGGTTCTCTCCTTTGGTTGCCACTCGAGCGGCTCAGCGTGCCACCCGCGCGGATGCGAATGAGCACGCGCAAGACGGCCGTAGCGTCACGCGCAACTTCTTTGGCTACTGCCCTATGGCTTGCGCATTCTCATTAAGATACAAATCTGGTTCCGATATGTCTAATTAATTGTTGAAATATCATCGATAGTCTTGAGCTATTGGGCTGATGGCCTGGACGAACCCCGCCAGATTCCGCGATGACGTTGGCTCCTGTCAGGGCATGCGTTTACCGGGCCCGCGACGGACGGTGGCGCGGCGGGGAAGCTGACCAGGGCGTTCACGCCCCACCGATAACCACTTTTCCCGCAATCTGGGTGGCTGCTCTGATATGAGAACGGCGAGCCTGGAACCCGGCCCGCCGCCAGTTCAATGCGCAACGCCGCGGATCAGTCGTCCTCTTCGTCATCGTCGTGTGCCTCGCCCAGCGCGCCGCGAATTTCGCCGCCGGGACGCTGCGTCGTGTGGACGTTCACATAGGCGGAGCCGTTGCGCAGCGCATTGACCATCTCGGCGAACCCCGCTGCACCCGCGTCGATGCCCTGGCCAACCACGGCGATTACATCGGCAAGGTGTGAACAAAGACAACCGCGTAGAACGCGCTGTTTTCGATTTGTTTTCGGTCGGGAGGAGTTTGGGTACTCCCGAAAGCGGCCCGAAATCATGTTTTTACACTGCCTCGGTAGAGTAGAGATGTGGCGCGGTGGCAGTAGGTTCGGTTTGTCTGTTGCCGCCCCTTTCGTCTGGCGGTGCCCAAGTAGCCTTGCCGTAGCTCCGTTTCCACATCCCCCTCATCGAACCGGACAGGCAGATTTCCCGCATCCGGCTCTCGGACAAGACATCATGCTTTCGCCCACGGAAAGTCGCGGGTGCCGAGGTCGATAGTAAGACAGCCGAGTGCGCGTTCCCAGCTCCATCGATCAGGACAATAGCCCGCAACTACCTGCGCCGCCCGTCTCCGACCGGCGGGTTTCTCGAACCCCGTTCGAGTTCTCCCTTCGCTTCCACATGGTATGCAGTTCGCAACTCCTGAAGGCTCTCGAGTTTCGTAGGGTTGCCCCAATCTCGTCTCCCTCGTCGCTTCCTGCATCCGCCTTGAACCAAGGCTCCTTTCCTCCATCGGCATTACCCGACTTCATCAGTACTACGAGCCTCTCCGCCACCCCGCCACGCCCGAACTGTCCCTCACGGGCTTTCGGTTGATCGTGCGCTCGACCACATAGCTGGGTTTCCCGTGTTGCGCGCGCTTTCCTTGTGTACATGCTGTCGCCACTACCCCGGCGCAGCGACCGGGCTTACTGCTTCGCTCATTCACCCAGTCGTGTCAGCCTTCCCCGATATGGCTGTCGGGTCGGCCTGCGCATCGACCTTTTCGAGGCTTGCTCAGCGTTCACTCGCGTTACGGCCTGCACACTCGCGCTGTCACCGTATTTCGTGACACGCTTACCCGAAGGCTTCAGCCATTTCGTCACCCCCATGACTGCTCCGGTGCTTCCGGCTGGAGCGGTTGCCGGGTGGGGCTTGCACCCACTGGAAAAGCGCCGCCTTATCACGGCGCACG